>NZ_FZNN01000005.1 GCF_900188035.1 Puniceibacterium sediminis | reverse complement strand
CGCCTATGCCAAAAGCGTCGCGGGATGGAGCAGCCCGGTAGCTCGTCAGGCTCATAACCTGAAGGTCGTAGGTTCAAATCCTACTCCCGCAACCAAATTTACCAAACAATACAAATGCTTGAATGCCGCCCTCCGGGGCGGCTTTTTGCGTTCAAACATTTCGGAAGCACTGCGGAAGCAAGAGGGGGCGAAGTCCCTCGTATTCAAGCGCATAGCCGTATAAACATTTTCCATCACGCGATTCCCAGATTTGGTGCAAGCAACAGATCGGCGATCTGCCGGAGGCTTTCCAAATCGCTTGTGTCGGCAACAAGCACCTCAACGTCTTCATCATCGACGTCATGGGCTCTTTCGATCAGTTGAGCCTCAAGAGCATCGAGATACGCATCCATATTAGCGCCGAAGAACATCTGTCTGACCTTCGCCACGAATGCCGGAAGCTGGGCAGCGAACTCTGGGTGCCTTTTGGCCGCCGAGGTGAATTGCAGCAGCTTCTCACCGACTAGATAATCGAAAGCGGCTTGATCGCCATACCGGGCCTTGATCGTCTTCGCGGCCTCGCACTGTTCGTGCCATATGTCTTCGAACCTTGCCACTACGGCCAATCCCCTCGAAGTGATACAAGCGCCGAACGCCGCCATCTTATGCTACATTATAGACTGTTATTCCGCTAGCTTGAACCAGCGCCGCCGGCCTGAGCCGTTCGTCACAGCGATGGCCACAGCCGTCTTCTGGCAGAGCAGAACTACCAATCTTCTTGCCGAGGGTGGCTCTGACGCGATCGGCCCAAAGCTGCCTCACAAAACAAGCCACGGTGCTGCAATGCAGCGCAACCGAAGCAGACATTGCTTGACAACAGAGGTGGCTCGGTTTGTCTGAACAGGTTCCGGGCGTTTTCTAAGTGGATTTCCGCCTCGGTTATGCCGCTGCCGCTTCGGACATCGGCTGGTTGAAGTAGGCTTGATCGGGCGTTTTGCCGTCAAGCGATGAATGTGGGCGGCGGCTGTTGTAGAAGCCGAGATAGCGGCCGATCCCGGCGCGAGCTTCCGAGACGCTGGCGTAGGCCCGCAGGTAGACCTCTTCGTATTTGATGGTCCTCCAGAGGCGTTCGACGAAGACGTTATCGCGCCACGCGCCCTTGCCATCCATGCTGATCTTGATCTCGCGGGCGGCCAGAACCTTGATGAAGTCGGTCGATGTGAACTGGCTACCCTGATCCGTGTTGAAGATCTCGGGCGCACCGTGGCGCGCAAGCGCCTCCTCCACTGCTTCAATGCAAAAATCCGCTTCCAGCGTGATCGACACCCGCCAGGCCAGGACGCGCCGGGTGAACCAATCCAGCACCGCCGCCAGATAGATGAAGCCGCGCGCCATGGGGAAGTAGGTGATGTCCATCGCCCAGACCTGATTGGGCCGGATGATGGGCAGCTTGCGCAGCAGATAGGGGTAGATCTTGTGCCCCGGCGCCGGTTGCGAGGTGTTCGGCTTTCGATACAGTGCCTCGATGCCCATGCGCTTCATCAGAGTGGCGACGTGCAACCGCCCGATCTTGAACCCTTCCTGCACCAACAGGCCCTGCAACATCCTGCTGCCCGCGAAGGGGAACTCCATGTGCAGCTTGTCGATCCGGTGCATCAGCTTCAGATCGGCGTCCGACACCGGGCGGGGCTTGTAATAGACGGCTCCCCGGCTGATCCCCAGCACAACGGCCTGACGGCTGACGCTCAGCTTGGCCGTGGGATCGATCATTTTCTTGCGCTCCGCAACAGACCCGCCTTGCCGAGCGCGCCGGACAAAAAATCGTTCTCCAGCGTCAGCTCTCCGATCTTCGCATGCAGGGTCTTCACATCGATGGTCGGCTCCGGCTCAGCCTTCGGGGTCTCGCCAAACACCCCGGTCGCCCCCTCAAGCAGCTGGTCGCGCCACTGCTTGATCTGGTTCGGATGGACATCGAACTCCTGCGCCAACTCGATCATGGTCTTCTCGCCCTTGATAGCGGCCACCGCTACTTTCGCCTTGAATGCCGGGCTGTGGTTCCGGCGTGGTCGTCGTGCCATGGTCTTCTCCTCGCTCGCAGCATCATGCTGCTGTTGAGCGGAAAATCCACTTATCCCGGCTGTTCAGATTTCCGGAACCACCTCTAACTGACTGCGGCGGCCTTGATTACTTTCCTCCTTGGAACAACACTCATGCGTGAAAAGCAAAGATTTGGTCAGGAAAACAATGATTGAGTACGATGGGGCGGTATTATTTGTCGACATATTGGGTATCAGCGCACTAACAACATCTGAAAAGCCACTTGTCTCTGCTCATGACTTCAAGGCACTGGCCCCCAAGTGCCGAAAGGTAGACGGAAATCAGCTCTTCTGCGCTCGCCTGCTTTCACAGTTTCGCAAGAACCTTCACGAATGCAATATAGAAGGCCTCAAAATTGCGCAGCTTTCGGACTGTGCGTTTCTGTGGTCAAGAAGCGAAAGCCTGGTCGTTCAGGCAGCGCACAGAATATTTTTTGAGAACACGAGAACTGGAATTCTCGCCAGAGGCGGGATGACTTTTGGTCAGATCATTGAGCCAAAAAAGACTAGAAGATCTTTAGGGCACTTCATTTGCGGAAATGCCGTTACGAGAGCTGCGCAGCTAGAAGGAGCGGGTAAAGGTGCTCGGGTCTTCATTGACCGAGAGATCGGTGGGCGTCCAATAGTGGGCGTTTCTCCAAGGGCATTTGAAGGCATGCCAAACCCATCGGACTACAGGATGATTGATGAGTTTATTTGGTTTTCTTGTCCGAAGGAATTTTCAGACCATTCTGAGAAGATGAGCAGACTTAAAGAACTCGTTAGGCTTCTCGTCAGCTTCAAGAGCTCCCCCAAGTTTCGTTGGAACGCCGCTTCGTCGCACGGGAGGATCCACTTGGGTGCAACAATCGAAAGATTGTGCAAAGCTGCCAGCGAGTTATGTGAGGAAATAAAAGTCCAACCCCCTCACTTTGCCATGCAAACGTCTGAGCTTTTTCAAGAAGTGTATAACGAGGAGCAATATAGCGATCAGGAGCATGCAAAAAATCTAGTCAAGCTCGAGAGGTGGGCAAGCCAGATGTTCGCTGATGATCGCAAGCATTCCTCTGCTCAAGCGCCGACCCGATGACGCACCCGGCCCTGAGCGTCCCTTCATGCTACTCGCAGCGAACGGCGGCTCTTGGAATGGGCCATAAACGTGCCAAAACAAGATGAACTTTGCCTTAGCGCTCTGTCTAGGATTACCTGATGAAGCAGTAGTATAGCGCGCGAAGGGACAGAAACGACTGATTCTTGCTGTCCATTTGTGTCCGGAGGTTTTTGTCTCAAACGACCAACCGCTGTGCGGGAAATGCGGTCATTCAAAACCAACCGTCAGCCGCGCCCATGAAAACTGCCACTTCCCGAGCTTTTCGGCTAGCCAGTGCCATTGGTGATTACCGGTCTCTTCTGAGTCAAACACTTTCGGTGGGACTTCACTCAACCAGACTCGCAGTGTTTCGTATGCGCCGTCTCTGCCCCATTGATTTCGCACGTTTTTGCCGGGTGACGGGTCTGCCAGAAGGTCCTTGGACACAGTCGGAGATTTGGCATGGCGGATGGTGGAGATGGTTTTGTGGGGCGGTGCGAGGTAGTCGAGCCTCGGCGGGGGAACCGGCGCTGGCCTGACGATGTGAAGGCGCGGATTGTCGCGGAGAGTTTCCAACCTGGGGCGCGTGTTGTGGATGTCGCCCGGCGCCATGGTCTCATTCCGCATCAGCTGTCGGACTGGCGGCGGCAGGCACGCGAAGGTCTTCTGGCCCTACCTGGCGATCTGATGGTGGCCCTGGTCCCGGCTGACGATGGGCCTGCGGAACAGGCCTTTGTGCCGCTCGCGGTTACGCCAGAACTGCAAGTGCCTGCGGATGCGTCGGCGGTTTCTGAAGGTGGCGATGGGTCCAAGGGGATCATGACGCTGGAAGTCGGGGCGGACCTTGTGCTGCGATTTCCGGACGATGTGATGGTGGAGCGGGTTGCAGCCTTGGTGCGCGCGCTGCGTGGGGCGGCATGATCGTTGCTGGGCAGCGGCTGCCGATCCTGATTGCGACCCGGCCTGTGGACTTCCGTTGTGGTCACCGGGCGCTGGCGCTGATCATCCAGACCGAATTGAAGCTGGATCCGCATTCCGGCGTGACGGTGGTGTTCCGTTCGAAACGCGGGGACCGGCTGAAGATTTTGGTTTGGGATGGAACGGGTCTTGTGCTTGTTTACAAGGTCTTGGAGCAAGGTAGCTTTGCCTGGCCGAAGGTGAAGGACGGAACGATGCGGCTGTCGCGGGCGCAGTTCGAGGCCTTGTTTGAAGGGCTGGACTGGCGTCGGGTGATGGCGCAGCGGGTGCCGCCGCCGGCTGCGGCAGGATGACTCATTTGGCGGGTATTGTCCTTGTTTTATTGGGCTTTCCTGCCGAGATCGGCTATGAAAGTGCATGTCGCAGCCCTTCGATCTCAGCCTGTTTCCAGGCCTGCCGCCCGAGGTGGTTCAGGCGGTTTCTGAGCTGCAATTCGAGCTTTCCGTCGAGCGTGCGGCGCGGCAACACGAACAGTCGGTTGTGGCCGAGAAGGACGCCTTCATCACCGAGTTGAAGAAGCTGATCGAGAAGCTGGAAGGCCAGGTTCAGGAATACCGGCGCGCGAAGTTCGGGCCCAAATCGGAAAAACTTGACCCCGCGCAGCTTGAACTGGCGCTGGAAGACCTGGAGACGGCCATCGCCGAGACTCAGGCGCAGATCGCTGCAGTCGAAGAAAAGATCGCGGCCAGTGCGGCCGATCCCGAAAGGGCGACCCCACGCAAGGAGCGCAAAACCCGCGCTCTACCCCAGAGCCTGCCGCGCGTCGAGCGAGTGATCGAACCCGACAGCATTGCGTGCCCTTGTGGTTGCGGCGACATGGTCCGGATCGGCGAAGATCGGACGGAACGGCTCGACTTCATTCCGGCACGCTATCAGGTGATCGTCACGGTGCGCCCGAAATACGCCTGCCCGAAGGGGCGTGCGGGGGTGGTGCAGGCGAAGGCGCCGGCGCACCTTCTGGAAGGCAGCTGGCCGACAGAGGCGCTTCTGGCGCAGATCGCCGTCTCCAAACATTCCGAACACATGCCGCTGAATCGGCAGGCCGTGGTCATGGCCCGGCTCGGGGTGCCGATCGACCGCTCGGTGCTGGCGGACTGGATGGGCAGGACCGGCGCGTTGATCGCGCCCGTGGTCGATCACATGGCCACGATCCTGAAACAGGGCAGCACACGGCTTTATGTTGATGAGACCACGGCCCCTGTGCTGGACCCCGGGCGAGGCAAGACCAAAACCGGCTATCTCTGGGCAGTGCTGCGCGACGACCGTGGCTGGGGTGGTTCCGCGCCGCCGGGCGTGGTGTTCCATTATCGTGCTGGGCGCAAAGGCGAATATGCCGCCGAGATCCTCGACGGCTTCAACGGCACGATCCAGGTCGATGCTTATGGTGCCTATACCCATCTGGCCACGCCCAAGCGCACGGGAGGCAAGCCATTGCGGCTGGCTTTCTGCTGGGCACATGGGCGGCGCAAGCTGATCAAGGCCAAGCCCAAGAAGGGCTCGCCCATCGTGGACGAGGCGCTGTTGCGCATCGCCGCGCTCTACAAGGTCGAGGGCGCAATCCGCGGGTCAGCCCCCGATCATCGCCGGGCGGTGCGCCAGAGCCTGTCCCGCCCCTTGGTGGATGAGTTCTTCACTTGGCTAACCGCGCAGGCCGCACGCGTCTCGCGTAAATCCGAGCTCGGCGAGGCCATGGCCTATATGCTGCGCCGTCAGGACGGCTTCCGCCTGTTCCTCGGCGATGGCCACGTCGACATCGACTCCAATCTGGTCGAGAACGCCATCCGCAGTCCCGCCATGAACCGCCGCAACGCACTCTTCGCGGGCCACGACGAGGGCGGAAGAAATTGGGCCCGCTTCGCCAGCCTGATTGGCACCTGCAAAATGAATGGCGTTGAACCCTACGCCTACCTGCGCGATCTCTTCACCAAGCTGGCCAACGGCCACTTGGCTAAGGACATCGACGCTCTGATGCCGTGGGCCTATGCCCAAAAGGTCATCGCCTCAGAGTGAGCTCATCCGAGACTCCCCGACGAGCTCATCGAACCGCCGTCCAACGCCAGACGGGCTGACCGCAAGCGGGAAATCAATGGGGCGGAGACGGCGCATACAGTGTTTCGCTCAAATGAGCTCAGGCTGTTCATATCAGGCTATTGGCCCCCCGCATGTGAATCTGTTAACCGGTTGAGATGACAACCAGCCACAACGACCCGCACGAACAGAATTTTACATGGACGAGACACTGGCTTCCAGAAGGCGGCGCGACCGTTGGCGCGGATCGCTCGGACTCGGCCACCGAAACCGCCCCTGTGGTTCTGACAGAAGTCGCAGAAGCACAGTGCCTTGTGCTCTTGGGCGCCCCCGGAATGGGCAAGACCCACGAAATAGAAGGACTTGCGGCTTGGTTGAGGGACAAGGGCGAGCAGGTTGATCTGCTCCGTGGCGGGCATACCAATTTCGCTACCGACCTCGTCGCGCTGATCTCATCCGAGCATCAACGCTGTTGGGCAGATGAAGAGCGGCCCTGGCATATCCTGATCGATGGCATCGACGAGATTGCCGGTCCGCCGACGTCGGCTGAACAAGTTCTGACCCACTTCCTCGATCAGCTTTTTGTCAGTAATCGCAAGAGAGCGTTGCTGCGGATCGCGTTGACATGCCGAACCGCGGCTTGGACCGAGGAGCTTGACCGAGTAATTGAACAGCGCTGGCCAATCGGAAGCTTCAAGAAGCTAACGCTGGCACCGCTCGAAAAAAAAGACATCCGCGCAGCAGTCGAGCGCACGGAGCCGCAGGTCGCAGAACGCGAGCGTCTTTCCGAACGTTTGTTGGATGAGCAGTTGCGAGCGATGGCGAGCAGCCCGCTATTGCTGAGACTGTTACTTCGGAGCCATCTTGGAAGTGAAACACTGCCGTCGAGGCAAGCTGATCTGCTCGAGCGCGTCGTCGAACGTGCGTTGGCTGAGCCAGAGATCGCGAATGCCGCGACTCGCGTGGTTGTCGCCGGCCGGCTTGCTGTTGCAACCACCTTCTGTGATATCACGCGGTTCACTCCCGGCAGCGTCTCAGTCAGTCCGGACCTTCTTCCGGTCGCTCGGATTGCGGGGGGCCTCGAACCCTCCCCGGCTGGCAGCGTCGTTGCGACACCCGCGATACTTACCGAAATCCTGCTTACGCCGCTTTTCGCCGAAGTCGAACCCGGAATCTTCGAATGGACCCACAAAACGTTCGTCGATTATCTGACAGCTCGATATCTAGCCGATCATCGCCTGTCGGCTGGTCAGATCCTGTCGCTACTAAATGTACCCGAGGTCGGCGGGCCGGGCGGGATCCCGCCACAGCTTCTTGAGGTGGCGGGCTGGGCTGCAGCGATGGTCCCGCCATTTTTCGACATGCTCCTCGAGCGGCAGCCAGATATACTGCTACGCGCACAGGCCGCCACCCTACAGTCTGCGGATAAGTATAGGCTGACGGCGGCTATACTGAAGCGATTTGCGGCGGACGATTTGCTCGACCAGTACGATCAGCTGGTTCCTCTGTTCGGCTCCTTGAGACACCCGGGACTCACCGAGCAATTGCGGCCTATCATCGTCGACGCTCTGACGCCGCCCTTCGAGCGGCGTGCTGCGATCGATATTGCCGCCGAGGCAAAAGAAATTGGTTTGACTCCGGTTTTGCTCGAGGTGGCTAGTGATCCCAACGCCGATGGGCTGATCCGATCGATGGCTTCACGTACGGTTACGCGCTTGAACGGGGACGACGCACCCGAACTCCTCGCGCCGATTCTGGCGAGCAGTCTCGATAGTGATACAGACGATCGCTTGCGCGGCATTCTGCTATCGACTTGCTGGCCAGACGCTTTGCCATTTCGGCAATTGCTAGGGGCGCTGACGGTCCCTCGCAAGCGCAATTTCATAGGGAATTACCAGCTCTTTCTCTACCGGTTCACCGTGCCGGATCTTACCTCGCGCCAAGCGCTCGACACCATCTCTTGGCTGCAGCGCCGGCTCGACACAGCCCAAGGCGACCATGATGAGCTTCAGCCCATTATGGCAAAGTTGTTTCGCGCGACCATTGCTCGGATTGCGGATCCCGAAGTACGGAAGGCGCTGGCGGCCTTTCTCGTCACTGCTGACCTCAAAATTTATAAGATGGTCTTGAATGACGCAGCCGCACCGCTGCCGTGGCCGGATAGTTCCGAATCGCGATCCGCACTAGTGCTGGAGAGCCTTCGGCAGGCAGACAATCCGCCTCGCGACGTAGTAATGCTTATGCACCACTTGGCCGGGCTGTTCAGACCGGAAGATCTCGACGCATATCTTGCGATGATGCTGGCGGAGCGTGCAGACCTACGCAAGCCTCTTGCGCAGATCATAGCTGACCTCACACAATCGCTGCCGATCAACACGCTCGATCGTGTCTGGGCGGCGGCATTGCGAGTGCCTGAGCTGCAGCACGCGCTCACAGCTCGGTACTCGATCGATCTGGACTCGACTGCTGCCGAGTACATGCGTCAAAGCGCCAAACGGCAAAGCGAGAGGCACGATGCCGAGGAGCGAGAAACCAAGGCCAAGGTGTCTTGGCGTTCGTCAGTGACCGGTCTACTTGACCGGATCGAAGCGGGCGAGGCGGCACTGTGGTGGCAACTCAACCTCGAGCTCTTCCACGAACCAAGCGGCGATTATGATGGGCATTTTGAGTTCGAGACTGATCTGACCGTGACGCCGGGTTGGCGGGCACTCGACGGCCAAGAACGCGAGCGGATTCGGCGAACGGCCGTCGTCTATCTGTGCGACGCCCCGCTGACCGATCTCAGTTGGCTGGGCACGAGCACCAGTCACCGGCCGGCAAACGCCGGCCTTCGGGCGCTGCGCCTACTTCGCGAAGAGGATCGGAGTACCTTCGAAGGACTGTCCGCCGAAACCTGGGCTGTTTGGGCACCGGCGGTGCTTGGCTACGTCGGGAACGACTTTGACACCGACGGAAATCCGCAGCGTGGACTGATGCGTGTCGCCTATCGCGTCGCGCCGGGATCGGTGCTGGCCGCGGTCCGGCAGATCGCCACTGGCGCTGCATCCAAGGGGTTAAGCAGACAGGTGTTCGAGCTCCTTGACGGCTTGCTCGATCGCCCGCTCTCGGAACTCATGCACGAATTGCGCGGTGCCGGAGATCTCAAGGGCAATAATGCGGCGTCTGAGATTATCGCGTATCTAGTGCGCAACGATGACACACTCGCGATGCGGCTCATCTACGATGCCCTGACGTCGTCTTCCGCGAATCTAGCAGGTGTGTCGACCGAAGACGCATGGATTGAAAAGGGTATCATTGAGCTCCTTGGCAAAAGCCCGGCAGATACATGGTTCGACCTCCTTGCTTTGCGCGAGCGAAACGAGGCGCTCGCGCGGTCGATCTGGACCAGATTTGCTAGCGAAGTTGCCTTCGATCGCTCGTTCGATTTCGACGCGCTGTCCGAATATGCCTTGGCTCAGGCCTACATCGATTTGGCCGTACTTTTGCCTGAGCGCCCGCCAACCGTGTCTGGCGCGCGCATGCTTGGTGTGCCCGATTATGTTGAGCAATTGCGCAGTGTGCTGCTGTCTCGGCTCGTCTCGGCTGGGACAAACGCCGCGCTCGAGCAAATGTACCGGATGCGTGACGCGTTGCCCGAACTGTACGATATTCTGGGCTGGTCGATCGAGCGGGCCCGCCATGCCGTCCGTGCCAAGGCGAAGCGCCCTGAAGACCCCGCAGATATTCTGGCTAGAATCGGCGACATGGGCGTTCTGACCGAGCCGGTCGTTTCGGAAAAGCCTATAGCCAAGACCGATGACAGTGACGGCATTCCCTTTGAAATGAACATCGCGGCGCCCGCACCAGCGCCATCGGGCCTTCTACCACAAACCAATCGTCGCACGATACTTGCAGTAGCGACTGAATGGGCCTCGAATCATGGCGGCATATCCACGGTCAACCGTGAGCTCTGCATCGCGCTTGCTGCACTTGGGCATAAGGTTCTGTGTCTTGTCCCGGATGCCTCTGGCACCGACGTCCTTAATGCAAAAACGGCCCGGGTTGAGCTCGTCCAATGCCCGGAATCAGTCCAGATCCGAGGGCATGCACGCTTCCTTTTGTGCGATGCGGAACATCTCAGTACCAAACCGGATCTGCTGATTGGTCACGATCATATTACAGGCCCCGCCGCGCACGCTCTGGCCAACCGGTTTGGCGCTAAATACGTTCATTTTCTCCACACCATTCCGCATGAAAATGAGGGGTTGAAAACGCCTCACGGAGATGACCTTTTCGACCCGCTAAGAGGCGAAGCAAAACTTGACGATCAAATCGAACTCGCGAAACGAGCCGATTTGGTCGTCGCTGTTGGGCCACGGATCAAGAGAAACTTTCTGTGGCAAGCGCCTGTACCTACCATGACCATGCTGCTGCCGGGCCTCAGCCCAGCCTTGCTTGAGTTGACGCCAGCCCTCCCAAATCTGCAAGTGAATGCCTGCCTAATGTCGGGCCGCATGGAGGACGCTGGCATCAAGGGAGGTCTGCTAGCGTGCGACGTCATCAAGAGTGTTGCGACGGCCCGGTCCTGGAGTTCCGGGCATACGCCGAAGTTGGTGATGCGCGGTTTCACGAAAGAACAGGCTCTGGCCGAGTTCCAGAACATTGGAAATTTTGGGGACTATTCACAATTTGTTCAGTTACGTACGTTCTCGACTGAACCGGCGAAGCTCGTGCAGGACTATGTCGGCTCGGCGCTGATCATCATGCCGTCGGTCGCGGAAGGATTTGGGCTGACTGGCCTCGAAGCGATTGCCGCCGGCGTGCCCGTCATCATTTCGGCGGAAAGCGGCCTCGCCGAATACCTGCGCGATCCTGCGTTGAACCAAGGGCTGGATCCCGACCTTTTTGAGGCTAGCATTGCATCGGTAACGCTCGGTGACGTGGCAAATCGTAATGAGTGGGCAGCGAAAGTTGACTCCGCGCTGTCCGACCATGCAACCGCATTCGCCCGGGCGGCTAAGTTGCGCGCCGAGCTAAAGCTTCGCCTAACTTGGGATAAAGCTGCACGCGGCCTGTCGTTGGACATCTTGAAGCTATAGCGCCTTCAGGAGCGCTCAATTTTTAAGGCTCCAAAGGAAAAAGTGATGGATGGATTGTGGCTCGAACAGGATACCCGCGGATTAAACCTTGTTGCTACCAGTGTTTGCTTTGCCATCAGCGAGCAAAGAATCCAACAGTCTGTGGTGGCCCTAATGAATCCTTTCGAATTTCAGTCCAGTTGCGTCCGCTTTAGCTAACTGCGAGCCTATTCATACTGTGGCGAAAAACGATAGCGCAGGTGATTGCGGCCTCTTCAGCGCGCTTGGCAGCACTGCATCAAAGCCGGGCGGCAGGCCGCTACCGAAGGCCAAGTCGCGGACGTCAATGGTGAGTACTTCAAGCACTGGCCGTGTTGCAGTCAACAGCACAAAATTTGTCACGCTTCCGGAGGGAAATTCCGCCGTGGCTGGATAGACGAGCGCCAGGCGATTGCAGCAATAACGGTCCGCATAAGCGTTCATCTGGTACGCATCGGCACTCGAAACACCGGCGTTCGGCTTACCGATCTCGAGGCGCTTCCACTTAGCGTCGAAAATCGCAAAGGCCACCTCGCCGTCAAGAACAGTGATGTCCGGTCGAAGCTGGAACCCCGAAGTGGCGAGATTTTTTTGTGGGCGCTGTAGCCCCACAGAAAAGCGCCGTTCACCGATCGCCTGGCATTCGCGGCGGATGCGTTGGCCGAGGACGGTCTCGAACAGCCTCTCCATATTGAAGAGCAACGCTGAGCCGGAGGTGTCCCCAATGCGTAGATCCGGGAAAAGGCCCGCCAGCAGCCACGCGGCCTTCCGGAATACCGGTTGCCAGTGCGTAATCGTGCGGTCGAGGCGAAGCGCATCCAGGTCGCTGACACTAATTCGGACGTTGGCCACGTCATCGAAGCGGTGCAGTATCGACGCCATGATGGCGCGTGTCCGTGGGCTAAGAGCGTGGCCATGAAGGACCCTCAGAACTGCCTTCAGCGCTCGATTATAACCGTTGTCGATGCTCCGCTCGTCGAAACGGCACAGCAGCCGTGATCGGTCAAAGGCGTTTGCCCGCAGGTGATCCGTCAATTCGAGTCTTCCACGGATCGCGTTCAAATTCTCCGTTTTCTCAGTATATCGAGCGATTGCCCCGCCACGCAGTGCTGTTTTCACCTGGTCGCAGAAGTCCTCGATGAAGACGTCGAGCAGGTGACTGCTCTGCTGACCTAGAGTGGCTTCGCCCACTCGCTTCGGCCCCAGTTCGCCTGCCCGCGCAAGCAGGCCAACGAGCAGTCCACGCATGTCCTCTGGCGCTTGGGGGCCGCTCTCGATCTTCGGAAAAAGCTCGATTATCATCTGCGGGGTTTGGATGACCCCACAGAAGGGGCCGAACCGCAGCGCCCGGTGGCCCCAGCTCAGTGCGCCGTTCGGCAATCGCAATGACAGGCGCGCGATGCTCTCTGCCTCTTCTTCGGTTAAATCGCCGTCAGGCCCGATGCTGACCATGTCACGCTCTCGAAACGTCAGCGACCTCATTCCGGTGGCTCATAGATCTTGCGGATCGCGTCAGGTGAGATGTCATCCTCACGGACGATTTCGAACACCGCGCTATCGCCAATTTCGTTCGGGTCGGCTCCCGGGAACAGGTAATCGGCCCTTTCCGTGTGCGCGCGCACGAGCTGAAATTCCTCGCCCACAGCCTGGTCGGCCAGTACGAGCCGGATCTGACGCCAATCGTCGTAGAAGGCCTCCTGCAAGAATGGGAGGATTTCGCGCGCAAGCACCCTCCGTAGCTGATCGAACGACTTCACCTTGTAGAGGTAGCTGTGCCCCAGCGTCTGGTCACGATGCAACAAGCGACAAAGGCGCGCATTCAATGCGCCGAGCAGCTGCCGCAAGTCGATCGTGCCTCCAACGCCGTCCTCCACAGTGCCCAGAAGCTCTGGCTTGGGTGTGAGTTCCTCGAACCGGAAACGACGACGAAGTGCGCTGTCCAGGAGCGCGATTGAGCGGTCTGCAGTGTTCATAGTGCCGATCACATCGACATTCATTGGCACGCCGAACAGCTCGCCAGAGTAGGGCAGCGTTACTTCCAAGCCATTGCATCCGGGTACTCTCTTGCCTGAGCCATCGGTCACGATGCGCTTGTCTACCTCTACCAGCGAGATCAGCTCGCCGAAGATCTTGGCGATGTTGCCACGATTTATCTCGTCGATGAAGAGGGCAAAACGCTTGTCCGGAGACTGGCGCGCCCGTTCGCAGAGCCGCTTCAACACCCCCGGCCGAACCTCGTAGGTGACGACGCCATTCTCGGTCACCGGGCGAATACCCTCTACGAAATCTTCGTAGGCATAGCTCTGATGGAACGTGATGAACTCGAAGCGGTCTGCCGCCGGTTCTTGGTAGTCTGGCAGATAGTCGTTCATCAGCCGATAGGTCTTGCCGGTTCCGGGCGGGCCGTAGAGGATCAGATTCAAGGCCTCCCCGGTCGGGCGTGTTGGCTTCAGAACGGCGGCGATCTCTCCGGTGACTGCGGACGATCCAGCAATCGGGGACAGCGACTTCCAGAGCCTCTCGAGCGTCCGTGCAGACTTGCTCTTGATCTCGATTCCCGAGGATTGCGGGTTCCACTCCTGACCAGATTCCAGGCGTTCAAGATCTTCGAGTGTCACGATGGGGTCGGACGTCGCATCCCGGACGGCATCGAAAGCAACATCGATGAACCGCGTCGTATCGCCTGCTTCTTTGCGCGTTTCGTCCCAGTGCGCGGCCTCATAAGGCGCGCGGGTTACCTTGCCAACAGCGACGACGCCCTTAGGCGCTGTACCCGTCCGCATCAGAAAGACGCGGTCGCCTTCGCGAGGCTTCGACGATCCGCAGCGCCATCGATTGTCGGCTTTTTCGTTGGCGATGGTAGTTGCCCTGTCCGCAGCCAAGGTGTCCCAGTTCCATTTCGAAGGGTTCCAACTGAGAAGCCAGTTCCTGGTATGGGTCTTCCACTGTGACTCAAACTCTTCTTCGTAAAAGTCGAATTCGGCGCTGTGCTCTTCTTCGAGACGACGGCGCAGGTCGAGCAAGGCCCGGTCAATTTCAGTGGTGCTCCACTTCCGGATTTCCCTTTCGGGTGCGTCACCAAACCCAGCAAGAATCCGGCGCTTATCGCCTTCTGAACTAACGCGCTCGAAGCTGTCAGGAAACAGGAGGTGCGAAAGAATATGGATCAGCTGCCTTTGGCGCGCTTCCGGTAAGCCGCTCAGCCAACCTGAAAATGCCAATGGGTCCGAGACAATTTCCTTACGGGCGGCGGCATCATGACGCTTAAAATCGCGCAGCGCACCGATCAGGAAAACCAGCTCGCGCCACCTGTGCGTGTTGTAGGCTGTTCCAGCTGAGCCGATCCCCTCCAGGACCATATCATCCAGAAGCGGGTGGGTCGCATCCAGATCCTCTCCTGACCAGGACCAGATCTCGCACACAGTTTCACGTTTTTTAGCAGCGCCGATATTCGACGGAAAGAGGAGCAACAACCATAAGCACTCGGCCATCAACCGGCGGCAATCTGGTGAGCCTTCCGATAGCTGCACCTTCAACTTTGATAGGAAATCGCCCTCTCCCGCGTCGAGGTTCTTCACGAACCTTTGGTCGAGCTCGTCAAGGCAAGCCATCGACCAGAGGCTTTCGTGGCTTGACAACACTGAGCCATCCGCAAGAAGGCTACGGTCTTTCCATTCAACTGCGGCGCCATAGATCGGAGAGAAATCTTTGTGAGGATTGAATCGTGACATATTCTATCGCTCCGATCGGCAGAATTTTAATGTTGAATTCGCCAGCGCAGCTCGCTGCTAATTCTTTGAATTTGCACCCTAGCGGCTTCTCCAATGAGTGCAATGTCGCGCCTGCATCTGTCCGCTTCCCGCCCTCTTCGCATCGCGAAACGAGGAATCATTCCATGATTTGGCTTGCGGTTGCCTGAGAGCGTCCAAGCCACTCATCCAGCTTGGACCAGCGCCGCCGTCCTGACACGTTCTTCACCGCGATGGCCACCGCCTTGCGCTGACCGACAATCACCACCAGGCGTTTGCCTCGGGTAATTCCAGTATAGAGCAGATTGCGCTGAAGCATGGCGTAGTGCTGCGTCAGGACCGGGATGACGACAGCCGGGTATTCGGACCCCTGGCTTTTGTGGATCGTCGCGGCGTAAGCCAGCACCAGCGTGTCGAGTTCCCCAAACAGGTAGGTCACGGTCCGACCGTCAAAGCTGGCGGTCAGCTCACCTTCGGCGAGATCGACGCCCTCAACGTAGCCGATATCCCCATTGTAGACCTCCTTGTCGTAGTCGTTCTCGATCTGCATGACCTTGTCGCCCGGCGCGAAGGTCGAGCCAAAGCGCTCCACCTTGTTGTCACCGGAGGGATTCAGCGCAGCCTGAAGTTCAATGTTGAGAGAGCGGGCACCGACACCGCCCCGGTTCATCGGGCAAAGAACCTGGATGTCGCGAACTGGATCCAGGCCGAAGCGCTTCGGGATCCGGTTCTTGACCAAGTCCAGAATGCGCGCGACGGCCTGATCCGGGTCCTCGGCCGGAACAAAATAGAAATCACTCTCGCCGTCCGGCTTGGCTAGGTCCGGGATCTGGCCCTGGTTGATGCGGTGGGCATTGGTGATGATCTGGCTTTGGGCGGCTTGTCGGAACACTTCCGTCAGGCGCACAACCGGAATCGCGTCCGATCCGATGATGTCGGCCAGTACCTGTCCAGGGCCGACGGAAGGCAACTGGTCGATGTCTCCGACAATCAGGACCGCCGCATGATCTGGCACTGCCTTGAGCAGCGAATGCATCAGGGAAATGTCGACCATCGAACTTTCATCAACGACCAACAGATCGCACTCGAGCGGGCTTTCTTCGTTGCGCTTGAAACCGAACGTCTTTGGGTCGATTTCCAGCATGCGGTGGATGGTCTTTGCCTCCATGCCCGTCGCTTCTTTCATCCGCTTGGCGGCCCGCCCGGTCGGGGCGCACAGCAAAAGCGTGACCGCTTTCGCTGCCAGGATCTGCAGGATCGAATTGACGATGGTGGTCTTGCCGACGCCGGGGCCGCCGGTGATCACCATGACCTTGGAGCGAAGCGCAAGACGAATGGCCTCGGTCTGGCTCGGGGCGAGGGTCAGACCGGTTTTCTTTTCGATCCAGGGGAGCGCCTTGTCGGCATCAATCTCTGGCCAGGGACGCGGGCCCGAGACCAGATTGCGGAACCGGTCGGCGACACCTTTCTCTGCGTGATAAAGCCCGCTCAGGAACACGCAGGGGGTATCGGACACCGTGTCGGCAATCACGGTGCCCTCGGCCAGTTCCAGATCGATGGCCGTCTGGATCAGATCGTCGGAAACCTCGAGCAGTTTGGTGGACTGCGGGATCAGTTCCGCAAGCGGCAAGCCGCAGTGACCGTTGCCCATCGCTTCGGTGAGAGCATAGGAAATCCCGGCGCGCACACGGATCGTCGCGGTCTTTTCGATCCCTAGCTTCTCGGCAATGAGGTCCGCCGTTCGGAACCCGATGCCGCGAATGTCCCGCGCCAGGCGGTAGGGATTCTCGCTCATCACCTGCACGGAGTCGACGCCATAGGTCTTGAAGATGCGCACAGCCCGGGCAGTTCCGACCCCATGGCTGTGCAGAAACACCATGATCTCGCGGATGACCTTCTGATCGGCCCAGGCGGACGTGATCTTGTCAGCGCGTTTCGGTCCGATGCCCTCGACCTCCCGCAATCGCGCGGGCTCGGCCTCGATCAGGTCGAACACGTCCTTGCCGAACATCTTGACCATCCGTTTGGCGTATACCGGCCCGATGCCCCGGATCATGCCTGAGCCCAGGTATTTCTCGATGCCGTCCAGAGATGTTGGCGCGGAGGTCTTCAGGAACCGTGCGCGGAATTGCAGGCCGTGGGTATGATCATTGGTCCAGTCGCCTGACGCTGTCACCCATTCCCCGGCGGATATCATCGCCGCGTGGCCGATGGTCGTGACAAGATCGCGGTGGCCGCGCGCCTTCAAGCGCAGCACGCAAAAGCCGGAGTCCTGGTTGTGGTAGGTCACACGTTCTACGAGCCCGGCAAGAACCTCATGCCGCTGATCACCTGCGGCAACGAAGGCCGCTGGCGCCTCCCGCATGCCCCGATCCTTACGGCTCTCTTCCATCTCGCTCCCGTTCCACGATTGCTACATGGCGAGCAATGAGGCTCCCGCGATCGCCGCTCATCTCCCGGCGGCCTCTCACATCTCGCGTCCGTACCATCGCACACGGCCAATGATGTTGACCTCTCCTGACGTGCATTCATACGGCGAATAGCGCGCATTGTCCGAAATGATGCGCACGCGCGGCGGCTCGCTCATGGGAACATGCTCGAGCCGTTTGGCCACCAGCCCCATGCCATCATGCAAGACGAATACTCCGGAAGGGGACGGGTTGCGCTGGTTCATGTCGACCAGGATCGTGTCTCCGTCATTGAGCGTCGGCAACATGCTGTCGCCCTGCACGGCCATGACGCGCAGCATGGATGGCGCGGCTTTCAGGCGATCCCGGATCCAGGCCCTGCGGAAATGGAAATCTCGACCGGAGCGTTCCTCGGCCTGCTCCACCACGGCGCCGCCACCCATCGACGGACGCACTGCGACATACTGGATCGCAACGAACTCGTTGTGGTAGTCGTCGGTGATCGGATCATCGCCGTGGACCGTGCCCTTACCGGTCAGCAACCATTCGAGCTCGACCTTCACGACACCTGCAATTCGGGTGAGTTTCTCGAGATTGGGCACCAGCGACTTGCCGCGCAGGATGTCATAAACGAAGGATCGGTTGACGCCCGCTTCTCGCGCCACGTCTGCAACCGACATGCCAAGTTGGCGTATCCGCGCTCTGAGCCGTTCGTGCATTTGCACTGACATCTTTATCCCCAACATTGGTGGTCCTGTGGAAAAAACAGGATTGCGACGCGCCTGTCAAGATTATAGAACAAAAGTAGAACAAAGGGGGGCGAAGGGAATCGTTGGCATGCGTATCGAGCGGGACTGTTTTGAACTTGGTGAGGTCGCAGATGAGTGGGGGATCACAGATGCGGAGATCCGGTATCTCGTTGCTAATGGGACGCTGAAACTGTCGGTTCGGCTCGTGGCGCAGCGGGCCCGCCTGTCGAGCATGGAGGAGACGCAGGAAGGGGAACCGATGTGGGTCCCGTTCGAGGAGCGGGTGTTCAACGGGCTTGCCGACCTTTCGCTGCGTGACGCGTTTCTTCTCGTCCGCGACGGCCAGGCCGTCGTCACGGATGTCTTTCTGCCGGACAGCATCCGCCTCAGCCTGCGGGGTGGTGACGGCTTGCTCCTGTCCCATGCCGATACGCTGGTGCGCCGGGAGCATTTTGATCTGATCCAGCGCAATGTACTGAACCAAAGCGATTCCTCTGGGAAGGACGCGTTTGATTTCAGGCAGTTCGTTTATGACGGCGAGGAGTTTGCATTCACATTCCAGCAGGCACGCGCACTGGAATTCGCGTTGAACGCTGCCCGTGCCGGGGCACCAGATCAGCACTACCTCGAAATTCTGAAAGCCGCCGGATCGGCATCGCAGCGGATCGGCAGCCTCTTCAGCCGCAAGCCCTCGTGGACCCGGCTCTTGCTCAGGACCTCCGGTCGTCGCGGATGGTATTATCTCGACCCGGCCTTTGTCGTCTGGTTGACCCGCAGCGCCTGATCGGCCCGATACACCGGGTCCTGCCCGCCTTGATGGCGGGCTTTTTTGATTCTGGGGATTCGGCCTGAAGGCCCGAGCCGGTCTGCATCTCGTATGCATCCCGACTGCACCTGGTGGGCGCTTGTACGCGTTCGTATGCGCTTGTCTGTCCGGATGGAAATTCTCTTGAACAAACAAGGCTCAAAGAAAACTAAAAGCGCATCCCACATGTGAGACGACCGCATACGTAGGGATTGGCATCACTGCTCCATCACATCCCGATGGAGACGCCGATGTCAGACACATTTCTAAATCAATCGCGATTGGCCAACCGCTGGCATATCAGCCCGCGCACCCTCGAGCGCTGGCGCTGGAAGGGGGAAGGCCCTGCCTATCTGAAGCTCGGCGGGCGCGTAGTCTACCGGATCGAGGACATCCTGGCCTATGAACAGGCTCGGGAACGCCAGAGCACCGCGCATGTTCCTGCCGCAGGGTCGAGGGCATGAGTCGCCTCCACGCAGTCATACCCGGCGTGGGAGCGTCGCAGCCTCCCTCGGATAATCCTGGCATCGGGGAGATTGATTTCTGCGCCTGGGTTGCGCAGGCGATGGCTGGCGAGAGGTTGGTGTATCACCGCGGCTTCCTGGCGTTCGATGCGATGGCGCTGTTGTCGGACCTGCCTCCGGGCCACCAGCGCACCCTGCGGGGCGTTGCCGCCGCGGCCATGCGCGCCGCCGAACAGGACCTCGTCCATCTCGTGCAGGCCCGTCTTGGCCCTGGCCAATTCGCCTACATCGCCGTCGCCCGGCGCAAGCCAAAGCTGCCCGGCGCTCTGTCGGTCCGCCTGCTTCAGCGCATGGCGGCCTGATGTCTGCGCCCCAATCCAAAATCCACAAAAATAGAGTGAACCCCATGCCCTTTCCCGAAAACGTACCGAGCGTTGATGACCTGCTGAGTCTTCCGCTGCACGAGATTGCTCTGCTGTCGCCGGATCTGCTTGCAGAAATGCAGCGAGAAATCAGCGCCGCCAGCAAACAGATGAAAACCGTTTCCGCACGGTTCAACGCGGCACTTGAGGTTCGTTACGCTCCGCGCGCCGCCGAGGAACGCCGCGTCTCCGGCAAAGACACCGGAACCGTCCGCTTTGAAGACGGGGATTGCACCATCGTGGCTGATCTCCCGAAACGGGTTGATTGGAACCAGGCGAAGCTGGCTTCCATGGTCGCGCGCATCATCGAGGCCGGGGACGATCCTACCCAGTATGTCGACATCGCCTACAAGGTTCCTGAGCGCAAATATGGCGCCTGGCCCGATGCCATTCGGGAGGGTTTTGAGCCTGCGCGCACCGTTCGCACTGGCACCTTGTCCGTCACGCTCATCCCGGCGGAGGAACAGCAATGACGTCGCTTCCTCTCAGCACGGCTGAAAACGTCCCCTCGCGAGCGTTCCCATCCTCTGCTGCCAAACCCATCCCCGAAAGGACCCGGGCTGTGACCGGCGCGCTGCCCATCATCACGGCCGATCAGCGGCTGGCCGAGACGCGCGGCATCAAGGGCGTGATCTTCGGCCCCTCCGGGATTGGCAAGACAACGCTGTTGTGGACGCTGATGGCGACCACGACGCTGTTCTTCGATCTCGAAGCCGGGGATCTGGCGATCGAGGGTCTTGCCATCGACGTGATCCGCCCGCGCACCTGGAAGGAATGCCGCGACTTCGCGGTTTTCATTGGCGGGCCCAATCCGGCGCTGCGCGGCGAACAGCCCTACAGCCAGGCGCATTATGACGAGGTCTGCGGTCGGTTTAGCGATCCGGCCGTGCTCGGTAAATACGACACGGTCTTCATCGACTCGATCACCGTGGCGGGGCGGCTCTGCTTTCAGTGGTGCAAGGGACAGCCCGAGGCGATGTCGGAGAAGACCGGCAAGCCGGATGTGCGGGGCGCTTACGGTCTGCATGGCCGCGAGATGATCGCCTGGCTCACGCATCTGCAGCACACGCGCGGCAAGAACGTCTGGTTCGTGGGGATCCTCGACCAGAAGCTCGACGACTTCAATCGCAAGATCTTCGTGCCGCAGATCGACGGCTCCAAGACCGGCCTCGAGCTGCCTGGAATCGTCGATCAGGTCATCACCATGATTGATGTGCCCGATGTGCAGGGTCAGCCCCAACGCGGCTTTGTCTGCCAGACGCTGAACCCCTGGGGCTATCCCGCCAAGGACCGCTCAGGTCGGCTTGCGCTGCTGGAACCCCCGCATCTGGGTCAGCTCATGGAGAAGATCCGTGGCCCTCTGATCGCTGCGGAGCGTCGCCTGACCTTCAAACCGCCAGTGCTGCCCAAGCTGCCGGTGGCCGACGGCCCCGGCCCCTCCAACACCCCGACTGCAAACTGAAAAGGACAAACCCGATGACTGGACTCTGGAACGACTTCAACGACGCAACCTCCAACAGCGACGTGATCCCCAAGGGCACGCTGGCCAAGGTGCGCCTGACGATCCGCCCGGGCGGTTTTGATGATCCATCACAGGGCTGGACCGGTGGTTATGCCAAACGCGGTGCCACCGGGGCGGTCTATCTCGACGCCGAATACACCGTGCTCGAGGGACCTTACGCCAAGCGCAAGATCTGGTCGCTGATCGGGCTTTACAGCCCGAAGGGCCCGGATTGGGGCAATGCCGGGCGCGGCCTGGTCAAGGGCATCCTGAACTCGGCGCGTGGCATTGCCGACAAGGACAACTCGGCACAAGCACAGGCCCAACGCCGGATCAGCGGCTTTGTCGAACTGGACGGGATCGAATTCATCGCCCGGATGGACATCGGGTCCGACACCAATGGCGAGGACAAGAACGAAGTTCGCAGCGCTGTCACACCCAGCCACCGCGATTATGCCCAGCTGATGGGGCATGTTGGGTCTGCCCCAACCCAGGGATACAGCCACCCCCCGGCAGCCAGTGCGCCTCAGCAGGGCCATGTCGCCCCGGCTCAGGGCTACAGCGCACCCGCGCCGCAACCGCAGACACCGCAAACTCCTGCGGCCCCCGGTTTTTCCGGGCGTCCCAGCTGGGCCGAGTGAGGGGAAGCGATCATGCGGCTGCGTCCCCGTCAGAAAACCTTCGTTGAGCGCAGCCTTGCTGCGCTTGGCACCCACCGCAACACGCTGGGTATCGCGCCGACCGGCGCGGGCAAGACGATCATGCTGTCGGCGGTCACGGGTGAGGTGATCGGCGACAGCGCCGCCAAGGCCTGTGTGCTGGCCCACCGCGACGAGCTGACCGATCAGAACCGGGGCAAGTTTGCTCGGGTCAATCCAGGCCTGACTACGTCGGTGGTCGATGCGAGCTCCAAGTCGTGGGCGGGCCGGGTGACATTCGCGATGGTTCCGACCCTGGCGCGCGAGGCCAATCTGGCCGCCATGCCCGTGCTGGACCTGCTGGTCATCGACGAGGCCCACCACGCGGTGGCGGCCAGCTACCGCCGCATCATCGACCGGGTCCGCGATGCCAACCCCGACGCCCGGATCTTCGGCGTCACGGCCACCCCGAACCGCGGCGACAAGAAAGGCCTGCGCGAGGTGTTCGACAATGTCGCCGATCAGGTGCGGCTGGGTGAGTTGATCGCCTCGGGGCACCTCGTGCCGCCGCGTACCTTTGTGATCGATGTTGGCGTGCAGGAAGAATTGAAATCGGTCCGCAAGTCGCTGGCGGATTTCGACATGGCAAAGGTCGCGTCGATCATGGACCGCGCGCCGGTCACCGACGAGGTCATCCGCCACTGGAAGGAAAAGGCGGGTGACCGTCAGACGGTCGTATTCTGTTCCACCGTCGCCCATGCCGCGCATGTCACTGAGGCCTTTAACGCCGCTGATGTGCCAGCCGCGCTGATCCATGGCGATCTGCCAAGCGAGGAACGACGCAACATTCTCGCCGCCTACGCCACGGGAGAAATCCGCGTCATCGTCAACGTGGCGGTGCTCACGGAAGGTTGGGATCACCCGCCGACCTCCTGCGTCGTGCTGCTGCGCCCGTCCTCCTACAAATCGACCATGATCCAGATGGTGGGCCGTGGGCTGCGCACCATCGATCCGGAGGAACACCCCGGCGTCATCAAGACTGACTGCGTGGTGCTGGATTTTGGCACGTCGAGCCTGATCCACGGTACGCTGGAGCAGGATGTCGATCTCGACGGCAAGACTGAGACTGGCGAGGCCCCGACCAAACTCTGCCCGGGTTGCGGGGCCGACATTCCGCTGGCCTGCTTTGAATGCCCGCTCTGCGGCGAGGTTTTTGGCGGTAATGAAGACGGCGAGGCCGAGGCAGCCGACCGTGCCGATTTGAGCGGCTTCATCATGACGGAGATCGATCTGTTGAAGCGGTCTAGCTTTGCTTGGATCGATCTGTTCGGGTCCGACGACGCGCTGATGGCCAATGGGTTCAACGCCTGGGGCGGCATCTTCTTCCTCGACGGCCGATGGCATGCGGTCGGCGGCGCAAAGGGCCAAAGCCCCCGCCTGCTGGGCATCGGCGAACGAACCGTCTGCCTCGCGCAAGCCGACGATTGGCTGAACGAGGTCGAGTCCGACGAAAGCGCCTTCAAGACGCGCGGCTGGCTGAACCAGGCCGCCACGGAAAAACAGCTGCAATATCTGCCGCCCGCCTATCGGCAGGATTACGGCCTGACCCGCTATCACGCCTCCGCGCTGATGACCTTCACCTTCAACAAGCGGGCGATCCGTCACCTGATCCTGGCCGTCGCTCCTGAACAGCGCAGGGCCGCATGAGCCATGTCGCGCAAATCCCATCCCCGGCCACAGAGGCTGCGGATCGCCCGGGCTCTGATCCAAACTGGCATCCACGCTTCATGCCCTGTGCCGTCTGCCTGCGCCCGGCGCGCGGCTTCGGCTTCTTCAACCCCAACACGCCGCGCCCGCGCGAGCACCGCTGGTTCTGCTCGATGCCCTGCCAGGGGCTCTTCGCCATGCGCTTCAGAAAAGGACTGACCATGATTGGAATGACTGACGAGGAACGTCTCGCCATCGCGCTCGTGATGAAGCGCCTCGGCCAGACCATGGACCAGATCGGCTGGAGCAAGCGCCTGTGCGATCTGAACGAAACCGACGTGACCGCGCTGATCGAGGAGGTGCTGGAAGGTTACGGCGCCGAGATGTCGCGCATCGCGAAATCCCAGGAGGTGCCGTTCTGATGCTGGACTATAATCACCGCCCCAGCTTCGCCGAGAAGGTGAATGCCGCTGTCGATGCGTCGCTAACCGCTGACAATGCCGTACGCACTCCGCGCGACTATCTCGGCGGTTCGCGCCTTGGCCACGCCTGCGAACGCGCCTTGCAGTTCGAGTTCACGCACGCAACGAAAGACGAGGGCCAGGAATTCTCCGGGCAGTTGCTGCGCATCTTCGCCATCGGTCATGCGCTCGAGGATCTGGCGGTTGCGTGGCTGCGCGGCGCGGGTTTCGATCTCTACACCCGCAAGGGCAATCGCCCCGATGGTGGCCAGTTCGGCTTCTCTGTCGCCGACGGGCGCATCCGCGGCCATGTCGATGGCATCATTGCCGCGGGGCCAGAAGGTCTCGGGCTGGCCATTCCCGCGCTCTGGGAATGCAAAACCATGAACGCCAAGAACTGGCGTGCCTGCGTCAAGGAGGGTGTGACCAAGTCAAAGCCCGTCTATGCCGCCCAGATCGCGCTGTATCAGGCCTACATGGAGGCAACGGTGCCCGGCATCAGTGCCGCACCAGCCGTGTTTACCGCCATCAACAAGGACACGGCGGAGATGCACCACGAGCTGGTGCCGTTCGATGCCGATCTGGCGCAACGCATGTCCGACCGCGGCGTTCGGATCCTGCGGGCCACGGACGCAGGCGAGTTGCTGCCGCGCGTCGCCCAACATCGCGATTTCTTCGAATGCCGCTTCTGCGCCTGGGCAGATCGCTGCTGGGAGTTGCCCGCATGAGCGACGACAACATCATCCACTTCAGCCCCTGGCAGGATTTCAACGACGCGCCTTCGATCGAGGATCCGTTCGACGTCGAGCCGGATCCCAGCCAGATCGAAACCTTCGTCGACGTCGTGTTCGGCTATTGCGAGGGCCAGATCCCGGTTCGGGGCTTTGTCGACATGGGACAGGGCAAGGAGGGTCGGCCGCACAATATCTGGATCGACGCCGATACGACCGCGCCGGGCAAGCTCGCGACCTTTGCCAATTGGGCCTCGCGCGAAGGGGCGGCCGTCTATGTGATCCCCGGCACGGTCACGGCCGCCGGACAGGCCAAGTCCGCCGATGTGCTGCAGATGCAGGCGCTGGTCGTCGATCTCGATGCAGGCGATATCCCCGCCAAGCTTGACCATCTGCTGCACCATCTTGGCCAGCCCACCCTGATCATCGAAAGCGGCGGGCGCACGTCAGAAGGCGCCAACAAGCTGCATGTCTGGTGGCGGATGACCGAACCCGCCGAGGGACCGGCCCTGGCCGAGCTTTGCCGCCTGCGCGGTGAGATTGCTCTCAAGGTTGGCGGCGACACACATTTTCGGTCCGCCCACCAGCCGATCCGGGTGGCAGGTTCGGTTTATCACAAGCACGGGCATCAGCGCCTGGTGCAAATCCGTGAACACCACGGCATCGAAGTCGACCTTGACGACTTCGCCGAGCGGGTGGCGGAGATGCCGCCAATCCCGGGCGCGGGCATGGCCAGCACCGGGACTGCCGCTCCCGGCAAGCCCTCGCTGGACGCGGTGCTGACCACCCCGGTCCGCCAGGGCGATCAGGATGACTGGAGCCGCTTTGCCGGGGCAAGCGCTGCCATCGGGCATTTCCTGCGCATGGTCCATGATGGACGAATGTCGCCGGATGAAGGATGGGAAGCGATCCGTGGCTATAATGCCGCCGCCTTGCGCCCGAGTTGGCCGGAGGATCGCCTGAAGGCGGAATCTGAGCGTCTCTGGACCAGGCATATCGAGAAGAACGGCCCGCCGCTGATCCGGCTGAATTCCGGACTTCCGGGGCCGCAGGAGATGCCTGCCTTCACGCTCGGCGCGCTGCTGGACGATGACAGCACTATGCCGGAGGATATCATCGCACCGCGCGTTCTGACCCCAGGCGGGCTGCTGGTGCTGGGCGGGGCACCCAAGGTGGGCAAGAGCGACCTGCTGATCTCCTGGCTCGTGCACATGGCGGCAGGCGTTCCATTCCTCGGCTTCATCCCGCCGCGCCCGCTGCGCATCTTCTATCTGCAGGCGGAGATCCAGTATCACTATCTGCGCGAGCGGCTGAAGCAGATCGCGCTCCCGCCCCAGGTGCTGGCCGCCGCGCGCGATACCTTCGTCGCCACGCCCAAGCTGAAGATGCTGCTCGACACCGAGGGTAGCGTGCGTGTGGCGGGGGCAATCCAGGCAGCGTTTCCTGATGCGCCGGTAGACATCATCTGCATCGATCCAATCCGCAACCTGTTCGACGGCGGGCCCGATGGCGGCGGCGAAAACGACAATACCGCCATGATGTTCTTTCTGAAGGAACGGGTGGAGGTTTTGCGCGACCATATCGACCCCGACTGCGGGGTAATTCTGGTCCACCACACCAAGAAGCTTAGCAAACAGCAGGTAAAGGACGATCCCTTTCTGGCCCTGTCCGGCGCCAGCGCGCTGCGAGGGTTCTACACCTCCGGCCTGATCCTGCACCGGCCGGACGAGGATTGCTCGCAACGAAAGCTTGAGATCGAGCTGCGCAATGGCCCCGCTCTACCGCCCAAGGTCATCGACAAGGTCGGCGGCCAATGGGTCGAAATCAACCCGATGAACGAGCGGCTGGTGCGCCAGGACGTCGGTGCAAAGCACGATGCGGAGCGGGCACGCAAGGGGGATGTGATCCTGCAAATGATTGCTGAGCAAGCAACTCGGGGCAAGATGTTCACGCTGACTCAATTTGCCGCGAAGTTTGAGAACAAGGGCAGCCTCGGAGGCAAGACCAGTATCGCAGACCGGCTCCACGTTCTGGCGACAAAAGGCCACGTCAAGTTTGTCCGCGGCAAGAAGTTGGACAAGCTCGGTTTGAAGCCAACGAAGTCGAAATTCGGTTACATCTGTGTCCAAGGTATGTGCCTCAAAACCGATGCCGAGGTGATGGACGTCGTTACCGGGGAAGTCGTTCCCGAGGTCGTTGGCGTCTTCCCAACTGACTACATGTGCGCTGAATCCGGTGCCCTTCTGCCCGTCGAAAATCCGGAGATCTGGGTCGATCAGGACGGGGGTTCAGAATGAGTTTTCCCATCCAAATGGGCCCGTCCAGGAATCCGGATTGGCCGGTTTTCTGCCAAAACCCGGCCCGGTTTTTAGGGTGGTGGTTTCTGGGCTTTAGAAATCCCCCATTAAGATCAGAGACTTGCGCTAAATCCCAGAACCCGGATTGCGCTCAGTCAAAACGGTTTTTGGGAAATAGATTTTTGTCAGCGAATTCAGTTAGTTACGCTAAAGCACAAAACCCGGATTTACCCCCCCTAAAGGGGAAGGTGTCCTCCCCGCTAAACGCGGGGGAGACACTTCCTTCCCCTCGGCTCGTCTTGGGCTGCGGAGTTGGTGTGCCCAAGCATCCCCTCGAAACTTTTCATCCGACGACGGCGGCCCGTACCGCCAAGCACATGACCACCGTCGTCTTCCACCTGAGCAACCAACCCCAAAAAAAGGAGACCACCCATGGCTAACCTGACTCTGTCCAGTGCCGATGCAGGCGCAACCCCGAAAACGCAGCTGCCGCCCGAGCGGGCTCGCACGTTCCTTGCCTTGGATCTGGGCACCACCACCGGCTGGGCCATCCGCGCCTATGATGGCCTGATCACCAGCGGCACGGTGTCGTTTCGGCCTAACCGCTATGACGGCGGCGGCATGCGTTACCTGCGCTTCACGAACTGGCTGACCGAGATTGATCGGCTGTCCGGTCCGATCGAAGCGGTCTATTTCGAAGAAGTCCGCCGACACGTTGGCACCGACGCGGCCCACGTCTTTGGTGGGCTGCTGGCTGTTCTGACCAGCTGGGGGGAGTTGCGCGGCGTGCCCTATCAGGGCGTGCCGGTCGGCACCATCAAGCGGCACGTCACCGGCAAGGGCAATGCACCGAAGCAGGCGATGATCGACGCGGCTCGGGCCCGCGGGTTCAGCCCTGCAGACGACAACGAGGCCGATGCCATCGCCATCCTGCTCTGGGCCATCGAGACCGGCGGAGGTGTCGCATGAAGTGGCATCCCCGAGGCTACGGCGGAACGCGCCGCGACCCAGATCAGGTCAAGCGCGATGGCTGGAAGGAACAGGGTCTGCTGGCTGTTGCCATCAATGACCATCGCTTGACCTGGCCGGAGCGTGAACTCATCCGTCAGCTTGGCGAGAAACTGTATGGCAAGCGGCCCGACAGGCGGGAGGTGCGCAATGGCTGATTGGACCCCAAGCATCGTCGAAGCCAGGCTGGCCGAAGCCGCATGGGTCCTGAAGCTTATGCCCGAGCCGCGCCTTTCGGGTTACTTCAGCACCTGGCCTGAGTTCGTGTACAGCTTCGCGGACAAGGTCGAACAGGAACCCAAGCCCATGCGCGTCCTGCCATCCCCGAAAGCCATCAGCCGGATGGAGGAGACGCTTACCTGGACGGTTGGCCTTGATCCGATCGATGGCAAGATCGTCTGGCTGCGCGCCTATGGAACACGATGGAAGGAAGTCTGCTGGGCTGTCGGGCTGCAGCGATCCGCAGCCAACCAGCACTGGCTTTTCGGGCTGTCGGTGATTTCGCTGCGCCTTAACAACCGTCGGTTCAACCGCAACCTGTCGAAACAGGGAGTGATCAAGCTGGCAGGTGCGGCGTAAACCTGCGTAACCAATCGGAAAGTGTCCGCCGGACACTTTTCGAAGGGACAAAAGCCGGTTCCCGAGGGTATAAGTTGGATATACTCGGGAGAGGCGCGTGCGGGACAGCACAAACGTTTTCGAGATGGATTTCGTGGTGGACCCCAGAGTCCGAACCGGGGCCCAGTCTGCTAACTCACTGATTGTACGGGTCCTTCCTGACTGCAAACGTATACGGGGGGGCGCAGCGCGCAATATCGCCAGCGACAGGGCTGGTTTTTTGGGAAGCCACCCTGGCGGGCATCCACCCGCGATCTTCTGAAAACCACAATAAAACAGACCCTTGGAACCGGACACGTCCGGTGGCCGCTGGACCCTTTGCGGAGTCCAGGCTGGCTGCTGGTGTCCGGAGTCCAGGGCATCCACTACATTGAGGCGAACCGACCAGCATGACCCTGAGCTTTGCCCCGGACGCGATTGAGACCTGGCCGCTGGTCAAGCTTCAGCCCTACGCGAAAAACGCAAAGATGCATGGCGCGGACCAAGTCGCGAAGATCGCCGCCAGCATGGCGGAGTTCGGCTGGACCGTGCCGTGCCTCGTCGCTGATGACGGCGAGTTGATCGCAGGCCACGGGCGCGTCCTGGCCGCGACGCAGTTGGGGCTGACCGAAGCGCCGGTTATCGTGCTGGGCCATCTGACTGAGGCGCAGCGCCGGGCCTACAGGATCGCTGACAACAAGCTGACGGAACTCGGCACCTGGGACGAGGCGCTGCTCTCAGCCGAACTGAACGAGTTGCTAGCCGAGGACTACGACCTGTCGCTCATTGGCTTCGATGACGCTGAACTCGAGGCGCTATTGGCTGGAGAGGTCGATCCTGAAACTGCGTCCCGAGAGGGTGAGGACGATGTTCCAGAGGCACCTGAAACCCCGATCAGCCGTCCCGGCGATCTCTGGGTGCTGGGCAAGCATCGGTTGCTCTGCGGTGACGCGACAGTGGCCACAGATGTCGAGCGTTTGCTGGGCGAAGTGAAACCGCTCCTGATGGTGACCGATCCGCCCTATGGCGTGGAATACGATCCCGGCTGGCGCAACAAGGCAGGTGCCGCCGCGACACGGCGCACCGGCAAGGTGCTGAATGATGACCGCGCTGACTGGCGTGAGGCCTGGGCGCTGTTCCCGGGCGATGTGGCCTATGTCTGGCACGGCGCGCTGCATGCGACCACTGTCGCCGACAGCCTTGAAGCCTCCGGCTTCAACATCCGGTCCCAGATCATCTGGGCCAAGGATCGCTTGGTGCTGAGCCGCGGTGATTATCACTGGCAGCACGAGCCCTGCCTCTATGCCGTGAAAAAAACCGGCAAGGGCCATTGGGCGGGCGATCGCAAGCAAACGACACTGTGGCAGATTGCCAACAAGGATCAGGATGTTGAAACCGTGCACGGGACCCAGAAGCCAGTCGAATGCATGCGTCGGCCCATCCTGAACAACTCGAGCCCCGGACAGGCCGTCTACGAGCCCTTCATGGGGTCCGGAACCACGCTGATCGCGGCCGAAACGACTGGTCGCGTCTGCTACGGGATCGAACTCAATCCGGCATACGTCGATGTCGCCGTGGAGCGGTGGCAGCAGTTCACCGGCAAGCACGCTGTTCTCTCCGGATCAGACGAGACGTTCAACAAAATCAAGAACAAAGACGTTTGAGGCGATGCATGACCTGGCTTTATCTTCCTCCGGACGCGCTTCCGGAAACGAGAACGCATGTCTGTTCGGCCTCTCGCTTTGCTCAGGCGCAGGCGGACTCGACCTCGGCCTCACCATCGCCATCCCCGGATATCGAACTGTGGGCCATGTCGAACGGGAAACCTTCGCGGCGGCCACTCTCGTGGCGCGGATGGAAAATGCGGCCTTGGATTGCGCACCTGTCTGGGACGATGTTGCCACCTTCAACGGCCGCCCTTGGCGCGGCGCGGTGGATATCATCACTGCAGGCTATCCGTGCCAGCCGTTCAGCGTCGCGGGCAAGCGCCAAGGTGCGGACGACCCGCGCCATCTCTGGCCGCATGTCGCCCGCATCATTGATGAATGCGAGCCGCCCTTCGTCTTCCTCGAGAATGTCGCCCATCATCTCCGCCTCGGCTTCCCCGAAGTCGCCAGCGGACTGGTCGGCATGGGCTACCGCCTTGCGGCAGGCCTCCTTACGGCGGCGGAAGTCGGTGCGCCCCACAAACGCGAGCGGCTGTTCATCCTTGCTATCCGCGAAGGCTGCGAACTGGCCGACCCCGCGCGCCTGCTCTGGGACCCGCTCGAGCGGCGGAAACCGGACCGAGATGTTGCGGCTATGGCCGACGCCCCGGGCCAGTGCCAACGAGAACCGGCAGACGAAACCAACGCCGTCTCAGGAAGCAGGCAAGCATGGGATGAACCTGGCAACGAGTGCGGCGATGTGGCCGACGCCGCAGACTGACAGCTTTCGGAGCCGGGGCGGAGACCGGAAGCACGAGAAGGGTCTGGACGGCATGGCGCGGGACTGGCCTACGCCGATGGCGAACGACGGGTGCAAGCCGAGTGCTGGGAACCGCAAGACAGCGGATCTGACCCATGCCAGCCGCATGTGGATGACGCCGACGGCGCGGGATCACAAGGACGGGGCGACAACACTGGCGAACACGCCTGTGAACGGCCTGCTTGGCCGCCAGGTCCTGGTGACGCAGGTGGCTGGGACCGATACCTTAGAGCAGCGCCGGACCTTGAACCCGCTGTTTGTCGAGGCGCTGATGGGCTGGCCCACAGGGTGGACAGGCTTCGCCTCTGTGGCAACGGCGTGGTCCCCCTGGTTGCGGCGCATGCGCTTCGAACTCTCGCAGCTGAACTGCTGGGCGATGGATGAGGTGGTGGCATGAAGCAGTCGCGCCTCATGTCGCTGGTCGAGTCCGTCGCCAATGTGATCGTCGGCTACGGCGTCGCCGTCGCTACACAAATCCTGATCTTCCCGATCTTCGGGCTGCACACGACGCTGGCGCAGAACCTAAAAATGGGCGCGGTGTTCACAGTGGTGAGCATAGCGCGGTCCTATGTGCTGCGGCGGCTCTTCGAGGCAATCCGGGTCAAAACGACGAAGCCGCCGCCCATGAGGAGCGGCGACTCTGCTCGGCGGCGGCTTCCCTACCGCCGGGATTTCAGCGGTGCAGCAGGGCGGGATCAGTCTTCAATCCGATAGATGCGTCCACGTTCCTCTGTCTTTTCTGAGGTGACCTCAAGCCCGAGCTTCTTCTTCAGCGCGCCGGACATGGCACCACGAATCGTATGTGACTGCCATCCGGTTGCGACCATGATGTCCTCGATGGTCGCGCCGCCCTCAGCGCTGAGCATTTCGATCAGCTTTGCCTGTTTGGTCCCATTTCGACGCTGGATGGGTTCGCTTGTTCTATCGGTGGGGGCATTGTCGTTGGGTTCGTCGGTGATCCCGAGGACGCTGTAAGCTAGCGATGTGGAACGCAGGGTTATCGGCCCGCCCTTTTCGTCGTGCCGCCAGACCGTGTTCAGGTCCGTGGCTGCGATCTCCTCGATGAGCCCCTTCTTCAGGAGGCTCTTGCAGACATTGCCAACAGCGCCGCCCTTGAGGCTGGCGGTGACGGGAAACACTGCCCCGTCTTCCCGCGCGCAGGCGGCGGACAGGATGATGGCTTGTGGGTCAGATAGCTGGATCTGGGTCATTGGTTTTCTCCGGTGTTCGGGCAACGCAGGATGCGGCGCCTTCTACCGGATGAAGCCCGCAAGTGCGGGCCTGCGGGCTGAACGAGCCGAATTCAGATCAGGTTGAGGTCTTTCAGACAGGTTGCAGCATCGATCAGCTGATTGGTCGGAACCTCGATGGTGATCGTCATGCTGTCGGCGTAGGCCCGGACATAAACGCCGCCATCGTCCATCAGGGCACTTTCGATTTCGTCGAGGACCGTGGTGATACGGCTTCGGTCGAAATGATCGGGCAGCTTACGGATGGCAATGCGGATGGTGCTGGTTTCCATGGCGCTCACTCCGCGTGCTCGCCTTCGCTGAAGGCGCTGTCGGTGATGCGCTTCAGGAGGCTGGCGCAATGCTCAAGGGTGCCGACATGGCCCCAGTTGATCTCGTCGGGGTGGGCGTTGAAATGCTCGTCGCTGAGGCTTGCCAAGCGGACGAGCATCTCGTCGATTTCGGCTTTCTTGCCGATGAAGGCGTTCAAGGCCACCTCCTTGTTCCGCGCAGCCTTCTCGGCGCGCAGTTGATGGCGGGGCGTTGTCTGCGGGTTCAGGCGGGTCATCGTGGCGGCTCCGTGGTGAGTTGCATCTTTTTCTTGAGACCACGTTCGCTCTGGTACGGAGGCTTATCAACTACATAAGCACATGATTTTGAATGATAATCGGAGCACGCAATGGAGGGTCTGAGCGAGCGCCAGTATGCCGCCCGCGTCGGCCTTTCACGTGGTGCAATCCAGAAGGCCAAAGCGACAGGGCGGCTGGTTCTGTACGGCGATGGCAGCATTGACGCGGTGGCCAGCGATGCCTTGCGCGCCGAAGCGACCGATCCGTCGAAGACCCGGAAAGCGCCGCAGCCAAAACTCAAGCCTGTCTCGGAGGCGGCAGTGTCCGCAGTCGGCGAGACGCTCCGTGAACAGGGGTTAGCGGCGCCACAAATCGGCAGCGGCACCACGTTCCTGCAGGCCAAGACGGCGAACGAAGTGCTAAAGGCGCAGGAGCGCCGCCTCCGGTTACAAAAGCTGAAAGGCGAGTTGATCGACCGGGCCCGCGCATTGTCGCTGGTCTTCCGGCTGGCGCGGCAGGAGCGCGATACCTGGGTCAACTGGCCGTCGCGAGCTGCGGCGCTGATGGCGGCCGACCTGGGCGTCGAGCCCGCAGCAATGCAGAAGGTTCTGGAGAAACATGTCCGTGCCCAGCTCGACGATCTTGCCGAGATCAAACCCGATCTCCGGTGATGCCGACGATGTGCTGGATTTCGACGGCGCGGCAGAGATCCTGCGTGCCTGGGGCGCGGGCCTCACGCCCGATCCAGACCTGACCGTTTCCGAATGGGCGGACCGGCACCGAATGCTTTCGGGGCGCGCTTCGGCCGAACCGGGAAGGTATCGCACGGCGCGCACGCCCTACATGGCCGAGATCATGGACCGGCTGTCGCCTGGCGACCCGACCCAGCGGATCGTCTTCATGAAGGCGGCGCAGGTCGGCGCAACCGAGGCCGGGAACAACTGGATCGGCTTTGCGATCCACCAGGCACCGGGCCCGATGCTGGCGGTCCAACCTACGGTGGAACTGGCGAAACGGAACTCAAGGCAACGGATCGATCCGCTGATCGACGAGAGCCCCGAATTGCGGGAGCGGGTCAAACCGGCCCGCTCCCGCGACGCGGGCAACACCATGCTGTCGAAGGAGTTTGCGGGCGGCATCCTGATCATGACCGGAGCGAACTCGGCCGTGGGTCTGCGCTCGACACCCGCGCGCTACATCTTCCTCGACGAGGTCGATGCCTATCCGGCCTCCGCTGACGACGAAGGCGATCCGGTCACGCTGGCCGAAGCGCGGTCGCTGACATTTGCCCATCGGCGCAAGGTGTTCCTGGTTTCGACCCCGACAATCCGGGGGCTCTCCCGGATCGAACGCGAGTTCGAGGCAAGCGATCAGCGGCGGTTCTTTGTGCCATGCCCGCACTGCGGTCAGGAACAGTGGCTGAAGTTCGAGCGGCTGCGCTGGCAGAAGGGTCGTCCGGAAACGGCGGAGTATCACTGCGAGGGCTGTGAGACACCCATCGCCGAACACAACAAGACGGCGATGCTGGAGGCAGGCGAATGGCGCGCGACTGCGACGGCCGCCGATCCTGGCACTGTCGGCTATCATCTCTCGGCGCTCTATTCGCCGATCGGCTGGCTGAGTTGGGAGCGGATTGTGCGCGCATGGGACGCGGCGCAAGGGTCGGACGAGGCGATCAAGGCGTTCCGCAACACGATCCTCGGCGAGACATGGGTCGAAACCGGTGAAGCGCCCGACTGGCAGCGCTTGGCGGACCAGCGCGAGACCTGGAATGCTGGCGCTGTGCCAACAGGCGGTCTGTTCCTGACTGCGGGAGCGGATGTTCAGAAGGATCGCATCGAAGTCGATGTCTGGGCCTGGGGCCGCGGGCTGGAGAGTTGGCTGATCGATCATTTGGTCGTTGAGGGCGGGCCCGGCGATCCGGCGTGCTGGCAGCAACTGACCAATTTGCTCGGCCAGACATGGGTGCATGCTTCCGGTCAGAAGATGACGTTGGCACGGCTGGCGATCGATACCGGCTACGAGACCAGTGCTGTCTATGCCTGGTCGCGACAGGTCGGCTTCGCGCAGGTTGCCCCTGTCAAAGGCGTCGAGGGCTTCAACCGCTCGAGCCCGGTCACTGGCCCGACTTATGTGGACGCGACCATTGCAGGCAAAAGGCTGCGGCGCGGGGCGCGGCTTTGGACGGTCGCCACCTCGACCTTCAAGACCGAGACCTATCGCTATTTGCGCCAGGACCGACCGACGCGGGAGGAAATCGAGGCTGGGCATCTTTGCCCGCCGGGAACGATCCACCTGCCAAACTGGGTGGACGGCGAGTGGTTGAAGCAATTCACGGCCGAACAACTGATCACGGTGCGCACCAAGCGCGGCTTCGCTCGGCTGGAATGGCAAAAGCTGCGCGAACGCAACGAGGCTCTGGACACGCGGGTCTATGCCCGCGCTGCCGCGTGGATCCTTGGGGCCGATCGCTGGTCTGAGGCGCGTTGGGCCGATCTGGAAGCACAGGTCGGGATCACGGCGGAGGACATGGCTGAGGACGGGGCGGGAAACACTACGCCCACTTCTCGGCGCGCGGGACCACAGCGGCGAACCGTACGCTCAAGCTACATGAGGTGAATTGATGTCCACGACCGCTGAGCTCCGTGCCCGCCGCGAGGCGTTGGCCGTTCAACGCTCCTCTGGCGTGGCGCGTGTCAGTTACGACGGAAAGACGGTGGACTATCGCAGCGTCGCGGAGATTGACCGGGCCATCGAGGCCCTCGACCGCGAGATTGCGGCCGCCGAGGGACGACGGATCGTTCGGCAGGTGCGTGTAACGACGTCAAAGGGGCTCTGACAGTATGGGTCTCTTCGATCGTTTTCGCCGCCGGGCCCCCGGCGGTCCCGCTGGTGTGTCCGCGCGTCTGGAAGGCGCTTTGGCCAAGCGGCGCTTGCGGGGCTGGCAACCGCCGCTTGAAAACATCAATTCGCTGATCGCCTCGGGCGGCCCTCGTTTGCTGGCGCGGTCGCGGGAACTGGTCGTTACCAACGGCTACGCCGCAAATGCCTGCGAGGCCTTCGCAGCAAATCTGGTGGGCGATGGGATTAAACCGTCGTCTCTGATCGAGGAGTCCACGCTTCGGGACAGTGTCCAGCAGCTCTGGCTTGCGTGGACCGACGAGGCCGATGCCGACGGGTTGACCGATTTCTACGGCCTGCAGGCCATGGTCGCGCGGGAAATGTTCGTGGCAGGCGAATGCTTCGTGCGTATGCGGCCACGGCGGACCGAGGATGGTCTGCTGGTGCCGATGCAACTGCAGCTCCTGCAGTCAGAAATGCTGCCCTTCGAGAAGACCGAAACGGCGGCAAACGGCAATCGCATCCGCTGCGGGATTGAATTTGACGGCATCGGACGGCGCTTGGCCTATCACTTCCGCCGTCGCCATCCGGGCGACAGCACCGATCAGGGAGCGGTGATCCCGGAGACGGTGCGCGTGCCCGCTGAGGATGTGCTGCACATCTACCGCCCAATAGACGCAGGCCAGATACGGGGCTTGCCTCATGTGGCTCCGGCAATGGTGCGGCTGTTTCTGCTGGACCAGTACGACGACGCCGAGCTTGACCGGAAGAAGACGGCGGCGATGTTCGCAGGGTTCATCACCAAGACCGCGCCGGAAGACCCGATGATGGGCGAGTCCGAAGCCGATCTCGATGGGGCGGCGATGGCCAGCCTGGAGCCGGGAACGATGCAGGTGCTGCTGCCGGGCGAGGATGTGAAGTTCTCGAGCCCCGCCGATGTGGGTGGCGGCTATGAGGCGTTTCAATATCGGACGCTCTTGTCGGTATCAGCTTCACTGGGGCTGCCGTATCACCTGGTCACCGGGGATGTGCGCCAGGCGAACTATTCGAGCCTGCGGGCAGAGCTGGTCGAGTTCCGTCGCCGTATTGGCCAGCTGCAACACGGGGTGATGGCGCACCAGCTGTGTCGGCCGATCTGGCGGCGCTGGCTTGAGACGGCTGTGTTGTCGGGGGCGCTGGATATCGGCAATCCCGCCGTCGCGCGGCCGGTGCAATGGATCCCGCCACGCTGGGATTGGGTCGATCCGCTGAAGGACATCCAGGCGCAAGTGCTGGCGATGGAAGCGGGCATCACCTCGCGGCGCAAGGTGGTCGAGGCCACCGGCTATGACGTCGAAGAAGTCGACCGAGAGAATGCGGCGGATGTCAAACGCGTTGCTGATCTGGGGCTGAGCTACCGCGCGAGCCCCGGCGAAACGCAGGGCGCGCGAGCGACGCCCGCCGCGCGGCCTGATCCTGGAGATGGCACAGGCGAAGACACAGGCGACGGATCCGCCTCCACCGATCCCGCCACCGAACAGGAGTGACAATATGACAAGCTGGTATGCGATCCGCGCCCGGGGAACAGGTGCGGAAGTGGCGATCTATGACGAAATTGGCGCCTATGGGGTTTCGGCGAAGGGGTTCCTTACCGAACTTACCGCACTGCCCGAGGGGACGCCGGTTGATTTGCGGCTGAACAGCCCTGGTGGGTCAGTGTTCGATGCGGTGGCGATTTACAATGCGCTGAAGCGGCACGAGGGAACGGTCACGGTCTGGATCGACGGCATTGCCGCCTCGGCCGCGTCTTATATCGCGATGGCGGGTGACGAGGTCGTCATGCCGGAAAACGCGTTCCTGATGATCCACGACCCGTCGGGTCTGGCAATGGGTACAGCAGGCGACATGCGCGCCATGGCCGAGGCGCTCGACAAGATCGCGGGCAGCCTCGTCCGGGGATATGCCGCCAAATCCGGCAAGACCGATGACGAGATCGCAGCGCTGATGGCGGCCGAAACTTGGTTCGATGCGGCCGACGCGGTGGCGGCGGGCTTCGCGGATCGATTGGCGGACCCTGTGAGGATGGCCGCGCGGTTCGACATCGGCCGGTTCCGCAACGCGCCACCCGACCTCGTTGAGGCAGTGGCTGTGGCAGACCCCGCGAGTGTTCCGGACGAGACGGAGGGCGTTCTGGCCGAAAGCGACCACGAGACAGGCACGGACACACGCCGAGAAATTGACAGTATCCTGGACGGCAACGTCGAACCTGCCGACATCACCAGCGAGGCGGACAGCGACGAGGCGACCGTCGAGCCCGAGGGGCATGGTGCCTCCGACGACATGCCCAGCCCGTCCGATCCGATCCTGGCTCCGGGTGGCGCACCGCCCGATCCCGCCGCAATCCGCGCCGAGGCGATCACCCATGCCCGCGCTATCGTCGATCTTTGCCGTCTTGCAGGTCAGCCACAGATGGCTGGGCGGTTCCTCGACCAGGACGCCAGTCTTGACGACGTCCGCATGGCCCTACTGGCGGCAAAAGCCGAGGCCGAACCCGAGATCGTCGCCCATCACCCGCAACCCGGTCGGACCACGACGGCCCGCCCCTGGGGCGAGATCGTCGCCCGTACCTTCAAGCTGAAAGGATAACAACGTGACCACGCTCACCGAGACCACGCATCCCGGAGGCTTCCTCGTTTGGGAAGCCTTCCGCGACTACACCCGCGAAACCGTCACCGTCGCCACAGGAACAGCGTTTGCCACGCTCGATCCGGGCACCGTGCTGGGCAAGATCACGGCTTCGGGCAAATACGCGGCCCATGATCCCGCCGCCGTCGACGGTACTGAAACCGCCGTGGCGGTGCTCTGGGGCAAGGCCGACGCGACAGGCGGCGATGTGCCAGCCGTGGCGCTGGTTCGCGGCCCCGCCGTCGTCAATCGCTACGATCTTGTCTTTGTCGGCACCCCCAGCGAGGGCGAGATCACCGCCGCCCATGCCGCGCTGCTGGCGGTCGGCATCCTCGTCCGCTGATCAAACCCTCAAAGGAGGCATTCCCATGACCACCATGGATATCTTCGAAGGCGATGCCTTCACCATCATCGAACTCACTCGTGCTCTGGAAAACATCCCCTTCAAGCCCGCGATCCTGTCGGGCTCCAGCCTGTTCTCGCCGCGCGGCGTGCGCTCGCGCACCGTCGTGATCGAGAGCCGGGACGGCACACTGTCGCTGATCCCGTTCTCCGAACGCGGCTCGGCGGCCGAGCAACAGGTTCCCGAGCGCCGCGACATGCGCGCCTTCGTCTGCCGCCAGTTCAAAAAGCAGGACGTGCTCTGGGCGTCTGAAATTCAGGGCATCCGTGACTTCGGCTCGGAAAGTGCCACACAGCAAGTGCAAAGCGAGGTCGCCCGAAAGCTCGGCCGTTTGCGCCAGGATGCGGAGGCGACGTTCGAATATCACCTGCTGAACGGCATTCAGGGCATTGTGAAAGACCCCAAGGACAGCGCCACGGTGATCAACTACTTCACCGAGTTCGCCATCACTCCCGCCACCGAGATCGACTTCGACCTAGACAACGCGACCCCGGGCTCCGGGGCGCTGCGCAAGCGCTGCCAGGCGCTGATCGAAAGCGTCGAAGACAGCATGGGCGGGCTCGCGGCCGGGGCCGTGCAGGTCCGCGCCGAATGCGGCTCGGCCTTCTTTGCCGATCTCATTGCCCACAAGGAGGTGCGCGAGACCTATCTCAACACCGCCGCTGCCGCCGATCTGCGCGGCCGGGTCGCCGACGAAGTCAGCTTTGGTGGCATCAGCTTCCGTCGCTACCGAGGTGGGGCGGGCTTCGGCGTGCCGACCGACAAGGCGTTCTTCTACCCTGAAGGGGTGGAAGGCCTCTTCGAGATCTACCATGCCCCGGCTGACACGTTCGAGACGGTGAACACGCTCGGCTTGCCGCTCTACGCGCGTACGATCCCCGATCGGGACCGCGACGAATGGGTGCGGCTCGAGATCGAAAGCAATCCTCTGCCGATCTGCACCCGCCCGCAGGTGCTGCGTAGCGCTCGGCGTACGTGATGTCTGCCTTCGACGCCGTCGTCGACTTGCTGTTCGCCGACCCGAACATCGGGCGAGAGGCGATCTACACCTCCGACGGCGGCGCGCCTGTGTTGGTGCGCGTCGTCTCGCGGCAAGCCGATGCGATCAGCGACTTCGGCGATGCGCGGCTCTGGTCGGAAACGACCCGCATCGACTTGCGCGTGGCGGAGGTATCCAACCCACGGCCGGGCGACCGTTTGGAAATGGACGGGGACGCCTTCCTCATTCAGGGCGAGCCCGTCCGCGACCGTGAGCGGCTCGTCTGGACCGTGGACTTGCGGCCGTCGTAGGCTGCTGGTGTTCTGAAACGCCTACGGCCAGCGGATCAGCTCACTTGAACCGCTTCATCGCACTTTGGAACGAGTCTGAGATGCTTTCCCAAGCTGCTTGAAAACCCTTGCTCATGTCGTCCCAAGCGGCGTTTGACGCCTGCTGCGCCTCCTTCATCTTCGCCTCGGCCTCATCGCGTTGCTTTCGCATTTCGGCAAGCTGCTTCTCGTATTCGATCTTGGCATCGGCCTGCGCTTCTTTGGCGTTTGCCTGCATCTTGTCGATCTCTGCGTTCCACTTGTCGATATTCGCCTTGGCCTTCTCCACATACGCGTCACGATCAATCATCGTTTTCCTCCCGGTTCTGAAGTTGAAATGAGTGCACATAGTAACCTGAAAATGAGGTCTTTGGAAATTTGAGGCTGAAACTCGACATCGACCCCGGCATCGTGGCCATGATGGCGGTCGAGGTCGCGGCGGGTGAACGCGCGGTGACCTCCGCCATGCGCGAGGCTGGGACCGGGCTCAAGACTGCCTGGCGCACCCAGATCACTGGTGCGGGACTTGGTCGGCGGCTCGCCAACTCGATTCGCAACCAGAACTTTCCCGGATCGGGCGAAAGCCTCGATGCGGCAGCGCTGGTCTGGTCCAAGGCCCCGGTGATTGTCGGCGCGCATGACACCGGCCCATTGATCCGCTCGAAGGACGGCTTCTGGCTTGCGATCCCGCTGCCCGCCGCAGGAAAATCCACACGCGGCGGCCGTATCACCCCCGGTGAATGGGAACGGCGACGCGGGCTGCGTCTGCGGTTCGTCTATCGGCGAACGGGCCCTAGCCTGCTGGTGGCCGAGGGGCGGTTGAATACTAGGGGTCAGGCGGTGGTGTCACGATCGAAGACCGTGCGCGGCAAGGTCACCGCACCAATCTTCCTCTTGGTCCCACAAGTGAAACTGCCGAAGCGGCTTAACCTCGACCGGGACGCAGAGCGGGCGCTGGATAGCGTCCCGGGGCTGATCGTGGCGAATTGGGTGGAGGGGCGGTTTGGCTGAGGGAATGTCTGTTTAGGTTCGTATAACCTACGTAGTCTGCCACCTATGATCTCCTGAGCGGCTGCTGGCAGGGCAACGAGCAGCGACCGTTCCAGGGATGCCTCCGCACTTGGAGCAGAACTGCCCGCTGGCACCGGTGCTCCATCTATGATCTCCGGAACGACTGCTGGCCGGACAGCGGGCTTCGGTGATACCCGGCAGGCGCCCGCACTTCGTGCAAAATGAGTCGCCAGCTTCATCACTCCATCGGTGAGTGCCGGATCGGGTGCTAGCGGGACAGCGAGGTTCAACCGTGCCTGGCAGTCCGCCACACTTTGTGCAGAACTTGGTAACGTTGGATTCGAACCCTGTCCTCAGACTCGATAATCTCCGCACATCATTTTCGATTGAGGCAACTCGAACTTGTAGGCTGCCAATAGCATGTCCTTGCTGCTCGACAGCGCTTAATACCCGCATGATAATTTCGCGATCCGAAGCACCTTGAGAATCACGGATTATCTTCGAAATCAGCACGCGAAAGCCCACGCCGACCACGCTTTCGAGAACTGTCGCCAATACCGCCTCTGCCGCCATGTGATTCTTTTCCTCAACGTTTGCTGGGATCTCCGAAAAGTAGGGTGCCCAATATTGGTCCGACCAAAGTAGCGCGTATTGACTGTTTGCGCCGTGGAAGCACGGTGCTCGAATTGCGATACCAACTATCTCTCTAGATCAATAGCCTAGCTTCGATAGAAGCTGGCGGCAAACCCCCAAGAAAGGTTTTGGGAGCTTCTTGTAATCGCCATGCCCAGCCACCGCGAAACCATCCTCACCGCGCTGCACGCGCGGCTTTCGGCGCTGCCCGCCACGGCCTTGCGTGGTGAGGTGCTGCCCGAGCGCGTCCCGGCCGATGGGCTGCTGATCCTGCGCGACGGCGAGCCGGGGGAGCCCGAGGTGACTTTGTCGCCCCTGCGCTACCACTACCAGCACCGCGCCGAAATCGAGGCGGTGGTCCAAGGCGCGGCGCGTGACGCTGCGTTCGATACCCTGACCACCAGCATCGGTGCGGCAATTGCTGGCGACCGCACTCTGGGCGGCCTCTGCGACTGGGTCGAGGCGGAAGCACCGCGCCCGGTCGATCTGCCCGTTGAGGGCGCGGCCAGCCTGAAGGCGGCCGTGATCCCGGTGGTGCTGCACTATTCAACGGCCGACCAGCTGGCCTGATCATCCGGCTAGGTGGCTTTTGAATATGATTGGGATCTACACTTTCCCTCAATCTGCGCTCCGCTCTCGATGCTCAGGCTCTCATAGGTGATTTCGCCGGTCACCCGCGCGCTTGTATGCAACCTGACCTTGCCACCCGTAACCTGGCCGTTGAAACGCCCCTTTATGTCGATGCTGGCTGCATGGATTTCGCCTTCGACTTCGCCTGCCTCCTCGATGACGATTGAGGACGCTTCCACACGCCCTTTCACATAACCGGGTAACTCGACGGTGCCGGGAAAATACAGCTCGCCCGTAATGCGCGAGCCTGAGCCGAGATGCGAGTGGCCACCGGCCTCAGAGTAGTTTTGATCCGCCATTCAATCTCGCCCTTTTGAGTTCTGGCCCATCTCGGGCTCATCCGCTTCAATATACAGGAGAATCCTTCATGGCACGAGCCCAAGGGGCGCGGGCGCAGATGGCGCTTGCGTTCGAGACGACCTATGGAACGCCGCCAGTGGGCGGTTTCACGAAGATGCCCTTCGCCAGCACCTCGCTGGGGGCGGAGCAGCCACTCTTGAACAGCGAATTGCTGGGCTACGGCCGCGATCCGCTGGCGCCGATCAAGGATGCAGTGACGGCGGATGGCGATGTCGTGGTGCCGCTCGACGCCGAGGCCTTCGGGTTCTGGTTGAAGGCAGCCTTTGGCGATCCGACCACGACCGGGACTGGTCCCTGGACGCACGAGTTTCAGTCGGGGTCCTGGACACTGCCCAGCATGTCCATCGAGACGGGCATGCCGGAAGTGCCACGCTTCGCGATGTATTCCGGATGCGTGCTCGACCAGATCAACTGGCAAATGCAGCGCTCTGGGTTGCTGACCGCAACGGCGCGACTGGTCGCGCAGGGCGAGACAGTGGGCACGACGACGAGTGCAGGCACGCCAGCCGCTCTCGAATTGCAGCGCTTCGGCCATTTCAACGGGGCGATCACGCGCAACGGATCCGCCCTCGGCAATGTGGTCTCCGCCGACATCACCTACGCCAACAACCTCGATCGGATCGAAACCATTCGCTCGGACGGCCGCATCGACGGCGCAGACCCCTCCATCGCCGCGCTGACCGGTTCCATCGAAGTGCGCTTCGCTGATCAGACGCTGGTGACTCAGGCGATCAACGGCGATCCCTGCGAGTTGGAATTCGCCTATATGCTGCCATCGGGCGAAAGCTTCACCTTCACCGTGCACGCCGTCTACCTGCCGCGGCCCCGGATCGAGATTTCCGGGCCGCAGGGCGTGCAGGCGACGTTCGACTGGCAGGCGGCTCGCGATAGCACCGTCGGCCGGATGTGCACCGCAACCCTCGTGAACGATGTGGAGATTTACTGATGCTAACGCTCGATCTGACGAATGCACCCCGCGGGCACGACCTCGCGCCGGGTGTGCGGGTGCAGCTGCGCCCGCTGACCACCGCACTGATGGTGGCAACGCGCAGCGATCCCGGCGTGGAGGCTGTCCCAGACGAGGCTTCCGACGAAGAACGCGCGGTTGCCTTCGCCAAGGCGCTGGCGCGGCGGGCGGTGCTGTCCTGGGAAGGCATCGGTGACGCCGATGGCAATCCGATCAACCCTGGCCCGGAGGCCATCGACGCGCTCCTGGACATCTGGCCGATATTCGAGGCCTTTCAGCTGACCTACGTTTCCAAGGGCCTGCTGCTGGAACAGGAAAAAAACGTCTCCGCGCCCTCGCCGAATGGTCCTTCGGTGGGGGCGATCGATACTGCCAAGCCTGCGCGCAAGCCTGCCCGGACTGCCCGACGCGGCTGAACCAGCCTTTGACATTCGAGGGCTGGCAGGTCTGGGACCTCGTCGGCCGTCTCGGCGGCCAGCTGCGTGTGCTTCCCGGCGCAGTTGTCGGCTGGGACATGTCGGCGGCGCTGGCGCTGGCCGATGCACTCGGCGTGCCACCTGCCGCAGCAGCTGAACTGTTGCCCGTCATCGAAGCGGTGATGGTCACCAAACTCAACGAACAGATGGATCATTCCAATGGCTGAAAAGCGCGTTTCTGTCCGACTTGCCGCAGTCGGCGGCCGACAGGTGCGCGCCGAGTTGGAAGGTGTCGGCGAAGCCGGTGCTCGTGGGTTCGGTCGGCTTAGCCGGGAGATGGAGGCAGCAAATACGCGGCTGGCGGCATTCTCGCGACGCGTCCAGATCGCGGCTGCTGCTGCGGTTGCCGCCGCTGCGGCTGCGGGTGTGGCCATGGTCCGCTCCGGGCTTCAAACCGTCGACGCGCAGGCCAAGCTCGCGCAGTCGCTTGGCACGACGGTCGCCTCGATCCAGACGCTGGAGCGTGCGGGTGAACTGGCCGGTGTTTCCATGTCGGGCATCGAGCAGGCGACAAAGGATCTGACACGCCGCCTCAGCCAGGCCGCCGCCGGGACCGGACCTGCTGCCGACGCTCTCGACCGGCTCGGGCTCTCGGCCACCGAGCTGATCGCCCTGCCGCTGGATCAGCGCGTGGGCGCCATCAACGCCGCCATCGAGAGCTTCGTGCCTGCCGCCGAGCGCGCTGCAGTAGCGGGCCAGCTCTTCGGCGAGGAAGGCTCCATCGCCATGAGCCGGATCGACACGGCGACGCTGCGCCAGGCGACCGAGGACGTCCTCGCTTTCGGGGTCGTGGTCTCGGAGCAGGACGCCGACCAGATCGAGCGCACGAACGATGCGATCTCCCGGCTTGGGCTGATCTGGCGCGGGCTGTCGAACCAACTGGCGGTCGCCGCAGCGCCGGCGCTGGAAGCCGTCGCGGATGCCATGGCGGAGCTGGCCAGCCGCACCGGTCCGCTCGGCGTCGCGATCCGGGGTCTTTTCGACAACATCGGTCGCCTGACCACCTATGCCGCCACGTTTGTGGCTTTTCTTGCAGGGCGTTGGGTCGCCGGGATGGCGGTTGCTGCCCTGTCGGTCCGTGGGCTCGCCACGGCGCTGGTCCTTTTGCGCGGCGCGCTGATCCGCACCGGCATCGGGGCGTTGATCGTTGGCGCGGGCGAGCTTGTCTACCAGTTCACCCGCCTTGTGTCGGGTGCGGGCGGCTTCGGCGAAGCAATGTCGCTCCTGAAGGACCTCGCCGTCGAGGTCTGGGATCGGATCAAGATGGGGGCTGCTGCAGCGGGCGCGGCCGCCTCGGCGATGTTCTTCGACCTGAAGGCCGATGCCGCGGCGGGCATGCAGAACGCCATCGAGAGCGTCGTGGCTTTTGGCAACACGGCCGCGAACACGTTTGAGGGGGCCTATGAGGCGATCAAGGCGATCTGGGGCATGCTGCCAGCCGCCATCGGCGATCTGGCGTTTCAGGCAGCCAACAGCCTGATCGATGGCGTGGAAGCGATGCTGAACGGCGTTGTTTCTCGGATCAACACGTTCATCGGCGGGATCAACCAGGGGCTGGAGGCGCTTGGGTCCGAGCGGCGCATCTCGATCATCCCCGATCTTGAGTTGGGTCAGATCGAGAACCGCTTCGAGGGTGCCGCGACGGCCGCGACGACCGCTGCACAGGCGGCGTTCGACCGGGCCTTCGAAGACAACCCGCTTACCGCGCCCGATCTCGGGCTCACCCAGGCGGCAAATACTGCACTGGCCACGGCCAACACGTATCGCGGTGCCGCGCGGGATTTGGCCGAAGGCGCGCGTGCGCCACTCGCCAGCTGGCAGGCCCTGCGTGACGCGGTGCAGGGCAGCAATGAGGGTGGCGCAGACGCGCTGACCGACGCGGCTGACCGTCTTGAGACGGCCCTTGGCGATGCCGGACGGGCGGCCACGGGTGCAGGCGCTGCGGCCGGGGCTGCGGCCGCTGCCGCCGAACCCGATACCGAAGCCGCCGTCACCGGCTGGCAGGCGGTCACGGCTGCGCTCAGCGACTATGCCAGCAAGGCCCGCGATATCGGCGGTGATATCGGCCAGAGCCTCGTCAGCGCGTTTCAGTCGGCCGAGAACGCCGTCGGTGAGTTCGTGAAGACCGGCAAGCTGGACTTCCGCGGTCTGGTCACCTCGCTGTTGGCGGATCTCTCCAAGCTGGCGGCGCGGCGGTTCATCCTCGGGCCGATCGCCAATGCGCTATCCGGCGTGTTCTCCGGTGCGGGCGGCATCTTCGCCAACGTCCTGCATGCGGGCGGGATGGTCGGATCGGCCGGGCCATCACGAATGGTCCCGGCCATGGCCTTCGCCGCTGCCCCCCGAATGCACGGTGGCGGCATGGCTGGCCTCCGCCACGACGAGGTGCCCGCGATCCTCCAGCGCGGCGAGCGGGTGCTGTCGCGCCGTGAGGCCCAGAGCTACGGCGCGGGCGGGGTCAACGTCACGATCATGGCGCGTGACGCCGAAAGCTTCCGCCAGTCCCGCACTCAGGTCGCCGCCGACATCGCCCGCGCCGTGTCCCTCGGGCGGAGGGGCATGTGATGGCGTTTCACGAGGTGCGTTTCCCTGACAATATCAGCCGGGGCGCACGAGGCGGGCCGGAACGCCGCACTCAGATCGTCGAACTGGCCAGCGGCGACGAGGAACGCAACGCCAGCTGGGCCAATTCGCGCCGCCGCTACGATGTCGCCTACGGCATCCGCCGCGTGGACGATCTGGCGGCGGTTGTGGCATTCTTCGAGGCACGCAACGGCCGACTGCATGGCTTCCGGTTCAAGGATTGGGGCGACCACAAGTCCTGTTTGCCCTCGGGCACACCATCGCCGACGGATCAGTTGATCGGCGCTGGTGACGGCACGACGACCGTCTTCAAGCTGGTGAAGCGCTACGCCTCCGGCGCGCAATTCTGGACGCGCGCCATCGCGAAGCCGGTGGCAGGTAGTGTTCGGATCGCGCTTGGTGGGGTGGAGCAGTTCTCCGGCTGGTCGGTCGACACCACGACTGGTGTCGTCACCTTCAGCGCCGCGCCCGGGGCGGACGTCGCCATCGCCGCGGGCTTCGAATTCGACGTGCCGGTCCGTTTCGACAGCGACGCCCTCGATGTGACGCACGACATCGAAAGACTGGGCTCGATCACCTCCATTCCAATGCTGGAACTCCGCCGATGAAAAGCATCAATCCCGATCTGCAAGCCCATCTCGACGAGGGCACCACCACGCTCGCCTGGTGCTGGCGGATTGCCCGCGCGGATGGCGTGACCTTCGGCTTCACCGACCACGACCGGACGCTCAGCTTCGACGGCACCTATTTCGAGCCGGAAAGCGGGTTGACGGCGTCAGAGGTCCGCTCTGGCTCCGACCTGTCGGTCGATGCACAGGACGCCGAGGGCGTGCTGACATCCGACCGGATTTCCGAGACCGACATTCTGGACGGCCGCTGGGACAACGCCGAGGTGGAGGTCTGGCGGGTGAACTGGGCGGACACAAGCCAGCGTGTGCTGATGCGCCGGGGCGCCATTGGTCAGATCCGGCGCGGGCGGCTGGCCTTCGTCGCCGAGGTCCGCTCGCTCGCCCATGTGCTGGGCCAGACGGTCGGTCGCACGTTCCAGGCGACCTGCGATGCCGCGTTGGGGGATGCGCGCTGTGGCGTCGATCTGGAGGATCCGACTTACAAAGGCACGGGCGCCGTCATCGATCTCCTGCGCGACCGGGCCTTCACGGCCTCGGGGCTCGGCGGGTTCGCCTCCGGCTGGTTCACCTTCGGCGCGGTCGAATGGACAAACGGCACGAATGCCGGGCGGCGCGCCGAGATCATCGCACATGACGTGACAGACGGCATCGCGGTGCTGACACTGCTCGAAGCGCCCGTGCGGTCCATTGCCGGAGGCGACGTCTTCATTGTCCGCGCAGGCTGCGACAAGCGCCTGGAGACCTGCGGCGCGAAGTTCGCAAATACCGTCAACTTTCGTGGCTTCCCGCACATCCCCGGCCAAGACGCGGTTCTCCGCTATGCCACCAAGGATGGTGGGCACGAGGGGGCGGTGCTTTGAATGCTGCCAAACAACACCGGGTTATCAAGGTAGCGCGGTCCTGGCTGGGCACGCCGTATCACGATCAGGCCAGCCTGTGCGGCGTTGGCTGCGACTGCCTCGGGTTGGCGCGCGGCGTCTGGCGCGAGGTCGTCGGCCCTGAGCCGTTCCCGATCCCGCCCTACAGCCGGGATTGGGGCGAGACCGGACCGCGCGAGGTACTGGCCGAGGGCGCGCGGCGCATGATGCCGGAGATCGCACCTGCTGACGTCGTTCCGGGCGCGCTGGTCCTGTTCCGCATGATGCCCCGCGCCATTGCCAAGCATGTCGGGATCCTCACCGGGCCTGATGCCTTCCTCCACGCCTACGAGCGGCTCGGCGTGATCGAGGAGCCGCTCACCCCGTCCTGGCGGCGGCGCATCGCCTTCGCCTTTATGTTTCCGCAACGCTGAGATCCCCATATGGCCACCCTCGTTCTCGGAGCCGCTGGCGCTGCCATTGGCGGCAGCATTGGCGGCGCGATCCTCGGCGTCAGCGCCGCGACCATCGGCGGTTTCGTTGGCTCCACCATTGGTTCGGTAGTTGACAGCTGGATCATCTCTTCGCTCGCGCCAACCCAGCGGATCGAAGGTGCGCGGCTGGACAATCTGCGCATCACCTCGGCCACGGAAGGAGCGGTGATCCCGCGTCTCTATGGCCGCATGCGGATCGGTGGCAACATCGTCTGGGCGACTGATTTCCGCGAGGAGACGAAGACCACCACGCAGGGCGGCGGCAAGGGCGGTGGGGGTGGCGGCAAGGTCAAGACCACCGAATACTTCTACTACGCGTCCTTCGCGGTCGCGCTCTGCGAGGGGCCGATCACCAGCATTGGCCGCATCTGGGCCGACGGCAAGCTGCTGGACACCGCCGGGATCAGCTGGCGCTGGTATCCGGGCGATGAGGGTCAGACGGCCGATCCGTTCATTTCGGCAAAGATGGGCGCGGCCAACACGCCAGCCCATCGCGGCACCGCCTATGTCGTTTTCGAAGACCTTCCGCTCGGGAATTACGGCAACCGCATCCCGCAGCTGAGTTTCGAGGTGTTCCGCCCGCTGGCCGATCCGGACACGGCGGAGGGTCTCACGCAGGCGATCACCATGATCCCGGCCTCAGGTGAGTTCGCCTATGCCACGCAGGGCATCCGGAAGGGCGGCGGCGGCTCGTCCGAGCCCGAAAACCTGAACGCACTGACCGACACCGCCGACATGGTGGTGGCGCTGGACCGCTTGCAGGCGATGGCCCCGAAAGTCGAGAGCGTATCGCTGGTGGTCGCCTGGTTCGGCGACGATCTGCGCGCGGGCAATTGCAAGGTGCAGCCCGGCGTCGAGGTCACCGCCAAATCGACCACGCCGTCTGCATGGTCCGTGAATGGCGTCAGCCGGACCAATGCCTTTCTGGTCAGCCGCGATGATCAGGATCGCCCGGTCTATGGTGGCACGCCCGCCGACTTCGCGGTGGTACAGGCGATCCAGGAGATGAAGGCGCGTGGGCTGCGCGTCACCTTCTACCCGTTCATCCTGATGGATGTCCCGCCCGGCAACACGCTGCCGAACCCGTATTCCGACAACGCCGCTGAGACGGGCCAGCCCGCCTTTCCTTGGCGGGGGAGGATCACCTGTTCGCCTGCGGCGGGATATGTCGGGAGCGTAGACAAGACCGGTACGGCCGCCACGCAAGTGTCCGCACTGTTCGGCGCGGCGACGCCCGCCAGCTTCAGCGTCTCAGGCGAGAACGTCAGTTGGACCGGGCCATCCGGCGACTGGGGTCTGCGGCGCATGGTGCTGCATTACGCCCATCTCTGCGCGGCGGCGGGCGGGGTCGATGCGTTCCTGATAGGAACCGAGATGCCGGGACTGACGACGATCCGCTCGGGTGCCAGCACCTATCCGGCGGTTCAGGCTTATCGGGATCTGTTGGCTGACGTACGCTCGATCCTCGGGTCCGGCACCAAGATCGGCTATGCCGCCGACTGGTCGGAATACTTTGGGCACCAGCCGGGCGACGGCAGCGGCGATGTGTTCTTCCACCTCGATCCACTCTGGGCCGACGCGAACACCGACTTCATCGGGATCGACAACTACATGCCGCTGTCTGACTGGCGCGACGGCCTCACACATGCCGACGCGGCCGAGGGCTGGCCCGCGATCTACGACCGCGCCTACCTGCAGGCGAACATCGCGGGCGGCGAAGGCTTCGACTGGTTCTATGCCAGCGCCGCTGATCGCTCCGCGCAGGTTCGCATCCCGATCACGGATGGCGCAGCGGCCAAGCTTTGGGTCTTCCGCTACAAGGATCTGCGCGCCTGGTGGTCGAACGTGCACTACGACCGTCCGGGCGGGACGGAGAGTGCTACGTCGACGGCATGGGCCCCGCAGTCGAAGCCCATCTGGTTCACCGAGCTCGGTTGCCCCGCCATCGATCGGGGGACGAACCAGCCGAACGTCTTCTTCGACCCGAAATCCTCGGAGAGCTTCACGCCGCATTTCTCGCGGGGCTGGCGCGACGACGCGATCCAGCGCGCCTATCTCGAGGCGACGTATCTCTGGTGGGACGAGGCCGCCAACAACCCGGTCTCCTCGGTCTACGGCGCGCGTATGGTGCATGTGCCGGAATGCGCCGCCTGGACCTGGGACGCGCGGCCCTATCCGTTCTTCCCGGCGCTGACCGATGTCTGGACGGACGGCGCGAACTGGCGGCTCGGGCATTGGCTGACCGGGCGGCTCGGCGCAGTGTCGCTGGCAGCCCTCGTCCGGCACCTCTGCTTGCGTGCCGGGATGCCAGAGACCCGGATCGACGTCACCGGTCTCTGGGGTGCGCTCGAAGGATATGCGATTGGCGCACTGGAATCCCCGCGAGCGTCCATCACCACACTGTCGCGGCATTTCGGGTTTGACGCGGTCGAGACCGAGGGCATGATCCGTTTCCTCATGCGCGGGCGGGCGTCCATCACCACCATCGCACTTGACGATCTTGTTGCTGCTCGCGAGGGAGACGTTCTGGAACTGACCCGCGCGCAGGAAACTGAGTTGCCGCAGGCGCTCAAATGGCAGGTGGCACGCGCCGATGAAGATTACGACGCCGCCTTAGTTGAAGCGCGCCGGATCACGGTGGATACGACCCGCATCGCCTCGGAAAGCTTCCCCATGGCGGTCCCGCCCGAGGAGGCCGAACGGCGCTGTCGCCGGGCACTGATGGAAGCCTGGACCGGGCGAGAGACGGCAGCGTTTCGCCTACCACCGTCGCGACTGGCACTGGATCCAGCCGATGTCGTGACGCTGGACCATGACGGGCGACACAATCCGCTGCGCTTGGTCTCCATCGCAGACGCGGATGCACGCGGGATCGAAGCCGTCCGCCAGGATCGGGAAGCCCACGACCTTCCGCCCGGATCGCCAAGACCGTCCTCACTCTCGAAGGCCGTAGTGTTCGGCGCACCCGAGGCAGTGTTGCTGGATCTGCCACAGCTGACCGAGGATCAGTCTGCGCATCGGCCGTTTGTCGCGGCCTATGCCACTCCCTGGCCGGGCGAAATGGCGGTGTTCCGCAGCCCATCGACGGACGCGTTTGAGCTACTGACGACATTTGGCGGCCGTGCCCGGATCGGCGCTCTAGTCTCGGATTTCTATGCTGGTCCCACATCACGGTTCGATCTCGGCAATTCGCTGGTGATCGATCTGCTGATGGGCACACTGGAAAGCATCACCGACCTGACCCTGTTCGGTGGGGCCAATGTGCTGGCCATCGAGAGCGCGCCCGGCACTTGGGAAATCGTGCAGGCGAGCGCAGCCGAGTTGATCGCGCCGGGCCGTTATAGGCTGACGCGGCTCCTGCGAGGACAGCGCGGCACGGAAGCGGCTATGGTCAATCCGGCTCCTGCAGGCGCACGGGTCTTGGTGCTGGACGCGGCGATGGCGTCATTGCCGATCGCCGAGGCCGATCTCGGGCTTCCGTGGAACTGGCGCATCGGCCCGGCGGCGCGCCCGGTCAGCGACGAAACCTATTTGGCGCAAGCCTTCACGCCAGTCGGCGTGGGGCTTCGTCCGTTCTCCGTCGTGCATGTCGAGCAGCCGTGGCGCAGGCCACGCAGTCCCGGCGATCTGACCATCCGCTGGACGCGGCGGTCCCGGGCCCTCGCGGCCGACAGCTGGGGCGCGGTCGAAGTGCCGTTGATCGAGGAGGTCGAAGCCTATGAGCTCGAGATCCTCGACGGGGCTACGGTGAAGCGCATGCTGACTACTGGCACGACCAATGCGATCTATACGGCCGCCCAGCAAACGGCGGATTGGGGTGCGTCGCTAGCGCCCGGCGACATACTGACCATCCGCATCTTCCAGCTCTCCGCCCTGATCGGGCGGGGTGCGCCCAAAATCGTCACGCTCACCTTCTGAAGGCCAACCCATGTCCGACAACACAACGAACCTGCTGCTGCCTTACATTCTGGCGGCGCAGGCCCAGAAGCATGTCACCCATAACGAGGCACTGCGGATCCTCGACGGGCTGGTTCAGCTTTCCGTCCTCGACCGCGACCTGACCGCGCCGCCCGGCACCCCTGCCGATGGCGACCGCCATATCGTGGCGAGCGGCGGGACCGGTGACTGGACGGGGTGGGACCTGAACGTGGCGCTGTTCACGGATGGGGCCTGGCTTCGCCTGCCGCCCCGGGCGGGGTGGCGTGCATGGGTTGAGGACGAGGGGCTGCTGTTGGTCTACGATGGCGCGAGTTGGATTGGCACCACGCCGGCAAATCTGCAGAACCTTGGGCTACTTGGACTCGGCACGACAGCCGATGCCGCCAACCCGTTCTCCGCCAAGTTGAACGCGGCGCTCTGGACCGCCAAGACCGTGGCCGAAGGCGGGACCGGCGATCTGTTCTACACCATGAACAAGGAAGCGGCGGGCGACGATCTCGGCCTGACCCTGCAGAGCGGTTTTGTGACAAAGGCGCTCGTCGGTCTCTTCGGCTCCGACAGTTTCCGCCTAGCGGTTTCGGCCGACGGCAGCACCTTCTTCGACGGTCTGATCGTCGACAACGCCAACGGCATCGTCGAACAGCCGCAACTGCCGCGCTTCAAGGCTTACACGAACTACGACAACTACGTGGGCGTTGGAGCCTGGACAAAGATCGGCTTAAACAACACCGACTACAACGATCAGGGTTGTTTCGATGCCGGAACCGGCCTCTTCACAGCACCTGTGGACGGGACATACCTGTTTGGCGCAACGCTGCTCTACAAGATCAACGCCAGCGCCACGGCCCGCATGCGTGGGCGGCTTGTGCTGAACGGAGCCACGGAAATCCGGGGTTCCTTCGGCGAGATCTCCGCCACCCACGTCACGCTCGCCACCGCGATATGGCTGCAGACCATGGTGCCGCTGACTGCGGGTGATACCATGGAACTGCAGGGGTATTTTCGGGTCGCGGACGGCTATTTCGCCGCCGATCACACGTCCTTCTGGGGCTGCAAGGTTGGCTGAACGGCGGGAGAATTGACCCATGACACCACCCCGATCCGACCAGGGTTTCGTACGCATGCCAGACGCCGAGTTCGAGGCCATGCTGGCACGCGCCGCTGAGAAAGGCGCCAAGCGCGCGCTTGCCGATGTTGGCCTCGATGGTGAAGAGGCCGCGCTGGACATCCGTGATCTGCGTTCGCTGCTTGACTGCATCCGGCTGGTGCGCCGCACCGCCATGCAGACCGCCGTCCGCATGATCACCACCAGCGTCATGCTGGCGCTGCTGGCGGGCATCGCCATCAAGCTCAAGATCTTCGGCGGCGGCCCGTAGCCGCTCCCCATCTTTCATCATCAACCCAACCGCACCCGCCCTCGAGGCGGGTTTTTCGTTCTGGAGGACACCATGACCACGACCTTTTATGATCATTGGCGCGACGTGCCCAAGGGCACTTGGCGCTGGTCCAATTTCTCGCCCGCCGAAATCGCCTGTCGTGGCACCGGCAAGCTGCTGGTCAACGAGCCTGCATTGGACAAGCTTCAGGCCCTGCGCGACCGGCTGGGCAAGCCGCTGATCGTCCGTTCGGCCTATCGCAGCCCGGAACATAATCGCGCGGTGGGTGGGGCGACCCGGTCAAAGCACTTGGATGGCGCGGCCTTCGACATCGCCATGTCAAACCACGATCCCGTCGCGTTCGAGGCGGCGGCACGCGCTGTCGGCTTCCTCGGGTTCGGGTTCTATCCGCGCTCGGGGTTCATGCATGTCGATCTTGGCCCGGCGCGGCAGTGGGGTGAGCGGTTCCCCATCCGGGCGACGGCTTTCGCCGAGGAAACCCAGCCCGCGCGTGAGGTCTTGGCCGATAGCCGCACCATGAAAGGTGGCGGAGCGGCCGGAATGGCGACGCTGGGCGCGGCGGGGGTTGAGGTGGCGCAGAACGTCCTCTCTGAGACCCAGTCCGCCGTCCTGCCGCTGGTGCCATACCTCGACACGCTCCGCTGGGTGTTCATCGCTGTGGCGCTTGGGGGCATCGCGGTCACGATCTACGCGCGCCTTGATGACTGGAAGCGGGGGCGGCGATGATCGCGACCATTTTCGGCGGAATCGCTGCCACCCCATGGATGCGGGCGGCCCTGCATTATGGTGCGATCGCTCTCACCATCGTTCTGTTCCTGCTGTCGATCCGCCGCGCAGGTGAGCGCACGGGGCGACTTGCCGAACGCCTTGAAGCAACGGAGAAGGCCAATGAAATCCAACGACGGATGCTGGAGGCGGCGGCTCGCCGTCCTCGCGATCGCGGCGAACTGGTTGACCGGCTGCGCGACGGCGGGTTTTGAAGCGATCGGCTTGGAGGCTTGCCCACCGGTCATGGAATACAGGCGGGAACTTCAGGCGCAGGCGGCCGAGGAATTGGCAATGCTGCCGGAGAGATCGGCCGTAGTCGAGATGATGGGCGATTACGCTGTGATGCGGGATCAGGCTCGTGCATGCCAGCCATGATCGCACGGAAATCGCGCTAGAGCCGCATATTGGACAGCCTATCAATCGCTTCAGTCAAAGAAACTTGACCCATGCCCACCCATCGTCGGAACTAGCAGGCTGCGGTCGAGAAAAAGATTTCGCATCTCGCAGCTAGTTTCAGCGATCAGGAGGCAGCCGTGGCAAGCCGCGCCGTGGGTGGCGCGGTCGCCACTCCGTCCGTCAGGTTCGTGGTCTGCGCAAATAGGGTCATTCGAGCAGACTTTCAGGCGATCTAGCGCACCTTCCAGAATTCGCGTGAACCTGGATCCAGCTGCAACAAGTCCACCCAGAGTACCCTGCGCGCCAGGTGTCGCGGTATATATGAGCACTCCGCACCTTTCAGGGATACTTCCGGTGCGGGAGTCTGAAAGTGCGTAGATCCGCTCCTTCAATGAACTCGCAGGGTATCCGCAGTCCAAGGCGATTTCTGCCATCAGTGCATGTGACAGGCTGTGAAGAAGGGTGTAAGCCGTTCCCGGATAGCTCGGCGCCCCACCGGAAAAACGCCTCTGCCAGTGTTCATAGCCGTTGATCAACTTTCCTTGCCGCGCCGCGACGTCGGTTTTCTGCAGCCAGGCGGCCACTGCTTTCTCATCGAAGTGAACAAAGAGCCCCTCGCCAAACTGTTCAATGGCGGGAAGCCAATCCGCATGACGTGATATCGGCGCCCCACGCACAGCCAGTTGGATATCTTCGATATCGCCATCTGCGCTCGTAGGTGCCGCTTCGAACCGGGTAAAGCCGTAAAGACATGATACTTCACGGAGGCGGTGCACAGCGACCAGGCCCTTGATGGGTGATAGGTCAATTCTTGCCGAAGTATCCTCCCAGACAGAGCGCGGTAGAGTCTGGGCGTAAAGCTTTGCCGAAGGACTGTTTGTCCCAATTTCTGCTGTTCCACTTGCAAATACATCAAATTCAGAAAGCTTTGGCGATTTTGAAGCATCAACTCTGGCGCCATCACGCAGTCGCTTGAGGCGATCAAAAATGTCCGAGTTGGAATATGCTCCTAAGGAAGCTGATACCCTCGGGTTGAACTTCTTTGCCTGCGCCACATCGTCGATAGATTGAACTCCGGCAAGGTCTCCCGAAAGCTCATCGACCAATCTTGAAAGTTCGTCTTCCTCTGCAGGAAGAGAAATCACCGTGTAGACTTGCGGAAAGTATGTGTTGGTTGCAGTGCGGGTAAGAAGCTTAAGATTGTCCCCGCAGCCCTCTGGGTCTCGATCCATCAGCCAAGGTCGCTCACCACGACATTTTCCGAGCCTTCCTGGTTGGAAAGCATCCTGCAAAGATAGCTTACGCTCGCATCCACACACCACACTGGTGTCTGCCGGGTCGGCACTTGTTCCCTTCTCTTCGATCCACATTGGTTCATGGCACTGAACCGCGCCATGAACGACCCACCGCCAATCAATGTCCTGCATGTGTCCCTTCTCGCAGGCACAGACGAAGCGAATAGGAGTAACCTCTGATTTGCGTCCGTCATCGAACACGAACTTTCGTCGTCCCTTGGTGTCGAGGTCCTGCCAGCGAACTAGGCGGCGTCTTCGTAGGCTCGAGTTCGGGCCACTGCCCGTCTCTACCTGCTCGCAAACAAACCACGTCGGAAAAACGGGTGCCGCCACACCTTGAGGAGCTCCATGCCCGAGCTCGTTCGACACAGGCGGCGTTCGCAGCGAAAGATGGACTTCCGGATCAAGCCGACCCTGATCCTTTAACAATTGCTCGAGGCGCATCGTAAGCCGTGGCTCAGGAATTGTAGTGAACGAGTTGCCCCGCATATCCCACCATTCCAGACCCGCAACGATCACAGAGCGTGTCGGAAGGTCGATCATCGAGCCGGGGCCAAAGGTCGAGATGAGCTGGCTAAGTCTCTGAGAATTCTTTGTCATGTTAGATCATCCGCGTTTGCGATTGTATTTCCGTGCGGATCTCTGACCTTGAGAGCTACACTCGACTCGACGTCTCTCATCGACCGGCCAGCGACAAACTTGCGATGGGGTTCATCGAGATTGGCCCAATCCGGCTCCAAGGGCATATGTAGAAGTCGATGGGGGCTCTTCTTCTTGGCGTAGGCGAACTGATTGCCCCCAGCAGATTGGTCGTCCCCAGTTGAAATCCATGCATCGATTATGTCATCAATTGCGGCCCTAAGGGCGGCGTGACCACCTGCGATCATTTGCGCCGGAGCCCTAGCTACAATAGCTTCGCGCACGTCTTGGCGAACTTGGGGCGAATTCTTCAGTTCAGTAACGGCATTTTCTGGCGTCAGCAGGGGATCGACGTGGCGCGCCGCTGCGACTACGACTGCTGCCAATCCCCGATCCAAGGCGCGTGCGGCCCATGGCGTGACGCTCGTCGCCTCCACGGAGCGATAGAATGTACGATGGAATTGGCCGAATTGCTCGAAGTGCATTCGGTCTCTTGGTTTGTGGAGGTTTAGGACGGCAACGACCAAGCCGGGACGGGCAGGATCGCGGCCAACTCGACTGGTGGCCTGAATATACTCGGCTGCCGTTTTGGGTTGGCCTTGGACCATCATCAACCCAAGACGAGTGATGTCGAGTCCGACTGAGATCATGTTGGTGGCCAGGGCAACGTCTACACTTTCGGCTCCGGGCCCAAAGATGGCTTCCAGCCTTTGCTTTGCCAAAGCTACTTTGTCAGTCGACTCGCGGGACGTTAGCTCCATCGGTTCCCTGATCTGGCGATCCGCGAAGGGCAAGTCTGGAGGATCTAACCGATGCCTTTGGGTGCCGTAGCGGCCAGACCTGTCCCGGACTTCATCTTCAACGATACGGCGTGCACCGCCTAGTTCGCGAAGAGCGTTAAAGTAGCAAAGGGCTGTCATGTAGGGATCAGCAGGATTCAATGTGGCACCTGAGCCAGCCTCTGCATCGTAAAACGCCTGTGCCGACGCTAGAAGGGTCGTCAAAGAGCGAAGGAAGACTAGTTTCGGCCCTCTACCTTGGGCTGCTATTCCCATGTAAAGACGAGCGGGATCTTTGCTCGCAGGCACCGTCTTTGCGAAAAAACTGTCCGTTCGATCAAGGCCCGGCGGCGGGAAGATGCTCGTGGTGCTTCTGTCAAAGAGGGCTTCGATTTGATCCGAGGCCCGGCGGACCGTTGCAGTAGACGCCACAATCTTTGGCCGTACGACATGGTCGCCAATCTTGCGACTAGCGAGTTGGTCGATCGCAGCTTCATATAATCCTGCTACCGTTCCTAATGGTCCAGAGATCAGGTGCAATTCGTCCTGAATGATAAGATCCGGTGGCGACAGTGACCATCCGTTACCAAGTGGGCTTCCTTCACCAGGTTCAGCTGCACCATAGAAGCCAAGATCCTCCCGAAAACGGTCAACATGACCGAAGAAGGCGCCGGTCTCTCCAACCCATGGTAGCGCTGCAAATTTATCGACGGTCGCGATCAAGAACGCAGGAAGACGTCGGTAGATCGGTTCATCAACAGTCAGAACCGGAAGCGGTCTCGCACGACTGAAATCGCAGTTGGTGTTGGCGCATCTTATCTCAAGATTGGTCGGAGCATGCTCGTTCGGCGTACATGCAAATGATGATGGAGAGAATTCCGTGCCACACCAAGGGCAGGCTTTCAGCGGCGCCGGAGCTCGTTTGTCACGCCCATTGCGATATCGTCGCACTCGTCCGACTGCAGTCTTTTCGTCGGATTTTCCTTTGCCACCAAGTTTGTTTGGAGACGCATCTGAACCTACCCACAATCCAATCTCGATAGGCCAATCGCCAAGCAGACGTCGTCCGTTTTCATTGATGTTTTTGGGATCAGTTCGCATCAGCTCGAGCGCACATACGACGCCTGCTGCTCGGGCCAACTGATCCAAGGTCAATAGTCGCAGAGTATAGCGCATGATCACAGACACACCGGCCCCTAGCACTCCGGAAGCCGTCAGGCGTCGATGAGCGATTATAAGAGCGGCAAGACCAAGATATGCTTCAGTTTTGCCACCACCCGTCGGGAAAAACAGGAGGTCAGCTGTCTCGCGGTCTGGGTGCGTCTTCTGTATCAAGCCCGAGATATTGAGAAGGATAAAGGCGAGCTGGAAGGGTCTCCATGTTGGGGGGGGCATCATACTTGGATCGCCGCTAGGCCCGGCATTTCGGCGCCGCGCAGCGGCGGCGACAGCAAGGTTCATAAAGCGAAATGCGGAACGGGCCGTTGGATCCGTCAGTAGCAGATTGATTCCGGCTACAATCCGATCTCGTGCCTGCTCCATTTCCGATACCAAACGTTCACCAGTCTTTTTTCTCTGACTCGGAAGAGACGTTAGTTTTTGACGCTCGGCGTCGATCCAAACATCATATAATTCAGGGAGTTTGGCGATCAGGGAATTTAGGGTGTTTCCATCCTTACCTGCCGCTTCGGCCAAGGCTTCCATTTCGAACGAAACGAGAGACTTGATCTCATCATCTTCGTTCGGAGCGACGCGCTCAACTTCCGCTGTGGGTAACGGATTTGTCCATACGCGTTTCACGGTTCCAAGAGCATCTTCGTCGTGGTCCCAACTTGCTGCAGCGTTTCGTCCTACGGCCCATTCACTCACATCTCGGTAATGCAAGTCGGCGACCCGGAGATCCCAGTCGTCCGCACGAGTGCCAGACAAGTCTCGGCGGGGATGAAATCCCTTCTCGCAGGCGAGCTCGAGGCGCGCTTGAAAAACGAAACTCACATCTGAATAGAAGCGGTGGACGGTCGCTCGTCGGTTCACAAGGAATACTGTGAGCGCCCGGACCTCTTCCTGCCCTCCGTCCGGGGTTTCGTATTTGAATGTTCTAGAGTGGGTCTCCAACGTCAGACCGCCGCCTCTACGTTGCTCCGCAGCGCTTTCCGGGATCAATATCGGTTCGCCTCTACCGTCGCATATGGGTACTCGGACTATCCGATCCTTTGGAGTGCGAACCCAGTCCACCAACGGCCTGGAATTGCGCCTGGGCTTGCCATCCTCATCAAACTCCTCGGGAAGGGGCTCCGGGAGGAGTACATTTTCAGGCAGGGCTGGTTCAGTCCTGTAGTCGCCCCACGAAATCCTTGCCGCGATCTCTTTTACTTCCGGAGGCAACAAGACTGTCAGGCCAATAGAGGAGGGCAGGAAGCGTCGCTTGGTGTTGGGGGCCTCAGGCTCCTCGTTATCACCGGCCGCGCCACCAGCGCCCTCGGAATCCGTTTCCTCAACGCCGATTTCCATCTCCTCCTGCGCTGATGGGTCATCGTCGTTGCCTTCGCCATCGAGCCCAAGCGGATCCTCGGCGGGCGCCAGGAAGCCAGTTAAATACCATCGCGAGGGGCTTTCGTTCAGACTTTCCAACGCCAAATCAGTGTCCTGTTCCCCTGGACCGATCAGGTCGCGACGAAACATATCAACAATCTTTGAGCGGATATCTACTGAGGCAGTCATGACCACTAAATTCCTTCTGAAATAACGAGTTCGCTCAGGGTATTGGCCAACCACTTGCTGGTGTAAGCTGTCTTCAAAGGTTGCTTCGGTCGATAGCCAACGGCATCGAGCAACTGTTCCAAAGCGAAAAGCCGGTCTCGAAACCCCGACCGAACGCCGAAACGGAGACTGGCTTTGTCCGGCCCACACAGAACCCATCCGTCAGTTCTTATGAGGGCATGGGCCCAAAGTGAGTGCTCACCAATGTCCAAATTGATGCCTGATGCCCTGAGTAAGACCTCCGCACGTTCGCGATCACCCACATCGTGCACGGCAGCCAATGAAGTCCGAAGTGCTGCTGAATCGATTAGCTCCTCGGTTCGCCGACGCTGAAAGCCCGTTTGAGTCTCCGTCACACAATCTTCCACGGTTTCAACCGAGTAGCCGCCAGAGAACGCCCGCCACGCCCCGATCCGGTAGGACTCGAGAATGACGTTCGTATCAACAAGGACAGGACCCGGGTGCTTCGCCATGATAGTCTCAAAGCTCTGCTGGGGGTTCGACCCCGTGGGCGACGAACAGATCAGTAAGGTCTTCGACCGTTTGATCGAGCAGCCCAGCGGCGCGGCGCGTTGAAACCCGTCCTTCGTCAACTGCAAGACCGATCACTTCCATAAACGGCTTGGAAAACAGGACGGGTACCTCTGCATCTCCTACATCGCGGCCATTGTTTCGCAGCGCCGCATCGTTCAGCGCCCGTGCACGAGCGGGCTTCAATTCGCCGAGCGCCACCAGACGCCATTTCAGAGCAGATGCGGTCACCTGAAGCTCTTCTGCAGCGGTGTTCAGCTGCGAAATTAGCTCTTGGTCCTCAAGGCTCGCCCAGTCGCCAAACTTGCCGAGGACGACCTGCGGCATTAGAACAGCCGATGCAAAATTGTTTGCCAGTTGTTCGACGCGGTTCCCGCCGGTTTCGTTTGCTTCTTCGGAATGCTCAGGTGGCATCGCATCCCAAGTGAGGATGTGAAACAGCTCGTGCGCGAGGTCAAAGTGCCGACGGCCGATAACCTCCTTCCGGTTTATCAGCACGACATCGAGCTCTGGCAGCCGACAAGCCGCACCTGAGATTCCCTCGAACGCGTCGACTATCAGCACAAGAATGCCAAGCTCGCGCTCCATCACTTCTGCGAGCCGCGCGGCGGGAATGTCGCCCAGATCGAACTCGGCAACGAACCGTTCGCCCGCTTCCATCGCGTCCTCGAAACTGGAACGCCTGGTTAGCCCTAGTGACCTGCGAAGCAGCGGAGCAGCGCGGCCCACTTGTGGCGCGATGGCGCGGAACGCTGCTATCCAGCGACCGGCGTTTCGCTCATACCCATTTAGAACGCCCGCGCCGACATTGGTCTGCCGCCACGAAAAGCGGCCTTCACCAACCAGCATGAACGGATCGGTGAAATACTCGAGCGTCTTTCCAAGCTTCTCGACGGCCAGCATCAGTTCATCTGCCGTGACGCGGCGCTCACCGGTCTCGATGGCAGACACCGTCTGCCGGTCCTTGAAGCCGAAAAGTTGCGCCAGATCGTCCTGCGAGAGCTTTCGCTCCTCGCGCAGGGCCTTGATCCGAGCGCCGATGAGTTGTGTCGCCATGGGGTGCCTCCTTGGCGCTACATATTCTTGCAAATTGACAAATGCAAGAAATTCTTGCGGCCGGTCACTCAGGCGACCCGGTCAGCCTCTTCGATCCGCGCGGTGCCTGCCTCCTCCTCGAAGTAGCGATCGCCGCCGCTGAGAGATGAACAGAAGAGGTCGGCGAGGACGCTGCCGATTCGGCGCATGTCGTCATGGAAGAGGTCCAGCGTCAGCTTATGTTCTGCGCCTCGCTCGGCGTTGAACTCAACCCGGAATCCTGCAAGCAGCGTTCTCCCGGTTCGCGCAGACTGCTTGTGGATCGATCTGATCGTCCGTCCGTCTCCATGCGCAAGCGCGTCGCGAAGCCACTTGAAGAACTTCTCAGCAGTCATGGCTTCGAAGTCGGCGTTGATCCTGCGGTCCTGGTTTTCACGTCCATCTGCCCGGTCGACCAGCACGATCTGAGGAGCGGCTAGGGAGAGCCGCCACGGATCGTCCGTTATCAGCCTGTCCCGCATGGCCTCGCGCACATTGTGGGCGCGATGGTCCGCCTGGTCCTCCCATTCACCTCGTTGCCCATGGTTGCCAGCCACCCATGCTCGGTTCTTGGTCCAGAGCAGAACACTGCTGAACAGGGCGAAGGTCTGGGTCACGTTGAACGTCGTTTGCGGCGGCTCGTCGAGCATCGCCTTCAAACGGTTTACGATGGCCCATTCGACATGCTCGTCAGCGATACCGCCCATCTGCTGCCTCCATCATGCCGCTTCTCCTTCGTTGTCTTCGTCATCATCTTCGTCGGACGCGGTCAGGCCTGCGGCGCGTTCGGCTTCGGCGCGTTCGGCGTTGAGGGCAAGGAGGCGGGCAAGGACCTCGTCCTTGAATTCGGACGGCCAGTCGAAGCGAGTCTTGGCCTGCTTGCCTTCGTCGGCGTCCTGTTCGATGAACTCCGGATGTGCCCGGTCGGCGAGGTCGTCCCAGCCGTAGGCGCGCAGGACGGCGGCATCCATTTCGGCGTGGAGGTCGCGCAGGCGGGCGATATCCGGAGAGTTCTGTCCGCGGTCATGGAAGCGGTTGTAGGTTTTGGTGAGGCCTTCATCTCGGTCGATCATCACCTCAGCGCGGTAGTTGTGATAGGCTTCACCAGTCCCTTCGAGTTCATCATTGACTTCAAATCTCTTCGGAAAGGGAAAGGTTTGAAAGCAATCTGAAGGGCTATACCGCAAATCCGATTTGAGAGTTGACGAAAAGTACCGCGCCCACAACTCATGAGCCCTCGATTGAAGCACGCAGAAAGAAGAAAAGCCTTCAAGTGTGAATACTTTTAGTGCGTGTGAAAATATCATATTTGCGTCGACAATTGCGAATGCCATGTTCGGCGCTGTCTCAGCAATCACAAGCGCCTTGGAGTTACCCTTTATCTTCTTGTAAAGTTCTCGCTTTGGCCTAAAAAATTGCCACCACTTTTCCTTTAGAACACGGCCGTCAGCAGTATCTTTTGTCTTGAGGCGCTCGGGCAAAACTTTCTCTCTAACTATTTCGATGAGTTCAGGAAATCCCTCCGCTTCTCTCAGGCTCATTTCTTCAAAGTCGATGACATATCTTCGGGCTGACTGAGTTGGGTCGCTGTTGACCTCTTCTCCGCCAATGTACGGCTTAACAAATTTTGCGCATGATTTATTAGTTTTAAGTATTTCATGCATTCGAGAAACGGGTGTAGCCTTCGCGTCGAAATCGTCAAAGCAAAATCCTTGGCCGTAAATCTTTGATCCATTGAAGGCTAGAGCGGTCATTGATGGCAGTTTATTTGGTGATCTGTCATAGTGGCCTTGCACTAGATAAGCGGAAATTCGATCAACCACCTCTTGATCTAGGACAGGTTGATTGGAAGTGCCCTTAGCAAAGTGCACGACTGACACTACAACTGCAGCTTCGCCTGGCCACTGAAGTCGACGTGTTGCGCGAAGAATGCTTCCGCCGTTCCTTAGCAGCCACTCTAGCCCTGAAGCACGGGTGTCGCCTTGACCAATCGTATTTGTCGCGATTAGCCCAGCCACTCCGTTTCTTCGCAAGAGTCCAAATGAGCGGCGAAAGAAGTGAGACACTAGATCTGCGTTTCCATGTGCACCCTCATGCAGGCTTTGGAGCCACGGAAGGTAATTCTTCCGATTTCCATTAATGACGGTGATCTTGCCAGCAAAAGGCGGATTGCCCACGATGGCATCGAAGCCACCATTCTCGCGTTTGAACACCTCGGGAAATTCGATGGCCCAGTGGAACGGGGGAATGCCATGCTCCCCTTCGCGCAGCGCATTCGCAGAGACTTCCAGCAGATCCCAACGCGCCGGGCGGCCCGAGAACCAGCTTTCCGCATCCGCCCGAGCTTTCTCCCGCGTCTTTGGCTTATCGGCCGAGAAGAAGCCCGCGATCACCGCATCCCCCAGCAACCGGACGGGCGACAGACGCGTCTCCACGTGCTTGTGCCGCTGTTCCTGAATCGCGCGCATCGTGTCGTCCGGCGCCGACCGGATTTCGGCACGGGCCCGATCCGCCTCGGCCACACGTTCGGCAACGAGCGGCCGCAGTAGGGGCAGGCCCGGTTTCGACGCATCCCAGTTCGCCGCCGCGATCTGCTCGGGCGTCAGACCCACAAGGCTGTCACCGCATTTCAGCGCATGGTCGAGGAAGGTGAATTCGTGGTCCTTCGCCAGCGTGGCCAGCCAGAGCGATAGCCGCGCTAGGTCGACCGCGCGCGCATTCCGGTCCACGCCATAGAGACACCGCTGTGCCACAAGGCGGCGCGCATGAAGTTCCTCGTCCTCATCCGCCGGAATCGTTGGCCTCGCATCCGGCCAGCGCGCCCAGGCATCGACCAGACGCGAGGCGATGGCACGGCAGGCTTCGACGAGGAACGCGCCGGACCCCATCGCCGGATCGCAGACCTTGAGGTCGAGAATCTGTTCGGGCGTCGCATCTGACCCCAGCCGCTCGAAAGCTGGCTCCAGCGCATGGGCAACAATCGGCGCTGTCAGGCTGCGCGGTGTGTAGTGGCTGCCGGTCCGACGGCGTTCGTCTGTCGGCTGGAGAATGGGCGTTCCTGTCGCCGCAACGACGTGACGGGGTGAGCCGCGTTCATCGACGATGTTGTCGAGTGCGGCGGCTAGATCTTCAACCGTCGTGGCCGCCTCGACCGGCTTTGCTTGCGCGGCGGTCAGGGACCGACCGACATTCTCCTTCAGGTCCTTGATCCGGTCCTTGCCCTTCTTATTCAGAAGGTCGTCTAGGCCTACGAAGACCGGCGTCTTGTTGTTCTTGCCCGCTTTGATCGCAAGCACCCGACAGGGCGCTTCCTCGACCGTGAAGCCCATGACCGTTTCATAGACGGAACCGATCTGTTCGACATCGAGCGTGCGGTAGGAGAGGCGTTCACGCTCCTGACCGCGTAGCTTCAGCGTCATGAGCCCCTCGAGGATACGCAGTATGCAACCATCCGAGACCTGAAGGACGCGCGGGTCTTCATCGACATCGCTCCGACCTTCGAGGAACGGAAACTCGTCTGGATCGAACAGCTTGCCGCCGCGCGCCTGGACGAAGTGGGTCGGGTGCCCCCCATGGATCAGCCGGAACAGCGCCAGGAGTTGGCCCCAGCCGCCGCGCCGCTCATCCATCGTGTCGGGGTTCAGTGCGGCTTCTTCGGCCAGCCGCGCAAAGAGGCCGCGGACCGAATAGCTGGTTTCGTAGATCGATCTGGCGCGGCCATCCGAGCGGGAGGGAAGCAGATCCCGATCCTCGGCATAAAGGATGAACACCAGCCGCATGAGTACTGTCAGAAGGCCCTCATAGAGGTGGTCGGGTCGGGAGCGGGCGAGTTCCCGCGTCAGATCCGGGTCCGCCGCGTGTAGACCACGCAGGAGGTCATGCAAAGCGCCGAGGACCTGACCCGCAAGTTCTGTTGAAACCGAAGCCTGCGCATCGCGGCTTTTCTTCAAGAGTGCGGGAAGTCGCCGCTCATCGGCATCGGAGAACAGACGGAAACGGTCAAGGACGAGCTTCAGGCCCGCAAGCATTGGACGCCCGGCCACTGTCGCGAGAGGGCGGATCGGGAAGGAAAGATGACCAGAAGTCTCGCCACGAGGGGCGTATACAAGGCGGATCACCTTATCGGTGATCATCACACCGGCAAAGACGCCGGTGTCACGTAGAAGGCGCTCGAAGCGCTGGTGAGGCGTAGCCTCCCAGCCATCGAGCTGAGCCCGCGTGTCGGGATCAATTCCGGCGTCTTCGATGCGGACCAGCAACTGCCAAGATTGGTCGGCTCCACCTAGCTCCGCCACGGCCCAATGCGGAGACAGCGTTGTGGAATGCTCAGGCAACCTGACGATCAGCTGATCCGGGATCGCCGGGCCCCCAGCTGCTCCAGCAGTGTGACGAGCTTCCCACCCCAGAACCTTTTCCGCGAAGGCCCAATGGTCGGTAATCGCCGGGCCGTCGATATCATCATTCAGCAATTCAGCGAGGGCACCCGTGTCTATTGGGCTTTGATGTAAAGGAGTGAGACCCAGTTCTTTGAGAACGCTGGGCGCAATGACAAGGCCAACCGGTTGAATATGATCAAGCCACTCGAGGTCCGGGTCGCGATTAATTTCAGAAACCATCTATCTCACCCCGAAACCGGCCATAGGTACACGAGTCCGACCGGCTCCAGGCGATGGGCTCGGACCTCGTAGGACTCTCGCAGACGTTGTGGTTCGTCTTGAAGTTCTTGTTCGAGCCGCGACAGGCGGCTTTCCCAGTGCCGACGATCCGCCTCGCGTTCGCGTCGCTCATCCGGAACAAGATCAAGAGTAAGCTGGTTCGGATTGAAATCCGTTGCGGCTTTGGCGATCCTTTTACGCTGTTGATCTAGCAAACTTTCGAGTGACCGAGCTTCTTCTTCTCCACGCTTGACCAGCTGTGCCTTCACTGCGGACAGGCGTTCTGCTGCGATTTTCTCGAACGCAGGCGTCAAGTCGGCGATGTCCTTGGCGTAGAGCTCTTTGACCCTCGAGACGGCGGACGCGGGTGCGGAGCGTGCATCGCGCAGTGCATCCTCAAGTTGGTTTAGTGTCCTCTCTTCCCCGCTTTCTCCTAGTGCCTTCAGATGTCGGCGTTCTCGGTCCGACTCACTCCAGATTGACGTAATGGGAATGATCTCCTCATGCAGTCTTGCCGCCCCGGAACCATAAACCGCCAAGCGCCCCATGAGGACAACCCTTGGCTGAGCTCCGGGCCCTTCGATAACTGACAGTCGGGACAGATTTGACTGGAACCCCTGGCTAAGAAACCTCGATAGAAGTCGACGAACAAGTCTGTGTTCAAGATGGACCTGGACAACATTAGCGGCGTCTCTGCCATCAGTCAGAATTGGTGGCTCGAAGGCGATCGAGCGTATAGGGGCGTTCCGTCGCCAGTCTCCCAATCTCTCGCCCCGTTTTCGAGGCCTGACGCGCAGATCGTCGAAAGCGTCATCCCAACCTGCGTCTCGCGAAAACGCTGGATCGCTGGGGTCGAGGTGGTATGTCTCTGTCCTGCCGACAGTCACTCCTCGCGCTTGTTCAAGCGACAGTCCTGCGCGCGACAGTGCTGCCGAGGCGACCCTTTTCAAGTCGTCTGCATTGACGCCGACTCGCTCTCGGGATCGCTCAAGAACTTTTCTTAGATCGTCTTGTTCTTTCAGAAGGCGATCATGTCGCGCTCGTTCTTCGTCATCCATCTCTGAACGCGCCCGATGAAGCCTATCTGCATCGTTTTCATCAGTTATTGCACGCGCGAGCGAGGCTCCCTCACCTTTCCCGATGCCACCTTCTGCCAATCGCTTCGCAATTTTGTCTTCGATCACCTTTCCAACTGAACCCAGTTCTTCGCGTATGGTCTCAGTTTTCCAAACCAGCGCATCAAGAACGATGTCAGTCTCACGTTGAGCGTATCGAAAGTAACGGCAAAAAACTGTCTTGGCTGGCTGCAATTTCCGATCAATTCGGCCATTTCGTTGCTCGAGCCTCGATGGATTCCAAGGCAAGTCAAAGTGCAACAGATCAGAGCAATGGGATTGAAGATTGATGCCTTCTCGTGCTGCGTCCGTGCAAATAAGAATTCGCAGCGGCTCAGTGCCTGGATCAGCATTGAACGCTCGTTTCACGTCTTCCCTGCGATCAGAACCCGTTGCACCTGTGAACACACCGATCCGTTCATCGGCGAGGTCGGTGGCCGAAAGTGCCTCACGCAAACGTCGCTCTAGCCAACGTCTAGTATCCTCCCATTCTGTAAAGATAATTAGACGTCGCCTGTTCCAAGCCTCCCCGTCCAACATGTTTTCGCGGATCCAACCTACCAGCCACTCCACACGAGCGTCTGGCCGCGACAGTTGCTTTTCTGCTAGTGTGAGCATCTCATCGACGGCGGTGAGCTCAAATATCAGCTCCTGACGAGACGCATCGACAACTCCCGCGGACGAGGCCGCGCTTGCGCTTGCTTCTGCATCCTCATCGAACGCCTGCTCTGCGCTCTCGTCTTCGAGACCCAACTCAGCGCTTTCTTCTGCTGAGGGGGAATTAACAAAACTGGCGGCTGAGTTCTCAATCCGAGCAACTTCAGTGCCGTCTAACACCTTTTGAAGGGTCACCCGATGAGCTTTTAGCGTGCGATGGAACGCGGCAACTGAAGATAATAGCCGCTGCTGAAGCCCAACGAATGTCAGTTTGGCGATTGCGGCCTTGCCGCTCGGCAATTTGGCAATCCGCGCCATTCGAAGCTCACCATAAGCGCCGAGTTGGCGGGCCAGTTCCAGCTCAGGTGTGCTTTCCGGCAAGCCGTCGAGAATTATCGGCTCGACAACGCGTTCGGGGAATGCCTCTCCAAGACGGCGCAGATCGGATTTCAAACGGCGAACCATCACTGGTTCCAAGTCTTTAGGACGAACTTCAACACCCCGCGTGAAGCGTTGAGGGTCAAGCATTTCGAGCAAAGCTGAAAAGCTGTTGGAGTGACCGTTGTGCGGAGTGGCCGTTAGGAACAGTCGGTGCTCAAAGCGTTCCCCGAGTTCCCTGACCGCCTTTGTCAGCTGGCTGGACACAGCGTAGCGGGTTCCAGCGGATGGGGCGGCATGGTGTGCTTCATCCAGGATCAGAAGCGCCCGAGCACGAAACTCACCAAGGACGTCTCGCAAACCAGCTGCGTAGGTTTCGTCGGTCAACAATCGATGCGAAATGATGAACCTGGAACCTGTTGTCCATGGATTGACCGAAAAACCTCTGGTGCGCCTCAGGTCACCGACTCGTTCACGGTCAATTATTTCGAACGAAAGACCGAACTTTGCCTCCAGTTCGTCCTTCCATTGAATGGTCATCGCAGGAGGCGCGGCGATGACTATGAAATCAATCCGCCGACGAAGTAAGAGTTCTCTGGCAATCAGCCCGGCTTCGATTGTCTTCCCGAGGCCGACGTCATCTGCGATGAGGAGATTGACGCGCGGTAGACGAAGCGCTTTTCTGAGCGGTAGCAATTGGTATGCATCGAGCCTGATCCCAGCCCGGAAGGGCGACTGAAGGAGGTCTCGATCTGCTGCAGTCGCCGACTTCCAGCGGATTGCCCGAATATGTGCGGCCAAGACTTCGGGGCTGTCTGGTTGACCATGCCCGACGGTAGCCCAGCGGTCATCGTCTAGAAGCTTCCCATTGATTTCGGCGTCCCAAAGAACTTCAAGCTGTTCGCCTTGTGCGTCATCAGCAATGCAGGAGAGACCCAATGTCGAAAGGTCGCTAGCCTCACCCAACAAGGCTTCGACAAGCCACTGCTTGCCTCGTACCTCGACGAAGTCACCTTGCTTAATGCCATTGCTGGGAAAGTTATTCTTCATATTCCGCTTTCTCCAATCATGCCGTCGGGTTTGGCGTTTTCTTGGAGAGCCGTGAGGCGATTGTACTCCTCGATAGCGATTACAACTACGACCGTCCGACCGTACTTCTTAATTGCTACCGGTTCAGCTCGAGCGGTATCAATCAGTCTACCGAAGCTGTTCTTTGCGTCCCGCGCCGCCATATGTTGCATAGCTCGCCTCCTGTTGAGGTGGAGCTATTGTAGCCACCATTGGCCTGGCTTGATAGAGAGAAACGGGTTGCGAGTACGCCACTCGCAACCCGAACATGATTGCTCGAAAAATGTGGCTGGGGCCTCTCGATGGCTGGCCTCCCTATAGGTCGGACTGGCCGGATAGGCGCGAAGTCGAGCCCAGTGGGCTTCGACTCCTAGTCGCCTGGCTCAGCCCTCGACGGTTTGCGCTTCTGTGTAGCTTTGAAACTCGCGTTCAAATGCCTCGATGTCGGACGGCATGTAGTTCACCCGTTCGCCCAGCTTGAGGTGTCGCGGACCTTTCTGGGCCCAACGCCAGCGTTCAAGTGTTCGGTGGTTGATCTTCCAACGGGCCGCCAGTTCGATCTGACTCAGACATACTTCGCTCATTTTCGTCTCCTTTTGCGCAACAGAACGAAGGCGCGAGAAGAGAACCTATTCAAGTCGGTATGTTGAGTGCTGAGAGGCTATGTCTCAAACAGGCGAGGCAAGCGCAAAATGGCGCATGCGGTCGAAACCAAGTCGGATCCTTCGGCATTGCACCGGGGCGCATCGGCATGGGGCCGGACACTTTTCTCAAGATTGCAGGGATTTTTGTGGCATCTCGACTCGATCCCAACTGCCAAAATAACCGAATTGAAGTGTGAGTCATTTCCTCCTGCAAGTTTAGCCGAGCGCCTCGCGCAGCGATGTCGCGACGGCGTCTGCTGCGCTTTTGACGGGGTCTGCTGCAAGGTGAGCATAGCGCGCGGTTGTCTGCACCTGTGTGTGGCCCAGCAGCTTGCCGATCATCGGTAGGCCTTGACCTGAGGCTACTGCCGTAGATGCAAACGTGTGGCGCAAGTCGTGGATCCGGACATCCTTGACTCCGGCGCGGGCTCGGACGCGCTGCCAGAACGGCTGCAGGTCGCTTAGAGATTTACCTGGCAGGGTGCCGAGAATGACCCAAGGGTTGCCATCAATGCGCTGGGCGTCGTGCAGGTATTCGACGGCCGGCGCGCCGAGATGGACGATTTTCTTGCCGGTTTTGGAATCCGGCAGGCGCAGGGCGCGCTCGTGGAAGTCGATGTAGTCCCATTTCAGCGTCATGATTTCGCCGAGGCGGCACCCAGTCAGGATCAGGAGCCGCGCCGCCAGAACTGCGGATGGCAACTCGACGCGCTCGCTTTCCATTTCTCGCAGAACTTCGCCAATCCGGCGAAGTTCTGCGGTGCTGAGAAACCGCTCACGCTTCTCTTCTGGATACTTCCGGTCTTCTGGATACTTCCGGATGTGCTTGCGCGGGTTGGAACCGTCGGGTCGCAGCCCCCACATCTCCGCCAGCACGAACATCTTGGACACCACCTCGAGGCAGCGGTTTGCTTGATAGGGAATGTGTCGAAGATCGTGATGGAACTTCGCCACGTCGGCGCGGGTAATTTCTGGCACGGCCAATCGGCCGAGTGCAGGCAAGATGAAGCGCCTGAGGTTACCGCGATATTCCTTCGCAGTGCTCGCCTTAAGGCGCACCGCGATGTGTTCCTTGTCGAAGCGCTCCGCCAGATCGCTGACGGTGGCGGCATTGCGTTTGGCAGCCCGATCAGCTGCAGGATCCTCGCCATTCTTGACGGCGGCGATGATTGTGATCGCCCTGGTGCGCGCCTGATCACAGGTCAGCACCGTGCTCGGCCCAAGGCTCATGCGTCGCGGTCGTCGTCCTGCGCGATACTGCACCACGAAGCTTTTGCGCCCGCTCGGCATCACGCGCAGCCCGAAACCAGGGATGCTCTCGTCCCAGATGAAGAACTCCGTCGCCTGCGGCTCAATAGCATCGACAGTGCGTTTGGTCAGCTTTGGCATGAGAGGTCCTGCGCAATGATGATGGCTGGCCCTTACTGTGGTCATCATTTGCGTCCAGTCAACGAACACATTGAAATTGCGTAATAAAAGGAAAAGCTGCGTAGCCGTTCCAGCGGCAAAACAGTATTCTGTCGGAATTCAAACCGGTATTGGCCCCGAATCAGCGTTGGCGTTTCGTTCGTCGCATACCGCTGTTAGTGTGGTTATAAATTGATACGGGTTTCCAATGGCATCGAAGACCACCCTGAATGCAAAGAACCTCGAGACGCTGGGCGCCGCGCGTCTGGCTGAACTGGTGATCGAAATCAGTACCGGCTCTGCCGTGGCCAAGAGGCGATTGCGCCTAGAACTGGCGGGAGCGCAAAGCCCGAAAGAGGCGGCGCGCGAGGTGGCCAGGCGTCTGACCAGCATTGCGCGGGCGCGCAGCTTTGTGAACTGGAAGAACCGCAAGCCCCTCGTTACCGATCTGGAGAGCCAACTTCGCGCAATCAAGGAACAGATCGCCCGTGACGACCCGGCCGAGGGGTTGGCGCTGCTGTGGCGATTCATGCAGGTCGCAACACCGCTGTTCGAGCGGTGCGATGACAGCAGTGGTATCGTCATCGAGGTGTTTCACGACGCCTGCGTGTTGCTGGGCGAGATCGCGCTTGCCGCCGGTACGCCGCCGGAAGCACTGGCTGACACGGCAATTGATGCCCTGCGCGACAACGGCTACGGCCAGTACGACGGATTGATCGCCATCCTGACACCCGCGCTTGGCGAAGTTGGGCTGGCGCATCTCAAGCAGCGGATTGAGACGATGGCAGCGACGCCGGTTCCCGTGCCACCGAAAGGTGAGTGGGAGGCGGTGGGGTATGGCGGCGGCGGTGCGACTTATGCACATCAGATGGAAGAGCGCTCCCGGCAAAGCATGGTGGGGATGGCGCTGAAGGACATTGCCGATGCGATGGGCGATGTGGATGCCTTCATCGCCCAATACGATCCAAAAACGCGGAAGGTACCAAAGATTGCGGCCGAAATAGCGGCGCGCCTACTGGCCGCTGGCAGGGCAGAGGATGCGCTTGGCTTCATCGAACGGGCCGAGGTGGATAACGACCGCTGGGTGCCCCGTGAGTTGCAGGACACTCGACTTGAGGTGCTTGAGGCGCTTGATCGCAAGGACGAGGCGCAGGCTTTCCGTTGGAGCTGTTTCGAGAGCACTCTAAATTCTGAATACCTGCGCGATTTCCTAAAGCGGCTTCCCGATTTCGAGGACATCGAGGCCGAGGAACGGGCGATGGACCACGCCGCCGCCCACTCGCGCGTGACGCCGGCCTTGGGCTTCTTCCTGGACTGGCCATCGCCAGACCGCGCAGCCCGTTTGCTGATTGACCGCCATGCCGAAATCAACGGTGACCACTATGAATTTCTCGTGCCCGCAGCTGAGGCTACCTCGGAGCGCCACCCACTTGCCGCCACGCTGGCTTTGAGAGCCATGATCGACTTCACACTTTTGAAGGCCAGATCAAAGCGCTACGGCTATGCCGCCCAGCACTTGGCCGAATGCGCGGCGTTGGCCGACAGGATCGAGGATTTCGACGAACTCGAAACACACGTCGCCTATCTTGCCCGGTTGAAGAGTGAGCATGGTCGGAAATATGGGTTCTGGTCTCTGACCGAGGCCTGACGGCAATGCTCACGGATTATCACGCTGCGGTTCTGCACTAGCATTGCTGAGCCTCATAAGAGTTAATTTTTGAATGACATTTGTTCACTTTACGTTCTATCTTGGCGGAATTCTGGATTCCGAACGAGAGCGTTATGGCCGATCAGATTGTCATCACCGAGAAAACCAGCCAGGCGAAAGACGTCCGCGCCGCCATTGGGTCTCGCTACGGCATGGTTCTGCCCGCCGAGGGACACTTGTTTGACTTGCTCGAACCAGAGGATGTGGTGCCGGAATGGAAGCGTTGGTCCCCGGTTCTGCTGCGCCCCGACGAACTTTACGGCACAAGACCGGCAAAAGGTGGAAACAAGGCGGCCAAGCTCAAAGCCATTCGTGAGGCGCTGCGCTCGGCCAAGCGGGTATGGCTTGCTACCGATTGCGACCGGGAGGGGCAGCTCATCGGCCAGGAAATTCTCGAACATTACAAGTATCGGGGCCATGTCATGCGGGTGCTGTTTACCGCTCAGGACGCCCAGACCATACGTCAGTCATTCGATCGGGCCAAACCCAATTCAGAATACGCCCGGCTTTACGCCGCCGCTGTTGCGCGCCGCCAGGCCGATCAGATCTACAATCTGTCACTGACCCGCACCGCGACTGTCATCCTTGGCAAGGGCGCGCGTGGCGTCATCGGTGTCGGGCGTGTGAAAACCCCGACCCTGGCGATCGTCTGCAAACGCGAACTGGAAATCCGCGATTTCGTTCCCACGACCTATTTCGAGATCGTCGCCACAGCCTTGGTCGAGGGTGGTGAGTTCAAGATGCGACATGCCCCACGGGATCGAATTCTGAAACGTGAGGTTGCCGAGACCGTGGTCGCGGCCGCCCGAAACTTTGAGGGACCTCTCGACGTGCGCGTCGAGGACAAGCGTCAGCAACCGCCGAAACTGCACGATCTGCCGTCACTCCAGAAACTCTGCGCCTCGGGCTTCGGCTGGACCGCGGCAAAGACCCTGGAGATCGCTCAGGAGCTCTATGATGGTCAGGGCAAGAAGATCATCACCTATCCGCGTGCCGAAGTGCGTTACCTTCCGGAAAACCTGATCAGGGACGTGCCGCAGATTGTCGCCGGACTGCAGGCGGGAAAATCGTTCAGCACGATCCCCGTGCCCGCTGTGCCGGTCATTCGAAAGGGCAAGAGTAGCAGTTTTTATGACAAGGGGTTGGAGGGGGCCAGCCACCACGCAGTCATCCCAAACGTCAACACCATCGAGGGCTTGCGGGACGCCTGGCCGCGCCTTTCGACAGACGAGAAAAAACTGTTTGATGTGATCGCGCGGGCGTATCTGGCCTCCGTCATGCCGGACTTCCGCTATCGCCAGACTACCGCGACGCTCGACGTGGGCGGCTCTCCATTCAAGGCCACTGGCCGCCAACACATCGATCTCGGTTGGCGGGCGGCGTTTCCGGAATGGCAACCTGCCGACGAAAAGGGTGACGATGCACAGTTGCTTCCGCAAATGCGAAACGGCGAGACCGCGCAGTTGCGGAACCCGGCCATTGAGGACAAGGAAACCCGGCCTCCGCCGCGCTACAACGAAGGCACTTTGATCGATGCGATGCAGCAGGCTTGGCGTTTTGTCGATGATGAGGTGCTGCGTGACAGGCTGAAGGAAGCCAAGGGCATCGGCACCCCTGCGACGCGCGCTGAGATCATCGGCGGGTTGAAGCGGCAGAAGTTTCTGATCGTGCAGGGCAAGAACATTGTACCGACCGACACCGGATTGAATTTGTTTGGTGTGCTCCAGCAGGCTGATCCGGCCCTGGTCGACCCGGGCGTGACGGCACAACTCGAATGCCTGCTCGACGACGTCGTCGTTGGCAAACAGGAGATGGTTGGCGCCATCGATGCCGTTTGCGATGTCGCCCAGCGTATCATCGGCAAGCTCGTCGAAGGTCCGCCGGGCGGTGTGTCGCCTTTGGTCGGTTTTGCACCGGATGGCGGGGGCGGCGGACGGCCACCAACAGCCGCGATGAAGCGTTTCGCCGACAGCATCGCCCGTCAGAAGGGCATAAAGCCTCCGGCTGGCTACACAAAATCGGGATCGGTCTGCCGGGCATTCCTCGAAAAGCACGCCCCCAAGAAAGCCGAGGGCGTTGACGGGAATACTGTTGGCGGTCTTGCAGCACGCCCCCCAAGTCAGGCGCAATTGTCATTTTCCGAGAGCATATCGCGGGAAAAAGGTGTTGCGATAAGTGACGAAGCTAAGGCAAACGCTGCCGCCATGTCCGTATGGATTGAAACTAACCAGGGCGGAAAGCCCAGAAACGGCCGCCGCAAGACAGTTACGAAGAGTTCCGATCCGAAAGCAACAAAATCCACCACGTCGACGAAGCGGTCTCAAAAGCCCTCAGCAACTGCGACTTTGGTGAATTCGAGGCATCCGCCGGTTACAAAGCAGAATAGTACCCCTGCAAACACGCCACTGCGAATTCCCTATGGAAACAAGGAAGTCGCGCAAGAACTCGGCGCCAGATACGCTGCAGGCGGATGGTATGCGCCGCCCGGTGTGGATCTGACCGAGTTCAAATCGAAAGGATGGCTGTGAGGGGTGTCTTGGCGATCTTCGACGACCTTGAGGGCGGGATCAGCCGTTTGCGGTTCAGGCCACTAACGATTTCTGGGCGCAGTGAAAATCGCTTGGAGAAAGCACCGTCAAGATACGGTTCGGCACTATGGTTTTTTCCAAAACTTCATCGCTGGGCCTTCAAAATCCGCGAGCGCTTGAGCGACATTCACGCCGCCTAGGATTTCGGTACTTGAGGCCAGAGGGTGGAAGCGAGGGGCTGTTGTTGTCCAGTTGCCTTCAGCGGCGCAATGGTGATGCGCGGCACCGGGTATAAGGCGTTCCTCGAGCGGAATGATGGCGCGCGGGTTGTGATAGACGTTAAGCCCCTCCACCCAGCTCTCATGGTACCCTTTGGCGTTCACGATCGCCTTGAAGATCAGCGGGCTCGTCGCTTCGGGGTCGGGGTCCACAACGGTGCCGGTACGCGTCATCAAAACGTCGCCCGCGTCGAACCCAGCCAGAATCCCCATTCGATTGAATTTTGAAATCGTGCCCGCAGTGGTAGAGATAACGGCGCTGACATGTTCCGCGTCCGGAATGTCAAAGAAGCCCGAGGGCACCACCTTGTCCCCCCAACGGTGCTCAATGATCTTGGTGGGCTTTGCTACGGCTCTTCCTCGCTCATCGCGCGCCGCATCAAAGGAGTACCCATAGAGATATCGTTCGAGCGCGGATCGGGTATGGATCATGGAGCCGGGCGATGAGAAATCCGCGATCGCGAACACCAGCGGCACACCCTCGATCTGCTCCTTCTCCCAGTATTTCTTCCTCAGCTTGCTGAACAACGGGCTGCCGAACTTAATCGGCATGTAGTTCCACAGATACGCCTCCATCTGTTCCTCGGTCTCAAAGGGCGGCGGCGGAACGATTTCAGCGCCTCGCCGGGTCGGTCCAACCGTCACCGCTTCGATGGAGATGGGCCCGAACAAGCTCTTGCCGATGAAGTCGGGCACTGCATGCGTCGCGTCCAGGGAGAACCCGAGTTCGATGAGCGTTGCGAAAAGGTAAAGTTCCCAAATCCGCTGGTCGAAAGCGGTAGACTGGAACTGCTCCACGAAGTTTCCATCGAGATCCTCGTGCCACCGCATCATGGGTTCGATTATGCCCCGGGCAGGAAAGAACCCAATTTCGGACGCGACCTGCCGGAAGTCCGGGTGCAAGACTTCCGGTGGGTGCACAGGAGTGAAGAAATCAACTGGCTGACCCTTTTCATCACCTTGGTGGTGAAACTCGTCCGGCTCATCGGACAAGTTGGTCATCAGTTCCGCCAATGCGTCGCGCGCCAGTTCCGGGCTCTCGAGGAAATCGGTCATAGAAGTCCAGCGGAACCGCAATTTCGCGTCCCGGCCAAAGGCCATTCCTGCGAAGTCACCGTCTATCCGGTCCCTGATGATCAGGCCGAGAATGCTCCCATCCTCAACCTCGTAGTAAGCTAGTTCCTCACCAGTCAACGCTGCCCTCGGGTCTCGCGCGTAGCCGGCAATTGCGTTGAAACGGGGTTCGGAGATTTCCTTCAATTCAAATCCTTTAGCGCTGTTATTGGAGCTCCTGCACCGTGTCAGATTGAACGCGGGATGCCAAGGCGATGCGGTTCTGATCTTCACTTGTCAAAAGGCTTCTTCAGCTGGGGCGTCCCTCGCTTGGGTGGGCTCCAACCACACCAGAATATTTGCAAGCTGTAGCGTATGTCGGCAGTGATTAGCCGCACTGCAGCATCCCGGTCGTTCACCAAGGTCGGCTTTGGCCGGGCCTTCTGATCGCATTCAAGGGCTTCGCCGCAGCTGTGCAGGTCCGTTCTTCGTCCCAAAATGTTTCGCCCGCAACCTGGGCGCAACCAGTCAATTGTCGCAAGGTCACACCAAGATGGACAATCTTGCGAGATATCTCGGCGCCAAACTGGAAGATGCCCTCGCGATCGCGGAAATCATGGAAATCTGACCAAAAGGGCCGTCCCAACGAGGGCGGTGCTGCTCGACGGCCCCGCGTTTCATGCTGCACGGCTCATGAATGTCGTCTTTGGGCTTTAGCGTGCCGATCCTGCGATTGTAAGGAAGGTCCGGTCAAGGCCGACGTTGATCTCAGTGGTACGCTTCTGACGCGGAATGACGAAGTCTAGAACAAGGTCGGTTTAGCTTTTATGCAACGTATCGCTGGGCAGTGATCGAACGACCGTAACCTGCCTCCCGGTGAGGCAAATGGGCGAGGATTGCCCTGCTACCGGAACATCACCTTCGCCGGTGTGGAAGCATAGTGGAAGCAAGAGGGAGAGGTTTGTAGCGGTTTCTTGCGAAAACCCGCGTAGTGACGATCCGAGACCTGGGGCCGCAACCCACGGAAAACGCGAAGGATAGCGCGGTTTTGAGGGGTTGTTCATGGTTCGTTCGCCATGACTCATAACCTGAAGGTCGTAGGTTCAAATCCTACTCCCGCAACCATTGAATACGACACCCCGCCCGTAATACGGCGGGGTTCGTCGTTTCCGCCACCCGCCAGACCCAGAATGGCCCCCAACTCCCCATAGAGTTCAATGACATGGCCGTGCTCCGCGGCGTCATCCGGAACCATCCGTACCTCCGAAACCAGCCCCCGCAAAGCTTCCGTCGCTTCCGGACGGGCGAGCTCGTCGTTCAAGGATGCGGTGAGGTCTGAGACCTTCTGGCGGTAGACCTGCGCCAGAGACGGGTGCAGATGAATGGGGGCCGCGGCATCTCCCAGATTCGCAAGTTTGGTCGTCAGGTCCCCCTTGTGCGCTTCCAGCGCGTCCATCTTCTCCTTCATCGACATGTGGAACATCCCCTCGGAAATGGCATCGACGATCTTGTCGATCTTCTGGGTGACGGTCTTGAGTTCGGCCTCGCAGGTGGCGCGCTCCGAGACTTCGGTAGACCGCAGCCGGTTCCACTCCCGCTGATACTCGACGATAAAAGCTTCGATCATCTCCGGATGCAGAAGCTTGTCCTTCAGCCCATCCAGGATCCGCGTCTCGACGCGCTCGCGGTGGATCAGCTTGCGATTGTCGCAAGTGCCCTTGTTGCGCGCGGCGGAGCAGCCGTACTTGGTCTTGTTCATCAGCGTGTAGGATGCGCCGCAACATCCGCACTTCAGCATTCCGGAAAACAGGTATGTGGGCCGACGCGCCGTTCCCAGGGGATTGCCGCCATGCGCGACGCTGCCCGCCGTATCGTCCATATCGGCACGGATCGCGCCTTGCCGCCGCTTGACGCTCTCCCAGAGGTCGTTGTCGATCAGACGCAAGTCCCCGACCTGCTCGATAATCCATTCTTCAGGCGGGTTCGGGCGGGCCTGGCGTTTGCCTGTCGCGGGGTCCTTGACGAACCGCTGGCGGTTCCAGACGCGGCGACCGACGTAAAGTTCATTGTTCAGGATGCCCGTGCCGCGCTTCCAGTTGCCGGAAATCGTCGAGAACGACCATTCTCCCGATCCCTTGCCCGAGCGCGGAGACGGAATGCCAGCAGCGTTCAGTTCGACCGCAATCGCGCGGGCACTCTTGCCAAGGCTGTAGCTCTTAAAGATCCGCTGCACCACGGCCTTCTCTCTTGCATCGATGGCCAGATCGCCCGTGGTCCACGTTCCGTCGGGCAGGGGCTGGCGGTCGATCCTGTAGCCGTAGCTGCGCCCACCTGCCGACTTGCCGTTGTGTACACGCCCTTCGAGGCCGCGGCGAGTTTTAGCCGCCAGTTGCTTGAGAAACAGGGCGTTCATCGTCCCGCCGAGGCCGATATGCATCTCGTTGATCAGACCCTCGGACTTGGTCACGATCTCAGCGCCGAGATAAGTCATGCGCTTGTGGAGCCCCGCGATATGCTCCTGGTCACGCGACAGCCGGTCCAGGGCTTCTGCGACGAGCACATCGTACCCACCGGCCGTTGCCATCATCTGCATCCGCTGAAATGCCGGGCGCAGATGCGACGCCCCGCTCATGGCCTCGTCGGTGAATACCTCGACAACCGTCCAGCCGTTGCTGTCGCACAGACGGCGGCAGAGCCGCACCTGATCCGTGATCGAGGATGCGGACTGCATGTCCGACGAATAGCGGGCATAGATCACCGCGCGCTTGGCCATCAGTCAGGTCTCCTTTGCCAGCGCCTCGCGGGCGGCGGCACGCGCGAGGATGTGGACAATGCGAAAAAGGTGATCATTCGGGTGATTGATCCTCCTGCCGTCGGCGGGGCGAGGCAGCTTGAGCAGCGATACGGTCATGGGTGGTCCTCTTCTTCTTGTTTCTGATGAGGACCTATGAGCAACATTCTGATACTTCTGTGCCCGGCAGGTGCGTTTATGTGGATAACCTCCGATTCATTTGCCGGGAAGATATTCTGATCTGGAAGTGTCGCGGCCGCTGGCGCATCCGTCAATATCGTTTGACGCTGACGTCTGTGATCACCTTCAAGCTGACTTAAGCAGCGACAGCAACACCGACATGAGCACTGACCCCAGCGATGATGCCAGCGCCGACATCAGAGCCGAGGTCGGCACCGACGTCAGCGCTGAGGGCGGTGCTGATATCAGGATAGACACTTTCTGGGCGGCTATTAGCGTTCGGCACCATCGTCGAGAAGGCGCTGCAGATCTGCGGCTGTCAGTTCGCTCGACTGGTGCAAGGCATTCGCGATGCGGTGGACGAGAGGCTCGTGGTTCCGGATGATCCCGAGCGAAATGTCCTCTGCGTGGCGCAGGTCCGTGTTCAAAAGATCGGTGGAACCCGTGAACGTATCAGGGCCGCCTCGGGTGTCACGCGGAATGGAAATCAGCGTATCAGGGCGCATGCCCCAGCGGTATCGCATGCTGCACGCCAGCTCGGTTGCTTCAGCAAGGTCCTTGTCCGCGCCGCTCGAGCAGGTACCGAGAAGTGCGATCTCCGCGGCGCGGCCGCCCAGCAGGGTCGCCAGATTGTCTTGCGCGGTCTGCTCCGTCATTGTGTCCGGGATGAGGTATCCGTATGAACCGCCCGTGGCAGTCAGGCGTAGATGATGGGGCGGTGGCAGTCCGAGGCAATACCCGACCACAGCATGTCCGGCTTCGTGAAGTGCAATCCTTTGCAAGAGCACTGGCGGGCGCTGAGGCGCGATGCAATCGACAGCCAAAACCAGATGCTCGGGCTGCAGGTCGCCTTTTGCGCGTCGGGCCCTTGCCCGGGCGTCACGGACCACAGCGCTGACCTGGGCGCCTGACACGCCCAGAAGCCGGTTCGCGATGTCGGCCGCTCCGAGATCCGCGGCCCGCGCCCCCAGTTCGATCTCCAGGATGCGCAGGATGCCGGCACGATCGGGGTCGCCGAGATGAAGTTTGATGTCGAAACGTCCGGGTCGGAGGATCGCCGGATCGACGAGATGCAGGTTGTTTGTCGCCCCCAGTGTGATCACGCCAGGCGTGTCGTTGAGCCTGGAGAGATGTTCCAGCAGGCCATTGACGACGCCGACGACGTAATCCGAGTTCCGGCCGGGCTTGTCGCGGACAGCGAATGAATCCAGCTCGTCGACGAACAACACGCAAGGTGCAGATGTAATGGCCTCCGTGACCTTGTCCGCCAGGACCCTCAGGAAATCGCCTTGGTGACCCGCCCGCTGGCAATCGGCGTAACTGGTCACGAACAGCGGGATGCCCGCCGATCCTGCCAGGGCCACGGCAAGGCTTGTCTTTCCGTTGCCGGGCGGGCCGTACAGGCACGCGGACGAGGGCACTTCGGACCATGATACCTCTCTCGCCTGCCAAGCTTGAAGGTCCCCGAGAACTGCTTCGCAAAAAGCGGCGGCTGGGGGCGGCAGGTGGATTTTGTCCAGGGTCATGCTGTAGGTCTGACGCGTCGCGGCCTGCGCCGTTGCGAGATCGCGCAACCTGCTCAACACGCCTCTCGGGCTGATCTGATGGAACGCGCTGTGAAACAGTGACAGCGGCATCTTTGCCAGCGCCGTATCCGAGGGCATGAGGTCGAGAAGGGCCTCCTCTTTGATGTCGTCGGTCACGGCGTGGCTCTGGCGCAGGATGTCGCAGATCATGGCCCGAGACAGCGGCGGCAGCGTCATGGAGCGCGAGACGAGTGGGAGCATGTCTTTGGGCAGATCGCTGAGCACGGGCACGAGGGCGACGATGCTATTGCCTTTCTCGACCGCTGCCGCCAGGGCGTCTTCGAAATCTTTTGTCGCTCGGGCCCGGTCGGATTGTGTCGTACCTCGATATCCCAGGACAACGGTTTGCACGGATGACAAGGGTTGGCTGTCCAGCTGGGTGAGACGGCCGAGATGGACCAGGATGTTCGGGAGGTCGTCCCAAGCGCGTTGGCGTTCCTCGCGATCCGGAATTTCCAAGCAGGACAAGGCCTGTGGAGCACCAAGCGCTGTCAGTTGCGCGGATGTCGGGAAGCACGCTGCGAAGCGGGCGGCCAGGATCATTCTGGCGATGGGGATCTGCAATGCGCGCTTTGCGATGTTGCCTGTCTCGTCAGTCCGATAGATGCTTGGGCGCTGCAGGAACCTTGCGGCCTGTTCCGGCTCCATCTCGATAGATGCTGGTGCGCCGGCGGCAGCGTCGCTGGCGATGCCATCAGTCTCCTCCTCTCCTGAAGGAAAGGACGTGAACCCTTCATTGAAATGATCATGAACGCGCCGCAGCAGGTCGCGGGTGAGCCAATCGGAAAACGTGAGATGTGTGGTGTGCATGTGGTACCTCCGGAAACAACTCGGAAAAAAGGTCAGGCTTCTTGGGCCGGATTCCGTGCCTCGATATCGTCGAGCATGGACAGGATCCGCGCCTCGGCGGCGGGCGCGTAGATCTCCGAGACGGTATTGATCGCATCGCCATAGACCGCCTTGGGAACATACCACTCAGGATGTTCCCGCATCAGAAAGCCGTGACACCGCTCCTCTTCCGAGCGCGCAAGGTGTCCGGTTGGGAGCCGGATCGTCCGGATCACCTCCGTCTCGGCGGTCTTTGCGATCCCTAGTTGATGGCGCAGTCGCTTGGCAGGCCGGACGCTGTAGCCGAGCTTGATCACGGGATTATGCGGCAGATCGATGCGAAACAGGTAGATTGAGGAGGGGCGCGCCGTCCGGCTAGTACTGCATCCCGCGCAGGCACAGTCGCCCCAGACCATGTTGCCGATAGAAATGTCCTGGCCGTGCCCGCAGGTGTGGCGGTAACGTCGATACCCCCCTTTACCGTTCTGCGCCGGTCCGATCATGGTCCAGCCGAAACGATGGGATTGCGCGCCGTAGCGCAATTCCCTGCATGTCTCGCACCCGAGCAAATGGCCGCCATTCGCGGCAGCTTCGATTCGATGGTATTGCCGTCTGGTGGCATGACCGCACTGCAGGATGAAATATCCGTAGTGTCTGTCGTCCGGATCGTTGCGCAGGAACGAGGCGCCCATGCGCGTTGCTGCGGTGATACGGCGGATGCGAATGCAGTGCGGGCATTCCGGCCGATACTTCAGCACCACATTGACGCGCTTGGCATGTGGCAGGCCGCAGATGTGACACCGGATCAGGAGATGCAGGCGGTCAATCACACGCGCGATCACATCGAAACCCTTACCAAAGGCGGCCTCGCGCCAATGATCGTGCAGGGTGCCGGTATGGATCGGGAACTGCTCGTTATCGATCCGGATGAAGGGGCGGACGGGGCTCGTGAGGGTTTTGCTGAATGTCAGTATCCTTGATTGAAAGGCTGCGTGAAGAAGGGGGTGGCTCGAGATGAAAGGGGTCGTGGTCGGCGAAGACTTGTGACATCAAATCCGCGGCCCGGCTGAATTGCACATGTGTCCGGCCCTGGAGCGACATAGAGTCCGCCAGGAATGCGAGGCCGCGTAGGTTCTGACGATCCTGTCCGGGATCGGTACCGTCAGAGAGCAACAGCGCGAACAGATGTTGAGCTGCAACCGCGATGGGTTCCTGAGCGAAGGGGGCACGGACAAGATTGTGGAGGCGTGCAGAAGCGGTGGCCCACAGCATCTCCGCTTCTGTCAGAAGCCGGGACAAGGCGGGGTCAGAACCGTTCACGGAAAGATCCGTCTCCAGTTCATAAGCCTGCGACATCAGCGAGATGGCGTGCTCGAGTTCTGCAAGGGCGTCGAACGACTTTGCGGAATTGTAACACCAGGGGCCTAGAACGGTTCTCATCGGAGCAAGCCCTTTAATGAGTGAAAGATGCAGACAGCGCGCGGGCACGATCTCCCCAACGGTTGTTGCAGTTGCGCTGGACAGCAACCAAAGGCGGTTTGCCTCAGATATCGTCGAGGAGATCGCTGATAACCGGGACCGAGATTCCGGGTTGGCGATTGTAGAGAATGTACCCGGCCGCATCTGTCAGCAGGTCTGCAAGGCGCACATCGTGTTCAGGCTTTGAGCGCAGGACAATCGCCGCCCTGGTCAGGATCCGGCCGTCGAGGGTGGAATCGAAGGTATCGCTCAGTCGCGCCTTCAACAGCTTCGAGAACTGGTCGCTGACGGCAATCAGGATCGGGGGCAATGACTTGATCGTCGCGAAGTTGGTCAGGGCGACATGGACGGTATGCCACGCGTTGTATGCCTCGGCATGGCACTCCACACGTGCCGCGGAAGTCGCCGCGCAGAAGTGCTTATAGTCGCACCGAAAGGCGCGAAACAGCGCGTCGCAAACTGCCTCAAAGGCGTCGATTGACTGTTCAGCGGTCAGTGCGGAATTGGGGGGTACGGGGCAGCCGAGAGGCGTGTTACAAGCAACGTCAGTCATGCGGATCTCCTTGCAGATCGGTGTGGTCAGGGCGATGTCGGAGGAGAGAGCCTCTTGCATCATCTGAGTACTATATGATTTAATAGCGCTAAGAAGTCAATAAGTGTCATGCAAAAAAAGATGGGCCGACCAAAAACTGATACCGAAGCTGTCAATGTCCGGCTGACGCGTGAGATCGTCGGCCGGATTGACGAGGCAAGAAAGGGGCAACCAGATTTGCCCACGCGCCCGGAAATGATACGCCGTATGATAGAGGACTGGCTGGACAAGGATGGCGGTTCTTGATCTCCGACTATTCGGCGTTATCGACGCGAGCAGAACCCGTGAGATTCAACGTACAAGGATCTTGGTGAAACGGCTGATTGGTGATCGTGTCCACGCATGGTCCGGCCCATCGATGTTGCTCGACAGGTCGGCCTGCATTCTCGGACAAGCCGCGTATGGATGTGGTGAGGCCGGGCCACGAACGCCAGAACACCGGGGTAGGGCGACGCCATCCGCAACACGTCTTCGCCAGGCCAAACGTCAAATAACAAATGAACATCAAGAGCTCCCGGCAGGGTGGGTCCAGCAGGCTGCTGGCCGCAGCCGGATTTTTAGCGCAGCGTGAAATCCGGCGAGGAGGGGATCAAAGGGGGTATCCCCCTTGCGAACAGAGGTTTTTGAGATCGGGCACCGATTGCAAAAACCGTAGTGAGTAACACAGTTGCGCTTTCCATCTCAAAACGACATGCCGGACTTTCTCGAACCAAGTCGATCCTGACCTTCAGAAAAGCCAACCCTGAAGGTGAAACATGTCCATCCACACATCGTTCAACACGTCCGACCCCGTTCCTCAGCTTGACACTGCACCGATCGTCCTGCGGTTCCAAGGGTTGTGGCCGCAGGATTTGGGCCGGTTCGAGATGCATGATCGGCGCACCGGTGGTGACCTCTTGCACGTGGATCAAGCATCATCTCAGGACAACCAGATCCTGTGGGGTGAGGAAGACTGGATCAAAACGCTTCGGCGCGAAATCAAGGACATGTCGCTCCTTAATCACGAACACCATATCGCAGCCCTGATCGCGAAATCCCGGATCTCCGAGGCCGGTCGCGTCGAGGAAGCAGGCCCTCTGCATCCATGGCGACAGTCCATCGAGGGCCCTCTGCGCGAAGGTATCCTGACCGTAAACAAGGCGTGGTTCGGCGGCACCGGGGCGGCGGGTTGGAAAGCTGACCGGATCGAACAATTCCGAAATGCCGCGCTGGGTTTTCTGCAGATTCATTTCCCCGCACAACAACTTCGATACGCGGCCTCCCACACAGATGAAGAGGCGTTCCACCTGCACTTCGTTGCTGCCGTGTGGACCGAAAAGACCACCGGAAACCGGGGGCGACAATTCCTGTTGCGGCCGGGCGCCAATCCGCTCCTTGCGAATTACGAGCATGCCCAGGATGTCGCCGGCGACCACTTCGCAGCGATTGGCCTGCAGCGGGGAGAGCGTCGTGCGGCGGCGGTGCGCGCGGCCAAGGAGGCGGGCGATCCTCTTCCGGAAATCCGCGCCCATGTGCCGCCCTCGAAGTGGCGCGCGCGTGAGCGAGCCCGAGCGCGCACAGAAGCAAAAGCGCTTTTCGATGCGGGGAGGGATCGCGCGGAACAGACGGTGGAGGATGGCCGTGAACTCGGTAACAAGACTGTTCGCAAATCTCGGAAACGTGCGATCGCGGAAGCGAAGGCCCGAAAGGCCGCGGCGGCGCGTGAGGTCGAGAAATCCTTGGCTCTGGCTGCGAATGCCAGGGCGCAGGCCGAAACTGCAACCCTGGAGCGCGACGATGCCGTCCGGGAGCGGGGCGCGGCCAAGGAGGCCGTTGCGCAACTGGAGAAGGCCTCCACGCAGATCGTTACGCAATGCCAGGCGATGGAACAACGCGCCATCCGCGTCACCGAAATCCGGATCGCAGAGGAGCGGAAAGTTCGTGAGGCGTCGGAGATGCAGGCAGAACTGCTGGTCACGTCACACCGTATCGAAGCTAAGTTGATCGAGAACCAGCGCACGCTGGAACGCCGGGAGGGCGCGGTGGCGTTGCGCGAGAAAGGCGCCGAGGCTTTCGAGCGTGGGATCGCGTACATTGCTGACGGTGGTATCGCGTGGGATGAGAACGAACAAAAGTTTGCGGTGGATTCGGAGTTGCTCTCGGTCGACCGGAACAGTCTGCGCGCAACGGTTCGGGCAGCCGGGCCCTTGTTCCTGCGCGTCGCCAAGGCGATCTCCCGGGCGGCGCATCTGGTCTTGCAGCGGGCTCAGGCTCAAATCATGGCAGATGTGCGTATTCTCAGCGAGATCCGCGAGGAAATGGGGTTGCCACGCGAAGGGCGTCTTGCCGAGATTGTACAGCGCCATCGTGATGACAGCAGGGGCCCGGGAGGCTAGTCGAAATACCGATCGCACTGTCGATTGGGCGTGCGCGGCGCGCTATCCCAGAGATCCTCGCAGACCGGACGAACGGGCTGACTGCAATGACCCGGGAGATTATTGGCGATCTGTTCGACTTCTTGGGACAGATCGACGCTCGGATCACAGCCTTCGATCATCGGATCGACGCAATATTCAAATCCAACGTGGATTGCCGTCGGATTTCACGCATTTGCGGTGTCGGCCCAAAGACGGCGACCGCTGTTGTTGCCGCCGTGGGCGACGGTCGGGAGTTCAAGAACGGCCGACATCTGGCCGCGTCACGCTGGAGGCGTGCCTTCGTCACGACGATGGGGCTGGTTCCACGACAGCATTCCAGTGGCGACAAGAGGCTGCTCATGGGGATCAGCAAGCGCGGAGACAGGCATCTGCGAACGCTGCTTATCCACGGTGCCAGATCCGAGGTCCGGGTGGCTGAGCGCAAGACCGCCCCCTTCAGTCAATGGGTCAACAACCTCCGCGGACGACGTCGCATGAACCGCGCCATCGTCGTGACGAAGGCACGCTTGCAGCGTGACGAGGCCAACAAGAACGCCCGGATCATCTGGGTTATGTTCAACAGAAACGAGGAGTTCCGCGCCCAAGCCTGAGCGCGCAACAAGGATTGCAAGAGGATCAAAGAAATGAACCGACCGGCAAACTCCGGTGTGTGAGGAACCTGGCTTTTATAATGGCCTGCAGAGGCCGACCACTTGTTGAGGCTCACTACGCGGAATTCCCATTTGGGCGCACCATCAACCGGTGACGCCGGATAGATGTTTGCAACCTGGGACCTGACGGCGGAACAGATCAGCGAAAATCTTGCAATGGGAGAGCCATCCATAGATGTAGAAGGACGCAGGGCTCAGGCCGTGCTTCCGGCACAGCTCAGAGACCGGCACACCGCCCTCTGGCTGGCGTAGGATCGAAAGGATCTGCGCCTCAGTGTATCTGCTTGTCTTCATTCAGAATCTCCTCATGCATCTTGCCGAGAAAATTCTACTTATGCAGCCCCTTACTTTCGGGGAGGATTACCAATCCGCAGCCCGTCCCGTCCCGTGCCTCCGCATCCGGTGCAACCGCAACCGTGCCCAGCAGCGCCCGAAGCAACATGTTCGCCTCAATCAGACAGTCCGAGCCTGTCAGCAATGTGTCCAGGCGGGCAACCTGCGCCGTGTAGCTCGACGCGAGCCCCGAGACAGAGGGTCGGGACGCCGCGGGCGCTGCTGCCAACGCCTGCGTCAGAGCGCTCTGCAGCCGGTCACGGTCAGCTTCACGATCCTTGAGACGCTCCAGCAGCGAGGCATTGTCATCTGTCTCGACCAGCGCCGTAAAATACCAGTCCAGCTGTTCCTTGATCGATTTGGTCGTGCGTGGAGACAGCGCAGCGCGTCTGTGTTTTGATGCAAGGCCGCCGTAGGGGCGGCCCTCTGACAGTTCGCCAAGGTAGGTCTCGACCTCCCGGAGCACCGTCTCCGGGAACTTCGGTGTCACGCGGTGGTAGCCTCAGCCATCCTCGCGGGCGGCGGAGGCGGTGATCAAGGCGTCCCACGCCTTGGTGAAGCCCATGAGGGAGACCTCGGGTCGCACCGGGTCTTGTACAGAATCAAGGAAGGTGATGCGGAGCGCATTGCCTTGTTTCAGCGCATTAAGCATATTGCGGCTTAAGGGTAGGCCGGTGTGGCAACCGGAGGTGTCGCAGATCTCGTAGGGTGTGACCTTTTGTGTTGACTGGTCGATGCGGTACTGCCACCCCGTGCTGAGCAGCACACCCAGTGGCATGGTGACCAGCATGGTCGGCTGCGCGCCGTCAAAGACTCTGACCAGCAGGATATCACGGGCGGTCGCGGACTGGACGATGGTCTGGGACATCCGGCAGGCCTGCGCCTTGGGGCAGGTAATACGCCAGTCTGAATAGGTCTCGTTGAAACCCTCCATATCGCTCGTGTTCTGCGCCCGAGCGCCCCCTGCCAGTAACAGCAGGAGCACGACAAGGACCGTGGTGCCGGATTGCCACGCTGCACGTTTGGGATGTGAAAGCATCTTGTAAAACAGCCTTAGTCGACAGAAACAGTCAGGAAGATGTTAGCTTGGGGCGCAACGCAGTTCCAGAAGAATTCGAACGGGAAGAAGACATTGCAGGTTTGGGGGGAGCTCGTTGCGAGGGCGGTGACGCTTGGTGTTTTGGGGGTGAGCGTCGGCGCCATGCCTGCCCGAGCGCAGTCGGTCGTATCTGATGGCGCGACGGCTACGGGGATTACCATTGAGTCTTCCGGTTTGGTGAGCGTTGATATCGCCCCGGCTCGGGCGGCAGTCAGTCATAACACCTATTCCCGCTTTGACGTGCCCACTGTGGGCTTGCAGCTGAACAACACCGGCGTCGGGGCGCAGACCATTGTTAATGAGGTGACATCTTCCATGCCCAGTGCGCTGACAGGACCGCTGGAAGTGGTCGGGTCGCAGGCGGATGTCATCATAGCCAACCCCAACGGCATCACCGTGAATGGCGGCCGGTTTGTGAACACTGGCAACGTGGCGCTGACCACGGGCCGGATGTCGGGCTTTGACAGCGGTCAGCTGGGGGCCTCGGTCGCCAACGGTGCGATCCGGGTGGAAGGTGACGGGCTGGCAGGGACCATGGCTGAGCTTGCGCTGATCTCTCGGTCCCTTCGGTTGGCGGCGGCCATCGACGACGACGGCGCAGGTACCCATCTGAACATTTTTACCGGCGCGGGCGAGGTGAGTTTTGACCGGCAGCGAGGCGGCTTTGGCCAGGATGGTTCGGGAACCTTGCCCTGGGCCCTGACCTCCGGGGCAGGGGGGGGGGGCAGTGATGGGGTGATCGTGGACATCACCGGCGATGCGCGCCTGAACGCGGGCCGGATCAGCCTGCGGGTGACGGATCGGGGGGCCGGGGTGCGGCTGGCCGGGGACCATCTGGCAAGTGTCGGCGGCTTCCGCCTCACCAGCTCCGGGCAGCTCGAGGTTGACGGGGCGCGGGTGACCGCCAAAGGATCGGTGGCCGCGACCGCCGGATCCGTAGTGCTGCGCTCGGACGAGGGGAGGCGTTCCGAGATGTCCTCTCTGATCAGTGGCATCACGCTTGAGGCGAGCGCGGGAGACATCGACCTCGGCCAGGCGCGGCTCGCAGGGCGGCTCGTGTCCTCCGACAATTTCGCCTCGCAGGGTGGGGTGACCCTGACAGCCACCGGCCAGATCACCGCCGCCGGGCAAGGGGAGCGGACGGCAGAACTGATCTCGGAGGCGGGAGACATGGAAAACCCGCTGGTGGGCAGCAACATCGTGCTGACGGCCTTGGGCGGGATGGCGATTTCCGGGCTCAGCCTACAGGCCGATGACGACATCCGCGCCACGTCAGATGGCGCGCTGCTCTTCGAGGGGGTTACGGGGACGGCGGGCGGCGACCTGAGCCTGCATGCCGGGACCGATGTGCGCGTGGACGCGTCGGTGCTGTCCGCGCAGAGTGACGTCATCATCGATGGCGAGGCCCTGCGGTTCGGATCCGGAGCATCCGAGCAGGCCCGGACGGAAATCCGGGCGCTGGAGGGTGGCATGATCCTGCGCGCGCAGGCGGGCGACGTATTGAATTATGGCAGCCTGTTGCAGGGCAAGACCACGCCCACGGGCATCAGCGACGTGCGGGGCGGCATGACGATCCTCGCGGCTGGGTCCGTGCTGAACCGTAGCCTGTCAGTGGACCGCCTGGCTGTGGCTTACGGAGAGCAGGATGCGCTTTATATCCAGACAGGTGGAGACCTCAGCAACGAGACGGGCCGCTTGTTTTCCAATGGGGAGATCACGCTGGATCTGGGCGGCGACCTCTTCAACGAGACGCAATTCACCCTGCCCGCCAGCCCCATCACAACCAAGCGCGAGGTAGGGCCGCGACTTGCCAGTACGCTGTTTCTGAAGCGCGCGCGCAAGACGGAGATGTCCGGCGACTTTGGCGAGCGCAGCATCGACGGAGAACAGTCCTATATCCTTGGCATCGGGGACGTCGCGATCACCGCGCGCAACATTCATTCCATCGGCGCGGATATCACCGGCGCTGATGTGACCCTCAGCGCCCTTGCGGTCCTGAGCAACGATGCCCGTCAGGTGGGGCGGATCTCATTCCGGGAACGGTGTCGCTGGTTTTGCAGGACCTCCGGGCAGTCGGACCTGGCACTGGTGGGCGGTACGATGACAGCATCGGGCCACCTGTCGGTCAGCGCGGGCAGCGGCATCGCCAGCCGCGCGGGCAGCTTCACCGGTGTGGCCGGACTCACCATGACCGCGCCCCGCACCGAGTTGACGGGAATGCTTGTACCACAGCTGATCGAGCGGCCATCGGGCCTGATGGGGCTCTTCAGCGGCACCAGCGGCTTCGTTCTGTCCGACTACCTTTTTGGATCCTTGCAGAGTGGCGGCACGATCACCATCGACGGCGACGCGGAACCGGGCGGCGCAGATTTGCTGGGTGCGGGTAGCGTGGTCATCACCGGCACAGAGATCGCCTATCTTCCGCAGCCACTGAGCTTCGCGTTTGAACGTCGCCCGCTCGGCTTTTATTGGAACCTGTTCCGATGATGCGCGCGTGGTTCCCGGCGGCAATCCTTAGCGCGACGGCGCTGACCTGTGGCAGTGCCAGCCAGGCGCAAGAGGCGGACGCCGGGGAGCGGCTGTGGGAAGAAGTGCGCCGGACGCAAGCGCTGGAAAGCTTGGCGGGGGGCGGGCCCGGGCACGCAATCACCAGCGACGAAACACCGGGCGTGGTCGCAGAGACGCCATGCTTCCCCATCGACAACATCGAGCTGTCCGGCTTCACCGTGTTTGCGTCTGCGCACTTTACACCGCTGCTGGCGGAATTTTCCGGGCGGTGCCTGGGGCAGGTCAGCATCAACAACCTCCTCGGCGGGATTTCGGCGATCTATGCGGATGCGGGGTATATCACGACGCGGGCTTATGTTCCGGCGCAGGACATCAGCGGACGGCAGCTGCAGGTCGAGGTGATCGAAGGCCGCATTGAGGCGTTTGAGTACATCCAGCTCGACAAAGACGGGCAACAGCGGGACGCGCCACGGCGCAAGATCCTCACGGCGATGCCGCAGGCCGAGGGCGACGTTTTTCAGTTACGGGACCTCGAACACGGACTCGAGCAGATGAACCGCCTGCGCTCGACCCAAGTTAATGCCAACCTGACCGCGGGCGAGGCGCCGGGTACAAGCCGCATCATGCTCACCGAGAAAAGGTCCGACCCTCTGCGCGGCACCTTCTCCCTGACCCGCCAGAGCGGCGAGGAGGGCGAACAGCTCCAGATCAGTAGTCGCTTGGAGGTGGACGACCTGCTTCGACTGAATGACAGTTGGTCGTTGGCCCTGTCGGGCAGTCGCGATTCCAACGCGCTGGCGCTGTCCATGTCGCTGCCGTGGAAGAGGTGGCTGTTCTCCGCCGCGGCTTCCTACTCCGAAGAGCTGAGCGTAGTGAGTCCGACCGCCGACCTGCTGACCCAGACGGCGACAGTGAACCTGAGCGCCGAGCGCATTGTCCTCCGCACCGCGCGGTCGAATTATTTTACCTACGCCAGGCTGTCGAGCTATTGGAACGAGCGGTTCATAAATGTCGCCGAATTGACGCCGCAACATCGTTCGGCGCTTAGCTTCGGGCTGCGTCAGGAACACAGGATGGAGTCCTGGCTGTTTTCCGCAGACACCGCATTGTCGTTTGGAGTCGGCTGGCTGGGCGCAGATCGAGACGCAGGTGACATGGCTCGCAGCAGCCCGCGGACGGATTATACGAAGTTGGAGACCCGGCTGACCTACATCCGTCCATTCGAAGACGGCCGACAGCTTTCGGTGTACCTGTTGGGGCAGATGGCCGACGTGCCGTTGTACGGCAACGAGCAGTTGTCCATCGGCGGTTGGGAAACCGTGCGCGGCTATTCCGGCGGCAGCGTTTCCGGCGAATCCGGAGCCTACTTGCGAGCGGAATTGACCTTCCCCACTGACGAACTGGACTTCACCCGATTTGGCCAGGATATTGGGGATACCTGGCGCAATCCCTTCCGCCGTGCTTTTGGCGGCATCCGGACTTTTGCCTTCCTGGACGCCGGACGCATTCAGAATCGCGCAGGTGATTTCAGCGTTGATTTACTGGGTGCAGGGGCTGGTGTTTCCGCGCAGTTGGGGATCTTTACCGTTGACGGGGCATTGGCATTTCCGTTGGTGCCACATGCCGGGCGCAAGCGTGGCGACTACGAGGCGCAGCTGGGACTCAGCATCAACCTCTTCTGATCGCGTCATAAAATTTCTCATTTGTGTAGACAAACAGTATTTCTCCGCGATAGTTTGTCTCGAAGAAATTAGGGTCCGCAAGCAATTCGGCCTTGGTTGGAGAGTATATTAATATTGGTCCAGCGACGACTAGCACACCACCGAATGAGATGTGGTGGTTTGTGTTGGTCAGCCAGATAACCCAATGAATTTGGCGAATGGACCGATATCATGCGGAATACCCAGGCAGGTAAACTGACCGTGCGCAGCAATGGGCGTGTCAAAAAGATGCGCAAATTGTTTGACGGCTTCGTGGCAATCCTTTCCTGCGCGTCCATCGTCCTGACATCCGTTGCCGCTTCGGCTCAGACGGTCATCGTCGATCCTTCGGCGCCGGGCACATCCTTTCTGCAGACGGGCAATGGCACGCCCCAAGTCAATATCGCGACGCCGGACCAGGGCGTGTCTATCAACAAATATGACAGCTTCAACGTCGATGATCGCGGCCTGATCCTGAACAACTCCACCAGTAATGGTGTCAGCGTCATCGGCCAGAACGTCACCGCGAACCCGAACCTCATGGTGTCCGGCCCCGCCAATACCATCGTGAACGAGGTCACGGGCGCCACCCCGTCGACCATGACGGGCACTACCGAGGTCTTCGGCAAGAAGGCCAAGGTCATTATGGCCAACCCCAATGGGATCACCTGCAACGGCTGCTCTTTCCTGAACACGCACTCCTCGATCCTGACTACGGGCCAGCCTTCGCAGGTCGCGGGCCGGGTGGACCTGACCGTGACCAAGGGCACCATCACCGTGGGTCCCGAGGGGTATGATCCTGGCCAGAACGGCGCTCTGATCGGGCGTCACGTGGTAATCGACGGCGCAGTCTCGACCCAGACCGGCGGCAACAACAACAACCTGCTGGTTTCTGGCGGCGCGCAGCGCGTGACGGGCGCCAACTGGGCCCAGTTGGACAAGGCCGGGATCGTCGCTGCCCCCAGCACCGTGGCAAAGACGACACCCTTTGCCATCGACGCAAGCCAGCGCGGTCGCCTGTCAGCCGAGAATGTCATCGTGCGCAACGTTGAGGCGACGCAGGGGGTGAACCTCTATGGCGTTATTTCAGGCCTTACCCTTGATGCCAAATCTGGGGGCACCCTGTTCTATCGCGATGTGGTGGTTTCCGAGAGCGCCACGCTCACAGGGTCCGAGATTCGCCAGTACGGCGATCTGTCGGCTGGCGGGGCTGTCACCCTTAATGGCCGGGCCTTTACCCTCTATGATGGTCGTGTGATCGAGACGGATGGCAACGTAGAGATCACAGCCTCTGACTACGTGGTCATCGCGGGCGAGGTGACGGGCACCCACATCGGTATCGACGTGACGGCGGGCAAGCTGACCAACAGCGGTTTCCTGATGGCTGATGGCGTATTGGACATTGTCGCGGGCGAATCTGTGGCGCAGCAACGCCAGATCGCCAGCGAATATGACACCACGGTGGATCCTGCGCTTCAGCAGTATCTTGACGCCTATTATGCCCAATTGGCGTCAGGCGGCGAAGAGGCCGATATCGCAGCCGGGATGATCGCACGGGCGGGCCAGCATCAACTGGTTGAAGAGCATGCCGACAAGGGTGCCACCAGCACAGGTCACACCGTCACGATCACTTCAGAGACGGGCGACATCCTGAACGAAGGTGGCGCCATCGCGGCCACACGCGACGTAAGCCTCAGCGCTGGCAATGACATCCTAAACCGCGCCCTTGCGCTGCAGACCCGAATGGGGGCCGAAGACGGATGCGTCAGCGCGGCCTGCGATCTCAAGACCGAATTCCACGCTGCAGAAATCCTGGCTGGCGGCGACGTCACGCTTACCGCCATAAATGATGTGCGCAACACTGGCAGCGATCTGGCAGCGGCAGGGTCTATCCGCATCGATGCGGGGCAGGACGTGGTCCTCGCAACTGAAAACAGCAGCACCCTGGTTGCGGGCCTAAAATTGAGCGAATTCCAGGCCTTCGCCAACTGGCAGAACCACACTCCGTCGCGTCTGGTCACGCTCCACGGCGACATCGAAATTGGCGCAGGACGCGATCTGACGGTCGAAGGTGCCCGGATCGCTGCGGGCCGGGACCTGACGTTGGAAGCAAACGGTGCCATGACCCTCGCCAGCGCCGTGTCGGGCAACTCCGGCGGTTATATCGTCGACCATATGACCGGTGGCCAGTGCGCGCCGGGAAACTACACCTGCTATGACAGCAACTTTGACTGGGACTGGTGGGAATATTCGCATGACGTGGCCACCGTCGCCGCGTCGATGGACGAACAGCAGCTGTCTTCGCCGACGATTCTCTCCGGGCGTGCGATCCGTGTGACCGCAGGGCAGGACATCGAGATGTCCTCGGCCAGCCTTCTGTCGGAGCAGGATCTGAGCGTGCAATCCCTCGGCGGGAAAATCCGCCTTGCCAAGGCCTCCGAGAGCGGAGGGAGCGCGACGGCTCAGGATCCGGAGCACGCCGGAAACCTGTCCCTGTATCTTCATGGCGATGCAACCTCTGAAGAGGGGGGCGATCTGCGCCGCGACTACCTGGAGTTTCTTCAGGGCAGCGAGCTTCTGACCGCCGTCGAAGCGCTGCGCCGGGCGGAAAGCGGCGCGGACATACGGCAGGCGGGACGCAGCGTTGCAGTTCAGTCTTACAATTCATTGTCGGACAGCGAGGGGCTGGACCAGTCGAGCGAGGACGAGGTCCATGCGCGCGCCGCTGACTGGGCGACACATGCCTCTGGTTTTGCGGCAAACTTGGCTCAGATGCGGGATCTGCATGATACTGTCAGCATGCAACTGCAGGCGCTGGAGGATCGTCTTGCAACCCCGTCTGCAGAGAGACAGCTCGAACTGGACCGGGACTTGGCGCTGGCCGGGGCCGAGCATGACGCCACTGTTTCTGTAGTGGAGCAGGCCTACGCCGCAGCTCTGGCTGCCAATGCTGAAGAATTCTCGGCACCGGCGCTCAATTATGATGAATGGTTTCTGTCGCATTACCCTGACGAGTATTGGGACGATTACTCTTACTTCGACGATCCCTGGTTCCCGCAGGAATACCAGCGCTACGCGGCACAAAGCTCGCAGATGAAGGCGCAGGCGGATGCCCAGGCGGTTGCGGATCGTGACGCAGCGCTGCTTGCGGCCGCGACGTGGCTTCAGTTGGAAGAAGCACAGATCCGGGCGACCTCCTCTGACGAGGGAATCCTGGCCGAGATCGCCGACCTGAGCGGTCAGTTGAACAACCGCCATGGGGAGCTGGAGGCCGAACAGACTGCGCTGACCGAGCAGTTGAACAGTGATATTGATGAAGCCCTGCGCAGCGAAGACGCGCTGCTGCTCGCGCAGGCTGAGCGTGCAGGCCTGCGCAGGTTGGCAGTGGCTCAGGGCAGTGTCCAGAAGGGCGCGCCCTCTCTCGCCGCTGCTTTGACCGACAGCGCATTCCCGGAACTTGCCCTGGCCGAGTTAATAGGGGTCAACGCTACGGGGATCGTCGAGAGCCAACGTGTCACACAGGAAGAGCGTACCCGTACGGTCACCGAAACCCGAGAGATCGGCGAATACCAGGACGTCGAAACCACGACACAGGTCCAGGTCGTCGCCTCTGCTGAAGTCCAGAGTGAATGGGACTACTGTAACAATGTCGACTGGGACAGTATCTGTGCTCAGGAATGGAATTCCGGTTACTTTGACCCGATCTCCCATCCGATCTACCAGACGGTAACTTCAACCGAGACGCAGTGGGTCGTTACCGGAACCGAGGAATACGAGGTCGAAGAGACCTATCTGGCGGATGTCGCTGTGGGTACGCCGGTACTGTCGGTCGATATCGAAGAGCAGAACGACTTCCTGGATGCGACCAGCTGGCACTTTGCCTCGCGTGCGACAGACACATCAGAAGAGACGCTGCCCGCAACGCGGCTGTTCGCAAATGGCGATGCTCTCAGCCTGACGTCGATCACCGGGATCATGCTTGCGGATGCAAGCCTGGGCTCCGCCGGATCCCTGTCGCTGGGAACGCTTGGCACGCTGGGATTGAGCGGCTCGAACATCTCGGGCGGGACGGTGCAGCTGACTGCGCTTGGCGATGTGATCGGACGGGGCACCACGCTGCAGTCCGATGGCGATCTCACTCTTGGCAGCCTGGGAAGCATTGATCTGGGTTCCACGGCGCGCGCTTACGACCGGAATACCGGCTACGACAACGTGATCGGGACACTCTCCGATCAGACCTGGGGCAGCAACCATTTCCTGATCTCACAGGAACTATCGTCGCTTGCGGCGGGCGGTGACCTGGCGATAAGCGCCACCGATAACCTTGTCCTTGGCGGCGTGATCGGGAATGTCGGAGGCGATGCCGCCCTGACGTCCGGTGCGGATCTGGCCTTCATCGCGCCGCGTTCCGAAGTCGCATACTCCACGGGAAACAGCCGCAACGGGACCGATACGCTCGACCTTCAGCCCCATGTCACGGATCTGACAATCGCGGGCGATTTTCAGGCCTTGGCCGGCGACAACCTGATCCTGGAAGGCGCGATGATTGAAGCCGGGGGCATGCTGGACTTGGCCGCCGAAAACGACCTGATGCTTTCTGCCGCGCAAGAGGTTTACCAGTACAACAGCCGCTCTTATTCGCGAAACTGGTTCCGCACCAAGCGCTCCAGCCGGTCGATCCTTCATGTCACCCATGACGGCACGGACCTGTCTTCGGGCGAAGAGATGAACATCGAATCCGAGCTTGGCGATGTCATCACTGCAGGTAGCACGCTTATCAGCGAGGCTGGTGACATCAACATGTCGGCAACCGAAGGCGACATCCTCGTCGGGGCCTTTACCGACATCAATCGGGATCAGCGCCGCTCCAGCCGTTCCTACCTCTTTGGCCTGATCTCATCGTCCAACTCCAGCTTCCGCGAGTATGCGACCTCGACCGGCTCTGCTCTTCTCGCCGGGCTCGACCTAAACGTCGTTTCGGGTGGCAACACCGAACTGGTCGGGGCGCAGTTGTCCGCCGGGCGGGACCTCAATTTTGACGTGGGCGGCGATCTGCACGTTCGCGCGGCAATCGATTCGACCCGAGAAGAAAGCTTCTCCTCCAATGTGGGGCTGGTCCTGTCTACCACCGAGACCGAGCGTTCGAACCGTGAGACCGCCGTTCTGACGACGCTCGACGCAGGCGGCGACATCACCTTCTCCATCGGCGGAAGGCCCTACGTGACGTTGTACAATTCGCCCTACGGTGACAGCCCTTCGGTGGCAGAACTGTACCCCGACGAGTTGGCGGCGCTGGCGGGCCTTGTGCTGTTGGACCAGGAGCTCCTTGACGAATATTTCCACGAGGAGACGAAGGCTCTCTCGCCGGCCTTCATCATGGTGGTGACCATCGCGCTAACCCAAGGATTTGGCGCTCTTCTGGCGAACATGGGCGTTGCGGGCCTGACGACGACGGCGGCCAACGGGGTGGTGTCCCTGACCCACGCCGGCAACGCCGTAGCCTCCATGGCGGCGTCGACCACGGTGGGCATCGCCAACGGCACCATATCGGGTGACCTCGACCTGGGCGAGATCCTGCGCAGCGCTGCAATATCGGCCGGAACCAGCTACCTCACCAGGTCGATCAACCTCGCCGCGATGGGTGATGAGCAGGCAGCGGCCCTGGCGGAGCTGCAAGGCAACACGGCCTTGGCTGCAGTGGATGACCTTGGCACGCGCACGCTGACCGGTTTGGCCTGGGGCGCCGACCTGACCACATCTGTCTTTGGGAACAATCTGACCGTGGCGGGCCTTATGGAAGGCGCGCTGGACGCCTCCATCTCCGCGGGTGTCCAGTCCGCCGCCAATGGCACGAACTTTGGCGAGGTCTTTCAGTCGAGCTTCCTGAGCTCGGTGGTCTCTCTGGGGTTGGCGGACGCTCAATCAGGCATCGGCGACATTTTCGAGCGTGGGCAGAATGGCGGCGAAGGTTCTCTGGGGCACGTCATGCTGCACGGCCTGGCCGGGTGCGTCGCCGCCGAGGCCCAAGGAGCGAACTGTGCCGTGGGCGCTGCAGGGGGAATCGCGGGGGCCGTGTTCTCTGGAATGCAGCAAGCCCCGGATCGCGAGGCTTTCGCCAACGATGCCGACTATCAGTTCGCCTATGCGGATTGGAGGAACACGGTACTCAAACAAGCTGAGCTCGTAACCCTTGCCGCAGGCTACCTTTTCTCCGGCGGCGATCCGAACACTTTGTCCGTCGCAACCTCTATCGGAACATCGGTGGTCGCAAACAACTACCTGACTCACGCGCAGTTCGAAGCGCTCGAAAACGAGTATGCGGCTTGCGAGAATGCCGAATGCGTCGCGGAGGTCTGGAACCGGTACGGGGAGATTTCCGCAGAACAACAGCACCAACTCGGAATGTGCGGTACGGATATTTCGTGCATGGCACCGCATCTTCAGGCGATTGCCGATGCACGTTCCCACCCTCTGCGTGCCGCACTGATGGCAAGCAACAGCTTCCAGCGCACCGCAGTCGGAGCATACGAGTATCAAGCTGAAGTCGCATATTTCGGGCATACGGACCCGGGGTTGCTGGGCCTGGATTTCTTTGGCGAACTCTTTACTCCGAATTACGACGAGTTTTATCTTGCCTACCCTGAATGGGCAGATTCGAACTGCAATGGACTGTCTGGCGCCAGCTGCATGACCAACTTCCAAGGCTATGCAAATCAGCAGGCATTTTTGCAGGGTTTGGATGTTGGTGCGACCGCCTTTACGATCAGCCTTGGTGCGGGAATAACCCTCGCTGTGGCCACCGAGGCAGCGCTCGCATTGCGCGTTTGCGCCGCCAATCCGACTTGTTGGAACACACTTTCCGTCACGAGCGGAGAACTTGCCCTGGGCTTCTCGGGGGCAACGGCAGGCCAAACTTTTTACACCGTTGGCGCAGCCGGAGCCTTGGCCGGCAGGCTGCTTCTGCAACATGGTGACTTGGTTCTTGGTGTTATCGATGATCTGGGCCGTGTCCTTAGACCGGTCTCACAGACTGCCGATGATGCGGGGCGGTTCCTTGTCCACGACGCGGTTGGAAATATCGGGTACCTTGACGACACTCAGCGGTTCACTGTTACCGTAGTTGCTCCAAATGGTTTAGCCACGAACGTTCCGACCTCTGGCCGCAAGTTCAATCAGTTGACTTCAAGAGGGTGGGATCAGTCATCTATCGATAATGTGGTGAATAACCCGGTTCATACGAGTACAGCGACCAATCGTGCGACGGAGAATTCGGCCACGGCTTATTTTGATAGAGGCGGAAATTACATTGTGCGTGATGACGTCACCGGCGATCTGGTGCAAATGAGTAACCGTAACGATCCGAACTGGATTCCTGATTCAACTATCACCGATCCATATATACCGGGATGACAGCCATGGGACTCGAAGCTATTTCTGAAATCTATATGCAATTTTCGGTTCGCAAACGCAGCGAAGGTTTTATTGCGCCCGTATTGAGACCGGTTCACGCACTTAGATATTTGGCAGATTGCTTTGAGGCTGGGGGCCAGCTTCTTGGAATGTCTGGGTTTCACTATCTCGACAATGGGGGTATCCAACCCGATCAGTCTTTAGAAGTGGACGCGGATGGTTTTGATACGCCTGAAGAGTTTTTAGATCGGATTGGCGGTGTTATACTTAAGAATCTGAATACTAATGTAGTTTTTGAGATCGCGTTTGCCGAACAGAACACCCAAAACCACCCCCCGGCCACATAGATTGTCAGAAAGATGTGGTTCGCTCCGACTCTTCCGGTTCCTGATACCTTGGCATCGCCACTGCGCAGTAATGTGTTCTTTGGCTGTCTTTGATGAATGAAGCTGACCTGTCCCCCGCCGGTCCCTCGTTCATAACGAGAGTCCTTGGGTAATCCCCCCTAAAATTAGTGGTGTTCAAAAGGGCTCTGTTGCACAAATCCGGTGTGGGATTCATCATGTGAATCCAGCGTGGTAGCAGGGATGCATGAGCAGACCGACACAACCGACTTACAAGACCACGAACTGGCCAGCCTATAACGAAGCGCTCAAGCGCCGCGGTTCTCTGACGATCTGGTTTGACCCCGAGATGAGCTGGGATGCCGTGCCGACAGGCAGGCGTGGCCGTCAGCAGACCTTCAGCGACACGGCCATTCAAACCTGCCTTACGATGAAAGTGCTCTTCGGGATGGCGCTCAGGCAGACGACCGGCTTTGTCGAGAGCCTGTTGCGCTTGGTCGGTCTGAACTGGCAGGTGCCTGATTTCAGCACCCTGTCACGTCGTCAGAAGACCCTGGCTGTGAACATCCCGTATCGCGGCTCCAAGGGGCCGCTGCACCTGCTGATCGACAGCACTGGTATGAAGGTCGAGGGCGAAGGCGAGTGGCACGCCCGCAAGCATGGTGGCCCCAAACGGCGGGTGTGGCGCAAGATCCACCTCGGGATTGACGAGGAAACGCTGGAGATCCGCGCCGTTGAAATCACCGGGAGCCACATCGGCGATGCGCCGGTTCTGCCAGATCTGCTGAGCCAGATCCCGATTGGCGAAGAGATCACCTCGGTGACCGCCGACGGCGCCTATGACACGCGCAAGTGCCACGAGGCCATCGCAGATCGCGGCGCTCACGCTGTCATCCCACCCCGCAAGAACGCGAAGCCGTGGCAGACCATCACCGCCGGTGCCGCCGCGCGAAACGAAATCCTGCGCGTCACCAAATACCTCGGTCGCGCACTGTGGCGACGATGGAGCGGATACCACCGCCGGAGCCGCGTCGAGACGAGACGAAGATGCACTGTGTAAAGCTTCTGGGGCAGCGCCTAATGGCGCGGGACTTCGACCGCCAGGTCGCGGAGCTCCAAGTCCGCATCGCCGTCCTGAACGGCTACACCGCGCTCGGCATACCCGTCACAGAGCGCGTAGGATAGGTCTGTCCGGGGAAAGGGGAACCTCGGCTATCAGCCGATTTGTGCAACAGAGCCATCCCTATCTGACGCGCACCCTTCTGGAAATGGATGCATCGGCGGCAAGGGTCGACGAAGGGGCATTGGCAGAGTTATGCAGGCAAGTAGCGATCGAGCGACCAGAGGGCCGCTGATGTGACATGGCTTGAATTTCGGCTGTAGCGTCAGAAGAGGCATCCCGCGGTCGCATCGCTGCACTGTGAATGAATGGCGACAAATCAGACCACACAACGAATTTCAGGTAGGATTCGACGGTTGCGCCCTCCAGAAACAAAAAAATACGCTAAATCAAATGCTTAAAGTCCGACTAAATCAGTCTGGTTTTGCTTGTGCGTTTTACCCCAACGCCACCTCAACGGTTGACGAGTCCCCCTGAAAAGCGTGGACTTTCTTGATTCTGACACCGCGAAATCCCCTGCAGTGGCATCCACCATGATCGAGTTCCCTAACCCTCCCTTGGATGTACCCTGACACTCCCCAGACCAAAACTTGTCTTTTGCCCGATGTGGAGCCATTGCGACCACCACAAGGCCGCCCAGAACATATCGTCGTTCGGCAGGTGCAGCACGAAACTGCCCATCGTTCCGGCCATGTCATCCTCGATGCCCAGTTTTGCGGACCAGCGGTGCAGGATCTGAGGCCAGATTTGCAGTTGAGAGACCTCAAGGGCAACACCCCCAAACGCGGGCAAGACATCTCCGTCAAAGACCTCGCACACTCGCTGCGCGCGATCCCACACCGCCTTGGCGAAGACCTCTTTGCGAAAGGTGGTTTGCCGGAACGGCTCTTTCCCGCCGCGCCATGGGGTCCGCAGGACAACCAGCGCAGAGGCGGGGCGCTGTGGGACCAAGGGAACAGCGGGCGCGCCGTTGGGATCATCTGACCAGATCGTGCCAGCATGGGTCAATTCCGCGGTTCCACGCCCCTTTCCCAGACCATCCGCCGCTGCGGCCTCGAATGCCTGAACCGCGATCAACGCCTCGGCCACAGCCTCGCCGATCAGGGTGAAATACACAAGAAACGTCTCTCCGGGCAGGATGACCAGATCTGGCGGCGCATCCGCGTCAATCACAAAGGGGCTGGGCATGTTTTGCTTTTTGACAGAGCTGCCTTGCGGGGGAAATGGTTCGAACAAACGCTGATAGGCGCCCGGGTCCATGCGGCGCAGCGCGTTTCCAAAAGCCCCACGCCACATGGCCCCGATCGCAGGGGGTGGAACGATTGGGGTGTGGGCGACAAATTCCAGACGGATCCGGAACACAGCAGGAATCTGAGGGAGCGATAGGGTCATGTTTCAAGCGTAGCGCAATGCCAATGTCGCGCCCAGAGGGGTTTGCATTGCTCATGCTAACGGCCCCCAAGACAGGCGCAAAACCGGCGCGCGCCTCGGAGGTTTGATTTCAATCGCCTCGATATCGAGCACGGGTCAGCACTGCGCCCCCTGATTTTTGCCAATGATTTCAAAGAGAAAATTGTAGATAACTTGAGAAATTGAAAAACTGAAAAGTAAAAAAGATTTTTCTACCTCCGCGTGTCTTTCGACGCTCACATTCCTCTCGCTTTGCATATCTGCCTTCAGCATGCCCCGTCGATGGGTTTGGATCAAGCAAAGTTCTGCGTGGCTCCGGATGTCAGGGGGCTTGCCCTGCGCCACACGAATTGGCAGAAGAGGTCCCCCCTGCCAATCCGAATTTTAGGTCTTACTTTGCCTCGTCCGGAACCGGGTCCAGCAGTTTGGGATCGATCCCGGCTTTGCGGCACAACTGGGTCACCTCTGCTTGTGTGCTGGCCTGCATCTCGCGCAGGTTGTCGGCAAAGGCCGCGCTGTCCCTGTCCAGATCCTCTCTGGCAGCGGCGATCTCGCGGGCCAGCAGGTTTTCACTGATCAGGTCTCTTTGCGTGCGCCAGGCGTGAACGGCGGCCAGCGCTGCCAGCCCGGTGGTGGCGATCAGGGGCAGCACCGTCAGCCCAAGGGCGACGAGGATCCCTGCGCCGATGCCTGCCATGGCCCCCGGAACCACAGAGCGCCGGGTCCGCAGCCCGATCCGGCGCGCCATCACGCCCAATCGGGTGGCCCCAAGGCCAAGGGCAAGCCCACTGCCCGCCCCCGCCACGACGGGGCTGAGCGATAACCCCTGCGCCCATGCCGCGCCGATGGCCGTGACACACACGGTCCCGGCGATCAGGGCCAGTTGCGCGGTGTCCACCTGGCCAGCAGGACCGGGGCTGCGATCCCGCAAGGTGTCCAGCGCGGCACGTCTGTGACGCAGAAGGGGCGCCGTTTCGGACAAGTCCGGTTTGGACGGCGATAAGAACAGAGTTTTGTCAGCCATTTCATCCTCCTTAGACTGGTTGATGACATGGATATGGGGCGGCCTTTTCATATCGAATGGCCTGCAAATTTGCAGAGTCCGGGTGCGATGATGTCGTCCCCACCTGACGTGGATGACAAAAGTAACGCTGGACGACTGGACCTCTGACGCTGCCCTGTCTGTGGCATGGCAAAGGGTGCGAAGAAACCTTATGCGCCGCGCGCGGGACGGATCCGGCGTGGTCAGGCTAGAGATGGATCCCCCGTCACAGGTACAGGCGCTGCAACAGGATCTGAGGCTTGGCCTCTACCGTCCGGGCAAGCTTCAGCGGATCCCAAAACACAAAAACGACGGCGGGGTGCGCTGGTTGTGCATTCCGACCCAGCGGGATCGCGTTGCACAGGGCGCTTTGTCGGATGCGCTGGACCGCCGCCTCGATGGGTTGATGTCGCCCGCAAGTTTCGCCTATCGCGCGGGTCTGTCGGTCGAGGCCGCTGCGGGGCGGGTGACGATGCTGCGCCTTCAGGGCTGGGACTGGGCCGTTCATCTGGATATTGAGACCTTCTTTGACCGGGTCCCGCATCAGGGGCTGATCGACGCCTTGCGCGATCACACCGATTTCCAGACACGGTCTGTTCTGGGGCGCTGGCTATCGGGGTTTGGCCGCTGGCGGCGGGGCCTTGCGCAGGGGTCGCCGATCTCTCCGGTGCTTGCGAACTGGTATCTGTCGCCCTTTGATCACGAGATGAACAGGGGGCAGACACGGGTCGTGCGCTATGCCGATGACATCCTTTTGCTGACCCGCAGCCGGACGCAGGCCGAAGCCATGCGCGCCCGGGCAGAGTCCGCCCTGCGCGGTCTCAGGCTGAAACCCAATGCGGCCAAGACCCGGATTGCCAGTTTTGACGAGGGGATTGCCTTTCTCGGGCTCTGGTTCACCGGGTCGGGGGTGCAGCCGCTTATCCGGTAACCTATTGGTCTGGAAGAGCGCCCTGAATGACCCGAGCGCCCCGTCCTGACGCAGATCAATCGCCTCGATATCGGGCATGGGTCAGCACGCGGCAGGGAGGTTATATCGGCCCGCACGGCTAAGTTTCAATCGCCTCGATATCGGGCATGGGTCAGCACAAAGGTCCGTAAATAACCCAAAAGGGGAGAAAGGTTTCAATCGCCTCGATATCGGGCATGGGTCAGCACTGCACCCCCTGATTTTTCCCAATGATTTCAAAGAGCACATTGTGGATAACTTTGCGATTTGGATTTCCGAAAAGTAAAAAATATTTTTCCACCTTAACGTGTGTTTCGGGCTGCCGCTTCACCTTCGTCTCCACAATTGAATTCAGCATGCCTTGTCCCTTTCCGTCCGTCAAGCTTTTCGGGTCGCAAGACGCACGCGCGGGGACACAGGCGGATCACAGTTTCGCCGGGCGGGCGGCCTTAATAGAAAGACTCTGCCTCTGCGATCATTTCATCCAGATTATGGATCACATTGTAGCTTTTGGTTTGATAGGTGTTGGTATCCACATAGATGATCCGGCGTCTGGGGTGTTTCAGCGTGTAGGCTGCGGCGGCGACCGAGGTCACGGCAAGACCCCCTGTGGTGTCCACGACGATCTCGTCCTCGCCATATGGCGCGTCGCCGTGCCGGTTGGTGAAGTAATGCCAAAGCCGGTCCAGAGTGATGGCAACGGCCTCGATATCGCCAAAGGGTATGCCGCGCACCACAGAGCTTTTGCTGCCATCGGACAGGATGGTGTCACCGCGCAGCACATCGGCCAGCACATCGACCCTGATCCCGGACTCTGCCCCCAGCATTTCCAGGATCAGGCCTTTGAGTTGGTGCTCATTGTGATGGCTGCCCGGGTTCCATCCCTTTGGCGGCTTGCCGTCAACGGCGGTTTCGGGCCCGTGGCCGGGCAGAAAGGTGTCCGCCGATGGAATAAGCACGATCTGTTCAAGTCGCGAAGCACCGCGCACCGGGTGTCGCAGATATTGGATTGCTTCCAATGGCATGCGCCAGCTTTGGTAGTAACTGTTCTCTGGTGTGTCCCGCGCCGCGCTGCGGCTCCAGGACGCAAAGTCCGGAGTGATCAGGGCCGTCTGGGACAAGAGGTTTTCGGGAACGGGGAATCCCGAGGGGTTCATGTGGATCCCAAAGATGGGGTTTCCATCGGTTATTGGAGTGTCGGCTGTGCCCGGCCATCTGGGGCGCAGGAAAAAGGGTGGCGCGCTGACGAAGAGTATCAGGACCTTGGGGGACGGACCATCATCCAGTTTGACGGTCGGAATGCTTGCCTCGCGGTATTTCTGCGTCATTTTTCGCAGCAAGAACCACACAAAGCCCAGCATGAGACCCGTCGATGAGAGTAAGAGCACGAGGCTGGTCCACGGGAACCCTGCGCTGGCCTCGTTCATGCCGAGCGCGATCAGGCCGTCAAGAACATCAGAGGCACTGTTCCCGACAATACCAAGAAAAACCGCCAGCGATATGATCACGATGGCGCTCTTCCAGTTGATGAGGCCCTGCCGGATAAGGACATAAAGGAAGGTATTCGAGCCCTTTTTAGACATGATCAGTCCTCCAGAATGGTGATTTGATGTGGCTCAAGTCGAAACCCACGGGCCGCTTTGGGCTTTGTTGCAATCCTGTGGATTTTATATCGGTCCGCCAGGTCCGCCAGAGCCAGATCGAGGCGCTCATTGAGCCGGGTCCGGGTGGAGAGAAAGGAGACCTCTCGCAGCGGAGCATGTCCGCGATCCGCAAGCTTTTCCTGCAGGCGGTCGATGTCATCCCGAGTTCCGGCCGCCAGGGTCTGAGCCTGTTGAAACGCGGATTGTTCCGAAGGGTCGAGAAACTCTTCGTGCGAGATGGCACCGGCATACATTTTGCCTTCATCGACTATGCGTTTGGCCAGATAGATGGCGAGCGCGAACTGGCTGGTGGCGCTGCTGAAGTCCACGCTCACCCCTTGGCAGATCAGTTTGCGGTTGGGGATGTCCACAACCATTTCCGGCGGGTCAATCAGGCGTTGGGCAAGGGCGACGATGTCGGAATAGCTCAGATCGCCGTCCATGGGATTGTGGCGCAGGAACCCACGCAGCCTTAGAATAGGGATGTCTGCGAGGACAATTCCGGCATCCTTCGTGCTGGCGCGTCCGCCCCGAACGTCGATGTCCGCGGGCGGATGAGGTGGAAAGAAAAATCCGGGGATTTCAAATCTTGGATCGACAAGTACATGGCTCAGCCGATCCTGCGGTCGCGAAAACAGCGACAAGATGTACCCGCCAAAGAAGGTCATTGTCTTGCGTCCACCGGCAATTGAAACATGCAGTGAACTTGCCGGATCCTTGGTGAAGTCGCGCACAAGATTAACGACAAGGTCTGCAAGGCGCATATTGTCATCGTCGGTCTGGATGTTTGCGAGTGGTCCGGATTTTCCGTGAACAATGTGAATATTCTCTGCCGATATCTTGATATCCAGATCGTACTGCTTCGCAAAATCCCGGAAAATTGACCCCTTGAGGAAATGCTCTTCAATTTTTGTCGCGCCGGTCGTGGTTGTCGCAAAATGAACCTCAGTGGGAAATGATTGAGACTGGCGTTCGTTTTGCAGGGCCCAGAGTGTTTCGGTCACAACGGCAGGACTCATGCCCACAGTTGCCAGAAGGATGCGTCGGTCAAATGTCATTTTGCTATCCGGCATCTTTTGTGCGCCCCTATTTTGCTGTTTCGCGTCAGATATAGGCCGGTTTCTACGGGTCTCGTCACTGCAAATTTGCACCAAGCTCGACCACTGGCCTATGTGATATGAGCTTGGCACGGCGTCTATATTTCAAGCGTTGCGAAAATTTGCTTGAGTTCAAGGCGGCCATTCTGTCCTATTGTGTAAATATTCTGAGGGCACAGCTTATGATGATTCAATTTGAGGCCAAAAGTATCCAAGAATGGATAAGTTCTGGCAATAAACTCAATGATATTTCCGGCGGAAGTGAAATTCTGGAAGTATTAGTGTCTTCGCAGCCTCAGGCAGGCGGTGATGAAAGCCTGTTGATGCAATGTCTTAGACAGAGTGAAGTGGCTGGCAATCTGGTCGTAAATGCAGCGTCTCGGATACAAATTGAATGCGAGCAGGAGGAAGAAGCCAAGTGCATTGCTTTCTGCCGCCTCTGGGTGCTCGTCTTGCGCAGCATTGCCCCAGACTTGAAATACGATCTGGATATCCGAACTATCGCATTTGATGAGCATGGGGACGAAATCATTACGGTGCATCGTGACTTTGGTGGTCAGGGCGCACTGCCAATGATCGGCCCGATGGTTCAACGGTCACCTTTGACAGGCCGACCAGCCGTTGCTGCTGTCCCGGTCTCCAGCGGGCGTGCTGACACGTCAGAGAAAGAGGTTGTCGATCAGGCAACCTTTGCACGCAGACTTTATGGAAGGCGGACGCGCAAAGATGCCAAGACGGGCAATACCAAAGCCAACGAGAAAAACGTCACACTCTTGCTCCAAAAGATCATTCCGGACAGTGGGGAAGACACGCTCGTATTAATGTCTGATACCGAAGAGCTCTCGGAACGGGCGGGCAGACGGTCTTTGGCCTACGTGCATGCGGACGCGTCTGGATTGGGCGCTGTTTATGGTGCGCTTAATGTAAGCAAAGCCTCCAAATCCGAGGTGAAAAGGTTCTCAGAAGGTCTGGACCATCTGACGCAAGAGTCGGTGAGGTTTGCTGTCGGTAAATGCGTGGCCCTGTTCCAAGGGTCATCGGGCGAAAAACCATTGCCAATCCGGCCGATCCTTGTGGGTGGCGATGATGTGACGGTTATTCTGCCAGCGACGTTGGGCTATGCGTTTGCAGTGGCTTTCATGTCTCAATTCAAAAGCCGTTCGCGGGTGTTGATGGCAGAAACCAAACAGCGCGTCGGCTTAGAGACTTTGCCGGATAGCATCAATGTGGGCTGTGGGATCGCCTTTGTTGGTCCGCATTACCCAGCCAGAAACGCTCTGGAACTGGCAGACAGTTTGTGCAGTTTTTCGAAGGTAAGTGTGGGTCGCACCACAAGCGCGCTTGCCTTCCATCGCGTAAAAGGGGCGGCGAATGCGAGCGACTACAAGAGCATTCTAAAGGATGAACTGACGGTATCAGTGGGCGGGTTGCGGTTCTCGACCAACGGTCCATACTTGCTGTCTGCGCCCCAGACAGAGTCCGACCTGCAGTTTGGCGGAAAGGGCATGGCAGCGGATCGATCTAGCGAGACATTGGGCATGTTGAACGGCTTTATGACGGTTGATCAACTCAGCGATCTGGTGATCACACTTGCACATCCAGAGTTCCCCAACGGCCCTATGAGGAAAGTTCTGGACCTTGTAGATCAGCTTCCCAGCGACGGTGATGCCCGGCTGAAACGCATTTTCGAGGTCTCTGATGGGTCTGACGCACCGAAAGTGCGGGATCTCGCAAAGGACTTGAAACAGCAGCTCTCGCCATCGCAAACAAACGGCAAGGGAGTGTCAATTTGGCGTCCGCGAGGGCGCATTTATTCAAAGCAGGGCACATACAAGATTGGTGCCGATACGCCGCTGTCAACCCCGCTGTCCGATGCCAATACGCTCATCAGCGTATCCCATCGACCCGGAAAAACCGCCCAGCCCATGATCATCAAAACGGATGAGGTGTCATAATGGATAATATTGGACATTTTGACATCCAGTTGCACGGCTGGTGGCGGACGGCCAGCGGGCATACAGAGGGGGATCGCCTTGACGATGTCATCCAAAAGTCGCCGGAGGGGCTTCCGTGGCTTGCGGGACGGACGCTGAAAGGCTTGCTGCGCGATGCGGCCTGTCAGCTTTGCGCATTGGGCCACGCCAGGCAGGACATGATTGATGCGGTTTTTGGATTGCATGTCAGCAATGTGCATGCGCCTGGACTGGCGATCGAGGCTCGGTATCTGACGGAGCCTGCTGCCTATCGCTTTGGCTCTGGCGAAATGAATGCCATGTGGCGAGACTGGGCATCAGGCGCGGGCAAAGAAAATGCCGCCGCTCAATCTGTAATAGCGGCGCTATTTGACCGTCGATCTATGACAGCGATTGAGTCTGATGGTCTCGCGAAAACAGGTTCTCTGCGCCGTGTTGAGGTGGCCGCTCCGGTTCATTTGACGGCGCCGATATGGTGTCTGCACGACGTTCCGGGTGCGATTGATCTGTTGGAAAAATCAGCAGGACTGATCAAGGCCTTGGGAGCGGGTCGCACCCGTGGCTTTGGTCGAGTGACGGTCAGACTTGATCTTGAGCAGCCAGCGGAGGGGACAGCGTGATGCGGATCGATCTTGAAATCACGTTGCTCGAAGATACCGCGATTTCTTCGGATGCCACCCAACGCAGCGGGCATGAATGCATGTCCTACATTCCCGGAAACAAGATACTGGGCTGTGTGTCGGCGCAGTACGAGGCATTTGGGCCTTTGGCCTGGGATGTTTTCCATTCCGGTGCGACGCGATTTGGAAACGCCTATCCGGCCCGCAACGGCCAGCGCTGTTTGCCAGTGGCGCGCATGTGGACCGAAAAACCTGACGCGAACACCGATCCAGCCCTCGATAAATCCGCCCGCGATAAATTCTTTTTTGGTGATGAGATTGTCGGCGTTCAAGCCATTCGACGTCAAAAAACATCCAATAGTCGTCAGCGGCGCGGTGCTGTGGAAGATGGCCAGTTCTTTGATGTTGCCGCTCTTGCGCAGGGGCAGGTTTTTGCCGCGAGCGTCTGGATTGAAGATGGCTTTCCAGAGATCCGGGATCGATTGTCCGAACTCCTAGATGACTGTGAAATGACATTTGGCAGGTCCAGAAACACGGAATTTGGATTGGCGAAATGTCGTATTGTGGAGCGCGCGCCCTTACAGACAGCCACACTTGGGCAATCCATCAGCAAGCTGCGGGTGTTCTGCGCCTCAGACGTGGATTTTGGCAATATGACCGGGCGGGAAATCTGTGAATATCTTGGCTTGTCCGACAAGTGGAGCTTTGGGCAAGAAACCAAAACGAGGCGGAACAACAGCTTTGGGTTCAACTCTCATCGCAAACTGAATACCACCGAACGTGCCGTGATTGAAAAGGGTTCGGTCCTGATCTTCTCCGGCCCAGCGCTTACCAGCACGGAAGTCGAGACGTTCAAGCTCAGATGTGCCGAGGGCCTTGGAGCGGGTCGGTCTGATGGCTTTGGGGAGGTTCTGGCAGAGCCAGCGTTTCTTGACGCGCCCCCGCTTGGCGAAGAGGTCGACGGTGACCGGATTGTGCAGGCGTCTGGTCATGTACCTGATGATGCCGCATATCGATGGGCATTGGCACGGGCAAACCAGGCTGAGTCCGAAACGGATGACAGGGTCTTCTTGAACGACTATTTCGATCAGTTCGATTGGCTTTATCGCCAGGCAATCGAAGACGCCACAACCTCATACAAAGCCTTGAAAGATGTGGCGCCGGGAAAGGCCCAATGGGGAGAAGTCCGCAAAATTGCGGTCAAAAGTGCCTCTGCGCAGGAGGCAATCAACGCCCTGTTCCACGAAGAAAAAAAGGCCGAAGGACTGACGTTTGGATCGCAAAGCCGCAGGGTCTGGGAGTTCGAGTGGGAGGTCAATGACAGTCAGCCGCCCAGTTTCCGGGCCTTGCTGCGTGCCTACGTCGATGACTCATCTGATGAGGGAGATCGCGTCGTCCTGAATCGCCTTTTGCTGCTTGCGACGGAAATGCCGCGATTGATCGCCAATGCAGAGAGGGAACGTCGATGACAGGGCAGGATAACACCTTGATGGGCATTGATCCTGTGCGCTTTGTGGCGCGGGTCACGATTGAATGTCAGACAGCGGTTCTGGTCGCCGACGGATCGGAACGAAAAGCCCATGATCAGGGCTTTGTCAGAGATGTACATGGCTTGCCGATGATCCCTGGAACCTCGATTGCGGGACTTCTGTCCCATGCCATGACTTCGGTCTCAGATTTGGAACCCGACGTGTTGCGTCCCATCGCATTCGGAAGCACGCCTGTGTCGGGCGAAATGCAGACCGAAGATGGAGGCGATCCCGGCGCTTCCACAAGGTCCATGGCGTCGCGGTTGCGGGTGTCGGATGGATATTTCCACGATGCCTCAGATCGCCCCGTGGATCAGGATTTGGGTGAATTGGAGGAGGACGAGGTCACCCGTCTGGGGCGCCAGGGGTCTCATCGAGACAGAGTACGGATCAACGCCCGGGGCACTGCAGACTCCCGTGGGAAATTTGACGCTTTGCTGTGCCCCAAAGGCGCGCGGTTCACCTTCGAGTTGGAATTCGTCTGGGGCTCGCCGGGCGAGGCCGAAGACGAAGCGACGCGGGACCCCGATATCGGGAAAAAGATCTGGGATATGTTGTTGTCGAATTTGGCGGGACGGCAGACCCGTCTGGGCCAGAGTGTGCGCTCTGGGTATGGTGCGTTTCGGGTCGTTCAAGTGCAGGAAGCGATCCATTGGATGCCTTCTAACGACGTGTGGGGCACGATTTCACGACCGGGCTATTGTAACGCAAAGCTATGCGACTACCTCGCGGTGACAGGGTCTTTCCGGACCAAGCCCGCGCATTTTGCTCCCTCTGAGATCGTTGCAAAAGATAGCACTTTAGGCACAATTCAATTGGTCGACATGTGTCCGGAAGACACTTGGTATTTCGGTGGTGGCGACCCGACCGAAGACGAGGACATCACCCCGGTCTCTGAAGCCGTTATTTTGTGGAACGCGCCCCCAACCAATCAGCCCGGATACGTCAGCGAAGCAATATGTCTTGTCCCGGCATCCGGAATAAAAGGGGCGCTTCGACATCGCATACTCTGGCATTTACGGCGCCGTAATGACTGCTGGATGGAGCTGGAAAGCACAGAAAATGATCCCGCCAATGCCGTGCTGAAAGAGATGTTTGGTGAAGTCAAAAACGATGCGGGCTCTGAGACGGCGAGGCCTGGCGTGCTGTTTTTCGATGACCTCTATCTGGACAGCCACTCGGATGTGAGCTTCACGCATAATGTCTTGGATCGCTTCACATCCGGTGTTCGTGCGGGTCTGCTCTTTTCGGAAAAAACCCGCATAGGTGGCCAGTTGGATGGGGTGAAAATCGAGATTGATTTGGCAAAAGCGGCTCGCATCGATCCCCATGGACGCGCTGCCTTGATGCTTGCGCTGGATGATTTATGTGCGGGTCGTCTGAGCCTTGGTGGCGGGGTGGGACGAGGACACGGGGCATTCTCTGCATCTTTGTCGCTCGATGCGCAGGTACAAGATTGGTTCGAGAATAAGCGACAGGATCAAGTCCATGGATAAAGTGATCGATCACTATAACGCGCTCACCAAAACAGCGATCCTGCCTGACCTTCGGCTCAATTTGTCAAGCCGCGCGGTCAAGCAAACACCACGCCTGGTGGAGGGACAAGTGGCCTTGCTGGCTGCTTTGGCGCGGTTTGGCGGTGATGGCTGGCTCGAATGCGTCGATGCTGTCAGATACCGAACCGATGGTGATACCCATTGGATTTCGCCGACGACCAACCAGCACGCCTCTCTGTCATCAGACGTCCGTATTCTGAACGGCGAAGTGACGGGTGTCGTCGACGGATTTGTGGGGTCATTGCAGATCCGCCACCACCATCTGGAGACCTGGCATCTCACCGAAATTCTTGAAACCGGCAACGAGATGCCCTCCTTCGATGGTGTCTTTCGCGGGATCATCCGAGACAACCCGAAGTCTCCCGAAAGTGACGGGCTTGATGATCTGCGATATCGAACCTTTTGGGACGTCGAAAAGGGAAGCCCCTATGCTGTCCGCTTTGTCGGCTTCGTAAAGTCAGGGGGACAACGTGATGAGTAATGTCGGGCTGGCTGGGCCAAAGCGATACGTGCCCGCTTGGGAAAACGTTCACGAGCCTGCGTGGGCAGATATATTCAAGAAAACGGGCATCGGCCCGCATGACTGGCCCCTGAAAGAGGGTGTTTCAGGCGAGATCGGGCTGACGATCCGCGCCATGACGCCCCTGGTCGTGGGAGCAAGCCAGGAAGATGTCACTGTTTCAGGCAGGGATGAAGGAAAGCGAAAGAACTGGCTGGTCCTGAAAGACAAACGCGCCATATCTTCGACATCCATCAAAGGGGCTGTACGTGGCGTTCTTGAACCTCTGACCCATGGACGCTTTGCGGGCCGTATGGATGAGCGCCGCCTGTCCATACGTGATCTACAAAACCGCACCGATTATATCGATCATCTCACCGATATGTTCCGTCCGCTCTCACAGGCCGGATGGCTAAAACCCTCTCGCAACGGATGGGAGTTGACCCCATGTCAGTGGTCCCTTGTGCGGCAATCGGATTTGGAGAGATACCATAAAGAGAATATCCAGCTTGGGCGCAGGCAGTCCTCTTCGCAGAAATATCAGAAATGGGGCTGGCAACGCCTTTCTGTGAACTTCGATCCTCTGTCCGTCAGTACAGAGGGCGATTATGCCAAGGGCCGAGAGCTCTCTCGGATCTCAAATCTGGGCAAGGGCCGCACCAAGGGCCATATCGTCTTTACCGGTCAGCCGCAGGACCGGATCCGCAATGGCCAACCGAACAAGACCGCGAAATCCTCAGAGTTCATCTTTCACGGAGACGATGGCGATCCGCTAACGGTGCCAGCTGATATCCGACGCGACTTTGAAAGCATCAACCGCGACGACGCAGGCACGCCCAACGAAGAATGGGGCATGTGGCTGACCCAATATCGCAAGTACAAGCAGCGCATCCCTGTTTTTTGGCTCGACGATGGGTCAGCCGGCATCAAGGCCATTGGACTGGCGATGATGTTCCGCCTGCCTTACGCCAAAACGCTCCATGAGGCCGCGCCGACGGAAACAAATGAAACTTGGGACATGGCCGACCTGATTTTTGGCCGTGTGGTCGAGGATCAATCCGCTGGCGAAAATCTCAGCCTGAAAGGCCGCGCCAGTTTCAGCCACTTCCTGCAATCCTGCGACACGCCGCTTATGGCGGAACAGGAAACCGTGCTGCTTGCACCGAAATATGGCTTTTACCCCGCGCTGATCAAGCAGCTTAGCGTAGCACCCGGCAAGCCTCCTGCGGTCAATCGGGTCAAGGAAAACCCGCGCAGCAGCCCGGTCAATCAATACACAACCCTGCAAGACGACAAAGCCCGCCTGCGTGGTGCCTCTCGCTATGTCGCCAGCCGGGGGTATGAAATCCCCAAGCCGCTGCCCGACAACAAGGGCAAGTTCAACCGCAAGATCATCACTCGCATTCAACCCGTGAAACAAGGCGCGACCTTCACTGGCAAGCTGCGGGTGTTCAACCTTGATCCCCGTGAACTTGGCGCATTGATCTGGACCTTGCATTGGGGCGGCGCGCCAGATGACGCCACAAAACCAAACGCTGGCCACGCCCATATGATCGGCGCGGGCAAAGCCTTTGGCCTTGGGGCCTGCGAAATCTCGATCGACCTGTCGCGCACCGAACTGGCCTGTAACGATGACCCGGACTTTCAGACCCAACGCGACGAGGACGCGGCGATCATTCTGCGCAAGGCAGTAGCGGCCTTCACCGCCTATATGGAGAGTGCAATTCCGGGCTGGTCGACGGGTCTGCAAAAGACCGAACTGCTGACGCTGGCCAATCTGGACCACGGCGACAAGATGCGCGCCGATGGGCTGCTAGAACCGATGCGCACCCCGCGAGAATTCGTGGACGCCAAGAAAATGGGCTATGTTCTGCCGCTGGCCTCTGGCGGTTATGAGGTTGATCCCAGCAAACCCAAAGCCGCGCCCCCTCCGGCGCAGAGCCCGAACAAACCCGCACCCGCCGCGCGCCCGCGCTGGCGCAAGGGGGACCGGGCCATCAACATTGACGAGGGCGAAGAGGTCACCGTGATGGAAGACGTAGGCCCCAATGCAACAACCGCCTTGGTGCAATTCCATGACGGCGAGACTGAGTGTGTCAACTTGTCCTCATTGACCAAGGTTTAACGCGCAAGTCATGCCTTTGGTGCCCCGGCCAAGATCAAGATTTTCCCAAGCCCGCTTGACCGGCGATCATCGGCAGGGCATGCTGAAAACAGATGTGGAGAGTAAGGTGAGACCGGGTTTCAAAACACACGCAAAGGTAGAAAAATCTTTTTTACTTTTCGGAAATGCAAATCGTCAAGTTATCCACATTTTGCTCTTTGAAATCATTAGAAAAAAACAGGGGGTGCAGTGCTGACCCATGCCCGATATCGAGGCGATTGAAACCCCGCCGAATCCGCGCTCAAGAATCTCTCTGTCGTGCTGACCCATGCCCGATATCGAGGCGATTGAAACGCAGCATTTTCAATTGCTTTAGCCACTTGCGATGTGCTGACCCATGCCCGATATCGAGGCGATTGATGTGTCTGTCCGGTTTGGATCGGACCACGCAGGTGGGTCGGTAAGGGGGCTCTCTGAAAGATGTGCTGCAAATTTGCAGTCCGCTGCTTTTGCTGGGCCGCTCTTATCTTAAGGGCATGACACACAGAGCCCCCCACAGAACCCTTTGCCTTGTCGCCTATGACATACGCGAGGATACCCGCCGCGCCCGCGCCCTGCGTGCGGTCAAGGCCTTTGGATTGGACGGCCAGAAATCCGTCCACGAATGCGCCCTGAGCCAGAGCGAACGGCGCGAGTTATCGCTGCGGCTCTCTGGGCTGATTGACCCGGACACGGACCGGATCATGGTCCTGCCACTGGATCCCCGCAGCACAATCGTGACCCTTGGCGGGCAGACCCGCGCACCGCTGGCCCCACGCGTTCTGGTGATCGCATGAGCACGCTTTACGTGGATCGGCGCGGTGCCGCGATTGACCTTGAGGGCGACACCATTGTCGTGCGCGTCGATGGCCAGCGCGAGGGGACAGCCCCCTTGCGCGTGCTGGAGCGTGTGGTCGTGCGCGGTGCGGCACAGATCGGGACGCGGCTGGTGTCCCGGCTGACGGAACGCGGGATCGGGCTGACCTTGTTGCCCGGTCGCGCCAGTGCCCCGGCTTCTGTTCTGGCTCCGGCAAAGGGGGACGCGGCGCTGCGGTTGGCGCAGTTGGAATTGCTGCAAGATCCCCGACGGCGCGCGGCCCTGTCCACGGATCTGGTGCGCACCAAGCTGGCCCATCAGGCACGTCTGTTGCGCAAGGCCGTGGCCGCGCATCAAAAGGCAGGTCTGGACAGCACGCGCATGATCCATTCCATCGAGGCGCTTGACCGGGCCTCTGCCAAGCTCTCGACTGATATGCCCGCGCAAAGCCGAGACACCCTGCGCGGGATCGAGGGCGCGGCTGCGGCGGCCTATTTCGCCGGGTTGACGCAACTCTTCGCGCCCGACCTTGGCTTTACCACCCGCAACAGGCGGCCCCCTCGGGATCCGGTCAATGTCTGCCTCAGCCTTGGCTATACCATCCTGCACCACCGGGCCGTACAGGCGATTGCCTCTGTCGGGTTGGATGCCTCTATCGGGTTCTATCACGATCTGGCCTCGGGACGGGACAGCCTTGCCTGTGATCTGGCAGAGACGCTGCGCCCGCTGGTGGACAACGCTGCAATTTCCCTGTTCCGCGAGGGCACGCTTGAGGTGCAGAATTTCACCCTGTCCAGAACCGCCTGCCGGATGAGCAAACCCGCCCGCACCCGGTTCTATCGCGCCTTCGAGGATCACATGGCAGAGGCCGATATCAGTCTGGACCGTGTGACCAAAGCCTTCGTGGCAGAGCTGCGCCACACCTCTGAAACCCGACGCCTAAGCGACGATGGCCGGCCCTAAAGTCTGGCTTGTGGCCTATGACATTCGCGATCCCAAACGTCTGCGCCGGGTCCATCGCTTCATGTTGAATTGGGGCACGCCGCTGCAATATTCGGTCTTCGCGGTAGAGGCGCGGGCGAAGGATCTGAACCGTCTCAAGGCGGGCCTGTTCAAACGCATCGATCCGGCAGAGGACGATCTGCGTATCTATGCCATTCCAAATCGCGGAGGGGGATGGGCCGGGATGGCGATACAGAAGGACGGGATTATCTTGACCGGATCGCCTTTGGCCCGCACACTCGCCTCACTTCATGCGATTCCCTTACCTGAACTCAAACCCGAAAAATGAGGGAAAAGATGCGAAACGAAACAACCAGTGGTGGAATTTTCACTTTTACTTTTTCCGAATATGAAAACGTGAAATTAGCCCGAAAATCCCACTGTAAACAAAGGAGAAAATTAGGGGGTGCAGTCTGGACCCATGCCCGATATCGAGGCGATTGAAACGATTTTCTTCCCGGACTTTTTGCAGACGTTGAGTCTGGACCCATGCCCGATATCGAGGCGATTGAAACCCCGTCGGCTCGGCTCAGGTCGACGCGCGGCTCGGTCTGGACCCATGCCCGATATCGAGGCGATTGAAACCTTTCTCCCCTTTTGGGTTATTTACGGACCTTTGTCTGGACCCATGCCCGATATCGAGGCGATTGAAACTGATTTACAGGCCGACAGTCTTTTCGAAGCCGGGTCTGGACCCATGCCCGATATCGAGGCGATTGAAACGGATGGAACGTCCCTGTTGTTTGTTTGTGTTTTGTCTGGACCCATGCCCGATATCGAGGCGATTGAAACAGAAAAATCGGCAGTATCATCTTGGAACCTTTTGTCTGGACCCATGCCCGATATCGAGGCGATTGAAACAGAAACTCTCCGGTGGCCCATGTGATTGGGTCCGGTCTGGACCCATGCCCGATATCGAGGCGATTGAAACCTAGGGTGTGTTGACAAAAGCGATTCACATCGCGGTGCAGTCATGATTCAAGCTGGTATCTGCTATGGAGACCAGCTTGGCACGAGACCTGATCTCGGACGAGGAATGGGCGTTCTTTGAACGTTTCATGTTGGCAGTCCGTGCGCCGAACGGGCGCAAACCGACTAACCACCGCCTTGTTCTTGATGGGATTTTCTGGATCGCGCGCACCGGCGCCCCGTGGCGTGACCTGCCTGAAGAGTTCGGCAAGTGGTCGAGCGTCTACCGGCAGTTCCGACGCTGGACACTGGCTGGGCTCTGGGAAGAGATCATGGACGCCTTGAACCATTGCGGGGCGGTGACGGACGCCCTGCAAATGATCGACGGCACCGTTATCCGCGCGCACCATCAGGCAGCGGGCGCAAAAGGGGGACTCCGCGACAGGGTTTTGGCCGTTCTCGTGGTGGCTTCACGACCAAGATCCACCTCCGTGTCAATGCAGCGGGTCTGCCCATGAGAACCGAAATCACGCCGGGCCAGACGTCGGATTATCTGGGGTTCGATCTGGTCATGGCCGACAACCTGCCAGAGCCCAGTGTCCTGCTGGCAGACCGAGGCTATGATGCTGACAGCATTCGGGGAAAGATGGAGGCACGCGACGTTTTCACCCAAATTCCCATGCGCAAATCCCGTAAAATGCGCGTCGGTGTGGATCATTCGCTGTATTCGTTGCGCAACCTCGTCGAACGGTGCTTCAACAACCTTAAAAACGCTCGACGTGTCGCAACCCGCTACGACAACACCGCCGAGAGCTTCCTTGGCTTTATAGACATCACATCCATCCGCCTCTGGGTCCGCCTTTTGTCAACATGACCTAGTAATGGAAGTAGCGGCGTTTATTCAGGATCGGGGGTTGAAATCGTACTCCCAGATCCTGGCCAAGCGCCGGATGGGGAGGAGCCCGCCTACGTTCCGGCCCAAGCGTGTTCTGGAGAAGGCTGCATGGCCGTGGAGTGCGAGATTGGGGGGTCTTAATGTCTCCACAAAGCAAGCATGCCGATCAGACTTATCGGCACCGTCGACCAAGCCAACAAGCAACAGAGTGCTCGCAATCCCATGCATGTTGGCCCCGTGACTCTCATCCTCGCAATTGTGAAACGCTTCTATTTAGGACTCGCGCTCGAGCTTCTTGCGCGCCAGCTTGCGCTGACGGCGAATACCCTCCGCCTTCTCCCGCGCCTTCTTCTCTGATGGCTTCTCGAACTGCTCCTTGAGCCGCATCTCACGGAACACGCCTTCGCGCTGGAGTTTTTTCTTCAAGACCCGAAGGGCTTGATCGACATTGTTGTCGCGAACACTGACCTGCATGTGGCTTGGACCGTCTTTCTTTGATTAGTTGAGAACAGAGAATACTCTGAGAATAAATTCATGTCGATCCTGGCTGACCTGTTCCATCTCTCGCGGCCTTTGGTGTCAGGCTTTGAAACATCAGCCCGTCGGAAACAGAACCCTCAAAAAGGCGGAGCCCAGTAGCAGCACATAACCGACGAGAAGGCAGAAGTGGTCGCGCCACCGCCAGCCAGCAACATCTTTCTCATGCATGTCTTTCAGTATCTTACGGGTCTTGCTTCTGAAGTCACTATCATCCTCCGCAGATTGATCAGCCTGCCTGACCTGGTGCAGCTTTCTTTTGCGACTGTTCAGCGACCAGACCGGGACAGCAAGGATCGCGATACCGGCAAAGGTTGCCAGGTTGAGCCACCAGGCGAAGGTGAACATCACGCGACCGCGTTTTCCGGTTCGTTATGGGTGATGACAATATGGTAATGACCGCCACACGCTTCAACGTACCTGCTGATGGAATCGAGGCTGGGCACAGGCCCGCTAAGCGCCTCCATACGGGCAATCGTCGGCTGTTTCATATCCGAGTTTCGGGCCACATCGGCCTGAGTCATGCCGACCGCGTCCCTCAGGACACGTAGTTTCATGGCGATCTCGCGCTTGTGGACATTCTTTTCCTGCAGTTCGACCATGTCGGGACGTGCGTCGCGCATCTTCTGGCGGAAGGTTCTGGTATCTTTGGTCATGGTCATGTCTCCCAGGAGGGGTTGATCAATCCGAACTGTCGGATCGCAAGAGATGCGCCCTGATTGCAGCTGTCGTCCGATGTCGGGACGACTCTCGGTTGGGAAGGTTCTCTCCTGTCGATGGACAGGATCATCTTCAACTCCGGACAGTCCGGCAGGTCGATGGCGTAGACCTCGTATCGATCGGCAAGCAAGCCACAGCGGTACAGGATGCCTGGCTCGCGCTCTGCGAACACATCGAGCAGGCTGTCGAAACCATCAGCGCACTTCAGGGGCAAGCCACAGAAGAGGACGATGACCTCGTCTTCGTACCCAGGAACTGGTTCGACTCTGTAAGTGGTCATGGCGCCTCCGACGCCCTATATATAGCAAATATGTTATCAAAATTCAAGGTCAGGTTTCGCTTCCGCGCACATCTAATCGTGCGTCAGGGGAGCCTGGATGCCAGAGTTCCATCCGGAAGTTTCCGCTGTAGCGCTTTCGCCTCCGCCCAGTCCGCTGTCATCCAGGTTTCCCAGTCCGCCGGATCCGTGAGGATCACGGGCATGGCCTTGGGGTGGCCTCGGCGGCGACGACGATGAATGTCGACACTTGGGTCGACAGGACCGAATAGCGTTCGATCCGCTTTTCTGCTGCTAACGAGGCATCGATTCGCGCTGATACCCGCTCCATGCTGGGCCTAAACATTGCACCGCAATTTGGGTAGGATCCGGCGGTTGCACCCTCCCGCAACCACCGAAATCTTACTACATTCCAAATAGGCCTCCTTCGGGAGGCCTTTGGCGTTCAAGCCTCCGCCTTCGCTCAGAAAACACCGCGCGGCAGAGCTGCGGATCGTGATCCGCAGCCCATCTTGTGCATCAGGGTCTGGCGCGACGTAAACGCAACCAACAAGCTCTCCGATCAATGCGTTGGCTTCAACCATCTGATTGCTCCCAGCCAGCAAACTCTCAAGGCGTTTCACCTGACCAGCGTAAATCTGTTCCAGGTCTTTCACCGTTGGCAGGCTAATTGGATGCCTCGCAGCCTCAGCATCTTCCAGCGCATTCCGAATTCGGGCGCGTTCTGCCTCCCTCGCGCGTAGGCGGTCCACCAATGCATCGCCCAGTTCATCGGTTTCCAGCCGATCCAAAATCCGCTCAATTGCGCGGTTCACCTTGATCAGGTCAGCCTCGAGTTGCATTTTGTCTGGTGCCAATTGCTGCGCCTCAGCTTCCAGAAGCGACCGGACCTCACTTGCAAAACGACCGGCCATTTCCGGCGCGAGTAGACCCGCCCGAAGTCGTGCAAGAACACGCGCTTCTATTTTTTGCTTGGTGATGGTCTTTGTGTTTGAACACACCGAAAGCCCCTTGGTCTTACGAGTTGAGCAACCGTAACGTTCCTGCGCAACCACTGTATAGCTATCTCCGCAACACTCGCATTTGATCAATCTGGATAACAAATAGGTCGCACGATGGCTTTTGTTCAAAGGCGTGCTTTTACGGCTGTATTTCTGCGTCGTCTCGTCCAGACGATCCTGAACGACATTCCAGATGTGGTCATCGACTATTTGCAGACCCGGCTCTTCGCAGTAGATGATGTCTTCGGCTGCAGCGGGTCGAGAAATCCGGTTGCCCGTATCAGGGTCCCGACGAAAACGGTTTCGACCGTAAACGATAATACCGATATACGCTTCGTTCCGGAGCATACCGTCACGCTTCTTGGCATTTCCCCGGATCGTGCTGTCATTCCACTTTCCACCGGACGGCGACGGAATACCTTCCTCATTCAAAGATGACGCAATTTTGCGAGGAGATTGGCCGGACGCATAGTCATCGAATATCCGTCTTACGATTGCAGCGTGGCCTTCGTCTATTTCGCGATTGAGGCTTTGGCTGTGTTTGATGCGATAGCCGTATGCCAACCCTGCTGCGACCCTTCCACGCCGAGTTGTGCCGATCTGGCCTCGCCTTGTCTTGTCGCCTGTCTCACGCGACTGGTGCTCGGCGATTGGGTAATCCCCCCGTTTTTAACGGGGTGCGTCCGTAGAACTTACGCGGCCATTTTCAGTTTCTGGGCGGGAGTGATGCCGCCGATGCCCATGTTCGGGCGGTCATTGTTGTATGTCCATAGCCATTGCGTGGCGTGATCTTGCGCCTCCTCTATGCTTTCGATGATGTATTGATCCAGCCACTCATGCCGGACCGTGCGGTTGTAGCGCTCGATGTAGGCGTTCTGTTGCGGCTGCCCAGGTTGGATGTGCTGGATCGTAACCCCTTGTTCCTCGGCCCATTCCATTAGCTTTCCACTGATGTATTCCGGGCCGTTGTCGACCCTTACGGTGCCGGGCTTGCCGCGCCATTCGATGATGGGGTTGAGGCTCCGGATGACCCTTTCGGCGGGCAAGGAAAAATCCACTTCGATACCCAAGCCCTCGCGGTTGAAGTCGTCCAGAACGTTCAAGAGCCGGAATGCGCGACCGTCCCCAAGGCGATCGGCCATGAAGTCCCCTCTCAGCGATGCTTTGCATCGCCTGCCGGGCAATGATCGACCAGGTCACGTTCGGTGCCTCTGGCACCGCAAGCGCATCGGGTTTGTCGCGTTTCAACCGTTTCCGGGGTTTGATTGTCACCCGGCAGGGCATTGCGCGAAGCCAATGTCCCGAGAGGGGCGCAAGTTCAGCTCAAGTTCGCAGTAGATCCGGTAAACCCTTTTGTGATTCCAGGGATGGCCTTTGACGTTGCGCAAATGCAGGAAGCACAGCCTAAATCCCCAAGTCTTCCGGGCCTCGGTTAACCCAACAAGCAGATCGGCTATCTGCTCATTCTCGTCGCTCAGCAGGGGGCTGTAGCGATAACAAGTCTCGCTGACCCCGAAGGCTCGGCAAGCCAGCGCAATGCTGACCCCACGGCGCGCCACCGCATTCTCGGCCATCTCCCGGCGGTGAGACGGCCCAATTACTTTTTTCCAAGGGCTTCCTTCAACAGATCAGCCTGCATGCTCAGATCTGCATACATCCGCTTCAGGCGCCGGTTCTCATCTTCCATGGCCTTCATCTGGCTGATCATGGACGCGTCCATGCCGCCATACTTCGCCCGCCACTTGTAGAACGACGCATTGCTCATGCCATGCTCACGGCAAAGCTCTGCCACCGGCACTCCGCCTTCGCCCTGGCGCAGGATCGAAAGGATCTGCGCCTCAGTGTATCTGCTTGTCTTCATTCAGAATCTCCTCATGCATCTTGCCGAGAAAATTCTACTTATGCAGCCCCTTACTTTCGGGGAGGATTACCATGCGTCTGTAACGGCCTTGAGGTATGCGCCGTGACCGTCTGTTGTAAGCTGGATACGTGTGGCGAGACGCGAGGCCAGATCAAACATGAACTCACGCGCCGTTGACATGCCATGCCTCTTGGGGAAAAACGGATAGTGTCCGAGGATGTGGTGGACTGGAGGTCCTATCGCGGAATCAAATCAACCCTCGGACGCGCCGGTAATGACACGTCCGAAGATATTTAAGAATCGTAGCAGATCACGTGATTTTAACGACCCGATTTCGGAGTCCACGCGAATTTCTGCATGACCTGATCCACCGGGGTGTCGGCGATGTGATTGATGTAGTTGCTCATCACCTTTTGCGCGAGGCCGAGCACGACTTCGAGAACGTGGCGCTGTTCGTAGCCCGCATCGTAAAAGGTCTGCAACGCGTCGTCGCTGACGCTGCCACGGTCGCGGACCATGGCGAGTGTGAAGCTGCGCAGCGACTCGAGCCTGGTGGTGGGCAGGGGCGTTTCGTCGCGTAGTGCGTTCGAGATGTCGTCGCTGACTCCCATCATCTTGGCGATTCCGGTGTGGGCGGGGACGCAATAGTGGCATTGATGTTCGACGTTGATCGTCTGCCAGACCACGGTTTTTTCATCAGCGTCAAAGGCGGTCTGCTCAGCAAAGAGCCGGTGCAGGACCTGATAGCCTTCGAAGGCGGCGGGGGAGGCGGACAGAACGCTGTGCAGGCCGGGCAGTCGACCAAATGCCTTTTTCGATTTTTCGATCAGGGGCACGGAGGCTGCTGGCGCGTTCGTTTCATCAAGACGGGCGAGTGTGGACATGGGTCTCTCCTTGTTTTGCCGTTCTGGACGGCGGGTTCTAAACCCAGATGGAGGTTTTTGAACGATCACTCAAGTAATATTTGAGTGATCGTTCAAAATTGGGTGAGGCGCGCCGGACGGCCTTTTGTACGAAGGCTGAAAGGTGTATTGATCACCAATGCCCAGAGAACCTGCATATGACCGTGATGTGGCCCTGAATACCGCGATGTCCCTGTTCTGGGCCAAAGGGTATCACACCACCTCGATGCGCGATCTGGAGCTGGCGTTGAAGATGCGCCCGGGATCAATCTATGCCGCCTTTCACAACAAGGAGGGTTTGTTCCGCGCCACGCTGGAGCTCTACGCAAAGCGGATGGAGGCGGACCTGTCGCGACAGATCGAGGAGTCGGCCTCTCCTTTGGGGGCACTGCAGCGGTACCTGTTGTCGCTGGGCGGGCTGGAGCGGTGCGAGAAGCCTTCGACCGCCTGCATGCTGGTGAAGTCGCTGCTCGAAATTCACGAGGATCAGCCCGAGTTACGAGACGTGGTGCTGGGCCATCTGGAATGCGTCCGAAGACTGCTGGCGGAGGGATTCGAAAAGGCGCGTTTGGCTGGGGAGTTGCCGATGGATGTGGATACTGACCGACTGGCGCGGCGGATGCAAACCTATGTCTTTGGGCTCAAGATTCAGGCACAGCGCGAGACGGATCCGGCGGCGATGCAGCATCTGGTGCAGGATCTGGCGGATGAATTCGCCCGGTTGGGGCACGCGGCCTAGACCATTGCCTTTTTCCAGTGGCCCTTGAACATGCGCAGGTGGAAGGGCGGGAATTTTACCAGTTCCTCCAGCAGGAACAGCGAAAACACCCAGCCGACCGGCGCGCCCATATAAACCAGCGCAGCGGTGGCGGGCACGCGGAACAGCCATTGCGACCAGACAAAGATGTGCATGACATAGACAGTCTCGCCGCCGGCGCGCAGGGTGTTGCCACAGATCGCGTTTGAATTCTTTGGGAAGGGCAGGAACAGCAGCGTCGGTAGAAAGATCAGCAGCGCGGCGCGGGTTTCGGGCTGAAGATCGCTATAGATCCAGCCGGAGGACAGGCAGACCGTGACATAGATGGCAGACACCACGAATGACGTGACGAAGGCCCCCCGCCACGCCTGACGCAGGAAATTGTCCAGAACTTGTTCCGGTGCGCCACGCCCCAGGAACTGTGCCACGAGGATGCCGGTGGCCTGTGCCCAGCACATGCCGACCGTGCCGACTACCATGATCCACGGCTGGATCAGCGTCATCGCGGCGAATTCGTTCACGCCAAGCCGGGCATAGATCAGGGTGCAGACGCTGCCGGCGAGGTTCGCGCTGATGAAGGTCGCCGCGACCGGCAGAGAAAAGGCAAGGTGGCGGCGCAGTGCGCGCCAGAGGCTGCCGTGCAGCCATCCCGGTGCGCGCAGGGAGGGGCCGTTTTCGCGCAGCAGGTGGTGGGCCAGGTACCACGCGCGCACCACCGCAGAGACCGCGCTGCCAAGTGCGGCCCCAGTGACACCAAAGGCGGGAAAACCGAATAACCCGTAGATAAGCACAAGGCTGACCACGATGTTGATGGGCACCGCGTAGAGGTAGCTGTAGAACGGACGCCGGGTTTCGCCGCAGCCGTTGAAATGCGCCGACAGGCTTTGCCCCGCGGCTTCGGCCAGCACGACGATGGTGAAAACGGCGAGGTACTGCTTGGCCTCGCTGGCGATCCACAGACTGTGCGCGCCGCCGTCGATGATCGGCCCGGCGGCGAACAGGGTGATGATCAGCCCGATCAGTGCCGCAGAAACGTTGACGATCAGCCCACACCAGAACCCGGTCTTGAGTGCGACGGGCTGTGTGGTGCCGAACCCCTGCGCCACGAGGATCTGCGTGGCGTTGGAAAAGGCCAGCAGGATGCCCAGCAAAAGCCCGCCGACGGCGCTGGCCAGACCCAAGGCGGCCAGTGCCTCTTCGCCCAGACCGGCGATCAGGAAGGCGTCGATCACGACGACGCCGTGCAGCATCATGGCGCGCAGGGTCATCGGCCAGGCCATGTCGAAGATGGCCCGTGTGGGCGACAGTGCGCCGTCCGTTGCAGCGCCCGTTTCAGCGGTGGTCAAGATGCAGTTCCTTTGGTTCTGCGGTTTCGCTCAACAAGTCATTCAAGGACGGAGGGTAACCAGAGCGATACCCCCGGCACATAGGTCACCAGCATCAGCGCGACAAAGATGGCGAGGTAGAAGGGCCAGATCGTTCTGAGCGCCTCTTCCAGCTTGATCTTGCCCACGGCGCAGCCGACGAACAGGCAGGTGCCCACGGGGGGCGTGCAGAGGCCCAGCCCGAGGTTGATCAGCATCATGATCCCGAACTGCGTCGGGTCCATGCCCAGCCCCTTGGCGATGGGTAGGAAGATCGGCGTGCAGATCAGGATCAGTGCCGCCATGTCCATGATCATGCCCAGCAGCAGCAAGATGACGTTGATCATCAGCAGGATAATGATGGGGTTGTCCGAAATGGACACCAGAAGCGCGCTCAGCTTCATCGGAACCTGATAGAGAGCGAGAAGGTAGGCAAAGGAACTGGCAAAGGCGATCAGGATCATCACCATCGCCGTGGTGCGAACTGCCCCGGTCAAGGCTGTGATAAAGGATTTCAACGTCAGACTGCGGTAATAGAATGTCGTCAGCAGGACGGCGTAAATCGCGCCGAAAGCGCCGGATTCGGTTACAGTGAACACGCCCGACAGGGTGCCGCCGACGATGATGACAGCGGTAAAGAATCCGGGCAGGGCGTCGGCAGCCGTGGTGCCGACGGCGCGCCAGCCGGGGAAAGCCTCGGACGGGTAGTTGTGTCTGATTGACAGGATGTAGGCCGCAATGGCTAGGCAGACGCACATCAGGATGCCCGGGACCACACCCGCCAGGAACAGCTTGGAAACGGATATGCCGCCGCCCGCCGCCACGGCAAAGATGATCATGTTGTGGCTGGGAGGGATGACGATACCTGCGATCGAGGATGTCACGGTGACATTCACCGCGAAATCGGCGCGATACCCGCGTTCCTTCATCACCGGCACCAGCAACGAGCCGAGCGCCGAAATGTCGGCCACGGCTGACCCCGAGATGCCGCCGAAGAGCATGGACGAGAAGATGTTGACCATCGCAAGTCCGCCGCGAAAGTGCCCGACAAGGGCCGAGGCGAGTTTCACCAAGCGCTTGGCGATGCCGCCGTGCAGCATGATTTCGCCCGCGAAGACAAAGAAGGGGATGGCGAGCAGTGAAAACACCGTGACGCCGGCGGTGGCGCGCTGAAAGGTGATCAGCATCGGAAAACCTTCGTACCAGAAGGCGGCGGCGGCGGCGATGCCCATGGCAAAGGCCACAGGCGCGCCGATCACGACTCCGGCACCAAAGACGCACAGCAGAATAGCAAGACCCACGGTTAGAATTCCTTGAAAAGGGCTTCGGGATCCCAGGATCCGAAGGACAGGATACGCAGCAGGCCGCGCAGGCCGGCGAACAGCAGGACAAGCGCGCCACAGGACGTGATGGCCAGCGTGCGAAAACTTTCGGGGATGTTCAGCATGGGCAACATGGTGTCCCAGCCGAACCGCATCAGCGTGACGCCCGCGATCAGCATGACCGCGCCAAAGGCCGCAAGGGCAAAGTCGATGGCGATCATCAGTACCTTGCGTGCGCCGGGCGGCAGCATGTCGCGAAACAGGGTGACGCCGATGTGGGTGTCTTCCTGAACCCCGGCGGCGGCACCCAGAAAGGCGATGTAGCAGACTAGGATCAGGGCAAGCTGTTCCACCCAGGTCGGGGTGACGTTCAGCACATAGCGCCCGAAGACCAGCCAACCGAAGGTTGCGATCAGCACGACGAGCGCGGTGGCAGCGACAGCCATGCACAGGCCGCGGATCAGGTCGAGCAGGTGCGAGACGGTTTGGATAAATGGGGACTGGGGCGACATCTGGGGCTCCGGGAATGCCGTGATCTTGGCTAACGGCCCACCCCGAAAAGGGGTGGGCCGACATGACAAGCGGTGCAGATTATTTCGCGTCGCGGATCATGTTGACCAGATCGGTCAGGCCCGGATTGGCCGCGAGAAACGAATCGTAGACCGGGGCCATTGCCGTCTGGAACGGCGCCTTGTCGGCGATCATGTTCACCTCGGTTCCGCCTGCCTTGACCTTTTCCAGGCTGGCGGCCTCACGCTTGGCCCAGAGTTCGCGCTGAAGGTTGGCACTGGTGCGGCCTGCCTCCATCACGACGGACTGCTGCTCGGCTGTCAGCTTTTCCCAAGACTTGAGGCTCATGCACAGGCACTCGGGGATGATGAGATGCTCGGTCATCGAGTAGTACTTGGCCACTTCAAAGTGATTGGTGGATTCATAGGACGGCGGGTTGTTTTCGGCTCCGTCCACGACACCGGTCTTGATCGACTGATAGACTTCGCCAAAAGCCATCGGTGTAGCGTTGCCATCCATGGATTCGACCATCTTGACGAACAGATCGTTGGACATGACGCGGATTTTCAGGCCCTCGACATCGGTGGGGGTATTGATTGGGTGAACCGAATTGTAGAATGATCGTGCGCCGGCGTCATACCAGCCCAGCGGCACGATGCCCTTGGCCTTGAGACCTTCGCCGATTGCGTCGCCCACCGCGCCGTCCATTAGTTCGTACATCTTGGGGATGCTCGGAAAGATGAAGGGCAGGGACACGACGTTGGCTTCGGGAACCGACTGGCCCATGGGTCCAAGGCTGAATTCACCGAAATCGATCACGCCCAGGCGGATCTGCTCGATTGCATCCGGCTGATCGCCCAGAACGCCGTTGTGATAGATCTTTGCGGTGACCTCACCGCCGGTTTTTTCCGCGACTTCGGCGGCAAAACTCTCCATCGCGATGGAGACGGGGTAATCGTCGACGTGGATGTTCCAGCCGCGCAGTTCGGTGGCCGATGCGACACCGGCAAAAGCCGTCAGCGCCGTGCTGATAGTGACAGCTGTGGCGATGCATTTCAGTGGCAGACAAAAGGTCATGGTTTCCTCCCTAATCCCTCTTTTTGTAACGCTTGCGACCCGGGAGTCGCCTCGCGTCATGAATCTTGTATACTAGTATAAGAATTTTTTGGAAGAAAATTGTTCAGCTGTTTAGAGTTTTTGCTTCAGGTCGCGTATCGAGTGGGAAATTGGCTGTCGCACAGGGGACCTAGCTGCGGCGCAATGCATTGCGCGCAGTCTATGAACCGATCAACAGTTCTGGAAATGCCCGGTGGTGGGATTTCAGTCGTCGTCTGTTTCGAAATAAGCGGCGTTGCGGGTTTTGATCGATTCAATGGTGGAGTCGAGACGAGAGAGGTGCAGCATGCCCGCTTCCACAGCCTCTTCGGGTTTGCCTGCGATGACCATCGCGGCAATCTGTTCATGATCTTCAATGAGCTGGGGCATACGATCCTCTTTCGACAGGCCTAGCATGCAAAGCCTGTCGACCTTGGCCTTTTCTGCGGAAATCACATCAAAAGCATATTCGACGTCGGCGATGTCGCACAGCAGTTTGTGAAATTCGTAATCCAGCGTGCCGAACGCAGCATAGTCCTGATCCGCCAGCAGGTTTCGCTGACGTTGCAGGCTGTCCTCAAGCAGTTTCGCGCCGTCTTTGTCGCAGAGTCGCGCCGCGCGCCGCAACACTTCGGATTCGACCGAGGCGCGCACGAACCGGGCTTTTTCGATGGCGCGGACAGAAAACCGCCTAACCTCAGTCGCCTTTTGGGGGCGGATCAGCAGCAGATCCAGATTGGCGAGCCGCACAAACGCATCCCGAACAGGCTGGCGTGAGACGCCAAATCGGGCCGCGATATCCGTTTCGGAAATCTTCGTCCCGGGCAGCAGGCGCAGCGATGTGATTTCATCATATAGATGATTGGCAACGAGATCCACGCCGGTCCGCCGGTCCCAAGTCTGTGTCGTATCCGCCATATGTCACTCTCCAATGCTGGATTGTCTTAGCCAATCGTGCCGCCACTATCCAGCAATCCGATATGTTGATGTGCGTACAGATTACCATCGTGGAACCTTGCGAACGTAATCCGGCACGTATTTTAGCATTTCGTCTGTGTCGTCCCGGTCGCGCACCATGGTGCGGCTGTAAAGATCGTGCAGGTCGGCCAGTGCGTCCCTGTCCAATTCCACGCCAAGGCCGGGCGTGGTCGGGACCGGCCATGTGCCATCCGCAAAGGGCCGTCGCCCACCCTTGACGATATCATGCGACGACCACGGATAATGCGTGTCGCAGTCATAGGTAAGATTCGGGGTCGAGGCAGCGACATGAAGCATCGCAGCCAGTGAAATGCCGAGGTGCGAATTTGAATGCATCGACACGCCGAGCCCGGCTGCGCGGCACATCTGGCCCAAGTGAATCGAGCCGGTCGCGCCACGCCAGTAATGCGGGTCGGACAGAACGATTTGCACGGCATTCTTGCGAACAGCCTCGAACACTTGCTCAAATTCCACCACCACGAGGTTGGTGGCCAGCGGCATATCTGTCTGGACCGAAAGCTCGGCCATGGCGTCCATGCCGCGGCAGGGGTCTTCGAGGTATTCCAGTACACCGCCTTCTACGCCACCCAGCGCTTTGATGACACGCAGGGCTGTCGGCACGGTCCATGCCCCCATTGGGTCGATGCGCAGCGGATGATGCGGAAAGGCCTCGCGCAGCTTGAGCAGGGTTTCGATTTCCAGGTCCGGTTCCAACACCCCGCCCTTGAGCTTGAGCGAGCGGAATCCATATTCGCCGACCATCCAGCGTGCCTGATCGACCAGCGCGTCCGGGGTCATCACTTCGCCAAGAATATCGGGGCCAAAGGTCAGATCCTGCTTTGCGAATTTGAAGAACAGATAGCCCCCAAAGGATACAGTGTCGCGTACCGCGCCCCCCAGCAGTTTATGCACCGGGCGTCCGGCCTGTTGGCCTGCAAGGTCAAGGCAGGCAATCTCGAATGCGCTATAGACGACATCTACCAGTTTGTGATCGGCCAACGCCGTCGGGGCGTTTACGCCGCCCGCATCAGGCAATGCGGTCTCTGTCCTTTGGCGCAGATCGTTCAGGTTCCATGGGTCCAACCCTTCCAGCATCGGCGCTACCGATCTTAGCCCGGCAAGCGTGCGCGCGGCACCATAGGTTTCGCCCAGACCGACCCGGCCACAGTCGGTTTCCACCTCGATCACCGAGCGCAGAAAGACGGGCTGGTGAACGCCTTTTGTATTGGCAAGCGGCACATCCGGCACGGCGATCGGCGTGACCCTAATTTCAACGATGCGCATCATCTCTCCTCTGGGGATGGGGATTTTGAGTCTCTCGCGTTTAAATATAATACTAGTAGCCAAGATTGTAAACTAGTATACAAGTCATGCTGGAGGAGCGAATCGCGTTCCGGCCTGCCATCCCACAGGTTGCAGAGCGACCAGGGATTACCACGCAGGCTGACGCGGCCATTTTTAGGGAGAGGCGCCATGTCGGGTGTTCGACTGGACGGAATCGTCAAGGCCTACGGGGCGCTACAGGTTGTCCATGGCATTGACCTTGAAATCGCGGACAAGGAATTCGTCGTTCTTGTTGGGCCATCCGGCTGCGGAAAATCCACGACGCTGCGGATGATCGCGGGGCTCGAAGAAATCTCGGACGGGACGCTGACCATCGAAGACCGTGTGATGAACCGGGTCGCGCCAAAGGATCGCGATGTGGCGATGGTGTTCCAGAACTACGCGCTGTATCCGCATTTGAACGTCGCGGAAAACATCGCATTCGGCCTGCGCATCCGCAAGGAAAGCAAAGAGGTCATCGCATCCTCGGTTGAGGAAGTTGGCGGTATCCTTGGCCTCACGCCTTACCTTGAACGGCGCCCGGCGGACCTGTCGGGTGGTCAGCGCCAGCGCGTCGCCATGGGCCGCGCCATTGTGCGCCGCCCCAAGGTGTTCCTGTTTGACGAACCGCTATCGAACCTTGACGCCAAACTGCGCACCCAGATGCGCGCCGAGATCAAGCGCCTTCATAAACGGTTGGGCGCGACCAGCATCTATGTAACCCACGATCAGGTCGAAGCGATGACACTGGCCGACCGTATTGTCGTTATGCACGACGGACGGATCGAACAGATCGGCACCCCGATGGAGCTGTTCCTGAATCCCGCCAATGCCTTTGTAGCGGGTTTCCTGGGCGCACCTCCGATGAACCAGATTAAGGCCGTGATCGCCGCAGGTGACAGGGCCCCCGTGGCGCAGTTTGACGGGCAATCGCTGGAGCTGGCACCGCTACCGGGCCTGCAGAATGCCGTGGGGCGCGAAGTTATCGTCGGCGTCCGACCTGAATACGCAACCATAGTGACCGAGCCTCAGTCAAACAGCGTGGCCTGCGATCTGGATCTGGTGGAAACCCTGGGGTCCGAGGCGCTGCTGCACACCATGATCGCCGGGGATCCCTTCGTGATCCGGACAGAGACTCTGGGCAACATGGAGCGTCTCAACGCGGTCAGCGGATTTACCGTCGAACCGCATTTGATCAAGGTGTTCGACGCCAAGACAGGGGCGGCCCTTTCTGGCCAGACGCGTGTCGCATGATGGATCCAAACAACACGACCGGAGGGTCGACCGAAGAACTGGTCGCTGAGGCCAAAGAGGCCCTGCGAATTCGCCGCCCCGGCCGGGTTCAGCGTGTCGGCGACCACCTGCGCCGCGAATGGCAGCTTTATGTGCTGCTGCTACCCACCATCATCTGGCTGCTCGTGTTCCTGTACAAGCCGATGTACGGGCTGCAGATCGCGTTCAAGGATTTCAGCGTGTTCCGCGGTGTCGCGGGCAGTCCCTGGGTCGGGCTGGAACATTTCTATACGTTGTTCGGCAACGATCAGTTCCTGCGGGCGCTACGCAACACGATCTACATTAGCATGCTGAGCCTGGTTTTCGGCTTTCCCATGCCGATTCTGCTGGCGCTCATGTTCAACGAAGTGCTGCACCAGACCTTTAAGAAGACGGCGCAGACCATCGTTTACCTGCCGCACTTCATCAGTTCCGTGATCATCGCCGGTATTGTCATCACGGCCTTTTCGCCATCTGCGGGCATCGTCAACACGATCATGGGATGGTTCGGGGTCGATCCGGTGTATTTCCTGACCAAGGCCGAATGGTTCAGGCCGATCTTTGTCGGCACCACGATCTGGCAAGAGGCCGGCTTCCAATCCATCGTCTACCTCGCCGCAATCGCCGGTATCTCGCCCACGCTATACGAAAGCGCGGTCGTGGACGGGGCATCGCGATGGCAGATGGTGTGGAAAATCACCGTGCCGTCGATCCTGCCGACGATCATCATCATGCTGATCATTCGTATCGGCAACATGCTCGAAGTCAGTTTCGAGATGATCATCCTGCTCTACCAGCCTGCGACCTATGAGACGGCGGATGTGGTCAACACCTTCATCTACCGGCAGGGCATCCAGGGCGGTCAATACGATCTTGCCGCCGCCGCGGGTCTGTTCAACGCCGTTGTCGCCTTTGTTCTGGTGATGAGCGCGAACACGATTTCCAAGCGCTATTCACGCACATCGCTGTGGTGAGGAGGACAGGACCATGCTGAACATGAATCTCTATTCACGCGGCGACAAGGCCTTTGTGATCCTGAACATGGTGCTGATCGGGATGTTCACACTCTCGGCGCTGTATCCCTTCATCTACATTGCGTCGCTGTCGATGAGCACCGGTTTCGAAGCTCGCGCTGGCAATGTGATCCTGACGCCCGTGGGCTTCACGCTTGAGGCTTACAAGCAGGTTCTGTCCGAGCCGATGTTCTGGATCTCGTACAAGAACACCTTTATCTACACGATCTTCGGCACGCTGATGAGCCTCGCGTTCATCATCCCCGGTGCCTATGCCCTGTCGCGTTCGCAACTGTACGGGCGCAGATTCTGGAACCTGATGGTGGCCTTCACCATGTGGTTTCACGCCGGGATGATCCCGTTCTTTCTGAACATGCGGGATCTGGGGCTGCTCGACAGCTATTTCGGCATCATCATCGGTTTCGCGGTCAACGGCTTCAACATCATCCTGCTGCGCAACTTCTTTGAAGGCATCCCGCAGAGCTTTGAAGAGGCTGCGCGGATGGATGGCGCCAACGAATTCCAGGTGCTTTGGAAGGTCTACATGCCGCTGTCGAAACCGGCCATCGCGACCGTGGCGCTGTTTTGCATCGTGTCGCGCTGGAACGGATTCTTCTGGGCGATGGTGCTGCTTCAGGACGAGGACAAGATCCCGCTGCAGGTTTATCTGCGCCACGTCATCGTCGAACTGTCCGATGACGAGACCTTTGCCAACACTCTGCTCACCTCGGTCTATTCGTTCGAGACGGTGAGTGCCGCGATCATCGTCTGCTCGATCATCCCGATCCTGCTGATTTACCCGTTCCTGCAGAAGTACTTCAACAAGGGCATGTTGCTCGGTGGAGTCAAGGAATGACCATCTTGCGCAATAGGGAGGAAACCATGCGTACATTCACTCTCGCCTCGGCTTTTCTGGCGACTTCGGCGCTGACCGCGCCCGCCTTCGCCGATAGCCATCTTCAGGTCGTCGACAAGCCGATGGAACTGACGATCCACATGCACTGGCCCCGCGCCCAGGGTTATGACGAAAGCTACACGGTCGAGAAAAAGGCCTGTGAGCTGACGAACATCTGCCTCAAGGATGCAACGGCGGGGCGCAACAGCACCGACAGCAACGAGGCGATGAACCTGCTGATCGCCCAAGGAAACATGCCCGACATCGTTGGCGGTCACCTGATCCAGCAGCCGGTGAACCAGTACGGACCCGAAGGCGCCTTTCTACCGTTGAACGATCTGGTCAAAGAACATGCGCCGCACATCCAGGCCTTTTGGGACAGTCACCCTGGCCTGATGGAGGCGATTTCCTCCTACGATGGCAACTATTACTACATCCCCTATCTGCCAGACGGCAAATACGGTCGGGCGTGGTATGTGCGTCAGGACTGGCTCGACAAACTGGGGCTGGAACAGCCGCAGAACGTAGAAGAGCTGCACGCCGTCCTGACCGCGTTCCGCAACGACGATCCGAACGGCAACGGGCTGAAGGATGAAATTCCCTACTTCTCGCGCCAGTGGGAAGAGGTGAACCGCCTTCTGACGCTGTGGGATGCACGTTCCTCGGGGTCGGACACCTATCACGACTTCTACGTGAACGATGAGGGTAAGGTGGTGCATCCCTACGCACAGCCCGCCTATCGGGGCGCGCTGGCCAATGTGGCGCAGTGGTACAAGGAAGGTCTGATCGACCCGGAAATCTTTACCCGCGGATCGTCGTCGCGCGATTATCTGCTGTCTGAAAACCTGGGTGGTGTGACTCATGACTGGTTCGCTTCGACCTCGGGGTACAACGACGCGCTCAAGGACAAGATCGAAGGCTTCAACCTCATACCGTTTCTGCCGCCGGAGTCTGCGGGTGGCGTGCGCATGGAAGAACATCGCCGCATCCCAATCAAGCCGGATGGCTGGGCGATTTCCTACATGAACGAGCACCCGGTCGAGACGATCAAGTATTTCGATTTCTGGTTCACTGACGAAGGTCGTCTTCTGTCAAACTTTGGTGTCGAAGGCGAAACCTGGGACATGGTGGACGGTCAGCCGATCTACAAACCCGAGGTGCTGAACAGCGACAGCCCGGTCAACAGTCAGATGTATCTGGTAGGCGCACAGATCCAGCGCGGGTTCTGGCAGGATTACCGTTACGAGGATCAGTGGACCTCCGAGGCGGCGCGCGAAGGCATCGCGCTTTATGACGCGAACGACCTGCTGATCGATCAGTTCCTGGGCGTTGCCTTCGACCAGGACGAACAAAAGGTCTATGACAAATTCTGGCCGTCCCTGCGCACCTACATGCTGGAGCGTCAGCAGGCCTGGATCCTTGGGTCCGGCGACGTGAAGGCGGACTGGGACAGCTATATCCAGACGCTCGACAAGATGGGCTACCAGCAGGTCATCGAAGTGATGAACGCAGCCTATCAACGTCAGTACAACTAGGGTCGGCCTTCTCCCGACCGACCCTGGTCGAGGGACGCGGCGTTGTGCCGCCGTGTCCCTCCCCTTTGCCCGTTCCCGCCAGCAAGGATGCCATGCCATGTCCACGGACACCCGAATACGCCCGACCCTTCCCACGCTTGATGAACCCAGAGCCGGTCGCCTGACAATCCAGTACGGCCCGACCGCGGAGACCGTGCTGGCCGAAAATCCGCCCCGGTTTTCCTGGATTCCGGTGATCGAGGACGAGGCAGTCTATACCCTTCGCGTCTCGACCGACGCGCGTTATCCCAAGGCCGCGACATATGTGTTCACGGGCATCCCGCTGAACTTTTTCACGCCGGACGCTGCGCTGCCTGCAGGGGATTATCACTGGTCTTATGCCCAGTGCGATGCTGCCGGTAAACCGTTGACCCGCTGGAGCACGGACCGTCGCTTTCATCTGCCCGACGGCCTGCCAGACACCCCGCTGGCCCCGCGTGCCAGCCGTTTCGACAGGGCGACACGCGCGCATCCGCGTCTGTGGCTGAGCCCCGAGCGTCTGACCCAGTTCCGTAAGGATGTGGCAGAGGACCCCGAGCATTGCACATGGTCCACCTTCCATGCCGGGTCCGTCCTGCCGTGGATGGAGCGTGACATCATCCCCGAACCCGCAGGATACCCGGATCACAAGCGCGTCGCGCATATCTGGCGGCAGACCTATATCGACTGTCAGGAGCTGCTTTATGCGATCCGCCATCTGGCGGTGGGCGGGCAGGTCACGCGGGACGCGGCCATGCTGGCCCGGGCCAAGGAGTGGCTGCTGAGCGCGGCACGCTGGAACCCCGCTGGAACCACGTCGCGTGCCTATACCGACGAATGGGCCTTCCGGGTGAACCTCGCGCTGGCCTGGGGCTATGACTGGCTGCACGACCAGTTGGACGAGGACGAGCGTGCACTGGTGCGCAAGGCCCTGTTGGAGCGGACCCGCCAGACGGCCGATCATCTGATCAAGCACGCCAACATCCAGTTGTTCCCGTTCGACAGCCACGCCGTGCGCGCCGTGTCTGCGGTGCTGATCCCCGCCGCCATTGCCCTTCTGGACGACGAACCAGAGGCCGAAGGCTGGCTGCACTATTCCGTTGAATTCCTGTTCACCGTCTATTCGCCCTGGGGCGATCACGACGGTGGTTGGGCCGAGGGTCCGCATTACTGGATGACCGGCATGGCGTATCTGATCGACGCCGCCAACCTGCTAAAGGGCTGGTCGGGCATCGACCTGTACCAGAGACCGTTCTTTCAGAAGACCGGGGATTTTCCGCTGTATACCAAGGCGCCCGACACCCGCCGTGCCACATTCGGTGACGACAGCACCATGGGCGATCTGCCTGCGATCAAGATTGGCTATAACCTGCGTCAGTATGCAGGCGTGACCGGTAACGGCGCCTATCAGTGGTATTACGACGAAATCAAACGCACCAACCCGGGCACCGAAATGGCGTTCTACAACTGGGGCTGGTGGGATTTCCGCTTTGATGAAATGCTCTACCGGACCGATTTCCCGATTGTAGAGGCCGTGCCACCATCCGACGATGACGCGATGCGCTGGTTCAAGGGGATCGGTTGGGTCGGGATTCAACACCGGATGCAGGACCCGGAAAACCACATCCAGTTCGTGATGAAATCCTCGCCCTTCGGGGCGATCAGTCACAGCCATGGCGACCAGAACGCATTCTGTCTGTCTGCCTTTGGCGAGGATCTGGCGATCCAGTCGGGTCACTACGTCGCCTTTAACAGCACCATGCATCAGAACTGGCGGCGGCAGACCCTGTCCAAGAACGCCATCCTCATCAACGGCAAGGGCCAGTATGCGGGCAAGGACAAGGCGCAGGCGATGCGCTCGACGGGGCGTCTTTTGGTGGCCGAAGACCGTGGCGATCACATCTTCATGCAGGGCGATGCGACGGCGGCCTACCAGACAATGTCGCCCGAGGTGACAAGCGTCCTGCGCGACATCTACTTCGTCAATCGCGAGTATTTCGTGATCGTCGACGCCATTGATGCGGAAACGCCGGTCAGCATCGACTGGCGGCTGCACGCCAATGCGCCAATGGCGCTGGGCGATAGCACCTTCCGCTATACCGGCGCAAAGGCGGGTTTTTACGGTCAGGTCCTGTGGTCCGAGGCCGGGGCGGCCACGCTGTCGCAGGACACCGGGTTTCCGGACGTCGACCCGTCCGAGATCAAGGGCCTGCCGGTCAGCACCTGCCTGACCGTACGTTTCCCTAAATCGACACGCCAGCGCATCGCCACACTGATCGTGCCTTATCCGCTGGCGGCACCCCGGCGGGTGTTCAGCTTTCTCGATGATCAGGGCTACGACTGCGACCTCTATTTCACGGATGCCGACAACAACAGCTTCAAGGTCGTCGTGCCAAAGACGTTCGACGTGGGCACTACACCGACAACCTGACAACGAACAATCAGAATAAACGGAAGGAAGACAGATGACACTTCAAGGCAAGACAGCAATTGTGACCGGTGGCGGACGTGACATTGGGCGCGCTTGCGCCGTCCGGCTGGCGGCAGAAGGTGCAAACGTCGCCATCAGCTATTTCGCGAGCGCAGACGGTGCCCACGCGACGGTTGCAGAAATCACCGGGGCAGGGGGCAAGGCCATCGCAGTGCAGGCGGACCTCAGCAAGGCCGACGGCGTTGCGACGCTTGTCGCGGCAACGGTAAAGGCGTTCGGCAGCATCGACATTCTGGTGAACAACTCAGGCGGGCTGATCGCGCGCAAGTCGATCCGCGAGATGTCTGTAGACCATTGGCTGGCCGTGATGGACCTGAACCTGACCAGCGTCTTCATGATGACCAAAGCCGTGCTTGAACACATGAAGTCGGGCACGATCGTCAACCTTGCCAGCCAGGCTGGCCGTGACGGTGGCGGACCCGGAGCCGGGGCCTATGCCGCATCCAAGGGCGCGGTGATGACCCTGACGCGTGGTTTGGCCAAGGAGTTGGGGCCGGACATCCGCGTCAACGCCCTGTGCCCGGGCATGATCGACACCGATTTCCACAATGTCTTTACCAAGCCCGAGGTACGCAAGAACGTCGAGGCAGCAACCCCCGTGAAACGCCAGGGCGTTCCGGCCGATATAGCGAACATGGTCTATTTCCTGGCGAGCGATCAGTCGTCCTTTGTCACCGGGGCCAATTTCGACATCAACGGCGGGATGCTGTTCAGCTGATCCGGCAAGCTCCGGCGCCCGTCCGTCGTGCGCCGGAGCGTTCAACTAAAGGAAGTCGTCCCGGCGTGGCGTAAAGCAATCAACAAGGCAACCCGGTTCGATGCAGACACAGCCATGCCGCGCGCCCGACGGAACGACAAAGCTGTCCCCTTTCGAGACCTCAAATTCCCGGTCGCCCACCGTGAACCGGTAGCGGCCACTTTCGACATAGGTCGACTGCACATGCGGGTGATCGTGCAGCGCACCTTCTGCGCCGGTCTTGCCGAACCGGAAGGCCACAACCATGAGGTCCGGATGATCGGACAGGACCTGTCGTGTCACGTCTTCTCCGGTCGAAACTACAGGGAAAGTGTTCATGGCGATCAATTCCTCGTTTTATCCGGCCCGATGGTGCGTCACGTCCTCTTGATCGTGTCGCACCCGACCGCCCCCATGATCAATAGTATCCCCAAAATTTCAAAAGGCTACTTCGATTGATGTATCCAAAACGTTTCTCTTCTTCGCCTGCGCATCGTTGTCTGGTGTCCATCGGTGAATGTATGGTCGAACTTGCACCCGGCGCGGACCCGGACAATTTTCGGCTCGGCTTTGCCGGTGATACCTTCAACACAGCGTGGTATCTGCGCCAACTTCAGCCTGGCTGGGCTGTCCGCTACATGACAGCGGTGGGGCGGGACGCGGTATCGGACGCTATGCTGGCAAAGATGCAGGGCGCCGGGATAGACACGCGCCATGTTCTGCGTGATCCAGAGCGAACGGTCGGGCTATACCTCATTGCGCTGCAGAACGGCGAACGCAGCTTTTCCTACTGGCGCAGCCAATCCGCCGCGCGCCGCCTCGCACAGGATCCGGATGTGTTGGCACAGGCGATGAAGGGCGCGGCGCTGGTCTATGTGTCGGGCATCACCATGGCCATTCTGGACGATTTCGGGCGCGAGACGCTACTTGGCGAACTGGTTCGGACGCGGGCGGCGGGCAGTCTGATCGCCTTTGACCCTAACCTGCGGTCGCAACTCTGGGAGGATGCCCAAACCATGTGCCGGGTTGTGACGCAAACTGCGGCGGTCAGCGATATTGTCCTGCCCTCGTTCGAGGACGAAGCCGAACACTTTGGTGATGCCAATCCGGAGGCGACGCTTGCGCGCTACCTGCAAGGAAACACCAGAACCGTGATCGTCAAGAATGGCCCGGGTGCCGTTCTTTTTCGCCACGAAGACACGACTGGCACTTTTCTGCCCCATCCCGTCAGGACGGTTGTGGACACCACATCAGCGGGCGACAGCTTCAACGCCGGCGTGCTGGCTGGTCTGCTCTCGGGAGAACCGGCTGATCAGGCCGTGCAGCAGGGAAGTCGAGTCGCCGCGCAGGTCGTGGGACAGCGCGGCGCACTTGTACCGCTGGACTGTGCAATCTCTTGAACCTGACCCCCCTGATTCCCGGCAGGAAAAACTACCTCTTCATGGGCTCGGAAGGGGCAGGCGACGCTGCGGCCATCGCCTACACGTTCATCAAAACAGCCCGGATGATCAGAGGTGATGCTGAACCTAAGTACCGGTAAATTAAAGCGACATAAGAAACAAAGATGCATGCGCATTGCACCAAGATCCATTATAGCCTGAAACGGCCGCGCGCGAAAATGGAATGCTGTCGTGCGAATTTGGGGAAAGTCCGCTATTCAAAGGCAGGTCGGGCGCGCTCTTACCGTACTTTTTACGATTCCTGTGTACCAACGAACATACGGTCCTTAGCGGCAGTGATATGATGACGCATCGTAGCCTGCGCGACCTCCGGTTGCTTGAGGCGGATCGCGTCCAGCACGGCTCTATGTTCAGCCAGCACGAGTTCCTGGCGAACCGGCGTATCCAAAAGTGTCAGGGATCGCGAGAGCTTTACGCCAAAGGCAATTTGTTCTCCAAGAGATTCGAGAACTGAAGCAAAGAATGAGTTTCTCGAGGCGCGCGCCACCGCGAGGTGAAGCATCAGATCTGCTTCGACACCCAGAGCGTTTTGTTCGTAGGCTTGCTCCATCACCTGATAGGCGTGATCCATGGCGGCCAGATCCTCGTCTTCTCTTCGCCTGGCTGCCCATGCAGCTGCCGCACCTTCCACATCGATGCGGAATTCGTAACACCGTTGGACCTCGGACACCGAGTCCAGTGGTACGAAACTGATCAGTTGCCGGTCGGGACGGCGTAGGACATAGCTGCCGGAGCCACGGCGTGACTGGACGATTCCGTCATCACGTAGCCGCGAAAGCGCTGCGCGCACAATCGGGCGGGATACGCCGAAACTCTGGGCCAGGACCTCTTCGGGGGGTAACCGGCTGTCAACTGAATACTCCTCTTCCAGAATTTTCGCCATCAGTTGATCGTAAACTTGATCGGCCAACGAGGGGCGACGGGTTTCTGACAACGTGGTCTCCTTTGTTTTGGATTGGACTGGAGTGTACACTGGCCGTGCAACTTTTGTCCTTAATAGTCTGCAAATTGGCTTAGTTAAAAGCCTGACGGTGGCGCGTTTTTGGGACCGACCGTTGATACACATGATCCATGGCAGTCGCGAACTGCCGGACCTTCGGAGGCGTATGCCGGGCCGGTGGTCACCGGAAGATATGGCCTGCGTTGTTTCGCCTTGTGCCATCAAGCCGCTTTTGGCTTTGGGGAGGCACGCCTACTTCCTGATACATAGCGGCCCGCGGGGTAATGGAGTTTCTATACAAACGCATATTCAGTTTGTTGTCGCCACCCGGCCTTGGAACGGAAGCTTATCACATGCCCGTGGAGACCGTCGGGTTCTTGGTCGGCTTCCTGATTACGAGGAAGTAGACAAAGACCAGAGTAAGCAGAACAAAGAACAAGCTGTCCGGATTGGTGACGAAGGTCGTCGGATCCCCGTTGGACAGGGCCAGTGAACGCCGCAGGAATTCCTCCAGGTTGGGGCCCAGGATATAGCCGAGCAGCATCGTGATTACCGGGAACCCGTTGCGCCGCAGATAGAAGGCCAGAACACCCATGCCCAGAGCCATGAACATCTGGAAGGTGGAATAGGTTGCAACGTAGCTTCCTACCACAGCCAGAAGAGCGATGACCGCGTAGAGGACATCCTTGCGAACTGATACGATCTTGATGAAGTAAGGTCCGAGCAGGTAGAGCGTCAAGGGAATGAGCACCACCGCGCTAAACAGGAGAGTTGCCAGCATCGGCGCGATCAAGGGGGCCTGGGCGGTCATCAGTTGCGGCCCGGGCTGGATACCGTTGATGACCAGCACGCCGAGCATGATCGCCGTGATCGGATCGCCCGGGATGCCGAAGGTCAGCATCGGCACCATGGCTCCGCCACAGACAGCATTGTTGGCACTTTCGGACGCAGCAATACCTTTCGGGTTTCCTTTGCCGAAGGTTTCCGGCTCGGACGAGGTGCGGACAGCCTCGGTATAGGCGAGGAAAGAGCCCATTGATCCTCCGGCGCCCGGCAGTGTCCCCACGAAATACCCGATTAGGCAGGACTTGATATAACAGCCAAAGCCAATTTTGCGGATGTCGGAAAGCGGCGGCAGAAAATCGCGGCGTCTGATCTTGACCTTGTCGGCGGCCGCGGCAAAGGCGCTGATATCATTGGATGCCACGGCCTGTGTCAGGACTTCGGCGATGGCGAAGGTGCCGATGATGACGGGCATCAGGTCGATACCTGCCGTGAGGTTGGAATAGCCGTAGGTGAAGCGGGTGATCGGTTCCATTGCGTCCAGGCCTACGGTCGCAAGCATGAGCCCGATACAGGCGGCCAGACCGGCCTGCGCTATTTGTCCGCGCTGTGCGATCACGACAACGATGATGGCAAATGCAAGCAGAGAGAATTTGCCGGTCGTTTTGACGAGCAAGGAGACTTCGGCCACGAAAGGCGCGACCGCAATAAGGAGCAAAGCCCCGACAGCACCGCCGATCATCGAGCCGAGGGCCGCGTGGCCCAACGCAAGGGCGCCTTTGCCCTGTTGTTGCATGGGATACCCGTCCAGCGCGGTCATCATCGAGGATGGCGCACCCGGAATGTTGATCGTGATTGCCGTGATGCTCCCGCCGCACATGCCGGCCATGTAGATGCTGGCACAGGCCATAAGCGCGGTTTCAACGCTGAGTGTGTAGGTCACCGGCAGCAGCAAGGCCATCGCCAGCGTCGCAGTCAGACCGGGAATGGCTGCAAAAACGGTGCCGATCACGAAGCCCAGGATCACGTAGGTCAGATTGAACGGATCCAGCAGGAGGGTGAAGCTGTTGAAAACAAGAAAAATGAAATCCATGACTTAACCCCAAAGCGTCGGGAGTCGGACCCCGAACAATTGCTGAAACATGACATAGGCAATCACGACAATTACCGCCGATATGGCGGCCTTCTGCAGAAGCTTCTCGAAAGAAGAAAAAAGTACGATAAGCGCGAAAACGAAGAGGCCCGACGAGATGAAGTATCCCATTGGTTTAAAGCCGAGAATGTAAAAGAAAATAGCGACCACGACCCAGATGTGGGTGTAATTCCGCGGCACATCAGACTGGAACTTTTCGGGTTCGGCACGCAGCTTCTGAAGAATGAGAATGCTGCAAAAGAAGATCGCAGCGCCCCCCACCAGGATGGGAAAGAACGAAGGTGTCAATCCGCTCTCGGATATCGGGGCGCCTAAATTCAGTGCCGAGATGAGATATCCGACAGACACTGCAAGAATGACATATAGAAATACCAGAGGCCTGTTTAAGAGCATCGTCTTCTCCCGGGCTGGGTTGTTGGTGGGGGTAGCGGCAAGCTGCTGTTTTGGACTCAGCGTCAAGAGGCACGGTGGAACATCTCGTGCGAGCTGCTGCGTTGGTATGGGGCAGCTTGCCGGTCGATGATAGCGCTTGCATCACCACCCCAAACAAAGCGCCCCCGGAGGGCGATGTCTCCGATACAGGACCGGAGACATCATGCTTGGTGGTTACAGATTCAGTTCGTCCATGAGCTTGAACGTCTTGTTCTGGAGCTCGTCCATCCAGCCTTTGACCTCGTCCGAGCCGAGCCAGTCTGGGGTGACGCCAACCTGCTTCAGCCAGTCCTGGAACTCTGCACTATCGTATGCCGTTTTGAACGCTGTCTCGATCGTGGCGACGGCCTCTGGCGGAGTGTCTTTCGGAGCCGAAAGAATGATGAAACTGCCCGTTTGCAGATCGTAGCCCTTTGAACTGATCGTGGGCACGTCCGTGTAGGTCAGGTTTTGCACAGAGGACAGTTCAACCACACCTTTGACATCGCCCGACGCAATGATGCCGCTGAAATCGCCCAGGCTCGAGATTGCTGCATCAAGCTCGCCAGACAGGAGTGCTTCTGCTTCTGCGCTTGAAGATCCGGCATAGGTGATCACGTTGAAATCGACGTCCAACAGTTTTTCAAGCTGGATGACCGACAGATACGGACCCGACCCCTTTGGAGCCACGCCGACGCGCACTGTGCCGGGACTGGCCTTCGCCGCTTCCACCAGTTCTTCGAAGGTGTTGATTCCGGAGTGCTTGGAGACGACGATCGCATCGGCTTCGGTGGTGATGCGGGCGATCGGTGTCATGTTGTCCAGCGAATAGCCGGGCACCATCTGGCCACGCGGCAGGGTGATGACACTGTCGTAGGTCAGCACGCCGACGGTGTGCCCGTCCGGGCGCGAATTGGTCATCTGGATCAGACCGGTCGCCGTCACGGCACCCGCGATATTTTCCACATAGACAGATTTTGGCAGTTCATCTTCGGCAATGTTGCTGATCTTGCGCGAAATGGCGTCCGCACCGCCGCCCGCCGGCCACGGAACGATTAGACGAATATCGCGGGTCGGGAAATCCGCCGCAGCAACCGAGGTACCAATGATGCAGGCACCAAGTGCCAACGCGATTTTGCCTTTCAGGCTTTTAGAAAACATAGACCTGTTCCTCCTTAATAGATGTCGTGATCCAGATAAGTCTGGCAAGTTGAATGAACCGACTGGTCCGACGAAGCAGGGCGCTTCGACAGAGCAACTTCAAGTTTGTCTTTTTGAGAGAAAGCCAAGCCTGAATGAGGTTCAGGACTTTGCTTGCGCGCTTTTGAAAATGACTGGGCGCGATCTGGCTGCAAGGGGCGCGCCATCGCCTGATCGAAACTTTGCACCCATTGAAGCACGACGCGACTGTGCTCCAAATGCGACTGATAACATCCTCCCATATATTACCAAGCTTCGGCCCCCTGAAACCGTCAGCGCAGCAGACGGTGTGGATCGGGAGACTTGAATCACGATACTTGTATAATATTTACAAATCAATGCGAAATATTACCAATTTTGGAGAAAATGTGTGATTTTTGTGCGTTGTATGTTCTTTTTGAGAACAACTTTTAACATATTGTGATCCGCATAGCCCCGCCGCATGCCGCATGCCAAACGTGCAAAGCGGCCTTGGCAATTGCAGGGGCGAGGTTGTCTGATGGGGGTAGGCGTAGCCACCGGCCCGCAGCTGACTTGTGGTTCCGCCACCGCAAAAGAATACAGTGGCGGTACAGTGGATTTATGTGACCGAAGCTAAACGTACACGAGATCGGCCGGAAGAAGCGCTTCGGGGAGGTTCTGGTAACACACCGGCCGCAGGAAGCGTCGGATGGAAAGTGTGCCGACGGATGTGGCACCAAAGTTGGTGCTTGCCGGATAGGGGCCCCCGTGAACCATGGAGTCGCAGACCTCGACCCCTGTCGGGAAACCATTGGCCATGACGCGACCAGCCATTCGCTCCAGCACGGGCAGCAGCTCCCGCGCAAGGTCGATATCGCCGTCATCCATCTGAAGCGTTGCGGTCAATTGGCCTTTGAAGCTATGCGCTATTTCCTTCATCTGCGATGCGTCCTTCACCCGGATCACCAGCCCGAGAGGGCCGAACACTTCTTCGGACAACTCTTCATTGGCCATCCAGTCGCTGGCCAAGACCTCGAACAGATACGGCGCGGCATTCCGACCCTCGCAGGATGTGCTCAGGAGAGACTTGACGCCCGCGCCTTCGGAAACCCGCCGGGCGCCTTTGCGGTAGGCGGCGGCCATGCCATCTGTCAGCATGGTCTGGCCTTCAATGGAACTGAGCCCATCTGTCGCCGATTGCACAAATGCATTCGCATCTGGCCCGTCTAGCACAATCGCAATGCCCGGGTTGGTGCAGAACTGTCCGACACCCATCGTAAGACTTCCGGCCCAGCCAGCGCCTATATCCGCGCCACGGGCAGAGGCTGCTTGCGGCAGAACGAACATGGGATTAACGCTTCCGAGCTCCCCGAAGAACGGGATCGGCTCGGGGCGCGAGGCGCAAAGATCAAAAAGCGCGCGCCCACCGCCAAGGCTTCCGGTGAAGCCGACGGCCTTGATCCGCGGATCCGTCACAAGCGCTTCTCCCACCGCGCGACTGCCCCCCTGGACGAGGCTGAAGATGCCCGCGTCCATCCCAAGTTTTTCGAGTGCAGCGACGATTGCGTCACCAACGATCTCACCCGTGCCAGGATGCGCGCCGTGCCCCTTGACGACGACGGGACACCCCGCGGCAAGCGCCGCTGCGGTGTCGCCACCGGCCACCGAGAACGCCAGCGGAAAATTGGACGCACCGAAGACCGCCACCGGGCCAACGGGGCGCTGCATCATCCGTAAATCAGGACGGGGAAGCGGCTGACGATCTGGCAGCGCCGCGTCATGTCGCCGATCAAGGTAATCTCCGGCCAAAATGTGCGAGGCAAAGAGACGCAACTGACCGGTGGTCCGGCCGCGCTCGCCCTGCAGGCGGGCTGCGGGTAGCCCCGTTTCCGCGCTTCCGACCTCGGTGATCTGGCCACCACGGGCGTCGATCTCGTCAGCTATGGTTTCCAAAAGCTTCGCGCGCTGCTCGCGGGACGTGGCGGCGAATCCCGCAAATGCGGCCTCGGCAGCAGCACAAGCCTCGGCCACAAGCTTGGGAGACCCCGCCGAGAACTCAAAGGCGCTGCCCGTCGCGGGCGCGGATAAGAACCGCGCCTCTGAGCTGACCCGTTTTCCTGCGATCAGGTGATTTCCATGGAGGGTATCGGTCATATTATCGTCCTGTCCGTTCGCGCCATGCGTCGTATTTCACGAGGTTTTCTTCGTCCGTTGCCGGATAGAGGCCGATGATCCCAGCGCCCTCGTTCACTTGCTCCAGCACGAAATCTTCGTAGGATTCCATGTTCGTGCATTCTTCTGCGATCTCATCGGCAAGGTGGGCCGGGATTACCATCACGCCATCACCGTCCCCCAGCATGACATCGCCGGGAAAGACCGGCGCGTCACCGCAAGAAATCGGCACGTTTATGTCAATGGCCTCATGCAACGTGAGGTTTGTCGGTGCCGAGGAGCAGGCAAAATAGGCGGGCATGTCAAGCGCAGCGATGCCGATCGCGTCGCGCACGCCACCGTCCGACACGACGCCGGCGGCGCCGCGTTTCGCAAGGCGGGTGACGAGGATCGATCCGGCCGTGGCGGCGCGGCTGTCCTTGCGGGCATCCATTACCAGCACATGACCTTCGGGACAGGTTTCCACCGCCACGCGTTGCTTGTGGTCGCGTTCCCGGAAAATGGTGATTGGATTGCGATCCTCCCGGGCAGGGATGTAGCGCAGCGTGAAGGCCTGGCCGACCATGGTCACCGGCTTGCGCGCCATCGGCACAACACCTTGTACAAACTGATTGCGCAAACCGCGCTTGAACAGAGCCGTCGCGACGGAAGCCGTGGATACCTTCCTTAATTTGTCACGGATCTCACTGGACAAGATGTAATCGCTCATAGCTTTTTCCTATTGTTTGGTTCTTTGCGGCCACAGTTGGTGTGAATCCAGTGTGCTTTCCGGCGCACAAGAGCTCGGTCAGCAAAACGCGATTGAAGCATTTCCCTGAGCGGCATGCGCGTATCGGCTGGCAGCCTGTCAGCCTCCGCTATGCAGCGTGTGCTTTGAGGCTGCCGCAGCGAATCATACAGCAGAGGGAACCGGTTAGATTGATGTCCCGAACAGCGTTCGGATCTGATGCAAGCTTTTCAAGCCTGTGCGCCGCCGAAGCGGCAAAATGCTCGTCGCTTGCGTTGCGGTTACCTGTGGTAAATCTCCAGAAGGTTTAACACATCAGTCCTCCAAATCCTCTCCGCCGAAGTTGTGAACTCAAGTACACATAATTGCAAAATGTGTCAATATTTGTAATGACAAAAATAGACAATTGACCAAATTGTCACGATAACATAAAAAATATGTACTTTTTTGTTACATATTTTTTGACTAACGCTATGCTTCCCGACGGAGAGAGTGGACATGGAAAAGCCGCTCGAAACGCCGCGCAGTCGGTGAATCGTGCCATTTCCGTGAAGCTGCAGGCAGGGGGTGTTGATTTCCACCCAGAAGTGAGCCGGGTGGCCGCATGATTTTCATTGAGATTTGCCCCTTGTGATCTTCCGCTCTGCGACGCGCATTGGGAGGCAACGGAATGATCTGCATGGGACTTTTGAACATCATACGGAAGGGGCGGGGAGCTGCCGTTCGCTGCGCTCGTCACGAACGGCAGAAAAGCGCAGAACTCAGCCTTCTGACGCGTTCAGGCGGCGTTTAGAGGTGGTTTCGGAAATCTGAACAGCCGGGATAGGTGGATTTTCTGCGCAACAGCAGCATGATGCTGCGAGCGAGGAGAAGACCATGGCAAGACGACCGCGCCGGAACCACAGCCCGGCATTCAAGGCGAAAGTGGCGGTAGCCGCTATCAAGGGCGAGAAGACGCTGATCTAGTTGGCGCAGGATTTCGACCTCCATCCTAACCAGATCAAGCAATGGCGTGATCTGCTTCTTCAGAGCGCGACCGGGGTGTTTGGTGATGGGCCGAAGGCCGAGCCGGAACCGGTGATCGACGTGAAGACCCTGCATGCCAAGATCGGGGAGCTGACGCTGGAGAACGATTTTTTGTCCGGCGCGCTCGGCAAGGCGGGTCTGCTGTCCCGTTGCCCGGCAGGCGATTGCGCAGCAATCTGCCGAGAGGGGGGCGCAAAAAGATGATCGACCGGACAGCTAAGCTAAGTGTCGGCCGTCAGGCCAAGGTGCTGGGGATCAGCAGGGGCAGCGTCTACTACTAGCCGCGCTCGATCCGGGCTTCCGATCTGAAGCTGATGTACCGGATCGACAAACTGCACATGGAATTTCCCTTCGCGGGCAGCCGGATGCTGCAGGGCCTGCTGGTTAAGGAAGGCTTCAAGGTCGGGCGGCTGCACGTTGCCACATTGATGAAGCGCATGGGGATTGAGGCGCTCTATCGCAAGCCCAACACCTCGAAACCGGTGCCAGGGCACAAGATCTACCCCTATCTGCTGAGGAAGCTGCCGATCACCCGGCCCAACCAGGTGTGGGCGATGGACATCACCTACATTCTCCCTCTCGGGTATGCACGCATGCCCTGCCGGGCGGTGGATGGCGCGCGGGTTCATCTAGCTCGCCGCTGTGCTGGACTGGTTCACCCGCCGGGTGCTGTCTTGGCGCGTGTCGATCACGCTGGAAGCGGATTTTTGCATTGAAGCAGTGGAGGGGGCGTTGGCGCGCCACAGCGCTCCCGAGATCTTCAACACGGATCAGGGTAGCCAGTTCACATCGACCGACTTCATCAAGGTCCTGGCGAGCCGGGAGATCAAGATCAGCATGGATGGCAAAGGGGCGTGGCGCGACAACGTCTTCGTGGAGCGCCTCTGGAGAAGCAGCAAATACGAAGACGTCTACCTGCGGGCCTACGCCAGCATCTCGGAAGCTCGCGCCAAGATCGGCCGCTATCTCGGCTTCTACAATCCGCGCCGCCGACACTCAGCATTGGGCTGGAAAAGCCCTGTCGCCTTCGACCGAAAGGTGGCTTACATGAGCACTTGGGGCGGCACGAAAGCGCGACAGGTCCACTAGGTGAAGATTGCCTCATATTCTACTCCGGCATCTTTCCATGAAACGGGAACCAGGAAAATATCATGGCTGCCAATCGTGTCCTGGGACATCTGATAAGTAGCTTGTGGCAGAACCGGATGTGGTGGTCCCTGCCAAAGAAGGGAAAAAGCGCCGCCCTTACGCTCACCCGCACCCAGTTTCCTGACTTCGATCAACTTCAAACGAACTGCTGGCTCAACGGAAACAATCATGAATTCCATCCCCTCGATCAAGGCGAAATCCTCTGCTGTCATGGCATTTAAATCAATCACGTGCGTAAAATTTCCCTGATTGTCATTCTGGTTTCATTTCTACATGGGTTTACCACCGCAGGATAGCTGATTGCCTGTTCCTTGTTCAGGAATATTTGTCAGTGCGATGGCTTTGTTGCACAAACCCGATGAGGGATTCCTGTCGTGAACCCAGCCTGGTAGCTGGACGACATGAGCAGACCGACAGCCCCGACCTACCGGACCCGGAACTGGCCAGCCGATAACGAAGCGCTCAAGCGCCGTGGCTCGCTGACGATCCACTGACCGGCAGTGCATTGCGCCGCAATGGCACGAGAGGTTGGTTTGACCCGGAGATGATCTGGGATTCTGCGCCGACCGGCAACCGCGGCCGACAGCAAACCTACAGCGATACCGCCATCCAGACCTGCCTGACGATGAAGGTGCTGTTCGGCATGGCGCTACGGCAGACGACCGGGTTCGTCGAGAGCCTGTCGCGTCCGATCGGTTTGAACTGGGCGGTGCCCGACTTCAGCACAGTGTTTGATCGCATGGTTTGATGGTGCGATCCTTTCTCAGGCCTGGAAGGAAGCATTGTGAGACAAGTTCGTCACGGGAGCGCCACGACAACGCACGCCGTCAGAGCTGTGCAATACAGCGATCGCAAGCTTCGCTCGCGCAGTTGAGTAAGGAGTTGGGCATCAATCCCAAAACCGTCGCGAAGTGGCGTAAGCGTGCGACGGTAGAGGGCTTGAAGACCGGACCGAAAGAGCCGCGTTCGACCGTTCTCACCGAAGCGGAGGAGGCAATGATCGTCGCATTCCGGCGGCACACGCTACTGCCGCTGGATGATTGCCTCTATGCCCTTCAGCCGTCTGCCCCGCACCTGACGCGGTCGGCGCTACATCGGTGCCTTCAGCGACATGGCATTTCGCGCTTGCCAGATGTCGAGGGTGACAAGCCAAAGCGGCAGCAGTTTAAGCGATATCCCATCCACTGCCCGGCAGACGATTTGCAAGGCAAATCTGCCGAGAGGGGGCTTCTTCCACATCGACATCGCCGAGGTTCAGACGGTGGAGGGCAAGCTCTATCTCTTTGTGGCCATTGACCGGACCAGCAAATTTGCGATCACCCAACTCGTGGAAAAGGCGGATCGCAAGACCGCCTGGGAGTTCCTCGAACATCTGCTCAAGGCCGTCCCCTATCGCATCCACACGATCCTGACCGATAACGGCATCCAGTTCGCCGAGCAACCTCGCAACCGAAACACAGCATATTCGCGGCAGATGCGCTTCGACATGATCTGCGAGGCAAATGGGATCGAGCATCGGCTGACCAAGCCAAACCATCCGTGGACGAATGGTCAGGTCGAGCGGGTGAATCGAACGATCAAGGAGGCGACGGTGAAACGATACCATTACGACAGCCACGACCAGTTGCGCACGCACCTCACCGACTTCCTGGCAGCCTACAACTGCGCACGCAGACTCAAGACCCTCAACGGGCTCACGCCTTACGAATACATCTGCAAGATCTGGACTGCAGAGCCAGATCGTTTCATCACAAATCCGATCCACCAGATGCCGGGACTGAACACCTAGTTTTGCGGAGCACTACCGTTCCCCCTCCTAGCGACGTACGTTTCATGCGGGGGCAAGTCATAGTTTCACCCTGACTGTTCCTCGCAAAGGCAAGTATCGTCCGAACGTCAAACACCAGTTTGATTCGAGAAACGTAAACTTACGCCGTCTGCGCAACAATGGAGCGTGATCACATCATGGCAGTCGACTTTGCAACTCTGGCACCTTACGCCGCCGTCCTCTTGTTTGTCGGCGTTTTCACGGCCTTCGTCATGGAATTGCGATCCCCGGATGTTGTCGCCTTTTGTGGGGCGGCTACAGCACTTGCCATGGGTCTTGTCGGGCCCAATGATATTCTGGCTGCGCTCGCCAACCCGGCGCCGACCACGATCGGCGCGATGTTCATCCTCAGCGCGGCGCTGGTCCGGACAGGCGTGCTCGAGGCACTGAGTGGTGTTCTGGGTCGACATGCGTCGGCCCACCCGGTCCTGACGCTCGGATTATTCTTTATCACAGCTGCCGGAGCCTCGGTCTTCATGAACAACACTCCGGTGGTCATCGTGCTGATCCCTGTTGTGATCACGCTGGCGCGGCAGATGAAGATTGCGGCATCACACCTGCTCATCCCGCTGTCCTACATGGTCATTCTTGGCGGGACCTGTTCCCTAATCGGGACCTCGACGAACCTGCTGGTCGATGGCATAGCACGCGATCTCGGGATGACTCCCTTTAGCCTGTTCGAGATCGCCCCGGTCGGAATTGCAGTCGCTATAATCGGTGGGGCGTTTCTGGCCATCGCGGCCCCGCGCCTGCTGCCCCTGCGTCAGACTGTCGGGGACCTTCAATCGAAACGTGATCTGCGCACCTGGCTGGTTGAACTCTTCATCCCGGCAGGCTCGCCTCTGATCGGCAAAACAGTGCTGGAGGTGGACGCACTCAAGAACGCCGGAAGCCGGGCTGTCGATCTTGTTAGCGGTGATCTGTCCTTGCGCGACTCTCTGGCGACATCGACGATGGCAGCGGGGGATATCGTGGTCATAAAGACCACAGATACCGAAATCATGGGGTTTCGCGATGGCGCCGCCGTGGGCAACGCCGTTCTGGGAACAGAGGCGTCGACGGCCCGCCCCACTTCGGTTGTCGAAGTCCTGATCGGCCCGGATTCAAAAGCGCTGCACAGAATGGTCGGGCGTTTGCACTGGCGTCGCCGTTTCGGCGTCTATCCGATCGCGCTGCACCGCAATGGAACTGCGGTCGACATGCGCCTTGCGATGGTCAAACTGACGGTCGGAGACACATTGCTTCTTGATGGCGCGCCCGACGACATCGCCCGCCTCGCCGAGGAGGAGCGATTGATCCTGCTGTCCCCGGTCACTTCTCGAGGTTTTCGCCGCAAGAAAGCGCCGATCGCCATTGCGACCATGATCGGCGTCGTCATCCTCGCGGCCCTCAATGTGGCGCCGATCCTGACACTTGCGTTGATCGGTGTTGCAGTCGTTCTGCTGACAAACTGCATCGATGCAGAGGAAGGCGTAGGGTCAATCGACGGCCGGTTGCTGTTGCTGATCGTCTCCATGCTGACATTAGGCAGCGCGCTGGACAATTCAGGGGCGCTTTCGCTCATTATAGCCAAGCTGTCGCCGCTCCTCGCGACGGTCCAGCCGATCATAGCCTTGGCTTTGGTCTACGCCCTGACGTCGGTCCTGACCGAGTTGGTCACTAACAACGCCGTCGCAGTCCTGCTGGCGCCGATCGCAACGGGCGTGGCGGTCCAGCTTGGCCTCGATCCACGTCCTTTTATTGTGGCCGTGATGTTCGGTGCAAGCGCCAGCTTCGCAACGCCAATCGGCTACCAGACCAACACCCTCGTCTACAACGCGGGGGGCTACAGGTTCACTGATTTTCTGAGGATCGGCCTACCGATGAACATCATCATCGGGGCTGCGACCGTATTCCTTATCCCGCTCATCTGGCCTTTGGCGGGGTAGGCAGGATAGTTCGGGCTGAACCACGCGATCGATCGACCAGATTGCCACCGGAGGTGTGCTCGGCTTCAACCGTCTTGATCAATCGCCACCCTGTGCCTTCCTTTCCGACCCGCTTGCGCCAGCCGTTACCCGACGGGCGAATGTTTACATTCGCTGAGAAGGGGCGGCGAGGGGAGATCAATCGGCGGGCGGTGCTGTAAGAAGACGTCGCCGGTGAAGTGTTGATAGTGAGACGGATCAGTAAATAGTCCGGGGGGCTCTTGCCCGGCGAACGAGGCCCCCCCCTCCAGCGGAGACGATCACTGCGTCTAACAGACGATAGGCGTGCCGGAGATACCGTAGACCCGCGACAAGGCCCGGCGATGAGGCTGGTCGACGCGTGGAGGAGGGAAATAACCTGACCTATTCGCGCTCGACGACCTCCCGGGTGAAAAGTGCTGCCAGTTTCGCCAACTCGTCATGTAAATCAGTCATGTTAGTCGGGTGGGGACGCCGAAGGTCGTCCTGCTTTTCCGTGCGGGATGAGGCTTCATTAGGGCTCCGGGATTTGAAGGGTTTCAGGACCCGGCATACAAAACCTGGCAGTTTTAATAATACAGCTTTGGCCAGTTCATCGAGTAAATTCAGACAGCTACCTGCGACAGTGGCCGGTCTCTGCAGGGCGCCATACCAGCAGATCGTAGACGCCCTTATCTTCGGTCTGTTTGAATCCGAGGCGGTGATACAGAGACATCGCCGGGTTGGCCTTTTCAACATGAATACCGATATTTTTAGCGGTCGCTGCGGCTTCGGACTGTAAATCCTCTAGAATGTCCGCCCCGATACCCTTCCCTCGCGCATCCGGTATCAGAGCGATGTCGATGATACGCAGCTCGCTGGCCCACCGCTCAATATAAAGCCTGCCAATAGGTGCCGAATTCATCTCAATGATCAGCCAGAGCGCATCCGTATAGTGCTTTTGATAATGCTCGTGCTGCGCCCGAAACTGCATGTCGATAAAGGATTGTTTTTGCTCATCACTCCAGGGCAAGCCAGACATTTCTTCCTCGCGGGTTGAACGGTACAAACGAGAGAGGAACGGCATATCGGCGTCTGTCATGTCGCGATAGCTCACACCAAAGCGGGACACACGGTCAGTCGGCGGAAAATTGTTCACGGAAAGCGGACCCTGTGTGAGATCATGGCAGGTCGGAGCGCCGAATATCTGGCGCCATTGGCAGTTCAATCAGCAGCAGGCAGCGTTCCCCGGAGCAGCCTATTCCTTCACTCGATCGCCAGATATACTCGTTGATCGAGTGGACGTTCAGCTGCCCTGCGAAATGATTGTCCGCACATGCTGAACGTCGAGGAGGGCGGCGTAAAGGAGATACCTTACTCCTCGACGTTATGACTAGCTCCGGGAGGGATAAATACCGGCCAGGGCGATGATGAAGTTCAACGTCAGATACGGCTGAAGATTGGTGTGCGACTGGTTCCCACCTGCCGCCGCCACAGCTTCCTCTGCCAAATCGACTAGGTTTCCAGACGTGTCGGATTGATACAGGTTGTCACCGAAACTTGAACGCGACAACGAGGTTGTGGTGCCGGGCGCCATGTTTGCGGTTGCCGCTGACGTTGTGGCGCGTACTGTGTGCGTGTGTTTGGGGATATGTTCCTCTGTCAGTAATGCCGTTTCATTTCCATCCTTTTCGCCAAGTCGTCGAGCCGTCAGACCCGGGCCGCGTCCCGGGTGCATCGGGGCACGTCCCTGAAGATTGGGCAACGCAGTGGTAGTCCTGCCATCGCCCCCATAGGTGGTCCCTATCAGTGAAAACAATGCTGTATTGTTGGACACTGGCAGCAATTGACCATCACAAAACGCCCAGGATCTCGGTGCAAAGTTCCCCGCAAAGATGCGGATTTCTGCGATAAATGGTTCCGACATATCAATGCTCCTACTGACGACTTGGGTAAATGCCAAACAAGGCGATTATAAAGTGGACGCAGAGGGTCGGCATCAAATTGGTATGCTGGCGGGATCCCCCGGTATGCGACAGCATTGATTGGGCCATATTCGTGTCCTGCGCTGTCTCACTGTAAAAGTTGACGCCAACACCCATGGCAGCAACATTGCCTTCCGGTCCGGCCGCAGTCGCTTCTTTCGTCTGGGCGTGGAAGTCGTGACCATGGATGGGGAGCTCATTCATGGTCAGGGTGACGTGCTCCGTGCCGGCCTTGCTTCCCAATCGCCGCGAACTGAGCCCCGGGCCGTCACCGAAGTGGAGCGGCACACGCCCGCGCATGTCAGGCAGTCCAAAAGTCGTTCTTCCGTCGCCGCCATATATCGTCCCAATCAACGAGAAAAGCGCGTCATTTTGGGACACAGCCAACAATTGGCCGTCACAAAACGCCCAACCGACTGGGGCGAAATTACCGGCAAACATGCGAATCTCACCAATAAATGGTTCTGACATTCAATATCCTCCAATCTTAATTTTGTGAGGGGAAAAGCCCCTGTAGGGCGATGCAGAACGCCACTGTAAGATAGGGCTGCATGTTTTCATGCGGCTGTCCGCCACTTGCATAGGACACTGTCCCTTCTCGCAAAGCGGTCATGTTTGGTGCCTCGGGCGCATGATAGGCGAGGTCATTCCCCGCCTCGGCGGCAAGCACATGATCTGTGGGAACAGGACTGTCACCGGCAAGCGAGGACGCTTTCGCAGTATGGGTATGTGCGGGCATCTCGGCAGTTGTCAGCGCCACGCCTTCCGAACCGCTTGCGCGCCCAAGATTAAACCCATCTCCCATATGAAGCGGCGTGCGGCCGCGCAGATCGGGCAAAGCAAATGTCGTGCGCCCGTCACCACCGTATGTCGTGCCCAAAAGGGAATATAGTGATTGGTTCTGGTTGATCGGCAGGAACTGCCCGTCAAGAAAGGCCCAGCCTCTTGGCGCAAAATTGAAACTCACCATTCGAATTTCAGCTAAAAATGGCTCTGACACGTAAACCTCCCGTGTTTGGTACTAATAGTTCGCCTCTTTCAGATTCTTGAGTGTGGCCAAAAACGCAACACATGCGACGATCTCGATTGAAAATTAGTCAATTTCTCAGGTAAGGGTTGCGCTTATTGCTAATGGGCTCAAGTTATGCTTGCATTTATTATCGGGGCACGCAAACGAAATTTGTTCGTTGGGCGGCTCACAAGCGGGGCACCACACGCATGACACTTTTCAAACGGATACTTTTCGCAATCATTTGTCGCTTGACGGCCTTCTTCTCGGCCATTTGGATCTCTCTCTTATCAAAGCGCTCGATTGTCAGACTGGCCACGCTACTTTTGAGCCTGGTCTTTTTGGGCATGGTACCGACCGGCGCGCGTGCTGCGTTCAACGACTGCCCCCCGACGGCAAACAATGTGTCTGACGCTCAGATAGCATTGAATCTGACCGACGATGAATGCATCTACTCTTCGACTCTTCCGTCATCAAACACAGACGGATCAGAGCAGTTCATTTTGATCGAAGTTATTGATGGCGCCGGTTCTACCAATTTCCAAACCTTTGACGGCGGAGGCGATTCCGGAAATCCCATCGTGCTTCAGGTCAACGCAACTCCGGTCGCGAGCTCGCCGACTAACTTCAATTGCTCAGCCGGGTGCAATGTTAGTGGAACATATGGGGGGACGCCGTTCACATCCTTCGTTTATACATTTTCTGGTGGAAGCGGAACGAACAGCGGTGCGGTCGGTCCGCCCGCCAATCTTGCGGCCACCTCTGGCGGGGGTCAGAGCACGGCGATCTCGACCGGGTTCGCCAGCGCGCTTGTGGCGACGGTGACGGATGCGGGCGGCAACCCGGTGGCGGGTGAGACGGTGAGCTTTGCGGTGCCGGGATCGGGCGCCAGCGCGACACTTTCTGCGAGTTCCGGTGTGACCAACGCCTCGGGCCAGGTGTCGGTGACGGCGACGGCGAATGCGACGGCGGGGTCGTATAATGTGACGGCCAGCAGCGGCAGCCTCAGCAATGTGACCTTTGCGCTGACCAACACGGCGGGGGCGGCGGCGACGCTTGCGGCCACCTCTGGCGGGGGTCAGAGCACGGCGATCTCGACCGGGTTCGCCAGCGCGCTTGTGGCGACGGTGACGGATGCGGGCGGCAACCCGGTGGCGGGTGAAACGGTGAGCTTTGCGGTGCCGGGATCGGGCGCCAGCGCGACACTTTCGGCGAGTTCGGGTGTGACCAACGCCTCGGGCCAGGTGTCGGTGACGGCGACGGCGAATGCGACGGCGGGGTCGTATAATGTGACGGCCAGCAGCGGCAGCCTCAGCAATGTGACCTTTGCGCTGACCAACACGGCGGGGGCGGCGGCGACGCTTGCGGCCACCTCTGGCGGGGGTCAGAGCACGGCGATCTCGACCGGGTTCGCCAGCGCGCTTGTGGCGACGGTGACGGATGCGGGCGGCAACCCGGTGGCGGGTGAGACGGTGAGCTTTGCGGTGCCGGGATCGGGCGCCAGCGCGACACTTTCGGCGAGCTCCGGTGTGACCAACGCCTCGGGCCAGGTGTCGGTGACGGCGACGGCGAATGCGACGGCGGGGTCGTATAATGTGACGGCCAGCAGCGGCAGCCTCAGCAATGTGACCTTTGCGCTGACTAACGCGGATGTAACAGCGCCATCTGTCACGCTGACGACTTCGGCCACCGGCAGCATGCCTGGGAAATCCTTCTCTGTGAATGCGGCATTCTCTGAGACTGTGGTGGGCTTCACCGCTTCGGATGTCGCTGTCACAAATGGCTCGGTCTCAGGGCTGGCAGGGAGTGGCGCAAGTTACGTGATCACGATCAGCCCGACGGGCGGCGGTGACACCACTGTTTCCATTCCGGCAAGCGTCGTTCAGGACACGTCTGGTAATGACAACCTGGCATCGAACACGCTGTCGATCCAAAGCGAAACAATCACTGAAACGGCCCGCGTCGTAAAGCAGTTCATCGAACGGCGCTCGGGTCTTTTGCTTGGCAGTCAGCCTAATTTGACAGGGCTTCTGTCCGGGTCAGCCCGCGGTATCTTTAGTGCAAGTATCACGAGCAGTCAGGGTCGATTCAAATTTTCGTCCAAGCCCGGATCCGCTATCTGGACAACTTTCCATGGTTCAAAAGCCAAGGATGGGGACACCAAAAGTACGTATCTTTTCGGTGCCGTCGGAACCCACCACAAATTTCACGAGAATCTGTTAGGTGGGGTCCTTCTTGAGTACGACTATCTGGAGCAGGACACCGGGGTGTCGAGTGTCATTGGTCACGGTTGGATGGCGGGGCCTTATTTAGTGACCAAAGTGCCGGATCAGGATGTCTATCTCGAGGGCCGTCTGCTTTATGGTCGCAGCTCGAACGAGATTTCGCCATTCGGCACCTATACGGACGACATGGAGACAGAGCGGCTTCTGGCCATGTTGAAAGTATCCGGGGAGCTGCAGTACGATGTGACGACGTTAATCCCAAGTCTTCAGGTATCTTATGTAACCGATGAACAGGAGGCCTATACCGACAGTGTTGGAAACGAGATACCAAGTCAGGGCCTTGCATTAAGCGAACTCGAAATAGGTATCGACTTTGAGACTCCTGCGCCGTTTGCGCAACGTGATCGCAGGCTGCTGCTAACAGGAGGCGTCAGCGCTATTGCGAGCGATATCACCTATACGGGTGCGGCAGCGGAAACGTCCAGTAATGACGGCAGTCTGCGGGCCAGAGTGGAGCTTGGGTTCAACTATCGCTTCGCCAATCAGGAGTTGATCACTCTTGGCACATACTACGATGGTATCGGGATTTCAGACTATGAGAGCTATGGGCTTGATTTCAGCGTGAAGCTAGAATTCTAGAAAATCTAAGGGCAGAAGGTCGGGCTTCAGACAGCTGATTTATGTCGGAAGCATGGTTGTAGGCCAGCGGTTTTCTAATAGCTGAAGGCCAAATGTGAGGGCCGACGTGCATTCGCGTCGTGTGCTTGGTTGGGCGGTCTGTATCCGAACGAAGAGTGACCTTGCGATGCTGGCATTGAGGATGGGGATTGCTTTCCTGTCACCACCTAGTGTTGCGTGTGTTGCTGACGGCAGGTCAACGCGGTGAAAATATCGGTGTGCGTGGCCTGCTGCATAGTCCGCCGACCACTTGCTGGTGGACAGGGGCTATGACGCGGACTGGTATCGCGAAGCGCTTGGAAAAAAGGGAAATACTTGTGTCCAGTTGGCAGCAAACGCGGGGTCCCGATCCGGCATGATGAGGGTCACTATTGCAGGCGCCACAATATCCAGAACAGCTTTGCCCGCATCAAGGATTGGTGGCGTGTGGCTACCGACAGGTGCGCAAAGGTCTTCCTGTCTCAGAAAAAACTCAGGCCGGGCAATTGCCCGGCCTGTTTGATCGCATAGTGGTCGTAATCAGTTTTTCGCCTTGTCGACCATCTTGCCCGCGGAAATCCAAGGCATCATGGCGCGCAGCTTTTCACCGACCTGTTCGATCTGGTGTTCGTCGTTCAGGCGGCGAGTCGCCTTGAAGAACGGCTGGCCGACGGTGTTTTCCTGCATGAAGTCACGCACGAATTTGCCGTTCTGGATGTCGGTCAGGACCTCTTTCATCCGTGCCTTGGTTTCGGCATAGGGCAGGATGCGCGGACCGCTGACGTATTCGCCATATTCCGCAGTGTTCGAAATCGAGTAGTTCATGTTTGCGATGCCGCCTTCATAGATCAGGTCGACGATCAGCTTCACTTCGTGCAGGCATTCGAAATAGGCCATCTCGGGCTCATAACCCGCTTCGACCAGCGTCTCAAAGCCCATGCGGATCAGTTCGACCAGACCACCACAGAGAACCGCCTGTTCACCAAAGAGGTCGGTTTCGCATTCCTGACGGAAGTTCGTTTCGATCACGCCCGAGCGGCCGCCACCGATGGCCGAGCAATAGGACAGGCCGATTTCCAGCGCCTTGCCAGATGCGTCGTTGTGTACGGCCACGAGGCAGGGCACGCCGCCGCCTTTGGTGTATTCGCCACGCACGGTGTGACCCGGGCCCTTGGGGGCCATCATGATGACGTCGGTGCCGGGCTTGGGTTCGATCAGGCCGAAGTGGACGTTCAGGCCGTGGGCGAATGCGATTGCAGCGCCGTCGCGCAGGTTGTCATGCACGTACTTCTTGTAGGTCTCTGCCTGAAGTTCGTCGGGCATTGTGAACATGATCAGGTCGCACCAGGCTGCTGCTTCTGCGATGCCCATGACCTTGAGGCCTTCGCCTTCGGCCTTCTTGGCCGAGGGGGAGCCTTCACGCAGCGCGACGACGACGTTCTTGGCGCCGGAATCGCGCAGGTTGAGGGCATGGGCGTGGCCCTGGCTGCCGTAGCCGAGGATCGCGACCTTCATGTCCTTGATCAGGTTGATGTCGCAGTCACGGTCATAATAAACGCGCATGATGAGCTTCCTTCCGAAGTGATGGCGCTGACCCGTTGTTTGGGCTCTGGCCGAATGATGTGAGCTGTAGCATATGGATTAGCTTGCGAAGGACTTGCCGAAATGGCGGGATTTCGCGTTATATCTGCGCTTTTCATTCGCTTGATTGGAGTTTACTGACATATTCATGCTTGATGACACAGACCGCCGTATCCTGCGCCAGTATCAGGCGACTCCCGAAGCGCCCGCCGCAGAACTGGCTGAGCGTTGTGGCGTCACCGCGACCACCCTGGCGCGGCGGCTCGATCGGATGCGGAACACCGGGGTGCTGCGCGGGGTGCGGGGTATGATTCACTGGCCAGCGCTTGGTTACACGGTCGAGGTGTCCCTGCGCATCACGCTGGACAAATCCCGGCCGCAGGCGTTCGAGGAATTCGCCGAAGCCGCGCGGCAGGTGCCCGAGGTGATCGAGATCCAGACTTTTCTGGGACAGGTCGATGCCCGTCTGTCAGTGATCGCCCGGGATATGGCCCACTACCAGCAGGTTTATCGCGGACAGATTTTGACGCTGCCGCATATCACCGACATAGACGCGCTGATGCATGTGGCACGGCTCAAGACCGATGAAAGCCTGCCACTGTGATCGATCTGGACGAAACCGACCGCGCGCTGATCCGCGCGCTGGCGCTGGACGCAACCCAGAGCGCCGGGGCGCTTGGGCGTGAATTGGGCCTGTCGCAGCCCGCCTGTTGGCGGCGGATCAAGCGGCTGCGCGAAGCGGGCGTATTCCGTGGCCTGCGGCTGGATCTGGACCGTGAGGCACTGGGGTTTGGCGTCACGGTTTTCCTGGGAGTGAAGCTTGCCACCAAGGGTCGCGTATCCTTGCAGGATTTCGAGCGCGCGGTGAGCGCCATCCCCGAGGTGCAGACGGTCGAGCACGTTCTTGGAATGTATGACTACCGCTTGCGGGTCGTGGCGCGGGACATCTCGGATTTTGAACGCGTTCTGCGGCGGCGGATCATGACGCTGCCGGGGGTGGGGAATCTGGATGCCAACGTGCTCTTGTCCGAGGAACGGCTGCCGGGGCCGATCTGAGACCTTTGGTTTAGAGGAAGTCCTTTGCCAAACCGACGCCGACAGGATAGTCAGCGCGCAACCAGAGGAGACTGCAAATGGCTTTGCTTGATCAGGTGGACCCCACGGGGCTTGATGAATTTTCGGTGGTCTTTACGGACCGGTCGCTGAACCACATGTCGGCGACGTTTCAGCAGGTAATGCGCGACATCTCGGGCATGTTGAAAGAAGTTTATCACGCCGATGCCGTGGCCATCGTCCCGGGTGGTGGCACCTATGGGATGGAGGCTGTGGCGCGCCAGTTCGGTCGCGATGCGAACGTTCTCGTCGTGCGGAACGGATGGTTTTCCTACCGTTGGACCCAGATATTCGAGGCTGGTGGCTTCGCGGGTGAGACCCATGTGATGAAGGCCCGCCAGACCGGCAACGGCGCTCAGGCACCGTTTGCACCCGCGCCGATCGAAGAGGTGACCGCGCAGATCCGCGAAATCAAGCCGGACATCGTCTTTGCGCCGCATGTGGAAACTTCGGCCGGGATCATCCTGCCCGATGATTATCTGACCGCGCTCGCGGCGGCGGCACATGAGGTGGGCGCGTTGATGGTGCTGGATTGCATCGCAAGCGGTTGCATCTGGGTCGACATGAAAGCGACAGGTGTGGACGTACTGATTTCTGCCCCTCAAAAGGGCTGGTCTGCCACCCCCTCTGCGGGACTCGTCATGCTGTCAGAACGCGCCGTTGCGCGGATGGCCGAAACCACGTCCGACAGCTTTGCCTGCGACCTGAAGAAATGGCATCAGATCATGCTGGCTTACGAAAACGGCGGCCATGCCTATCATGCAACCATGCCGACGGACAGCCTGCGGGCCTTCCGCGACACCGTCCTGGAGACGCGCGATTATGGTTTCTCTCGCCTGAAAGAGGCGCAGTGGGCGCTGGGGACGGCTGTGCGGCAGATGCTGGCCGATAAGGGCGTAAAATCAGTCGCCGCCGAAGGTTTCGGCGCGCCCGGCGTGGTGGTCAGCTACACCGATGATCCAGAGGTTCAGTCTGGCCGTGCCTTCGCCGCCAAGGGCATGCAAATCGCGGCTGGCGTACCGCTCCAGTGTGATGAACCTGCGGGCTTCAGCACCTTTCGACTGGGCCTGTTTGGTCTGGACAAACTTTATGATGTGGACGGCACCGTGGCGCGTCTGCACAAAGTGATCGATCAGGTTTTCTGACTGGCATTTGCCCTGTTGGTGGCAGCGTCATCAACAGGGCAACTACCGCCCGGCTAATCCGCGATTTAGCGTGATGGCTCAGGGATTTGGCGACCGATCGTTCCCAGCCCCACCTGCATCAGTTTGGCACGCAGGGGTTTGAGCGCATAAAGCGCGTCAAGGCCTGCCGCACGGGCGTCGCGCAACAGCGGATCCGATACCATAGAGGCGCGGTTCAACAGGGTGATCCCGGCCACCCGGGCGCGGATATCGGCGATGCGTTTCGCGTGATAGGCATCCAGCATTTCTACGGAACCCAGGGTGCCCCGCTGCGCCATGGCCAGATCCAGCAGCACATCCAGATCCGCAAGGCTCATGTTCAGGCCCTGCGCGCCGATTGGCGGCAGCACATGCGCCGCCTCGGCCACCAGTGCGACCCTTTCACCTGACAGGCGATGCGCCACCTGGGCGATAATCGGCCAAAGGCCACGCCGACTGGCCAGTTTCAGCGGGCCGAATAGCTGGCAGGACCGCGCCGACATCGCTTCTTCGAATTCCGGTACGTCCAGCTGCATCAGCGCGTCGGCCTTTGCCGCCTCTTCCATCCAGACGATGGCCGATGATGGCTGCCCGTCGATATCGGGCAGCGGGACAAAGGTGAAAGGCCCGCCGGTACGGTGGATTTCGGTCGAGACGTTCTGATGCGGGACAGGGTGGGTCACGGCAAAAGCCAGCGCCTTTTGTCCAAAGCGCGTGGTCGTCACGCCGATATCCGCGGCCCGGCGCATGGGGGAATCGCGCCCATCCGCGGCGACCACCAGCCGGGTGATCACACGGCTGCCGTCGCTGAGACTGACCCTGGCCGAGGCGGTGCGGGTGAACAAACCCGTGGTTGCCATGCCGGGGCGAAAATCAACCGTGCCCAGATCAGCAAGATGCGCGCTCAGCTCGCGGCGCAGCAGCCAGTTGGGCAGGTTCCAGCCAAAGGGGGCATCCGAAATTTCGCTGGCGTCGAATTCGCGGGTCACGCGGGGCTCAGGATCGGTCCCCCCAGCGTCAACGATGCGCATGACCTGCAGCGGCATGGCGTGATTCGCAAGCCGATCCCAAATCCCCGCGCGTTCAAGAAAGCCGCGCGCAGGCTGAAGAAATGCGGTGCTGCGCAGGTCGGCACCTGCGGCCTCTCGGTCGGTCACGGGAGGTGTGGGGTCGACGCAAAGCACAGAAAAGCCCTGCGTCCCAAAGGCCGCAGCGGCTGTCAGTCCGGCGATCCCGCCGCCAGATATTACGATGTCATAGTCCATATCGACCTCCTGCCAAGGATATCTAGCAGCCCGGCGCGTCAGGGCACTGCATCATCGCGCCGCAGGGGTCATGTAAGTCGGGCGAGAAACGAGCCAAGGTCGTCAGTGTGATGGTGGATGTGGTCAGCCTTGAAAGGCTCGGGCGCGACATGAACGGTGCGCATCCCCATTGCATGCGGTTCGGTCAGGTTGCGAACGTCATCCTCGAACATCGCGGCCGTGCGGGTGTCGGTGCCGTCGCGGGCAAAGACGGCCTCGAACGCGGCGCGTTCCGGTTTGGGCGCGAAATCAGCATGTTCGACGCCATAGAGGGCGTCAAATGCCGCCTCAAGTCCGCGCGCCTTGAGTACTTGCGCGGCATAAGGGGCAGTTCCGTTGGTGTAAACGATCTTGCGCCCCGGCAGGCCAGAGATAAGGGCGGCCAGATGTGGATCGGGGTCCAGCGTGTCGAAAGTGATGTCGTGCACCTCTTCCAGATAGGGGGCAGGATCGACATCATGTTCGCGCATGAGCCCGGCAAGGGTCGTGCCGTAGGTGCGCCAATAATGGCCACGCAAGAAGTTCGCGCGGACGTGATTCACGCCAAGCGCCTGCATGACAAAGCGGGTCATGCGCACCTCGATTTGATCGAAAAGCCTCGCGGCAGGCGGATAGAGGGTGTTGTCGAGATCGAACACCCAAGTGCGGACATGTGAGAAGCTTTGCTTGATCATGGCGCGAGGCTACCGCCCGACGCGATCTGGTGCAATCGCTGATGCACGAGTAGCGCGCGTCGATATGAAAAGATTTAAGGAACGCCAATGAGCACTTTAGCTTTGGCGGTTTTCTTCAGTAATTCCCGCTATCCTTTAGTGCGATGCCGCTGCGCTTGATTGACGGGGCGGCACGGGGCTATCGTGCGCCAAGCGGTAAAAAGGACAGCAGATGAATCAAGTCAAGGCACAGCAGAAGGATGCCTATACGCTGATCCTCGAAGCGATTGACGTCGGCGTTTACAAGCCGGGTGACCGGCTGGTGGAAAGCGATCTCGCAGATCGTTTCGGTGTGTCCCGCACCCCCATCCGCGAGGCATTGCAACGGCTTGAGACGCAATCCTTGCTGGCGCGGGACGGGCGGTCGTTGATTGTCGCCTCGCTTGATCACAACCAGATGGCCGAACTCTACGTGGTGCGTACCGAGCTTGAGGGGCTGGCGGCCAGACTGGCGGCACGTCATGCCACCGAAGAGGAAATCCAGGTCCTGCATGACATGGTCGAGGAAGACCGCGCCCTGCTGGACAATCCCGGAGCGCTGGCGCGGGCGAATCGACGGTTCCACCAGCAGATCCATCTTGCCTCGCACAACCGCTATCTGGTCCAGCAGCTTGATCTGGTGCATCGGTCCATGGCGCTGATGGCGACCACCTCGCTTGCGGCGCAAGGACGAGGTGAAATTGCGCTGGCCGAGCATCTGGCGATTGTCGACGCCATTTCAAAACGCGATGAAGCGGCGGCCTACCGGGCGCTGCGCGACCATATCTCCGTAGCCTTCGTGACGCGGCTCAAGCTGGACAGCAAGGCCAAGGGTTAATCTTTGGCCTGATCTGCGCCGGCGTTGTCGGGCGGGGAATGGCCATGTGTGGTCTTGTCCCAGTAGAACGGTTTGACCACCAGTTCGTAAAGCCCCTTGTAGGCTGCGACGACACCCAACGGGAAATAGAGAAACATCGTCGGCACCCAGATCAGCAGTCCGTCATGCGGGCTTCGCGCCACGGCGGCGAGACTGACAAGAAGGGAGATCGCCTCGGATATCAGAAAAATGCTGATCAATGCCGTCATCAGACCGGGAGCAATCAGGCCGCTTAAAGGGTGGGGCAAGCCGAACACGATAAGCCAGAAAGACCAGAGTGCGGGGAGCAGAAGAAACTGCAGGATCGCCGTTAAAAAAACCAGTTGAAAACCAAGAAATTTCCAAGGGCCAAGAGTGTGCATGAGGCGTGCGGGGCGGCGCATGTGAACGCGGTAGGTGACCATATATCCCTTGAGCCAACGCGAACGTTGTTTGATCCATGGCCAGATGCGGTTGTTCGCCTCTTCACGGGTAACGGTGGGCAGCAGTTCAGTGACATAGCCATAGCGGGCGAGACGGATACCCAGATCGGCATCCTCTGTCACGTTGTGCGCATCCCAGCCACGCACCTTTTCCAGCGCTGCGCGACGAAAGAAGACGGTCGTCCCACCCAGCGGAATTGCGAATCCCAGCCGCGCAAGGCCGGGCAACAGAACGCGGAACCATGTCGCGTATTCTATGGCAAAGCATCGCGACAGCCAGTTGGCGCGCGGGTTGTAGAAATCGAGGATGCCCTGAATGCAGGCTACATGATCGGGGGTTTGCGAAAATCGATCAGCCACGCGGCTGATCTGATTGGCGGCGGGGGCGTCTTCGGCGTCATAGACCCCGATAATTTCGCCCCGGCAAAAGCTCAGCGCATAGTTCATTGCACGCGGCTTGGTGGTGATCGTCCCCGGGGGGACTTCGACGATCCGCATCCAGGGCGGATATTCGGCCTGGTCCAGAGCGGCGCGGGTCGGGCTATCTCCCGCTTCCAGTACAAGGATGACGTCTAGCAGCGCCTTTGGGTAATCCAGCCGGCTCAGGCGGGTGATCAGTGTAGCCGCGATGCCCTGTTCGCGGACGAGCGGCACGAGTAAAGAGACTGTGGGGCGGGCGGTCTTCGATGCGAGCGCTGCGGCGGAAGAGGCGGCGCGAGAAGCAAACAGCGCTGCCAGTTTGAGTCCCTGCGCCATCAGCAGGGTGATTAGCGCAAGCGCGACGATTACTGCAAAGAACAGGGTAGGGGCGAAAGCCAGGAACGCCAGACAAGCCGCAGCAAAGCCCGCCGCGACAAATCCGCGGCCAAGGGTCATCCGATTGATGTCACGCGAGCTTTCTGCAGCAATCACACATGTTTCGGCGCGCGCTGCTAGTTCGCCGCCGTGGCGGGCAACAATAAGGGCCTGAATGTCCGCTTCGGACACCATTCCCATCACTACCGGGCCCAGCGTGGCGGTCAATTGTGGGCGCAAGGCCTGGAACTCTTCGGGGCGGGCGGTCGCGATGACCGTGGTCGGGCCGATCCGTGTCCAGGGTAGTATGCCGTGCTTGAGACAGAAGGCCGGATCAAGCAGCCCGCATAACGTCGCATCCGGGGCCAAGATGGCCGGATCAAGGCAGCTCACCCCGAGTTGACGTGCCTGTGCCGAAAGCATCTGATCCGGGGTGGTCAAGCCGTCAGCGACAAGAATGCGGTCCAGCGCGGTTCCGCTGTGTGCTGCCTGAGCCAAGGCACCGAGCATGTCCGTGGGCGACACGATACCCGACTGGACGAGGGTTTTGCTGATGGGGCGCGGACCGGCTGCCCCCGCATGGGCAAGGTTGGCCGTGACATCACTCAGATGCTGTTCACTCATACCGATCCTCGACGTATTACGGGATCAGATGAAGATGGTATGGTTAAGGTAGCGTTAAAATTAACACAATTTCAGCATTGATGAACCCAGACCTAACAGCAGAGGTCCGCAAGACTGGGTCAATCGCGCAAACAACGGAGACGATTCAACGCGCCTCGGAAGCTTTCTCCATCGATTCCGCGAAACGTTCGAACAGGTAGAAACTATCCTGGGGGCCGGGGCTTGCCTCGGGGTGGTGTTGCACTGAAAAGACCGGGCGGTTCGCCATGCGGATACCACAGTTCGACCCGTCAAACAGCGAGACGTGGGTTTCCAGAACCCCCTTGGGCAGGGTCTGGCTGTCGACGGCGAAACCATGGTTCATCGAGGTGATCTCGACCTTGCCGGTTTCGGTTTCCTTGACCGGATGGTTGGCGCCGTGATGGCCGTGGTTCATCTTGACCGTGCGCGCACCAAGGGCAAGCGCCAGCATCTGGTGACCCAGGCAGATGCCAAAGACCGGAATGTTGCGTTCAAGAATGCCCTTGATCGTCGGCACAGCGTAAACGCCGGTCGCAGCCGGATCGCCGGGTCCGTTGGAGAGGAACACGCCGTCCGGGCTTTGTGCCATTACATCCTCGACCGTTGCCGAGGCCGGCATCACGGTCACGTCGCACCCCGCCGACGCGAGGCAGCGCAGGATGTTGCGCTTGGCGCCATAGTCGATCGCGACGACCTTGAACCGGGGTGCAGTCTGGGGGGCGTAGCCCTGAGGCCAGGCCCAACGCATTTCATCCCAGCGGTAGGACTGAGTGCAGGTCACGTCGCGCGCAAGGTCAAGCCCGGTCAGGCCGGAAAAACCGCGGGCCTTTTCGAGCAGCGCATCAATGTCGAAAACGCCATCGGGGCTGTGCGACAAGGCAACATGCGGCGCACCCTGCTGGCGGATGGCACGTGTCAGGCGACGTGTGTCGATCCCGCCGATGGCAATGCGCCCGCGCGCCGACAGCCACTCCGAGAGCTGTGTGACCGCGCGCCAGTTCGATGATTGGGTCGGCATCCATTTGACCACCATGCCGGCGGCGACCGGGTCAGCCGTTTCGTCATCTTCGGGATTCACGCCGACATTGCCGATATGCGGGAAGGTAAAGGTCACGATCTGGCCCGCATAAGACGGGTCGGTCATGATTTCCTGATACCCCGACATGGCCGTGTTGAAGCAGAGTTCTGCCACCGTGTCGCCAGTGGCACCAAAGCCCTGTCCGTAAAAGATAGTGCCATCGGCAAGCACGAGGCATGCGGTGGGTTTCCGGGTCTGGGCGAGGGACATGGGTCAGCTCCTGTCGGGTGGCAAACTTTGGCATACCTAAGGGGCGCGCCGTGCAGGGTCAAGACCCGGGGTGGCAGGGCGATCAGGCATGAAAACAAGGGGTTTCCGCTGCGTCTGTCCGGTTGTGCCGGGATCGGGATTCGCTTAGTGTCAACAATTGGTAAAAACTCGGGGATGAATGGGCCATGGAACTGCGCGCGCGGATCACGACGGCGATGAAACAGGCAATGCGGGACAAGGCGGTTGATCGCCTGTCCACGGTGCGGCTGATCAATGCGGCAATCAAGGATCGCGACATCGCGGTGCGGGCCGAGGGCAATGACGACGGTGTCGGGGATGCCGAAGTTCTTGCCATTCTTGGCAAAATGGTCAAGCAGCGCCGCGAAAGCGCGAAGATCTACGAAGAGGGCGGACGTCTGGATCTGGCCGAGCGGGAGCTTTCCGAGATCGAGGTGATCGAGGAATTCCTGCCGAAGAAGCTTTCGGACGATGAAGTTCAGGCGGCGGTGGACGCGGCCGTTGCCGAGGTCGGCGCTGATTCCATCCGCGACATGGGGCGGGTGATGGCTGTGCTGAAAGGCAAATATACCGGGCAGATGGATTTCGCCGCAGTCGGCCCGATGGTCAAGACCCGTCTTTCAGCGAGCTGACCTGAGAGCGCTTGCCGAGCGGTTCGGCAAGCGCAGGCGGGCTTTGCCTGCGCCGTCTGCTGACCTAAGGTGAAATTCTACTGTCTTGTCGGAAGGCAGGGACGCTACCCAATCGTCGTACCGCGAATCCCCTGGAATATTCATGAACAGATGAAACCGGCTCCGGTCAGGGGGCGGGGAAGTCCTGAGCTATGGCCTGCAGAGTCGCGGCGTCCGTAATCCGGAAACGTTCCACAAAACGCGTCTTGAAACCGACCCGGCCGCGTCTGGCACCGAAGTTTTCGCCATGGTTCAGCTCATAAAGCACCGACGGCTTGCTTAGCGGCGCGAGCGGCTGATGCGCCAGTCGGGCAAGATAGGGAAACATGCGGTGTTCGTGCTGGGTCATTTCGCGCAGGAAGGCGGCGCTTTGCGGTACGGTCGAGTCGTGAAATAGCGCCACGCAAGATCCGCAGAGTTTCCAGAACGGTTTGCGCAATGGCGCTGACAGGCTGGGGGCATCTGCGAGGGCGATAGCGCCGGTCGAGGCATCGCGCACATATCCCGAACGCACCAGATATCCGCCGCGCGCCTGACGTTTCAGCATTTCGGCCACGACCCCCTGCCGCAGCAGATCATCGGCATCAAAGCTCATGACATAGCCCGGGGCCAGGTACATAGCCGTCAGGTGATTGCACAGCGCCGCCAGCTTGCGCCATTTGTCGTTGCCGGGGGTTGGATCGGCAAAGGGCAGGTGCGTGATCCGGGCATCGTCGGGCAAAGGTGGTTTGGTCTGGCAGCAGATGACTGCGCGCCAGTTGGGGTCGGACTGATCCATGAGGCTGCGCAGGGTCAGATTGAGACGTGTCGTGACGGCATCCCAGTCGCCCACGTGCTGCGGACTGACGAGCGGGATGAGAAAGGTTACGTTTTCCGCTTGGGGCCTTGGGCGGTTGGCTTGCGCGATCCTCAGATCAAGCGCGGCACGTTCAGAGCGCAGCAGGCTTTCGCCCCCGCGCGCCAGTCGCGGGCCAAAGACCGCCGCGGCGGCGGTCAGGGCGGCACGTTTGAGTTTTGGCGCGGCGGGGGCTTGGGCCATCAGAAAGAGGTCATTCGGGCTGGCCTTCGGTCAGGGTGCGCAGGCGGCTCTTCAGGTCGCCGTATAGGGTCTTGCGCTCATCCTCGGACAGGAAGGCACCGATTTCAACCTCGCGGCCTGAACCGGACAGGGTCACATAGTTCGGCACCGGTCCACCCGCTTCGTGCAGGGCGACGCGCGCCCAGTAGGTATTGCAGTGCCATGTCTGATCCGGCCCCTGCGGGTTATGGCGGACAAGATGCAGGTCCTGCGGGGTCAGGGTGAGTACCTCAAGCACCTGACGATCCCGGTCGTTGCGACGCAGGGCGTAGTACACCCCGGCCAGCGCGATCAGCAGGAATGGCAGAAGGCCCCAGAGCAGTACCGTGCCCAGAAGGCCATAAAGCGGCAGTGTGGCCATGGCAAAGGTCGCAAGGATGAAGGCCGCAAACCCCTTGGGTGGTAGCGATCTGTGCGGCCACAGACGCAGTTCAAGCGACGTCGCGCCGGGATGGGATGGGGTCCAGTCATAGGGCATGATGATCTGGTATTAGCATCTTGGCGCGGGGTGTCGAACGGGAATTTGACGCAGCTCAGCTTTCGCGCGACAGCCAGCCGGTTGTGAGCGCCGCAGCCCAGTTTGGCCGGTCGGCTGCGCGGGCCAGATCGGCCATGCGGCGGGTGTCATAGGGGAGCTGCCGGAAGGTGACCTGCCAGCCGTCGGTGCGTTGTTCCAGGATGGCATAGCTGGCGTCGGACGTGCCGGTTTGCATCACATGGGGCACCGGATGGGTGTCGTCATAGGCCGGGCACCCGACGCTGCCGGGATTGACGAGGTATTGGCCCGTGGGCAGGCGCAGCGCCCGCGCAGTATGGGTATGCCCGCAGAGAATCAGGCTGTGGTGCAGGCCAATGGCGCGTTCCGCGATGTCGGGCAGGGCGGCCATGTGGGGGATGCCGTCGGGGGTAAGTGCCTCCATCCAGTAGGTTTCGTCGTCCTGCGGGGTGGCATGGCAGAGGAATATTTCGTCGCCTATGGTGGCGGTTGCGGGCAGGCTGCGCAGCCAGTCCAGATCACCCGGGGACAGCTGACCAAAGGCGGTGCTTTCCCAGCTGCCCATGTCAGCCGGATCGGTTTCCAGCAGGTAGCGGTCATGGTTTCCGCGAATCGAGAGCATGTCACGCCCGCCTATGAGGGCGGCGGTTTCTGCGGCGGCCAGTGGGCCGCTGAAATGGTCCCCCAGATTGAGGATTTCCGTCAGTCCGGCGGTGTCGATGTCAGCAAGGACGGCGCGCAGGGCGTCGGCATTTCCATGGACGTCGGCGATGACTGCAAAGCGTTGGATCATTGGGATATTTGATCCGTGTTGAGCAGGAGTTTCAAGTGCGCAGTGGTGGATCGTGAGGTCTGGCGTGATGGGCGCTGTGGTCTGATCAAATGCTGTGCGGCGTGTTCCAGCGACGGACGTTCCTTTGTGGTTTCGCGGGAAATCCAGGCCGCCTGAGATGCCCCCAAATGCAAAAGGCCCCGCGCGATGGCGGGGCCTTTTCAAGTGTTTTTCGTAAGTTACGAAGCCTAGTGGGCGTGGCCCTTGTCCCAGTCTTCGCGCTTTGGCAGCTGCTCGAACGTATGTTCGGGCGGCGGCGAGGGCAGGGTCCATTCCAGCGTATCCGCGTATTCGTTCCACGGGTTCGCCTGAGTGCAGGCAGCGCCCTTGCGCAGTGTCCAGACCATCACGCCGATGAAGAACACGAAGGATGCGAAGGAGAGGAAGGCACCGAGCGACGAGACATAGTTCCAGGTTGCAAAGGCATCCGGGTAGTCGATGTAGCGGCGCGGCATGCCCTGACGACCAAGGAAGTGCTGCGGGAAGAAGGTGATGTTCGCACCGATGAACATCGCCCAGAAGTGCAGCTTACCTGCCCATTCGGGGTACATCTTGCCGGTCATCTTGGGGAAGTAGAAGTAGATCCCCGCGAAGATTGCGAACACGGCCCCGAGGCTCATCACGTAGTGGAAGTGCGCCACGACATAGTAGGTGTCGTGATAGGCGCGGTCGATGCCGGCCTGCGACAGGATGATGCCCGTCACGCCGCCCACGGTGAAGAGGAACAGGAAGCCGAAGGCCCAGAGCATGGGTGTCTTGAACTCGATCGAGCCGCCCCACATGGTCGCGATCCAGGAGAAGATCTTGACGCCCGTGGGAACCGCGATGACCATGGTTGCCAGCATGAAATAAGACTGCTGGGTCAAGGACATACCGACCGTGTACATGTGGTGCGCCCAGACGACAAAGCCAAGCGCGCCAATGGCGATCAGGGCCCAGACCATGGGCAGGTACCCAAAGATCGGCTTGCGTGCGAAGGTTGCGATCACGTGGCTGATGATACCAAAGCCGGGCAGGATCACGATGTACACTTCCGGGTGGCCAAAGAACCACAGGATGTGCTGGTAGAGGATCGGATCGCCACCGCCTGCGGGGTCAAAGAAGGTTGTCCCGAAGTTGCGGTCGGTCAGCAGCATGGTGATGGCACCGGCCAGAACCGGCAGCGACAGCAGGATCAGCCAGGACGTCACGAAGATCGACCACGAGAACAGCGGCACCTTGAACAGGGTCATGCCGGGGGCACGCATGTTCAGGAAGGTGGTGATCATGTTGATCGCACCGAGGATCGAAGAGGCGCCAGAGACGTGCACGGCAAAGATGGCGAGGTCCATGGACATGCCGCCTTCGCGCACCGACAGCGGCGGGTAAAGCACCCAGCCAACGCCGGAACCGAGCTGGCCATTGCCACCCGGTGCAAGCACCGAACAGACCGCCAGAGTGGTGCCCGCGACGTAGAGCCAGAACGAAAGGTTGTTCATGCGGGGGAACGCCATGTCCGGCGCGCCGATCTGCAAGGGCATGAAATAGTTGCCAAAACCGCCGAACAGGGCGGGAATGACCACGAAGAACATCATCAGGATTCCGTGGCCGGTGATGAGCACGTTCCAGAGGTGTCCGTTGGGGGTACAGTCGGCGACGGCGGCCGGCCAGAGGCGTGCGCCTTCCATGCACATGTACTGAACCCCGGGGTTCATCAATTCCATGCGCATGTACACGGTGAAGGCAACCGAGATGAACCCGGCTAAGCCCGCGACGATCAGGTAGAGAATCCCGATGTCCTTGTGGTTGGTCGACATGAACCAGCGGGTAAAGAAGCCGCGCTGATCCTCGTGTTCGTGGCCGTGAATGGCGGCGTCTGCCATGTGTGCCTCCTCGTGGGTGATAATGTGAGAGCGCAGACGTTTAGCCGCATCCGCCCCATCGGTTCCTGCCCCGTTTTAGGCAATGCGGGCGTTCCGGGCAATGACCGCTTTTGCCGCAGAGACGATATTATTGTCGCAGGCCTTGTGTATGGCGCGGCTGCACCACCGTGCGCGCAACGGATCGGAGGCCCGGCGCCGGGCTGCGGTGATTCATCTGCCGTTCATGCAGGTAAACAACGGGAATCCGGGCGGTTTCCAGGATATGGAACCGGTATGGAACGCGTATGGTTTTCATATGGCTGACGTCTGGCAATTCCTGTGGTTAAGCCAGCGTACGCCGGGGCTTGTGACCAAAGTCTTAAGCCGCGCCGCGCCAAGGGGCATGCGGGGGGATGTGTGCCGGGCCGATCAGCCGTCAGACGGTGGCGGTGGGGAGTTCGGCGAACACCTTTTCAAACGAGACGCGCAGGGCCACGTCGACGTCGTCCATCGTGACGGGCAGGCCGAGGTCCACTAGGCTGGTGACGCCGTAATCGGTGATGCCGCAGGGGACGATGCCGCTGAAATGCTCAAGGTCGGGTTCGACGTTGATCGACACGCCGTGAAAGCTGACCCATTTGCGCAGGCGGATGCCGATGGCGGCGATCTTGTCTTCGGCCTTGGCGCCGGTTGCGGTCAGTGGCCTGTCGTCGCGTTCGATCCAGACGCCGACGCGGCCATCGCGAATGTGCCCGGTCAGGTTGAATTCACCCAGCGCGGCGATCACCCAGGCTTCGAGGTCCTGAACAAAGCGGCGCACGTCGCGGCCGCGCCGACCCACGTCGAGCATGACATAGGCCACGCGCTGGCCGGGGCCGTGATAGGTATACTGCCCGCCGCGTTGTGATTTGTGCACCGGAAAGCGGTCTGGATCGACCAGATCGGCAGGCCTGGCCGAGGTGCCGGCGGTATAAAGTGGGGGATGTTCGACCAGCCAGATACATTCATCGGCGGTACCGGCAGCGATGGCGGCGGCGCGGGTTTCCATGAAGGCGACGGCATCGTCATATCCGGTCAGCCCGTCGCTGTGCTTCCACTCGACCATGTTGCGCACCCCAGCATCATTTCGCCACTGCCAGATAACGATTGCTGCGGCGCAATGGAACCCCGCGGCTTTGGCCCACGTTGGTCCGGTAAGATAGCAAATTTAACCGATGGTGGGTGTAGACAATGGTTCAAGTACGCGGTGAGTCGGGGCTGAAGGCGGCACCCCCCATTACGAATGACCGGATTTGCGTTCTCATGAATGCCCGCGCCGGCAAGGATGACAAGCAGGACGTGGCGCGGCAGATGGAGGCGGCGTTTGCGCGGCATCCCGGACGGTTCGAGCTGCGGATGATGGAAAAGGGCGCAGGCGTTGCGGATTCCTGCGCGCGGGCGATGAAGGACGGTTTCGGGATTATCGTCGCTGCCGGCGGGGATGGCACCATTTCGGGAATCGCCGGGCAGTTGGCGGGGTCGGGACGCCGCATGGGGATTGTACCGCAGGGCACGTTCAACTTTGTCGCGCGGGGTCTGGGCATTCCCGAAGATATCGATGCGGCTGTCGATCTGATCGCCACCGGCACGGCGCGCCCCTTTCCGGTGGGCGAGGTGAATGGCGAGATTTTCCTGAACAATGCGAGCCTTGGCATCTATCCGCAGATCCTGAAAGAACGCGAAGGCACCTACAAGCGCTGGGGGCGGTCGCAGCTTGCGGCGCATTGGTCGGTTCTGATGACGTTTCTGTCATTTCGTTCGCCGGTGCGGATGAAGGTGCGTGTCGGGGGCAAGGAAATCCGTGCGCGCACGCCGCTGGCCTTTGTGGCGCGCAGTGCCTACCAGTTGGAACACTATGGATTGGACGGGGCCGATTGCATCCGCAACGGTGAATTTGCGCTGTTTCTGCTGCCGGATGTGAGCCGCTGGCAGCTGCTGCTGAGCGCGCTGAAGCTGGCCAACAAGGGGATGCAGTCCAAGCGCGACTTTGAGCTGATCCGCGGCAGCGATATCGAGATTGAAACCACAAAGGGCAGTCAGCTTGTGGCGATGGATGGTGAGCGGGTGCGGATGACGGCGCCGTTCCGGTTTCGGATGCACGAAGATGCGCTGCATGTGATTGCGCCCGACGAAGTTGCCGCGACGGATGCTGCTGCGCCGGATGCTGCTGTCGCATGACGCGGATCGTTCACCTGTCAGATCTGCATTTCGGCCGCGACCGGCCAGAGCTGTTGGACCCTCTGATTGCGCATGTGAACGGGCTTCGGCCTGATCTTGTGCTGATTTCGGGGGATCTGACGCAGCGCGCGCGCAATCATCAGTTTGCCGCAGCACGCCGGTTGATGGACCAGTTGGATGCGCAGGTGCTGGCGGTGCCCGGCAATCACGACACGCCGCTGGACAATCTGTATGTGCGGTTGCTGCGGCCCTGGGTCCGGTTCCGCCGCCATATCGCGCGGGATCTGGAACCCTGTGTGAGCGGCAAGGATTTTGTGGTGGTCAGTCTGAACACCACCGATCCGCTGGCCTGGCAGCGCGGGCGGTTGCGGCGATCCAGCCTGCGGCGGGCCTCGGCCTTTCTGAGCGGCGAGGAAGACCGCGACAAGATCGGCATCGTGATGATGCATCACCCGCCAGAGCATGACACCAATGTCGGCAAACGTCTGATGCGTGGCGCCGACAAGGGGCTGTTGCATCTGCGCGACTGCGGTGCCGATATCGTGCTGTGCGGGCATCTGCATTCCTGGCGCGTCGCGCCGTTCCGTGCGGCACGGTCGCTGTTGCTGGTGCAGGCGGGCACAGGTCTTTCGACGCGGATGCGCGGAGAGCCGAACGATCTGAACCTGCTGATCCTGGAGGATGGCGCGGTGGTGATCGAACATCATGTGTCCGAGGGCGAGGAACTGGCGTTCCGCTGCGAGTCGCGCAGTGTTTTTCGCAAACGTGACGGGGTCTGGAACCCGCTGCCCTGAGGCATCGGGGCAGGGCGGGCAGTGGATATTGTTGGCCACATTTTCGCCGTTTATATTAAAGTATTAATTCGGCGTCGCGCCGAATTGGTTGCTATAGTTTTTTTGCGATTTCCATTAATCTTGTTGGGTCGAAAAACTTGACATGCGGGCAGTGCGCATCGGACAAATGCACCCTCGGGGCGCATAAAGCCGAGGCGCATTTTTCGTATCGGTTTCAATCGCTGCAATTTTAAACGTAGTGCGGGAAAAGTTAATGAGAATGTTCCGAAATCTTAATATTTTGGTCGCGGCAGCGGTCGCGTTTTCACCGGTTCCCGCGGTCGCAAATGATGCGTTTATCGGTGGTCTGGTCGGGGGTATCATCGGCGGAGCGATCACAAACGCCCAGCCACGTCAGCAAAAGGTCTATCGCAAGACAACACGCCAGACAACGCGCCAGACGCCGGCCTATTCCGCAGCCCGGCAGGCCAATCGCGAAACACAGACCGCGCTGAATTACTTTGGTTTCAATTCCGGAACGCCGGATGGCGTCATGGGGTCGCGGTCACGTGCGGCAATATCATCCTTTCAGGGCCATATGCGATATGCCGCCACCGGACAATTGACGCAATATGAACGGGATTTTCTGATTTCGTCCTATTACCGCGCGCAATCGGGTGGACCGACGACATCGCAATTGATCGCGTCGAATCCGCAGGGTGTGCGGGGATTGCTGACCGTCTATCGCGATGAGCAGATGAATGGGGCTGGCAGTGGTGCGACGACCTCGATCGCCGGACATTATGGCCTGCCCAAGGATGTGGCTGCCGCCGTGAACGAGATTGCCAAAAGTTCGGACCCATCCGCCGAACAGCTGGTGCAGCGGTCGGGCTTTATCCAGCTGGCGGATATCAATGGCGACGGGCAGACGGACTATGTTCTGGACACCTCGGTCACCGGCAGCGCCTTTTGGTGCAACGCCCAAAGCTGTGCCGTGCGGGTCTTTGCATCGACCCCCGAAGGGTATGAACGCAACGATTTTCAGGCGTTCAACGTGACACCGGCGATGTTTTCCTGCACCCGCGGCACCTGTTCCAAGACCGGCCAGCCGATGACCCAGATGGCCGCCGCGCCAGCGCCCGCCCCGGCACCTGCACCGCAGACGCAGATGGTTTCGACCCCCGTGCCAACCGCCCAGCCGGTGGTGCGGGCGATGCCCAGCTTTGTGGCTGCGGCACCCGCGCTGCCGAACTTCTTTGGTGGAACGGATGCGGCTGGTCCGTCGCTGGCGTCATACTGCAACAAGGTCAGTCTGCTGACCTCGACCAACGGCGGCTATACCAGCGCGGCAACGCTAAGCGATCCGACGCTGGCGCTGGGCGAGCAGATGTGTCTGGCGCGGACCTATGCGATCACGCTGGGCGAGGATATGATGTCCAAGATCGCCGGGGCGACCCCGGCCCAGATTGCCCAGCAGTGCAAGGGATTCGGACCGGCGCTGGCCGAACATGTGGCGGCCGTTTCGCTGCGATCGCGCGCCGAGGTGCTGCGTGGCGTGTCCACCTTTGTGCTGGCGTCGGGCATGTCGCCTGCGCAACTTGAGGCGACGGCGCGGATCTGCCTTGCGACCGGGTACAAGTCTGACGATATGACCGTGGCGATGGGGTCGGCGCTGGTGTTGGTGTCGCTCGGACAGGCGCCGTATTCCGAGTTGATCGGCCACCACCTGAGCCAGGGCTTTGGCGCCACCCACCGCGACGATCTGGCGGTGGTCTGGTATGACGATGCGCTGCAGGCCGCCCAGAGCGGTGCAAAGCAGGTCTTTGCCCCGGGGCAGCCCGAACGGCTTGAGCTGATCCAGAAGGCGTCGATGATGCTGGTCGGCACTGCTTCGGCATCTTTTGCGGCACCGGTTCAGGCCTCTGCGACGCTGCCGGTATTTTCCGTCACGGAATAGGGTTCGGGCAGTTTTTGCGATGGGAAGAGGGCCGGTTCGTCCGGTCCTTTTTCGTTTCCGGGGTAGGCGGGCGAGCCTCTGTTTCGGCCTTGCGACGAAGATGCGGAAAATGGGGCATTTTCCTCTTCACAAGGGCTTGAGGCTCGTCTATACGCCCCTTCACCAAGTCAAGACTGTGCGGTCGTGGCGGAATTGGTAGACGCGCAGCGTTGAGGTCGCTGTGGGGTAACACCCGTGGAAGTTCGAGTCTTCTCGACCGCACCATTCTTTTCCGGCCTACCAGCCTCTGGCTGGCTCGGGTTTGGAAATCCTCTCTTGCCTGCTGCATGATAGTCGCTGTCAATAAATCCGAAAAATGAACAAGAACAGCAACTTGCCGGGGCGTGGCCCTGTCGGGTCTATTCTGCATGCTGCCGTGGTGCGGGACGCTTAGGTGCCGGTTCGGGCGGCGTGCAGGGCTGTGCCCAGCCGGGTCCAGTCGGTATCGTGACCGGGCAGGCCAAGGCGGATCCAGTGATTGGAATAGGGGAAGATCCGCGTCCAGATGTGATGCCGCGCCAGTGTGGTCTGTGCCTGCGCCGCATTGGCTGTGTGATAAGTGCGAAACAGGGGCGTTCCGCCGACGCATGTCCAGCCCGCGTCTTGCGCCAGCGCATCCAGGCGGTTGGCGTCAAGGGTCAGCCGCGCGGTGGTTTCATCGGTCCAGTCGCTGTCGTGCAGGGCGCGGTGCGCGACGGCGATGGCCATGCCGGACACCGGCCACGGCCCGATCAGCGTGCGAAGCTGCGCGGAGAGGGCGGGATGGCAGAGCGCAAACCCGAGGCGCAGACCGGCGAGGCCATAGAATTTGCCGAAAGAGCGCAGGATGATCAGGTTTTCAGGCAGGGCTGTTTTGCGCGCGACGGAGAGTTCTGGTTCGGGGTCCACAAAGCTTTCGTCGACGATCAGCAGGCCGACATTGGCCGCCAGCTTGGCAAGGGTGTCTGGCGCATGGCGTTGCCCGTCGGGATTGTTCGGGTTCACCACGACGGCGACATCGCTGCCGCTGAGCGCGGCAAGAGTGGCCGCTTCGGTGACCTGCCAGCCCTGTGCCCGCAGGGCGGCGGCATGTTCGTTGTAGGTTGGCGTCAGGACGCTGGCCCGCCCGGTGGGGCGCAGCAGGGGCATCAGCTGGATCGCCGCCTGCGCCCCGGCGACCGCCACGACGTCAAGCGATGTCAGGTATCTGCTTTGCGCCGCCTGTTCGAGCGCGGCGAGGTCTGAGCGTTCGGGCAGGCGGTTCCATGCCTCGGGGGGGATCGGGCCAACCGGGTAGGGCCGCGCGTTTATGCCGGTAGAGAGGTCGATCCAGTCTGCCGCAGTACCGCCAAATGCGGCGATTGCCGCCTGCAGATTTCCACCGTGATCCCGCATCTTGGCCCCTTTTAGATCAGTGCAAGCAGCGCCACACCACAGCCGAGCAAGAGCATGGCGCGCCGGTAGAGTGCAAGCCCGCCTTGCAGGTCTGCGGCACCCGGGTCGGGGGCATCGGCGTTGAGCCAGGGTTCGTCGGCGATGCGGGTGCCATAGATCCGGGGGCCGGACAGGCGCACGGACAGGGCGGCGGCCATGGCGGATTCGGCCCAGCCGGCATTGGGGGATCTGTGGTGCGGTGCGTCGCGCCATGTGGTGGCGAGGCAGGCGCGCAGCCGTCCCGACATCAGCGCAAACAGCAGGCCGGTCAGGCGCGCGGGCAGCAGGTTGACCAGATCGTCAAGCCGTGCGGCGACCATGCCGAAGTGTTCGTAGCGGGGGGATCGGTGGCCGATCATCGAATCCATCGTGTTGATCGCCTTGTATGCAGCCAGCCCCGGCAGGCCGAGGACAAGCCCCCAGAAGACCGGCGCGACAACGCCGTCGGAGGCGTTTTCGGCAAGGCTTTCAAGGGCGGCGCGGGCGATTGCGGCATCGTCCAGCTGGGCCGGGTCACGGCCGACGATCATCGAAACGGCGTGACGGGCGGCGGTTGTGTCGCCTTGGGCCAGCGGTTTGGCGACGGCGGCGACGTGATCGTAGAGCGAGCGGGCGGCGAGGAGTGGCCAGGCGAGAATGCCGCCCAGAAGGACCCCCGGCCAGCCGTCGGGCAGCAGTGTCGCGATCAGCCAGACCGGGGTTGTGACCGCGATCAGGACCAGTGCGACAGTGACCGCGCCGCGCAGGTTCTGGACGAATTTGCCGTCTTCTGGCCGGTTCAGCGCGGTTTCGAGCAGGGTGATCAGCCGCCCGATCCATGTGACGGGATGGCCGATGCGGCGGTAGAGGGCAGTGGGCCAGGCGAGGGTGGCTTCGATCAGCAGGGCGAGGAGGAGGGAGGCGGCAAAGCTCATCTGTCCTGTCCGGTCATGAACTGAATCGGGTTGCGCAACCCGGAGCGTTCCAGCACCGTATGTGCGCCGCGCGGCACGGTGCCGGGGGCAAAGATCAGCGCGCGGGCGGAACCGGTATGCGCGCGTGCATGGCCAAGCGCGCCAAGCTGGTGGGCGATGCCCGCAGTGGGGTCGCGGAACGGACCACGGTGCTGGGTCGTGCGATCTGCGGACTCTGATGCGAGGGCTGCGAGTGCCGGCAGGTCGCCGGTTTCGGTGGCGTTTTGCCAGCGGGGGATGAGGTCGGAAATATCGGCAAAGTTGTGATCTTCGGGGTCCGTGCGGTAGGGGGACCCGAGGTAGCCGCCGATGATTTCGCAGCGCGGCGGCGCGGGGAAGTGGCGCAACACCTGCGCCCTGCGCGACGCCCATAGCACGCAATCGGGGGCGGGCAGCATCAGCGGATCGCTGGCCCCTTCGGCGGCGAGACAAGCGTCCGCAATCAGGTCTTCGGCAGTTCCGGCAGCGCGGGCGAGCGCGACCAGCGCTGCGGTCGAGGCACCGGCACCCGCACCGGGAGGGGCCGTGCCGGAGAGGAGGAACAGGCCGTGTTCCGGCCGTCCGGCGCGGCGCAGCAGGTGATGCAATTGTTCCTGTGTCACCACGGTCGGGGTGGGTTGGTGGAGTTGCAGGGTTTGTGCGGGTTCGAACGTCGCCTCGGCATAGACCGCATCACAGGCCATGGTCACCAGAACGACGGGACCCTGCGGCCCAAGGCGACCCTGAAGCCATTCACCAAAGTGACCGGCAACGCGGTGCAGGGGCCGTTTGGCAAAGCTCTGCGCGACGGTCGGCTGCATTTCATTTCCTGTGGGCTGTCGGGACACGGTGATCCGGGGTGAGTGTTAGTGGCTGGCGGCGCCGTGGTCCATATGGGTGCTGAATAGGCGTGGGGCCTACATCTCGACCCCGATCTGTGCCTTGATCCCGTCGCGGAAGGGATGTTTGACCAAGGTCATTTCGGTCACCAGATCGGCGGCTTCGATCAGTTCGGGTTTGGCGTTGCGGCCGGTCAGGCAGACATGGGTCATCGCGGGCTTCTGGTGCAGGAGGAAATCCACGACCTCGTCGATATCGAGGTAGTCATAGCGCAGAGCGATGTTGATTTCATCCAGCAGCACGAACCGGATTTCGGGGTCAAGGATCTGTTCCTGCGCGATTTTCCAGCCGTTTTGTGCGGCGGCGATATCGCGTTCGCGGTCCTGGGTTTCCCAGGTGAAGCCTTCGCCCGAGACGAAAAAGCGGCACTCATCTGCAAAGCGGTCGCGCAGCAAGGTCCTTTCGCCGGTTTCGCGGTTGCCCTTGATGAACTGGACGACGGCGCAGGGCATGCCATGGGCGATGCAGCGCATGATCATGCCGAAGCCGGAGGAGGATTTGCCCTTGCCCGCGCCGGTGTGGACAAGGATCAGCCCCTTTTCCTCGGTCTTGGTTTCCATCATCCTGTCGCGCGCGGCCTTGATTTTACGCATTTTTTCCGCGTGGCGGGCGTTCTGGTCTTCCGGCATCGGGCGTTCCTTCGTCTTGACAAGGCTTTGGCATTCGGCGCAACTGCGGCTGTGTTGGTGCCTGCCCTAGCAGGTGAAAAGGGAATGTGCAGCCGCGATTTTTCGTGGTCAAGCACAGCCGCCCCCGCGACCGTGAACGGAGAGGCTGTTCGACGCCACTGGCATCTTGCTGGGAAGGCAGAGCAGTCGCAGGACCATCCTGGCCCTGAATCCGCAAGCCGGGAGACCTGCCATCACATGACGACGTAACCGGACGGGGTGTTCCGGTGTCGGGGTGACTCCGACTTGCGGGGTGTCCTCGCCACCTTGGGCCGCGTTCCATGATATTTGGGACCGAGGACATGAAAGATCAGGTTTCGACCGCGCCGCATTCGACGGAATTGCTGGTCTGCATCAAGTGCAGACGTGGCGCCGAGATGGCCGAGGGTGACCGCCGTCCGGGTCAGGCGCTGTTTGACGCGCTGGGCGCGCTGACGCTGCCCGAGGGGCTGCGCGTGACGCCGGTGGATTGTTTGCAGAATTGTGATCACGGCTGCACCGTCGCGCTGCGCGGCGGGGCGCGATGGACCTATGTCTTTGCCAATGTCGATGAGGCGGCGGACCCGGCCATGATCCTTGACGGTGCGACCCGCTATCATGCGACCGCTGACGGGCTGATCCCGTGGCGCGAACGTCCCGAACATTTCAAACGCAACTGCGTTGCCCGCATTCCCCCATTGGAGGCCTGATATGTCTGATCTTGCGAAACTTCCCGTCACGGTGATCACCGGATTTCTTGGGTCCGGTAAAACGACGCTTGTGCGCCAGCTGATGCAGAACCCCGGTGGGCGGCGGCTGGCCGTGATCGTCAACGAATTCGGCGATGTCGGTGTCGACGGCGAGATATTGAAGGGCTGTGCGATCCCCGATTGTCCGGCGGAAAACATCATCGAGCTGTCCAATGGCTGCATCTGCTGCACCGTGGCGGATGATTTCATCCCGACGATTGAGGCGCTGATGGCGCTGGACCCGCGCCCCGATCACATCCTGATCGAAACCTCGGGTCTGGCGCTGCCAAAGCCGCTGTTGAAGGCGTTCGACTGGCCTGATATCCGTTCAAAAATCACCGTGGATGGCGTGATCGCGCTGGCCGATGCCGAGGCCGTCGCGGCGGGCCGTTTTGCGCCCAACGTGGCGGCGGTGGATGCCCAGCGTCTGGCGGATGACAGCATTGATCACGAAACGCCCCTGTCCGAGGTGTTCGAGGATCAGATCTCCTGCGCCGACATCATCCTGCTGACCAAGCCCGACCTTGCGGGCCCCGAAGGCGTGGCAAAGGCCCGGGCGATCATCGCCGCTGAATCGCCGCGCGCCATTCCGGTGGTCGAGGTGGCCGAGGGTGTCGTCGATGCGCGGATCATTCTGGGTCTGGGGGCGGCGGCCGAGGACGACATGGATGCGCGCCCGTCGCATCATGACGGCGCCGACGATCACGAGCATGATGATTTCGAAAGCATCGTCGTCGATATCCCTGAAGTTGGCGATCCTGCCGATCTGGTCCGTGCGATCGAGGGGCTGGCAAATGATCACAACATCCTGCGGATCAAGGGCTATGCCGTGGTCACGGGCAAGCCAATGCGCCTGCTGGTGCAGGCTGTGGGCGCGCGGGTGCGTCATCAGTATGACCGTCCATGGGGTGCGGATGAGGCGCGCATCGGGCGGCTGGTGGTGATTGCCGAGCATGATGATATCGACGCGGGCGTGATCAGCGCCGCACTGGGCGCGGCCCAAGCCCAGGCCGCCGAGTAACCCACCATGCATGTCGTTTTCCGCGAAAGTCACGGGCTGGAAGAGACCGAGACACCCACGGATCTGGGGCAGAGCGCCGCAGATCTGGTGGTGCTGTCGCTGTCGGATTCCGATCTGGGCGCTTTTGCGGAGGGCTGGCATCGGGGCGGCGGGCCAGAGGGGCGGCTGCCGTCCCTGCGGCTGGCCAATATCGTGGCGCTGAAACATCCGCTGTCGGTCGATACCTATGTGGAGCAGACGCTGACCGGCGCGCGGGGCATCCTGATCCGGCTGATCGGCGGCGTTGCCTACTGGCCCTATGGCTTGCAACAGATCTGCGCGCTGGCGGCACAAAAGGGCATCGCGCTGGCGGTGCTGCCCGCCGACGGGCGGCCCGATGCGCGGCTGGATCAGATGTCGACCTTGCCGAAATCGACGCTGCGGCGGCTGGCGGATCTGTGTGACACCGGCGGCGTTGTTGCAGCGCAGGCCGCGCTGGCGCAGATGGCGCTGGCGGCGGGGCTATATGCCGGGCCGGTGATCGGGACCAAATCGCTGCCCAACGTTGGTGCATGGACGCCAGAGCATGGCGCCTGCTGTCCGCTGGTGGCATCGGGGGTTGGACCGGGCGGAAAGCCCCGGATACTGATCGTGTTTTACCGGTCCTATCTGGTCGCTGCCGATCTGGCCCCGATCACGGCGATGTTCGCGGCCTTCCGGGACCGGGGTTTTGACGTGGTGGGGCTGTTCGCGCCGTCGCTGAAGGCACCCGGCGCGGCGGGCTGGCTGCGCCGTCAGGTCGCGCAAATGGCCCCCGCCGCCGTGGTCAATGCGACGGCCTTTTCCGGCAAGGGCGAAGATGGCACATCGCCGCTGGATTATGCGGGTGTGCCAGTGTTTCAGGTCGCACTCGCCACATCGACGCGCAAGGCATGGGCCGGGGCCGAACGCGGGTTGTCGCCCGCGGATCTGGCGATGCATGTGGTTTTGCCCGAGGTTGATGGCCGCATCATGGGCGGGGTGGCCAGTTTCAAGGAACCGGGGCGGCGCGATCCGCATCTGCAATATTCCCGCTTTGCCCATAGCGCCGATACGGGTCGGATCGCCGCGATTGCGGACCGGGTGCAGGGCTGGACGCGGCTGGCGCAGATGCCTGCGGGTCAGCGGCGGGTCGCACTGATCCTGTCGACCTATCCCGGCAAGGATTGGAACATGGGGCATGCCGTCGGCCTGGATGCGCTGCAATCGACCGAGGCGATCCTGAGCGATCTGAACGGCGCAGGGTATGACGTTGGTGCCGGGCCGGTGCTGGATGCCTTGCAGGAGCGCGGCATGTCATGGCCGTTGGCGGAGTATACTGCGGCGCTGACCCGACTGCCGGACGCGCTGCGCGAGATGCTGATCCAGACTTGGGGCGCGCCGGAAGAAGACCCGGATTTCCGCGATGGGGCGTTTCATTTTGCCGCGATCCAGCGTGGCAAGGTGCTGATCGCCCTGCAGCCCGAACGCGCCACATCCAAGGGCCGCGAAGACAGCTATCACGACCTTTCGCGGACCCCGCGCCATGCCTATGTCGCGTTCTATCTGTGGTTACAGGGGCGCGCGGATGCGATGGTGCATATCGGCGCGCATGGCACGCTGGAATGGCTGCCCGGCAAATCCGTGGCGCTGTCAGACACCTGCTGGCCCGAGGTGCTGACCGGGGCCTTGCCCGTCATTTATCCCTTTATCGTCAATGACCCCGGAGAGGCGGCGCAGGCCAAGCGGCGTATCGGAGCCGTCACGCTGGGCCATATCCCGCCACCGCTGCGCGAGAGCGGCACGCCCGAACGACTGGCCCGGCTTGAGGCGCTGCTGGACGAGTTTTCCAACGCTGATGGCCTTGACCCGCGCCGCCGGGACCGGTTGCAAGGCGACATCCGTGCCGAGGCGCAGGCGCAGGGGGTCGAGGGCGATCTGGGGCTGGACAGGGCAAGTTGCAGTGCCGAGGCGATCACGCGGATCGACCGCTTTGTCTGCGATATCAAGGAAAGCCAGTTTGGCGAGGGCCTGCATGTCTGGGGGCGTGCGCCGCGCGGCACCGTGCCCTTTGCCACCGCGCAATCGGTCGCGGGGGAACGGCAGGCGCTGCTGGATGCGCTGGCCGGTCGGCGGATCGCGGCGGGGCCGTCCGGGTCACCCTATCGCGGGCGGCGCGATGTGTTGCCGACGGGGCGCAACCTGTTCACCACCGATCCGCGCGCCGTGCCGACCCGGGCGGCATATGCCCAAGGGGTGCGGCTGGCGGATGAGCTGATGCGCCGCCACCTGCAGGACGAAGGCGACTGGCCGTGTGGGTTGATCGTTGATCTTTGGGGGTCGGCGACGATGCGCACGGCAGGCGAGGAATTCGCCATGGCGCTGCATCTGATGGGGGTGCGGCCGGTCTGGGATGCGGGATCGGAACGTGTGTCGGGGATCGAAGTCCTTCCGATCGCGGAACTGGACCGCCCGCGCATTGACGTGACGCTGCGGGTGTCGGGCCTGTTCCGCGATGTGTTCCCGACGCTGTCGGCGCTGTTTGCACAGGCGGTGCGGGCGCTGGCGGGCCGGGACGAAGCGCTGGATTGGAACCCCTATGCCGGGCGGTGCGATCTGGCGCGGGTCTATGGCCCGGCGCCGGGGCAGTACGGTCTGGGCATGGATGTGGACGATTACAGCGCGGCCGGGCGGGATGCGGCGGGGCAGGCCTGGCTTGATGCCAGTTCATGGGCGCTGGATGGCGAGGCGGCGCAAAAGGACGCGGCCGGCATCCGCGCGCGTGTGGCCCATGCCGACGCTTTTGTGCATCCGCAGGACCTGCCCGAAACGGATCTGCTGCTGGCCGGGGATTACGCCGCCCATGAGGCGGGATTTGCCGCCGCTCAGGCCGTGACCGGGGGCAGGGCGGCGCTGTATCATCTGGACAATACCGACCCTGCGCGCCCCCGCGCCCGGGGGGTGAGCGAGGAAATCGCCCGCGTCGTGCGCGCCCGTGCCGCAAATCCCGGCTGGATCGCGGGGATGAAGCACCACGGTTTCCGGGGTGCCGCCGAGATCGCCGCGACGCTGGAGCATATGGCGGGCTTTGCCCATCTGGCCGGTGTGGTGCCGCCGCATCTGTTTGACCTTTATCACGAGGTGACACTGGGCGATCCGGAAACCGACGGTTTCCTGCAGGATGCCAATCCCGAAGCGCACCGCGCGATGCAGGCACGGTTCGCCGCGCTGCTGGACGCGGGCCTGTGGCAGACGCGGCGCAATTCGGTGCTGGCCGGTCTGGCGGTGGGGGCATGAGCGCGGGGCGGATCAAGGGGTGGTGCCCCGGGGCCTATCGCCCGATGATGGCCGCCGACGGGCTGGTGGTGCGTATCCGCCCGCGTCTGGCGCGGCTGGATGCGCGCGCGGCGCTGGGCCTTTGTGACATCGCGGGGCGGTTCGGGCATGGGTATCTTGACCTGACCAATCGCGCCAACCTGCAAATTCGTGGCGTGGCGGAGGGCGATCACCGGGCGGTTCTGGACGGGCTTGGTGATCTGGGTCTGCTGGATATTGATCCCGCGCAAGAGGCGCGGCGCAACATTCTGGTTTCGCCGTTCTGGCAGGCGGGCGATGTGACCCACCGCCTGACGCTGGCGCTGTTGGAAGAAATTCCGAACCTGCCCGATCTGCCCGCCAAGGTTGGTTATGCCGTCGATTGCGGCGCGCGCCCGCTGCTGAGCGGTGACAGCGCCGATATTCGGATCGAACGGGGTGTGTCCGACCTGATCCTGCGCGCCGATGGGGCAGCTGTGGGGCTGGCGGTGTCAGAGCAGACCGCGATCCCGGCGTTGATCGAAATGGCGGGCTGGCTGGCTGAACATATCACGCCCGAACGTCGCCGCATGGCGGCGGTTGTTGCCGCGACGCCCCTGCCAGCACAGTGGTGCACTGCCGCGCCGCTGCCGCCCGCGCCACCGCCGCAGATCGGCGGATACGATACCGGCGTGCTGGTTGGTGCCGCTTTTGGCCAGATTGACGCGGCGGCGCTGGCGGATCTGATCCGCGCGCAAGGTATTGCCGCTATCCGCGTGACGCCCTGGCGCAAGTTGCTTTTGGAAGGCGGGCAGATGCCGACCGGTACTGTCTTTGTGACCGCACCCGATGATCCGGTGATGCGCGTCGATGCCTGCCCGGGCGCGCCATTCTGCCCCTCGGCCAGTGTTGAAACCCGCGCGCTGGCGCGCCGCCTTGCGCCGCGTGTCACCGGGGTGCTGCATGTGTCGGGCTGCGCCAAGGGTTGCGCGCGCAACCGTTCGGCGGATGTCACGCTGGTCGGGCGCGACGGCGGCTATGACCTTGTACGCAACGGTGTCCCCGGGGATGCCCCCGAAATTTGCGGGCTGACAGCCCATGACCTTATGTCCGGAGCGACCATACCCCTATGAGCTATACTTATGAGACCGACGGCGCGGCGATCTATGCGCAATCCTTTGCGATGATCCGCGCAGAGGCCGATCTGGCCCGCTTTGCCCCGGAGGAAGAGCCGATTGCCGTGCGCATGGTGCATGCCTCGGGCATGGTGGGGTTGGAGCAGCATGTGCGCATGTCGCCGGATTTTGCCACTGCCGCGCGGGCCGCGCTGATCGCTGGCGCGCCGATCCTGTGCGATGCCCGCATGGTCAGCGAGGGCGTCACCCGCACCCGTCTGCCCGCCGATAATCAGGTGATCTGCACCCTGCATGATGCGTCGGTGCCCGACCGCGCCAAGGCGATGTCCAACACCCGGTCAGCGGCGGCGCTCGAGCTTTGGCGGCCGCATCTGGGCGGCGCGCTGGTGGCGATCGGCAATGCGCCAACGGCGCTGTTTCATCTGCTCAACATGCTGGAGGATCCTGATTGCCCGCGCCCGGCGGCCATAATTGGCTGCCCCGTCGGGTTCGTTGGCGCGCGCGAAAGCAAGGATGCCCTGTGGGCCGATCAGCCGGTGCCCTGCTGCATTGTTCAGGGGCGACTGGGCGGCAGCGCGATCACCGTCGCCGCGATCAACGCCATCGCGAGCCGTGCGGAATGAGCGGGACCGTTACTCCGGGTACGATCCACGGCGTCGGGCTTGGCCCCGGGGACGTTGACCTGATGAGCCTGCGGGCCCATCGGCTGCTGTCGAACGCGCGCCATGTGGCGTATTTCCGCAAGGCGGGTGCCACCGGGCGTGCGCGCAAGACGGTGGACGGCATCCTGCCCGACCACGCCGTGGAATTCGCCATGGAATACCCCGTGACCACGGAAATCCCGGTAAGCCACCCGGATTACAACGCGGCGCTTTCGGGATTCTACGCCGGTTGCGCCGCCCATCTGCGCGCGCTGGCCGAGGCTGGTGAGGATGTGGTTGTTCTGTGTGAGGGGGACCCGTTTTTCTATGGCTCGTTCATGCATCTGTATACCCGGCTGAAGGAGGACGTGCCGGTGCAGGTCGTGCCCGCCATAACCGGCATGTCGGCGGCATGGACGGCATCGGGGCAGCCGATCACCTGGGGCGATGACGTTTTGAGCGTGCTTATGGCCACCCTGCCAGAGGACGAGCTGGTGCGCCATATGGCGGCGGCTGACGCGCTGGTGGTGATGAAGATCGGGCGCAACATCGACAAGGTGCGCCGCGCCCTGCGGGCTGCGGGCAAATACGATGCCGCATGGTTGGTGGAATATGCCAGCATGGAGGGGCAGACGGTGCAGAAACTATCCGATGCCGAGGGGCACATGCCGCCGTATTTTTCGGTCGTGCTGGTGCATGGCAATGGGCGGCGGCCATGAGCGGGTCGCTGGTTATTGCGGGCCTTGGGCCGGGGGCTGAGGGGCTTGTGACGCCGCAGGTGCAGGCGGCTTTGGCACAGGCGACCGAGATTGTCGGTTATGGCCCCTATGTGGACCGGGTTGCCGCGCGGCCGGGGCTGACGCTGCACCCCAGCGACAACCGGGTCGAAATTGACCGCGCGCGCCATGCGCTTGAGATGGCTGCCGATGGGCGTCGTGTGGTTGTGGTATCGTCCGGGGATCCGGGCGTGTTTGCCATGGCGTCGGCGGTGTTCGAAGCGGTCGAGGCCGGGCCAAAGGCATGGCGCGATCTGGAGATCAAAGTGCTGCCGGGTATCACCGCGATGCTAGCCGCCGCCGCGCGGGTGGGGGCACCGCTGGGGCATGATTTCTGCGCCATCAACCTGAGCGATAACCTCAAGCCCTGGGCGCTGATCGAAAAGCGTTTGCGGCTGGCGGCTGAGGCGGATTTCGCAATGGCGTTTTACAATCCCCGCTCAAAGGCGCGGCCCGCCGGGTTTGGCCGCGTGCTGGAGGTGCTGAACGAGGCCTGCAATGACGCGCGCCCGGTGATCTTTGCCCGCGCGGTTTCGACGCCGGAAGAGGTGATCCGCATTGTGGCGTTACCCGATGCGCGCCCGGAAATGGCTGACATGCGCACGATGGTGCTGGTCGGGACATCGGCCACACGGGTGATCGAACGCAATGGCGCGCCCTATGTCTATACGCCCAGATCGGTGCCGGAATGACCCAGCCATGCCATCACGTCGGGGATCGCATATGCCTCTGGTCGCGGGGGCAGGCTGGGGCGGTCGATCATGATCACCGGCAGGCCCAGCTGGCGGGCGGCGGTGATCTTGGCCGCGGCACCGGTGCCGCCGGCATTCTTGGACACGACAGTTTTGATGCGGTGGTGGCGCATCAGGTGCAGATCGTTTTCCACGGTAAAGGGGCCGCGATCCTGCAGGGTGGCGTGATCCGGAAACGGCAGCGGGGTGTCCGGCGCATCAATCAGGCGCAGCAGATAGAAGTGCTGCGGATTGGGCGCGAAGTCTGCCAGATGCATACGGCCCACGGCCAGCATGATGCGACTTGGGGGCTGGTTCAGCGCGGCCACGGCCCCCGCGATGTCAGGAACGTGCTGCCAGTTGTCGCCGGTCTGCGACTGCCACGGCGCACGGGTCAGCGCGATCAGCGGCGTGCCGGTTTGCGCGCAGGCGAGCGCGGCATTGCTGCTCATCTGCGCGGCAAAGGGGTGTGTGGCGTCGACCACATGGGTGATGGCGTGGGTGTGCAGGTATTGGACCAGCCCCGCGACACCGCCGAAGCCGCCGATGCGCTGGGGCAGGGGTTGGCGAACGGGCCGTTCCACCCGGCCCGCGAAAGAGATGGTGGCGTTGATATGCGCATCGCTGAGCGCGCGGCACAGGGCAGTTGCCTCGGTCGTGCCGCCCAGGACGAGAAGGTTGGGGATCATGTCTGAGCTTCCGTGGCTGACCATCGTTGGAGTGGGCGAAGATGCGCCGGATGGGTTGTCGCGCGCAAGCCTGACGGCGCTGAGGGGCGCAGAATTCGTGATCGGCGCGTCCCGGCATCTGGGTCTGTTGCCAGAGATTGAGGCCGAGCAGATCGTCTGGCCGGTGCCTTTCGCTGACGGGATCGCGCGGCTTTTGGCGCTGCGGGGGCGGCGGGTTGTGGCGCTGGCCTCTGGTGATCCGTTCTGGTTCGGGGCGGGCAGCAGCATCGCGCGGCATCTGGAGCCGGGCGAATGGGCTGCGCTGCCGGGGGTGTCGACCTTTTCGCTGGTTGCGGCGCGCATGGGCTGGCCGCTGGAGCGGACGGAGTGTTTTGGCCTGCATGCCGCACCTATGGAACGGTTGCGACCGGCGTTGGCGGGCGGGGTGCGGATGATCGTGCTGCTGCGCGATGGGGCGGCGGTGCAGGATCTGGGGACCTATCTGGTGGGCGCGGGCTTTGACGCCTCGCAGCTGAGCGTGTTTGAGGCGGTAGGCGGCCCGAGGGAGCGGCGGGTGGATGTGAGCGTGTCTGATCTATTCGATAAGGACTTTGCCCATCCGGTTTGCGCGGCTGTCGAGGTTCAAGGGGCTGGCGCGGTTTTGCCGCTGGCCAGCGGGCGCGCGGATGACTGGTTTGAAAGTGATGGCCAGATGACCAAACGGCCGGTGCGGGCGCTGACCCTGTCGGCGCTGGCCCCGCGCCTGTTTGAACATCTTTGGGATATTGGTGGCGGGTCGGGGTCCATCGGGATCGAATGGCTGCTGGCCCATCCCAGCCTGAGCGCCACGGTGATCGAACCGCGCGCTGATCGTGTCGGCCGGATCACACAGAACGCGGCCCGTCTGGGTGTGGATCGTCTGAAGGTGGTGGAAGGTATGGCACCGGAGGCCTTGGCAGGCCTTGCCCCGCCGGATGTGGTGTTTGTCGGTGGTGGGCTGACGGCCGAGCTGTTGCATTGGTTGGAGGCGAAGCTGCCTGCGGGCACGCGGATCGTTGCCAATGCTGTGACGCTGGAAAGCGAAGCAATGCTGAGCGCCGCGCAACAGCGCATTGGTGGCGACCTTCTGCGCATCGAGCTGGCGCAATCGGCGCCGCTGGGCACCCGGCGCGGCTGGAAGGCCAGCTATCCGGTGGTGCAGTGGAGCGTCACGCTATGATCGTCGCGGGGTTTGGATTTCGCGAGGCGGCGGGGATGGACAGCCTGCGCGCCGCGTTGGAACTGGCCTGCGAGGGCAGGCAGCCGGATTTGTTCGCGACGGCGGCAGGCAAGGAAAAAAGCGTGGGATTGCTGGCGCTGGCGGTCGAGCTGGGCTTTGCCATCCGTGTCGTGTCGGTCGACCAACTGCGCGCGCAAGTGACCGTAACCCAGTCAGAGGCATCCGAAACCGCCTATGGCACCGGCAGCGTGGCCGAAGCGGCGGCGCTGGCGGCGGCGGGGCCGGGTGCCCGGCTGATCGGCGCGCGAATAATTTCACATGATCGCATGGCGACCTGCGCCCTTGCAGAAGGAAGACCCAGATGACCATTCACTTTATCGGCGCAGGCCCCGGCGCGCCGGATCTGCTGACGCTGCGGGGGCGCGACCTGATCGCCGCCTGTCCGGTATGTCTATATGCCGGGTCGCTGGTGCCCGAAGAGATTCTGAGCCATTGTCCCGGGGACGCGCGCATCGTCAACACCGCCGCGATGGATCTGGACGCCATCATCGCAGAAATGCAGCGTGCCAATGCGGCAGGGCAGGATGTGGCGCGGCTGCATTCCGGTGATTTGTCGGTCTGGTCCGCCATGGGTGAACAGATGCGCCGCCTTCGCGCGCTGGACATTCCGGTCAGCGTGACACCCGGAGTTCCGTCGTTTGCCGCCGCTGCCGCGTCGCTGGGGGCCGAACTGACTCTGCCGGGGCTGGCGCAGTCGGTTGTGCTGACGCGGACGCCGGGGCGGGCGTCCTCGATGCCCGAGGGCGAGACGCTGATAAATTTCGCCGCTACGGGCGCGACACTGGCCATCCACCTGTCGATCCAGAATCTGGACCATGTGACCGAAAGCCTGATCCCGGCCTATGGCGCGGAATGCCCGGTTGCGGTGGTCTATCGCGCCAGTTGGCCGGACGAACGGATCGTGCGCGGCACGCTGGCCGATATAGCCGGTCGCGTTGGTGAAGGTATCACGCGCACCGCGCTGATTCTGGTCGGGCCTGCGCTGGGCGGCGAGGGGTTCACGGAAAGCTGCCTGTATTCAAAGGATTACGACAGGCGCTACCGTCCGTTGCATGCTGACAGCCCCTGGGCCGATTGGAGTCATGGCGATGATTGACGGGCAGGGGACAGGTGCACGGGGGAATGACGCACGGGGGATCATGATTTCGGCGCCGTCGTCGGGCACTGGCAAGACGACGGTGATGCTGGGGCTTTTGCGCGCGCTCAGCGATGACGGGATGCGGGTGCAAGCCTTCAAATCAGGGCCGGATTACATCGATCCGGCGTTTCACCGGGCGGCCAGCGGGCGCGCGTCCTTCAACCTTGATACCTGGGCCATGGGGGATGGGTTGCTCGGTGCCATCGCGGGGCAGGCGGCGGGCGCCGAAATCTGCATCGCCGAAGGGTCGATGGGCCTGTACGACGGGGTTGCGACGCGCGGGCAAAGCGGTTTCGGCAGCAGCGCCGAGACAGCCGCGCTGATGGGCTGGCCGGTGGTTCTGGTGGTTGATGTCAGCGGGCAGGCGCAATCGGCGGCGGCGGCGGCGCTGGGGTTTCGGATGTATAACCCCGATCTGCCCTTTGCGGGTGTGATCCTGAACCGCGTGGCATCGCCCCGGCACGAACGGCTGACGCGGCTGGGCATGGAAAAGGTGGGGCTGACTGTGCTGGGGGCGCTGCCACGGCGCGGTGATCTGACATTGCCCGAACGGCATCTGGGCCTCATTCAGGCGGTCGAGCATCCCTATCTGGACGCGGCCATTGCAGGTTATGCGGATTTCCTGCGCGCGCATGTGGATCTGGAGGCGATCAAGGCAGCGGCGCGTGGCAAAGCGGCCGGAAAGGGTGGCGCATTGCCCAAACCCCCGGCGCAGCGGATCGCGCTGGCGCAGGATGCGGCGTTTTCCTTTACCTATCCGCATCTTGTCGAAGGCTGGCATGCGGCGGGTGCCGAGGTGCTGCCGTTTTCGCCGCTTGCGGATGAGGCACCGGACAGCAGTGCCGATCTGGTCTGGCTGCCCGGCGGCTATCCCGAATTGCATGCTGGACGGCTGGCCGCGGCGCAAACTTTTGCCGACGGGCTGCGCGAACATGCCCGCACGCGACCCGTGCACGGCGAATGCGGGGGATATATGACACTGGGTCAGGCGCTGATCGACAAGCAGGGTCAGCGTCATGCGATGGTGGGGCTGCTGGGGCTGGTCACCAGTTATGAGACACGCAAGCTGCATCTGGGATATCGTCAGGCGCGGTTGCACTCGGCCTTGCCGGGGCATGCGCCGGGGGCGCGGCTGCGGGGGCATGAATTCCACTATTCCACCATTCTGGAACAGCCCGACGCGCCGCTGGCCAGTGTCGGGGATGCCGACGGCAATCCGGTGGCGGAAACCGGATCCTGTCGTGGCCATGTTTCGGGGACATTCTTTCACCTGATCACGGCGGATGAGGGCGCATGACCGGCTTTGTCAGCTTTGTCGGGTCCGGTCCGGGCGATCCCGAGCTTTTGACGCTCAAGGCGGTGGACCGGCTGAAGCGTGCCGATGCGGTGCTGTTTGATGATCTGTCATCGGGGCCGATTCTGGGGCATGCGCGGCCCGGTGCCGATCTGGTGGGCGTGGGCAAACGGGCAGGGCGCGCGTCGCCGCGTCAGGATCATGTGAGCCGCCTGCTGGTCGAATATGCCCGGATCGACCAGCGTGTGGTGCGGCTGAAATCCGGCGATGGCGGGTTGTTCGGCCGGTTGGAGGAAGAGCTGATTGCGCTGCGCGAGGCGAGCATTCCCTATGAGATCATTCCCGGCGTGCCTTCGGCGATTGCTGCGGCGGCGGCTGCCGGTATTCCGCTGACCCGGCGTCTGACTGCGCGGCGTGTGCAGTTCGTCACCGGCCATGACGTGAGCGGCCAGCTGCCCGAGGACATGAACCTGCCCGCGCTGGCCGATCCCACGGCATCGACCGTTGTGTTCATGGGCAAACGCACCTTTCCCAAGCTTTACGATGTGCTGCGGACGCATGGCCTGCCCGCCGATACCCCCGCCCTCCTTGCCGAAGGTGTCAGTGGCCCCGACCAGCGGCTGACACGCACGACCATTGCCGAACTTGCCGCACTTTTGAGCCGCGAGATCGGCGATGCGCCGGCGCTGATCCTATATGGCCCCCTTGCCGATGCCTGAGCGTTTTTGCCTTTGCGACACGGGGGGAACTGCCGTAGTGTCAGCGCACGGTGTCACATCGTGTGATTTAAAAGGGAACCGGGTGAAATCCCCGGACTGCCCCCGCAACTGTAAGCGGCGAGCGCAAAGGTTGAACCACTGGCCAAACGGCTGGGAAGGTCCGGCGCGCAGCGACCCGCAAGTCAGGAGACCTGCCGTACCACGCAAGGCGCAAGCCTTTACTATTTCCATATCCGCCGGAGGGGCGGAAACACAAAGGACCTGAACCATGCATATCGAACCGGGTGTCGTTGACGGCGCAAAAATGGTGTTCGCCTATGGCACTGCTGCTGCGGCGGCTGCCTATTCTGTCAAACTGATCACTGCTGATCTGGCACGCAGCAACATCGCCGCCTTTGCAGCGCGCACCGTGCTGGCAACTGTCGGCGTCTTCGTCTTTTTCGAGCTTCTGCCGCATTTCGCCGTCGGTATCTCCGAGGTGCACCTGATCCTTGGCACGACGCTGTTTCTGCTGCTGGGGGCTGCGCCGTCTTCGATCGGGCTGGCGCTGGGTCTGCTGGTGCAGGGGATGTTCTTTTCCCCGACCGATCTGCCGATGTTCTTTGTCAACGTGACCACGCTGCTGGTGCCGCTGTTCGCAATTGACGCACTGGCCCGCCGCGTCATCCCGCAGGATCGTGCCTATGTGGATCTGGCCTACAGTGACGTTTTGAAGATGTCCGCCGCTTATCAGGGTGGCGTGGTTGCATGGGTCGCGTTCTGGGCTTTCTACGGTCAGGGTTTTGGCGCGGCCAACCTCAGCGCCGTCGGAACCTTTGGTGCGGCCTACATGATGGTCGTCCTGATCGAGCCGATTGCCGATCTGGCAGTTCTGGCCGGTGCCAAGACGCTGCGCGATGGTGGTCTGCGCGGGCTGTTCACCCAACGGCTGTATAACGCCGCCTGATCTGGTGCCGTTCAATCACTCCGGGTCCAGCGATGGGCCCGGATTTTTTGTGGAATAACGACATGATTCAGGACCTGTGGCTGATCGGAATCGGGACGGGCAGCCCCGCCCATGTCACCTGCGAAGGGATGCAGGCGCTGCGCGAGGCGGCTGTCATCCTTGTGCCGCAGAAGGGCACAGGCAAGGACGATCTGGCCGAGCTGCGCCACCGCATTATCACCGCCAGCGGCACGACGGCGCGTGTCATAGGGTTTGACTATCCGGTGCGCGATCCGGAGTTGCCCTATCTTGAACGGGTCGAGGCCTGGCATGACGAAATTGCGCGGCGGTGGCAGGCTGCGTTGGACGGAGCAGCCCAAGCCGGGCCGGTGGCACTGCTGGTTTGGGGCGATCCGTCGCTGTATGACAGCACCATCCGCATTGCCGCGCGCCTTGATCCGCGTCCGGCTGTCCGCGTGGTGCCGGGCATCACGGCCATTCAGGCGCTGACCGCGGCACATGCCATCCCGCTGAATACGGTCAACGGTGCGGTCGAAATCACCACTGGCCGCCGCTTGCGGGATCACGGCTGGCCTGCCGGGGCGGAAACGGTTGTGGTGATGCTGGACGGTGAGTGTAGTTTTCAAAACCTTGACCCAACGGGCATGACGATCTGGTGGGGGGCCTTTCTGGGTATGCCAGAGCAGATTCTGCATCATGGGGATCTGGCCGGGGTGTCAGACCGGATCATCGCCACGCGTCTGGCTGCCCGTGCCGAACATGGCTGGATCATGGACATCTATCTGCTGCGCAAGGCGTAGACGTAGGCAGGGTGACCGCGCCGGAACGCGACATCAAGGACAGGCTGGTCTGATAGCGTGAAAACCGCGTGTGGCACGGCCTGTTCCGCGTGGCGATACGCGATTTGTCGGCGCTTGTTTTCTGGGGGGCTTTCCACTATCTAGCCGCAGATAAGGCAGCCATATTTGACCGTGGGTTCCCTCGTCGGTCAAATTCGCCACCGGAAATCTCTTCTTCATGACGTGTTGGCCGACCGCCAGTGCCGAGCAGGCGGCGTGCGGGATCACGGACCAATACTTCTGGATGGCGCCTACCCCGATGAACAACGCCCCGATGACCCGCCGCACCTTTTTAGGCAGCGCATGTGCCACGCTGGCGGCACCGCCATTGCTGGCGGGGGCAGGGCTGCGATTTGTGCATCCTTATGGCGAAACCGTGCTGAGCGGACCGGCGCGTCGGGTGGTTTCGATCGGGTACAGCACACAGGACCCGCTGCTGGCGCTGGGGGTCGTGCCCGTTGGCATCCGGTACTGGTTTGGCGATTTTCCCCATGGTGTCTGGCCTTGGGCGCAGGGTCATCTGGGATCAGCGGCACCCGTGCTGATCACCGGCGAAGTGTCGATGGAAACCGTGGCAGGGCTGGCCCCCGACCTGATCGTTGCCATCGGATCGGGTATATCGCAGGCCGAATATGAACTGCTGTCCCGGATCGCGCCGGTTCTGATGCAAAGTCCGGAATACTCGACCTATGGCAGCCCATGGCAGGACACCACCCGACGCATCGGTCAGGCGGTGGGCAAATCCGAACTGGCCGAAACGCTGATCGCCGAGGTTGGTGATACGTTTGCAGGCCTGCGCGCCCGTCATCCCGACTGGGGCGGGCGCACGGCCGCCGCCGCCTGGCAGAGCGGAGGCGAAACCGGTGCGTTCCTGCAGAGCGACAACCGGGCGCAGTTTCTGTCTGAACTGGGTTTCCGCCCGACTGAGGGATTGGCCCGCGCTGGCGCCTCAAACGGTTTTTACACCACCCTGTCGCCCGAGGATCTTTCGCCGCTTGATGCGGACCTTTTGGTCTGGGTGTCGGCCTATGATCAGGTGCCCGATATCGTGAACCTTGCCATGCGGCGCACGCTGGTCGCGCATCGTGCCGGGCGCGAGGTTTTTGCCGGGTCGCTGGTCGCCGGGGCGCTATCATTCGGAAGCGTGTTGTCGCTGCCCTATGCGCTGGAACAGCTTGAGGATGACATCGCGGCGGCGCTGGACGGTGATCCGCACACGCCGGTTGCCTCCGCTGTCACGGCGGGGCTTGCACCATGAAGTGGGCGGGGCTTGTTTCGCTGCTGGTTCTGGTGATGGGCCTGTCGCTGACCGTGGGCGTGCGCGATCTGACGTTGGCCGACTATGTCACGGCCATCACAGCGTTTGATCCGTATGATCCCGCCCATGTGACGTTGATGTCGATCCGTCTGCCGCGTCTTCTGGCGGCCCTGATTGCAGGCGGTGCGCTTGGCATGGCGGGCAGCATGATGCAGGCGCTGACCCGCAATCCGCTGGCTGACCCCGGTCTGCTGGGGGTCAACGCGGGGGCTGCCTTTGCCCTTATACTGGGCACGACGCTTTTGGGGCGGGCGGATCAGTCCACGATTGCCATGCTGGCCTTTCCGGGGGCTGCGGCGGCGTCTGCGGCGGTCTTTGCGCTGGGGGGCGGTCTGCGCGGCGATGCCGGGCCGGTGCGGCTGACGTTGGCCGGTGCCGCGCTGAACGCGCTGTTGCTGTCGCTGGTGACGGCGGTCGCCCTGATCCGGCAGGATTCGCTGGATATCCTGCGGTTCTGGGTTGCCGGGTCGCTGTCGCAGGCCGCCGCGAGGCCGCTGTTTGAAATGGCCATTGCGGCCGCGATCGGCGGGGGGATGGCATGGGCGCTGGCCCTGCGGCTAGAGGCGCTGTCGCTGGGATCGGCGCTGGCGCGCGGGCTGGGTACCCGGCCCGGGCTTGTGCAGGCCGCGACGCTGGTCGCTGTGACGCTGACCACCGGGGCGGCGGTGGCGGTGGCCGGTCCGATCGCGTTCCTGGGTCTTATGGTGCCGCCAGTTGCGCGCCGCGTGGCCGGTCATTCGCTAAGGGCGGAACTGCTGGCCTCGGCCATTCTGGGCGGCGGTCTGCTACTGCTGGCGGACACGCTGGGCCGTCTGATCCTGGCCCCTGCCGAAGTGCGCGCGGGCATCATGGTCGCGCTGCTGGGGGCGCCGGTGTTCATCTGGATCGCCCGCAGTCTGCGCCCGGGGGCGACGACATGAGACGCGGCATTTTCCTGTCCCTGATGCTGATCGCATCGATCCTTGTGGCCCTGATGGTCGGGCAGGTCGATATCGGCGTGGCGGATCTGTGGCAGGGACTGATCACCGGTGAAGGCCCCGGGGCGCTGCTACTGGGCACGATCCGCGGGCCGCGCGTCGCCACCGCCGTGGGGGCGGGCGCGGTTCTGGGCCTGTCCGGCGCGATCTTTCAGACGCTGTTTCGAAACCCGTTGGCCGCGCCTGATATCATGGGCTTTACCGCCGGGGCGGGGCTGGCCGTGGTGGCCGCCATCGCAATGGGACTGGCACTGCCGATGCCGCTGGTCGCGTCACTGGGTGGGTTGGTGGCGGCCGTTCTGGTGGCGCTGTTTTCGTGGCGGCGCGATGCGGCGACGCCGCCTTTGACGCTGATCCTTGTCGGGCTTGGCGTCGGTTTTGCCGCGTCCGCGCTGACCACGTTCCTGATGACATTTCTGCCAACTGTCGCGGCGGGCGAGGCGCAGCGCTGGATGACCGGGTCGCTTGCCGCGCGGGACTGGGGCCATGTGGCGCAGGTCTGGGGGCTGGGGGTGATCCTTGGGCTTTTGACGCTGGGGCAGGTTCAGTCGCTGACGGTGCTGGAGCTGGGTGCGGACCTTGCCGCCGGGCTGGGGCTGAATGTGGAACGTGCGCGTTGGGGGCTGGCGGGGACGGGTGTGCTTTTGGCGGCTGTCGGGGTTGCTGTGGCGGGGCCGATCCCCTTTGTGGCGCTGATGGCGGGGCCGTTCAGTTCGCGTTTCACCGGGGCAAGGACACTGGGGGGACGGCTTGCCGCCGCCGCCGCTGCGGGTGCGCTGATCACCGTGCTGGGCGATCTGGCAGCCCGCGCCGCCGTACCCGGCATTCAACTGCCGGTTGGCGTGATGACCGGCCTGATCGGCGCGCCATATCTGCTGTGGCGGCTGTCACGCGAAATGGAAAGGGGAGAGCTATGAGCCTGAGGGCCGAAGCGCTGACGCTGGGTTACCGGGACCGCGCCATAATCGAGGCGCTGGATCTTGACCTGCCGCGTGGCGGGATGACAACCATCCTTGGCCCGAACGGCTGTGGCAAATCCACCCTGCTGCGGGCGTTGGCCCGGCTTATCAAACCGCGTGGCGGGCGGGTGACACTGGACGGGCGCGATATTCATGCGCTGCCGAGCCGTGGGCTTGCCCGGGAAATGGCGATCCTGCCGCAGTCGCCTCTGGCGCCGGACGGGATCACCGTCGGTGATCTGGTCAAGCGGGGCAGGACCCCCTGGCGCGGTTTCCTTGCACCGTGGAACGACGAAGATGCCGATGCCTGCGCGGACGCGCTGGCGGCTGTGGGGCTGAGCGATCTGGCAGATCGACCGCTACAGGAACTGTCCGGCGGGCAGCGGCAAAGGGCATGGATCGCACTGGTGCTGGCGCAGCGCACACCGCTTTTGCTGCTGGACGAACCGACGACCTATCTGGACCTTGTGCACCAGCTTGAGGTGCTGTCCCTGTTGCGGCAGCGCAACCGTGACACCGGCCTGACCGTCATTTCGGTGTTGCACGACCTGAACCTTGCTGCCCGGTTTTCCGATCACCTTGTCCTGCTGGGCCCGGATGGCATTGTGGCGACAGGCAGCCCGCAGAACGTGCTGCACCCTGATCGGCTGATGCAAGCCTTTGGCCTGCGGGCGCAGGTCATGCCGGATCCGGTCACGGGATCACCGATGGTTATTCCCCTGTAAGAGGTAGAAGTGAAATGAACGAGCTGTCTTGCCGGTTTTCCAGAACCTCTGTGACCCGATTTAATGGCCCCATCGCGGATGGATTTCTGGCCGGTTGCGTCGCGCATCTACAGGAATTCGACCTTCCCGTGACCGTGACGCATATTGGCGTTATGGTTGAGCTGCCGATGGCACAAACGACGGTAGACTGCGACGGGCCGGGCTTTTGTGTCACTCTCTGCGCGAGGGATGATGTCGCGCTGCATCAGGCGCGCGAAAACCTTTTGTACATGATCGACCGTGTGCAGCCCGGGATTTCGCAGCATCTGCGTTGGAGCGGTGATATCGCCCGAACCGGGGCACCGCCGAACTTTTATGGTGCCGAAGTGGTGACGGTTCGGCAGCTAGGGCCACGGTTTCTGCGGGTGGAACTGGACTGCGCAGGGACGGCGGCGCTGGCAGCGGGGCCGGGCATGCATTTTTCGCTGCTGCTGGCACCTGACGGTCGCGCGCCGGTCTGGCCACGGATCAATGGAAATGGACGGACCGTCTGGCCCGCCGGTGACGATTGCCTGCATCGTGCCGTCTATACCTTTGTCGATTTGGATCCTGTGGCAGGGCGGTTCACCTTTGACGTCTTTGAACATGACGGCGGACGGACAACCGATTGGGCCAGAACGGCGCGCCCCGGCGCAGCTGTCGGCATCATGGGGCCGGGGGGCGGCGATATGCCCGTTGGTGATGACCTGCTGATCGCAGGGGATGAAACGGCTTTGCCCGCTATTTCCCGTATTCTGGGCCAGTCCGATCCCACACGCCGGGGCAGGGCCATTATCGAGGTTGCTGACGAAACCTCGGTTTCCCTGATTCCGGCACCAGAGGGGGTTTCGATCACCTGGGTCCTGCGAGACCGGGGTGAAACGCTGTGGGATCATCTGAGCGACGCCGACCTGCCCGGGGCGGGTGGCAATGGGTTTGTCTGGGTCGCCGCCGAAAGGGATGTGGCGCGTCGGGCCAAAAGCCATTTTCGCGAAACGCTGGGTCAACCCGCCGACCGGTCATATTTTTCGGCATATTGGATCCGGTGAGGCCGCAAAATAGCCGGGAATTCGGGGCATGTCGTTGACAAAACGTCCGGGCCGGGCCAACAAGCGGCAGCCAGCGAGATCGCCCAGCCAATTGGACCAGAGGGCGTTTCCATGTCATTTCATCCAAGGATGTTTACGTCTGTAAGGGGGTTTGAGCCGCTTTGCGATGTGCGCTGTCTGGCGTTTGACCAGATGACGATTGATTACTGGCGTGTCCGTGGCCGGGCGCGGGCCGGGGGCCATTATGTTTCGATGCACCCCCGTCTGGTCTTTGTTCTGGACGACCGCCGTCTGGGCCTGACTGCGGATAAGGCCGCGGCGCCGCTGGCCTGCGCGTGCTGCTATATCCCCGGTGGGATGGAGGTCTGGGGCAGGGTCGAGCAACCGGGCGAATTGCGCCATCTGGATCTGCACCTGTCCCACCGCAGGCTACAGGCGCTGATCGGGCCGAACACCCCGCTGGATAAGCCGATCTTTCTGACCGAGTGGGATGATCTGGCGGGGCTGACCAACCTGCTGGTCGAAGAGGCGCAGCACCCGCGCAGGTCCAGGGCGCATATTGAACGGCTGGCCGAGACGCTGATCCTTGAGCTATTTCATCAGGCCGGTTCCGCCGACCAGTCGGATGACCCACATGAAACACGTCTGAAACAGCTTGGCCTTTACGTGCGGCGCAATATGGAGCACCGCATTTCCGTTGGTGATCTGGCCACGGTTACAGGCATGTCACGTACCAACTTTACCCGGATCTTCCGCGAAACTTCAGGACAATCCCCCTATCAGTGGGTGATGGAAATGAAGATCGGCCATGCAAAGAATCTGCTGCAACAGGGCATGCCCTTTGTGGAAGTGGCGAGTGCCACTGGCTTTTCCGATCAGGCGCATTTCAACCGGATGTTCAAAGCCGCGACCGGTCTTGCGCCCGGCTCTTGGATAAAACAACAAGATTCCGATCAATTTGGTTCAATTTTACAAGACATTCATACCTGACGAAATCTATCAGTCATTGGATTCTCTCCCTCTGCTGGCTATGCCCGGCGGTGCCTTCTAAGGACGCCCCAATGAAAACAACTTACAATTCCGCCGCGATCGGAAAACTGACACTGACAGGCATTCTGCTGATGTCTGTAGCCCCTTGCGCGATGGCGCAGACGAATGACGAACCCTTCGAACTGGAAGCGATCGTTCTGCAGTATCAGGAAGACGCCACCGGCCCGGTGAACGGCGATCCGAACCCGCCCACGGTGACCGGTTCCAAAGTGCCGCTGCTGGTCAGCGAAATCCCGCAATCCGTATCCGTACTGGGGCGCGAGGATATCGACCGTTTCAAATCCGACCGGGTGAGCGAGGCGCTGCGCTATACCGCCGGTGTGTCGTCCGATGTTTTCGGCGATGACAACGATTACGACTGGCTGCGGATCCGTGGTTTTCAGGCGGACCAGACCGGGATCTACCTCGACAATGCGCAGAACCTGGCCTTTGCCTTCGGGTCGTTCTTTATTGATCCCTACACGCTTGGCCGGATCGAAGTGTTGCGCGGGCCGTCTTCGTCCCTTTACGGCGGATCGAACCCCGGGGGTATCGTCAATTACGTTTCCAAACGTCCCGGTGGTGAGGTTCGTGAACTGACGGTCGGTCTGAATGATGCCACCGGCGGCTGGGTCGAACTGGACTACGGCGACGACCTTGGCGAAGGCCGGTCCTACCGTGTGACCGGGCGGATCGAAGCCGGCGACAAATACGACGACATGAACCACGGCGTACGCGGTACGCTGGCGCCGTCCTTCAAGTTCTCAACCGATGGCGGCACCGACGTTACCCTGTTGGCCAACATCCATTACGCCGACGAACAGCACAACGGCAGCACCTTCCTGCCCTATTATGGCACGGTAAAGTCGACGTCCGAGTTCGGCTATATCGACCCCGATGCCAACTTTTCCGACTCTGACTGGGACAGCTATTCGCGCAAGCAGGCGTCTGTCAGCGCGATCGTAGAACGCGAATTGGCGAATGGTTTTACCTTTACCGGCATCGGTCGCCTCGGCGTCGCCCATGTAGAGGAAAGCTTTTATTATCCCTACGGCTACACGGGATATTCGACCACGCCGGTAGATGCCGACGGCACGCTGAGCTTGGTCGCGTTTGAACATGACACGCTGGTGCGCACCGCACAGACCGATTTGCGGCTATATGGCACCGTGGACAGCGGCGCAGTTTCGCATGACCTGCTGTTCGGGCTGGACGCGCGGTACTACTGGGTGGATGAAACGCAGGCCTCGGGGTTTGGGACCAATTCGGTTGTGAACCCGTCCAATCCCGGCACCCCGGTTCTGGACGCGCCCTATCAGGATGCGATCACCACACAAAAGCAGATTGGTCTGTATTTTCAGGACCAGATGCGCTTTGGCGGCGGCTGGATCGCCACCGCGAACCTGCGCCACGATCTTGTCTGGACGGAACAGGACGGTTCGGGCGCGTTTGCGCGTGACGACAGCGAGACCTCTTATCGTGTTGCAGTGGCGTATGAGACTGCGGGCGGGATGACGCCCTATGCCTCTTTCTCGAGCTTCTTCAACCCGCTGATCACGTCTCCGTCCAGTGGCGTGACAGAGCCGGAAACCGGGCACCAGGTTGAACTGGGCGTCAAATGGGCACCGCAGGGCAGCAATTTCTCTCTTGCTGCGGCAGCGTTCCAGATCAGACAGGAAAACGTTCTGACCGGTGCATGGCCGACATTCGCGCAGCTGGGCGAAGTCCGTTCGCGCGGGTTTGAAGTTGAGGGCCAGTATGACTTTGGCAATGGCCTGAGCATGAAGGGTGCCGCGACCTTCCTGGATGTGGAAGTGACGAAAGACAGCAACGAAGCCCTGATTGGCAATGCACCGACGATGAACCCGGGCAAGGAAATTTCGCTTTTTGCGAACTATGCGTTTGCGGGCGAACTGGACGGTCTGTCGCTGGGTCTGGGTGCCCGTCATCGTGGCGAAAGCTATGCCGATGCGGCCAACACGCTGAGGGTGCCCAGCTCCACGATCTATGATCTGGCCGCCAGCTACGAATTCCGCAACGGGATGGAAGGCAATCTGAGCGTCACGAACCTTGCCGATGAGCGCTATGTGACCGGGTGTCAGACGGCCTATGTCTGCTCCTACGGCTCAGGTCGGGAAATCAGCGTCTCGATCACTTCGCACTTCTGATATCCCTCACACAGCAGTGGCCGCCCCGATGGGCGGCCACTTTACCGATGGATCTGCGCCAGCCCGGGTTGTTCGGGCTGGCGCAGTTATTTCCGGGGATCAGTGGGCGATCATCACGTGGCGGACGGCGGTGTAGTCCTCCAGCGCGTACATCGACATGTCCTTGCCATAGCCGGACTGTTTCATCCCGCCGTGGGGCATTTCGTTGACCAGCATGAAATGCGTGTTCACCCATGTGCAGCCGTAACGCATACGACCCGACACATCCAACGCCCGGCCAACATCCTGCGTCCAGATCGACGACGCCAGACCATAATCGCTGTCATTGGCCCATGTGACGGCCTCTTCGGTGTCGGTAAAGCGTGTGACCGACACGACGGGGCCAAAGACTTCGCGTTGCACGATTTCATCCGATTGCAGCGCGCCCGCGATGACCGTGGGCTGATAGTAGAATCCGTTCCCGCCGTGCAGATTACCGCCCGTGGTGATTTCCATATGCTTGTGTTCACGGGTGCGTTCCACAAAGCTGGCAACGCGGTCACGCTGGCGCAGGGAAATCAGCGGTGGGATTTCGTTCAGCGTGTCATCGGCATTGTCATAGACGATGTCGGACACGGCAGAGGACAGTTCTGCCACCAGTTTTTCATAGATCTTCGGACCGGCATAGATCCGGCAGGCGGCGGTGCAGTCCTGACCGGCGTTGTAATAGCCAAAGGCCTTCAAACCTTCGACGACGCGGCCCAGATCGGCATCGTCGAACACGATCACCGGTGCCTTTCCGCCCAGTTCCAGATGCGTCCGCTTGACCGTTTTAGACGCGGCCTGCAGTACCTTTTTGCCCGTCGCCACATCGCCGGTGATCGAAACCATATCCACATCGGGGTGGCTGATCAGGGTGTTGCCGACACTGGCACCCTGACCGACGACGACGTTCACCACGCCTTCGGGCAGGATATCGGCCATCAGCCGGGCAAGTTTCATGGCCGTCAGCGGGGTCTGTTCGGAGGGTTTCAGCACCACCGTGTTGCCCCCGGCCAGTGCCGGTGCCAGTTTCCAGGCCATCATCATCAACGGATAGTTCCACGGCGCGATGGATGCCACGACCCCGATCGGATCGCGGCGCACCATCGAAGTATGCCCGGCCATGTATTCCCCCGCCGCAGAGGTATGCATGTTGCGCACGGCCCCCGCGAAGTAGCGGAAGCAATCTGCCACGGCAGGGATTTCGTCATTGCGCACCGCATCGATCGGCTTGCCGCAGTTCAGCGCCTCAAGCTGGGCAAGCTCTTCGAGGTTGGCCTCGATCACATCGGCAATTGCCAGCAGCTTGATCGACCGTTCTGCGGGCGTGGTGCGTGACCATCCCGCAAAAGCGGCCCGTGCAGCCGCGACCGCGCGGTCGATCTGGCCGGTGTTCGCCTCTGGCAGTTTCAGGATCAGTTCGCCCGTGCGCGGGTTCAGAACGGTTTCTTCGGTGTCGGTGCCAGCCTCAAAAGACGCGCCGATCAGCATATTGGTTTCCATCAAGACTCTCCCAGTTGGTTATTTGCACAGGTTATTTCCCCTGACCGGCTACCGTGTCGGTGCCCCGTGTCAGGGTGTAGGCGGCAAGGACCGGCAGGAATGTGACCAGCACGACGACCATGGCGACGACATTGGTCACGGGGCGTTCGCGCGGGCGGACAAGTTCCTCGAGCATCCAGATCGGCAGGGTTTGCTGTTGTCCGGCGGTAAAGGTGGTTACGATGACCTCGTCGAACGACAGGGCAAAGGCCAGCATTCCGCCCGCCAGCAGCGCGGTCGAGATATTGGGCAGAATGATATACCGAAATGTCTGGAAACTGTTCGCGCCCAGATCCATAGAGGCCTCGACCAGACTGCCCGACACCCGCCGGAACCGCGCCACCGCATTGTTGTAGACCACCACGACGCAAAAGGTCGCGTGCCCCAGAACGATGGTCCAGAAACTGAACGGGATATCCGCGAGGTTGAACGCGGACCGCAGGGCGATACCCGTGATGATCCCGGGCAGGGCGATTGGCAGGATCACCAGCAGGGAAATCGCCTCGCGTCCGAAAAACCGTGTGCGGCTGACCGCAGCGGCGCAAAGCGTGCCCAGCACCAGCGCGATGATGGTGGAAATGCTGGCGACTTGCAGCGACAGGCCAAGTGCCTCCCAGACATCGGGGCGCGCCCAGGTCACGGCGAACCATTTGAGGGTGAAGCCAGGGGGCGGCCATTGGTAGGATTTATCCTCGGTCGTGAAGGCATAGACAAAGATCAGCAGGATCGGCAGGTGCATGAAGGCAAGGCCGAACCCGGCTGCGATCTTGAGGCCAAGAGGCGCGCGGTCAGAGTGCATCAAACGCCCCCTGACGTTTTGCGACCCAGAGATAAACGGCCATCAAAAGGATCGGCACAACCGCAAAGGCGGCGGCCAGCGGGATGTTTCCGGCCGTGCCCTGATAGGCATAGACCGCCTGACCGATGAAACGGCGGGACGACCCGACGATCTGTGGAATGATGTAGTCACCCAGCGTCAGCGAAAACGTAAAGATCGACCCGGCGATCACCCCGGGCAGGGCGAGTGGTAACAGCACGTGGCGAAAGGTCTGTGCCGGGCGCGCGCCCAGGTCGCCGGACGCCTCGATCATGGTATGTGGCACCCGTTCAAGCGAGGCCTGAATAGGAAGGATCATGAAGGGGATCCAGACATAGAGGAACACCAGAAACGTGCCGGTCGCACTGACCGAAAGGGAATTGCCCCCGATGACCGGGATCGCCAGATAGGCGTTCAGCAGCCCGCCGAGGTGCAGGGTTTCGAACAGCCAGTTCAGGATGCCTTCCTTGGCAAGGATCAGCTTCCAGGAATAGACCTTGACCAGATAGCTGGACCAGAGCGGCATCATCACACCCAGATAAAAGATCGCCTTCCATTTGCCGCGGGCATAGCGGGCGGCGTAATAGGCCACGGGAAAGCCGATGACCGCCGCCCCGATTGTCACTGCGGCGGCCATTACCACTGTGCGGATGATGATGTCGAAATTCGACGGGCGAAACAGTTCGGCATATGTTTTCAAGGTGAATTCATACTGGATGATCCCGGTGAATTCGTCGATCGAGAAAAAGCTTTGCGCCAGCAGGGCGAACAGCGATCCCAGATAGATGATCCCCAGCCACAGCGCGGGCGGCAGGATCAGCAGAAAGATCAGCAGCCCCGGCCTGCGCCACAGCGTATCTGAAAGCTGGGCCAGCGCGCCGCCCCGGCGGTTGATGAGTGCGCTGTCGCTCATGTGCGGTCCATCACATGCAGATCATCCGCGGACCAAGCCACCGTCACGGCATCGCCTGCCTTCGGGATTACCGCGCCCTTGGGCAGCAGTATCGTGAGCGGGATCTTGTCCATCTGCATGCTCACCCGCGTGGCGGCCCCCAGAAAGCTGACACTGCGCACCATTGCGCTGTGGCCCTGTTCGGCCAGAAAGACCGACTCGGGTCGGAGGGCACCATAGGCGTGTTTTCCGGTCAGTTTCGCGACAAACTCTGGTGGCAGCACGTTTGATGAGCCGACAAAATCTGCCACAAACGGCGTTTCCGGGCGGTAATAGATATCCTCGGGCGCGCCGATCTGCACGATCCGGCCCTTGTTAAAGACGGCGACACGGTCGGCCATGGACAGGGCTTCGCCCTGATCGTGGGTGACAAAGATGAAGGTGATGCCAAGGCTACGCTGCAGGGATTTCAACTCTTCCTGCATCTGTTCGCGCAGTTTCAGATCGAGCGCGCCGAGCGGCTCATCCAGCAGCAGCGCCTTTGGCTGATTGACCAGCGCCCGGGCAAGGGCGACGCGCTGGCGCTGACCACCAGAAAGCTCCGAAGGCTTGCGGTCCCCGTAGCCGCCCAGGGCCACCATTTCCAACGCGCCATCCGCCGCCTTGTGGCGCTGTGCCTTTGGCTGTCCGGCAATCATCAGCCCGTAGGCGACGTTGTCGCGCACGTTGAGGTGCGGGAACAGCGCGTAGTCCTGAAAGACCGTGTTCACGTTGCGTTTGTAGGGCGGAATGCCCTGCGCGATCTGACCGAATATCCGGATTTCCCCGGCAGTCGGGCGTTCAAAGCCGGCGATCAGGCGCAGGCTTGTCGTCTTGCCGGACCCGGATGGCCCGAGCATGGCAAAGAATTCACCCTCGGCGATGTCGAGATCGAGGGTATCGACGGCTTTCACGTCACCATAATGGCGTGAGACGCCGGAAAAGCGGATTGCTGATGTCATGGGATGTCCAGAATGTGGCCCGCCACCAGTGGCGGCGGGCTTGGGGCAGTCGGGGTTCAGCGGCCGCCAATGACGCCGATGTAATCCGAAACCCAGCGGTAATAGGGTACACAGGTCCCCTGGCTTTCGCAGGAGGACACCGGCGTGGTCCAGAACTTGATCCGGTCGAAATCGTCCATGCCGTTGGTCGTGCAGCCCTCGGCGGTCTGCATCCCGCGCCCGTCGGTGCAGGCGGCCGGAACCGCCGGGTTTGCGCCGAACCAGACCGAAAGATCGGATTGCAGGTTCGAGGCCAGCGAATGTTCCATCCACATGTAGCTGCAGTTGGGGTTTTCGGCGTCTGCATGCATCATCGTGGAATCGGCCCAACCGGTTGCGCCCTCTTCGGGGATGGTCGAGGCCACCGGTGTTTTGTCGCCCTGCAGCAGGTTTACCTGGAACGGCCAGGTGCCAGAGGCCGCCATGCCTTCGTTCTTGAAGTCGTCGATCTGGATAAAGGCGTCGTGCCAGTAGCGGCTGACCAGTTTGCGCTGCCCGCGCAGCAGATCAAGCGCCGCGGCATATTGATCCTCGTTCAACTCATAGGGCGAGGTGATGCCCAGTTCCGGCTGATGGAACATCAGATAGTTGGCCGCATCGGCGATGTGGATCGGCCCGTCATAGGCCTGCACACGGCCCTGGTTCGGCTTGCCGTCCGGAAAATCCATCGCCGTGAACACCACGTCCCAGCTTTTGGGCGCTTCGGGGAAAACGTCGGTGGAGTACATCAGAACGTTCGGCCCCCACATGTAGGGCACGCCGTAATGGGTGCCGTCCACATAATGCCAAGGGGCTTCCTTCAGCCGTTCATCCACGGTGGACCAGCTGGGGATCAGGTCGACGTTGATCGGCTGTACCCGCTTGCCCGCGACCATCCGCAGTGACGCGTCACCCGATGCCGTGACCAGATCAAAGCCGCCCTCGTTCATCAGGGCGACCATTTCATCGCTTGTATTAGCGCTCTTGATGTTGACCTTGCAGCCGGTCTTTTCCTCAAAGCCGGTGATCCAGTCGAACGCGGCATCCGTTTCGCCGCGTTCCAGATACCCGGGCCAGGCGACGATATTAACCTGACCTTCGCCTTCGCCGATTTCCGTGATCATGGTCTGTGCCGCTGTCTGGCCCGCAACCGTCAGCCCCAGCAGCAGTGCCGTGCCTGATTTCAAGATGGTCTTCATTTGCGTTCTCCCCTGAGGATGCATCTGGCATTTTTGCCTGTTATTCAGGAAAGAGTGCGGCAGGTTCGCTGCATTCGCAAATTCAATTGACAGATATGCCCTATCGGTTTTTCCGATACCGGGGCGTCATGTACTGCTGATCATCTTGTGGGCCTGCGCGACGGCGACGAATTCGCGCGCAGCGGTCGATAGTTTCGACCCTTTGCGCCAGACCAGCCCGACCTGCACCACTGGCAAAGAGCCTGAGACATCGCGGGCCTCGATCCGGTCGCCTTCAAGCGACCAGGGCCGATAGACCAGGTCAGGCAGCAAGGCGACACCGGCGCCGGTCGCGACCAGTGATCGCACCGCCTCGACCGAGCGGGTGCGAAACGCCACCTTTGGCTGCGTGCCGAGGACGGACAAAAGTTTGACCGTTTCCTGCTCCATCTCATCAATGTTCAGAATGATCAGCGGCTCATCCTTGAGATCGGACAGGCTGATGCTGTCCTGAATGGTCAGACGATGGCCCAGCGGCATCCACAACCGATAGGGCGACACATCCAGCGTTTCGGCATGGAGCGCGTGGCGTTCAGTCACGCGCGAGGTCATCATCACCGCCACATCCATTTCGCCGCCGATCAGGAGATGTTCAAGGTATTCGCCTGAATCCTCGATCGCGCTGATTTCAACCTTTGGGTTGGCGCGGCGATACTTGGCCAGAAGATCGGAAATCACATAGCCCGAGACGAGCGATGTCAGTCCAAGATGCAGTTTTCCCTGCGCGCTTTGCCCTTCGTCATCAAATGCACGCCGCGCGCCCGAGACATCGGCAAGGATGGTTGTTGCATGGCGCAGGAACTGGTGGCCCCGGTGCGTGATCCGCAGGCCGCGCGAATGACGGTCAAACAGCTTGACGCCCAGGTCGGCCTCAAGATCCTTGACGGCCTCTGTCACCGAACTTTGCGAAATAGACAGGGACTGCGCGGCCGCACTGACGGACCCGTATTCGGCCACGGCCACGAAGTAGTTGAGCTGTCGAAGGGTGAATGACACGCGCGCGGCCTATGTCGTTTGGTCAGACCAAAGACTAGTGCGCAGGCGCGGCTTTCTCAATGGCTGGTTATGGACGCGGGAAAGCCGATGCTGCTTAGCCGGAATTCTCCTGAAAACCGTTAAGGGCCGATGCGAGGTTCGCGCCAAGTTCATCGCAGAGATAACCGCCTTCCTGCACGAACAGGCACGGCAGGCCCAGCCCGGCGATAGCGGCACCTATTCTGCCAAACCCGGCCTCAGTCACCGCCAGTCCCTTGAACGGATCACCAACAAAGGCATCCAGCCCAAGTGCCACAACCACCACATCCGCGCCAAAGGCCGCGATCCGTTTCAGCGCCACATCCAGCGTCGCGAGGTAGGCGTCGTCAGCCGTGCCACGCTGCAGCGGCAGGTTCAAGTTGTAGCCCAGCCCGTCGCCCGCACCCCGTTCATGCGCCTGACCCCAGAAGAAGGGGTAGAACCGTTCAGGGTCTGCATGGATCGAAACGGTCAGGACATCGCTGCGATTATAAAAGATACCCTGCGTCCCGTTGCCGTGATGCACGTCCACATCAAGGATTGCCGGACGCAGACCCCGGGTGCGCAGCCGCTCTGCCGCGATGCCGGAATTGTTCAGAAAGCAGAATCCCCCGGCCAGATCACCAAAGGCATGGTGCCCCGGCGGGCGCGACAGGGCATAGGCACCGCGTTCACCCGCGAGGATCAGATCGGCCCCGGTGATGGCGGTCTGTGCAGACCAATAGGCGGCTTCCCAGGTGCCTTCGGCGATGGGGCAGGCAGTGTCCGCCTGATGGAACCCGGCCTGACCGACGGCGGATTTGGGGTAGCTGTCGCTGCGGTTGGCGGGGTGGATGTTGGGGATCACCTCTTCGCCGGCACCTTCGATGCGTTTCCAGCGCGTGTGGATGTTTTCAAGGAAGGTCAGGTATTCCGGCGAATGCAGCGCGGCGATCGGGCCCAGCCCCGCGTCCTGTGGGGCCTCAACGCTGCATCCGGCATCCTTGGCACCTGCCAGCAGGCGGTCGATCCGTTCGGCCTGTTCCGGGTTGGGCAGGATCGCGCCGTTGGCCATGAAGTGGCGCGGTTGGTGTTTCCACTGGCGGCCGTCGAATATGGTTTTCATGGTCTCTCTTTCAGGTTTTCCAGGGCGGGACCTGTCAGGGTCATGTTTGTTTCGTCCGGTTGCCCGGTAAACCCAAGCCGGTCATAGGCGGCGCGGGCCCCGGGATTGTCACGATAGACGGTGAGTTTCAGGAAATGCCCCGCGTTGCGTTGGGTGCCATGCTGCAGGGCACTTGCCAGCAGCCTGCGGGCCAATCCTTTGCCGCGGACGGATTCCGTGACCCAGAGATCGCTGACATAGAGGCCGGCCCCCCCGCGCATGGTGGAAAATACCGGCGCGGCCAGCACAGCCCCCATGGGACTGCCATTCCGGGTGGCCAGCAGTGCCAGACAGTCGGCCCCGGGGCCGCAAACAGCCGCTGCAAGTGTCGCCTGATCGGCTGTATATCTGTCGTTCAGATCTGTCGCCAACTGGCGCAGCGCCGCGTCCAGCAGGGGGATATCTGCAGTCCCCACCGGCGCGATGACGATACCGTCCATGTCTCAGATTCCTGTCCGGTCAGCACCCTTGAGATGCAGCATTTCACGCGCCTCGGTCGGGGTGGCCAGGGTGCGGCCCAGCTCCTCGACGATGCGGCGGATTTTGAGAACCTGTTCGGCGTTGTTCCGGGCAAGCGTCCCGCGTGAGATCATCAGGCTGTCCTCAAGCCCGACGCGGACGTGGCCGCCAAGGATCGCGGACATGGTGATCAGAGGCATCTGATGCCGACCCGCCGCCAGCACCGAAAAGGTGTAAGTGTCGCCGAACAGTTTGTCCGCGATCAGCTTCATATGGGTCAGGTTTTCCGGGTCCGGCCCCATGCCGCCCAGAACACCGAATACGAACTGGATGAACAGCGGGCCATCCACCAGCCCACGATCCACAAAATGGCGCAGCATATAAAGGTGACTGACATCGTAGCATTCGAATTCGAACCGCGCGCCGCGCTTGTCGCCCAGCTCTTGCAGGATATGGGCCATGTCGCGCGGTGTGTTCTTGAACACCAGATCGTCAGACCCTTCGAGAAAGGGCTTTTCCCAGTCGTATTTCCACTCGGTGATCCGCTCTGCCGCCGGATAAAGCGCAAAGTTCATTGTCCCCATGTTCAGCGAACACATTTCGGGCTGGGCCAGTTTCGGCGCGGCAAGCCGGTCGTCGAGCGTCATCGTGGCACTGCCGCCGGTCGAGATGTTGAGCACCGCGTCGCAGCGCTGCTTGATCTGCGGCAGGAAGGCCATGAAATGTGCCGGATCGGCCGAGGGTCGCCCGTTTTCAGGGTCGCGCGCATGCAGGTGCAGGATCGCGGCTCCCGCTTCGGCGGCGCCAATGGCATTGTCAGAAATCTGCTCCGCCGTGATGGGCAGATAGGGTGACATGGACGGGGTATGGATCGATCCCGTGATGGCGCAGGTGATGATGATCTTTGACATGTCTGTCCCTTAGGCCGCGCCGGAAAACTGCGGAATTTCCGCCATATAGCTGGCCAGCGACCGGTCGAGCCGATCGGTGATGTCATCCAGCTGTGCCTCGTCCACAATCATCGGCGGGCAGACAAGGAAGTGATCCCCCGAGGTGCCCCCGCGTGTGCGACGGGAATAGATGATCAACCCGTTATCATAGGCGATATCGACCAGCCGGGCATGGGCGTTCAGGTTGGCGGGCAGGGGGGCCTTGGTATTGCGGTCGGCCATCAGTTCGAACGCCATGAGCAGACCCTTGCCGCGCACGTCGCCGATCAGCGGATAACGCTGCATGAGGCCGCGCAGCCGTTCGGCCAGCTTATCGCCCATGCGGGCGGAATTGCCGATCAGGTCGTGTTCCTTGATCTGGTCCAGTACCGCGCAGCCTGCGGCGCAGGCCAGCGGATTGCCGGCATAGGTAAAGCCGTGGATGAACCCACCCGCACCCATCACCGCCTCGACAATATCGTCGCGGGCAATCATGGCACCAAGCGGGACATAGCCACCACCGAACCCCTTGGAGATCGAAATGAGGTCGGGCGTCACATCCCAATGCTCGGCCCCGAAAAAACGACCCGTACGCCCGCCGCCGGTCATCACTTCGTCATGGATCAGCAGCACACCGTACTGGGTGCAGATCTCGCGAATGCGCTGCATGTAGCCGGTGGGCGGCACGAGCGCCCCGGTGGATGCACCGCCGACGGGTTCCACGATAAAGGCCAGAACGGTGTCAGGGCCTTCCTCAAGGATCTTCGCCTCAAGCATATTGGCATAGTGCAACCCCGTTGCCGGGTCCTGCGGATCCAGCCCGTCCAGATAGGCGCGCGGTGCGGGCACCTTGGGCATCCGCTGCATCATCGGGTCAAAAGGTGCGGTCATGGGCGCGTAGCCGGTGATCGCCAGCGCACCCAGAGTACAACCATGATAGCTCGGGTAGCGCGAGATCACCTTGAAACGCTGCGACTGGCCTTGGGTCAGCGCATACTGCCGCGCCATTTTCAGCGTGCTTTCCACCGCTTCGGACCCGCCCGAGACAAAGAATACCTTGTTCAGCCCCTCGGGTGCCAAAGCCGCTGTCTTTGCTGCCAGCACTTCGGAGGCTTCGGTCTGGAAATGCAGCCGATAGCCGAAGGTGGATTTGTCCATCTGCGCGCGCATCGCGTCCAGAACCGCCGGATTTGAATGGCCGATGTTGCTGACCATCGCGCCGCTTGAGCCGTCGATATAGCGTTTGCCGTCCGTGTCCCACATGTAGATGCCTTCGGCACGGTCAAGCACGGGGCGGGGCGATTTCGTCTGATAGAACAGGTTTGTCATTTGGGTGCGGCTTTCAGCGACTGAGATGCTTTCGAAGGAAATTGCGGGTGCGTTCTTCTTTGGGGTTCTGGAATATCACCGACGGCGGGCCTTCTTCGACCACCACGCCCTGATCCATGAACAGCACGCGGTCGCAGACAGAGGCGGCGAAATCCATCTCGTGGGTCACGATGATCATGGTCATGTGCTCTTCGGCCAGCTGCTTCATCACCTGGTTCACTTCTTCGACCAGCTCGGGATCAAGGGCCGAAGTTGCCTCGTCAAACAGCATCACCTTGGGTTTCATCGCCAGCGCCCGTGCGATGGCCACACGCTGCTTTTGACCGCCGGACAGCCGCGAGGGGTATTCGTCGATCTTTTCGGACAGACCGACCTTGGCCAGCTGTTCCTCGGCCAGCTTGTTCGCGTCTGCTTCGGACAACCCTTTGAGCATGCGCGGGGCCAGCGTGATGTTTCCGCGCACGGTGAGGTGCGGGAACAGGTTGAAGTGCTGGAACACCATGCCGATGTCCTGACGCACCTGATTGACGTGTGCCTCGTACTGGCGGAACGGCAGCTTCTTGTTGATCTGCACATCCTCCAGCCAGACCTCGCCAGAGGTCAGCGGATCCAGCTCGTTGATGGCGCGCAGCAGGGTGGATTTTCCGGACCCCGAAGGCCCGATGATCGCGACGATCTGGCCGCGTTCAACCGTCAGGTTGATGTCCTTGAGGACTTCAAGATTGCCATAACTTTTGGCAGCATTCTTGATCGTTACAAAGGCTTGATTGGTCATCTGACTCTCCCAGTCTCAGCGCGAAGCGGCGATGCGGCGTTCCAGATGCCGCAGTCCCGCCTCGAGCGCGAGGTTGACGATGTAGTAGCAAAAGGCGGCGGCGAGATAGAATTCGAACGGGCGGTAGGTGCGGCTGATGGCCTGCTGCGCGGCCAGCGTCAGTTCCATGACGCCGATCACCGACACCAGCGCGGAATCCTTCAGCAGTGCGATCATGTTGTTGCCCATCGGCGGGATCACGGCGCGCACCGCCTGTGGGATCACGATCCGCCGCAGGGTCTGTCCGCGCGAAAGCCCCAATGTCCGCGCGCCTTCATACTGGCCCTTGTCCACCGCGAGGATAGAGGCCTGAATGAGTTCGGAATTATAGACCGCAAAGTGCAGTCCCAGCCCGATCACCCCGGCAACAAAGGCGGGCAGGTCGATGCCGATCTGGATCAGTCCGAAATAGATCAGGAACAGTTGCAGAAGCAGCGGTGTGCCCATGAACAGAAAGGCAAATGCGCGTACCGGCAGGCGCAGCGCCCAGTGGCCGTACAAGGCGATGACAGCAAAGACGATGCCACCGAAAAAGCTGAGCAGACCCGCACAGATGGTGATGGCGATGGTCCAGCCAGCGCCCATGGCAAGCACGCCGAAGTAGTCAGGCACTACCGAGAAATCAAGACCCATGGCGGCCTCCTGTCATCGTGTTCATGCTGTTCATGTGATGCGCGCCCGGCGGTCGAGCCAGTTGATGACCTGACCCACGGCATAGATGATGATCATGTAAAGAAGCCCCGAAAGCAGGAACATTTCGAACGGTTTGTAGGTCGATCCGATAAAGCGTTGCGCGGTATAGGTCAGTTCGACCACCGAAATGGGGGCGACCAGCGCGGTGCCTTTGATCAGCGCGTTGATGTTCACGCCCAGCGGGCGGATCATCATGCGGGCTGCCTGCGGCAGAACCACCTTGCGCATCGTTTCCCAGCGGCCCATGCCCAGCGTGCGGGCGGCCTCGGTCTGGCCCCGGTCGACGGACTGGATCGCGCCACGGATGGTTTCGGTCATATAGGCGCCGATGTTGACGCCCAACGCGATTGTCCCGGCGGAAAAGGAATCGAGCTGGATGCCGATCTGCGGGCCGCCGAAGTAGAGGATGAAGATCTGGATCAGCGCGGGTGTGCCCCGGATGATGCTGACATAGGTGGCCCCGATCCAGCGGAACACCGCCAGCCGTGACATACGAGCCGCTGCGCCAAGCGCGCCGCAGGTCAGGCCCAGAAGGGCCGTCAGGATCGACAGTTGGATCGTCACCCAAGCCGCTTCGATGAAGAAGGGATAGACGCGCAGGATCAGTTCATAGTCCAAATCACCCGCCTTTCAGTGATGGTCGTGACGTTGCAGGATCGGCAGCGCCCGGATTTCGCGGATCAGGGCGGTGGTCTCTTCGATGGCCGCGTCCAGAAACTTCTTTCCCGTCTCTGGGTCGGCCACGGTCGGGTCGCCCATGGTGCCGTCCGGCGACACTTCGGACCACCAGCGCATCAGCATCGCGCCGCCGCCGCCCCCGGCAAGGTCGAGGTTGAAGAATTTGCTGTCGGGATTGTGCAGGTTCTGGACCGTCGATTTTTCGGTGTGCACGCGCTCGGGATGCAGGTGCATGTACATCGCCGCCTCGAATTCTCCGGCGTGGGCGATGCCGCCGATTTCGGATTTGCGCACATCGTTGATGCGCGCCGACATGAGGTTCCAGTAAGAGGCCGAAACGCAGATGATGCCGGTTTCGATCACGGTCTTGCGGGCGGCCAGATCCAGACAGGGATGGTTCGAGCCATGCGAATTCAGCAGCAGGATGCGGCGGAACCCGTGGTGGGCCAGTGATTTGGTGATGTCGGTGACAAAGGCGATCAGGGTCTCGGGCTGAATCCAGATGACACCGGGGAAATCCTTGTGATGTTCGTTGAAGCCATAGGGAACGGGCGGCATCACGAACACCTCATCCGGGATCTCCTTTGCCACGCCTGTCGCCACGGCCATGCCCAGCACGGTGTCGGTATCCAGCGGCATATGGGGGCCGTGATCCTCGGTTGCCGAAACGCTCAGGATGACCACACGATCCTTGTCGGCGTCGCGCACATCTTCCCAGGTCAGATGTCCGTAGGTTGTTGTCACAGGGGTTTTCCTCGCAAGGGGGTGCCTGCCGGGGATCGCCCGGCAGGCGGCAGGCAATCAGGTTCAGCGGATGTCGCCGCCAACCCATTCCGTAGCAATTGCGAGGTAGGTGCCGTCGGCCATCATATCATCCAGCGCCTTTTGCATGGCGGCGGACAGATCCGGGTTGTTTTCACGGATCGCGATGCCCGCGCCGATCGGTTCGGCGGCGGGATCATTGATTGTGGCCAGATCGTACTGTCCGGCTTTCATCGCCAACATTACCGGGATGGAATCGTTCACGATGGCATCGACACGGCCGTTGTCGAGTTCCAGTAGAAGCTCGGGCAGGCCCTTGTAGGTGTTGATGTTATACCCCTGATCACGGGCCCATTGTTCGTGTGTCTCACCCAGCGTGACGCCGACTTTGGCCGCGTCCAGCTGATCGACGCTGGTGATGTCGGAACCGGACTTGGTAAAGATCGCCCGCTTGGTGTTGTAGTAGGGGCCGACGAAATCAATCACCTTGTCGCGCTCTTCGGTGATCGACATGGAACCGACGACGGCATCGTATTTCTCGGCCAGCAGGCCGCCGATGATACCATCCCATGCGGTTGTGATGATCTCGACTTCGAGGCCCATGCGCTTGGCGATTTCGGTGCCGATTGCCGGGTCAAAACCAACCACTTCGTTCTTCTCATTCACAAAGTTGAACGGCGGGTACTGGCCGCTCATCGCGATGCGCAGCACGCCGCGCTCCTTGATTTCGGCAAGTTCGTCGGCGCTCGCCGCCAAAGGTGCAAGGCTCAGACCCATCATCGCGACAGAGCCCGCCAAAACGCTGCGGCGCAGGATGTTCATAGAATTCTTCATTTCAATTTCCCCTGATCTTGTACGTGCCTTTTTCCCTGCGACCCTCAGGACGCAAGGCAAAGACCTCATGAATCACAGGTTGCGCCACAGTCTGTCATAGGGCAAATAGATAATTCCGATACGTAAAATAGATCAAATCTATGATTAAGAAGTACGAACAGCGCTTTCCCTGGAACCTGGACTGGAACCTTCTGCGGACCTTTATGGTCGTGGTGGATGAGGGCGGAATCACGCCTGCGGCGCATTTTCTCGGTCTCAAGCAACCAACGATCAGTGCCGCCCTGAAGCGGCTTGAGGAGATCACCGGCCGCAAGCTGGTCAACCGATCGCCCAAGCATTTCAGCGTCACACCCTGGGGCCGGGTTCTGTATGCCGAGGCCAGATCGCTTTTTGGTTCGGTCGCGCAACTGCCGGATCTGATGAACAGCTTGGAAGAGGTGGTGACAGGCCAGATCAGCATCGCGATGGCCAGCCATGTCGTTTCCCCGCATTTCGATGCGGTTCTGGAACGCTTCAATGCGCTATATCCACGGGTGAGCTATACGATCTCGACCTTGGACAGCGCCGATGTGATTGCCCTTTTGCAGCAGAATCGCGTCACCTTTGGTGTCTGCCTGCTGCGCGAACCGCCTGCCGGGCTGGAAACTCGGGTTCTGTTCCGCGAATTCTTTGGTTTGTTCTGCGGCCCTCCGCACCGGCTTTATGGGCGCAAAGACATCGACATTTCCGAGCTTCGGAACGAAGATGCGGTATCCTTCCAAACCGATGAAATCGACGGCCCCCTGTCTGGCGTGGCACATATGCGCAGGCAGCTGGGCATGCGGCCGGACCCAAAGGGGTTGTCGTCGAACCTGCCAGAGGTGAGGCGCATGATTGTCGCCAATATCGGCATCGGCGCCCTGCCGCTGCATGTGGCGCGCAAGGATGTGAACGCAGGCCTGCTGTGGCAGTTGCCGCCCTACACAGCCCTTCCCGCCGTGGACATTCACATGCTGACCAACGCCAGACGCAGCCTGAACCGCGCAGAAGCGGCATTGCTAGAAATGCTGAACGCCGAACTGGACGCGGTGCCGATGGCAGAGCGAACCTACGACGTTTAGAATTCGGAGTTAAGTAACTGAAAAGGCCATGGTGCAAATCCCATGCTTCTGAGTCCAGCGGCCCGGCCTGCCTAGTTTACCAGGACACGATGGGTAGCTGCAACGCGACTGAACATGTTCCCACACTTGTACTGTGGGCTAACCTTCAGGGGGGGGCAAAACCATGATTGGTGCCACCACAGGTGCCATGAATTGGGTGCACAAGATGGTCGGTGCCGAAGGCATGCAACCTAATTTTAAGACTTCTTCGGCAGTGTTCATTGACCCCTATGCGGACCTCCCCAAGGGGCCAAAATTGGAAGTCAGGGTGCGAGATGTCATTTGTCGAAAAATACCGGTTGGCTTTCGAGATTTCTCCTGTCCCGATGCTGCTCGCCTCGATGTCTGGCGAAATATTATTAGCAAATTCCGGGTTTCACGAACTTTTTGAATATGATGACGGCGAACTGCTAAATCAGACGGTTGACGTGCTTGTCCCCGATGCCGTGCGCAGCCAGCACCCCGAACTACGCGATGCCTATTATCGGGTGCCGACCAAGCGAAGTATGGGGGCCGGCCGCGAGCTGAACGGAGTGACTAAATCCGGCAAAATCATTGCGTTGGAGCTCGGGTTGGAGCCGGTAAAGAATGGGGACGAAACCTGGGCCCTTGTGGCTGCAATCGACATTCGCCAGCGCAAAAGCCATGAAGAACGTATGCATTTAGCAATGAATGCTGCGGCTAGCGCGATGGTAATGGTCAATGAGAGCGGAGGTATTGTCTTTGTGAACATGGCTGCGGAAAAATTGTTCGGGTACGCCAATGGCGATCTGCTGAATCGACCCGTAGAGCTTTTGGTCCCGGATGAATTCCATCGCTCGCATCCTGTTTATGTCGGAAGCTACATGACGGCGAGCGAGACTCGTCGGATGGGCGCCGGGCGCGATCTTTTTGCGCGCCACCGCAACGGGGCGAAGATCCCGGTCGGAATTACCCTGACGCCGGTCGATTCTCCTGATGGAAAACTGGTGATGAGCACGATCATAGACTTGTCCGAACGGGTTGCCGCGATGGAGGCCCTTGCGGACAAATCCAGAGAACTGGAAGCGTTGAATGTGGAACTGTCACATTTTGCTTACAGTGCCAGCCACGATCTGAAGGCACCTCTTTCCTCAATCGCTGGTCTTTTGGCCATTTGCCTCGAAGATCTTGAGGAAAACAACCATGACGAAGTGCGGAAAAATTTAAAGACGATTTTGGAGATCAGTGGCAGAAGTGCCAAAAAGGTTGAGGGCATCCTTAAAATCGCCCGTGCCGGCCACGAAAAACTGCCGATCGAGAGATTTTCACTCGAGGAAACCATTCGTGAGATTTGGATTGATCTCACCGGCGGAACCAATAGCGACACGCAACTGGTTCTGGTTATGGGGCATAGTGATCCGGTATCGACAGAGCTCGGCACCCTCAAGCTGATCTTGGAAAACCTCATTTCCAACGCACTCAGATACGGTGACCCGGCAAAACCCACCCATGAAATCCACGTCAGCAGTCTGTTCGAAGCCGGTTTTTTATCCGTCACGGTCGCAGATAACGGGATCGGAATTCCTGAGAAAAACAAGTCGGAGGTTATGCAGATGTTCAGGCGTATCAATGAGAAAAGCGGCGACGGTTTGGGGCTTGCCCTCGTTCGCAAGCAGATTGACCGGATGGGCGGAACTCTAACTTTTACAAGTACCGAAGGTGAGGGAGCAGAGTTTTCTTTTTCCCTTCCTTTGAGCGAGGCTTCACGTGTCTGAAGTCACTGTATTTTTGGTCAACGATGAAAAATTGGACCGCTATGTGGCCTACCGGCGCATTGCGAAATCGGGCTTTTTTGGCGAGATTCTAGAGGCTCTATCTGGTGATCTATTTCTGGAGCAATTCTTTTCTCAGGATTGGAAAGCCGTTTCGCCGGAGCGCGTAGCTCTGATCTTTATGGACATCAACATGCCTGGCTTGAACGGTTTCGAAACCTTGGAGGAACTTGAACGCCGACTAGAGACGGAATGCGGACCTGACAGGATTGTCGCGATATTTTTGACATCGTCCAATAACCCGAGCGACCGTGAAAGAGCCAAAGGCTTGAAAGTCGTGAAAGGTTATTTTACGAATCCAATGAATGATGAAGACGTCGAGCACATTCATACTCTTTGTTTTCCAAAGGGTGACTGACTGACAGAAGGCATCTGTGCGGAAAGCTGAAGTTCAATTTCTTTAAAAGTTAATTACCGCCTTTAGGATCCAGACGCCATCTATGTTGGGCGTAATATGTCAGCCTCAGTGATGGTGATGTCGCATTTAAATGCTTTCGGTCATCGGTAACGGCGGGCGGCAAATTTCGGGTGACCCGACCGGTAGGAAGCCCATCTGGTGGCAGCAGTTCCAATTCCGAAAAGTTCAACGTTGGCCGATCCGTTTTTTTCGAAATTTTCATGGCTTGCAAAGATACGGAGTAGTCGGTTGCTATCAAAACGCCTCCAGAGACGAGAAAGGCGATAAATTAATAATTCTAAAATGAATGCCCTTTGATAGCCGTCATTGACTGCCCTGGATCGGCTGAAAAGACGCCAATACGTTCATCAGATGATTTCATCTTCGTCAAAGAGCGGATCATCGGTCAGCTGATCGTTCAGATCTTCGACGGCGCCTTCGGCGACGGAGATAGATTTCACGCGCGCAAGGTGAAAGACGGCATCGCCTTCGTTGACGATTGGCAGCACGGCGCGGCCGACCACGATGCCCTTGAACGGGGCGATGATTTCCTGTTCGGCTTCTCCGAAGGGGTCTGCGACGACGGCCATCACGTCGCCCTGTGCGACGACATCGCCCTCGGCACGAAAGGTCCGCAGTAGCCCGCCGGCGGGCGCGCGCAGCCATTTGCTGGACATGCAGTATTGCGGCGCAGCTTTGGGTTTGGCGATGCCCTTGGCGGGGATCTGGCCCACATGGCTAAGGACCCGCAGGATTCCAGCGACGCCGGCGCGCACGGACATTTCGTCAAACCGCAGACCTTCGCCTGCTTCGTACAGCAGGATATCCTTGCCGATCTCTTTGGCGGCACCGCGTAGCGACCCTTCGCGCAGCGGTGATTGCAGGATCACAGGGGCGCCAAACACCTCGGCCAATTTGGCGGTATAGGGGTTGTCGGGCGAAATTCGCACCTGCGGCAGGTTGGTCCGATGGATCGCCGCGGAATGAAGGTCGATGCCCAGATCACTTCGGGCGACGATCTCGGTCAGGAACAGATAGGCCAGCCGCGAGGCAAGCGATCCGCCCGGCGTGCCCGGAAACATCCTGTTCAGGTCACGCCGGTCAGGCAGGTAACGCGAATGGTTGAGGAACCCGAAGGCATTCACAATCGGGATCACGATAAGGGTGCCGCGCAGCGATTTGAGATTGGGCGCCCGCAAGAGACGTCGCACGATTTCGACGCCAATCACTTCGTCCCCGTGGATACCGGCGCTGACAAACACAGTCGGGCCATCGGCCTTGCCGTGAACGACATGCACCGACATCGACACGGGCGTGTGGTCCGACAGAACGCTGACCGGAAGGTCAACGGTCTGCCGGGTGCCTGCGGGGATGCTATGGGCCCCGATCTCAAACGCTGCGCGGCGGGGCATCAGCCTTTGCCTTTTGTCTTGGTCGAACCTGTGCTGGCACCCTTTTCAAGGTATTCGATGATCTTGCCTGCCACATCCAGACCGGTCGCAGTTTCAACGCCTTCCAGGCCTGGCGATGAGTTGACCTCCATCACCACCGGGCCGTGGTTGGCGCGCAGCATATCGACACCACAGACGTTCAGGCCCATCGACTTGGCCGCACGAATGGCGGTCGAGCGTTCCTCGGGCGAAAGCTTGATCAGCTGGGCAGACCCACCACGGTGCAGGTTGGAACGGAAATCGCCCTCGGCTCCGGTGCGTTTCATCGCGGCAATCACCTTGCCTCCCACGACGATCGCGCGGATGTCGGTGCCACCGGCTTCCTTGATGAACTCCTGCAACAGGATGTTGACGCCCGCGCCACGGAACGCTTCGACCACCGACTTGGCAGACCGCTTTGTATCGGCCAGAACCACACCGATGCCTTGCGTGCCTTCCAGCAGCTTGATCACCACAGGCGCGCCGCCTGCAAGTTCAAGCACTTCGTCAGTCTGCTTGGGGTCATGGGCAAAAGTCGTCACCGGCAGGCCGATACCATCACGCGCCAACAGCTGCATCGAACGCAGCTTGTCCCGGCTGCGGCCAATCGCAACGCTTTCGTTCAACGGGTAGACACCCATCATTTCGAATTGGCGCAGCACAGCCAGACCATAAAACGTCACAGACGCCCCGATCCGCGGGATGACGGCGTCAAAGCCTTCCAGCTTTTCACCATTGTAGTACATTTCAGGACGCCGAGACGCGATGTTCATGTAGCAGCGCAGCGTGTTGATGATGTGTAGCTCGTGGCCTCGTGCCTCAGCAGCCTCTTTCAGGCGCTTGTGTGAATACAGATTGGGGTTACGTGCCATCATTGCGATTTTCACGGGAAAATCCTTTCTGCCTAAAAGGCGTTACTGTCCAAAAGTGCTGGTCAGGTTTGCGCGGCGCGTGTGCACTGCGATATTGTGGTTTCTCAGTGCGGTACGCCCCACGATCATCTGGAACCGCATGTTGCTGCGGTCCGTCAGTGAAACGGAAATGGTCCAGGTCCGGTCCGTCAGTTTCAGCTTTGTGCGGATGATGATCCGCTCTTCGGGGATGCCGCTGGTGTTCTTGATTTCGCGCCGGTCGTGAATGGGCGCTTCTACTGTGACCTCAGGTTCGTCTTCATCTGCCTGCGCCTGAAACCTGACCCAATCCTCGCCATCGCGAACAAAGGTCTTGATCTGGGTCGCATGCAGGGCAGAGGTGCGTGCGCCGGTATCAATCTTGGCTTTGATCTGATGCAGACCAAGATCCGGAAGGTCCAGATGCTCCATCCAGCCAATGACCATCAGATCAGGCTTGTTTTTCTTGATCTTTTTCACGTTCACACCAGCCATGGCATCATCAGCGTTGCAAGGCTGAGAACAAAGAAGAACCCCGCCATATCAGTTACGGTCGTCAACAACGGCCCGCTGGCGACGGCCGGGTCCTGGCCAATCCGCTTGAGCAGAAGCGGCACAACACCACCAATCGACACGGCCAGCATGGTGTTCAGCGCAAGTGCGGCACCGATCACGAGGCCAAGTGCCGGTGAGCCCTTCCAGATCCAGGCAACGATGCCGATCAGGATGCCAAGCGCGATGCCGTTGATGATGCCCACGCTGATTTCCTTGAACCAGACCTTCACGGCGTCCTTGGGCCGGACAAGGCCAAGGCTCAGCTCGCGCATGGTCACGCCCACGGCCTGATTGCCCGAACAGCCGGACATGTCCGACACCATCGGCAGGAAGACCGCGATCGCGATCACTGCGAGCAGGGTTTCTTCGTAGGCGGAGATGACTGACGCGGCGATCATGTTCAGAATGATGTTGGCCGACAACCACACAAGCCTGCGCCGCGAGCGCAAACCTGTGGGCATGGAGCGCAGTTCGTCCCCGACCACACCCTGCAGTTTCAGGTTCTCGCTTTCGGCGCGTTCCAGCAATGCCTTGGAGACAGCGTCGCGCGAGACCACGCCAAGCAACTCACCCGATGCGTCGACGACAGGCACGCCAAGAAAGTCGTACTTGTCGAAGATATCCTCCAGATCGGACAGATCGGTATCAACTTGCACTGACATCGGCTTGACCATGATGGTGGTCAGCAATGCCGCCCGTTTGGTCGCAAGCAATCCGCGCAGCGACACCACGCCCACCAGTTTTCCGGCCTCATCGACGATATAAGGGTGCTGACCGCGATACCGGTCCACATCTTCGTCATCCTTCGCAATGACCTTGATCACATCGCTGACTGTCATCGTGCTGCGACACTCAAACACCTCGGACATCATCAGACCGCCGGCCGTGTCATCGTCATAACCAGACAAACGACGGACTTCGGCCGCCTCTTCAGCGTCCATCTGGCTCAGGATGGCCTCGGCCTCGGCGGCTTCCATGTCACCGATCAGGTCGGCCTGCACGTCCGAGTCCATCTCGTCCATGATTTCCCGCGCGCGGGCGGGCTCAAGATCCTCCATCAGATCGGCGCCAAGTTCGTGGGGCGCTTCTTCGACAAGGCCGGCAGCCACCTCTGGCGAGATCAGCGTAAGTACCTTGCGACGGTCATCTGCTGACAGCTCCAGCAATTCCCGCAGGGCCTCTGCAAGGGAAAGCCGTTCGAACAACGCATTGAGACGCGCCGCATCGCCAGCTGTTGCCGCAGCCCCCAGTTCTTCAGACAAATCTATGTCCAGCTCAATCGAGTTAACCGCTTGGTTCATGTGACAGTCTCCTTGCTGGGTGTTTACATAGGCAATAAAAAGTTGTCTATAGATAAAAAAATATAACCATTGGTAACGATGAGGGTGTGAATGACCGTCTTCCAGATCGCTGCCCAGCAGCTGGCCGGCCTTTACGGCAAAAACTTTGGCGGCAAAGCGACAGGTCGGTACCGACTGTCGTCCAAGCAGGTCAAAGAGTTGCTTGGGCGCAAACGTCTGTATGCAGATGACATTGATCAGCTGACGCGTGCAGCCCTCGAAGAGGGGCTCGTCCTGATAGATATGGACAGCTTTTTCGTCGTGCTAAGTGCCAATGCATTTGTGAACTACCGCCGCGTCAGTGCAGAGGCCTTGGCAGCGGCGATGTCAGGCAAATAGAACTGGGCATTGGGGCACTTTGGCTATGGCGCGCAAATCAGCTGGGGCTCGGGCCCCCGTTTCAGCAAGCGAACTTAGCTGAAGCGCGCCTGGCAGACCGCGACGCGTTGATTGCAGGGTTTGTCGCGGGGCAGGGGGGCAGGTAGGCGCAAAGCAATGAAGGCGGCATACAGATTCGATTGCGTCGTGTCGGCGGCAGGCTATACCGTCGTAATGGCGTCGTTCGGATTGGCACTGATTTCGATCACCGCATTCCGGACGCTCACGTCCATTTGGTAGGGTCTTCATCTGCTTCGCTCTTGCTGTACGGAACCGATATTCGACGGAGCATTGGGCAAAAGCGCTTAGTAGGCAACGTCATGACATGTCTGTGGGCCGGTGTTGGTATCAGGAACCGACGCTTAGTGGAGTGGTCTTGCCAGTGTTTATTTCCGGTCTCTTTCGAGCAATGTTTGCGATGAAGGAGACAAGGAATGGCAACGAGATAGACAGACGAGTTTTGCCGTGAT
>NZ_FZNN01000064.1 GCF_900188035.1 Puniceibacterium sediminis | reverse complement strand
TGATCTGCCCCCCGGAAACTGGACCGTTTGAAGTTGGAGTTTCCCGCTACGATTTCCTGGCTGGGAAAGGAGCGGAATCACATGAAAGCATCGAAGTTTTCGGACGCGCAAAAGGCGTTCATCATCAAGCAAGGCGAAGAAGGCACGCCGGTCGCCGAAATCTGCCGGAAGGCAGGGATCAGTCCGGCGACCTACTTCAACTGGAAAAAGAAATACGCGGGCCTGTTGCCGACCGAGATGAAGCGACTGAAGCAGCTTGAGGATGAGAACGGTCGGCTCAAGAAGATCGTGGCCGACCTGACGCTGGACCGCGAGATGTTGCAGGATGTCATCCGCCGAAAGACCTAAGGCCTGGTCGCATGCGCGAACTGGTTCGTGGGATGTGCAGCGATTGGACGGTTTCGATCCGGGCGGCCTGTGAGGCCATCGGATTTGACCGCTCGACGTTCCACTACCAGTCCCGTCGCACCGATCAGGCCGCAATTGAGAAACGGATCAAGGAGATCTGCGAGACTCGGGTGCGTTATGGCTACCGACGTGTCCACGTTCTTCTGGATCGCGAAGGCTGGGGCGTGAACGTCAAAAAAGTCTATCGTATTTACAGGGAGTTGGGGATGCAGCTACGGAACAAAACCCCGAAGAGACGGGTAAAGGCAAAATTGCGCGATGACCGTGCGGAGGCCGTCGGTCCCAACGATGTATGGGCAATGGACTTCGTGCATGACCAACTGGCGACGGGCAAGAAGCTGCGCGTCCTGACAGTCGTAGATACCTTCTCGCGATATGTGCCGGTGCTCGATGCCCGGTTCAGCTATCGCGGTGAGGACGTGGTCGCAACGTTGGATCGGGTGTGCCGTGGCACCGGCTATCCAAAGACGATCAGGGTCGATCAGGGAAGCGAGTTCATCTCGCGTGACATGGACCTTTGGGCCTATCAGCGCGGCGTCACGCTCGACTTCTCGCGCCCGGGAAAGCCGACGGACAACGCGTTCATTGAAGCCTTCAATGGCAGGTTCAGAGCTGAATGCCTCAACACCCACTGGTTCTTGACGCTTGCAGATGCAGCCGAAAAATTGGAGGCTTGGCGTAGATACTACAACGAGGAACGGCCACATGGCGCGATCGGCAACAAGACCCCGATCACGCTGACGAAATCGGGGGACATTACCAGCCTGTCACCCTGATCGAAGCCGGGAAACTCTGCCTTCGGGCGGTCCAACGTTGGGGGTCGGATCA
>NZ_FZNN01000043.1 GCF_900188035.1 Puniceibacterium sediminis | reverse complement strand
GCGCCGCGACATGGGCGCGTGTCGCCTCGCTGATAGGCACATGTCGCCTGAACGCCGTAAACCCCGAAGCCTATGTCGCCGCCACACTCCGAAAGATCCTCGATCAGCACATGCAGACTGACATCGACACTCTCATGCCATGGAACTTCGGCAAGTAGTAAAACCACAGTGCCATGGGTGATGGACTGCCGCTTACCGGCGTCATCCGGAACCATCCGTACCTCCGAAACCAGGCCGCGCAACGCTTCCGTCGCTTCCGGACGCGCGAGCTCGTCGTTCAAGGATGCGGTGAGGTCTGAGACCTTCTGGCGGTAGACCTGCGCCAGAGACGGGTGCAGATGAATGGGGGCCGCGGCATCTCCCAGATTCGCAAGTCTGGTCGTCAGGTCCCCCTTGCGCGCTTCCAGCGCATCCATCTTGTTCTTCATGGACGCGTGGAACATCCCCTCGGAAATGGCATCGACGATCTTGTCGATCTTCTGTGTTACGGTTCTGAGTTCGGTCTCACAGGTGGCGCGCTCCGAGACTTCGGTAGACCGCAGCTGGTTCCATTCCCGCTGATACTCGACGATGAATGCTTCGATCATCTCCGGATGCAGAAGCTTGTCCTTCAGCCCATCCAGGATCCGCGTCTCGACGCGCTCGCGGTGGATCAGCTTGCGATTGTCGCAGGTCCCCTTGTTGCGTGCCGCAGAGCAACCGTACTTGGTCTTGTTCATCAGCGTGTAGGATGCGCCGCAGCATCCGCACTTCAGCATTCCGGAAAACAGGTATGTGGGACGACGTGCCGTGCCGAGGGGATTGCCCCCGGCTTTAATGCTGTGGCGCGTATCGCCCATCTCGGAACGGATCGCGCCTTGCCGCCGTTTGGGCACTGCTCTTCCACGTGCTCAGCAAACTTTACGAGCGCACCAGCGTCGTGATCACCACCAACCTCAGCTTCAGCGAATGGGCCACGGTCTTTGGCGACGCCAAGATGACAACCGCCTTGCTCGATCGCCTGACCCACCGCTGTCACATCGTTGAAACCGGAAACGACAGCTTCCGCTTCAAAGCAAGCTCAGCTGCGGCATCTGCTGCAAAGAAGAAGGAAACAACACACAGCTTGCCCCCGGCATGAACCAAAATCCATAATCAGAGGTGGCTCACTTCTCGGTGAAAAAACCGGCTCAGTTCTGGGTGCAAATCAACAGGCAGGTGCCAAGTTCTTAAAAAATTAGACAATCTTGTCATTTTTCGTCGAATTGCCATGTGCCATCCCAATCTTCGCAGGGATTATGAGCAGCAAAATTGTTTGACCTGACGATCATCACTTTTGAATAATGCGCTGCAATGGGCGCATCCTGTGCCAATTCCCCCCAAAGGGCAGCCGACGCAGCCCAATCGCGACTGCGATATTTGCCGAACGCGCAGGACTGACGTGCGGCCAGATCGACCGTGGCATCATCCGTCAGGGCACAGACCGGTGTATAGATATCAACCGGCGTTGCGCGTCCCTTAACCGCAACCCGGTCTACCTGGATCAAGCCGTGCGCGTTGGTATCGCGCGCGGTGTCTTCACCGATCAGTATACGCAAGCCATAATACTTGGTCCGCGCCTCAAGCCTTGCCGACAGGTTCACCGGATCCCCGATGGCGGTGTAATCAAAGCGGTCGCTGGTCCCCATATTACCCACAACACAGGGTCCGGAGTTAATTCCGACACCGCATGCGACCCCTAAATCCGTCAAACCCGCCGCTTTGCGTTCTGCCATGATCGTTTCGGACAGGCGGTCGATGTCGGCCACGATCTGAACTGCGGCATCAATTGCCTTTTGCGCATGGTTGTCGATGTCCAACGGGGCATTCCAGATGCCCATGACGCAATCGCCGATGAACTTGTCGATTGTGCCATCATGCTCAAGGATCGCATCGGCAATGGGGGTGAGCAAGCGGTTGACCAGTCGGGTCAGACCCTCCGGGTCGTCCTTCATGGCCTCGGAAATCGCGGTGAACCCGCGCAAATCGCAGAACATCACGGTGATGTGGCGTTTCTCGCCGCCCAGTTTCAGCGCGCTGGGGTCTTGCGCCAAACGCTCTACAAGAGCGGGAGAAAGATATCGGCCAAAAGCCGTTGTGACCGTGGCGCGCAACCTACGTTCATGGGCGTAGTCCCGCAGGGTTTGACCAATTCCCCCAAAAATTGCGCCCGCAAACCAGGTGGCTGGTGGTAGCCACACGCCCGATGTGAGCGCCGCCGCCGAGGTCGCTACAGGCGTCAGGGCCGCGACGAGCGTAATGCAGACTGCCAGTGCCGCCGACCGGCCCGATGTTGCCCAAGCCGTCAAAAAAGCAATGCCGCCTGCCGCGAGAACGACAAACCAGTGGCCCAAGGGAATAATCCATCGCTCCAGGCGTAAAGTGTCGAGCGCGTTCGCATGGACTTCGATCCCCGGCATCATGCCGAAACCGCGCGGTGTCCAGGGGGTGCGAAAGTGATCCGGGACGCCGCCGTCGAGTTCCGTCACCGCCCGCAGCGCGAATCCGACGATGACATCGGCCCCTTCAAAGAACCCGGGCGGAAGCGACGCCTTTGCATCGACCGCCTGATAGTAGGACACGCGAGGGTAGCTTCCGGGGGGACCAGCCCAGGCGATCCGCGCACCATCCGGGGCCGCGTCGCGCTGTGCGATTTCGGGGGTAAAGCCACCCTGTGCGGGCATCCTGCGCATGGCCCCGTCAAAATCGATCGGCATTGCCACCGAACCGGTGCGGGCACCAAAGGCGATCAGTTCCGGCAATGGCATCACCTCGGTGCGGATCCGGCCCTGTGGGGTTTCGATGATCTCGACATCGCGCGCCAGAACCACATCTGGGCCGGCGGCCGCAATAAACGCACCGTCATCGGCAAGATCGCCGGGATCTGCAAACAGTACATCGAAGGCAATCGAACCGGCCCCGGCCGCCCGCAAGCTTTCGACCAGGGCGCCGTGCGCCGCACGAGGCCAGGGCCAGGGACCAAATTCGGCAAGAGACGGTTCATCAATAGCGACTAGGATTGCACCGGGTGCCTCGGGCGGGGGCACAAGGCGCGTGACCATCTGGTCATACAACGCCTCATCCGCACCTTTCAGCAGGCCCAACAGGGAGATCAGCACGGCCAGAGCCCCCGCGGACACCGGAACGCTCCAAGCCGTTAACCGTTGAAGCATGTCTTTCACGGTCCCCTCAGAAGCGCAAAGCAGCGGAAACTGCAATCGAACGTCCCAGGCTCCCTTGATCAAAGCTGCTTTGAATATCGGCATCAAAGAGGTTTCGCGCGTCGATAGACAGCTGCAACCGCTTGTCCAACGGTTGCCACGTGAGAGAGGCATCTACCGTCCAGACCGGATCCAGCTTTGTGCCGTCGGCGTTCCCGACGCGCGATCCGATGTGGCGTGCCTGCGCGGAAATCTTGAGCTGTGAAGGGTGAACCCAAGTGAAGCCTACTGCCGCTTCTTGGTCAGGGACGCCGAAAATGCTCGAACCTTCTACGGCGCCGGACACAATATTTGACCGGGTTACCGCAGCTGATGCAAATGCGCCCAATCCGCCCCCGAGCCACATCTCGCCGCGCAGATCTGTGCGCTCCATCGTTGCTTTGTGGACATTAGTGTCGATATCCGCCGAATCAAAGGAAAGATTGGTGTAGGTAAGCGACTGATGTTCAAGGCTTAGGTGAAAGCGGTTCGAAAACGTCCCGTCATAGCGGAAGATGCGTGCAACGGTCGTGCCACCCCGATCAACTGGGGCACCGATCGGGAACAGGCCAAGGACCGTCGCCGGAGCGAGGCTCTCGTCATACAGCCAGACGTCGCGAATGGCGGCCAATCGAATACGGTGGCCCGGGGCAATGGTGACCCCCATTGCAACGCGTGGCGAAAGCGGTTCGGTCCCCGTGCCATCGACCCGTACATAGTGCAGGCCGAAATCGCCTTCGACCTGGAACCTGCCGCCAAAATCCTGACGTCGTTGAATATACAGTCGCGAGCCTGTCTGCTTAGTCTGATAATCTACAGATCCAAAGTGAAATTCATCCCCGAACTCATAGACTTCAAAATATTCAGTCCTGAACGAGGTTGTGTCTTTCATGTACTCATATCCGGCAAACCAGGTTCCGCTTGCGTCGTCACCCCGATATCCCATCGAGAAAAAGTCGGTTTTACTTGAAGGGCGGGACCGCTCAATTTCGACATATAGATCACCAAAGAAATCTCTGGTCTCCTCGTTGGTAAATTCAGCTTCGAAATTGAAAACGGAGGCATAGAAAGATAAAACTTTGCGCTCCTGTAATCTGAAAGAGGCACCCAGACCACTAAAGCTGAACTTTACATCGGAATTGGTATTTACGCCCAAGTCAAAGAAAGGCCCGGCAACACCATTTTTCAGATTGGCAGCCACTCGGAACGCCGTTAGCCCCAATCTGGCGCTTGGCTCTGCGACAAGAATCATTGTCGTATTTTCGGCTGTCATACGGGAGGGACTAGATATGTCTCCCGCGCTCTCAAAGATTCCATCCAGATAGAAACCAAGCGGCACGGGGGTTGTCGTAAAGCCATTTATCGTGCCCGTGTAAAAGCGACTTGTCGCCTCATCAGGATCTATCGTTGCCGAGATTTCACCGTCGAAAAACGGTTTGAGAGAAATGTCGCTGTAGCGCAAACGCGTCACGACGCCGAGCGGATCCAAAAGGATTCCCTGCAGCTCGGAACTCAGAATATAGCTGTCGGATGGATCGCTTGAAACATCTTCAAAAGCGATGGTCGGGCGTGGATTTAGTGCTTCGCTGAAAAGGCTCGAGGCGGAAAGAGGATCGTGGCTTCGGTCGGCGATGTCCCGCGCCCAGTCTGTGAGGCCCAGATTCTGGAACGCCGCCGTGAGGATCGACCCGCTCTTTCGGTTCGCGCTCAGGCGTTCCGCCGCAAGGTTTAACTGGAATAGCCTGTCCGCCTCCATAGCTGCAACAATCGCATCGTCTGCGCGTGCGTAATCAAGTGCAATAGCGCTGCGGATGGCTGGGACATTCGGGTTGTTTGGATCCAGGCGTCTGGCAGCGTCCAGTTCCTGCTGGGCTCTTACGTCGTGCCCGGCCCGGTGCGCGGCGATTGCCAGAAGGACGGAGTTTTCCGCCGCTGCGGGTTGCGCCGCAAGAGCCTCAAGCGCGGACTCTTCGGCGCGCAGATTGTCGGTCTTGCTGATGTCGACCTGCGCGCGGGCGGCCAGAGTCGTGTAGGCCCCGGGCGAGGATTTCGTCAATTGATCAGCAACCCGTTGTGCCTCTGCCACGCGATATTGGTCCAGCAATACCACGACCAGATTGGCCAGAATACCGGCATCCCCCGGGGCAAGCGTCAGGGCCTTGCGAAGCGCTGCCTCGGCCTCGATCGGATGCCCGACGGTGTGTTCGGCCATGGCGAGATCACTGAGCAATGTCGGGTTCTCTGTATCCAGCGCCACCGCTCGGCGGTACAATTTGACAGCTTCCGAAGGATTGCCGTCCACGATCCATTTGACAAAGGCTTCGGCGGACAACGCCTGCGCCGTTCCCCCCGCCACGGTCTGTAGTTGCGCCGATAGGCGCCGCGCTTCGTCAAACCGGTCAAGATAGACGGAAAAGCGCACCGCTTCGGCCAAAGCAACTGGCGCGCTGTGTATCGGGACAAGGGCAGCGGCTGCTCTTGCGAGGTCGCCCTGATAGGCGGCCAGATAGGCGCGCGCGAATGTATCCACTGCTCCGCTGCCGCGGCCTTGCCCACTGATTGGTGCACCAGACTCCGCACGCGCGAATGCCGCGATCCAGCGGGCTGCCGTAGCGCGCTGCGGGTCAAAGGTGGAGGCAGACCGCTCCAACAACGTGGCGGCCTGATCGAACCGAGCCGCGCGGATAAATCTGATGCCCTGGCGATAGGCATCTGGCTCTGGACCATGGCCCGCAACCGATCGTTCGAACTGTATTATCGCATTTGCAGCTGTACCTGGGGTCACCGAGAACAGCATTTGCTGGCGCTCTGTCAGGTTCAAGACTTGAACACTTTGCGGTGCCCCGTCACGCGACGCCGACACACCAGTCCCGGCCCCTGCAGAAATCGACCCTTGGGCGTTGGTCAGATCTACCTCGCCGTCATAGACAAAAACGCTTGTGACATCCCCGGCGTCGACAGACAGCGTCCAGTCCGTGCCGCGGATCGCAGCCGCTGCGCTAGGGGTTTGAACAGTGATCGGTGAGTTCGTTTCGCGCGGCGTGCGGGCCCACACTTTGCCAGAGGTCAGTTCAAGCGAAGTCTGCGTATCCGAAACCTGTCTGATCGCCAGCTCAGTATTCGGATGCAGGCGCATCGCCGTGCGATCAACAAACAAGAGAGCCACGGCACCCGTTTGCCCGGTACGAACAATATCTCCGTCGACAAGAACCTGCCCTACTACCAGCTCTTGAAAATCCGTCTCTGTTGCAAAACGGACGGTCTCTCCGCCAACCCTTGAGATGACCACGGCAGATTGCGCCTGACTGCGCGAGACCGGTGCCCCCTGCGCATAGGATATGGACGGATAAAAGACCACCAGAGAAAGGCAGAACATGACACCGTAAATAAAACGCCGCGCTGTAATTTCGATGAAATTGGAGATCGTTTGTGACACGCTTCAGACTTTCTTCAAATTTGGAACGCGGACTGGTCAAATGAGTGGCTGGCGCTTTAAATGCCTTCGCAAGACGGGTGCCTGCAGGTTTAATTGCACGCTTGATTGAACGGCCATGGAATAATGGCTTAAGTCAACAATCTGGGACAAAGCGTCACTATTTTGGGATGCCGTGTCAAATCCCCGACAGCTTGGCTCTGTCGGAGACGAAATTTGGCGAAAAATCTTTGTGTTGAGCCTGCGACAGGACGGCCGTCTTTCAGGTCGATCCGGCGCAGGCTGTCAGATCAGGGACTTTTGAACCTTGTGGCGCTCTTTCATCCAGGTGAACACAGGACCGAGCCGACGGCGCATGAAGTCAATCATTCGCGTGTTGGTGCCATAGGTTTCATAGATCGCGAGCGATTCAGGCCCATATTCGACAGCCTGACGTCGGCAAACGTCGTCCAGTCCGGCGATCAGCCATCCAGCGCGCTGCAGTGGTTTGCTGACATACCCCGTGCTGTAGTAGTGGAAATCGTTCTGCTGCAGGGATTCTCCGTGGATAAATCCGACAAGTTCCCCATTTTTGCGGATGGCGATCGATAACTTCTCGTCGCAGAAGTCCTCACATCCCTTGTAAGAGATGATGACTTCGTTGCCTGCCTGTTCGGCCACGAGCACATCCGCTTTTTCTCGGTCAGCGGCGTCAATGCTGGCCCAAGGTGTGGTAGAAAAACCATTTGATTCCATACGGTTCATAAATCGTGGCCAATCAGCCCCCATGCGCGTTGTCCAGTCGGCGCGCCCGGCCAAACGGAAGTTCAATGGTACCGGCGCTGTCCATCCCGCACTGCGCATCAGGGCGCGAAACGGGTCGCGGGCCGGTTCATGCAGAAAATGCGCTTCGATCTGCGTGGCGCCGCGGACGCGGGCGGCCTTCTCAATCGCAGCGATCAGCTGCAAACCCACCCCCGTGGAACGGATGGGTTTGGCAACCATGACCGACAGCAGGCGGCTGTGTTGCGGTGAACCGGCGTCAAGCAACGCCAGCCCCACAGCCCGATCATCAATGCAGGCCACGAAGGCGTCGGTAAGTTTCAGCCCTTCGAATTGGGCGGCGTGCGGCGGCTCCTCGCACATCAGACGCCAGCGATAACGGGGATAGGTCAGATGCACGACATCGGGCTGGGGTTTGGTCAGGTCGAGGGGCTGGATATTGATCAAGGTTATCTCCGAAAAAATCAATTTAGGGTGCAGGTGACACATCAATCTTGCTATTGTCATCCAGAAAATTCGCCCTCATCTATTTCAAGGGGCACGCCATGGTGTGAAATAAATGGCCATGACCGTCTAATTTTAGCGCGTATACAGTATTTATGAAATTCATTCTTCTTCGTGCGGTTGATGGCCGGGATTCAATGCGTTGGCTGAGATTTTTCTTCGAATTAACAAGAGGTCGTTATATCAGATCATACGGTGCCGTTTTTCCAAATGCCGCGGTCCCGTCCAGAAATGTCGCGTTGTTTTCGACAAAAATATTATGATGCCCATAGTGCGAAAATCGGGTCTTGTGGAACATAAGGCCGACTTCAGTATAACCCGGCGGTAATCCTAAACGCCTACAGCCCAACGGCAAAATTTTGGCAGGCATTGGCGTAAAATCTTGCTGGTTCCGACCGCAATCTGTCAGCCTGCTACGCCGCCCCAGCTTCGCCTCGATCCGGCACGAACAGCTTTCAGAAATATGGCGACATCAGGATGAATGTTGCAAAAAAGCTGTTAACATACTAACGTTCTATAAGTTACCGGTGCCTCTGTGTTGTGTTATTCGCTGCGATAAATATGCATAGGAACAACAGAATGAGCCTTCTGGCCACGTCAACATTCGACACCAGGGGCATAGCACTGCCAGAGAGATTTTCCGCGTGGCGCGACAGCATCGACGTGATTTTCGACACGAAACTGGATGAACACTCCGATCCTCTGGCGTTCAATGCGCGGATGGATGCATCCATGTTTGGTGATGTAGTCATCGGGCGACTGGCTTCTGATACCCAAGCGTTTGCGCGACCGCAGACAAAGATCCTTGCCGACGGGTTGGATGCCTATCTGGTGCAAGTCTTTACGCGTGGCACCTGTTCGGTTCAGGATGGGCGGCACACCCGGATCGTGCGGCCCGGAGATATCTACATCATCGACGCCAGCGCACCGCTTGACGCGGTCGACTATGGTTTTGAGCATATCACTGCGATGATCCCCCGCGATATGATCAGTCGAAACCTGGCGCGCCCTGACGGGCATCATCGTCGCGTGATCCCTGCCGAAATGCCCCTAGCCAAGCTGTTGTATGCCTACGTTTGCACCCTGTCAGCCAATCGCACACAGATGACAGCCAGCGACGGGGTGGCGGCGATCGCGCCCCTGCTAAGCCTGATCGAAAGCATTCTGAACGCACCGGTGCCCGGTGCCGTTGGGCAGCATGACGGGCAGGCCGTGGAATTTGCGGTGCTGAATACCATAAAAGATCACATAGAAACCAATCTTAGCAATCGTGACATGACGCCAGATACATTGGCGACCATCATGGGAATGTCGCGGTCCCGGCTCTACCGATTGTTCGAGCAGATGGGAGGCGTATCGAAGTATATTCGGCAGCGTCGGTTGCGGCGCAGCCTGCAGGATTTGCTGGACCAAAGCCATCGCACCATGCGGATCGGGGAGATCGCATGGCGCTGGGGCTTTGGATCGGAAAGCGATTTCAGCCGCGCGTTCAAACAGCGCTATGGCGTTAATCCCAGCGAAGCCCGTGATGCGCGTTCGCGTCGGGGCACAACGACGCAGACCAGCAACAGCGATTATGAGCGCTGGGTCAGCGAGATGGGAACTTGAGACCTCGGCGCCCATCGTTCAGGCGTTCAATCACGTGTCATAACAAACCATGCTGGCACGGGCTACGACCAGCTCCAGCTCTTCGTCGCTGAGACTGTCATCTTCGCTGCGTTGATCGACGATCCTGGCCGGTTCATCGTTGATCTGCGCGTCAATCGTGTCCAGCGTCAGGTCGGTTCGACCAGCATCCCTGGCGATTTGATGGACACGCTCCACGATCTGTTCACGGGTCTGCATATTCATCAGATCAGCCAACTCGCCAGAGTCGCGAATTTTGTCATAAAGCTCTTGGTTGTTCAGCATGTGGGGTGCCTCTCAATCTTTCTGTCAAAGAGGCTATCGGGTTCAGCCTGAACAACTCCCAAGCGTCTGAATTTGCGGCCTGATCGCGCCGAAACAGTAGCGGGAAATTGCAGGATTTCTTATACCGGGTCCTGA
>NZ_FZNN01000020.1 GCF_900188035.1 Puniceibacterium sediminis | reverse complement strand
TGGACCAAGGGCGACGAGTACGGCAATGGCGTCTACATCCTGCCCAAGCATCTGGATGAAAAGGTCGCGCGCCTGCATCTGGACCGCATCGGCGTCAAGCTATCCAAGCTGAGCACGGAACAGGCCGCCTATATCGGCGTGTCCCCCGACGGACCGTTCAAGCCAGAACACTACCGTTACTGATCTGCGCCACCACCGGGCGTGGCCCCCTTGTCAGGCCCACGCCCAATCCCTCTGGTCGGACGATGCCTCCCTCATCGTCCGGCCAGAACATCACCGAAAGGATCCCTGATTTGTCTGGCCCCACTAGTTTCCAAATTGCAGCAAAAGGCGCAAATGCGGATAGCCCGCGCCCTTTGGAGCCCGAAAGGGTCTTGCGCGACGTTTGGCTGCAGCTGCTGGATGTTCAGGATCTGGCCGACAGCGACAACTTTTTCATGCTGGGCGGGGATTCCCTGCAAGTTGCCCGCATGTTGGGGCTGTTACGGGCGTGTGGCTGGACGGCGCCGCTCAAAGACATGATGCGATCGCCAGTCCTGTCCGACATGGCGAAGAAGCTTGTTCCCTACACAGGCCGCAAACCGCAGCTGCCGCACAGCCGGTCGCTGTCATCCCGGCGTGCGATCCCACATTGCGACGTTGATCTGATCACTTCCCGCGCTCCGGGCGGTCCCGGCAACCTTCAGGATATCTACGGCCTGCTGCCCATGCAGGTCGCGTTTTTGTACCAGAATCAACATATGGCGCAGGACGATCCCTATGTCGTCATCGACCAGTTTCACTGTGATGACCACGCCATACTTGAACGATTGATTGACGCCTACCGCACTGTCATCTCGCGCCACGATATTCTGCGCAGCCTGTTCTTTGCCGACACGACCACCCCTCTTCAGGCTGTTGTGCGCGATGTCGATTTCCCGATCACCTATCTGCCCATCATGGAAACCACAGCGCAAATCCGGGCGCGGCTTCAGGAATACCCGATGGCGCTTGATACCGGGCCGCTTCTTCGCGCCTATACCGCGCCTGACGGAACCGGTTGGGCGTTGTTCGTTCTGAAACATCACATTCTTGGCGACCATGTGTCTTTTGATCTGCTGCATGACGAAGTCGCTGCTGAAATGGGTCTGACGGGCCGCGCGACACCTGTTGCCCTGCCGTTCAGCCACGCCGTCGATGCCTTTGAAAACGCAGTGAAAGACGCCCCCCCTCAATCGGAAACCGTGATAGATGCAGACCCCGGCACGCCCTTTGGTCTGGACCTGTCACCCATCGGCGCAGGCCTGTTCAACCAGGCCCGGATCACGCTCGCCCCCTTACTCGTCACCCGCATGAGGCGTCTGGCACGCAGCTCTGGCGTCAGCCTTGCAGCGCTGTGTCATTTGGCCTGGGGGCTTGTCTTGTCCCGCGCCACGTGCTGCGACACCGTGTCAACGGGCACCGTCTTTCTGGGGCGCGCCAATCTGAGCCATGGGCAGCACACGATCATGGGCCCCATGATCAACACTCTACCGCTGCGGATGCAGATTGACGAACGCCCGGTGTCGGCTGTGCTTGCCGATCTTCACCAAAAGCTGACAGACATGCTGGCGCGCGAACATCTGCCAAGCCCGGTTTTCGCAGGCCAGCAGGCAGACAGGTTGCCCTTTGCCGCGCTATTGAATTTCCGGCACAGTGACGCGCGGCGCAACACGGCACCCGCCGGATATCAACATCTGCTCGAGGACGAACGCGCCGTCTTTCCGCTGACCTGTTCAATCGACGATTTCGGCGATGCGCTGGCTCTGACGGTTCAGGTCCTGTCGGAACAGGACGCGACCCATATCGCCCGATTGCTGGAAACCGCGTTCATCTCTCTGGCCTGTGCTTTGGAAACCAGCCCCGGTCAGGCCGTGAATACGCTTGAGGTTCTGCCTGCAAAGGAACGCGATCAGGTTCTGTACGGCTGGAATGAAACAGCCACGGATTTCCCGGCGGATTGCCGCATTCACGCGATTTTTCAAGCCCACGCCAAGGCGACCCCAGACGCGTTGGCAATTCACGACGGTGCGCGCAGGATCAGCTACGCCACGCTTGACCGGCGGTCCGACGCGCTTGCGCACTGGCTGCGACAGACCGGTGTTGCTGCGGGCGATCACGTTGTTCTGCACCTGCGGTGCAAAGCTGACCTTGTCGCGGCGCAGCTCGCCTCAAGCAAGGTCGGTGCCGTGTATGTCCCGCTTGCGCCTGATCTTCCGGCACAGCGCATAAGCGCTGTTCTCCAGGACTGCGCTGCCAAAGTCATCGTGACAGATATGGCGGACAGTTTCCCGGATGCCTCCTGCCGCGTGCTGTCGCTGTCCCGGGCACCGCATCCAGATGGGTCCGCTCAACCATTCAACGCCGTTCAGGGCGATGGCAACGCGCCGGCCTATGTCATGTATACTTCTGGATCGACTGGCGTGCCAAAAGGGGTGATCGTCGCACATCGTGGCATTGCCCGCCTTGCCGTTGGCAACAAGGACCTTCCGATCCGCCCGAATAACCGGATCGCCTTTGCCTCGAATCCCTCATTCGACGCCAGCACTTTCGAAATCTGGGGGCCCTTGCTGAACGGAGCCGCCCTGGTTGCGCTTGAAACGGATACATTGCTGTCGCCAGCCGCGCTTTTAGCAGAAGTCCGGCGGACCGGCATCGACACCATGTGGCTGACGGCGGGACTGTTCAATCAGGTCGCAGCTGAACTTGATGAGGTTTTCCAGAACCTTGAAACCTTGATCATTGGCGGCGATGTGGCAGACCGCAACGCCGCGTGTGATGTAGCGCGCGCGCATCCCGGCCTTCGCTTTCTGAACGGCTACGGCCCGACCGAGGTGACTACCTTTGCAACGATTCACCGGATCAGCCCGGATTTCGACCCGCAGCGCCCTTTGCCGATTGGCAAGCCTATGTCCAACACACGTGCATATGTGCTGGACCATCGCCTGCATCCGGTCCCGGTCGGCGCTGTCGGCGAACTGTATCTGGCCGGACCCGGGGTCGCGCTGGGGTATTCCGGTCAACCTGCACTGACAGAGGCACGCTTTGGCCCTGACCCCTTTGCAAAGGGCTCGCAAACACTGATGTATCAGACGGGGGATCTGGTCCGCTGGATGCCCGACGGACAGTTGGAATATCTTGGCCGCAAGGACAGTCAGGTGAAAATTCGCGGGTTCCGCATCGAACCCGAAGAGATCCGCGCCGCCGTGCTGCGCCACAAGGACTTTGCCGATGCCGTCATTGTTCCCGCCGGAGACACAGCCGCCGACCGTCACCTTGTGGCCTATGGCGTGCCCAAACCCGGGTGTTGCGTCACCCCGGCCGCGCTGACGCAACACCTGCGCCGGATTCTGCCGGCTTACATGGTTCCGCAAAAGACCGTCTTGCTGGATCGCCTGCCGCTGACGCCCACCGGCAAGGTTGATCGCCGTGCATTGCCTGACCCGAATGTCACGCAGACTGATACCAGTGCAGGGGCAGCTCCGAATGGCCCTGTCGAAACCGCATTGGCCGACATTCTTGCCCCCTTGCTGCAGGTCGACAGGCTGACGCGCGATGCCAATCTGTTTGATCTGGGGGCGCATTCACTGCTGATCCTCAAACTGCTCAGTGCCTTGCGCAAGCGGTTTGCAGTTGATCTGACCCCGTCTTCCATCTTTGCAGCTCCGACCATCGCGCAGCTTGCTCAGAATATCGAGACAAAGCAGAAAATGGGGCGCCCGGGACAGTTGGCGGCTATTGCCCGTCTGGACAGAACAGGGCCGCTGCGCCCGTCCTCGGCGCAGGAATCCCTTTGGTTCCTGACCCAATTCGATGGCGGAAATGCGGCCTACGTGGTCCCCATTGCCACCATCCTGACTGGCCCGGTTGATCATGCGGCCCTGCAACGCGCGCTGCAAAAACTGTTTGCGCGGCACGAGGCGCTTCGCAGCATCTTTTCCGCTGAAAATGGTCACTGCGCCCTCCGGTTCCTGCCTCGAACCACCCGAATTCCGCTGGCCTGTCACGACATGCGCAGCCATGCACAGCCGGATCAGATCATCAGGGAGGTCATGGCCTCCGAATGGGCGCATCCTTTCGATCTGACCCGGGGACCTCTTCTTCGGGCGCAATTGATCCGGCTCGACGATGCACAGCATCTTTTTGTCCTCAGCACGCATCATATCGTGTCTGACGGCTGGTCGATCGAGGTGATTGGCCGTGATCTGAGTTGTCTTTATGCCACCGAAACAGGCCTCGGCGCAGAACCCCAGCCGCTTGAGATTGCCTTTCAGGATGCGGCGCACTGGCAGCGGCACCGACTGGATGCAGGGCTTGCCAAGGTTCAGACGGCCTATTGGCGGAACACACTGGAAGGGGTCGATATGCGCCCTGCCCTGCCCACGGACTTCCCCCGCCCCGAGGTTCAGGATTACCTTGCAGGGTCGGTGCCCATTGCTATCCCGGCAGAACAGACCAGGCGGCTTGAAACCTTGGCCCGCACCAATGGCACAACCCTGTTTACCGTGCTGCTGACCGCATGGAGCCTTGTTCTGTCCCGCTTGTCCGGGCGGCGCGATCTTGTGATTGCTGTTCCCGTTGCCAATCGCGACCATGCCGATACGGCCCGATTGGTCGGCTATTTTGCAAACACGCTGGCCATTCGCGTCGCAGTCACCCCCGCGGATACCTTCAACACGCTGCTGCGCCGCGTGCATGCCGCCCTGCAAGACGGCCAGCGCCATCAGGATCTGCCATGGGAAGAGGTTGTGAAAGCGCTCAACCCCCCACGCGCTCAGGGTCAGTTGCCGATATGTCAGGTGCTCTTTGGATGGCGTACCGGTTCGCAATTCCCGCTTGATCTGAACCAGATCCAGACGCAGCCGATCGAAATACCCGCCACGCGAGTGAAATTCGACCAGCACCTTGACCTTGCCCGCACTGATGACGGCGTCACAGGGTCCCTGACCTACGCCACCGCCTTGTTTGAACCCGACACGGCCAAACGTCACGCTGGCTATCTCACGACACTCCTCGCGCGGCTTGACGACGCCGCAAAAGACGTGTCCGCAGAGCTGCTGGACATGATGCCCGCCGAAGAATACGCGGCGCTGACCATCGGCCCGCTTCGCACCCCGACTGACGTGCAAGACGCGGAAACCCTGAAAACCATGATCGCGCGGCAATGCGCAGCAACGCCGGACCGGGTTGCGGTCAGCGCCGGATCAGACGCGATCACCTATGCGCAATTGGCCGAACGTTCAGATCACCTTGCCGCATCCTTGCGCCGCCAGATCCCCCACCCCAACCCGGTGGTCGGCATCGCCATGTCGCGAAGCATCGATATGGTGACAGCCCTCGTCGCCTGCGCCAAGGCGGGCATTGCCTATGTGCCGATGGAACCCGACCTCCCTCAGGCCCGTCTGGCAACGATGTGCGACACCGCGACGCCACATGTGATCCTGTGTGACCCTGATGGCCTGGCATCGATGCAGGCGCTGCCGGTACCGACACTGCTGATCCAAACCGATGTGGCCAAAGCGCCGACGCTGGCCACATTGGCCACAGATCAAACCCCCACAGCATTGCCTGTAACACCCGACAGCCTTGCCTATATCCTGTTCACATCCGGATCTACCGGCACGCCAAAAGGTGTCTGTGTTCCGCATCGTGCGCTGGTCAATCATCTGCGCTGGATACAGCAGCAGTATCAGCTGACCGGGCGCGATGTCGTCGTTCAGAAGACGCCGCTCAGTTTCGATGTTTCGGTGTGGGAAATCTTCTGGCCGCTTGTCAGCGGTGCGACAATTGCCCTGCTGCCCCCCGGCGCGCACAAGGATCCCGATGCCCTGCGCGGCTTTATTCAGGACGCAGGAGTGACCGTCGCGCATTTTGTCCCATCGATGATGAATGCGCTTCTGGCCACCTCACAGACCGAAACGCCCACCGCGCTCCGGCAGATCTTTCTGGGTGGCGAAGCCGTATCGGCCGCTTTGGTGACGGCCACGCAGCACGCCTTCCCGGCAGCCCGGGTAAGCAATTTCTATGGCCCCTCTGAATGCACGATCGAAGCCACCTTTTGGGACGCCCCCCCCCGTTTCAAGGGCACGCAGGCCCCCATCGGCAGACCGATCGACAATATGGCTGCCTATGTTCTGGATCCTCTTTCCCGCCCCGTGCCCACCGGCACGATCGGTGAATTGCATATCTCCGGGCCCGGTGTCGCCGACGGCTATGCCGGGCGTCCGGATCTGACCGCAGAACGCTTTGGCGCGGACCCTTTCAGCACCGGGTCGCGCATGTACCGGACCGGCGATCTGGTGCGCAGACGCCCGGATGGAAACCTTGTGTTTGTCGGGCGGCTTGACGGCCAGGCCAAACTGCGCGGCTACCGTATCGAACTAAGCGAAATCGAGAGCGTCCTGCGCCGCCACACAGGCCTGAAAGACACCGCCGTCACAATCATCGAAACGCCCGATGCCGGCCCGCGGCTGGTGGCCCATATCGTCCCGAATGACAGACCCGCGCCGTCCCCCCAGGACCTTCGCCGCTTTGCGCTGGCGCATCTTCCCGACTATATGGTGCCGACGGCCTTTGTGCCACACAGCGCATTGCCGCGCACAGTCAGCGGCAAACTCGATCGAAACGCCCTGCCGTCGCCAAAACCGCAGGACCACTGCAACAGTACCAGCCCAGCACCAAAAACCGCGACAGAACGGCAGCTTGCAGCCATCTGGTCATCGCTGCTGGGCATTGCGCAAATCGGCCGGGATGACAATTTCTTCGACCTTGGCGGGAACTCGCTGCTGGCAGTCCGCATCGTCCATGATGCCCGCAAGGCCGGTTTGTTGTTTGGGCTGGCAGATCTTGTGGCGAATCCGGTCTTGTCGCTTCAGGCTGCCCAGCTTGATCGCCTGCATGCCCAGTCCAAAGGGCATCGCGCCGATGCAAACAAAACCTTCAGCCCGATTTCTGTCCTGACAACATCGGGTCAGGATAAACCGACAGTTTTCGTCTTTCCCGGCGCGGGCATAAGCAGCACCTCGTTTCGGCATTTCGCCGGCATGGCCAGAGAGGATTTTACCGTTGTCGGCCTTGATCCACCCGGATTGATCCCCGGACAAACCCCCTTTGACACCGTGCAAGAAGCGGCCGCCGTCTACCTGGAGGCAATCTGTGATACCGCGTCACAAAGTATCGTTCACCTGGTGGGGCATTCCTTCGGCGCAATCGTCGCCTTTGCGACCGCGCAAATGCTTGCGGACCGGCAGATGAGTATCGGCTCGCTGGCGATGCTGGATCCTCCCAGCCCGGCTTGGGCACAGGACAAACCACCGCTGGAACAACTGCACCGGGACTTTGCCGCCGGGCTGAGCGATGCCCTGTCCTGCCCGATGGATAGCACCTTGAAACGGGCCCTGGATCAGGACACGGACGCCGTCATCATCGCCATTCGGGAATGGCTCGTTTCGCACGGTGCCCTGCCCGAAGGTCTGGATACGGCCATTCTCAGTACCCGTTTCCACACATATCACGCAGCGCGTCATGCCCGGTACAGTCCCTCAGCCGTCTACGCAGAGTCTACGCATCTGTTTCTGTCCAACGCACCAGGACAGCATTCTCGGCTGGTCAGCTGGACTGGGTATCTGCAACGGATGACGATTTCCGTGATGGAGACCAGCCACCACGGCATGCTGCGCCAACCCGATGTCACCACCCTGTTCCGGCGCTGGCGCAATGCGCTCGATACCGGCAACGGTTCCGTAACCCCCATGGATTGCAGAAATTTGTCCTGAGGAGACCCAGAATTATGACAGTTCTTGAGCAAGAAAAAACGGTGCTTGATGCGTCATCGGCGCGGATGGAAACGATTTTCCCGACCTATCTGGTCACCCACCACTGGCCGAATGTTGACGGGCTCGATGCCCGCCTGTGTGCCTATGCCAAAGCCGAAATGGCCCGTACGGACGGTCTGTGCAGCACCACGACAAATGTCGGCGGCTGGCACTCTCCCAAAAGCTTGGGAACCTCGTCCAACCCCGATATTCAGGCCCTTTTGCGCCGGTTTGAATCGCTGGTGTTCGAAACTACAGCGCGCACAGCCTCCCCGGACAACGCAAAACGGCTCGAAACCCGGATCGACATGTGGTGCAATGTGAATGGCATACAGGATTACAACGAACCGCACATTCATCGTGATTGCACATGGGTTGGCGTGTATTATGCCGAAGTCCCCGAAGACACCGGCCCGGATCCCCGCGCCGGTGCGCTCGAAGTCTTTGACCCCCGGCCTGCTGCGGCGCTTGTGCCGACGCCGGGCATGGAATTCGATCTCACCCGGCTTGTGGTGCCGCAACCGGGGCTGATGGTCCTGTTTCCCAGCTGGCTGACGCATATGGTCCATCCGTTTCGCACGCAGGGACGTCGCATTTCCTTTGCCAGCAACATCAAAGCGCGACTGGCCTGATCCGTGGCGGGCCAGCAGATCTCCGTGCCGACGACCTCCCCCAGCGCCTTCAAGCGGTTTCTGGTCTCAACCGGATTATGCAGCGTGGCCGATGGCGTGACGCTAATCGCCTGGGTCTGGCTGGCGGCAAACCTCACACGTGATCCGATATTGGTCGCGCTTGTGCCTGCCGCGCTGAAATGGCCACTGTTTCTGCTGGCCCTGCCCTCTGGCATCGTGGCCGACAGGTATGACCGCCTGCACATCATCCGCATGATGGATGCGGGCAGAGCCCTGGTGCTGACGGCGCTCATCGGCTTGATTGCCGTGCAGGATCTTCCATCGTCGCCCCCGGCAGAAGGACTGGCAAACCCCGGAGTGTATATCGCGCTGCTTGTCGCGGCCACTTTGATAGGCTCGGCTGAGGTGTTTCGCAGCACCGCGGCCCGCTCATTCCTGCCTCAGATCATCGACGAGCCAAGCCTGGAAGGCGCAAACGGCAAACTGAGCGGTGCCGAACTTGTCGGGCACACGATGATTGGCCCGGCTCTGGGCGCGTTTCTCATCCATGCGGATTCCGTCCTGCCGTTCCTGTTCAACGCAGTCGCCTATGCCTATGCGATGTACAATCTGCGGTCTGTCGAAACCCGCCGCGTCGCGCGCGCCACACAGGTTGCGCCATGGCAGCAGGAACTGCACGAGGCATGGCGTTTCCTGATATCCATGCCCAACCTGGTTTATCTGGCCGCGATCTCTGCCTTCTGGGCCTTCTTCATCGAAATGACGATGGTCGCGCTTGTGCTGCATTCCCGTGAAAACCTTGGGGCCAGTGCAGAAACATACGGATTGATTATTGCCGGGTCCGCCGTCGGCGGCATTGCCGGTGCGGTCTGGGGTCCGGCCCTGGTCCGTCGTTTCGGCGGCGCGCGCATGGCGCAGGTTTGCGTGGCGTTCTCGGCCCTGTTCACGCTGCTTTGCGCGCTGAGCGGCACGGCATTTTGGCTGATGGTCATGCTGGCGGCGCTGCAATTCTGTTTCCTCATCTGGAACATCGTTTCCATTGCCTATCGCCAACGTGTCATTCCGCTTGGCCTGATGGGGCGCGTCAACAGCATCTACAACCTTTTCGGCTGGCTCCTTGCTCCGATCGGCATCGCCATGGCGGGCGTCATATCCAGCCAGGCACAACACTACGTGCCGCGCGAAACGGCTCTGGTCCTGCCGTTCTTCGTGGCCAGCACGGGCTGCCTCGTGATTGCGATCCTATTCTGGCCCTCCCTCTGGCGCATCTTTTCCACCCAATCTGTTGCTGGTCGGCACAGCTGACCAGCACAGTTCCACCCATCCTGCAAAAAGGGACATCGACATGCCCGCACATGACTTAACCGCACTCAGCACTGCCTGGCCCGCCATCATCGACACGGTGGAACGCGAAACCGGAACAAAGTGCGACCGTTTCCGAAAAGCGGTCTTTCATGACAGAAACTACACGCCCTCCACCGAAAACGTGCCGGTCCAGAATCCACTGTACATGACGGTTCCCGGGATCGAAGCCAAACCATGGTGGTCGATCGAAGACTTTGATGACCCCTACCGGAAACATCTTGGAACCCTGTCCTCGCTGCAGCAGACCTTTGTCGGCGAATTTCAAACCAACGCGCCGCAGATTGATTTCGACGGCCCGGCCCGGACAGGGTATTTCGGGACCAATGCGGGTTGGCGGATTTTCCCGTTCCTCAACGAAGCCTCGGAACCCGTGCCGCTGGCATCGCGCATCTTTCCCGAAACAGCCCGGCTTCTTGGCGACATGCGCGCGGATGACCTTGTTGCAAAATGCCATTTTTCCGTTCTCAAACCCGGCGCCAAAATCGCCGTACATTGCGGGGCGGTGAATTACGAACTGCGCCTGCACTATGGTTTGAACATCCCCAAAGGCGACATTGCGCTCAAGGTCGGCGGCGAGGCGCGACCCTGGCAGAACGGTGTGGCGTCCATCTTTGACGACACCTTCCCGCATGAGGTCTGGAACAACACGGATCAGGATCGCCACATCCTGCATTGCCGCCTTCTGCACCCCGGGCTGAGCGCGGATGAACGCCGCGCGACCTACCGCATCAACGATCTGATGAACACCGTGCTGCAAACCGCCAAGGTCGGCTGAACATAGCCCCCTGCCCTATCCCCGTACCATCCATTTGCGAGGCTTCGATGACATACATGACCAGACCCGAAACGCCGCCACGCCCCGGAACACACCGGTTTTGGGCCGAGGCCCTGCCACACCCCTTGCCCCATCTCAGCCTGCCCGAAGACAAAAGGCGCCCCCCTGTGCTGACGGCGCAATCTGGCGTGTTTCAGCATCGCTTCGCGCCCGCCCTGTCACCGGCGATTTCCCGGCTGTGCACACTGGAACGGCTGAGCGCGGAATCGATCTACACAACCGCAATCGGCTTGGTGCTGCGCCGGTCCCTGATGCGCGACACGGTGATCCTTGGCATTCCGGTATCGCCCGCGCCGGACAGGACACCCCGGGCGCATCTCCCGATTGAACTGTCATTTGACGAAGGGCTCCCGGCGCTCGACAGCCTGCGCGCCGTAGAGACGCAGATCGATCAAACCGCGCATCACGCCGATATCCCATTTGATCAGCTGATCGAATTGACAGGCCAGCTGCCGCACCCGGCACACCACCCGCTGTTTCAGGTTGCTGTCGACTATGACACAGCCCCCCCTGCCCGGGTCAGTCAACAGCCCGGCGGCCATGCGCCGCTTGATCTGTCCATACGGATCGGACGGACGCGGACAGAGATCACCTTCGCGCAAGACCTGTACGAGCCGGACAGCATCGCAAGACTGGCCCGGCGGGTTGAAACGGTGATCAATCAAATCTGCAACAGCCCCGCATCCACCCTGCGCAGCATGTCCATCATCCCGCAGTCCGAACTGGCCGAACTCGCCGCGCTGTACGACGCACCCATCGCGCCAAACGCCTTTGCCTCGATTCCGGAAATGATTGCGGATACGGTGCGCCAACACCCCAATGCACCGGCCATCCGCGACCATGACCAGACGCTCAGCTATCGGCAACTGGATACGCTGTCCGACCGCGCTGCGGCACTTCTGGTGACACAAGGCGTGACCCACGGCAGCAAGATCGGCGTACATCTGTCGCGCACGCCCGAACTCGTGGCCTGGCTGCTTGGCATTCTCAAGATTGGGGCGATCTATGTCCCGATTGATACCAGCTATCCCGCGGACCGGGTGCAAACCCTGCTGGCAGACGCCCCTTGTGCCTTCTGCCTTGTCCAGGCCGGTTGCGCCCCCGTTCTGCCCGATCCGTGCAAGGCCATCGCGGTGGGGCGCACAACGCTGCTTTCCACGCCCGACACCCCGGCCCACGACGCGCGCCCGCCAGCATCCGAGGATACAGCCTACCTGATCTACACCTCCGGATCGACAGGTCGCCCCAAGGGGATTCGCATCAATCATGGCAGTGTCGTCAATCTGCTGGAATGGACACGAAACACGTTTTCCAAGGATGATCTGCGCTGCGTGGCCGCCACCACCTCTCTCAACTTCGACATGTCGATTTTCGAAATTTTCGGCACGCTGGGGGCCGGCGGCATGCTCTTGATGCTCGAAGACGCGCTCGACATCATCGACAGCCCGCTACAGCATCAGATTACCTTGATAGACACGGTTCCGTCCGCCATGTCCGCGCTCTTGCCGCTTGCGCCGGATCTGCTGTCCTGCCGGGTTGTCAATCTTGGCGGCGAAGCCCTGCCCCGCGCCCTGTGCGACCAGATCCACGCGGCGCTGCCCGGCATTCGCCTTTTCAACATGTACGGCCCCTCCGAAACGACGACCTTTTCGACATTCGCTCTGGTGCCCGCAAACAGCAGTGCCGTGCCCAACATCGGCAATCCGCTGCGCAACACCCAACTTCTGATCTTGAACGATGACGGCTCTCTCACCCCGAAAGGAATGATCGGAGAGCTGTTCATCGGCGGCAGTGGCGTCACGCAGGGATATCTGAACCGGTCCGAACTGACGGGTCAGAAATATGTGTCCTGTGCGGCGCTGGGTGCCAAAGGCCAGTTCTTTCGGACCGGGGATCTGGTGTCATGGGGCCATGACGGCGAACTGCGCTATCATGGGCGCATGGACCATCAGGTCAAGATCCGGGGACATCGCGTAGAACTGGGTGAAATCGATGCCGTGCTGACCGCCGCCCCCGGCGTGGAAAAGGCGGTGACCATCGGAACACGTTCCGATTCCCACCACGACATGATGCTGGTGGCATATGTGACAGGAACCGCGCTGCCCGCTGACCTCAAAACCCATCTGGCGCAACGTTTGCCCGGCTTCATGGTGCCCCACCACATCGTCGTTCTGGATGCTTTGCCCTCGAACGCCAATGGCAAACTGGATCGCGCGGCCCTGCCCGATCCCACCCTTGCGCACCGCGCCACCGCAACACCGCACCCCACCCCCTCCGGCGTGGTCGCGGCCCGATCCAACGCTGTTTCCCATCATCGCCAACACGCCTCAGTACAAGGTTAGCGGCTCATGTATCTTTCAAACGAAGGCATCCGGCTCAGCCACAAAAGCGGGCTTCGCACGATCATGGACGACATCGCCACCACTTTGGCGCGGGGGGGAAACACTGGCGCCTACATCAATCTCAGCATCGGAAACCCGGCTGCAATCCCGCAGGTTGAGGCCCGCTGGAACGCGCTCCTGCGACGCGTCGGGCAGTCAGATATCCCGGCCTCCGTCAACTCCTACGGACCCTCCCGCGGAGAAGATGTTCTGATCCGCGAAATCATCCGATATTTTGGCCTGAACTACGGCTGGTCTTTGCAGCCGGAAAACATCGTTGTCGGGCCAGGCAGCCAGTTCCTGTGTTATGCGGCCGGGGTCCTGTTCAGCGGCCCGGACGGACGCAGCGGCGCGCAACGCCCCGTCATCTTGCCGCGCCTTCCCGATTACACCGGCTACGAAGGACTGGGCGTGCCGCAACAGGGGCTGATCGGACTGGCTCCCCGCATCCGCAGGACGGGTGGCCGCGCCTTTCGTTATGAAATGCGGCAGGACGCGCTAGCCGAAATCACCGACGCCGGTCTGCTCGTGGCCTCGACCCCCAGCAATCCGACGTCGCAGGAACTGGCAAACAGCGACATTTGCGCAATTATGGACAGCGCCACCCGTCTTGATGCCACCGTGGTGCTGGATCATGCCTACGGCCAGCCCTTTCCGCGCGTCGCACCATCGACCAACGCACCGCCACTGCACCCACATGTGATCAACTGCTTTTCGCTGTCCAAAGCGGGGCTTCCCGGCGCGCGCATCGCTTTTGCCATCGGTGCCCCTGAACGCATCGATACCATGGCGGCCTTTGTGTCAAACAGCGTCCTTCACGCCAGTCGCACCTCTCAAAACATCGCGGCCATGGCCCTGAAAGACGGGCTTCTGGACGTTATCAGCGCCACTTGTATCGCGCCCCACTACAAATCGGCAGCCGGACAGGCGCTTTGCATCCTCGAACGCTGCCTGCCCCGTGAACTCAACTGGAAAGTGCACAGCACACAGGGCGGCATGTTTCTGTGGCTCTGGATAGACGAGCCTTGGTTTGACGATCTCGAATTTTATCAGCGCGCAAAATCCCAGGGTGTCTTTGTGACGCCCGGACGCTCGTTCTTTCTGTCCCCGGACAAACCCGCACCCTGGATGCGTCAATGCCTGCGCCTCAGCCTGAACCAAAGCCCCGCGCTTTTGGAAGAGGGGCTTCAGCGCCTGGCGGGATGTCTGGAAATGCAGCCCGCGCACTGCGGCTGACGCACCGCGCCCGATGGCCCCCGCCATCCGTGCCGGGGTGCCATTGCAGGCGGGCCATCCGCTCTAGGCCGCGCCGGGGCGGGCGCAAAAGGTCAATACATGGCCCTGCCACCAGGTCGCCCGCACCTGCAATGTCTTTTGCTGCCCCAGGTCCGATGACATCTCTGGCATCAGCTCAAACTGCAGATCGTCGCCAGACACCTCTGCCAGCCGCACCTCATGGAAATCCGCAAACCGCCGGATGGTCGGATAAACCGCCTTGTAGATCGCTTCCTTGGCCGAAAAAATCAGCGTGAAACCCGCCTCGGCCCAGGAGGTCGGTTCGACCAGCGCCAGCTCTTCGGGGCAAAAGATCCGCGGCGCAAGTGTCAAACTGTCCCGGGGCGGGACTGCGGGTTCGATATCGATGCCCAGCCCGTCATATCGATCCGCCGGTCCCGCAACACAGATCACCCGCGCAGGGCTGTGCGTCAAACTGCCGATGATTCCCGTCGGCCAGACCGGCGCACGATCCGGCCCGAATATCGGCCAGTCCGTCTTGTCCAAGGCAAAGGATGTCGGAGATACCTGATCAATCGCGGCCCGGGCACAGGTCCGTCCGGCGCGATATTCGCCCTGTCGCTTGGCCACGGCCCGCTCCAATACCTGCGGCAGGGCGATCCCAAGCCCGGACATGTCGCCCCCGTCCAGCGCCATCCAGCGGGCACAAAGCCCGCCCTGCTCCAGCCAGTGCGGCAAATGGCTGGTATCCGCGTCCGTCATGGGCGTTTCCTCACTTCCAGCAGTTTCGGGGCATCCGCCGAAACACCCCCGTATCACCCTGCCTCAAGGCCCGCGAACGCCCCCGGCTCCATATCCTCCCAAAATGCGACAATGGCCTTCAGGTTTGCCGAAGACGCCCAGCCGTTACGCGCAAAATCCGCGCGGTTGGCCGCATCGCGCACCGTCGCCACGAACAGCCGCTTGTCGGCGTCGCGCTGCGTCGGGCTGCGCCCGGAAACCAGCGCCTGCACACGGGCCAGTTGCGCCGCCCGCACCTCGCGCAAGCGCGACAGCTCCTCGATACGCTCTGGCGTGTCCAGTGGCACCACGGGTGCCAGAGCGGGCGGATCGCGGTAATCCCCCTTCAGCGCGGCGGTCAGATACCGCACCGGGCTTTCGACGCCACTGCGCCCGTCCAGATAATCCAGCTTTTCGCGCACGTAATCCTCGTCGTGTTCGGCAATCCACTGCCGGGCCAGCCGGTCACTGACCCCGACCCCGATCAGCCGCCGGTAAACGACGCCCTGCCGCACACCTTCGCCATCGTCGATGTCCAGCATCGCCAGTTGCGGGTTTTCGCGAATGCGGAACCGCAGTTCCACCACCTGCCGCCCCATCTTGCGAAACTCTGGCTCAAGCAGGATGTTCGACGTCTTGTTGACCTCGGCCACCGCCAGTTTGATCACCTTGGCATTCAGGTGTTTGAAGCTTTCGTAATATTCGCTGCCGTCCACGCCCATCAGGCGACGGAACAGGTCGATCGGCCACCAGCCGGTGCTGCCCGTCCGCACGAACCGATAGCAGTTTTCGTACAGCGCCAGCGCATGGCCGCTGGTGAACCGCCGCTGGATGTTCAGGTTGATCAGCGCGAACACCTTGGGATCATGCAGCTTTTCCGCCAGTGCCGGGGAATAGGCATATTCACAGATCCCGGATTTCAGCTTGGCATAGGACAGCAGCGAACTGACGCCCCATTCCTGCCGTCCCTCCTTGTCCAGCATGTCCCATTCCGCCGTCGTCTCGGCCAGACTGCGCAGCGACTGTTTCAGCGTGTCCATGTCGTTGGAATTATACCCCACCATCAGGCACAGCGTGCGCGCGTCGATCTGGTGCTTGGGTTTGGTGATCAGCGTGTCATACGCATTCAGCAGCAGCACATTGGACAGCTTGCGCTGCAACAGCGTCAGCTTGCCCGACACATGGATCGCCGCCACGTTCTTTTTCACCGACTGCCGCCGAAGCGGCCCTGTCAGCCTGTCCTGCGCAACTCTGTCCTGTGCCATCATCCTGCCCCTGTCTGCCCTTGCGCCCTGCCCGGTGATCCGGGTCTGTCGCGCGTGCCTGCCTTAGTCCATAATGACCGAACAGGCACCCTACGACAATTCTTCTTTGGGGACCCGTCTACGGGGTCAACTCATCCCGTAGACGGGTCCCTTTCGGTGAAACCCGCCTCTGGTACCTGCTGCGGGTGCCCGCAGGACTCTCGGAAAGGACTGAAACAGACTCTGTTTGCCCATCTCGCCCCCCTGCCCCGCACCCGGGTTCCTGTCTTCCCGCGAATCGGAGTCCTTCATCCTGCAAACGGGTCCCCAAAGACCCGAAACCGGGCACCCTTCATCCTGCAAACGTATCCCCAAAGCCATTTAACGTATTGGTAATGCGGCGTTCTCTCGGGCTAAAGTCTCTTAAAGTCTGATAAAGTATAACAACCTTTATGTGTGTCCAATTTCATAGATATACTGGTCAAAGGACGGGTTTCGCGCGCGAAACCGAGTCCCTGCCCCAAACATCTGCGCCCGAAGTTGCCGATTCCCATATCCACAAGGATGTGCGATGATTAGTGCGATAACACGCAAAACATGCGATCTGACACAGGCACCCGAGCATATGGTACGTAAACCCGACACATCCCTGCCCCCCTATTTTAACCTAGATCCCGAACGCGCGTCGACCCGTCTTGGCGATCCGGTGGACACCGCCCGATTCGCCAAGGCCGCCGCCTTTGCCGGTCGCGGCCGCGATGATCTGGCCAAGCGCGGCTACGCCCCCGACGGCCGCAAGCGTCTGCGCAAATTCTCGACATGGGAAATCTGCCGCTACCTGATCCCCGTGGCCCCCGCCCACCTGCGCCGGGTGCTTAACAAATACCCCGACCTGCCCCAGGGCGAAGGCGTCGGCAACGCCCGCTGGTTCACCCTCGAAGACGTGCTGAAACTGCGCGACCACTTTGCCGAGGAAGGCGTCAGCACCAAGGAATACCGCCCCTACCGGCCCAAGGGCCTGCCCGCCAAGGTCGTGGCCGTCGCCAACTTCAAGGGCGGCGTGGGCAAGACCAGCACGGCCGCCCACCTCGCCATGTCCGCCGCGCTCGATGGCTACAAGGTGCTGGTGATCGACCTTGATTCCCAGGGCTCCATGACCTCGATCATGGGTGGTCAGGTGGCGGATGAATGGCAGACCGTCTTCCCCCTGCTGGCCAAGGATTATGCCACCCAACTGGTCGCGGAAAACCGGGTCCGCGAGGCGGCGGGCGACGCCCCCTACCCGCTTGACGAAACCCTGACCGAGGCGCTGAAGGTTTCGCTGCAGGACGTCGTGCAGAAAACCCACTGGCCAAACATCGACCTCGTTGGTGCGCAGCTCAACCTCTACTGGGCCGAATTCCAGATCCCGGTCTGGCGGATGGCTCTGCGCAGCTGGCCGCTTTGGGATGCGCTGACATCCGCGCTGGACGAAGGCGGCGCACTGGACAACTATGACATCATCCTGCTCGATACGCCCCCGGCGCTTGGTTACCTCACCATCAACGCCCTTGCTGCGGCGGATATCCTGCTGGTTCCGCTGGGCGCGTCCTTTCTGGAATTCGACAGCACGGGGCGGTTTTTCGACATGCTCTATTCGACCTTTGCCTCGATCGAGGATGGCGAAAACGCCGGTCGCAAGCGCGCCGGACTGCCCGAGATGAAGTTCGAATGGGACGCCGTGCGCGCCCTGATCACCCGCTTTGACGCCAGCCAGCAGACCGACATGGCCAACGTCATCCAGGCCTATTTCGGTGACATGATGAACGCCTACCGGCAGGAATACACCGCCATGGTGGGGCAGGCGGGGGAAACCGTGTCGGGCATCTACGAGGCGGATTATCGCAACTACAACCGCGAGACCTATACCCGTGGCCGCGAGGCGTTTGACCGCACCTATGCCGAGTTCAAGGAACTGTTGATCGGCGCCTGGTGGCGCGATGAAAAGATGAAGAAGGAGTCGCAGGATGGCGAAGCGCAGACAGCTTGAAGTACCCTCGGCCGAGGCGCTGAAAGAGATTGAGGACGGTTTCGCGCGCGAAACCTCACGCTCGGGAATGCGGCCCCCCATTGCCGATGTGGTGGCCGATGCGGCCCGCAGCGCGGACCCCTTGCCGCCGCTGGCCAGAGAGGAACTCGCCCGTGACAAGGCCGATGCCATGGCCATGCGTGCCGCGCTGGAAAAGGGTCTGGTCATCCAGGAGATCCCGGTTCACGAGGTCATGGCCGACGCCCTGACCCGCGACCGGATGAACCTTGATGACGACGAGATGCAGGAGCTTGTGGATTCGATTTCCCGCAACGGTTTGCGCCTGCCGATCGAAGTTTTCGAGCCGTCCAACCCCGAGGCCGCGGGGCGCTATGCGCTGATATCGGGCTTTCGTCGGCTGGCCGCCTACCGGCAGTTGAACGCGATGACCGGGGGTGAAAAGTTCCGCACCATTCCGGCCTTTGTCCGGGCGCCAACCTCGGTCGCGGCGACGCTGGTGGCGATGATCGAAGAGAACGAAATCCGGGTCGGGCTGAGCCAGTACGAACGCGGCAGGGCGGCGGCTGTGGCGGTGCATGACGGTGTTTTTGCCAGCATCGACGAGGCCGTCAGCGCGCTGTTCCAGAGCGGGTCCAAGGCCAAGCGGTCCAAGATCCGCAGCTTTGCCCTGATCCATGATGAGCTGGGCGACATGCTGCGCCATGCCACCAACCTGACCGAACGCCAGTGTCTGCGGATCGCGACGGCGCTGCGGGCAGGGCAGGGGGATGTGATGCGCGATGCGCTGGACGAGGCCGAAGCGGACAGCCCCGAGGCCGAGTGGACCGTCCTGCTGCCCTTTGTCGAAAGCGCCGAGGGTGCCGCGCCGGACCCGTCCCGGGGTGGGCGGCCGAAGGTGGCGAAAAAGGCCCGGAGCGGGCAGGTCGTGGCGCTGGCCAACGGGGTGTCGATCGAAAAGGTGAGCGGGCCTGAGGGCTATGCGATCCGGTTCCATGGCCGTGCAGTGGATTCCGAAATGGTCGATGCGGTGATGGATCACATCCGCCACCTTCTTGAAGAGATCTGAGGTTTCGCGCGCGAAACCCTGCCGCAGTGGGGCAGGGGAGGGGGGTGAATTTGGTGCGCCAAGTCAGGAGCGGCGACATGAATATTGAGCCATATATCCATTTATCATCAAGTGGATAACCCTGTTTGCGGCCTGCTGTGGCAGTGGCGTTTTTTCAGCCTTGGCGCGGCGCTTCGGAATGGTTCGGACCTTTTGTGCCAGTGCGCTGAGGCACAAGATCCCGAGGTCGCCGCTGTGCACCGCGTGCTTGCAGAGCTGCGCGACGGGCCGTTCGTGACCGCACCGCATGCTGGTGCGGCGGCACTGAAAAGTTGACCGACAGGGGGCAAGAAAACCTGGAAATCTGTCCTCTACGCCACTTCAACCGGCGCGATTTTACGCCAAATTTGCATAACGAACGATCTCATTTCGCGGAAGTCAGCGGATGGCATTTCGTGGCGCGAGAGGTAGAACAGGTTGGCTATCGGATCATGGATCGACAGAAACCGCTGCGCTTGGCAGGGTGATTTGAACCTCTTAGGGCCCCGTTCTCGTCGCCGCGTTGGTTGGTGTGAATTCTCACACCGGTTATTCAAGCCTTTGTGCGACCGATGTTCGACACCGGGCAGAAACTCGCGTTTTGCCGCGCCGTATGACCAAAATGGCATTGCCAAATTGTCTGGCTGGCCTAATCGGGCTATGACGTACTCCATGAAAATACCAACCAGTCTGCCGCGCCTGAAGGGCTTCCGTTTTCCACGTGAGATCATCGCTTACGCGGTGTGGGCTTATCATCGTTTCGCGCTGAGCACGGCTGACGTCGAGGACCTTCTGGCTGAGCGGGGCGTGATTGTCAGCCGGGAAGCCGTCCGGTTATGGGTCAATCGATTTGGTCGGCATTTTGCGAATTTCTTCCGGCGCGATCGTCCTCGTCCCAACGACAAATGGCACCTGGATGAGGTTGTGATCCCGATCCGCGGCAAGAAGCATTGGCTGTGGCGCGCAATTGACGCGAATGGCGAGGTTCTCGATATACTTGTGCATACGCGGAGAAGCGGAAAGGCAGCAAAGCGGTTTTTCAAAGGGCTGATCACTCGGTTCGGCGCGCCGAGGGTCGTGATCACGGATAAATTACGCAGCTACATCAAGCCGATCAAAACGCTGGCACCGGACGCTAACCACCGCGCCCACAAGGGATTGAATAACGCCATTGAAGGATCGCACCGGCCGACCCGCAAGCGGGAGAAGGTATTCGGCCGGTTCAAGTCTCACCGGCAAGCACAGAGATTCCTGACCGCACACGACCCGATCAACCTGATCTTCCGTCCCCGCCGTTACAGACTCACCGCAACATCATACCGCCACGCCCGGGCCGATGCTTTCAGCCTCTGGGCAGATTACACCGCCGAAATGGCGGCGTGATCCGCCGATCACTCCAACCGTAAAAGCTTGAGGCAACAACTTGGCGATGCCACCGGAGCCAATAGTGACAACTCGGTTACTGAATAGCCAAGGTTGTGCCGCGCACCGCGGTTGACCAGCATGAAATTCAGGCTTTGGGCGTCGAAGACGAACACCTAATTGGTCAAGCGTTACACTATCTGCCCCATGCATGACAACGCATCTTCGGCTCGTTTTCGATCAGTGATGTCATGGCGAATGGAGACGAAACCAGCGATTTCATCAGCGTCGCCGCGCAGTGGCAGAATAACGCTGTCGACCCAATAAATGGATCCGTCTTTGGCTCGATTGCATATCTCTCCATACCAAGCCTTCCCCCTGCAAATGGTCTTCCAGAAATCGCTCCAGAATGCGACGTCGTGAGTGCCGGAATTCACAATGTTGTGGAAAGAGCCGATCAACTCGTCTTCACTGAAACCGCTGAGTGCGCAGAAGCCAGAATTCACGCGCTTTATTCTGCCTCTGCAGTCGGTTTCGCTAAAGATCATGTGCTCTTCTATGGCGGCGAGCACCGCTCCAAACTTTGGGGCATTCGCCATCGCTGGCAGAGGGTCCCACAACGCGTCCAGAAAATCTTTGCCAGCTGCAAGCTTCTGGTATTGGTTCCCCATAGTATCCCCGCCAGTGATTCTGAGCCCTTCCAACTTGGCGTCTCTTAGTAAAAAATCTCCTAAGTGGAGTTGATTGGGGTTCAAAAAATGTTCCGGGTGGGCGCAGGCTGTGCAGTCCGGAGGTATCCGCCCACCTATTCCGATAACACCCAGTTACTCCTACCGATTTTATCTGGCCACACAAACCGGGGCATCCGGCCATTTCTTCCGAGAGGTTATGGCGACAATCTCGAGGGAGTGAGCAAAACTTGATGGCCGACGTGGTAGTGTGAGGTTTCGGAACAAGGCGGGACCCACGCTAGTGTCCGAGGGCGTGGTGTAATTTCCGAGTTTCTTGCGGTGTAGGGGGATGGTGGCCACCGAGGTGTATGGTTGGGTGGAGTTTCAACGCTTCAACCACGAACCACACCGAGACCTCGATGACCAAGGCAACAATGGAACTTTCCGAGCTTCTTTCAAAGCACGATCAGGGCGACTTGCCCGTGATTTGCCAGTTTGGCGCGGGTCATCGGGCTGTGCGGGGCCAGCCCGTGGCGGCAAAGCGGCGCGACACCCGGTGCTGCCCCGTCCACGCCCGCCAGAAAATGGCCCGCCTCCGATGCCATACGCATTCCCTACCATCCATGTGTGTCCGGACAAACCGCCGGAAGGGCAGGGGCGTCCGAGCAGTGACGCAGAACGAAGACGAGGCCCGTCAGTTCCTGTGGCTTTTGCCGGACTGTTCTGCCCAACCGAAAGAGATCGGGTCCACACCGATGCGGCGACCGGACGCAGCCAGAATAGCCATTTCTGGAGCGTCGTCCTCTATCGCGCGGGTCCACTCTTTGATCTCGGTCTCGAGTTCATTGACCTCCGCCGATTCCGAATGCGCCGACTTCAGGCTTGTCTTGACCGAGGCGCTGAAACACAGGCCCATATGTGCGCGCTTGGAGCTCAGGCCAATGGCGACATTCACAGGCATGTCAACCAACCCGCTGCCGGATTTTTTCCCTGCGATGCGGGCGGTCACTGCCAGTACATCCAGCGCCAGCATCCATTCGCCGTACTGCGGCTCGCCGTCATCGGCGGTATCATCCGGGTTCACGGGCAGCGATGTCGCGCGCCCACCGGCGCCTATGGCCGCGAGCGCCGCCATGCGAAACGCGCGATTTGCGCGGTTCCGTCCCGCCGTGAAGTGCTTGTAGACATGTCGCTGCGGCGGGACGAGCGTGATCTCGAATGGCGGCAAGGTGTCCGGCGCGCCGCTGATCAATTCGCGCGTCTCAAGCTCTGACCAGGCCCAAGAAAAAAGGCCCGGCGGAATGTCCTGCCAATACTCGCTTCCTTTAAATAGAAGGATTTGAGCGAGTGGAAAGCTGCGGTTGGGCTTCTCATCCAGCGCTTCTTCTTGGCGATATTTCAGACGCATAACCGCCAGGCCCAGCCCCGGCATGGCGCGCACCACGAGCGCGCCGACAGCCCGGCAGGCTGGGTCGATATCACCGGGTTCAGGCGTACCCTTGGGGTTGAGCGCCTTCCAGATGCTATCCGGGTCGGAGGAAAAATCGCTTGAGGCCGCGAGAAAACCCAATTTGGATGTTGGCGCCACCCGTCCGTCGGTCTTTTCGACGTGCTTGCCACGCACAGTCTGGGGAACGCGAAGCAGCTGGGGATCAAGGGAAACTGTCATGCTGATCCGATGTGCTTACATGGCCCGCAGGGCGCTGATGCTGTTATGAAACGGGTTTTCCCATCCGGTCGCGGCATAGAAGAAGGGATCTCCTACCAAGTAGGGGATATAATTCTGCGACGTCATGCCCTGAACCCGCCTCGGGTCCGACCCAGCATCCGAAAGCCGGATATTCGCCGACCCGAAGCCGTTGCAGAAGCCGTGGTTGGACATGCAGATCACGCGTTCCTCGATGCCGATGCTGCGAAATTCGCGCTCCAGCCTGTCGAAATACCGCGACCGTGACTTCAACAGGATCGACGCAACGCGCGCCATGGATTCCGGATCGGAGGCGACGTCGAAAGCCAGATCGGCGATCGACGCGAGATGAAGGTCGATCTTCGTCAGGGCGATCACGATGCGTTTGAGTTGCAACAGCCCCCCCTTGCTTCGCTTGCGTTTGATCACGAAATCCAGAAACGCCATCAGGTGCTTGGTCAGTTCGGTATCGGCGATATCCGTCGCGGGCAGCATGACCACGATGCCGGCGGCGCCGTCTAAGTGTTTTTCGAGTTTCTGCCTGTCCTCGCTGGGCATGGCTGAAGAATCGGAGCCGTACTCTAGCATGATCTCGCCTTTGAAATCCACGCATTCAAAATTGCAGGTGCGCGTTCCCTCAACCATCGGATCGGAGACCCGCAGCCTGTATCGCCACGTATTGAAATCGTCCGTCCCGGACCAGTTTTCCGAATGAACCTCGGCATAATCATCCAGTAGTGTTGCATGCCCGTGGTCGATCAGCTCGACATGTTCAATTGAATCAACGGGGTAGCCGTGTGATCCGACCTGCGACGCATAGTCAATTCTGTGCAGCGCCATGGATTTCCCCCAGCCTGACAGCCCGGCAAGCACCAACTTGGCCTCTTGCGGGAACTCCGGCAGGGCATCGTCACGGATATTTTCTTGCTTAACAATCATATTTTTACTTTAATCGAGTTCAGCCGTCGGTTTCAAAGTGTATTCATTGGCATCTATTCATCCATGACAATACGTTTAACAAAAATCAGACGAAAAAACACGGAGTGGGAGCCTTGGTCATGCCCGGCCAAATGATAAATGTCGTCTGGTATCAATCAGATAGGCTGTACCTCAGTATTGATCGAAGCCTTGTAGGCCTAGCACCTTCGAATTCGGAATTTGCCTTTATCTTCGTCGCGCATTGCGGGCGCGGGCAGCAGATGGTGATGGAAAGCGAGAAACTTATCGGCGCCACGTGCCTGAAATCCGGGCAACATGCAGTTCAGTCAATTCTGGTGATTCCTGCCGCGTGCCAGTATGTCGAGGTCTTGCGGGTTGATTTCGAGCACGAGCAATATGTCCCGCTTCAAATGATCCATCTCAAGTCCGGAGGAATGCCTGCGGCGGAGTCCAATCCGATCCAGGCGATTTTCAAGTTCAATAACAATACACAACCCGCCGGCAAAATAGAGTTTCACGGCTCTCGCGCGGTGCCGGAGATCAAGTCACCCTACATCGCATGGCGGTCCATCCACCGTCAAAACATTGTAGCCAATCCGAACGGTGTCAATATATTTAGCATCGGTACAGGGGCGGTGGATTACCCGACTGCCACGGCATCGCTCAGTGTCGAGCCGCTAGGATTCGAGCGTTGGAGCGAGGATGCGCCGCAACACAGCAGCGTGCAGGCCATCGCGTCGCGCGACCGGGTTCGTTCCGTCGATTTCATCATCTCATGTGCCAGCGAGGACGGAGTGCAGGACGTACTGGAGAACGTCTATCTGATCCACGTGCACAGGATGGCGCAACAGTACCGGGATTGGCTGCCTGAAACTGGCCTGAACGACGAACAGCGCCAAGACCTGTTCCGGGTGTTCGAACGGCGCTTCCTGGAAGTCGTGGCAACATCGGCAGACATTGCTAAGAGCGAGGGGGTGGAAGACGTCAACGATGACATAGAGGCGATGCGTGACACACTTGTCGATAGTCTGGAGAGGATCACGCGGGATGGGCTGCGCTATGAAACGCTTCAGGGCGGGCACGACATGTGGATGTGGGTTGCCGCGCCCATTGACGATTCAACGCTCGAATTGCGCGTCACGAATGTCTCGGTGCAAGATTTTCTCGTGCTTTATGATGCGAAGAGGCGCAGCCTGTCGGTCGTTGGGGATGGGCCGCCGCTGCCTGACGGTTTCGCTGCCTTCCGCGTCGACCATGGCAGTTGCGAGCCGCTCAACATCGGCGAGTTTGACGTGATGGAAACGGTTGCGGAGATTGCCGTCAACGCGGCCCCCAGTTCAGCCAACCGTGCGCGTGAACTGATCCGGCCGCATCCTGCGTTGATACCTTGGTTCGAGGCCAGGAACATCCCCGAGAAGGACCACGACCCGCAGGGCTATGTCATCCTCGAAGCGGAGGTTTACGGCAATCTCGAACCCAGAGTCGCCCCGAAGTGGGAGAACTTTTCAAAGTCTCCGGCAGTCGGCGCGATGCTCGCGCATGTCTTTGAAGCGCCGCCCGCTTCAGGCGAACCTGGCGGGCAAACGGGTTTTGTAGCCGCCGTCCTGAAAGAGCTGGGCGCTCATGTGGAAGACCTGCCGCGCATGCAGGACCAACTGGCCGCGCTGGCGTCCCTGCTGGCCTGCAAGGACGATAAGCATTTTCATAAGGCGGTATCCACGATCGAAGATCTCGATCTGCACCAAGGGCCGCATAACCTTCATGAAGTCATCCGGATTCTCAACGGTGACGAGGTCAAGGCCGAAGGCTCCGAACAGGGCAGCTCTGACATCTACAGCCTGGAAGAATATCGCAAGCGTTACCAGGCAGAGCGCCACGCGCGCAAGGAAGAGGAAAAAACCGCGATCTGGGTACAGGATATCCTGACAAGCACGCATGGCAATTCTGCCGATCCAGCGGACGGCAGTGAAACCGACTTCACGAACCTTGTAAGGACACTGGAGTCGCTGGTCGGGCATGAAAAAATGTCTGCCGAGGACAAGCACATGGTCGAGAAGCTGCTTGCCGAGGTAAAGTCCGAAAAGTTCGCCAAGAGCAAATCCGCCGTCGTCGCCGAGGAAGTGGAGAAGCGGTTCCCGCGTGCGACATACCCCTCTGTCGCAACAGAAGTGCTCAAAGCCGTGCGCGTGGCCCTGATACAGGTCGACGCCAAAGGGCTGGACGAGACCAGGGTCGTGGCGGTGGGGAAGCGGATCTTCGAAGCCTACTATCGCAAGCCCCAATGGCGCGCCAACACGCTGACAGACCGCGCCAAAGTGGCCGGTGAGAAAGTGCATGGCATGATCCTAACCGCCACCTTTGGCGGGCCCGAAGCCATTGATGGCTGGTGGCACGCCCGCTGTGGGATCGAGGCCATCGTCATGGCCGATGATTACGAACGCTGCGCCGCCGCACTCGAGGACGAGAATTTGCCCGAGGTGACTAAAGCCAAGATACTGCGCCGCCTGCATATCTGGCCGGTCGATGCGTCGCGCACCGTCGCTTTCGTGGACGCGGTCTTAAGTGATTGGCGTGCCGCTGCACCCGAGACCGCGCATGTCTGATCACCGGCCTGTGCCAGTCCCGTCCCGTTACCAGACGTGCAGCTGCGCGTTTCGAAGGAAGGATTGAAATCGTGTCAGCCGGATTGACCGCGAAATGGACCATTCCCCTGCAGGAGGATCGCGTCACCGAGAACATCTCCGGCCTGTCCGTCATTGTCGACGAGTGGGGAAAACCCCCGCCTAACCGCATCGTGGTCTACAGCATCAGCGACGGTGCAGGACCAACGAACCTGTCGCTGGTCGCGACGGGATTGCCGGGATGGCTCGCCGTGGAGTTCGGAAAGAACGATGTGCCGATTGGGGATGAGACCTTATGCGAACCGGGTGACATAGTTGGGCTCTTCTTAGTGTTGCGCAGCGAATACGACCACGCTACCATTTCGCAGGATCTCGAAGGCATTGAAGTCAATGTTCAGATCCGGACCGATAATTGCTTCCAAAACCATTACCTGAAGCTTCTAAACATCGAACCGGTGACGAGTACTTTCCCGGATTTGCGCATAGAAAAGCGGCAAAATGAGAAGCCGCTGCAAATCGGCGAGGCCGAGATCCGGGCCGATCAGGAAATCGCAATCGCCACGCTGGAGGTTAAGCAACCTCGACCGAGGCTGGCACATTCAGGTGGTGAACGCAGTGTCACCGTAAGTGCTAAGGTGCAGTGCGCATTCTCCGGTGCCAGCCTGCCGATCAGCGCGCAGATCACCAACAGCAACGGGCATACGGTATCCGATGCCGAACGTGGCATCCCCGACGCCTTCGATGTCGGCAAGACAATGACCTACGACCTGTCGATCCGGGCCTCGGCGATCGACTGGCCCGCGCCGCCCGACAACGTGGATCACGCGGATCTGAAGATCAATTGGATGGTAGCGTTCGAGGATGAGACGCCCGTTTCCGTGATCATTGCCCGCAGGATCACCCTGCGTCAGGGTGAACTGGTTGCGATCCGGTTTGGTGAACCTCCGAGCGTGACCCCGACCATGCTAAAGACGCCACCCGACGTTGACGATCTCTTGCCAGGTCGCGTGAACATGTCGAAACAGGCCCGTGCATTTTCGCTTTCCGTTTGCCAGCTCAGCAGCAAGATCGACACCCTACGCATGCGTTTCCGCCTGTCCGAGGGTGGGCCTGAACTTGAGACCGTAACACCGATAGACATCGACCTATCGGACTTGGCGCCGGGCGAATTCAAGGCCGTGCAGATCGAATTCAAGGCGCAATCCCTAAATGAAGCGCTGTCGCAGGGCAGCGACGAGAATGAGCTGGTGATCGCCCTCCAAGCGGAAAAGCGAGAGGCGCCGGAAGAGAAATTCTTCGGTGCGCTGCATGTCAGCATCACCGCGCACTCTCAGACCAGAGAGGTCATCGGCTGTCTGGATTTCGGGGCATCCTCGTCGGCCTTCTACCTTATGCGGTCTTCCGATGACCGTCGCACACCCTTGGCCCTGGGTGACTTCGCTTTTTCACTGGTCGGCAAGCACGCCGAATCCGTGCCTTCTGCAACCGTGCCCATAGCGCTCTTGCCAATGGCTGTCTCCCTCAACTCCGACGCGCACATGCGCTCGGAAAAAGACCCGTTGTCCCTGGTGCATCCCGACTTCATCGGCACCGAGGAAAGTGCTGTCAGAAAACGTCTGGAATTCGGCGAACGCAGCTACGACGTGTCGATCCCCTGCGTCGACATCGCGGATGCAAGCCGCCATGCGGACCGCACTATTAGGGACCTCAAACGTCGCTTCATATCCCCCGGCACGCTGACCTTGCCGGAAGTGTGGCGCAAGGACGGAAGCTCGGTTTCAAAGATTCGACAAATTGACTTCGACAATCTATTGCATGACGTGTTCAGCGAGTTGGGGTCCTATGTCCTGCCGCGTGCGCTGGTGCAGCCGGGCGGCGACCGCGACCAAGCGGAGGTCTGGCTGGATATGAACCCGTCCAACCTGTCGTTGGTGTTCACTCATCCCTGCGGTCTTGCCGAGGACCGGCTCAACGCGTTCAAATCCGCAGCGCAGCGCTTTGCGAAACATTTCACGGGGCAAGCTGAGGATGACCTGAAATGCCAATTGAAATTCGTCCCCGAGGCACTGGCCGCGGCGTATTATTGCATCGATCAGTATCGCGCCAATGATCCTCAGCGCATTGCGCGAGGGCACAAGACATATGCCTGTCTCGATATCGGCGCTGGTACTCTGGATGCCACCCTTATCACGGTGGAGCACGGTGAAGGCGGCTACGTCAAATCATGGGAAATCGACACGCATTTCGGCGCGCCGGTCGGAGGCCAAGATCTTGACTCGGCCCTTCTCGATGTCGCGCTTTCGACCCTCGATTCCTCGCTTTCGGAAGGCGGCGACCTGTTCGAATCGCATGAATATTTTCCCGATATCGCGGCCGATCCCGCGCGGCGCAAGGCCAAGATGGCGGAACGGATCGACGCCGCGAAAAAAGTCCTTTCCGAAGTCGTTCGCAAACACGCAGCCGAAACGTCAACCGCGTATTCATGGAATTCGACTTCTCTGCCTTCGGCCTTTGACATTGATCTGGCCGAGATTGTGCGCACCAAGATCACCGGTGGGGCTGGCCACTCGCGGAAGTACCTGACGCGATCTGAATGGCCCTGCATTCAGCTCGATCCCACGACAGGTGCAACCCGGCTCTCGATCCCGAAGGACGCGCTGCGCGTGCTGGGCGATTTCGATCTGTCCGACATCGGGCGCACCGACCCGAGATCGGTTGCCGCGCTCCTGGGCCGCGCTGTTCCGGCTATGCTCGCGCGCGAGGCGGAGCGCCGAAACCGAACAAATGTAACATGGTTCGTGACCGGCCGCACCCCGCTGTGGCCGCCGCTGTTCGAAACCATTGCTGAAACGGTCCGGTCGACCGGGGTTGGCGCGCTGGCCGACACCCGACCATTTGGCGCGGCAAAGATGAAAACCGCCGTTGTCGAAGGCGCGATTTCGCTGTCGCAGATCGACCTGGACCTGTCCGACCGCGAAACGCTTCCGCTGGCCTGGGTGCGCCGCGTGTCTGCAATGGTGGATGAGCTTTCGATGCAGAGCATCCTGCGGCTCGAAGAGGTGCGCTATCTCGACACCCTTTTGTCTTCGACGCCCCTGCCCGTGCATGATTGGAGTCTCGCGCACGTCCTTCCGGGATTGCAGGATCATACCAACAGCCCGCAGATCGGCCGAGACCAGATCGAGAAGCTGTTTCGAGAGTTCGATCTGCCAACGGTTCTAAAGTGCGAACCGGTGGCATCCTATGTTGAAAACGCGGTAACCGGTCAGGTTCTCTGCGAAATCCAGGAAAAATCCGACGGTCGCTACATCAAGATCGGCAATCATTCGATCCCCCTCACCACAGGGCGCATCGCATCCCGGAGTTCGGTCCATGCTTGAGTTTTGGACAGAGAACCACATTACCCTGATCGCCGCTGGCGCCGTCCTCGGGCTACTGATCATCGGGGTATTGTTGGTTCGCATTCGCCGGGATGCGCAAGCCATGACAAGCTTCGAGGCGAAGGTCGACACGCTAAAGGCTGAGAACCAGCAGTTCAGAACCGAGTTCGCGAGACTTGTCAACACGGATTCCAATGGCGAGGTGCCTAAGAACATCGCCGAACAGGTACGGGCCAGGTTTGCGTCGGATGCTCAAGGGACGGAACAGGGGCTGCCCATGCCTGCCTTGTGCCGGACGGCCTCCGAAAGCCTGAAGTCCGCTCGGGCCGAGCCCGGCCTGATGTTCAGCGAGAGTGATGCCGCCGACGAAATGCACAGGGCGTCGCTCGTGCTCGACAATATCTCTTCCGGCGAAACGCCGATCCTATCACAGCTGGAATCGGGTGAGCTTGACATCGTGTTCCGCCTGAGCGCCCGGCACCAGACCTATCAGCCTCAGTCAACCATGAGCCCGGTTCTGGCCTATGCCGAGGCCGCGTTGAAGTTGGCATGTTCACGCGAGGGCATCACCATCTGGGTTCCCCCGTTGCTGACCGTGCAACCCAGTGAATCGGTGGCCGAGATTCAACCCGAACCCCAGCTGCGCGACAGCACACTTGTCCGCAGGGCCATCAACCGGCTGCAAATCCCGGACAACGGCGTCTTGATCCTCGATTGCCAGTCCCCAGGGTGGAGCACACGGTCAGAGCAGCGCCCGCCCAAGGTTGTGACACTGGACAGCTCATGGTAAAGCCGATGAAACAGAACCCCCTCAATCGCGGCCAGATTCTGCACTTCAAGTCCCGGGCAGCTGTGGACGAAGGGCTAAATTTCGCACGAAGCGCGATTTTTCAGTCGCAGCCGATGCCGATGAACGGCACCGAACTTGATGAGGACGAGCCTCCTGTCGGCCTGAAGGCGCGGGCGAAAGCCTTATACAGAAAATTGCCGTTCGTGGGCCGAACTCTGAAATCCCTCGATGATATCGTCGCGCGCGAGTATCTCGATGTGCTGGTCGTCGGCGAACGCTCCGGCGGCGGCCGCAGCTTCGAGGTCGTGTATCCCAGCGTCCTGTTGCTCGGTGGCGCGGGCTCGGTGATTGATCCCGGTCTCGCGGATAAGATCGAAATGAAGATTCAACGGACCTTGGAGGCCAGCGCCGACGGCCTGTTCGACCCCGAAGAAGCCATTTCGGTACGGTGTTACGCGTTTCGCGACCGCAACAAGGACGATATCGACATCTTCATCGGACCCTCGGTGTTTGCGCCACGCCAGGGTCAACGGTCGATCGGGAAACTCAGCTTCATCTCGGACAGTGGCGAAGAGGAAGAGCCTCAGCTGCCGGGAAGCCAGACCGCCGGCATCTACAAGAACCAACGCCGGCTTGGGTTCGGCCTAGGCGAGACGCCCTTTCCGTCGGCATTGAGATCGCCCGATTTCAATCATTATGCAGGATATGTCACGCTGTTCGATCAAGGCGCGGCAAACGGCTGGGATACGGCCGTCGACGCACCGTTCGCCCTGCGCCGGCAGCCGTACCAGCGCGGGCAACTGCCTGATTTCCGCAGCACCGAAAGCAAGGACCCCTGGGTCGATCAGGCTTGGGAAATGCAGCATTTCGGCGCGTCGCGCGCTTCCAGCCCAACTCGGGTCGCGCTTACCTTGGATACCCGCCGGTCGCGGCTGTTCTATGACCCGCCCCGGAAGGATTGCCTGCGCGTGACCGGCGTTCATCTGGACCCTGAGGCCTTTGCCCGGCGGCCGCTGCGGGTCTGGTGGAACTTTACCGCCGCGCAACGGGCAAGGTTCTCTGAGATGCAGTGGACCTGGCTTTCCGTGATCTGGGATTTTGAGAAGGAGCGATGCTACGCCTATGATTTCAACGAACCCATCTTGCTGGGGGCCGGTGTCAGCGGGCTGAAGGTCGAGCCAGAGCTTGATGGCAAGGGCGTGGTCCTGTCCCTCGCGGTTGACGACAGGGATACGGCGCGCGGGTTGGGCTACATCCTTCCGCCCACGCGTGACGATGCGCTTGTCTTCACGGAGGAACACGCAACCTCGGAAGGCGGCTTCTGCCTCGATTGGCTGGACAGTCTTGCAACCGTTGAATTCCCGCACCGCAGGATCGGCCTCGCCCGCGCACTGCATGAAGAAGGCGTGGCCTCGGACTTGGTGCGCGCGGACCTGTCGCAAGGGCGAGTGGGTCCGCTTGTCGTCGAGACGGTGGCGTGATGAAGCCGGATCGGATCAGACTTCTCGTTGCCTCCGCAGGCGTGGTGCTCGTGCTGGTCGGCATCGGCGCGTTCAGCTACATCGCCGGCACGTTCAAGCGCAACGCGGAGTGGGTGGGCGCCGCGCAGAGCGTGGGTGCGGCGGCGGTTCCGAAGCTTCTGGAAAACCTTCACGAAGACCTTGTGGACGTCGGCATCATCAAGGCGCGGCGCACGCCAGATAGGCTGTCGATCTGGCATCCGCCCTGTTCCGCGATGGTGCGCGAAGATGCCGGCATTATTGACCCGCCACAAGAACAGCTGCGAAACGCCACTGATCCCCGCGCCCTGCGCAAGAAGCATGCGCGGTTGCTCCGGGTGCTGTGCATCACCGACGTCGGTGAACAGTTGCGCGAGGAGATCGCAAGCTTCAACGCCGGTCAGGCACTGATCGGCATTCGCGACAACCGCGCCGCACGAAGCCAGCCCGTGCTGTGCGAGGATGGCGACGACCCCGGGGCGTTCATTTCCCCGGGATGTCTACCCGGCAAGTGGAACGCGCGGCACAAGGCCAGCGGGGTCCCACTCGATACTGGCGGCCACGCAGCGATTTCGCTGCGCAGCTATGTCGTGCTGGCCAACGCCCAACGGCGGGCGATGGCGGATTGGGTGACGCTGGAGACCGTGGCGCACGGGTCGAACAGCTATATCTTCAAGACCGACCTCGGACCAGTGGCGGGACCGGTCGAGGTTGATGTGATCGGCCGTGTCACCGCCGTCATCATCGACGGTGCTCGTCATGACGTCGATCAGAGCGGTGCGATCATCTCTGGCGGGGCAGGGCAGGGGCTGTCACGCGTCACGGCGGTCTGCGCCGACACGCGCAATACGGAAATCGCCTGCAAGGCCGGGGATGCAGAGCAGGATCGCATCGGCATGCGCTTGTCGCTTCGGGCCGCGCAATCGGCTCAGCCTCAAGACATCGCGGTGGAGATTAAGCCGCAACCGCTGCGGGTGGAGACCCTGCTGCGCAACGCGCGTCGCAGCACAAAGGGGCGCATCGTTGGCAATGGGCTGATCGCGCTCAATTGCACGCTCGCGTGGCCCGCCGAAGCGGCGGGCTTCGGCGAGGGGCCTGTCGCCACCGGCTGCGACGTGGTGTGGAACCGCTCGGGGTCGGGGTCAGGCGGGTCGAGCCGCGAACCCAAGCCCTTCCGCATGATCGCGCGCCAGACCGGGGTCTTCGACTCGAAAGGCGGACTGACCTCCGATGCCTACGCGCTCGGCCTCGCCAATCTGATGGGTTTCGGCATCACCGATCCGGGATCACTGGCGAGCAAACTGGCCAGAACGGCCAACCCCTCGTCGCAGCCTTACCAGCTGACCGTCCGTCCCTCGTTCCAGATGGGTTTGCAAAAGGCGATCCGGGACCAGTGGCCGGGGATCGACAGCCCCCCGGGCAAACGCCGCGCGACCTTTGTCGTACTGGATGCCGAGGGGCCGGACGCCGGCGCGCTGCTGGGCTTTGGGACGATGCCGGGCGCGGCCTATGGCCTGTCGCATTGGGATGTCCTCGCCCTGCAAACCGCCGCCCCGGGAAAGGCCCCAGCACCGGCCCACGCCTGGCGTCGGCACGACCAGCTCTCGACGCCGGGCTCTTCGTTCAAAATGCTGACGGCGCTGGCCGCGATGCAGGCCGTGCTCGACGGCCACCCCGACGCCCGCCAGATCGAAGACCTGCTGCTAGGCAGGTTGAGCGTGAACAAGGCCGAGGCCTTCCTCGGCCTGGGCCGCGGCGGGTTTCATGGCGCGCGCTGCTCGTCGGGAAAAGCCGGCAGGGATTGCTGCGCGCGCCCGCAGATGCGCGATGCCTTCGTCCTGGCCGTTCCGCGCGTCGGCTTGCCACCGCGCTGCATCGGCAATTTCAACGTGGCGACAAACTTGGGAACGTCCTGGAATGCGGGTCCCGGCGTCGTGGGCGCGCTCGACACTTCGTCCAACCTGTTTTTCGCCGGTTTAGCCCTGCGCATGGACCGAGGCGGCCTTGAGGACGCAAACGGGCGTATCCACGACAAGGATGCCCATGATCTCGCCATGGCGCGAATGGCGCGGAAGCTGTTCGGCGACCTGGGGCCGACCCGGCCATCCGAGTTCGACCCGCTGTCGCCCACCTTCACCCTGGACAAGGTGCGCCTGGGGCAAATACCCCGTTGGGCGCCGTCGCCGATCGGGATCGAGGCGACCATCGCAGCCAAGGGCGAGCCGCGGCTGCAACAGCTCGCCTTTTCCGGCATGGGCCAGAACGTGCAGGCGACGCCGCTTGCCATGGCCAGCATCGCAGCCTCGATTGCCACTAACCGGGTAGTGACGCCTTGGGTGCTGAGCCGCGCGGGCGGGGCACCGCCGGCGCGCGGGCCAGAGATGGCGCTTCTCGACATCCCGGTGGGCAAGGACGCGCAGGCTGCCGTCCTGCTGGAAAAGCTGACCGACGGTCTGAACGCATCCGTCTCGAACGCGATGGTTAAGGGCCTCCCGCATCTTCGACCGACGGCGCATTTCAAGACCGGCACCGCTGACCTCGACGGCGATAACCGCAACACGGTCTGGACCGTCGGATTCATCCGGCCGCCGCAAGGTCGAGCCTCTGGCATCGACCAGACCTATGCCATCGCCTGCAACATCGGGCCTGTCAGCGGCACCAGCGCTATCTGCGCCGCCGCGATCCCGAGGATACTGAAGCTTTTGGACGACGGGGTGCATCTGCGTGACAATTAGCCCGGTCCTTCGTTTTCTTGCACCGCTCTGCGTGGTTCTGATCGGCCTTGTTGCAGCTTTTGTCGTGATTGCCTGGTTCGGCGGTGTCATCCTGCATATCGACAGGCAATCCCCCGAGCGCCAGCACTTCAAGAGCCTGGAGGTAATCCTGCCCAAGGGCGATGAAGTCATTCTCGGCCGCGAACAACTGGGCCAGGTGCGGGGCGCATCTTCGGCGGCGCGCAACCATATCGCCCTGCGCGCCGACGCCACGACGGGCCTTGTCACGATCGCGCGGGTCACGTCGGTCCGGCGCCTTCAGCTGAGCCTCGATTCCGGCAAGGGCGCGCTGCTGTCCAACCGGGTGATGATGCCACACGCCGTCGGCAACATGGTGCGGATCGTCCTGGACGACGAGGAGATGGTCATCGACGCCCATGAAAACGGCGCGCTCACCGTGCACCAGAAAGCCGCGGGCGTCACGCGCGTCCATCGCATCCGCCGCGACGGCACCGCTAGGTCGGGCGGGGCACGGCCGGGGCTTTGCGCGCCCGAGGGCCGTGATTGGAAAGACAAGGGGACTCGCGCGATGCGCGAAACCCTTCGACTGCCCGTCTGGCTGGGGATGAACGTCAAGAGACCCGTCGCGCTCTTCGGCGGAACGCAGGGGCTGAAAACTGCGACGCCCTGCGAACTTCGCTCGGGGGCCGTGTTCGTGCCGCTGACCAGGTCCGCAACCGCGCTGGAAATCGTGTTGCAGAACGACACTAAGGCGGGTTTTGCCACGGTTCACGTTCAGCGCAGCCCAGCCACGGGGATCGTCAGGTTTTATCAGACTGACGCTGTGACAGAACCCGGGCGCCTTTTGCAGCTGGGCGCGCGGAGCTTTGCATGGCCGGTGCGCGCGGAAACCGACCGCAAGGGGCTGATCGAGGTCACGGGCTTTATCGCCGGGCGCACGAAGTACGATATTCGGACAACGGAGCGCACCGCAACCCACTCGACCGTCCTCATCACAACCGACATCAACGAGAAGGTGCCGTTCTTTCACAGGGATGGCTGCGTGGATGGTTTGGACGACACCGGTTGTCTCGTCACCGGGAAGAAGAAAATCGAGGACGTGAAGCTCGACATCCGCGCGGAGGAGGTGACCGGGCCTTTGGATCGGCTCGTGCTCGGTCTTCAGGGTGAACATTTGCGCAACAGGGAGCGCCTGTTCTGGGGCCTGCTCCTGGCAATCCTCATCTGTTTCGCGATCATCGCCCGCAAGAGCTGGGGCAGCTATTCCCCGAGGCTTCGGCCGGTCGCGCAGGTCTGCTTCTGGGGCACGCTGGCCCTGACGCTAGTGCCGCTGCTACCCACCGCGGCGCTGGCCGCCCTCGGCGACCTGGCCGACGGGCTGAGCGCATCGCGGCTGCTTCTGCTGGCGCTGCAAGGCGCGTTTCTCCTGGCCAGCGCCCTGGTGATCCTCGGTCCAGACGGCGACTGGAAGTTGACGGTCTACTGGCTAGCCATGCTCGTCATCATATTTCTGGGCGCCACCTCGATCTTTACCCTTAGCGCTGAATCCCCGACATCAAACTGGGATCGGTTCGCGATAAAGCATCTTCTTCTGGTGTTGTGGCTCGTGCCCCTGCCGGTCGCTCTGGCGGCCTCCATCGCCATGCCGGTGGTCCGCCAATCCCTGGGCAAGGATTTCTCTGGCCGCATGACATGGGTCTCGCCGTCGCGCATGATCCTGCGATTGTCGGTGGTGGGCTTTTTCCTGTGGGTCATGATCGGGAACCAGCAGGGCGTGGGCGGGTTGCAGCCTGTCGAGTTCGGCAAGAGCGTCACGATGCTGGCGCTGGCGATCCTGGCGACACAGGCGTTCTCACGAGGTCGGCTGCTGGGCGAGAACAACGGCCGCCTGGCGGCGGGCGCCGTTATCTCTGTCCTGGCGTTCTTTCTCGTCCTGATCGTGGCGCCTGTTGTGCGCAACGATTATTCGCCGTTGATCATAGTCGCGTCCACGACGCTGATCGTCATCGCGGTCGTCTGGTCGGTGACGCTGCTGCGCCTGGTTATCAGCCGGCTTGAGGATAACCGGCAGTTGCAGGACATGCCCCTGCGCTTCGTTCCGCGCTTGCGCCGCGGCACTTGGCGCGAAACGCTGCGCGCCCGGCTCTGCGGCTTGCCGGTTCTCGGCAAGGCCCTTCGCAACGGGGGCGGGGTGTCGCAACGGTTCTGGAAACGGCGCAACCTCAAGGACACCGGCCCGCTCGCCGCGCTTCTGGCGGCTTGCCTAATCGTGTTGCCGATTGCCTTCATGTTGCAGAACAAGGCAGTGCACCTCGGGGCGAAAATCCCGGACTGGTCCTGGAATCATTCGTCGCAACATCAGATCGACACGGTGATTGAGGCCATTGGCGACAGCCGCTATCTGCTGGGCGGGCGGTTGATCGGCTGGGCGGATCTACGGTTCGATGCCACCGGCGAGGACGAGATCGGCGTCGGCCACCCCGATCTTGCGTTGCAGGTGGTGCGGTCGCGCGTGGCCATCGCCAGCGCGCCCTGCGGGTTGAGCCCAAGCCTGAACCGCGATGCCTCGCGGGATGCGACGGAGTGGCTGGTGCCTCTCTTGGCCTGGGTTGCGGCCTGCGATCCGCAGCCGGCGGTCTGGCCGCGCCCCCAATCGGCCACCGCAGGCTGCGATTATCCGCGTATCTTCGACCCGGTCCCCAGCCATTGCATTCCGGTGGTGCAAAGCGATTTCGCGGCCACCTTCCTACTACAGCGCCACGGCCTCTCGGCAGGGCTGGTCTTGGTCCTGGCCCAGATCGTCGTGACCGTCCTTGGCGCAGTCGCCGCACTCAAGCTGCTCAGCCGCAGCTCGCGCGACATCGTTGCCGGTGCCGCCGACCTCGGGCTTGCCACGCTAGCGCTGGGTTTCATCACCTTGCAGGCGCTGCAATGGACCCTCGCATGGAGTAATGCCTTCGGCCTGTTGCCGGTCATGGGGCAGCCGATGACATGGCTTTCCACCGCCACCAGCCACCTTCTATTTATGGCGATCCCCGCGATTGTTGTGATAATCCTGACGTTTCGGCTGGGCACTATGCAGCAAGAAACGGTATCCTTCCGCTGGGTACCGAGACCATGAGAGCAGCCATCGGATCAGAACACCGTCTAGTTTGACAGAGGAGTGTGTCATGGAAATTCAGAACATCGAAAGGCCGATCGGCGTTTGGCTTGCTGCCATCACTATCGGCGGGCTCGGCCTGATCATGACGATCCTCGGCGTATTTGGCGGCGTGGATGAAATCCTCAGCGCCGGTTCCGAAGGCGATCGGCTTCTGCCGATCAAGATCATGGTTCTCTCCGCCTTCATCCTAGTCCTGTTCGGGCTGTTTTCGAGTCTCGCGGCGGATGCGATATCCGGCAAGACGAACGTCGGTCGGACATTCGCGATATTGGGGTTCGCGATCGCTTTCGTCGCGGTAGGTTTCTTCTCCTTCACCTATTGGAGCAATCAGCTTTCCGGCGCGCTCGAGATCGAAGCCGAGGAAGTGAACAGACAGATCACCACTCTCTCCGCCTTCCCGGACGAAGTGGTGGGTATCAGTAAGGATTTCACCAGCGCCGCGCAGGAAACGATTCTGACTGGCAACGCGGCGAAGACCTTCATGGACGAGTTCACCACGATCGTCGAGGCTGCGAAGATGATCGGCGATATCTCTGAAAAATCCTCTGAGCGCCAGTCCGAAAAACTCAAAGAAGCGCAGGGCCGTGTGAAGAAACTGAACGAAGGTATCAGTGACGCAGAAGCCGAAAAGGGTCGCGCCAAAACCCTTATCGCGAACTATGTACAGAGCTTCGAAGGGTATTTCGGCAAGGCCCCGCCCCAGCAGCAGGATCGCCGCCGTCTGATCGCCGATCTGCAAAACGCCCTGAGCGATGAATGCGGCTTTGCCGGTGATGCGCCCATTTCCTTCTCGGAAGCAGATCGCCTGCTCGTGTTCCAGGGCGCGCCCGAGACGCCGAAACCCTTCAGTGCCGGGCAGATCGTGCCGCAAACGAATGGCAGGGCGTGTGGCGGACGCGGCCAATTGGAGCGCGCCCGCGCCGCGCTAAACGCGCTCAGCGAGATATTCGCGGACATCCCCACAGACCTCTGTGCCAGTTTGAGCCGGGCCAGGGGGGCAGGGTCGTGCACCCGTGAAACCGGAGTCGCGCTACTTTTCCTAACCGAGTTGCAGGAACAGGATGAAAGGATCGCCCGCGCGGATGAGACCGCAGCCGCCTTGAACCGCCAACTTCCTTCAGCGAAGCAGGCTGTCGAGGCAGCCTCGGGGACCGTGAATGTCAGCAGTACCGAGGTTTTGCTAAGCGAGCTTGAAGCGTTCAAGCGCTCCCCCACGCCGGATGCCCTGGCCGCGCTTGAGGATGATTGCGAATGGCTGAGCGAGTTGACCGACGCGGAAACCGGTGCCTGCTCCGCCAGCGCGCTCTCGCTCGAGGTGGCGAGCCTGGCGGCGCTGAAATCGGCGCACATCGACCTGCAAGACGAATGCACGTCGGGCAAAACGCAGATCGAGCAGGAGAGGGCGCCGATCATCGACACCACCAAGACCAACGACGCCGGATCGCAACAGGCGTTGCAGGCACGAGCCGGCCGGCTGACGCAGCTGGGCGACGATCACATCGCGCCCTGCTTCGCCGGCGCGCGCACCCTGATACGGGACAACCCGGACCTGCTGATAGAGCTCGACACCGAAGAGGTGAAGTTTAAGCAGTTCTCCGCCGGGCTGACTCAGGTTCCCCCGCCCTTCATCCGGACGGTCGAACGGGTCAAGGCGCTGTTCACCGGACAGGGCGTGAACGCGTATGCGGTCGTTTTGGCCTTCGTGATCACCGTCGAGTTCGGCGTGTTCTCCGCAAAACTGCTGATCAATCGCGCAACCCCACCTGCGCCCCCGGCGCTCGACAGCTTCACCGTAGCCCATGCCAAGGCCGCCAGGACGTTGTTAGACAAGGTCGGCCCCCGCGACAAACGAGGCAACTCCGATCTGCTGCCGGATTTCCAGACAAAGATCGTGGACGAAGATCACCGGCGAATGGTCGTAACACTGGTGGATGACCTGATCGACAACAACATGGCGATAATACGAGAGAACCGCGCCGGCCAATCCACCCGCATCAACGGCCAGGGGCGCAACTTTCTGAAATCATTGGCTGAATACCCTTTTCCTGATCCGGCCAGCGAAGACGGCGCGGATAATCTTGCCGGCCTCAGGCCCGGTTCTTTTTCGCCCAAACCGCGGCCCGACCCCGCGCCGAAGCCGAAACCCGCGAGTTCGGGCGTCCTGAACAGCATTCGTGACACCTTTTCCAAGGGCTCCGGCGGCACGTCGGCAGAACCCACGCCTCGGCCAAACGCGCCGACAATCCACCTCGACAAGGGCCGCCCGCTTCCCCCACGCCGGGGCCAGCATCCATTCGGGATGAAGCGCAGAAAGTAAGTCCATGCATGCCGGGGCCGGTATCATTGTCGGCTGACATGCATATTTAACATAAACCAAATTATGCGAATATTATTAAAGCATTGGTTTTGAATGGAAAAGTCTTTCGAAGGCATTGCCAAATTGTCTGGCTGGCCTAATCGGGCTATGACGTACTCCATGAAAATACCAACCAGTCTGCCGCGCCTGAAGGGCTTCCGTTTTCCACGTGAGATCATCGCTTACGCGGTGTGGGCTTATCATCGTTTCGCGCTGAGCACGGCTGACGTCGAGGACCTTCTGGCTGAGCGGGGCGTGATTGTCAGCCGGGAAGCCGTCCGGTTATGGGTCAATCGATTTGGTCGGCATTTTGCGAATTTCTTCCGGCGCGATCGTCCTCGTCCCAACGACAAATGGCACCTGGATGAGGTTGTGATCCCGATCCGCGGCAAGAAGCATTGGCTGTGGCGCGCAATTGACGCGAATGGCGAGGTTCTCGATATACTTGTGCATACGCGGAGAAGCGGAAAGGCAGCAAAGCGGTTTTTCAAAGGGCTGATCACTCGGTTCGGCGCGCCGAGGGTCGTGATCACGGATAAATTACGCAGCTACATCAAGCCGATCAAAACGCTGGCACCGGACGCTAACCACCGCGCCCACAAGGGATTGAATAACGCCATTGAAGGATCGCACCGGCCGACCCGCAAGCGGGAGAAGGTATTCGGCCGGTTCAAGTCTCACCGGCAAGCACAGAGATTCCTGACCGCACACGACCCGATCAACCTGATCTTCCGTCCCCGCCGTTATAGACTCACCGCAACATCATACCGCCACGCCCGGGCCGATGCTTTCAGCCTCTGGGCAGATTACACCGCCGAAATGGCGGCGTGATCCGCCGATCACTCCAACCGTAAAAGCTTGAGGCAACAACTTGGCGATGCAGTTTCAGCATTTCATGGCGTGGCAGCGGTTTTGGCCATAGCTTTATGCCTGCCAAGAAAAAGGGATGCCTGTTCCCGAACGGATCTGGCTGTATCCAAGCCCAGGACGCGTGCCGACAGATTTCGACACTCTGACAGCGACAAACCCCGAAGAGTGAGTTTGAATTCCGCGATATCGGCTGGCGTCATGCTGAATTCATCCAGTCCCAGCCCTAACAGGATTGGCGCGGCAATCGGGCTGCCGGCCATTGCTCCGCACATCCCGATCCAGATATCCGCATCATGGGCCGCCTTGATGGACTTGGCGATCATACGCAGGACCGCCGGATTGAACGGGTCAAACAGGTCCTTCAGCTTGGGATTGGCGCGATCTGCGGCCATGACATATTGCGTAAGATCGTTCGTTCCAATGCTGAAAAAATCGACCTCGGGTGCGATGAGGTCGGCCATTTCCGCGGCGGCGGGCACTTCGATCATGATCCCGATTTCGAGCCCCTCATCAAAGGGCAGCGCCCGCGTGCGAAGCTGATCCATCACTGACTGCACCCGTTGCTTTGCGGCTTTCACCTCGTCCACGGTGCTGACAAGCGGGAACATGATCCGCACCGGGCCATGGGCGCTGGCGCGTAGTATTGCGGCGAGCTGGGTTTCAAAAAGTTCCGGCACGGCAAGGCTATAGCGCAGACCACGCCAGCCCAGATTGGGATTGGCCTCGGCCGGGCGATCGAGATAGGAAACCGGCTTGTCCCCGCCGATATCTGCGGTGCGCACGGTCAGCGGCTTGCCTTTCAGCCCGGCGACGATGCTGCGGTAGATGTCATATTGTTCGTCTTCACCTGGTGCTGTGTCGCGGCGCATGTAGAGGAATTCAGTCCGCAACAGCCCGACCTCCTGCGCGCCGCTGCGCATGATCACGCCCAGTTCATCGACGGAGGCCATATTCGCGGCGACGCGCACCTTGTGCCCGTCCAGCGTCTCGGCGGGAAGGTCCCGGACAGCTTCGGCCCGTGCCACGTGGTCTTGCCAGATCTTGCGTTCGTTCTGCATGGTTTCGATGGCGCTGGCATCCGGCGCGATGGTGATTTTCGCCGCCGCCCCGTCGAGCAAGACCTGCTGGCCGTCGGCCACTGCCGCCAAGGCATCCCCCAGGGCAAAAACGACAGGTATGTTCAGGGCGCTGGCCAGAATCGCGGCGTGCGATGTGGTGCCACCGGTCGCGGCACAAATTCCCAGAACGGTTTCCTGGTTCAGGGTCAGAACATCCGAAGGGCGCAGTTCCTCATAGGCCAAAATCGAAGGCTCTGCCGCGTGATCCGTGGCGTCACCTTGCCCCATCAAAAGGCGCAGGACACGTAGCCCGACATCGATCACATCCCCTGCGCGCGCCTGAAGAAGGGGGTCCTGGAGCGCAGCATAGGTTCGTGACAAATCCCAGACGACCTGACGCCAGATCGCCTCGGCGCAAATGTGCTGCTTGGAAATCCGTCCTAGCACCGTTTCGATGATGTCAGGGTCGTGCAGATAGCTGATATGGGCATCGAAAATCTTGCGGTCATAGGCGCTGATGCGCTCGCCTGCTGCCGAAAGCGCGCCGTTAATCTCGGTCTCTGCCGCCGATAGGGCCATTTTGAACCGTTCGATTTCGGCGTCGGGGTCAGAGATCGAAACCGGTTCGACCTCGGGCAGAGCACTGCGGACATGACGGATCGGGCCAAGCGCAAATCCGCGCGCAATGGACAGGCCGGTGAGCGTGCCTGCGCTGACGTCGCGGGGCGGCCTGGGCTGGGGCACGGGCTTGCGGATCGGTTCGGGTTTCACAGGGGCGATGCCGTCTTCGCCAAAGTTCTCTTGGATCAACTGGTCAATCGCTGCGAAAACCGCCTCGGCCTCGGCTGGATCTGCCACCATCAGGATCCTATCGTTCCTTGCGACTTCCGACAGCATGACACCGTTGATGCTTTTGGCATTTACAGATGTCTTGCCCTTGGTGACATTACGAAGCCGGATGTCACCCGAAAACGCATTCATTGCACTTACCAGAGAAGCAGCAGGCCGTGCATGCAGGCCCAGCGGATTTCGGATGGTGAATTCGCGCGAAACTCCGCCCGTTTGTGCAGTGTCCTGCTGTTGTTTGACAGCTTCGGTGGGAGCCGGAACCGCTTGGCGGGCTTCGCGCATGGCGTCTTCAAGGCTGCTCCCAGCCGCAATCTGAACAGCAGCGGCCAGCACACCTTCGACAAGGGGGGCGTCGCAAAACTGCACTTTGGTCTGTTCTTCGGGCTCTAGCAGGTCCATGGCCATTTCAGCATTCAGCTTGGCCGAGCCGATATCGGCAAAGACCAGAACCCCGTCATCCGACATGACATCACGGATCGCGTCCAACACACGAATTCCATCTGTGCCCAAGGGATGATCCGGGTCATCCACGCCACCGGCAGAGGCGATGGGAATGGGCACCTGTGTCATGGCATCTGCAACATCCTTGAGGCCATCCGACAGCTTGCGGCTGTGCGAAACGATGACAATCCCGATCATTCTGATGCCTTTTCAACCGCGTCAGAAAGCGCCTGAACAATCAGATAGCTTGAGGTTGCCCCGGGATCCTGGTGACCAATGCTGCGTTCCCCGAGATAGCTTGCGCGGCCGCGTTGGGCCTGCATCGGGATGGTGGCCTTCATACCGGACTCGGCGGCGTTTGCGGCAGCCCTGAGCGCGGCCAGAATCTCGCCGCCCTGCGCCGTTTCAGCCTGAAATGCCTCTGACGCGGGGACAAGCGCATCAAGCATGGTCTTCATCCCCACGTCAGAGCGCCCACGTTTCTTGACACCGGCGATGGCGTCTTCGAAAAACTGCGCCAGATCTGCCTGACTCAATTCGGTTTTGCCCATCAACGGCTTACTGCCCTCAAGGAACAAGGTCCCGTAGAGTGGGCCCGCCGCCCCGCCAACCTTCGCGATCAGTGTCATCGCCACGGATTTTAGCAGTGCGCCGATGTCGTCGCCCTCGGGCAGCTTTTCCAAAACCGCGTTAAAGCCACGATTCATATTATTGCCATGGTCCGCATCACCGATTGGCGAGTCGAGATCGGAGAGGTGCCCGCGGTTAGCCGCGAACACCTCTGCTGATGTCTCAATCCATGCACGGATCATTGGGCCGGTTACGGTTTTGGGTCCAGCCAATGCGTCCGCCATGATCAGGCCCCCCAACGCAATGCAGGGGTTTTCACCGGGGCATCATAAAGCCGCAGGATTTCATCGTCTGTTTTCACAAGCGTGATGGATACCCCCGCCATTTCGAGCGAGGTAATGTAATTGCCCACCAGATTGCGCAGGATTTTCACCCCATGCCGCCCGGCCACTTCGGCCAGTTTGGCATAGACCGTGTAGAGTTCAGAGAGCGGCGTGCCGCCCATGCCGTTGACGATGGCAATCACCTCATCGCCGCTTTGGAACACGATATCTTTGACTTCGACATCGACCCAATCACCTTTCTCTGCATCCCATTCGCTCAGATTGCGGGTATAGGCCTCGTCTTCGAGAATGCGGTTGGCCAGGATTTCGGTCACTTCATCGGCGCTTTTGATCTTGCTGCGGGTGGTGCCGGGTTCGCCATGAATGCCGATGCCGATTTCCATCTCATCTTCGGCCAATTCAAAGCTGGGTGTGCCGTTTTGCGGTGTCGTGCAGGAGGTCAAAGCCATGCCCATGCTTTTGCCAAAGGTGTTCACCTTTTTGCAGAGCGCAGCAAGTTGATCGAGGTCGTAGCCTTCCAGCGCGGCAGCCCCGCAGACCTTTTCGGCGACCACAGTCGTGCCAAGACCCCGGCGCCCAGCGGTATAAAGCGAGTCCTTGAGCGCGACATCATCGTCGATAATGACATTGCGCACCTCGATCCCCTCGTCGCGCAGAATGTCCGCGGCCATCTGAAAATTCAGCACATCGCCAGTGTAGTTCTTGACGATCTGTAGCACGCCTTTGCCGCCATTCACGGCCTTGCAGGCAGCGACCATCTGGTCCGGAGTAGGGGAGGTGAACACCTGTCCCGGACAAGCGGCGTCCAGCATCCCCATACCGACATACCCGCCATGAAGCGGCTCGTGACCTGACCCCCCACCGGACACAAGGGCCACGCGATCTTTCACCCCGCCAGCCACGCAAACAAAGTTCGGATCAAGGTGCACGTCGATACTGTCATAGGCAAGCCCGAAGCCTTTGAGTTGTTCAAGGGTGACGTCTTCGGCATTGTTGATCAGTTTTTTCATGACTTTTTCTCCCATTCGGGCGTTTCAGTATCGTAGGTTTTGAAGACATCGCGATAGAACCCGCGATAGAAGGCACCGGCAACGAGACCACCCGCAATCGAGGCAATTGACGGTATCCACCATCCGCCGCGCGGACCAGGCAAGGCCATTTCGCCCCAACCAAAGAAATACGACATGATGCGCGGTCCAAGATCACGCGCCGGGTTCATGGCGGTCATGGAAATCGGGGCCTCATAGGCGACAAGAGCCGCAACCAGAAGGCCGATAAAGAAGGGTGCGAGGTTGGCCGATGGGGCGGATGTGTTGTGCTGGTCGGTCAGGAACAACACGCCGAATACAAGGATCGCCGTGGTGAAGGCTTCGGAGAGGAACCACTTTGACAAGGGAACCTGCGCAAAGGCTTCGGGGGTTGTGCCAATAAAGGCCGGGTTCGGCGCATAGGTGCCAAAGCCCATCGCACTCAGCTGGCTGCCAGCCGTGCCACGCACAAGTCCGGCGCCGAGTTCATATTGCGCAAGGATGCCAGAGTAGAAAAAGTAGATGGCCGCAGACGCAAGCATCGCACCGACGAATTGCGCTAAGATATAGGGCCCCACCTTGGCCCAGGGGAACCCGGTGAAAACGGCCATAGTCAGCGTGACCGCCGGATTGATATGGCCGCCTGAAATCTTGCCCGAGGCATAAACACCAAGCGTCACACCAAGCGCGAACATCAAGGACACGGGCCAAAGGCTCAGCCCGCCTGTCCAAACCGATACCGCAACAGAGCCAACGCCGAAAAGCACAAGAATAAAGGTCCCGATACCTTCGGCGACCATTTCATGGAATATATTTTTCTTCACCGTATGTTCCTCCCAGAAAATGCGGAAACCGAAATTCGAGCAAAATCGCCCGCAATCCGATCCACTGCGCGGCGAAGCGGCACCAGATATAAGTCACATCTGGAGCTACACCGACGCACCAAACGTACCTGATGCCCGCAGAGGGCGATTGACTGAAATCAACCAAGATGCCTCTGGTTGTCCCATTCATTCAGGCCTGCCAGCGTTCGGGCGGGAATGATGGATGCAGATGTTCCAATTCCCGAAAGGGACCTGAGGAGGGCCCAATTATATGGCGCGGATCAGATAAGTTTTCGAAAACGGGAATTGCGCGGTTTGTCGGTCAGCCAACTACTGGCGCGTCCATATTGCAGTTTCAGCGAAGACCCGGTTCCCGCCCATCGAGAAAATACGCACCAGATTGCCACGTGGGTGATTGCCGGGCGGATTCGGGCCAAACACGAAAAATCGGTGGTCCGCCATGGCCCGCTCTCGCTATAGCCATGCCGGACGGTACTGACTTTGGATCATCCTGTCTGGCTGTTGGCGACGCTGGACCAGCTTGCGCAAAAGCGCCCCGGCTTTGCATCTCAACTGCGGTCGGTGATTAATGCTGAATGCATGCCAGCCAATGACTGGTTTACTTTGGAAGGTGCAACGGTGCGATATCAAGGCGATAATCTTCGGCAACCCGAAATACGGTGCCATTTGGAACCTGATACCAGTCTTCGCCATGCGTGATCGGTTCAGATGCGATTTCGGTCGCGAGATAGGAGCGCTTGGGATCATGATGGACATGTGGCTGACCACAGATCGGACAGCTGTAAGTGTGATCGCGCACCAGATAGAATAGCGATCTGTTCAGGCATGATCCGATCATATGATCGCCGTTTGTCAGGATGACATTCAGCCCGACACGCGCATCAGGGTCCACTTCGGCAGACCACGTGATGACCTGTTCAAGCCCCAGCTTTACTGTCTCAAACAAACCGCGTTCGGGATGCTGCAGAAAGAGACCCAGAAGATAGCGGAAAATGTGTTCGCTATCCGTGGTTCCCTTGATTTCGGACCGGTGCAGTGGATCGATATGATCCAGCATCTTTTCACGGACCTGATCGAAATTCGGGACTGTGCCGTTATGAGCAAAAATCCAGCGGCCGTGATGGAATGGATGTGTGTTTTCTATGCTGGTCCCGCCTACCGTGGCGCGCCGCACATGGGCCACAACAGTCCGCGCATAGACCCGTGCTGCCTTTCGGCTGAAATGCTCGCCATGGAAGGCAGCCCAGACCTGTTTTTCAACCATCGCATTTCCGTCCTGATAGTCGGCAACTCCCCAACCGTGACCATGGGCATATCCCTGCATGTCACCTTTGCTTTGTTCCATCAGAGCGTTCTGGGATTTCACGAGACTGCATTCCACTTTCGTGGGTTCGTTGGCGTGCATCGCATAGAGACGGCACATGGATCGTTTCTCCTGTTTTCTTCCCAGAGTACGGGTTTTCACGTGGTCAGCATGATCGAAATCAAAAGCCGACGAGATATCCCGCCTAAAAGGGGCGAATGAGTGTTGTTGCTTCCTCCACGGATCACGCGGACCAAAGGCATGTCGCAGAGCTGCTTGATGGTGAACCAGCCTTGCTCTCTTCGCTGGATTTTGGGCCATACGTTGCGCAAGGGATCGGTGACGGGCCATCTTTGATCATCGGGGATCAGGCCGAGATTGCACTGCTTGCTTCGGCAAAGGAAACGCGACTCGACTATCGCATGGCTTTGCTGGCGAAATCTGGCGATAGCGTATTCGTCCGCCGACAAGTGCGCGATTTTGAAGATTATCTTGCAAGTAATCTGGGCCAGAAAGACGTTACATATCTGCATGGACGCGGGGATGATGCCCGGCCGGTAACGCAACAGATTCGCACTTCCGCCAAGATGCTTGAAAGGCTCGCCGAAAGGGCACGAAGTTCGGGTGGGCTGACATTGAAACCCTACCTGACAACCGGCCACAGCTGGCGGCTGGCCCAATCTCTGGGCGAGGCAGCCAGGTGCTGTATCCATGTCTGTGGCCCGTCACCCAGACTGGCGCGGCGGGTGAATGACAAGCTTTGGTTCGGACAGTTCGCCCGCCGTATTCTGGGCGACCACGCTACGCCCCCGACACGCGCGGCATATGGCCCGGCGGCGGCGGCAGGGTTGGTAAGGCGCATTGGCAAGCAGAGCGATCAGATCATTGTCAAAGTCCCTGACAGTGCAGGCTCGGCAGGAAACCTTCGCCTTGAAGGCGCTGCGGTTCGTGGGAAAAGCCTCTGTGATCTGAGACAGTTCCTGCTGCATCGTCTTCATACTTTCGGCTGGCAGGACACATACCCGATCCTTGTCGGTGTCTGGGATGAAAATGTCAGGTGCAGCCCGTCCGCACAGATCTGGGTGCCTCATGTTCAGGACGGCCCGCCTCGGATCGAGGGGATCTTTGAACAGCGGGTCCACGATAGCGGGGCTGCTTTTGTGGGCGCGGCGCGATCGACCTTGCCCCAAGAATTGCAGGAACGTCTGAGCGCCGAGGCGTCACGCATTGCGGGCATCTTGCAGCGCCTGGGGTATTTCGGAAGATGCAGCCTTGACGCGGTGATCTTCCGAGGCGCTGACGGCGCCGACAATATCCACTGGATCGAATGTAACGGGCGTTGGGGGGGCGTCTCTATCCCGATGGCCGCCGCAGACACTCTTTGTGCAAATCAGCCTGCGCCAGCGATCTCCGTCATGCAGGAATTGCGCCCCGGCCGTCAGATGCAAACAAAGGAACTTCTGCGCCGACTTGGTGACCTGTTGTTCAGAGTCGGCCATGACAAAACCGGCATTGTCGTGATGTCGCCCCCCGAACACGACAATGGTGCTCATATAAATCTTCTTTCTCTGGCTCAAACGCAGCTTCTTTCCGACGAATTGCTGAATGAAGCCATGCGCCGGATCGCGGATTAGGAATCGCATCTCCTGAGGAAGTTGGGCGTTTCCATTTCGAACGGCGCCAAAGTCCCGCAGTGCTGCCCGCCGCGTGACGATATGAGCGATCACTACATGTCAGATAGTTAAGGAATAATCGTGAGGGCAGGATAACGTTGACAGGCTATGGTCAAAGCCGGGGCAGGTTTCGAACATTGCGCCGCATCAATCTGCTTGGCGGTGCCGCTGATCGCACCCTTGTTCAGGAGAACGGCCCGTGCTGGACCACCTAAGATCGCTTTATCAGGACGACACTCCGCAGGCGCACAGGTTCCGCTATGCGCTGCTGGTGTTTGATATCATCACCGTCGTGTTTGTCATCCTGACATCCTTTATCCAACGGTCGCTGACGATCGAAACGCTGGATGCCATTTTTGGCGTTGTCATCCTTGCCGATTTCGTCATCCGGGTCTGGCTGGAGCCGGAAAGGGGGCGCTTTCTGCTCAGGTTTACCACATGGGCCGATATCGCCGCGATCCTGTCCTTTCTTGCCCCCATTGCGGGCGAAGGCCTGGGCTTTCTGCGCATTCTCAGAACCTTGCGGCTGCTGCGAACCTACCAGCTGCTGGGGCGCCTGCGCCGGGATTTCAAATACTTTCGCGAGAATGAGGATGTCATTCTTGCCGCGATCAACCTTGGCGTGTTTCTGTTTGTGATGACCGGATTGATCTATGTCACACAGGTCGGCATCAACCCCGACATCACCAACTACGCAGATGCACTGTATTTCACCGTCACCACGCTGACGACCACCGGTTTCGGCGACATCACCCTGACCGGGGGCTGGGGGAGGATGCTCTCCGTCGGGGTCATGATCTTTGGTGTGACGCTGTTTCTGCGCCTGTTGCAGGTCCTGTTTCGCCCGCTGAAGGTGCGGCAGGAATGCGAAACCTGCGGGCTGGTGCTGCACGATCAGGACGCTGTGCACTGCAAACACTGCGGCGCCACGATCCATATCGCGACCGAGGGAAGCGTCTGACACGCGGCGCTTGCTGGCGGGAGGCATCGCCGGTGTGGTGAACCCCGCGCCTTTACTGACTGTGCCAGCGCCGCGAAACCATCACAGGCCCCGGCAGTCCTGTTCCGGGAACCATTTCCCTTGCCGCCTTTGGCCCCTTGACGATCAGCACCGGCCGCGCCAGCCTTGGACAGGACTCAAAGGCAGCATCGCCTGATGGCTGTCTGCGTTCTGAATTGCCGGAAAGGCGCGTTGCACAATGACCCGAAAGCCGGATGTCATTATCGTTGGGGCCGGCATCAACGGGTTATCCGCAACACTCGAGTTGGTCCGGCAAGGATTGTCTGTCCGTGTGATAGATCCCTGCGGCCCGGAAAATCCGGCAGGCGCGTCCTGGGGCAATCACCGTTTGATCCATCCCTTTTCCGATCGGCCCGACCGTCCAACTGCCGATGATGCGATCACCGCGCTTCATGCGTGGAAAGAGGTTCTGGAGCATATCGGGTGCGATGGATTTGCGCCGGTTGGTGTTCTGTCACAATGTCCCGGCCCCCTTGCGCGCCGCGCTGCCGGGATCACGCATGTGGAAACACAACCAGCTGAGGCCATTGTCGAAAGATACCCGATATGGAGGGGCTTGCGCGGGGAGGTAACGCTCGCGGTAGATTTCGGAGTGTTGATGGCCAGCGAAATCCTGACATCGCTGCGCAGTCATCTTGAGGCGACCGGGCAGGTTTCATTTGTGACCGAAACGGCCAGCCATCTTGCCCCGGACCAACCTGTCGTGCTGACGGATCAAAACCGGCACGAGGCGCGTCTGTGCGTTGTCATCGCCGCAGGGGCCGGGACGGGCAGGTTGCTCGCCGCGTCAGGGCAGGACCTTGAACCGTTGGCCGGGCATTTCCGGCGGTTCGAATGCCATGTCCTACATGCCGATCACCCGGAGCTGTCGCTGACATCCGATCAGGCCGCATTTTACAGTATGGCGGGTCAGGACCTTTGGGGAATGCAGCCTGTGCGCGGCCAACGTCTGAAACTGGGGTTTGGCAAGCTTAGCAAAGAACAAGACCCAAACGCGCGGACAGGAGCGGACACCATCGCGAAAGCCATGATGCGCGCCTACACGTCGCAGTGGCCGGGGTTTGGACAATGTCATGATGTCGAAGTCGAAAGCAGTCACTGGACCTCGATTTCGCTACCCTTCCCGCTGCTCAGGAAGGGGCCGCACGTGATTGTCACCGCCGATAACGGGGGCGGTTTCAAATTTGCGCCGCTGACCGGGAAATCGGTTGCGCGTACTGTCCTGAGATAAGCCAACAAAATCAACGTATAAGGCCTTGCTCTGCGCCGCTGGTGGTGCCGCGGACAGCTGTCCGGCAGCCTTTTACACCAGCGGCCGCAAATTTTTTTTGACAGGGTATTAATTTATCTAAATTGCGGGAATCTGACTCCCCATGGTACCGATATTTTGAAAATAAGCCTGCCTGAATTATCCAAAGGTATCCAAGGGACACGTAATGGCAATTCATATTTCCAAAGGTAAAGCTGCAAAAACGAATTACGAATATGGATGCGATTTACGTCGGGTTTATCCATGGGATGACGTAATGGATCCTATATACTGGGGAGCCGCAATTGCATCGGTTCGGGTGAGCGAATCCACAACGCCACATTCCCACGACGAAGACGAAACGTTTTTCATCATGTCCGGCAATGGCCGCATAGACGTTGATGGTGAAAATACGCCGGTTGCCGCCGGCGATGTCATTTTTCTCCCCCGAGGCAGCACACATACCATTGCAAACGAGAATGCTGTCGAGCCGTTGGTTTTCCTGACTGTGTTCTGGGCAAGCCCCGAGGCGAAGGGCGCGCTGCGTCGCGCCCTTCAGGCCGAGGAAGCGGGAGAACTGGCCGATGCGTGATACATTGATCATTGCACCGCCGCCGACCCCGAATGGCGATCTGCACGTCGGGCATCTGTGTGGGCCCTACTTTGGCGCCGATGTTTTCCGCCGGTATCTGACCCTGCGCGGCCATACCTGCATCACCGCTTTGTCTGTTGATGTGAACCAGAGCTATGTTGTCACAACCGCAGAACGCCTGGGCAAAGATCCGGGTGCGCTGGCGGTGAAAAGCCATCAGGAAGTGTCTGAAACGCTGGATATGGCCGACATTGATTTCGATATCGTCGGGTTTCCGGATCGGGCCTATACAGCATATATATCTGACTGGTTTGCCGCCCTGTACGAGCGGAATATATTCCAGCGCCAGACCCGACCCTACCCCTATGACGTCGTGCGCAAACGCTTCATGTTCGAAAGCTACGCGTCGGGAACATGTCCGGTGTGCCTGAGCGGCACAAACGGGAATATCTGCGAAGCCTGCGGACATCCCAACGATGCGCGCGATCTGCTGGGGCTTTACCCGACTGGCGGTGCCCCGGGCGACCCGATCGAAATGCGCCCGGTCGAACAATATGTCCTTTCCCTGGAGGACTGGCGCGAACCGTTGCGCGACTACCTTGATACGGCCATTCCGGAACGCCGTCCGAGCCTGCAACGGCTTATTGATGAGCTGTTCGCGCGCCGTCTGCCCGATTTCCCCATCACCTTCCCGTCACAATGGGGCATCCCGGCGCCGTTTCCCAACGCCGACGGCCTAGTCCTGAACGTCTGGGCCGAAATCCTGCCGGGGCATTACCACTGGCTGGAACAGGCGGCGTCCTCCAAAAACATGACGTTTCCGACCGATGCCGATTATGTTCAGTATCTGGGTTTCGACAATTCATTCTTTTACCTCATAGCGCATGTGGCTTTGGCGATGGCGGCAAAAAAATGTGGTGTGCGTTCGGTATTGCCCGCAGCGATTGTGACCAATGAATTCTATCAATTGGACAACTTTAAATTTTCGACAAGCCAGGGCCATTTGATCTGGGGGCGTGATCTGCTTGCCGAAATATCTGCGGATGAGGCGCGGTTCTATTTCGCATGGTCCAACCCGGATTACAGCCAGGCCAATTTCACGATGGAAGATATGGAGCGCGTGTTGAACCGAAAACTGCGCGCGCCGCTCAAAACTATCAGGGCGGGTTTGCAGGCTGTGACGGTTCCGGCGCAGGTGCAGGATACCGTCTGGTCAACCGCGCTCTACTCCCGGTTTGAATCGGTCTACGACATCGGACGCCAAAATCTGCGCGCAGCGGCGCAAACCGTTGCGAATGGACTGTCGATCCTGATCCGCCAAATGGATGCAGGGGCAGCACCATCCGAGCTTTGTGCCAGTGCGCGTGCGATTGCTGTGGGCCTTGCCCCGCTTTCGCCGGGTTTAGCCGCCGAACTCTGGCAGCTGAGCGGCGGCGTTGGTCGCATTACATGGCCGCAATCTGAACAGTTATCTCAAGTGGCCTGAATTTTCGGCCGAAATCGATAGGAGCTTGTTATGAAAGACCAGTACGCCGGACACACTGTTGATGTCCTTGGCATAGGCTTCGGTCCATCGAACCTGTCGTTGGCTGTGGCACATGAGGAAGCGCGGAGCGGGCTGAATATGCTGTTCATTGACGGCGCGTCCGGGCCGGAATGGCAGCCCGAAATGATGCTCCAAGGCTCAGACATTCAGAACAACCCTCTTCGGGATCTCGTGACGCCACGCAATCCGCGCAGCTATTATGGTTTTACCAATTACCTTAAAGAAAAAGGGCGGCTGTTCGAATATCTGAACCTTGGGCTGCACTACCCGCTGCGCAAAGATTACGCGCAATATGTGACTTGGGTGGCAGAGCATTTTGCGTCGATCGCCCGCTACGAGACCCGGGCGAGAAACATTCGCATGGATGTCGACCAAAACCTTTGGCATGTGGAAACCGATTCAGGCGACATCGCGGCACGGGCCTTGGTTCTTGGTACCGGACGCAGCCGGAAGATCCCGAAATTTGCAGAAGCGGCGCTTGGCCCGCGGGTGTTTCACGCAAGCGATTACCTCAAGCGGATGAATGTTTTGGGCATGAACCTGCGCAGCGTCGCGGTGATTGGCGCCAGTCAGTCCGCCGTGGAAATCACGCTCGATCTTGCGAACCGGTTGCCGCAGGCCGAAATCCACACGATTCATCGCAGTTTCTCGATGCGGCAAAAGGATGCCAGCCCATTTTCGGATTACGTCTATTTCCCTGAATTCGTCGACTATTTCTTCCGTGTTGGCGATGAAGCCCGCGAAAACCTGAGTCGGCAGTTGCGTGGCACAAATTACAGCGCAGCCGATCATGATGTGCTGCACAAACTTATGCTGACCCTGTACGAGGAACGGCTGGACCGACGGCAGCGCATCCACATCCGCAACAACACTGCCGTCGAAACCCTTGTATCGGACGCAAACGGTGCGAGCCTTACTTTGAAAGAGCAGCATCTGGGTGACGTTGAAACCCTGAACGTCGATGCGGTCATTCTTGCGACCGGGTTCCGCGATCTGGGCCATGGCGAAGGCGATGAACTGTTCCCCGAGCTTCTGGCGGATGTTGCGCCGCACCTTGCACGCCGCGGGGGCGGCGCTTTGAAGGTTGAACGGGATTACGCTGTAGCCTGTGATGCCGGGCTGGCGCTCTATCTGAACGGTTTGTGCGAAAGCTCTCACGGGTTGGGAGATGCCGGATCGTTCAGTCTTTTGTCCATGCGCTCGGCTGACATTCTGGCCAGCCTGGAAGCGAAGCTTATCGCACCATCCCAATCCCACAGGCACCCAGTTTTGGCGGAGACGACCGATGCAATTTGATAGTAAGGTTTCAGATCTGGACGTATTCGAACGTCATGAATCCTCTGTGCGCAGCTATTGCCGGAGCTTCCCGGCGCTGTTTACCCAGGCCAGCGGCACTGTGATCACTGATGCGGACGGGCGGGAATTCATCGACTTCCTGTCCGGTGCCGGCACGCTGAATTACGGACACAATCACCCCGCTGTTATCGAACCGGTGCAACGATATCTGCAGTCTGGTGGGATTTTGCACAGTCTGGATATGCACACAGCCGCAAAGATGGATTTTATCAAGGTATTTCAGGATATTATCCTAGAGCCACGCGGCATGAATTATAAGATGATGTTTCCCGGACCGACTGGAACAAACGCAATAGAGGCCGCCCTGAAACTTGCGCGCAAGGTCACGGGGCGCCGCAATATCGTGGCGTTTTCGGGTGGCTTTCACGGCATGACGCTGGGTGCGTTGGCAACAACGGCAAGCGCGCAAAAACGCGCCGGTGCCGGCATTGAAATGGGCGGCGTGACGCGCATGCCCTATGATGGTGCGTTGGGATCGCAGATCGACACAATGGATGTGATCGAACGGCAGCTCTGCGCCAAAGGGTCGGGCATCGATCCGGTCGCCGCCTTTCTGGTGGAAACCGTGCAAGGCGAAGGCGGATTGAACGTTGCGCGGCCAGTCTGGCTGCGCCGGTTGGCGGCCTTGGCCAAGCGGCTCGGGGCGCTTTTGATCATTGATGATATTCAAGCCGGGATCGGGCGGACGGGGACATTCTTTTCGTTCGAAGACATGCAAGTCGATCCTGACATCGTGGTGCTGTCGAAATCGCTGTCTGGCTTTGGCGCGCCATTGTCGCTGATGTTGCATCGCCCGGAACATGACGTTTTCGCACCGGGGGAACACAACGGTACGTTCCGGGGCAACAATCTGGGTTTTGTCGGTGCGGCGGCGTCCATCCGGTCTTTCTGGCAGGATGACAGTTTTCAAAACCGGATCGCGGTCCGCGCGCAGCAACTCCGCGAAGGTCTGACACGCATTGCCGCAGACCATCCCCACGCCATCAAACGTACGAAAGGGCGCGGCATGTTCATGGGCCTTGATTGCCGGAATCCGGAAACTGCGGGAAATCTGGCAGGCTGGCTTTTTGACAAGGGCGTCATCATTGAAACATGCGGGCCAGAAGACGAAGTCCTGAAGATGTTGTCACCCCTGATGGTCACCGAAGCGGAACTGGCCAAAGTTCTGGGCCTGATTTCAGAAGGCCTGATCGCCCTCAATACACATCAGATTTCGCCGGACCACGCTGCGATCTTCAACCAGATCCCAAGATCGGCTGAGGTGGTCTAGACATGGGCTTTCCCGACGGTCGTTCAGACTTTGAGCTCTGGCAAATCGACGTCTTCGCACAGGCGCCTCTTACCGGGAATCCGGCGGCGGTGGTGTTTGGGGCGGAGCGCGCCGACACGGCTCTGATGCAGGCGATTGCGCGGGAAACCAACCTGTCAGAGACCGTATTCTTGCTGCCGCCCCGACAGGGGGGAGACGCGTTCATGCGGACATTCACCACCCGAAGAGAGATAAACTTTGCGGTGCACCCCGCATTGGCAGCGGCACATGCGTTTTGTGAAGCGACCAATCCGGGGTGCACCGCCGTCCGGTTTGAACATTCGCGCGGCGATCTGCGGATATGGCGCGACGGACCAAACGCGCCATGGTTTGCAACCGTGCCACAACCAAAGTTCGAAACCACGGTGTTTTCTCCGGCTGATCTTGCGGGGTTATTTGGCTTGTCTGTGGACGATCTTGCACCAGGATCGCCACAAATCGTGGCGACGGGCGTACCTTGGTTGCTGATCGAGCTTGCGACGGAAAGCGCGATCAGCCGGGCCCACCCCGACATGACGGCGATTGCGGATCTGACGCGATCAATTTCGGCTGTGGGCATCACCTTGTTCCGGCCCAACCCGCGCCCCGGGATAAGCGCAGAACTGCGCACATTTGCCCCGGCAGAGGGCATATACGAAGACCCGGTCTGTGGATCCTGTGCCGGTTCAGTGGCCGCTGCCTTGCGCCGCAGAGACCCGGCTTTCGCGGCCCAGGCGCTGCACCACCTTGAACAGGGGCACACCATTCACCGCCCGGGCACGATCATGGTGCGTCTGGAGGATACGGATATCCACGTTGGCGGCCCGACGCTCACCGTTATGCGTGGACACTTCAACAGGGAAATTGCGCTATGCCCCGCCTAGCTTTCACCACTTTCGCGATAATGAAAAAACCTTATGGCGACCCGGTCGTGCACGGGTTCGAAGCGCTCACCCCGGCAGTCTTTCGCAAGGCCGAAGAATCTGCCGGTTTCATCGCCCGGGCCCGCGAAATCGATGACCGTGACGAGCTGACGAATTTTGAACGGGATTGGGGCCCTTGGGGCAAATTCGCCGTACCCCGTTTCTATGATGGCGGGTTCGAAACGGCCCAGGACACACGAGCCTCGACGGTGTCGCTTTGGGCCTCGGTGGATGCGGTGCGGCAGTTTGCCTATTCGGGCCTGCATCAACGCGCCCTGCAGCAACGCGAAAAATGGTTCCGCAAACCAGCTTGGCCAACCTATGCCATGTGGTGGGTGGACGATGCGCATACACCCAGCTGGGGTGAAGCCTGCCAACGGCTTGAACATCTGCACGATTATGGCCCAAGTGCTTATGCCTTTGATTTTTCGCAGGTGTTTGCCGCGCAAGACCGCACACCCGAGAAGGTGATCTGACATGGGGGCCACAGCGCAGATCAGCAATCCGATGAAGTTCGCATCGCGCCAGGTCGTCGATCTGGGTATCGTCCAGGGGGCTTGGCCGGTGAAGGTCTATGCCATTCTGTCCGACAAATGGACAGTGGATGACCTGCCCGACGCCGCCACGTTTGAAGTGGCTGTGCGTGATGCGGCCGCGACCTTGCAGCAGCCGCAGGATCATCCGGCCGGTTTCGCGATTTTTCACATGGCGGATGATGGTTTTTATCTTCTGATTTCGCGGTTCAACAACGCCAACAATATCCGCCACAGCGTCTTTAGCCTTGCGCAGCATGTGACCGGACTCAAATGCGCGCCGCTGGCCGATCCCAAACTGATCGCCTGTATCTGGGAAATGCGCCTGATGATGGCCGAAGCAGATGCCTGGATCGAAACCGTTCTGCGGCCCGGCAACGGGCTGACGCAGGATGCGCTCTCTGCCTATCTGGCCTGCAGATACGAGGGCACGGTATGAGCAATATTCGCCCCATAGAAGCGCGCGATCTCAACGCCTTGGTGCCGTTGTGCCAGGAACATGCCGAATACGAAGGGCTGACGTTCACCAGGTCCGATCAGGTCGAACGCTGGGACAGCCTTTTCTTTGCACCACAGCCGCATCTGTTCGGATGGGTTGTCGATATGGCCGGGCCACTGCAAGGCTATATGACCGCGACCATCGACACCGCTACATGGGCTGCGCGGCCTTTCGTGTATCTGGATTGTCTCTACCTCGCCCCCTCGATCCGTCGGCAGGGGTTTGGCAGGCGAATGATGGCGACGCTTCAGCGTTTTGCATGCGAGCATGACTGCAAGGAAATTCAATGGCAAACCCCGCCTGACAACGATCTGGGCCGGGCATTTTACCACAGTCTCCGGGCTCAGGAACTTACCAAATCCCGCTTCACACTTCAGGTGGCCCATGACCCAGAATTTGTTTGAACCGCCTTGGTCTGCCGATTGCGGGCCCGGCCCTTGGGGCGGAAAGCTGGCTGATCTTGGCGGGTTACTGCGCATGGGCGATGCGACAACGCCGGACAAAGTCGCGGTTGCCGACCCGAAAACCGAACTCACCTACCGGGATCTTGAAACAGCAGCGCTGAACATGGCGCACATTCTAAGGGATCGCTGGGGCATCACCCCTGGGGATCGCGTGGTCGTCCTGACGAAAAAATGGCCCATCGTGCCCGCAATCGCGGTGGCGATCTGGAAACTCAGAGCGGTTTATGTCCCGATTGATGCTGATCTGCCCGCAGAGAGGCTCAGCAGCATGATCGGCCGCGCCCGGCCCGCGCTGACCGTAGGTTTCGGCCCAGCAATTGTTCAAGGTCACCCGCATCTGGATATCAGCGACTGGCACCAGCTGACCAAAGACAGACCAGACGACATAGTGCGCCCTTTACCCGGCCCGGACGACATTGCCTATATCATCCATACCTCTGGATCGACGGGAAAACCCAAGGGCGTACAGATCACGCATCAAAGCCTTTCGGCCTATTTTCACGCGCATAACCAGATGCTGCAATTTGGCGCGGGCGCCCGGGTGCTAAGCTTTGCGCCGTTTCATTTCGATGTTTCGATAGAGGACACACTGCTGCCGCTCTCGGTCGGCGCATTTGTTTATTTGTACAACCGGCCCGCTGTCGGAATGATCATGCGGCGGACCCTGGCGCGTCAGCGCATAACGCATCTGATCGCAGTATCCACTTTGCTCGCCGTGCTGTCAGATGATGCATCAGAGATCCATCCCGATTGTTTCCCCGATCTGGAAATGATCATGACCGGGGCCGAAACCTGCCAGCCCGCAATTCTCAACCTCTGGAAATCTGCCCGGCCTGATTTGCGGGTGTATAATGTCTATGGCCCAACAGAAGTCACCATTGTCTGCACCGGATTCGAGCTGAAGATCCCCGAACCCGGGCGGACAACGGCATTTCCCATCGGTCGCCCGCTGGCCGGTGTCGATATCAGACTGTTGGATCCGGCCGGGCAGGACATCACCGGGGCTGATCAGCCCGGTGAGCTTTGCCTTGGCGGGGTGCAGGTGATGGCGGGCTATCTTGGCGATCCCGCGGCCACGGCAGAGCAGATTTTCGAAAGATCGGGTGTCCGCTATTATCGGTCAGGCGACATATGCAGCTTTGATGTGGATGGCGATCTGGTCTTTCTGGGGCGCGCGGATTCCCAAGTCAAACTGAACGGACGCCGGATTTCCCTTGGCGAAATTCAGTCGGAATGCATGTCCCTGCCGGGGATTGACCGCGCTGTTGCCGGTCTTGTCGCGCGGGGAAAAACGCAGCTGATTGGCGTGGTCCTTGTCAGCGATGATCCGGATGCGGTCGCAAGGGCCCGCCGCCATCTTGACCGTGTATTGCCCGCCTATGCACGCCCGTCCCTTTGGGACAGCGTTTCAAAACCGAACCTGTCCGGAACCGGAAAATCAAATGACCGGGATCTTCTGGCGCGGCTCTCTGTCTGTGTCTCTGGATAAAAAGGAACCATACATATGCCCGATACGATACCCTTTCTGGATGATGTCCGCGCCCTGATCGCCGCCGAACTGAGCGGCACAGACATCGCAGAGCTTGCGCCAGACACGAAGCTCCACACACTTGGCATCGACAGCCTGACCGCGGTCAATCTTGTGGTGGCCCTGTCCGCCCAGACCGGTGTGGACCTGGAAGACTTCATCGACGATCTGGAAACGCCCGACAGTATCGCAGGGCTTTGCGATATCGTGGCACGTTTCCACTCGGCGACGGTATAGGGCAGGTCAATGGCACAAACCCTGCTTTGCGCAGTCCCCGGCAACATGGCGACGCTGCCAGAGCCAACAACCGCGCGGCATATGGCGCTTGCGCCGGATATTGGCCGCGTGATCGCCGCGCGGCGACTGATGATGCGCAAGGTGGCCCCGCGCGATGACGCCGATTATGGCCGCGCCGCACAATCTGCGTGGATTGCGAATTACACCAACCCGGTATCAGCCGATGTGGACATTCGCCAAACCGACCGATGGACCCATGTCCTGACCCCCGCAAATGCGCAGAACTGCACGCTTCACTACATCCATGGCGGCGGTCTGGTGTACTATGATGCCTTGGATTTCCTCCCGATGCTGACCCGGCTGGCTGCCGGTTCCGGTGCGCGGATCATGGTGCATGGCTATGCCAAGATGCCTGAAAATACCGCCGATACCTGCCTGTCCCCCTTGATCGCGCGGATCATGAGCGCGCTTAATCCAGATGGCCGCGACATCGTTATTGGAGACAGCATCGGGGGGCTTGTTGCGCTGCACATCGCGGCGGGGCCTGTGCGCGACCGGGTTCAGGGTGCCGTGCTTGTCTATCCCGTCCTGTCGCTCAGCACGATTTTTCCGTCATACAGCGATTTCGCGACCGGTTTGTTTCTGGATGCAGAGGTCATGTTGTGGTTTCGCCGGTTGTGGGCAGATTGGTTTGTGCAGCATGGCACAGACCCGCTCGCCATGGCGCGGCTGCCCTGCCCTGTCACGATCTTTGCCGCGCCCTGCGATATTCTGGCCGACGAAGCCCGGGCGTTCGCGCAATGCCACCCAAAGGCCGACCTTCATTGGTTGCAGGGGCAAGGCCATGATGCACTGCTGTATGCCGGGCGTGTGCAGTCGGCCGATGTGGCTCTGACGCAGGTCGCTGAACACCTTAAAACTCTCGTAAAAGGAAACGACAAATGAATATGGATCAACTGCGCCACTATCAGGCGAAACTGGCCTACGAAATGGACAGTTTCGATGTCTACACCACGCTGGAAAAGGGCAATAAGCCGATCACCATCGTGGATGGCCGCTCTGACGCGGCCTATCAGGTTGAGCATATTCCCGGTGCCATCAACATTCCCCACCGCGAAATCTGTGTGCACCGCACCGCCGATCTGGACCCAGGCCGCATCTACGTCTGCTACTGCGACGGGATCGGGTGCAATGCCTCAACAAAGACCGCCCTCAAACTGATGACTCTCGGATTCGAGGTGCGCGAGCTCATCGGCGGACTCGATTGGTGGATACGCGACGGATACGCAACCGAAGGCACCAAGGCCCGCACCGGCACAGAAATCATTTGCGGTTGCTGACGCACTGAACCCAAGGACCCATCCGATGACCCAGATCTTTCCGCTTTATGACGCGATTGTGGTTGGTGCCGGAGTTGCCGGCACCGCCGCTGCCATCCTTCTGGCCAAGGCGGGGCTGTCTGTCTCGTTGGTTGATCCAAAGCGAAGCATGACGGATCACAAATCGCTGTGCACCCATTTCGTTCAACCGGTCGGCAATCATGTCTTTGCGGATTTGGGGGCCAGCGACCTGTTGGGTCCCGAATGCAGCATCGCGACGCAGGCCAAGTTCTTTGTTCCCGGCGGCACGATCGACGCGCCAACAGGTTACGGCAAGGACGATATACATTCCTCCGCGCATAACCTTGAAAGGCGCGTCATGGACCCCCTATTGCGGCAACTCGCGGCGGCAAACGGGGTCGATATCAAACTGGCAACCCGGGTCATTGGCCTTGAACGGTCCGACGATTTGTTCACAGCGCACATGGACGGGGCGCAAGCCGGCTCTGTCAGGGCACGTTACGTGATTGCTGCGGACGGTCGTATGTCCGATATCGCCCGCCTTGTCGCCGCGCCGACACAGACAACCCCCAATGACCGCTTCGCCTATTTCATCTACGGACATGGCATCGCAGCGCCACAGGACAATCGCTCCTTGTTCGTGCTGAACAACGCCGAGATGAGCTTTCTCTATCCGTTGATCGGTGAGCGCACGCTGCTTTCGGTCTATGTGAAATCCGACAGCTTCGGTGATTGGGGTACTGGCCGCACCCGTGTCGATCACCTGATCGATCAGTTCAAACGTCACTTGCCGGACGTCGATTTCAACGGCTTCACGCCGCAAACCCCTGTCATGGGGTACAAACGCTATGACAATCAGCTGCGACCGGCAGTGACAAACGACATTGCCTTTGTCGGCGACGCTGCCCTGTCGCTTGATCCGATGAGCGGTGTGGGATGTTCCTTTGGCCTGATGTCGGCCCGTTTCCTGGCGGATGCCATCGGGCGTCACGGCCCGGATCGCAACGCCGCATTGGCCGAATACGAAACTGCCCACGCAGAATTCTTTTCACCGCACGCAAGCGGGATCATGGCAGATGCCCGTGTGGCAAAATCGGAAGAAACAAGCCGGAAAATCTATGCCACGATCCTGCAGGATGATCGGCTGAAACAGCGGTACCTTGACTTGACCGGTCGCCTGGTCACGCCATCGCAATTCCAGAAAAGCTACCTTGTCGGGGCAGCCAAGCAAGCCGCCGCACAGCAAAAACGCGCGATGGAACCGGCAACATGACCGAAAAACTTCATTCATATGACATGGCGCTGTTCAGCCGCAGTTTCCTGAATTGCGCACAGCGACACAGTATCGTCATGCTGGCAGAACGCCGTGTGCGGGTGGCCGAATTGTTTGCCACATGCCATGTGTCGAGTGATGTCATTCTGGATCAATGTATCCGCAAACGCATACCAAAATATGATTTCGACTTTGACGGCCTGACAGACGCGGATTTTCAGATGGCCGGGGTCGACCGCAAATCGCAATTTCCCGACAACTTTGCCACGGCCCGCGACACTGTTCTTGAACGCATCGCCGCAGATGGGTTTGTGTTGCTGGCGGGGGATGTTTTCTATCTCGAACACTGCCCCGAATTCCGCAATGCGCATCTGTTTCATCTGATTATCGTCACAGGCTATGACGCCCAGACCGATACCTGGGCGATCATCGACGACAATCCTGCCAGCGTTCTTTGCCACTACAGCTACAAAACCCCCGATCTGGCTGCGTTTTACAACAACAATTCCGTACGAGAATTCAGAACTTATGCAGCCCTGGCAACACAGGATACGGCGGCGGCGTTGCATCGGTTCCGCGCCCATCAGAAGGGGCGCACAGACAGCCTGGTTCTGCTCACCGGAATTCATGATCTGCTGGCCTCTCCCTGGAATGATCCGGGCGTTCTGTTCGGCCATCTGGGCCAGGCCATGTCGATCCTTGCCGGATCAAGACGCTGCTTCGGGGCCTTCCTGCGTGATGTGGCACATCAACCGGACTTGGCAAACATGGCTGACGCGCTCTCGGATCGCGCGTTCAAACTGCGCGAGCTGATCACCTTTGCAGGCCTTGGCAAGATGCCCCCGTCACGACGCATTCCCGCGCGCGCCGCTGAACTCGCCGCGGCTGAGGCTGACTTCAGCGCGTCGCTCATCACTTTGACCCAATCTTTGGAAGAAGATGAAACCAATGACCTATGCACCCACGGATGACGCCTATCTCACGCTGCTGCAACGACGCAGCTATGCGGCATTTTTCACCAGCCAGTGTATCACCAATCTGTGCGACGGTTTGCTGGCGGTCACGATCATCTATTTTGCGATCGAAATGAACGCCTCGGCCTTGCAGCTTGGGGCTGTCACCTTCGGAGTGACCCTGTCACGCGGCTTTCTTGGGCCGATTGGCGGCGTCATGGGGGACCGCATGGACAAACGGTGGTTCCTCATCGTGGTCGAACTGCTGCGCGCCCTGCTCATGCTGGGGCTGTTTCTGTTCTATACCTCGGGCGCGCTCAATATTTACAGCCTCACCGCCTTTGGCATTCTGGTGTCGACCTGCTTTGCCATTTCCGTTCCGGCGGCCAAATCCATGATTCCGAAACTGCTGAAGGAAGAGCAGCTTCAGGCCGGCAATGCCCTGGTTCAAACCATCACATGGCCAGCGTTTTTCCTCGGTTCCGGACTGCTGGCGGGGTTTTTGCATTTCGACATGAAAGGCGGCATTTTCCTTGCGACCGCAGCCGCCTTTGTGGTTTCGACGGCGTTGCTGCTACTTTTGCCAGAGATTAACACCGACAGCGATGCCCCCTCAGCAAAGACCTCTTTGCGCGAGGACCTGAGCCAGGGCTATAAAGAGCTGTCTTCGGATCGCGTACTGCTCATCCGGGTCTGGAGCTATGCGGCTTTCACCTTTTTCTGGCGCGGCGCCCTGCAAATCGTGCTGCCCCTGCTGGTGCTGAGAGAGCTTGAAAGCCCCGCGTGGTTGTTCGGGGCCTTGATGTTCGTCAACGGTGCGGGTGAATTCGTTGGGAATTTGGTCGTGGGGCGGCTGCAGCTCCGCCGACCGCTGGTCTTTTCGTTCCTGTGTGAACCGGTTTTGGGCTTTGGTCTGATGTTGCTCGCCCTGGCGCTGTTTGTCCCCTATCCCATGGTGCCGTTGTTCACCGGCGCGCTCTTGATCGGGCTGGGGGCTGCGACGATTGATATTCCGCTTCTGACGGTCATCCAACGCCACGTGAGCCAGCGCAACATCGGCAAGGTCATAAGCTATTGGTTCACGATCGGCTCTTTTGGCGGCGCAATGGGAAACCTCGCGCTTGGGGCCTATTTCGAGTTCCTCGATGTTCGGCTGGGAACGACAATCCTGTCGATTGGTGTGGTCTTGCTCGGTCTGGCCATGCTGAACTGGGCCTATCGCGCGACCCGTCAGGCCTGACACCGCAAGCGGCAAAACGCTGCGGGAAACACCTGTGCGGCCTTCAGGGCCGCACATTTTTTGTCACATCTGAATGATGTCAGGCTTATGGCTTGTCCCGCGCACGGGCCGCTGATTTGGGCGCAAGCCTTTGCGCATAAAGGGCAACACGGCCACTGTCGTTCTTGAACTCACTGTCGTCGGCCGTTGTTTGGCTCTTCAGCCACTTCACAAAATGACGCAGCGCAGGGCGTTCGAGGCGCGGCGACCAGACAAGCCGGTAGCCGGTGTCGTCGCGCGTGTCGATATCATCAAACAGAATCCTGAGCCGCCCTGCTTTCATATCCGCGCCTGCCAGCTCGCTCCCCATAATGGAAATGCCCTGCCCGGCCAGAAGCGCGGAATAATGCATGGCCCCTTCGATCGTCAGCCGGTTTCTGTGTGAGGCCGGGTCCAAACCTTTTTCTGACAGCCATAACATAAAGATTTCCTTGTTTGGCTCCAAAAGCCAAGTGAAGCGGAACAAATCAGATGGCTCAAAAACGGTCTGATCCCCCACGAGAGAGGGCGCTCCAATAACGCTAAGACCGGTCATGACAACCGGAATGCTGTTAAGCCCCCTGCCCGGTTCCGTTCCAAAACGAATCGCTGCATCAAAGCTGCCATCATCCAAATCTATCACCGAACACCGCGCGTCGATGGTAATTTCAATATCGGGGTTTTTTGCGGAAAATGAATGCAGTCTTGGAACCAGCCAATTCGCGGCAAATGACGGCGTTGTTGAAATTCGCAACGGCATTGCAGCTGCTTGTTTCCGCACCATCAGCAGCCCATCCCGGACCTTTTGGAAGCCATTTGTCAGCGCTCCACCCAGGATTTCCCCTGCTGCGGTTGACTGCATTTTTCGGCCGGTCCTGTCCAGCAAAGGCACGCCAACATGCTCTTCAAGTATACGTAATTGCTGAGAAATTGCGGCATGTGTCACACCAAGTTCTTCGCTGGCCTTGGCCAGGGAACCTGTCCGGATTGTTGCCTCGAAAGCCCTAAGTGCCGCCATGGGAGGAAGGCGATCAGACATGTTAAGAATCCTTAAGCAGTGTCAGAAAAATTGAATTTCCACATCACTAAATTCTACCTAGCGTTGAAGAGCAACAACATTCAACGCTCGGTATCAAATCATGGTTTCTTTTGATGAACTTGTAATCTTCGACTGCGACGGCGTTCTCGTTGACAGCGAGCTATTGACCATGGCGGTTCTTTCCGAACAGATTCCCGGTCTGGATGCGATGACCGCCTATAACCGGTTCAGAGGGCGCAAAATCTCTGATTGCCTCAGAGAACTGGAAACGGAATTCGATTTTTGCCTTTCGGCTGAATTCATCGAAAATTTTCGCAATGCCTGTGCGGATCGTTATCGCGCCGAACTGAAATGCGATCCGGATCTTCGCGGCGTCGTCGACGGTCTGGATGGCCGGTATTGCGTCGGCACCTCAGCCCCATTCGAAAAAGTCAAAACCATGCTCGGCGCGGTTGGTGTTTGGGATTTGTTCGAATGGCGCATCTTCAGCGCCTATGCCCTCAAGACCTGGAAACCGGCCCCTGATCTGTTTCTGACAGCCGCGCGTCACTGGGGCGCCGAGCCATGCAATTGCCTTGTGGTCGAAGACAGCCCGACGGGCGTGGCCGCCGCGCGCAACGCCGGCATGTACACCGTCGTGCTGGACCCGCGCGGAGAAGCAACCGGCCCCGAATTCGCCGGCACCCAACGCATCACACGTATCGCAGACCTGCCCGCACAGATCGCTATGTGGCGTGAAAAGCGCCGCTCGAGTCGCCCCGAGCGAATTCACAAGGAATTTGTTTCGATCTGATCCGCAACTTCAAAAAAGGCCGTTTCGTCATGACATTCAAACCTTCCCCGTTCGAAAGCCTTCAAGCCGCCAACCCGGATGCCGAGATCTGGTGGGACAGCTCTCCTCAGATCTTCGGCAAGTTCCGCGACACATTCCTGTCTACCGCCTCCACTTCGGACGAAGCCGCAGTGTGGCGTGCGCAGCTGAACCGGTTTTTTGATCCCGAACGCCCGACCGAGGGCCTTGTGCGCGGGATCACGACAAATCCTTCATTGATCGCCAGCTGGATTCAGAACGCACCCGAAGAATGGACACCCATCATTTCCGAAGCGATCGCCCGCCAGCATCGCCCCACGATCGAAACAACTTATCAACTGGTCTATCAGACGGCGATCACCCGCGCGGCGGGCATGATGTTACCGCTCTGGTCCAAGTCCAAGGGAAAATACGGCTGGGTGTCCGGCCAGACCGACCCGCGCATCATGTTCGATTATGACGCGATGCTGGAACAGGCTCTGGGCATTGCCCGCACGGCCCCCAACGTCATGCTTAAGATCCCCGGCACCCAGGCGGGCTACCGCGTGATCGAAGAACTGACCGCGCGCGGCATTTCCACCAATTCGACACTGTCCTACACGGTTCCGCAGTTCCTTGCCTGTATCCAGGCGGTAGAGCGTGGACTAGCCAAGGCATACACCGCCGGCGTCGATACGTCCCGCTGGCGCAGTGTCATCACCCATATGATCGGTCGCTTTGGCACGATGAACGGTCTTGGTGCAGAGGCCGAAGCCCGTGGCATTCCTCTGTCCGAATCCGACACGCGATGGGCCGAACTTGCGATCCTCAAGCGCGCGAATTCTCTGATCCGCCGCAAAGGGCATCCTTGCAAGATGCTGCTGTCGTCGCTGAAAGTCGACAAGCGCAACACGCCTGACAGTAATCTGTCCATGCATCTGGAACACACCGCCGGGGCGAACATTGCCTATACCTGCAAGCCGGACTTTATCGCGGACATCCTGAAAGATCAGGATCGCTGGCAGCCCTGTACGCCAAAGGGCATCGACTCGGCCGTCCCGGAGGCGGTCATGGCGCGGCTGCTCCAGCTCCCTTCCTTCCGCAAGAGTTACGAACCCGACGGGATGACCCCGGTGGAATTCGCCGCCACAGGCGCGTTTCTGGGCACCTTCATGGAAGTGAACGAAAACACCCGTCGCCTGATCCATCACATCGGTTTGGCGTATGAGCACGACGTAAACACCGCCCTCGCGGGAGCGGCCTGATGACCAGGGCAATCTCAATCGCGCTTTGGACGCATCCCCGGTCGATTTCGACCGCGTTTGAACGATACTTTCTTGAGCGCAAGGATTTTCAGGTCTTTCACGAGGAATTTGCCGCCGTCTATCAGGCCAATGACAGCCGCGAAAAACTGCCGCACGGCACGCTTGATCCCACCCTGCCCGGGGACTACGCCAGCATCCGTGACCGGATGGAGCAGGCCCGCCAGAACGGTCCCGTTTTCCACAAAGACATGTGTTATCATGTACTTGGAAACCTGATAGACGATCACGAATACCTTGCGAACCAGGTGAACATCTTTCTTGTCCGCAGCCCGGAGGAAGCGGTTCTATCGCTTGCCACGGTGCACCCCGGTATGGATTTCGACTGTATCGGCTACGCCGAAGTGCCCGTTCTGTTCGATCATGTGCGTCAGGCGACGGGCCGTACACCCATGGTGATCGACTCTGCGCAGCTGGCCAGCGATCCGGTCGGGACCATGCGTGCAGTCTGTGATTATGCCGGCATCGATTTTGACCCGCACGCCCTCAGCTGGGGCGCGGCCATGCCGCCGGTTTGGCAAACCTGGGAAACCTGGCACGCCGAAGCGGCCCAAAGCACAACCATCACGGCCCCCAAAAAACAATACTCCGTCTCTTTCGAAAGCCAGCCCCGCCTGCGCGCAATGGCCGATTTTTGTCAGCCTTTTTATGCCCATATGCAGCGCTTTTCATCCCCCATTAAGACCCGCACCGAGGAGCTAATCTGATGACCGAACAAACCGTTTTTATCACTGGCATTGCCAGTGGCCTGGGCGAAAAAGTCGCCGACTTGTCGCTTGCGCAGGGCCACCGCGTCTATGGATGCGATAACAACAAGGACAAGATTCGCGATTTCGAAGCGCGCCACGCAAATCAAAAAGTTGAGGTGTTTTTTTGCGACGTCTCAGACTTCCCCGCGCTCGAAAAGGTGTTCCAGACCGTCTGTGAAAAGGCTGGTCGCATCGATTCCCTTGTCAACAACGCGGGCATGTATCTGGGCAAACCGCTCAGCACCTATGATGATGCGCTGATTGAGCGGGCCATTGATGTCAATCTCAAGGCGCCGATGAAACTGTCGCTTTGGTACGCGGATCACGTACGCAAGAACGGCGACCGGGGCAGCATCGTCAACATCGCCTCTGTTGCCGGCGAAGTCGGCTCATCGGACGCTGTCTACGGATCGGTAAAGGCTGGTGTCATCGGCCTGACAAAATCCAACGCAATGAATTATGCGCCGGAAATCCGTGTCAATTGCGTGTCACCTGGCCTTATCGAAGACACTGATATCGCGCGTGAAATCCCAGAGTATCGCTATGCGGAATACAAACGCCAGGAATTGCTGGACGGCGGGCTGAACTGTGAATCCGTTGCGGGTGTCGTGAATTTTCTGATCAGCAACAATGCGCGGTCGATGACCGGGGCGATCATTCGTTCCGACAACGGGTGCTATCCAAGATGATCACGCTCCCTTTCCCCCCGACCGATGGTGCCCTCGGGCAAATGACGGCAAACGGCGATCAGCCCCGGATCATGATCCTTGGCGTTGGCGATTTGGCAAATCACGTCATCAACCAACTACTGGCACGCCCTGGCACAACCCGACTTATCCTGGCCGGGCGTGATGAAACAGCCCTGCGACATCGTGCCAATCTGGCGCGCTACGCTGCGGCCAATTGCGGTATTCTGGCGGAAATCGAAGTCGCCCGGATCGATCTGGCCGATATGACGGCGACTGCTGAAACCCTGGCCGCGGTCAAACCCGACATCATCTTTATGGGTGCCAGCCTGCAATCCTGGCGCCGCCTGACAGAACTGCCCAAGGCCGTTTTCGAGGCTCTGGACGAAGCACAATTCGGCCCCTGGCTTCCGATGCATCTTTCGTTGAATTACAATCTCATGCGGTCCATCCGCGATGCGGGTATCACCCCAAAGGTTGTCAACGCAGCCTTCCCGGATGCGGTGAATGCCATTCTGGACAAGGTCGGCCTGGCCCCGACGCTTGGCGTCGGAAATGTAGCCAACATCATTCCCGGTCTCACCTTTGCCATCGCGTCGATTACGGGGGTTCCGGTTGATGATCTTCGGGTTCGTCTGGTGTCGCAGCACTATTTCAGCCACTTCGTCCCGCGTGCGGGTCACAAGGGCAACGGCGATTACCATATGTCCGTCACCCGCTGCGACGGCACCCCGGTCGAGGTGGATCACAAACAGGCCTTCGGGCAGCTCAACGGAGCGTTCAAGCGCATCGGCGGTGTGGCGGGGCAACTGCTGACAGCCGGTTCCGCAACCCGCGTTCTGGCCGCGATGGCCGAAAACCGCAGCATCTCGGCCCATGTGCCCGGCCCCTCGGGCCTGCCGGGCGGATATCCGGTGCGCATTTCCGCCGAAGGCGCCACGCTGGATCTCCCCCACGGGCTCAGCCTGTCAGAGGCGATCGCGATCAACCAGCGCTGCCAGCAGGCCGACGGCATAGAAGCCATCGCAGACGATGGCACCGTGACCTACACGGACCGCGAAATGGCGATCATGACGCGCATGCTTGGGTATTCGGTGCGCCGGATGGCACTGGCGGACACCGCCGCGCAAGCCAATGAACTTGCAGCAAAATTTGCGGAATTTCGGGTCCGTGCCCAATCAGATACATCATGGAGGATGGCCGGATGAACGTCGCAGTTTCCCCAATGGGCACGGCGGTGGTGAAAGCCCACCCCGTGACCGAACAATATCAGGACGACCTTGTAGATCGCTGGGACAACCTGATCGATTGGAACAAACGGCAGGACGGTGAAAAGACCTTTTTCATCGATCAACTGACGTCAAACGGGGCGCGCCGTGTGCTGGATGCCGCCTGCGGGACGGGGTATCACGCCGTCCGCCTGACACGGGCCGGTTTTGATGTCACCGCGCTGGATATCTGCCCCAACATGGTGGCCCGTACCGCTGAAAACGCGCGCGCCCATGGGGTCCGCTTCAAGATGATGGTGCGTGACTGGCTGGAGCTCGACAGTGACGCCGCGCCGTTTGATGCAATCGTCTGTCTTGGTTCGTCTTTCCCACATTTGCTGGACCCGGCCGACCGCAGCAAGGCGCTGAAAAACTTTTACAGCCTGCTGCGTCCGGGCGGGCAGCTGATCCTGGACCATCGCAACTTTGATGCGATCCGGGTGGGGCAATACGCCAATACATCGGGCCTGTATTATTCCGGTCAGGGCACCCGCGTGACCCCTTCGATCACCGGGGATATCTGCACCTTTCAATACGATTTCCCCGATGGCGCGCGGCACCACCTGCGCGTGGCCGCGATCCCGCGCGACACGATGCGCGCGGAACTCACCGCCGCCGGGTTCAATGACATCACCAGCTACGGCGATTTCCAGCCTGACTATGACCTTCACCAGGTTGGCTTTCATATCCATGTTGCCCGCCGCCCAGCCTGAGGACAAAACAATGACACAGATCGATGCGCAAAATTCCGTGCTTAAGATTCCACTCTATACGAAACTGCAACCCGCCATTGTCGCCCTGACGCTGACCAGCTTTGTTGCCGCCACATACGGCTTTGGAATGTATCTGTTTGCAGCAATCCTGCCGGCAATGCGCCTGAGCCTCGGGTTTTCTTACCAGACGGTCGGCGTGATCACGAGCATGGCCCAGGTGGCGTTCATGCTCTTTGCCATCGGCGGCGCACTTTTGGCGCACCGGATCGGCGGTGCCTGGGTCGCGATCCTGTCGATGATCGTATGCTCGGCCTCCCTGATTTTGGTCCCCACGGTTTCGAACGTCGTGGTGATCGGTGCCCTGCTTGTCCTGCTGGGCGGCTGCGCTGCGTCGGTCTATGTGCCGATGGTCGAACTGGCATCGCGCACCGTTCCTCAATCCCACCGTGGCAAGGTTCTGGGACTGATATCCTCGGGCACAAGCTATGGCGTGTTCATCAACGGGTTGCTGGCCCCGCATTTCCTTGCATCTGGGACCTGGCAGGGGATCTGGCTCGCGGTTGGCACAATCTCGGTCGCTTTTACCGTGATCGGATTTGCGGTCCTGGCCCGCGCCGGTGCGCTCTCTGCTGCTGACCGTCCCACCAAAACCGTTCCGCAAGATGCCGACGTACCGGCCAAACGCGGGCTGATGAAAACGCTGGGCCGGGCCGAAACCTGGGTCCTTCTCATCCTGGCAATCACCCTCCTCAACGGCATGACCACAATGCCGTTCCAGAACTACCTGACCTCCTATCTTGAGGACGAACTTGGCCATGGCGTCGCGCTCAGCGGACAGCTCTGGGCGACGATCGGCTTTATCGGGATGTTCTCCGGCTTCCTTCTGGGGACGCTGGCTGACAAGATCGGCATTCGCGCGACGATGCTGCTGACCTATGCCCTCTTGCTGACAGCCTCCGGGCTTCTGGTCTTCTTTCCGGTCAAGGAGATGCTGCTGATTGCAGGCGTCTGTTTCGCGCTGGCCTTCTATCCGATCTTCGGACTGGTGCCCGCCTACATAGCCAAGACACCCAGTAACCTTTCGGGAACCTCCATCTTTGCCATCGCCAATGTCACGCTGGGGGTTGGCGGGATCGCCGGAAACTTCTTTGGCGGCTATTGGGCCGGCCTTACCGGAAGCTTCATCGGCATCTACGTGATCATTGGCATTCTTACCATTGTGACAGGTGCGCTTGCCTGGGCCCTGCCCGCTGAAACCCGGGGAAATGAATAACATTTTCAGTGACTTGAAGAAAGGAAACAGAGATGTTCACCAATACCTATCTGTTCAGCAGTGAATCCGTGTCCGAAGGGCATCCCGACAAGATCTGCGACATGATTTCGGATGCTATTCTGGACAGCTACCTGGCCCAGGACCCCGATGCCCGCGTGGCCTGCGAAACCCTTGCCACCACCGGTCACGTCACCATCGCAGGCGAGGTGCGAACCCGCGCCAAGGACCACCCCCCCGCGGCCGATATCGCGCGCAACGTCATCCGCAGCATTGGCTATGATCAGGATGCCTTTTCCTGGCGCACCGTGGATATCGTCAACCGCCTGCACACCCAATCCGCCGATATCGCCCGTGGTGTCGATGATGCGGGCAACGGCGAAGAAGGCGCCGGGGATCAGGGCATCATGTTCGGCTATGCCTGCCGGGAAACCCCCGCGCTGATGCCTGCGCCCATCGTCTATGCACATGGGATCCTGCAAAACCTGGCGACAGATCGCAAGGCGGGTATATTGCCCCAGCTCGGGCCCGACGCCAAAAGCCAGGTCACCCTGCGCTACCGCGATGGCAAACCCGTCGGCGTTGAAACCGTTGTCCTGTCGACCCAGCACATAGAAGGGCTCAGCGCTGCGGACATCAAGGACATCGTCGCCCCCTATGTCATGGATATCTTTCCAAAGGGCTGGGCCATCGACCCCAACCGCCTTCTGGTCAATCCGACTGGCAATTTCGTGATCGGCGGCCCAGATGGCGATACGGGCCTGACAGGGCGCAAGATCATCGTTGATACCTACGGCGGGGCCGCGCCCCATGGTGGCGGGGCCTTCTCTGGCAAGGACCCGACCAAGGTTGACCGCTCGGCGGCCTATGTCGCGCGATACTTGGCCAAGAACGTGGTCGAAGCCGGGTTGGCCGACACCTGCCTCATTCAGCTGGCCTATGCCATTGGCGTCGCCGAACCCGTCTCGGTCTATCTTGATCTCAAGGGAACTGGCCGCGTTGATCCGGTGCGGCTGGCCAAGGTTCTGCGTGAAATGGTCCCGCTGACGCCGCGTGGAATTCGCAGCCACCTTGATCTTGCGCGTCCGATTTACGCCCCGACCGCATCTTATGGCCACTTTGGCCGCTCCCCCCGGGACAGCGGCAGCTTTTCCTGGGAATCCACCGATATCGCTGACCAGCTGGCCCGCGCCTTTGGTGCGATCGCTCAACCCGTTTCTGCCCAATCAGGACATTAGACATGACCCTTCAGCAAACAATCACCCTTCCGGATTTCGCGGTAAAGGACATCGCGCTTGCCGCATATGGCCGCAAGGAACTGGATATTGCCGAAACGGAAATGCCGGGCCTGATGGCATTGCGCACCGAATTCGGTGAAGAGAAGCCACTGAAGGGGTCGCGTATCGTCGGGTCTCTGCACATGACGAT
>NZ_FZNN01000012.1 GCF_900188035.1 Puniceibacterium sediminis | reverse complement strand
CGGTAGCGGGCGGGAGGTGGCTTGCTCATAAAGACCCTCTAACCGCATAGATTCACGTTGTGAATCGTCCATAGTCAGAGTTGTGCAACAATGCCGACCGAGGATGAAATTTCTCGTTTCTTTGATTTCTATAAACCAGGAACTGTGCCGCGCAATGCTGTGGTCTTGATGCTCAACACAGGAGCTGCTCGAGTTGATGCGGTCAAGCTTGGTCCGTCAAATATTTTTGGAGACCGGATCGTATATGTACGACAAAAGACGGAAAATACGAACGGGCAGGAAATAAATATTCCTATCCATCCGCATCTCCGGCAGATGATCGACCGGATTCCGCGAGGACACTCAACCTTTCTGCAAACGAATTCCGGTATAGCTCGATCTGAAAAGGGACTTGGCAAAGATATGCGCAAATGGTGCAACGCGGCTGGGCTCCCCCAGTGTTCCTCCCATGGTCTCAGGAGGGCCATAGCCCGTCGATTGGCCGAGTCTGGAGCGTCGCCCCATGAAATCATGGCTGTTACGGGGCATAAGACCCTGAGAGAAGTCGAACGGTACACAAGGGACGCCAACCGAGCGAAGATGGCTGACGATGCAATGAACAAGCTTTCGAGATCAGTGGGTGAGTGACGCCTAAATGTCTGTGTGTACCGGCTTGCCCCCGGGAGGACGAAAAAGTAATCGTGATCGCGTCAGGCGTTTGCATGAAGAACTGACAGGTAACCTAACATTGGCAGGGACCACAGTCGGCTTGGCCAAGCGGGCAGTTAACTGATAACGGTCCACAACAAACAACTGGAGAACCTCTTTCGAGGTTCGCCAAAATGCACCTGCAAGCACTTGGAAATAAAGGAAAAAATAGACGATGGCGGAGAGACAGGGATTCGAACCCTGGGAACCCGTGAAGGCTCAACGGTTTTCGAGACCGCCCCGTTCGACCACTCCGGCATCTCTCCGCGGGGGCCTGGTGGGGGCGTTTAGCCTCATGTTGGGGGCGGGCGCAACAGGGAAAATCAGAAATTTGCGCAATCCGGGCTGATAGATCACAGGGACGTGCCCAGTTGCGGCTTGGAAATCACTGGCAGGCAGAATAGTTACCGCGCAACACAACAAAGGATCCCGCCGCCATGTTCGCGAGACTGAGCGTCATCGCTGCTGCCGCAGTCACTGCCTTTCCCGTCTGGGCCGCACCGGTCGACGATCTGATCAATGTGCTGGGTGTAGCACAGATCGTGGACGTCATGCGGACCGAGGGGCTGGACTACGGTGACGAACTGGCGCGGGATCTGTTGCCTGGGGGCAAGTCCGCAGCTTGGTCGGCTGTGGTGTCTTCGATTTACGACACCGACAGTATGTATGAGATCGTGCGCGCCAAATTTTCCGAATCTATGGGCGATCAGGATGTTGCCCCACTGCTTGAGTATTTCGCAACCCAGGACGGTCAACGCGTTGTTGCGCTTGAACTCGAGGCACGGCAGGCGATGATGGAAGGGGATGTCGAGGACGTTGCACGCGCGACCTTTCGCGACCTTGATGGTACCGGCGATCCGCGGCTCGGACAGTTGGAAACCTTTGTCGAGGCAAACGATCTGATCGAGTCCAACGTCGCGGGCGCGCTGAATGCAAGTTTCCACTTCTACACCGGGCTTCTTGATGGCGGTGCGATCGATCTGTCGGAAGCAGAGATCATCGCTGACGTTTGGGAGCAGGAAGACGAGACTCGTCAGGATACGCGCGAATGGCTCTATGGCTTTCTGCTGCTGGCCTATGGGCCGCTCAGCGATGAAACGCTGGATGATTATATCGATATTTCCTCAAGCGAGGAGGGGCGTGTGATGAACCGCGCGCTCTTTGCCGGGTTCAACAAGATGTACGACGAGATTTCGCACCGGCTGGGTTTGGCCTCAGCCCGTCAGATGCAGGCGCAGGACCTCTAGGCATTTTTGTGCTGTCGGCCTGATTAAGCCTTGGGGCCGCTTGACAATCGCCGCTTTCGGCAACATAAGCGCGGCTCTCGGGTCGACGCATGTGCATCGGCGGTAGAGGTTATTGACATGACGCCCATAGCGGGCGCGCAGTTCGAGGCGGCGCAAGCCAGAAAACACCTGCAAACGGGCAGGGGCCACAGAACGCGGAAGATAAAGGAAGAGACGCATGTTTGCGGTGATGAAAACCGGTGGCAAGCAGTACAAGGTTCAGTCGGGCGATACGCTCCGGGTTGAGCGGCTTGCAGCTGAAGCTGGTGAAAAAGTCCAGTTCAATGAGATTCTGATGCTTGGCGGTGACAACCTGACCGTCGGCGCCCCCTTTGTGGCGGGCGCGGCTGTTCAGGCCGAAGTCATTGACCAAATCAAGGGTGACAAGGTCATCCACTTCGTGAAGCGTCGTCGTAAGCACGGTTCGCAGCGCACCAAGGGGCACCGTCAGAAGCTGACGCTGGTCCGCGTGACGGAAATTCTCGCCTCGGGTGGCGGTGACTCCGGCATGAAGGCCGCGATTGGTTCGGGTTCGGCTCCTGCTGCTCCGGTCGCTGCGGCGCCCAAGGCTGCAAAGAAGGCCGCTGCGCCCAAGGTTGCTGCTGCAGCCGCAGGCGGCGACGATCTCAAGGTGCTTTCGGGTGTTGGCCCGGCGCTTGAGAAAAAGCTGCATGATGCAGGCATCACCACCTATGCGCAGATCGCTGCATGGACAGATGCAGACGTCGAAAAGTTCGGCGAGCTGCTGTCGTTCAAAGGCCGGATCGAGCGTGAAGGCTGGATCGAACAAGCCAAAGATCTGGCTGCGAAATAAGGAGACCAACCCATGGCACACAAAAAAGCAGGCGGTTCCTCCCGCAACGGACGTGACTCTGCCGGTCGCCGTCTTGGCGTGAAACTCTTCGGTGGTCAGGCGGCTATCGCTGGCAACATCATCGTCCGCCAGCGCGGCACGAAGTTTTGGCCGGGTGAGGGCGTTGGCCTTGGTAAGGATCACACGATCTTTGCCATGACCGAAGGCGCCGTGACCTTCCACAAGGGCCTCAAGGGCCGTACCTTTATTTCGGTTCTGCCAGTGGCGGAGGCCGCTGAATAAGCCGACCTTAAGGTTTCAGAGACATTAAGGGGATCGGCACCACAGCCGGTCCCCTTTTTCTATCTTGGAAAACGTCATGGGCGCGCTGCACTGTTTCCGTAAGAGGGACCGCGCAAACCTGACGTCTTAACCATCGCCGTGTTTTGGAGGTGAAAACACATGAGCCTAGATCAATCCGTCGTACAGCCGACAATCCAGACCGAACGTTTCGACCTGCGCCCGCTGCGCCAGTCGGATACGGGTCTGATCGCCTATTACACAGGTGATAAACGTCTGGCGGACATGACGACCTCCATTCCCTATCCGCTGCCACCGGGCGCGACCGAGGCCTATGTTGCCCGTGTCATGTCGTCCGACCGGTCCGAGGATGTATGGGCCATGGACGGGACCAAGGAAGACGGACCCGAGGTGATGGGGGTGATTTCGCTCGAACGCATGGATCACGAACAGTCCGAAGTTTCCTATTGGGTCGCTCCGGCCTTCTGGAACACCGGCCTTGCGTCAGACGCCGTGCGGGCGCTGGTTGATGCCAATCCAATGGGCAGCGCCACGATGTTCGCAAGCGTTTTTCAGGAAAACCTCGCCTCGGCCCGGGTGCTGACAAATTGCGGTTTCGAATACATCGGTGAGGCTGAGGCCTTTTCGGTGGCGCGCAATACGAAAGTTGCCACCTGGACCTATCTCAGAAAACTGCGCTGATCCACACCGCTTGAGGCGGTCGCGGGAACAGGCTACACCCGCGCGCATGCGCAATGCAGGACGCCCAAGATGAAATTTCTCGATCTATGTAAAGTCTACATCCGCTCTGGCGGCGGTGGCGGCGGCTCTGTCAGCTTTCGTCGTGAAAAGTATATCGAATTCGGTGGCCCCGATGGCGGTGACGGCGGCAACGGCGGATCGGTCTGGGCCGAGGCGGTTGACGGGCTGAACACCCTGATCGACTTCCGCTATCAGCAGCACTTCTTTGCCCACAGCGGGCAGCCCGGCATGGGCCAGCAGCGCACCGGCAAGACCGGCGAAGACATTGTGCTGCGCGTGCCCGTCGGAACAGAGATCCTTGACGAGGACGAAGAGACGGTTCTGGCAGACATGACCGAACTTGGTCAGCGCGTACAACTCGCGCGCGGCGGCAACGGTGGCTGGGGCAACCTGCATTTCAAGACCGCCACCAATCAGGCCCCGCGACGGGCCAATCCGGGGCAGCCGGGGGTCGAACGCACGATCTGGCTGCGGCTGAAACTGATCGCCGATGTTGGTCTGCTGGGGCTGCCCAATGCCGGGAAATCGACCTTTCTGGCTGCCACGTCCAACGCGCGGCCAAAGATCGCCGACTATCCCTTTACCACGCTGCACCCCAACCTGGGCGTCGTGGGCGTGGACAATGTGGAATTCGTTGTGGCCGACATTCCCGGCCTGATCGAAGGTGCTCACGAGGGGCGCGGTCTGGGCGATCAGTTCCTCGGCCATGTGGAACGTTGCGCTGTGCTGCTGCACCTTGTCGATGGAACTTCGGGCACGCTGATCGAAGACTACCATACCATCATCAATGAGCTTGAGGCTTATGGCGGGGGGCTGAACGACAAGCCTCGGATCACTGTTCTCAACAAGGTTGACGCTTTGGATGCCGAGGAACGCGAATTCCTGCGCGATGAGCTGCAAAAAGCTGTCGGTGGCAAGGTCATGCTGATGTCGGGCGTCAGCAAGGAAGGCACTGTCGAGGTGCTGCGCGCCCTGCGTGCCGAAATCGACGCCAATCGTCTGCGCAATCGCGACGCGGATGCGGAGGAGGACGCGCCTTGGCGTCCCTGACAACCGCACGCCGACTGGTTGTCAAGATTGGTTCGGCCCTGCTGGTGGACCGCAAGTCTGGCGCGCTGCGTCTGGATTGGCTGCGTTCGGTGGCCGAGGATGTGGCCCGGATCAAATCCCGTGGCACCGATGTTGTGCTGGTCTCTTCCGGCTCTATCGCGTTGGGGCGGCAGGTTCTGAACCTGCCCGCCACGGTGTTGCCGCTGGAGCAGTCTCAGGCGGCTGCCGCCGTCGGTCAGATCCGTCTCGCCCGCGCCTGGGAAGAGGCGTTGGCGCCGCATGGGATCACCACCGCCCAAGTCCTTGTGACCCTTGAGGACAGCGCCGACCGCCGCCGCTATCTCAATTCCCGCGCGACCATGGAGACCCTCGTCAGTTTTGGCGTGGTGCCGATCGTGAATGAGAACGACACCGTGGCGACGGACGAAATCCGCTATGGCGACAATGACCGGCTGGCCGCGCAGGTCGCGGTGACCGTTGGCGCGGATCAGCTGATCTTGCTGTCGGATGTGGACGGATTCTATACCGGCAACCCCCAGACCGATCCGACCGCCACCCGGTACGAGGTGATCGACCACATCACGCCCGAGATCGAGGCCATGGCCGGCGATGCGGGTTCCGGGCTTTCCAAGGGCGGCATGAAGACCAAGCTTATGGCCGCCAAGACCGCAACTGCCTCGGGCTGTGCGCTGGCCATCAGCGACGGATTTGTCCTGAACCCGCTCAGCGCGCTGGAAAATGGTGCCAATGCCACATGGTTCACACCGCATCTGGACCCGCACCTTGCCCGCAAACGCTGGATCGCCGCGATGAAACCGCAGGGGGTTCTGGTGGTCGATAATGGCGCGGCGCAGGCCCTCGCTTCGGGGAAATCGCTTTTGCCGGCTGGCGTGTCGGCAGTCGAAGGCAGTTTCGGGCGGGGCGATCCGGTCGCGATCCGGGCCGCTGACGGCCGTGCACTGGGTCTGGGGCTTAGCCGCTACACCGCGGTCGAGGCGCGCGCGATCAAGGGGCACCAAAGTCAGGACATCGAATCCCTGCTTGGCTATCCAGGCCGCGCGGCGCTGATTCACCGCGATGACATGGCGCTCTGAACCACGGGTTTCTTCTCTTTCCAAATACGAAAATGATACGCAGTCAAAGGCTTGAACCATGCAGGACATGACAGACATCCCCGCCCTCATGGCCGATATCGGCGCCCGTGCACGGGCGGCTGCGGCTGAGCTTAGCCATGCAACTGGCGCCTCGAAAAAGGCAGCGCTGACGGCCGCCGCCGATGCGCTATGGGCCGCGCGGGACGCTGTTCTGGCTGCAAACGCGAAAGACATGACTTATGGCCGCGACAAGGGCCTGTCGGATGCGATGCTGGACAGACTCCTGCTGAGCGAGGACCGCATCCAGTCCATATGCGATGGTCTGCGCGCAATTGCGGCGCAGGATGATCCGGTGGGGCAGGTGATGGCCGAATGGGATCAACCTTCGGGTCTACATATTCAACGAGTGCGCACACCGCTGGGGGTGATCGGGGTGATCTACGAATCCCGCCCTAACGTGACGGCGGATGCGGGTGCATTGTGCCTCAAGTCCGGAAATGCCGTGATCCTGCGCGGCGGGTCGGAAAGTTTCCATTCTTCAACAGCAATCCACGCCGCACTGGTCGCAGGTCTGCGCGCCGCCGACCTGCCCGAAGACGCGATACAACTTGTGCCCACGCGCGACCGCGCTGCGGTGTCGGCCATGCTGACCATGACCGACAGCATCGACGTGATCGTGCCCCGCGGCGGCAAGGGCCTTGTCGGACTTGTGCAGAAAGAGGCGCGCGTGCCTGTCTTTGCGCATCTCGAAGGGATCGTGCACATCTACGTCGACAAGGCGGCTGACCCGGTCAAGGCGCTGGACGTGATCCTGAACTCCAAGACCCGCCGCACAGGTATCTGCGGATCGGCGGAATGCCTGCTGATCCACCGCGATGTGATCGACACGATCGGGCAGGGCGTGATTCGTGCCCTGATGGATGCAGGGGTCGAGGTGCGTGCCGATGAGACGCTTCAGGCGATCGAGGGCACTGTGGCGGCCACGGCTGACGATTGGGGCCGCGAATACCTTGACAGCATCATTGCAGCCAAGGTTGTCGACGATATCGACGCCGCAATCGACCACATCCGCATCTATGGATCCCAGCACACCGAGTGTATCCTGACCGAGGATCCCGCTGCGGTCGCACGGTTTTTTGACCGGGTGGACAGTGCGATCCTGATGCACAACGCCTCGACCCAGTTCGCGGATGGCGGAGAGTTCGGCATGGGGGCCGAGATCGGTATTGCCACGGGCAAACTGCACGCGCGCGGACCGGTCGGGGCCGAACAATTGACCAGTTTCAAATATCTGGTCACAGGCGATGGCACGGTGCGCAGCTAGGGTGCCACCGGCGCTTTGGTTCAGAACACCAGCTTGAGAGAATCGACGGTGTGCGAAACTTTGAATTTGCGCTTTAGCTCTCGTGCAATGGTCTGCAGCATCAAGAATTGCACCCGTGACGGTGAAATCTCGACTCTGGTGGTCAGCTCCGTCAGCATTTGCCACAGGTCCGGATCCACGTTGATACGCGGCGCTGTCGCTTCGATGTGCCAGACCTCACCCTGACGGTCGAGCTTTACCGTTCCGCCCAGTGGCAAAGCCGTCTCCAAACACAGGAGTGCGAGGAATGCCAGTTGTACCTCGCGCCGGGTCTGGTCACCGACCGGGAGCCATTCCGTGCGCAGCCTTGTGCCCTGGCTGACATCTTGGAGAATGCGGCGAACCTCGTTCTGGCTGAGCATCTGGCTATCGGAGGAGGTACCAAAGGCAATGCGAAAGAAGCGTATTCGCGCAGTTGCACTGGAACAGCTGTCGCTGATCAGGTCGAATTCAGGACCAATGCCTGTTGCACCGCTCAGCGTCAGAAGTTCAAGCCCGTTGCTGATCGCACCCACTGGACTTATCAGGTCGTGGCAAATTCTGGACGCTATCAATGCGGCCAGATCGACGCTATCACTTTGCATGAACACCTCGGGCTGAAGAACAGAAAATGAACAATCTAAACGCACTGCTGGAACCCGGTATGTTAGTGACCCATCCTGATCGTCCAGATTGGGGAACGGGCCAGGTGCAGTCGAATATCGGCGGGCGCATTACTGTAAACTTTCGGGAAGAAGGTAAAGTCGTCATCGAAGGTAGCCGTGTCAGTCTAGTGCCCATTTTCGAATGAAACTAGGTAAACTTGCTTACCTGACAATTAACGCGGAACTCGGTGCTGTTGCCAACCCTGCGCAGCTTGCCTAGAAGCGAGCAAACGGTTTCACGTAGCGGAAATGTCGCAGATGAATACCCAAGCCCCCCAGTTCAGCGCGCATCTTGCGCAGACCGACCAGGATCTGCAGGCCGCACAGAGGCTGCGATACGACGTATTCGTTCGCGAACTCGGCGGTGGTGGCGGGCAGGTGGACCACGAAAACGGGCTTGAAAAGGATCGTTTCGATCCCTTCTTTGACCATCTTCTGTTACGAGACGAAGCCCGCCATGGCGCGGTGATCGGCGTTTACCGTCTTTTGCCGGGGACCCGCGCAGAGACCGCCGGAGGGTTCTATTCCGAAGCCGAATATGACCTTGACCCGCTGCGAAGATCAGGGCGCAACCTGTTGGAATTGGGGCGTTCCTGCCTGCATCCGGAGTATCGCGGCGGTTCGGCGATGTTCTATCTGTGGCAGGCGCTGGCAGCGTATGTTGCTGAACGCGAGATCGAAATACTCTTTGGTGTGGCGAGCTTTCATGGCACCGATATCAACGCTCTGGCCCACCCGCTCAGCCATTTGAGCTATCGTCACAGCGCCCCCGAAGCCCTGCGTGTGCGCGCCCGCGAATATCAGCCAATGGCGCTGCTGGCGGAACCCGAGGTCGATCGCAAACGCGCGATGATCGAGACGCCAGCGCTGATCAAGGCCTACCTGCGGCTTGGTGGGTGCGTCGGTGACGGTGCCTATGTGGATCATGCTTTCAACACCACCGACGTCTGTCTGATCATGGACACGGCACGAATGAATGAACGGCAGAAAAGCCTTTATACGAAAGGCGTTGTCGGGTGAGTCCCACCTGGACGACGCCCGACATGCCGCCTGCGCGGCACCTGGGGGTGATGGATTGGCTGCGGGTGCTGCTGCGCGGGTCCGTGCTTGGGGGGGTGACCTTTGGCGGGCTGCTGATCCTGGTGGTCGCGCGTCTGATCGAGCGGCCGCTTTGCGGCGTTGACCGGCCCGTCACGCCCTATATCACGCAGGGCGTTTGCCGGGCGGCGTTCATTATTTTGCAGTTGCCGATCACCGCGCGCGGGCCGCGGATTGTCGGACCCGGGGCGGTTGTGGCCAACCATTCGTCCTGGATCGATATTTTTGCGCTGAATTCGCGCAAGAACGTCTATTTCGTTTCAAAATCCGAGGTGGCAGGCTGGCCCGGTATCGGTTGGCTGGCGCGGGCGACCGGCACGGTGTTCATCCGTCGTGATCCGAAAGAGGCCGCCAGTCAGGCGAAACTATTTGAGGAACGCCTGCTGCACAGGCACCGTCTACTGTTCTTTCCCGAAGGTACATCAACCGACGGATTGCGGGTTCTGCCATTTAAATCAACGCTTTTTGCGGCGTTCTTCGCGGATGGGCTGAAGCATGAATTGAAGATCCAACCGGTCAGCGTGATCTACCATGCGCCCGAGGGCGAAGATCCACGGTTTTATGGCTGGTGGGGCGACATGAGTTTTGGTGAGCATCTGGTCAAGACGCTGGCGGCGCGGCGGCAGGGCCGTGTCGAGCTGATCTACCACGCGCCGGTCCGGGTCGATGCCTTCCCGAACCGCAAGTCACTGGCCAGCCATGTGGAGGCGCAGGTGCGCATCGGCCATGGCCTAGCAGATGCGCATCAGGCCTAGACGGCCATCGCTGCGGCGAGGCGGGCAAGGGCCGCGGCAGGGTCGTCCTTGTTCCAGATTTCTTCCCCAAAGGCAAAGAAATCTGCGACAGGCGAAAGACTTCTGACCTCTTCTTCACCCAGCGCGCCTTCGGCGACGCAGGGTAGTTCGACGACTGCGGACCACCATTCGAACAGATCACGATCGACCACGGCGCCATCGCCCAGATCCGTCTGGCCGACGGGTCCAAAGCTGATGTAGTCGGCGCCGGATTCGCCGGCGGCCATGCCTTCGTGGCGGGACTGGGCGCAGTAGGCGCCGACGATGGCGTCGTCGCCCAGTTCCTTGCGTGCCCAGCGGACCGAGCGGGCACCGTCGAGAAGGTGCACGCCATCAAGGCCGAGGCGCTGTGCCAGAACCACGTGGGTGTCGAGAACCAGAGCGATATCATACTGATGCGCGATTTCGCGCACAGCGTCGGCGGCGCGCAGGATGCGGTCTTCGTCGCGGGTGGCGAGGGCCAGTCGGATGCAGGCGACATCGGCGGAATCCAGAACGCCCGCAAGGGTTTGCGGGAATGTGTTCAGGTCGAATTCTGGCGGTGTGATGAGATAGATCTGCGGCTTTTCGGTTTCGGCCATCTTGGCAGGCTCCTGATAGAATTTTGCCCGCTATAAAGGGAAAAAACCGTTTTGACCATTGCCCTTAGCGCGATTTCGCCGGGAGCGCGCCGGTTAAGTCGCAGGCCATGGCAAGCCGTATGGCACGGCCCAGCGGGCAGAAACACCCGGCGTGAGGTCCGCAGGTCCGGGGGCGGCTGCCATGTCAAACCGTCCTGAAACAGGGCCAGAATGGCCGTATGGCAGGCGTATGGCAGGCGTATGGCAGGCGTATGGAAAGCGTATGGTTTTCGTATGGCTGGCGGTATGGGTGCCGGTTTATGCGCTTGGGTCCGGGCGGGGGAGTTGCGGGACGACGCGTTGCAGCCGCGCGCCTGCGTGGTATGAGGCGGCAGCAGACCGACAGGAGCCGAGCCATGCCGACAGATACGCCGCAACCCGCCTTTGTGCTGGTTAATCCGCAGATGGGTGAAAACATCGGCGCGGCGGCGCGGGCGATGTGGAACTTTGGTCTGGACCGGATGCGGCTGGTGGCGCCGCGCGATGGCTGGCCGAACCAGAGCGCCGTGGCGATGGCTGCAGGTGCCGGCCGGTTGCTGGACGAGGCGCAGCTGATGCAGACCACGGCCGAGGCGGTGGCGGATTGCACATTCGTCATGGCGACCACGGCGCGCAATCGTGACCTGACCAAACCGATCTATGCGCCCGAACATGCCATGCAGATCGCGCGGGACCGCATCGCGGCGGGTGAAAAGGTGGCCGTGCTGTTCGGGCCGGAACGGGCGGGGCTGGAGAACCCGGATATCGCGCTGGCCAATGCGATCATTTCGGTGCCGGTCAATCCGCAGTTTGCCTCGCTCAACCTTGCGCAATGTGTGCTGCTGACGGCCTATGAATGGCAGCGCCACGCGGTCGAGATCACGCAAGAGACTGTTGAGTTGGCCGGCGGGCAATGGGCGAGCCAGACCGAAGTGCAAAAGCTGTCCGAGCATTACGAGGAACGGATGGAGGAGTCCGGTTTCTTTTTCCCCGAGCACAAGGCCGAGAGCATGAAGCTGAACCTGCGGAACCTGTGGTCGCGGATGCCGTTGACTCAGGCGGATGTGCGGATGCTGCACGGCGTCATGCGTCAAATGGTGCGCTGGAAAGAACGTGGTGATTGACTTGAAGGCCCGAGGTGCGCGGCCTACTGTCCAAGCCGACAAAAGGAGCGGGATATGAGCGGAAAACGCAGTATCTTTGAAGAAGTTGGCGCGGAACCGGCCAAGGCAAAGGCGACACCGCCCAAGGGTGGAATGATCGACGCGGGCAAACGTGGCGCGCGCGGGGGCATCCGGCTGTGGCTGATGTTGCTGTTTGCGCTGGTCATGGTGATGATCGCCGTGGGCGGGTTGACGCGGCTGACCGACAGCGGGTTGTCGATCACCGAATGGCGGCCCGTCACGGGCGCGCTGCCGCCGATGGATGCGGCAAGCTGGCAATCCGAGTTCGAGAAATATCAGGCGATCCCGGAATACCAGTTGCAGAACAACGGCATGACCCTGGGTGAATTCCAGTTCATCTATTGGTGGGAATGGAGCCATCGGCAGTTGGGCCGGGTGATTGGCCTTGTTTGGGCGCTGGGATTTTTCGGGTTCATGGCGGCGCGGCAGATCCCGCGCGGCTGGACCGGGCGGCTGTTCGTTCTGGGCATTCTGGGTGGTGCGCAGGGGGCGATCGGCTGGTGGATGGTGTCCTCGGGGCTGGGCGGCGAACAGCTTGACGTGGTGAGCTATCGGCTGGCGACGCATCTGGGGCTGGCCTTTGTGATCCTTGGGTTTATCGCCTGGTATGTCTTTGCGCTGGGACGTGAAGAACGCGAGATGATGCAGGCGCGACGGTCGCGTGAGGCGCGGCTGGTGAGGCTGGTTACCGTTCTTGCCGGGCTGGCCTTTGTGCAGATCCTGCTGGGCGCGCTGGTGGCCGGTATCGATGCCGGGCGCAATTACACCGACTGGCCGCTGATGGCGGGCGAGTTCCTGCCGCCGACGCCGTTCGAGATCACGCCGGTCTGGCGCAATTTCTTTGAAAACGACGGGCTGGTGCAGTTCGTGCATCGGATGACCGCCTATCTGCTGCTGGGTCATGGTGTCGTTGTTTGGCTCCGGGCGCGTCGTTCGCCCAACGCCGACACGCGGTTCCGGTTCAACGCCATGCTGGCGATGATGGTGCTGCAGATGGTGCTGGGCATTGCTACGGTCATTTACGGTGCGCCATGGCACATCGCCATCGTGCATCAGATCGGTGCCGTCGTTCTATGGGTACTGATCCTGCGGGGGCGGTTTGCCGCGCAGTATCCGACATTTCAATCCGTAAGGGGGGCCGCGCGATGAGTGCATATGATGATCTGATGGCGTTTGAACGCGATACCTCGGCGCTTGGCCAGATTGCCGGGCGGCTTGGCTGGGATCAGGAAACGGTCATGCCGCGTGGCGCCGGTGGGCAGCGCAGCGAAGAGATGGCCGCGATGGAAGGTGTGCTGCATGCGCGCCGCGCCGATCCGCGTGTGGGCGAATGGCTGGACGTGATTGTCGATGCCGAGTTGGACGAAGTCGGGCAGGCGAACTTGCGCCATATCCGGCGGACGTATGAGCGGACGCGGCGTGTGCCTGCCTATCTGGCCGAAGAACTGGCGCGGGTCACAAGTGCCGCACAGGGTATCTGGGCCGAGTGCCGGGCGAACGACGATTTCGCCGGTTTTGTGCCGACGCTGAAGAAGGTGGTCGCGCTGCGCCGCGAAGAGGGGGAGGCGCTGTCCAAAGGCGGTGATGTCTATGACGCGCTGCTGGACGATTACGAACCCGGCGCCACGGCCGACAGTCTGCAGCAGATGTTCGGCGCCCTGCGTCCGCGTCTGGTGGATCTGCGCCAGCGGATTCTGGAACGGCCGCAACCCGCCGGCCTGAAGGGCAATTTTGACGAGGTGGCGCAGATGGTGCTGACGCGCCAGATCGCGGCGGTCTTTGGCTATGACACGACCCGGGGGCGCATCGACAAGGCGGTGCATCCGTTTTCATCCGGGTCGGGCAATGATGTGCGTATCACCACGCGGACCAGCCTGACCGATCCGTTCAACTGCCTGTATTCCACCATCCACGAGGTCGGTCATGCCTGCTATGAGCAGACCGTTTCGCAGGACTATCACCTGACCCCGCTGGGCGAGGGCGTGTCGATGGGTGTGCACGAAAGCCAGAGCCGGATCTATGAAAACCAGCTGGGCCGAAGCCGTGCCTTTACCGGCTGGCTGTTCGGGCAGATGGTCGACACCTTTGGCGATATCGGAATTGCGGACGCCGATGGGTTCCACGCCGCCGTCAACCGGGTGCACGACGGGTTCATCCGGACGGAATCCGATGAGGTGCAGTATAACCTGCATGTGCTGATGCGGTTCGATCTGGAGCGTGAGTTGATCAGCGGCGCGCTTGCGGTCAAGGACCTTGAAGATGCCTGGAATGCGCGGTTCCTGGACGATTTCGGCTTTGTCGTGGACAAGGCATCGAACGGTGTGCTGCAGGATGTGCATTGGTCCGTGGGGCTGTTCGGGTATTTCCCGACCTATACGCTGGGCAATGTCTATGCCGGCTGCCTGCATCAGGCGCTGCGCACCGCCGTGCCGGATCTGGACGACCAGCTGGCGCGCGGCGATCTGGCCGAGGCGACCGGTTGGCTGGGGCAGAACGTGCAGCGTCACGGCGGGCTGTATCGCCCGCGCGAGGTGATTGCCAAGGCCTGCGGGTTCGAACCGAATGAGCGCCCGTTGCTGGATTACCTTGATACCAAGTTTGGTGAAATCTACGGGATCTGAGACCGGGCCGAATTGCAGAACAGGCGCGCCGGTCTGGCGCGCCCGGGTTCTGTGCGGTGTTCAGGCGTAGAAGTCGACGACCGGCTGGCTGGGATCATAGCCGGCTTCTTCAAGTTTGGCCGCCAGGATATCAGCAAAGCTGCTCTCTTCGTCCTCACTGGCCTCATAGGCTTCGGCGGCGTCCTTGATCAGCGAAACCACGGCCTCGTCCACTGACTCCACGCCTTTTGCCCCTTGGCCACCGCCGGGAGGAGGGCCGCCTTTGCCGCCCGGAGGAGGGCCACCGGGGCCACCCTTGCCACCCGGAGGACCGCCCGGACCGCCGATGCCGGCCTTTTGTGCCAGATCACCCGCATCAATACCGGCGGCGCCCAGCGCATCGGCCAGACCAGAGCCAGCTTTGATCCCCAGTTCGCGGATCGAGGTCACCAGCGCTTTGGCGTCGTCGTCTGACAGGTTGTCGGCATCATACCGCGAGAGAGTTTCGGCCAGTTTGGTGCTTTGGTTCTGGGTCAGGGGGGAATTCTGTCGGTTCTGTGACAGCATCACGCCGCTGTTTGTTGCTGAATTGATCATCTCATTGTCTCCGTGCAAAAACAAACCAGCCAGCGGCGTGGCTGCGCGGCTGGCCGGTTTGTTTTAGGTAAGAAATCTTTAACCCGGCTTAAGAAAGGGTATTTATATCAATTGTTACGGTTATTTAGGCGTGACCCTCAGCAACCACGAGAGGTGGTTGCAGTTTCTTTGTTGCCTTATCCCCGGGCTGTTTTGGCCCGGGAAGCGCTGTTGGGCGGGCGTCAGATCAGCGCCATTCGTTCCGCCCGTTCAGGGTCTGGGAAGGGGCGGTATAGGCCGAGGTCGTTGTCAGAAATCAAGGCGTTTACATTGGCGTAGAGGCGTTTCACCTCTTCGTCATGTTCACCGAGGATGCGGAAGGCCTGATCGAGCTGACCCAGATTTTCGAACTCGACCTCAAGCAGGAAATCGCGGTGGTTGTCGCTGGCAAGGTTCAGTTTGCGTCGCAGCAGACGCCAGGATTTGATGGCATCCCGACCTTTAAGGTATTCCATCCATTGTTCAACCGCCTCTGCAAAGGCAAGCGCCTTGGCCGCGTGATGGATGTCGATCTGGCAGTGATAGAGATTCATATGCCGCTTCTCCGCATGGGGCAGACTTCGGCGGCAGCTTGCGCCCGAAAGCTGACCATTCGGTAAACAGCCGACAATCAGAATTTGGCGGGATGAAACAGGGCGGCACCGCGCAAGCGCCACGCGTAACTCCATGTTTACGTCTCCTGATTCTAATAGGCGCAGATTTCCAGGGAGCGACATTTCATGACTGTTCATATGTCCAATGGTGGCGTTATTCGGCGTGCTGTTTCGCGCGGCCTGATGCCCGCATTGATCTTTGCGCTGGGTGGCACATCGGTTTCTGCCATGGACGATCCCGAACTGGTGTGGTCACACAAGGAATGGAGCGCCGGTTACGAGATGGGGCGCTGCGCGATCTGGACCGGGGGCGACGGGTCGGGTATCTTCGAGATTGAAGTCGACATGGGCGGCTATAACGCCTCGGCGAGCTATCTGCCGATTGTCTACAGCAACTACCCGATCCCGCTGCGGGAGGATGACGAGTTCGAGCTGTATATCGACCACCAGATGTCAGATTTCGGCCCGGAAATGGGATTCTATGACAGTATGGACAGCTATGGCCGCTATATGGTCGCGGCCGGAATGACCGATGGTTTCGTGCCTGATCTGATAGGGACGTTCCGTGGCGCGAACAGTGTCGCCGTGGAAGTCCTGCATTACGGCGAGCCACCTTTTGTCGCCGACGAATTCTCGCTTTCCGGGTTCACGGCGACCTATCTCAAGATTTCAGAATGGTGCCGTTTCGACCCGAACCACCTGTTCCGGTCCTGATCCGCAATGGTGCAGGGGCCGCCCCGGGGTAACCCCGGGGCAGCCCGCGCAATTCTTACTCTTCGGTGGCTGGAAGAACCTCGTCACCATCTTCGTCGCCCTGATCGGCGATCCATGCGACAGAGACCACGGTTTCACCCTTGCCGGTATTGAACACCTTGACGCCACCGGCGCTGCGCGAGCGGAACGAGATGCCTTCGATGGGCACGCGGATCGACTGGCCCTTTGAGGTGGCGAGCATGATCTGATCGTCCATCTCGACCGGGAACGAGGCGACAATTTCGCCGCCGCGCATGGATTTTTCCCATGCGGTGACGCCCATGCCGCCGCGACCGCGAACGGGGTAGTCATGGCTGGACGACAGTTTGCCCAGACCGCTGGCGGTGACTGTCAGCAGCAGGTTTTCAGCTGCCGACATTTCAGCATAGCGCTCTGACGGCAGTTGGCTGTTGGCGTTGCCTTCTTCCTCGTCCGCCTCGGACACTTCGGCGTCGTCGGCGATGCCCGCCATGGCGCGGCGCATCTTGAGGTAGGAGGCGCGTTCGTCAGATTCGGCGTCGAAGTGGCGGATCACCGACATCGACACGACTTCGTCGTCACCCGACAGGCGGATGCCGCGCACACCGGTCGACGCGCGCGAGTTGAACACCCGCACATCCGGCACCGGGAAGCGGATGGCGCGGCCCGAGTTTGTCACCAGCATCACGTCGTCATCTTCAGAGCAGATGCGCGCGTTGATCAGGCGGGTATTCTCGTCGTCGCCCTCGAACTTCATCGCGATCTTGCCGTTGCGCATGACGTTGGTGAAATCCGACAGCCGGTTGCGGCGCACAGAGCCTTTGGACGTGGCAAAGACGATCTGCAGGTCGTCCCAGTCTGACTCGTCCCGGTCGACGGGCATGATGGCGGCGATGGAAACGCCGGTCGGGATTGGCAGGATGTTGACGATCGCCTTGCCCTTGGACGTGCGGCCACCCTGCGGCAGGCGCCAGGTCTTGAGCTTGTAGACCATGCCGGCGGTGGTGAAGAACAGCAACGCGGTGTGAGTGTTGGCGACGAAGAGCGTGGTGACCACGTCATCCTCTTTCAGACCACCGCCCGAGACACCCTTGCCGCCGCGCTTCTGGCTGCGGAAATCGGCCAGCGGCGTGCGTTTGATGTAACCGGACTGGGTGACGGTGACGACCATATCGGCGCTTTCGATCAGGTCTTCGTCTTCCATATCGCCGGACCAGTCGAGGATCTCGGTGCGGCGCGGCACGGCGAAAAGTTCGCGCACCTCGCGCAGCTCGTCCGAGATGATGCCCATGATCCGTTCGCGGCTGCCAAGGATTTCAAGGTATTCCTTGATCTTGGCGGCGAGCTCTTCGAGTTCGTCGGTGACTTCCTTGACGCCCAGCTGGGTCAGGCGCTGCAGGCGCAGTTCAAGAATGGCGCGGGCCTGGATTTCGGACAGGTTATAGGTGCCGTCTTCGTTCGCCGGGTGGGTCGGATCGTCGATCAGGGCGATGAAGGGCAGGATTTCACCCGCCGGCCAGCGGCGTTCCATCAGTTTGACGCGCGCCTCGGCGGCATCAAGCGAGGCGCGGATGGTGGCAACGACTTCGTCGACATTGCTGACGGCCACGGCCAGACCACAGAGGATATGGCTGCGTTCGCGCGCCTTGCGGAGCAGGTAGGCGGTGCGGCGGGCGACGACATCTTCGCGGAAATCAAGGAAGGCGGTGAGGAAGGCGCGCAGGGTCAGCTGTTCGGGGCGCCCGCCGTTGAGGGCGAGCATGTTGCAGCCGAAATAGGTCTGCATCGGGGTAAAGCGGAACAGCTGGTTCAGCACGACTTCGGCGGTGGCGTCGCGTTTGAGTTCGATGACAACGCGCACGCCGTCACGGTCGGATTCGTCCTGAACATGGGCGATGCCGTCGATCTTCTTGTCGCGGGCGGTTTCGGCGATGCGTTCGATCATCGTCGCCTTGTTCACCTGATAGGGGATCTCTTCGATGATGATCGCAAACCGGTCGCGGCGGATTTCCTCGACCCGGGTCTTGGCGCGGATGATGACAGAGCCGCGGCCTTCAAGATACGCCTTGCGCGCACCAGCACGGCCCAGCATCAGGCCACCGGTCGGAAAGTCGGGGCCGGGGACGTATTCGATCAGCTGTTCGGATGTCAGATCCGGTTCCTCGATCAGCGCGAGGCAGGCATCAATGACTTCGCCAAGGTTGTGCGGCGGGATGTTGGTCGCCATGCCGACGGCGATACCGCCCGCGCCGTTGACCAGCATGTTGGGAAAACGCGCTGGCAGAACGGTGGGTTCGCGGTCCTTGCCATCGTAGTTGTCCTGAAAATCGACGGTTTCCTTGTCGATATCGGCCAGCAGATAGGCGGCGGGCTTGTCCATGCGGACTTCGGTGTAACGCATGGCGGCGGCGTTATCGCCATCCATCGAACCAAAGTTGCCCTGACCGTCAAGCAGCGGCAGTGACATCGAAAAGTCCTGCGCCATCCGCACAAGTGCGTCATAGATCGCGGAATCGCCGTGCGGGTGATACTTACCCATCACGTCGCCAACCGGGCGGGCAGACTTGCGGTAGGGCTTGTCATGCGCGTTGTTGGTTTCATACATCGCATAAAGGATGCGCCGGTGCACAGGTTTTAACCCGTCGCGCAGATCGGGAATCGCGCGGCTCACGATCACGCTCATCGCGTAATCGAGATAACTTGTCTTCATTTCGTCGACGATGGAAATCGAGGGTCCGGCGTGCACTGCGCGCTGGGGGCGATTTTCGTCTTCGTTTTCAGGGGTTTCCGGCGTATCGCTCACGTGATCTACCTGTCAGTCATTATTCTATATGTTGTTGAGGTGTGTATATCAGACGCAGGATGCGGGGCGCAATGGTCGCGGGGATGCAATTCTGGCAGCCACCGGGGGTGACTGCTAACATTTTGTTTTTATTGAAAAGTAAATTTATGCTTGGCATGATTCCCGTGTTGTTGAGGTGAACACCAGGAGTCGCAAAATGCAAAGCGAAACGGAACTCATGCTGCGTGGATACGGGCTGACCACGGCCGAGATTTTTTACCGGATGCCCGACTACAAGAACGTGCTGAACACATACATCTGGCAGGACTACGATCTGGCCCCGGATCATCAGAAACTGTTCGATTTCATCGAATTCTGGCAGGGCAGTATCGAAGGCCCGCTGCATTCGGTCCGCTTTACCCATCGCAAGATGATCTCGCCCGGGGAATGGCGCAACGTGGTGGGCGAATTCAGGTATCACTGAAGTTCGTACTGTCGGGAAAATGAGGAGGGGGCCAACCCCCTCTCAGTCAAAACCGGCCTTGGCGATTTTGCGATTCACTGCGGAATTTCCAAGGGGTGAATTGAGCCCCGGCAGGGGCTCAAGAGGGGGCATCGCCCCTGAAATGAAAAGACCTGTGCGCCGCAGGCGCGCCTTGGGATCAGGTTCTGATCTGCGCCCGTATCAGGGCCCGTATCAGGGAATGATGCGGCTGTATTTCACGCCGTCCAGGGTCGCGCCGACGCGCAGGCCGGACTGGCCGAATATGATCGCAATGACCGGAGAGAGCGATGTCGTCGTCTCGGCCGCAAGGGTTTCGCCGCGATCCGGCGTGGCGTATTCGATGTTCGCGCTGGCGGCCCAGCCGGGCGAGCGGCGGAAATTCATCAATGCGTCCTGGGTCATGAAGAACAGCACATGCGCATATTGCTGCGCGCCGATCTGAAGGCCCGCGCTAGCCTTGGTGGTCGAGTAATAGTCGACCGTCACGCCGCCAACCCGCAGCGCGCCGCGCCCGTAGGCCCCGCCCAGACCCAGGCCTGCCTCGGTCACCAGCGGCATGACCAGAACGCCGGTCGATTTGGACTGGAGCTGGCGGGTGTTGGGATACTGGCTGTAGAGCTGGGCCATCGTGGCATCCACACGGGCATCGATCGTCGCGGCACCAGAGCCGCCGACGCCGTTGTTGCAGGCCGCCAGGAAAGCTGTCGCGCCTAGCGCAAGGGTGATGCCGCGTCGGGTGATTTTCGTCATTGGGATGCTCGTTTTGTTGTTGGCAATGCCTCGGGTCCGGTCGTGTGGCCGGTTGTCTGGGATCATACCGCGAAAGTGCCCCTGTGTCACCATCCTTGGGTCAGGATCGGCGTGCGACCGCTATCCGTTGAGCAGACGGGCGGCTGCGGGGGCGAAATAGGTCAGCACCCCGTCGCAGCCCGCGCGTTTGAACGCCATCAGGGATTCCAGCATGACCCGGTCGCCATCGACCCAACCGTTCTGTGCGGCGCCTGCCAGCATCGCGTATTCGCCCGACACCTGATAGGCAAAGGTCGGCGCGCCGAACATGTCCTTGGCGCGACGGCAGATGTCGAGGTAGGGCATGCCGGGTTTGACCATGATCATGTCGGCGCCCTCGGACAGATCGCGTTCGATCAGGCGCATCGCCTCGTCCGAATTGGCCGGGTCCATCTGGTAGGTCTTCTTGTCGCCCTTGAGCGCACCCGCAGCGCCCACCGCATCGCGGAACGGGCCGTAAAAGGCCGAGGCGTATTTGGCGGCGTAGCTGAGCAGCAGAACGTTGGCAAAACCACCCTGTTCAAGGGCTGTGCGCATGGCGCCGATCCGGCCGTCCATCATGTCCGAGGGGCCGATGATATCGGCGCCGGCCTCGGCCTGGCTGATGGCCTGTTTCACGAGCGCCTCGACGGTGCGGTCGTTGACGATTTCGCCATCCTCGACAAAGCCGTCGTGGCCGGTGTCGCTATAGGGGTCAAGCGCTACATCGGTCATGATCGCGAGGTCGGGAACGGCGGCCTTGATTGCGCGGGTCGCGGTGTTGGACAGGTTATTCGGGTTCCAGGCCTCGGCGCAGTCTTCGCTGCGTTTCGACGGATCGGTATAGGGGAACAGGCAGATCGCGGGGATGCCAAGGGCATGTGCCTCGATCGCGGCTTCGACCACCTTGTCAACCGAGCGGCGCATCACACCGGGCATGGAGGCGATGGGCTCTTCTATCCCTTCACCATCACGCACGAAGACCGGCCAGATGAAATCGCCGGGCGTCAGGGAGTTTTCGCGCACGAGGTCGCGCAGGGCGGGCGTGCGGCGGGTGCGTCGCAGACGGGTGGCGGGAAAGGCGGCAAGAGTGGGCTTCATCGGTCTGGTCCTTGTAAACGCCGCCTTTGGGTGGCATGGAATGGCGGTTATCTCAAGGCCTGCGTTGCGCAAAACCTTCGCCCGGGCGAAGGGCGCGGGGCGCGGGTCTGTCTGCGGGATCGAAGGGGCGGCATTTGGATTGGCATCTCATTGTCTTGGAAGTGATCGACATGCGGTCGTTTTCCAGTCTCTGGTTCTGGATCGCGGTGGCGGTCATCTGGTCCGCTGCCAGCCACCGCGTCATGGGCGTGCCGTTTGATATGGTCACGCGCGCCCGCAGTCAGGGTGGTCAGGCCGAGATTGATCTGGACGAGCTGGTGCGCATCAATGCCAACAGGATGCTGCGCGGCATTGATGGTGCGGGGCTTTGGCTGCTGGCGCTGGGGTGTTTCGTGATTGTGATGCTGGCGCTTTTGGCCTTTGTCTACTGGATCGAACTGGCGCAGGCGGTGTTCCTGCTGGGCTTTCCACTGACGCTGGTCTGGTTGCTGACGCTGCGTGTGGCCAGCCGGATCCGGGCCGAAGGTGCCACCGGAGAGGTGGTGCAGACGCGTCTGGGGCATCTGCGGATCGCGACGCAGGCGATTGGCATGACTTCGATCTTTGTGACGTCGCTTTGGGGCATGTATCAGAACCTGTCTGCCGGCATCCTTGGTTGACGGGCGCTGCGTTCCGCGCCATGTCATCGCGCCATGGCTCATCTCAAACCTCTCGTCCTTGGCGGCGCGCCGGAAGGCTTTGACGCCCGTCTGATCTTGCAGGAACTGTCCCGCGCGGGCGGGCCTGTGGTGCATGTGGCGCGCGACGACAAGCGGCTGGCGCAGATGCGCGACGCGCTGGCGTTCTGGGCACCCGACATGCCGGTGATCAGTTTTCCGGGCTGGGATTGCCTGCCTTATGACCGGGTGTCGCCGAATGCCGATATTTCGGCCACGCGGATGGCGACGCTGGCGGGGCTTGTGCATGGGATGCCGGGGCAGTTCGTGCTGCTGACCACGCTGAATGCCGCAACCCAACGTATTCCCGCGCGCGAAGTGCTGCGCGAGGCGGCCTTTACCGCAACAGTGGGCGGGCTGGTGGATGAGGCCGCGCTGCGCAATTTCCTTGTGCGGATGGGCTTTTCGCAGGCGCCGACGGTGATGGAGCCCGGCGATTACGCCGTGCGTGGCGGCATCATCGACATCTATCCGCCGGGCGAGGGCGGTCCGGTGCGGCTGGACCTGTTCGGCGATGTTCTGGACGGCGCGCGGCGGTTTGACCCCGCAACCCAGCGCACCACGGAAAAGATGGAGCTGGTCGAGCTTGCCCCCGTGTCCGAAGTCATTCTGGACGAGGCGGCGATCACCCGGTTCCGGCAGAATTACCGGATCGAATTCGGCGCGGCCGGCACCGACGATCCGCTGTACGAGGCGGTGAGCGCGGGGCGCAAGCATCAGGGAATCGAACACTGGCTGCCGTTTTTCCATGAACGGCTTGAGACGCTGTTTGATTATCTGCCCGACGCCCCCGTGTTGCTGGACGATCAGGTGACGCCGTCGCGGCTGGCGCGGTGGGATACGATCGCCGATCAGTATGAAACCCGCCGTCTGGCGATGCAGCAAAAAAACCGGATGGATTCGGTTTATAAACCCGCGCCGCCCGCGTTGCTGTATCTGGACGATGCGGCCTGGGAAAAGGCGCTGGCGGATCGGCGCGTGTTGCAGATGCATCCGCTGGCGCAGGCAAGCGGCCCCGGTGTGGTGGACGGCGGCGGGCGGATTGGCCGCAATTTCGCGCCCGAGCGGCAGCAGGAAAGCCTGAGCCTGTTTGGCGCATTGGCGGCGCATATCAAGACGAAGTTGCACGAGGGGCCGGTTGTCATCGCGTCCTATTCCGAGGGCGCGCGCGAACGTCTGACCGGGTTGATCGAGGATGAGGGGCTGGCCGAGGCGATCCCGATTCCGAACGGCACCCGCATCGGCAAGCGCGGGCTGTATCTGGCGGTCTGGGCGCTGGAGGCGGGGTTCGAGGCGCCCTTTGATCCGGCCTTAGGTAGCGGAGCGGTAGGCCAAAAAGGCAAGTCACATCTTACCGTAATTTCCGAGCAGGACGTGTTGGGCGACCGGCTGATCCGGTCCCCCAAGAAACGCCGCAAGGCCGAGAATTTCCTGACCGAGACGCAAAGCCTGTCGCCCGGCGATCTGGTGGTGCATGTGGACCACGGCATCGGTCGCTATCAGGGCATGGAAGTGATCGAGGCACTGGGGGCGGCGCATGAATGCCTGCTGCTGGAATATGCCGAAGGATCAAGGCTTTACCTGCCGGTCGAGAATATCGAACTGCTGTCGCGCTATGGTCACGAAGAGGGGCTGCTGGACAGGCTGGGCGGCGGGGCATGGCAGTCGAAGAAGGCCAAGCTCAAGGAACGTATCCGCGAGATGGCGGACAAGCTGATCCGGATTGCGGCGGAGCGCGCCCTGCGCCGTGCGCCGATACTGGAGCCGCCGCCGGGGGCATGGGATGCGTTTTCCGCGCGATTCCCCTATACGGAAACGGATGACCAGCTGACCGCCATCGAGGATGTGATGGCCGATTTGCAGTCCGGCCAGCCGATGGATCGCCTGATCTGCGGCGACGTGGGTTTTGGCAAGACCGAGGTGGCGATGCGCGCCGCCTTTGTCGCCGCCATGTCCGGGGTGCAGGTCGCGGTGATCACGCCGACCACGCTGCTGGCGCGCCAGCATTACAAGGCCTTTGCCGAACGGTTCCGCGGCTTTCCGCTGGAAGTGCGCCCGCTGTCGCGGTTCGTGTCGACCAAGGATGCGGCGCTGACACGGGACGGCATGGCCAAGGGGACGGTCGATATCGTGATCGGCACCCATGCGTTGCTGGCCAAAAGCGTGAAGTTCCAGAACCTTGGCCTGTTGATCATCGACGAGGAACAGCACTTTGGTGTCGGCCACAAAGAGCGGCTGAAGGCGATGCGCACGGATATCCATGTGCTGACGCTGACGGCGACGCCGATCCCGCGGACCTTGCAACTGTCGCTGACCGGGGTGCGGGACCTTTCGATCATCGGCACGCCGCCGGTCGACCGTCTGGCGATCCGCACCTATGTGTCCGAATTCGATGCCGTCACGATCCGCGAGGCGCTGCTGCGTGAACATTATCGCGGCGGGCAGTCGTTCTATGTTGTGCCGCGCATTTCAGATTTACCCGAGATCGAGGCATTCCTGAAAGAGCAGCTGCCGGAATTGAGTTACGTGGTTGCCCATGGCCAGATGGCCGCGGGCGAGCTGGATGACCGGATGAACGCGTTTTATGACGGCAAGTTCGATGTGCTGCTGGCGACGACCATCGTTGAATCCGGTCTGGATATTCCGACGGCCAACACGATGGTGATCCACCGCGCGGACATGTTTGGTCTGGCGCAGCTTTATCAGATCCGGGGGCGTGTGGGGCGATCCAAGACCCGCGCCTATGCGTACCTCACCACCAAACCACGGGCCAAGCTGACCACTACGGCCGAGAAACGCCTGCGGGTGCTGGGGTCGCTGGATACGTTGGGGGCGGGTTTCACGCTGGCGTCGCAGGATCTGGACATTCGCGGTGCGGGTAACCTGCTGGGCGAGGAACAGTCCGGCCAGATGCGCGATGTGGGCTATGAGTTGTACCAGTCGATGCTGGAAGAGGCGATTGCCAAGATCCGGTCCGGCGAGATGGAAGGCCTGACCGAGGATGAGGGCCAGTGGGCGCCGCAGATCAATCTGGGTGTTCCGGTGCTGATCCCCGAGGAGTACGTGCCCGATCTGGATGTGCGGCTGGGGCTGTATCGCAGGCTGTCGGCCCTGACCACCAAGGTCGAGCTGGAAGGCTTTGCCGCCGAGCTGATCGACCGGTTCGGCAAGCTGCCGCGCGAGGTCAACACCCTGCTGCTGGTGGTCCGGATCAAGGCGATGTGCAAGCGCGCCGGGATCGCCAAGCTGGACGCCGGGCCCAAGGGGGCGACGGTGCAGTTTTACAACGACAAGTTCGCATCGCCCCAGGGGCTGGTCGAGTTCATCCAGGCCGAAAACGGCAAGGCCAAGGTCAAGGACAACAAGATCGTGCTGCTTCGCGACTGGTCGCGCGAAAAGGACAAGATTCAGGGCGCCTTTGGCATCGCTAAAGATCTGGCCGAGAAGCTGGCGGAAGAAAAGAAGCGCCGCGCCAAAGGGTAAGGGCAGGCGCAAGGCCCCCGGAGCATTTTCGAACAGATGAAACCGGGGGCCGGGATGACTGTCAGCGAACTGTCGTCCCGCTGTCATCAAACTGTGTGTCGCGGCGGGATAGGCCCCCAGCAGATCAAACCTGCTGGAGACGAAAATGCAAAAACTTACTGTTCTGGGATGTGGGGCGCTTTGGGCGCTGGCGGCGGCTATGCCGGTGCAGGCGAATGAGCAGGGGCTGACCTACGGCGTGCGGCCCTTTTACCTGATGGACAAAATGGACGACGGCGCGCTGAAGGACAAGCTGATGTCCTGCCGCGGGCAGGCGCCCGAACGGACGCTGTTTTCCATCGGTCACCGCGGCGCGCCGCTGTTCTTTCCCGAACACACGGTCGAATCCAATGTTGCGGCGGCGCATATGGGGGCGGGCATCCTTGAATGCGACGTGACCTTTACCAAGGACAAGGAACTGGTCTGCCGTCACGCGCAGAACGATCTGGCGACGACGACCAACATTCTGGTCAGCGATCTGAGCGAGACTTGCGTCACACCATTCGCTGCGGCGTCGGGTGATGAAAAGGCAAAGGCCGAGTGCCGCACCTCTGAGATCACGCTGGAGCAGTACAAGTCGCTGACACCGAAGATGGATTCGTCGGATGCCACGGCCACGACAGCCGAGGAGTTTCAGGGCGGCGTTGCATCGTTCCGCAGCACTGAATACGCCCAGCAGCCCGCGCAGATCATGACACATGCGGAATCGATCAAGCTGTTCCGTGATCTGGGGGCAAAGTTCACCCCCGAGCTGAAGAATGCTTCGGTCGAGATGCCTTTTGATGGCTTCACCCAGGAAATGTACGCGCAGAAACTGGTGGACGAATACAAGGCCGCCGGTGTGCCCGCGTCGGACGTCTGGGCGCAGTCATTCGATTTGTCTGACATTCAATACTGGATCGCGAACGAGCCGGAATTTGGTGCGCAGGCGGTGTATCTGGACGACCGTTACGAGGCGTCGGACGAGGATGAAGGTCTGCTTGATCCGATGGATCCCGCGACCTTCAAGCCGACGATGCAGGAGTTGGCGGACATGGGCGTGAACTATATCGCGCCGCCGCTGTGGATGATGCTGACGGTCAAAGACGGCAAGATGGTTGCGTCGCCCTATGCGGATGCGGCGAACGAGGCCGGTTTGAAGCTGATCGCCTGGTCGCTGGAACGTTCCGGGCCGCTGAACAACGGTGGTGGCTGGTATTTCCAGTCGGTCAACGATGTGGTCGATACCGACGGTGATTACTTTACCCTGCTGGACGCCCTGCACACCGAAGCCAAGGTTGCTGGTGTGTTCAGTGACTGGCCTGCAACCGTCACCTACTACGCGAACTGCATGGGTCTGTGACCTGATCCGGGGCAGGGCGGTTGCCTTGTCCTATCTGTAGATAATTGGAGGCGCGGCCCTTTTCCGGGGGCGCGCCTTTCGCTATGCGGGGGGCATGATTTTGCAAACCGAAATTCCTTATGATGTGAGCCATGAGCGCCGCTTGCCGGGGGTGCGCCCGCTGGAGGGTGACTGGCTGCTGGTGGACGATGCCTATGGCGCCCAGATGGCCGAGCGTGCGCGTCTGATCGCGCGGGACAGCGCCGCCGTACATGCACTGGATGACAGCGCCCGACCTGCTGCAGAAGAGTTGTTCGATACGGTGCTGACGGCACTGCCTGCCGGGTTTGTGCGGGACGGTGCGCGGGTCACGCGGCCCGATGGGGTGAGCGTGACGCTGGATCGTTCCAATCCGCTGATCACCTTAGGGCATCTGGTGCAGGAGGATCTGTGCCTGATGCTGCCACGGGACGGCGTGCATGTGCTTGCGGGGGCGATCCTGTGTTTTCCGGCGCGCTGGCGTCTGGCGGACAAATTCATGCGTCCCATGGTGGCGATCCATGACCCGGTGCCGTCTTATGATGCGGATATTGCCAAGCGGGTGCAGCGGTTGTTCGACGGTTTGCAGGTGGGGCGGCCGATCTGGCGTTTCAACACGCTTTGGGATGATGATCCGACGCTGCACCAGCCGGGGCCGCGGCCCGAGCGATCAAGCGCAGCCGCTCAGGTGGCGCCATATTTCCGCTCTGAGCGGCAGTGCCTGCTGCGCCTGCCGCTGACCCGGGCCGTGGTGTTTTCGATCCACACCTATGTGGTGGAGCGCGCGGTGGTCGAGGTGAATTAGAACGTTCCAGTGATTGGTTTCGGGGCCCTGCGCTGACCCCGAAACCGAAGTTTTCTCAGCCGTCGATGCGCGACGCCATGTTCGCAATCGCCTTTTGATAGACGCCGGCGGCGTTCCATTGCTGGATCACCTGGAAATTCGGCTGCCCTTCGAGGTAGCCGACACCGGGACGCCATCCCTTTTGCCGCAGGAAGTTCGCGGTCGAGGCTAGCGCGTCGGTTTCATTGTAGAAATCCACGACCCCGTCGCCGTTGCCGTCAACGCCAAAGGCCAGCGCATTGCCCGGCAGGAACTGCGTGTGGCCGAGTTCACCGTGTTTCGCGCCGCGCGTCGCGGGGGTGATTGATCCGTGATCCACCAGTTTCAGCGCACCGATGGCGTGGGGGACAAAGAAATCCGTGCGGCGGCAGTCATAGGCCAGCGTCGTGATGGCCGAGACGACCGAACTGTCACCCATGAAGCCGCCAAAGGCGGTTTCCATGCCGTGAATCGCGATCAGGATGCCTGCGGGCACACCGTAGTGCTGTTCAAGCGAGGCATAAAACGCCGGATTGCGCGCCTTGCGCTTGCGCCCCTGTGCGACGATCGTGTCGGCACCGCGTATCTGCATGAATTTTTCGAAGGTGTATTTGAAGCTTTTCTGATTGCGGTCGGCGTTGATCGTGCCCTGCGCGTAGGTGGCATTGGCCAGAGCCTGCAAGCCGCGCTGACCGACGCCGGCGCTTTGCGCTTCGCGGGCAAAACTGGTTTTCCATGCCTCAAATCCCCCGCCGGAATTGCCGCAGGGGGCGGCAAGGACCGGCGCTGCCAGACAGGTTGCAAAGAGGATCGACAGAATACGGCGCATTGGGTTCTCCTGAATTCGGACTGGAGGAGACGGTAGCGGGATATGGCTGCGCCGGAAAGTCGGGATTCCCGCGACTTGTAGTCGTTTTGCCGGTTGTGATTCACGTCCGCGTGATCATGGGGGGCAGGCCCGTGCGGGTAGGTGTGATGCTGGAACAAAAAAGGCGCCCCCAACAGGGGACGCCCAATGCTTGCCGTGATCCGTTGGGATCAGCAGCTGTAGTACATGCCGAATTCGACCGGGTGCGGCGTGTGCTCGTACTTCTGCATCTCTTCGGTCTTCAACTCGATATAGCCTTCGATCTGGCTCTTGGTGAACACGTCGCCTGCGAGCAGGTAATCGTGGTCCTTCTGAAGCTCTTCGAGGGCCTCGCGCAGCGAACCGCAGACCGTGGGGATGCCGGCCAGCTCTTCGGGCGGCAGGTCATAGAGGTTCTTGTCCATGGCTTCGCCCGGATCGATCTTGTTCTTGATGCCGTCAAGGCCGGCCATCAGGAGTGCGGCAAAGCACAGATACGGGTTTGCCGAAGGATCGGGGAAACGTGCTTCGACGCGCTTGGCCTTGGGCGAATCTGTCCACGGGATCCGGACGCAGCCCGAGCGGTTGCGTGCGGAATAGGCGCGCAGAACGGGTGCTTCGAAGCCGGGGATCAGACGCTTGTAGCTGTTGGTGCCCGGGTTGGTGAAGGCGTTCAGCGACTTGGCGTGGGTCAGGATGCCGCCGATGTACCACAGGGCTTCCTGGGACAGGTCAGCGTATTTGTCGCCTGCGAAGAGCGGCTTGCCGTCCTTCCAGATCGACATGTTGCAGTGCATGCCGGACCCGTTGTCGCCATAGATCGGCTTTGGCATGAAGGTTGCCGACTTGCCATACGCCTGAGCGACGTTGTGGATGACGTACTTGTACTTCTGGATTTCGTCCGCCTGATGGGTCAGCGAGCCGAAGATCAGGCCAAGTTCGTGCTGGCAGGAGGCGACTTCGTGGTGGTGTTTGTCGACCTTCATGCCCATCCGCTTCATGGTCGAGAGCATCTCGCCACGGATATCTTGCGCGTCGTCGATCGGGTTGACGGGGAAATAGCCGCCCTTGAGACCCGGACGGTGGCCAGTGTTGCCCATCTCGTAGGATGTGTCGGTGTTCCAGGATGCGTCGAGTGCGTCGACTTCGTAGGACACCTTGTTGATCGTGTTGGAATAGCGCACGTCGTCGAACAGGAAGAATTCGGCCTCGGGACCCCAGTAGGAAACGTCACCGATACCGGAGGCCTTGAGGTATTCCTCGGCCTTGATCGCGGTGCCGCGCGGGTCACGGTCATACTTTTCCAACGTGTCGGGCTCGACCACGGTGCAGTGTACGCACAGGGTCTTTTCCGCATAGAAGGGGTCGATATAAATGCTGTTGGTGTCCGGAATCAGTTTCATGTCGGACGCTTCGATCGATTTCCAGCCGGCGATCGAAGAACCGTCGAACATGAAGCCTTCTTCGAGGAAATCGGCATCGACCTGGTCTTCGCACAGCGTGACGTGCTGCAGCTTGCCGCGCGGGTCGGTGAAACGGATGTCGACGTAAGCGACCTCCTCGTCCTTCATCATCTTAAGAACTGCTTCTACGCTCATTCCCTGGCTCCCTTTCTGTCTTGGTTCGTACTTGGTACGTTTTTTGAATGTGGTTTATAGCGCGTCCGAGCCGAATTCACCGGTGCGGATGCGGATTGCCTGTTCTACGGTCGTGACAAAGATCTTGCCGTCGCCGATCTTGTCGGTTTTCGCCGCCTGAATGATGGCCGCGATGGCCCCATCAACCTGATCATCATCAAGAACAACCTCGATTTTGACCTTGGGCAAAAAATCGACAACATATTCGGCGCCGCGATAAAGCTCGGTATGGCCCTTCTGGCGGCCAAAACCTTTGACTTCGATCACGCTCAGGCCCTGGATGCCAGCCTCTTGCAGGGCTTCCTTGACCTCGTCCAGCTTGAAAGGCTTAATGATCGCTTCGATCTTTTTCATCGCCCGTCTCCTCGCAAATCCGTTGGATGACGCTCAGACCATCTCGGGTCTGGGGTCACAATTCGATAGACCGTGGTTGCACCGCCAAGCGCAATGCAATTCGCGCGCCAAGTTCAAATTTTATGCGATGTGATTAAATAGTGTGCGATTTGGAGTCGGTATTCCGGTGTCGCTGACGGGCCGGGTGATAGGGGCGGAATCGGGTGCCGGGCAGGGTGGAAATCACCAGCTGGTCCTCGGGCAAGGGGCGTCGAACACGATGACGGGACTGGCGGAGGTCTTTCGCGGAACGGGGCGCTGGTATTTAGACCCGAACAGCCAAATGGGTGATACCGTCTTGGGCGATCCGACCCATCAAGGTGGTAATCGCCGGAGGCTGCCGATAGCTTTGTGGGCGGTGTAGCAATGTATCGAGCACAGGAAAGAGCCCCGGATGAGTGACCTTCTGACAGCGGCACAGATGCGCGTGCTTGAACGTGACGCAATCGACAGCGGCAACGTGACCGGGCTTGAACTTATGGAACGGGCCGGGCGGGGTGTGGTGGATGCTGTGCTGGCTGAATGGCCGCAATTTGCCACCGGCGCGCACCGGGCGCTGGTGCTTTGCGGACCGGGCAATAATGGCGGCGACGGTTTTGTCATCGCGCGGCGGTTGCAGGCGCGGGGCTGGGACGTGGATGTCTGGCTATACGGTGATGGGACAAAGCTACCTGTCGATGCGCGACGCAATCACGACGTGTGGTGCGGAATTGGAACGATCCAGACCTGGGATAGTGCGGCGATCCTGTCGGGTCCGCGGCCCGATCTGATCGTCGATGCGGTGTTCGGGATCGGGCTGACACGGCCATTGCCCGAGGCTGTTGCGCAGGTGCTGACGGTCGGGCGATTCCAGAGTTGGGGGGATGGGCCGACCGTCTTTGCCGTGGCGGTCGATTGCCCCTCGGGGCTGAACCTTGATTCCGGGATGGTGCCGCAGGGGGATGCGACAGAGGGTACTGCGGGGGCAATGAATGCGGTGGATCTGACCGTCACCTTTCATGGCGCCAAGCCGGGGCATTACCTTGGGTCGGGACCGGGGCTGTGCGGTGCGGTGCGGGTTGTCGATATCGGTCTGGCTGGCGACGCGCAGGGCGGTGCAGGCCGGGACGGCGGGCGGATCCGGCATGTGACACGTGACTCGATGCCATCCCCGAACTGGCCGCTGGATCTGATCAGCAAGACGCGGCGCGGCGGGCACAAGTTCGACCACGGTCACGTTATGGTCTTTGCCGGTGGCGTGGGGCGCGGCGGTGCAGGGCGGCTGGCGGCACGTGCGGCCCTGCGCAGCGGGGCGGGGCTGGTCACGCTGCTGTGCCCGCCTGCGGCGTTGCAGGAAAATGCCTGCCAGCTGAATGCCATCATGCTGCGCGCGGTGCGCGGGCCCGAGGCGCTGGAGGATGTCGCGGATGAGCGGGTCAGCGCCTTCTGCCTTGGCCCCGGCATGGGCGTGTCCGATCGGACCCGCGACATGGTGCAGGCGGTACTGGCGCGGCGTGATCCGGTGGTGGTTCTGGACGCCGATGCGCTCAGCAGCTTTGCCGGTGACCCCGCGACGCTGTTTGCCGCAACCCACGAACGGGTGGTGCTGACCCCGCACGAAGGTGAATTCGCCCGGCTGTTTCCCGATCTTGCGGCTGGAGTCCGGGGGGAGCTTTCGAAGGTGGACGTGGTGCGCATGGCTGCGGCAAGGGCGGGATGTATCGTTCTGCTCAAGGGCGCGGATACGGTGATTGCCGGGCCTGATGGCGGGGCTTCGATCCATGCGGCGGTCTATGGGCGCAGTGTGCCCTGGCTGGCGACGGCGGGCGCTGGCGATGTGCTGGCCGGTCTGATTGCGGGCCTTGCCGCACCGCAGGATGCGGGGGATTTGCGCGATCTGGTCGAGGTTGCGGTCTGGCTGCACGTAGAATGCGCCCGCAGCTTGGGCCCCGGTCTGATCGCCGAGGATCTGCCCGAAGAATTGCCCAAGGTACTGCGCGCCCTTGGTGCCTGAGCCGGGGCCGGGCGATCTGTTTCAGTTGCATGGAGCAGATCGTGGAAACCGCACCCTGACCTGTCATGACGTCAGCATGGAAATTCTGCTCGCATCCGGTTTCAACCTTTGCTAGAGAACGCCGGACCCGGGCAGCGATGCCTGAGGTCAAGTGCGGGTGTGGCGGAATTGGTAGACGCACCAGATTTAGGTTCTGGCGCCTATGGCGTGGGGGTTCGAGTCCCTTCACCCGCACCACTTTGAAATTGTTTGAAAATTATGGAATTTGCGGGGCGGCCATATCGTTTGGCGTCTGAGTTGTGCAACTTGTTTTGCATTTACACGATTCTTTCCCGTTGCGCGCGCGGCACCCGGCCTTGGCAGCTGCAATGTAGCGCCAGCCGTGCGGCACGGGGCATCCGGTGCGGTGCGCCGGGCCTGTATCTTTGGATCTTGTGCCATTGCCAGACCGACGCGCTGCGGGGGCTTGGCGCAGGATAGCGTGGCGGGATCAAACGTAATCCCGGGACAGCCGTTTACCCCCAGAGCGCCTTGCGCAGCATGTTCAGGGCGACGAACAGGATGAAGACGGCAAAGACCCGGCGCAGCACGAGTGCATCCATCGCATGCGCCAGCCGCGCGCCCAGTGGGGCCGTTATCAGCGTCATCGACACTGCAACGGCAAAGGCGGCAAGGTTGACTGATCCGAGCATGAAGGGCGGTCGTGCGGCTTCGGGCACGCCGACCAGCAGAAAGGCCGCGACCGAGGGTACTGCGATCAGCACACCAAAGCCCGCAGCCGTCGCCACCGCGCGGTGCATCGGCACCCCGAACAGTGACATCAGCGGGACGCCAAAGCTGCCACCGCCGATGCCCATCAGCACAGACAGGAACCCGACCGCAGGCGACAGCGCGGCACGCGCCAACCCACGCGGCATTTGCGATCCCAACCGCCAGTGCTGCCGTCCAAAGGCCAGATAAATCCCCACGATGAACGCCGTAACGCCAAAGATCACCTGCAGCGTGGTCGTGCGCAGCGCAGAGGCGATCAACACCCCGAACAGCGCACCGGCAGCGATGCCCGGTGCCCATGTGCGCAGGATCGACCAATCGACCGCCTTGCGTTTCTGATGCGCCATCACAGAGCGGGCCGAAGTCACGATGATTGCCGAAAGCGATGTAGCCAGACAGATGCGCATGAGGTGCGGACTGTCATATCCCAGCGTCTGGAAGACGTAGAAAAACGCCGGAACGTGCACGATGCCGCCCCCGACCCCCAGCATCCCTGCCAGCAACCCGGCAAAGGCGCCGGCCAGCATGAGCAAGGCAATCAGCGGCAACAGCGTGGCGATATCGGGCATGATCAAATCCGTCTGAGATTTCGCCTTTTGTAGACAGGCTCGTGCTGGGGATGGCAAGTTGAAAGGCGGGACAGCCCGCAATCAGACCGGTTGCGCCGCCTGCATCTGTGCCAGTGATTCATGGATCAGCTCCGGACCGGCACCTTTTCGCGATGCGCCTTCGGACAGCACACGCCGCCAGACGCGTGCCCCGGGGCGTCCCGCGAACAGGCCCAGCATGTGGCGGGTGATCTGATGCAGACGGCCGCCGGTACTCAGGTGGGCGTCGATATAGGGGATCATCGCCAGAGAGATCTCAACCGGATCGGGCGCGGCGGTATCAGCACCAAAGATCAGGGCATCCGCCCCGGCCAGAATATCCCATGGCTGATGATAGGCCGCCCGGCCCACCATGACGCCGTCCATCCCCGCATCGTGGAACGCCTTTGCCTGCTCAAGCGACGTGATGCCGCCATTGACCGACAGATGCAGGGCCGGGAAAAGACCCTTCATCTGCATCACCAGATCATAGTCCAGCGGCGGGATATCGCGGTTCTCCTTGGGGCTGAGCCCCTGCAGCCAGGCCTTGCGGGCATGGATGGTGAACCGTTCGCACCCGGCGGCGGCCACGCGCGCAATGAATTCGGGCAGTACCTCGGTCGCGTCCTGATCATCGACCCCGATACGGCATTTGACGGTCACCGGGACATTCACGACCGCTTGCATCGCCGCGACACATTCCGCCACGAGCCCCGGCTGCTTCATCAGGATTGCGCCGAACGTGCCCGACTGCACCCGGTCGGATGGACAGCCGACATTAAGGTTGATCTCGTCATAGCCCGCGTCTGCGCCCAATCGCGCCGCCTGAGCCAGTTCTTTTGGATCAGAGCCCCCGAGCTGGAGCGCCACGGGATGCTCCTCGGCATGAAAGTCCAGGAGATGAAGCGCTCCTCCACGTACCAAAGCGGGCGACGTCACCATTTCTGTATAAAGCAGCGCATTTCGAGACAGCAGCCGGTGCAGATACCGGCAATGGCGGTCAGTCCAATCCATCATCGGGGCAACGGATAGGCGAGCGGCACGGACAACATCCGAATTCCGTTGTTTTATCAGGTTCCTCTGCTCGGCCATCTTTTCCGTCTTCCTCGATTTCGGGCCCGTTTGCCCCTGTTCTTGCCCTGAGTGCAACAATTTGTTGCATTGAACCCGGAATGTTGCATCGGGAATGCGGGGTCCTTTCAGCCGTTTTCCCGGTTGGAAAAGGCCACGTCCCCCTGCCGAACCCCGTTCCGTTAACGCATTGATGATGAGAAATTGAACCTTGCGCGCGGGTCTGACATTGCCCCGGGCACCCAATCCAGTTTGATGCCGCCTCTGGTCCTATCGAAAGGATCAGAGATGATGCGCAGCAGGTTTACCGTAGAGCAGATTATTGGGGTGCTGAAAGAGCAGGAGGCGGGGATTTCCGTCGCTGATTTGTACCGGACGCATGGTGCCAGCGATGCGATGGTCCGCAAATGGAAGGCCGGGTAAGGCGGCATAGATGTCAGCGGCGGAAAGTGGCTAAAAGCATTCGAACCGAAGGTGGCCTGAACGAGCACCGCGAGCGGGACTGGTTCAGGCCATCAAGCCGTGGGATCAAAGCTCTGGCTCCGCCTCCCGCGACCTTAGCGGCCGCGGATGCGGGGATCCAATGCGTCGCGCAACCCGTCGCCGAGGTAGTTCACACCCAGCACGGTGAGCGAGATCATGATGCCGGGCAGCAGCACACGTTCGGGGAAGTCGTTCATGCGTGGCACGGCATCGGCCAGCATCTTGCCCCATGTGGGGAAGTCGGACGGAAATCCGACGCCGAGGAAGGACAGCGCGCTTTCGGTGATGATAGCCGTGGCGAGACCCAGAGTGGCCGAAACCATGATGGGTGAGAGCACGTTGGGCAGCAGGTGACGCTGGATGATCTTGAACGGCGTGGTGCCGATGGAGCGCGCGGCGAGGATGAATTCCCGCTCTTTCAACGCGAGAACATCGCCGCGCACGATGCGCGCCGTGGGCATCCACGAGGTCACGCCGATGACGGCAACGATCAGGATGAACATACCACCTTCGGGGCCGAAGTTGGCGCGCAGGGGCTGGCGGAACAGGGTCACGGCGACCAGCAGCAGCGGCAGGATCGGCAGGGACAGGAAGAGGTCCGTCAGGCGCATGAGCGGCCCGTCGATTTTCTTGAAATAGCCCGAAATCACGCCCACGGCGGTGCCGATGAACAGCGACAGCAGCATTGCAGCCCAACCCACGGCCATTGAGGCGCGACCACCGGCGATGAGGTTTGCCAGCCCGTCACGGCCCAGATTGTCGGTGCCCAGGGGATGGCCGATATCAACCTTGGCCGAGCTGTCCCAGAGGGCGGTGTAGATCGGGCGCAGATCCTTGTTGCGGATGTCCAGCTTCTGCGGGTCCAGCGACCAGATCCATGACCCGAAGATCACCGCAAGGGTGATGAAGATCAGAAAGCCCGCGCCCATGAGCGCGCCTTTGTGCTTGGAAAACTGATGCCAGACATCAACCCATTTGGAGCGGGGCGGCTTGCCGGGAATGGTGTCTGTGAGGGCGCCGATGGGGGCGGGAGTGGGATTAGTCATAGCGGATCCTTGGGTCGAGGACGCCGTAGAGGATATCGGCAATAAGGTTGAACATGACGATGAGGAAGGCAAAGATGAAGGTCAGCGTCATCACCATCGGCAGGTCATTGGCAAAGAGCGCGGTGATCAGCAACTGGCCGATACCGTTCACCTTGAACACGTTCTCGGTGATGATGGCGCCACCAAAGATCGCGGGCACCCCAAGCGCAATCACCGTGACCACCGGGATCATCGAGTTGCGCAGCACATGCACCATGACGACGACCGCCTCGGACAGGCCCTTGGCGCGGGCGGTGCGCACGTAGTCCTGATTGAGGTTGTCGAGCATGGAGGCACGCATGTAGCGGCTGAGCTGTGCTGTGGTTTGCAGGGCCAGCACCATCACGGGCATGATCATCTGCTGTAGCTGGATTTTGAAGTTCGCCCAGCTGTCGACCACAAGCGTCGTGTCGTAGATCGACGGGAACCAGCCAAGTTGCACCGAAAAGACCACGATCAGCAGCGGTCCGGTGAAGAACGGCGGGATCGAAAAGCCGATCATCGTGATGAATGTGCCCGACTGGTCGAAAACCGAATACTGCCGGTAGGCGGAATAGATGCCGATGGGCAGGGCGATCAGCACGCCGACCACGTAGGACAGGCCAACGACCCAGAGCGTCTGCGGAATACGCTGTAGCACGATGTCCATCACCGGGGACCGGGTCTGCCAGGAGATGACGCGCAGCTTACCTTCGGCAAACGAGGTGCCGAACATGTGGTCCCAGAGAACCTGCGGTTCGATCCAGAACATCTGGACCAGCCATTTCCAGTACTGGATCAGAGGCGGTTCACCCAGACCAAGGGCCTGGCGCATCTTTTCCTTGACCTCGGGCGGGACGGTCAGGGGGACCTGCGACATCGGATCGCCGGGGGCGAGTTGCAGCAGCATGAAGATCGCGAAACTGATGAACAGAAGCGTCGGGACGGAGAGGGCCAGTCGTCGGATTGCAAAGGTCAGCATGCGGCGCCTCGGGTCATGAGTTTGGGGAGTATGGGCATCAGTTCCTGCGCTTGAGCGGCGTTATTATGGGCGTCCGGATCGCATGGCGCGGACGCGTGGATTTGTCAGACTAGGCTGATTGCGCCCCAGTTGACAGCGCAGACGCGGCAGGGCAAGGCCCGCCGCGTCCAAAGTGCTGTTTTTTTAGTCGATACGATACCAGTCGGCAACGTTCCAAAGCTCGGAATCCCAGGTGTTGAGCGCAACACCACCGAGCGAGTTGGAATGTGCCGAGACACGACCGCGATCAACCAGCGGAACGATGGTCATCGTTTCCTTGGTGATGATGTCGTTCAGGCGCTTGGCAATTTCGCCACGCTTGCCGAGTTCGCCTGTCTTGGCGAGTTCGTCCAGCAGGGCGTCATACTCTTCGTTGCAGAAGCGGTTGATGTTCTCACCCTGCCACTGCGAAGACGGCTTGGGTTCGTTGCCACAGCGGTACATCGACAGGTACGACTGCGGATCGGTGCCGTCGAAGTTGTTGGCGTACATTTCCACGTCGGCATAGAACTTCTGGAAGGTGTCGGGCGAACCGGCATCACCACCGAAGAAGACCGACGAATCGACGTTACGCAGTTCGGTTTCAACCCCGATCTGGCTCCACCAATCCTTGATCAGTGCCTGAAAATCCTGACGGACAGCGTTGGTCGAGGACTGATAAAGCAGCGAGAGCTTCATGCCATCCTTGTCGCGGATGCCGTCACCGTCGGTGTCGGTCCAGCCGGCGCCTTCCAGCAGAGCCTTGGCGCCGTCGATATCCTGAACCAGACAGTCGGTGTTGGACTCCGAAGCATAAAGATCAGGAGCAGGGACCAGGTTGCAGGTCGCACGGCCGGCCTGACCATAGCCGATTTCGACAAGCAGTTCACGATCGATCGCCATCGATAGCGCCTTGCGTACGTTGAAATCGGACAGGATCGGGTGCGGGTGTGCAACGGTTGCCCGCTCGCCCTCGGGCAGCTCGGGCGACGGATCGGTCATGTTCATCTCGATCCGCTCGACCAGTGTGCCGAATGCTGCAACAGCTACGCCCTTGCCGCCTTTGGCCATCTGCGCCAGCACGTCGGGCGCCAGCTGCAGGTTCCAGGCGTAGTCGAATTCGCCCGTTTCCATCACTGCACGGCCAGCAGCATTAGCATCGCCGCCGCCTTTGAAGTTGACCGTGGCAAAGGCAGGTTTGGCTGGGTCACGATAGTTGGGGTTCGCTTCGAGCGAGATCACGTCGTTGGGACGGAAATCTTTCACCACGAACGGGCCCGTGCCGATGGGCGCAAAGTTCTGGTCCGTGCAGGTCGATGCTGCGGCACCGGTGCAGTTTTCGAACTGAGCCTTTTGCAGGATCGGCGATTGGCCGCCCATGAAGGGGCCATAGGGGTTCGGCGTGGGCGCGCCGAAAGTAACCTTGACGGTGAGCGGATCAATCACTTCGATCACTTCAACGCCCGTGAACTTGGCCAGCTGCGCGCAGCCGCCTTCGGGGTTCATGCAGTAGTCGCCAGTGAATTTGACGTCCTCGGCGGTAAAGTCTGTGCCGTCAGACCACTTGAGGCCAGCTTTGATCTTCCATGTGATCGAAGTCAGGTCTTCGGACACGCCGCCATTTTCGACTGTCGGAATTTCCTCGGCGAGGAAGGGCACGAGAGCGCCGGTCGGGTCATAGCGACCCAGCGGTTCGATCACGAGGCTGGCCGCCTCGATATCCTTGGTGCCGCCCGAAAGGAACGGGTTCATGATCGACGGTGCTTGCCAATAGATGATGTTGACGTTGCCGTCTTCTCCGCGTTCGGCCATCGCTGCGGGCGCCATGGCAAAACACGCCGCGGCCCCCAGCAAAAGGGTTTTCATTTTCATATCAATACTCCCTGTTGGGCGTCCGGTTAGCCCGGGGCCACTGTTAGTTGTGCGGGAATCACGGCACCATCCCTGTTCACGGCCATTGGACGTGGAACTGGATGATCCTAAACCGTTATCCCCACACGGTGGCGCCATCGAAACAGACTTTGCGGAAATTGCAAGGCTTTGCCTAACGGAAACAGGCCGGATGGGTTTGACACTGCTCCGACAGTGCCTTTACCTTTGGCAACCGCCGGAGTTCCCGGCGCAATCTCTCAGTCCAAGGGGACCTGCATGCTGGACCACGCCATCGCCCGGATCGAAAATCTGCGCGTCGAATTCGAAACCAAAGATGGCCCGGTGGTGGGGGTCGAGGATGTATCCTTTGAGATCGGCCCGGGAGAGACGGTCTGTGTGGTCGGGGAATCGGGGTCGGGCAAGTCGGTTTCGTCGCTGTCGCTGATGCGGCTGATCGAATATGGCGGCGGTGATATCGCGAACGGCCGACTTTTGTTCGACCGCAAGGAAGGCGGAGAGATCGACCTGGCGCAGACCAGTCAGGATCTGATGCGCACGATTCGCGGCAACGAGATCGGCATGATCTTTCAGGAACCGATGACGGCGCTGAACCCGGTGTTCACCGTCGGCAAGCAATTGACCGAAGGGCTGCGGGTGCATCGCGGCATGGATCGCGAACAGGCAGAGGCCCGCGCGCTAGAATTGATGCAGCAGGTTCGTATTCCTGAACCCGAACGGCGGCTGAAGCAGTATCCGCACGAGCTTTCTGGCGGCATGCGTCAGCGGGTGGTGATCGCCATGGCGCTGGCCTGCAAGCCCCGCCTGCTGATCGCGGATGAGCCGACAACGGCGCTGGACGTGACCATTCAGGCCGAGATCCTTGCGCTGATCGACCGGCTGAAACGTGAAACCGGCACGGCGGTGATGTTCATCACCCACGATATGGCCGTGGTGGCGCAGATGGCGGACCGCGTGGTGGTGATGTTCCGCGGCAACAAGGTCGAGGAAGGCACGGTCGAGGAGATATTCGAGAACCCGCAGCATCCCTATACTCAGGCGCTGCTGGCTGCCGTTCCAAAGCTGGGCGAGATGACGGGCAAGGCATTTCCCGAACCGATGAAACTGCTGGGTTCGGATGCGCATGAACCAAAGCCCATTCGCGGCTCGGACGATGTTCTGCTGAAGGTGCGCAACCTTACGACACGATTCCCGGTCAAGGGCGGTTTTTTCCGTCGCACGGTGGCGAATGTGCATGCGGTCGAGGATCTGTCCTTTGATATCCAGAAGGGTCAGACGCTGTCGCTGGTTGGCGAATCCGGCTGTGGCAAATCGACGGCGGGGCGTTCAATCCTGCGCCTGATCGAGCCGCTGTCGGGCAGTATCGAGCTGGGCGGCAAGGACATCATGGCCTTGAACCAGCATGATCTGCGCACGGCGCGGCTGGACATGCAGATGATCTTTCAGGATCCGTTCGCATCGCTCAATCCGCAGATGAACCTGAGCGATCAGGTGGCCGAGCCGATGCGGAATTTCGGCACCCACAAGGGGTCGGAAATGGACGACCGAATCGCGATGCTGTTCGATCGGGTCGAACTGCCGCGCTCTTTCCTGCGCCGCTTTCCGCACGAACTGTCTGGCGGGCAGCGCCAGCGGGTCGCGATTGCCCGTGCGCTGGCGCTGAATCCCAAGCTGATCATCGCGGACGAAGCGGTATCGGCGCTGGACGTGTCGGTGCAGGCGCAGGTGGTCAACCTGATGATGGAGTTGCAGGCCGATCTGGGGCTGTCGTTCCTGTTCATCAGCCATGACATGGCCGTGGTCGAACGGGTCAGCCACAAGGTTGGCGTGATGTATCTGGGCCGGATCGTTGAACTGGGGCCGCGGGCCGCAGTGTTCGAAAACCCTCAGCATCCCTACACTCAGGCGCTGATGAAGGCCGTTCCGATTGCCGATCCACGTCGGCGCAAATCCGAGAAGGACCTGAATTTCAAGCCGATCCCGTCACCGATCCACCCCGTCGGGTATGAACCCGGGCCGTCGGTCTTTTCCGAAGCCAGCCCGGGGCATTACGTTCTGACCTCTGACAGCGGGTACTGATCCGGGGCAGGGCGCAGGCCGTCACGCGCTGGACATTCTGATTTTCTCAGAGGCCCCCGGACGATACTGAGCAGACGGAACCCGAAGGTTGCTGCGTTTAAGCGTGTTGACGTTGGTCTGGAGGGTGCGATGCGGCGTGTGACGGTTGTGTTGATCAAGGGTCTGCTGGGGCTAATCGCGGCGCTGACCCTTGTCGCCTGCGCGATGCATCTGTCCAACTCTGAACGGGTTGCGGTCCCGCCCCGTCCAGATGGGGCGCTGCGCGTGGCGACCTTCAACTCTCACTACATCAATCTGGGTCAGCAGACGGGCGCCTGGTCCCTGGGTAATTGGAATCAGCGCAAGGGTGCCTTTGACGCGACCTTCAAGGCGCTTGGCGCGGATGTCGTGGCGTTTCAGGAGCTGGAGAGCTTTCAGCGCGGTGACGATGGTTCGGTCAATCTGGCGCGGGATTATCTGCTTGAACAGAACCCCGCGTACCGGGCCGCGGCAAGTGGCGACTGGCGTGATTTTCCCTCTACCCAGCCGGTTTTCTATCGGACCGACCGGTTGGATGTACTGGATCAGGGCTGGTTCTTTTTCTCTGACACCCCGGATGTGATCTATTCGCGCACCTTCAATGGTTCCTATCCGGCCTTTTGTTCCTGGGTACGGTTTCAGCACCGGGAGGGTGGCAGGCCCTTCACGGTTTACAATGTGCACTTCGAATACAAGAGCGGGTCCAACCGGCGGCTGTCCGCAGCACTGGTGGCTGAGCGGATGAGGGCCCGGATCGATGCCGCAGAGCCGGTATTTCTGGTTGGTGATCTAAACGCGCGGGTGGGCGGCGAGGCCTATGAAATCCTGTCGCGGGCCGGTGTGGATTTTGTCCCGGTCGAGGGGGCGACCTATCATTTTGACCGTGGATTCAACCTGTTTGGTGCGATCGATCACATTGGGGCGACGCCGGACATTCGGCCTGTGGGTCAGCCTGTCGTTTTGCGTCGGCAGTTCGACGGGGAATGGCCAAGCGATCATTATCCGGTGGTTTCTGACTTTGTGCTGCCATTGAAATAGCCCGGATATCCAACCTCTGGTGAGTGGTTGCAGCGCGATTGGACGCGCAAAATTCACGTCGGCAAAAGTTTAGCGTGCAAGATGAATCGCGATCGGCACAAGGCCTGCATTTCGCCGCCTGTACCCCTGTGACTCTGCATTTTATGGGGCTATGCTGCAGCGCAGATAATGCAGAAAGGCCCCCAATGCACCCTCGTCTGACTCCGCGCGATCTACTCGACAAGCTTGTGTCTTTTCCGACCGTGAGCCGCGACAGCAATCTGCCATTGATCGACTGGGTCGAGGAGTATCTTGCGGGCCACGGAATCACTGCCCACCGCCACTATGACGAGACTGGTGAAAAGGCTGCGCTGTTTGCCCATGTTGGACCTGATGTTGCAGGTGGTTTGGTGCTGTCGGGTCATACGGATGTGGTGCCGGTGGACGGTCAGCCCTGGGCCTCGGACCCCTATGTGGTCGAGGAGCGGGATGGCAGACTTTATGGGCGCGGCACCACGGATATGAAAGGTTTCGATGCCTTGGCGATCTGGGCCATGGTCGAGGCGCACTACCGCGGGGTGAAACGCCCATTGCAGATTGCGCTGAGCTATGACGAGGAAATCGGCTGCACGGGTGCTCCGCCGATGATCGAAGCGATGCAGGGGCCGCTGCCCAAGGCATCCGCCGTGATCGTTGGCGAGCCGTCGATGATGAAGGCGGTGACAGGTCACAAGGGCGGGGCAGGGTTCTGGACCCATGTGGTCGGGTTCGAGGTGCACTCGTCGCTCATGCATACCGGGGTCAACGCGATCATGTGGTCGGCCAAGCTGATCGACTGGGCGAACGTGCGCAACGCGGAAAGCCGGGCCGCTACCCCCAGCGATCTGGCCGCCGCCTTTGTGCCGCCCTGGACGACGGCGCATGTCGGCACGATTTCGGGCGGGACAGCGCATAACATCACCGCCAAGGATTGCCGGTTCAGCATGGATTTTCGGGCGGTGCCGGGCGAACGCCTTGAGGACTGGCGCGACGCTTATTTCGCCGAACTGCGCGCGGTTGAGGCAGAGATGCAAGCCGTCCACCCCGACGCGAGGATCGACGTCGAACAACGTTTCGACGTGCCCGCCCTTGTCCCCGAAGCGGACGGCGAGGCCGAGATGCTGGTCAGAAAGCTGACCGGAGACAATACGACAAATGTCGTTTCCTACGGGACCGAAGCGGGCCAGTTCCAGCGCGCCGGTTATTCTGCCGTGGTCTGTGGACCGGGTGATATCGCGCAGGCGCATCAGCCCGATGAATACATCACCGTGGCACAGTTTCAGGCCGGGCAGGCGTTCATGGAGCGGCTTCTGGCGCATCTTTCTGCATGACATTTCCCTTTACTCGGGATGGCGCCCCCGAACACGTCGCGGACCTGCCGGGGGCATCCGAAGTCGTGGTGATCGGCGGCGGCGTCATTGGCGTGTCGGCGGCTCTGTTTCTGGCGCGTCAGGGCGTGCAGGTGACATTGCTTGAGAAGGGCCGGGTCGCGGCAGAGCAAAGTTCGCGCAACTGGGGGTGGATCCGGACGCAGGGCCGCGACGTGGCCGAAATTCCCATCGCGCTGGAAGCGCGGGGGCTGTGGCGGGATCTCGACCGCGAATGTCAGGGGCGGCTTGGGGTGCGCACGGTTGGTGTGACCTACCTTGCGCGACGCGAATCGGATCTTGCGGCCTATGAGGACTGGCTTGGTTCCGCTGCGGGATTTGGGCTGGACAGTCACATGGTGTCCCGTGCCGAGCTGAGTCAGCTGCTGCCGGGGATCAAGGGCAGTTGGCCCGGTGCATTGCACACGCCATCGGACATGAAGGGCGAACCCTGGGTCGCCGTGCCGGAACTGGCGCGGCTTGCGCGTGATGCAGGTGCGGTGATCGTCGAGGACTGCGCCGTACGCGGCCTGGACATGGAAGCGGGCCGCGTGGCCGGGGTGCAGACCGAAAAGGGCCGGATCCGGACCGCAGAAGTGCTGCTGGCCGGGGGGGCATGGTCATCGCTTTTCCTGCGCCGCCACGGCGTGAACATTCCGCAACTCTCGGTCGGCTCTACCGTGCTGGAAACCGGGCCCTTACCGCCGGTGACAGACGGAGCAGGCGTGGACCATCGCACTGCGTTCCGCCCGCGGGCCGATGGGGGATATACCGTGGCCCCTTCGACCCTGTCCGAGCTATATGTCGGGCCGGATGCGGTGCGTGCATTGGCCAAGTACCTTGTGGTGCTGAAATCGGGCGGATTTGATGTGCGTCTTCTTCCGCGTGCACCGGCCGGGTATCCCGATGCCTGGGGCACGCCGCGCAAATGGGCAGACGACGAGGAAACACCGTTCGAACGGATGCGTATCCTGAACCCGCCACCGAATGTGGCCAAGGCGCAGGCCGCCTGTGATGCCTTTGCCGCAGCCTTTCCCGAGGTTGGCCCGGTCAAGCCGCGCCGGGTCTGGGCGGGGATGATTGACGTGTTGCCGGATGTTGTCCCGCTGGTTGATCGGGTGGCGGCGCTGCCTGGGCTGACGGTGGCGACGGGGATGTGCGGGCATGGATTCGGGATCGGCCCGGCCTTTGGGCGCATCGCCGCCGCATTGGTGCAGGGCACCGCGCCGGGGCATGACCTGTCGCGTTTCCGGATGTCACGGTTTTCTGACGGCAGCCGGATGGTGCCGGGGCCAAATATTTAGGCACCACGCCAATTTGTGTTCGAACAACAACCCTATGGAACTGCCTTGTCGCCTTGCGGGCACCCCGGTGCTCATGCAACTTGGCGCCAAATTCAGACTCAGGAGACTTTTCATGCCGGTCAAGAACCGCTTTGCCGAACTGCATTCCGATATCACCGAATGGCGCCGTGATATTCACGCCCACCCCGAGGTGCTTTTCGACACACACCGCACCAGCGCGCTGGTTGCTGACAAACTACGGGCCTTTGGCTGCGACGAGGTTGTCGAGGGCATCGGACGTACAGGCGTCGTCGGGGTCATCAAGGGCAAGACTGACACCAAGGGCCGCGTTCTTGGCCTGCGCGCCGATATGGATGCCCTGCCGATTACCGAACAGACCGGGGTGGAATACGCCTCGACCAACCCCGGCGCGATGCACGCCTGTGGGCATGACGGGCACACGGCCATGCTTCTGGGCGCGGCGCAGTATCTGGCAGAGACGCGGAACTTTGACGGCAGCGTCGCCGTGATCTTTCAGCCCGCAGAAGAGGGCGGCGGCGGCGGTCGTGAGATGTGCAACGACGGGATGATGGAGCGGTTCGGCATCCAGGAAGTCTATGGCATGCACAACTGGCCCGGGCAGCCGCTGGGCAGCTTTGCTATCCGGCCCGGCCCGTTCTTTGCGGCGACTGACCTTTTCGACATCACGATCGAAGGCAAAGGCGGTCATGCCGCCAAGCCGCATGAGACCATCGACAGTACCCTTGTTGCCGCCCATGTGGTGACGGCGCTGCAGAGCATTACCAGCCGCAACGCCGACCCGGTGAGTCAGCTGGTGGTGTCGGTCACTTCGATCGAATCCTCCTCCAAGGCCTATAACGTGATCCCGCAGCGCGTCATGCTCAAGGGTACGGTACGGACGCTGGCAAACGAGAACCGCGATTTGGCCGAAGAGCGGATCGCCAAGATCTGCAACGGCGTGGCTGAGGCGATGGGGGCGACTGCGACCGTCAACTATGTGCGCAACTATCCGGTCATGGTGAACAGCGACGAGCAGACTGAATTCGCCGCCGATGTGGCACGCGCCGTGTCCGGGGACTGCGCCGAGGCGCCGCTGGTCATGGGCGGCGAGGATTTCGCCTTTATGCTGGAAGAGCGGCCCGGAGCCTACATCCTTGTGGGCAATGGCGATACGGCCTCGGTCCATCACCCCGAATACAATTTCAACGATGAGGCGATCCCGGCCGGCTGCAGCTGGTGGGCAGAGATTGTCGAACGGCGTATGCCCGCCGCCTGAGTGCAGGCCACAGAGCTTTGCCCGGGCAATTTCGATTTGGACGTTGCCCGGGTTTTCGTCGCCGCAGGTTTTCCAGAGGCTATGGGCGCAGCTTTCGGGGCGCGCTTGCGGGTGCTTTTCCCGGTCAGCGCCAGCTTGGCCCGATGCCAGTGTTCTTCATCGCGCCCTTCGGATTGGTTTTCATCAAGCCAGATCTGATGGGCGGCTTGAGCGATCTTGGTGTCGTCTGGCCGTGGCATATCTTTCCTCTGGCTCTGTGTGAAAGAGATAGTCGATGGTGTCGGGCGTAGGGCCAAGCGGCGCGGGCGCGCAATAATCCATGGCATAGGAACGTTCTTGCCAGCCGTTCCGGGGGTGGTGTGCCTGTTCGTTCCGCGATAGGTCCAAGGCAATTCGGAGGGATCGCCAGTGGTTGCCAATATCATCTGCATCAAATGGGGCACGCTGTTCGGCCCGGAATATGTGAACCGCCTCTATTCCGGTGTGCGGAGGAACCTGTCGGTTCCTGTGCGGTTCTTCTGCATGACCGAAAACAGCGACGGATTTCACCCGGATATCGAGGTGCTGCCCCTGCCGGTCGAACCCTATCAGCAACAGATGAACGCGGCGCTTGCTGTGGCCAACCGGCAGGGCGCGATGCGCAAGACCTCTTTGTTCCGCCCCGGGCTGGTGCCGGATCTGGAGGGACCGTTTCTGGGTTTTGACCTTGATGTGGTGATCACCGGGCCGCTAGATCCGCTGCTGGCGCTGGAACCGGGCAAAGTGGCCATGCGTCACGACTGGACGGAAAAGCGCAAGGGAAGGCCGACCGGGCACGGGTCCGTGTTTCGGTATGATCCGAAGCTGCACGGCTACCTATACGAGGAATTGGCGAAGGACCCCTACAGAGAGGTCGAAATCGCACGTGGGTCGGAACAGCGCTATACCAGCCACAAGGCGATGGATCGCGGGCAGTTTGTCTATATTCCCGAACCCTGGGTGGTGAGTTTCAAATATGACTGCAACCCGTTCCCCGGTAATTACTTCCACAAACCGCGTTTACCCGAAGATGCGCGGGTCGTTTGTTTCCACGGTCATCCAAAGATGCCCGAGGCCATCGCGGGCTATACCGGGTCGCTGATCCGCTATTCCAAACCCTGCGACTGGTTGCAGGAGCATTGGGTCGAGAGGGCAACTGCCGATCTGGGCCCTTCTTACGCCTGAAATTGCTGCGGTTGCACAGGTTTGCCACGGGCGGAACTTGGCCACGCGACGCCTGCGCGGTCTTGCCCCATAACCCGTTGGCAGGGTAAGAGCGGGATCAAGAGCAACTTAAAGGAAGGGGCATAGGCATGCGTCGAGTAGTGGTAACGGGCCTGGGTCTTGTGACTCCTTTGGCCTGCGGGGTCGAAGAGAGCTGGAGCCGTCTGCTGGACGGGCAATCCGGGGCAGGGCCGATCACCCGGTTTGATGCGAGCAAGCTGGCCACCACCTATGCCTGCGAAGTCCCGTTGGGTGACGGCAGCGACGGCACGTTCAACGCCGATGACTGGATGGCGCCCAAAGAACGCCGCAAGGTCGATGATTTTATTCTGTTCGGGATTGCAGCGGCGGTGCAGGCCGTCAAGGATTCCGGTTGGTCCCCCGAGGATCGCGAGAGCCTGGACCGCACCGGTGTCATGATCGGCTCGGGTATCGGCGGGCTGAATTCGATTGCGGAAACGGCGCTGCTGATCAAGGAAAAGGGCCCGCGCCGCGTCAGCCCGTTCTTTATTCCCGGGGCGCTGATCAATCTGATCTCGGGTCAGGTGTCGATCCGCTTTGGATTCCGCGGGCCGAACCATTCGGTTGTGACGGCCTGTTCCACAGGTGCCCATGCCATTGGCGATGCGGCGCGCATCATTCGTGACGATGATGCGGACGTGATGATCGCCGGTGGTGCCGAAGGCGCGATTTGCGAGATTGGCATTGCCGGTTTCAACGCCTGCAAGGCGCTGAGCACGGGGCGCGCAGACGACCCGAAAACAGCGAGCCGTCCCTATGACCGCGATCGCGACGGTTTCGTCATGGGCGAAGGTGCGGGGATCGTTGTGCTGGAGGAATATGAACACGCCAAGGCCCGTGGCGCGCATATCTATGCCGAAGTGCTGGGCTATGGTCTGTCAGGCGACGCCTATCACATCACGGCACCTGCATCGGACGGCGACGGTGCCGAACGGTCGATGCGCATGGCGCTGAAGAAGGCGGGCCTGCAACCCTCCGATCTGGATTACATCAACGCGCATGGTACGTCGACAATGGCTGATACTATCGAGTTGGCCGCAGTCGAACGTATGCTGGGCGATGCGGCGCCCAATGTGACCATGTCGTCGACCAAATCGGCGACCGGACACCTGCTGGGTGCTGCCGGCGCAATTGAGGCGATTTTTTCCATCCTTGCGATCCGCGATCAGGTGGCACCGCCGACGATCAACCTCGACAATCCCGAAGTCGTGAGCAAGGTCGATCTGGCACCGAATGTAAAACGCGAGCGGAAGGTGCGCTATGCTCTGTCGAACTCGTTCGGGTTTGGTGGCACAAATGCGTCCGTTCTATTCGGAAAGGTCGACTGAATGTGGCGTAATATCGCTTCTAACGCGATGACATTCCTTGTTGTTCTGGTCTTTCTTGCCGGCGGAGCATTGATCTGGGCAAAACAGGAATATTCTGATGCCGGTCCGTTGGCCGTGCCGATCTGCCTGAGCGTGCAGAGCGGGTCGAACATGCGGCGTGTGTCGGATGAACTGGTGAGCCAGGGCGCAGTGAGCAGTGGGGCGCTGTTCCGCATGGGGGCGGATTACACAGACAAGGCAGGGCAGCTGAAGGCAGGGAGCTATCTGGTGCCCGAAGGGTCTTCCATGTCCGAGATCGTGGATATCGTGACCCGCGGCGGCGCGAGCACCTGCGGAACAGAGGTGGTCTTTCGCGTCGGCATCAATCAGGCAATGGTGCAGGTGCGCGAACTGGACCCGGTGACGGGTCGGTTCGAGGAAGTGGCCGAGTTTGACCCTGCACAGGGCGAGGCACCTGAAGAATACACAAGTGTGAAGCAGAAGGCGGATACGCGGTTTCGCGTGGCGCTGGCAGAGGGTGTGACCAGCTGGCAAGTGGTCAACGAGCTGCGGCAAGTTGATGTGCTTGAAGGTGATGTGACCGAGGTGCCGCCCGAAGGGTCGCTGGCGCCGGACAGCTATGAGGTGCGGCCGGGGGACACGCTTGAGTCGGTCCTGAGCCGGATGCAGAGCGCGCAGGAGCTGATCCTTGCGACCGCCTGGCAGAACCGGGCGTCCGATCTGCCACTGAAGACGCCCGAAGAAGCGTTGATTCTGGCCTCGATCGTCGAGAAAGAGACCGGCATCCCAACCGAGCGGGAGCAGGTGGCTGCGGTGTTCGTCAACCGGCTGAACGCCGGGATGCGGTTGCAGACTGACCCAACGGTGATCTATGGCATCACCAAGGGCGAAGGCATTCTGGGGCGTGGTCTGCGCCGGTCCGAACTGGATGCCGCGACGCCATATAACACCTATGTCATTCCGGGGCTGCCGCCGACGCCGATCGCGAACCCGGGGAGGGCGAGCATCGAGGCGGCGCTGAATCCTGACACCGCGGACTACGTGTATTTTGTGGCCAAGACGCTGGACCCCAAGGATGGTCATGTCTTTGCGACGACTTTGGATGAGCATAACTCCAACGTAGCGGCGTACCGTCGGCTGGAGGCGCAGCGCGCCAATCAGTAGGCTGATCCCGATTGGACGGATATCAGGCGGGCTTCGAGTGAAGCCCGCCTTTTCGTTCATGGGGGCAGCTCAACCCTGCGTTTCTTCTGCCGCCATGGTCACGCCCAGCGTTCCGATGCCTTCGATCACTACATCGACCTGATCGCCAGCCTTTACCGGGCGGGCGCCGACGGATGTGCCGCAGGCGATGACATCGCAGGGGTTCAGGGTCATGTCCTGCGACAGTGCGCTGACGATCTGGGAGGGGGGGATGATCATGTCTGCGGCCGGATAGGACTGCCTCTCGCGGCCGTTCACCAGCACCTTGATGGTCAGGTCCTGCCAGTCGAGGCCGGTGGCGATGACCGGGCCGATGACGCCGAATCCGTCAAACCCCTTGGCACGAGTCCATTGCGGAAAAGACGGGTCGGCGTTCAGTATGTCGATCGAGGTCAGATCATTGACGCAGGTATAGCCCATGATCGCCGCTGCGGCATCTTCGGCACTGATGTTGCGGCAGGTCTGGCCGATGACAATGCCCAACTCTCCCTCGAACAGGATGCGGCCTGCGGTTGCAGGAATGGTCACGGTTGCTGCGGGGCCGGACAGGGATGTGTCGGGCTTGAGAAAATAGAGCGGATGTTCGGGGGGCGTCCAGTTGTTGCGGGTGGCGGCGGCGTGGAAGTTGTTCCAGAGGCCGATGAACTTGCCCGGCACGCAGGGGGGGAGAAGCGTCACGGCGGCGAGATCCTCGGGCATATCGGTTGCCTCGTCAGAGCCGAGGTACAGGCGTGGGTGAAGCATCCCTTCGCTGATTACTCCGGTTACAATCCGTCCGTCGGCACATGTTGCGCGGGCCCATTCCATGGTGTTTTCCCTCCTTCTTGTTTGGGGCAGACAATTTCAGATAACGCCCGAGAGCGAAAGCAGACTTAGGTCTGGGACGAGGCTTCTGTGGCGGAATATCTGATCGGTTTGATGCTGAGTGCGGTGCGTTTACACGTTGATAATATATATAAAACAAATACTTAACTCATAGAGCGCTGTCAAATTTGATTGACTTTTCGAACGCTGGGCGGTACACATTGGACATGCTGGAAGAGGCGAGCAAGCGGTCCCGGGGTCATCCCCCCGGAGGCCGCTTTTTTGTTTCACTCGAGGGCGGAGAACCACGAGAGAAGGCATCGAGCAGACCATGACGTTAATATCGCCTGAAATACGGCTCTCGGAGCTGGAGAATACCCGGTCTCATATTGCGGACACGCTGAAGAGCATAACTGTTCAGATCGTCGAACTGAGATCCCGGGCCGAAGCGGGCAATGTGGGGCAGACAAAGGAGGTCGGGCAACTTTTGTCCGACACTCGATATTGGCTGAGGGCGGCCAGGGAAACAGAGGCTGAGATTAATCATGTCGAAAAGCAACGGGCAGGTATTGTCCATGACTACGGGCTTGACCTTGAAACTGCACGATCTGAGGTCGGGTGCCGCCTGGCTCGCCTCCGCAGATGCTGCGGTGAGGGATGAGTTCATATCCGAATTAAGCGAGGGAGAGCTGCTGGCTCTTCCCTTTCTGTTCGAGTTCTGGGCGATGGACCATCAACTTTCGCCAGAAGGCGACTGGCGGTCCTGGGTCATCCTGGGCGGACGTGGCGCGGGTAAAACCCGCGCCGGAGCCGAATGGGTGCGCGCGCAAGTCGAAGGGTCGCGGCCTCTGGATGCCGGGCGTTGCAAACGCGTGGCACTGGTTGGCGAAACGCTGGCCCAGGTGCGCGAAGTCATGATTTTTGGCGAGAGCGGAATTCTGGCGTGTTCACCTCCGGATCGGCGCCCGGTCTGGTCAGCAACCCGCAAGACACTGCGCTGGCCGAATGGTGCCGAAGCAATGGCGTTTTCGGCGCATGATCCTGAAGCTCTGCGCGGACCGCAGTTTGATGCGGCATGGGTGGACGAACTGGCCAAGTGGAAAAAGGGGCAGGACACCTGGGACATGCTGCAATTCGGTCTGCGACTGGGGGAAAGCCCCCAGGTTTGCGCGACGACGACACCACGAAATGTCGGTGTACTAAAGGCGCTTCTTGCATCGCCATCGACAGTGGTGACCCGTGCCAGCACCGAAGCGAACAAAGCCAATCTGGCGGAGTCCTTTATGGAAGAGGTGCGCGCGCGCTATGACGGTACACGTCTGGGCCGGCAGGAACTGGACGGCATACTGATGGAGGATGTCGAGGGTGCGATGTGGACGCGCGCGAGCCTGGAGGCGCTGCGTGTGGAGGATTTGCCCGAGTTCGACCGTATCGTCGTGGCCGTTGACCCGCCTGTAACGGGCAAGGTGGGGTCGGATGAGTGTGGGATCATCGTGGTCGGCGCACAGACGAACGGGCCGCCGCAGGATTGGCGGGCCGTCGTGCTTGATGATTGTAGTGTGCAGGGGGTGGGGCCACTGGGCTGGGCCCATGCAGCGGTGCGGGCCATGGAAAAATGGGGGGCGGATCGCCTCGTGGCTGAGGTCAACCAAGGCGGCGATATGGTCGAGACCGTTCTGCGGCAGGTGGATGCCATGCTTCCGGTGACGAAGGTGCATGCGGCCAAGGGCAAGGTCGCACGTGCCGAACCAGTTGCCGCGCTTTACGAGCAGGGGCGGGTCGGACATTTGCGCGGCCTGGGGCTGCTTGAGGACCAGATGTGCCGTATGAGTCAGCAGGGTTATGCTGGCAAGGGTAGCCCTGATCGGGTTGATGCGTTGGTCTGGGCACTGAGCGATCTTCTGATTGTGCCGGCGGCAAGTTGGCGCCGGCCGCAGGTGCGTACGCTATGATAAATCGTTGTTAACTAACTGAATTTAACTTGATTTCAGAGGTTGGCAGCTAGACCTGTCATACAGCCCGAACAGGGCATTTCACCAAGAGAGTATGTGGATCGGGCGGGGGCCTGTGATGGCCCCGGCGGGGCGAATGTGTGCCCCGAGGACACCGGAACCTGAGGAGCGACACGAATGGTCTTTCAATTCCTGCGACGTAGCGCCGAGGCAGATGTGCCGGAGGTGAAGGCAAGCGCAACCGGGCCAGTGGTGGCGCATCTGAGCGCCGGACGCGTGGCCTGGAGCCCGCGTGATACTGTAACGCTGACCCGAACGGGCTTTGTCGGCAATCCGGTGGGATTTCGAGCGGTCAAGCTGATCGCCGAAGCAGCGGCAGCGTTGCCGCTGGTTCTGCAGGATCGCCAGCGTCGCTATGAGGATCATCCGGTGATGTCGCTGGTGCGCCACCCGAATGGGGCGCAGGGACGGGCCGAACTGTTCGAGGCATTGTACGGTCAGCTGCTGTTGTCCGGGGATGGCTATCTTGAGGCGGTGATGGGGGATCAGCAGGTCCCTCTGGAACTACACGTGCTGCGCAGCGACCGGATGCGGCTGGTGCCTGGGTCGGACGGTTGGCCGGTGGCCTACGAATATGCGGTGGGTGGCCGCAAACACCGGTTCGATGTGACTGGTGAGACCTCGCCCATTTGCCACATCAAAAGCTTTCACCCGCAGGATGACCACTATGGTCTTTCGCCGATGCAGGCGGCGGCCTCGGCGCTGGATGTGCATAATTCAGCCAGCCGCTGGTCCAAGGGTTTGCTGGACAATGCGGCACGTCCGTCTGGCGCCATTGTCTACAAGTCGACGGACGGGGCCGGTGCCATGAGCCGGGATCAGTACGAACGGTTGGTATCTGAGATGGAGACCCATCATCAGGGGGCGCGCAATGCGGGGCGGCCGATGTTGCTCGAGGGCGGCCTTGATTGGAAGCCGATGGGGTTTTCGCCCGCCGACATGGAGTTCCAAAAGACCAAGGAAGCCGCAGCCCGAGAAATTGCCGTGGCCTTTGGCGTGCCTCCGATGCTGCTGGGGATTCCTGGTGAGGCGACGTTCGCCAATTATCAAGAGGCGCACAGGGCGTTCTATCGTCTGACGGTGCTGCCACTGGCGACACGGGTGGCAGCGTCTGTTTCGGCCTGGCTGTCGGCCTATGCCGGAGAGGATTTCGAGTTGAAGCCGGATCTGGATCAGGTCCCCGCCTTGTCGTCAGAACGCGATGCGCAATGGGCGCGTGTCTCAGGTGCCGACTTCCTGACGTCGGCAGAGAAACGCAGGCTTCTGGGGCTTCCGGCATTGGACGAGGCGCAGGATGTCTGAGCGTCGGGTCGGGTTCGAGTCGTTCGACTGTGCCCCGGGGCTCCGTCTTGAGGCGCATGAGAGATTGTCGGCGCTACATTACGAAACGTTGAACGCGCGGCTGGACCGCATTGCCGTAATCATGGAGCGGCTGGAGCGGCGGTTGTGGCTGACGGTTTACGGCGTGGTGGGCGTGATCATGGCGCAGGCCTTTCAGGGTTTGCTTGATGCGGTCCCCTGACAGGCAAGATTTTATCGAAACATCGGCCAGAACTTTGAGAAAGTTTTGGGCATCAGAGCTGGAAAGGCTGGGTCATGGATCTGGAACACAAATTCTGTCGCTTCGACGCTGAGGTGACGGTGATCGAGGGAACTAAGATCGAAGGCTACGCGTCGCTGTTCGGTGCTTGTGATCAGGGCAATGACGTTGTGGCGGCTGGGGCTTATCTCTCTTCACTGAAACGGCTCAAGAGCGAAGGACGGGCGGTGAAGATGCTTTGGCAGCACGATCCGGCTCAGCCGATCGGGATCTGGGACGAGGTACACGAAGATTCGCGCGGCCTTTACGTCAAAGGTCGACTGCTGGACAGCGTCGAAAAGGGCCGCGAGGCCGCGGCGTTGATCGCGGCAGGGGCGATCGATGGTCTTTCGATCGGGTATCGGACCGTGCGGGCCGCGAAAAATGACAAGGGCCAACGGCTCTTGACCGAACTGGAGCTTTGGGAGGTGTCGCTGGTGACCTTCCCGATGCTTCCCAGTGCCCGGGTAGCATCCAAAGGGGAGACCCTGAACGACGCCGCCCTGTGCAAGTTGGCGATCGCGCTCGAAGGTGCGCGCCGGGAAATGGCCGGCACCTGACGCCAGCCTTTTAGCAAAGGACAACACTGAGATGACAACAGCCGAGACCAATTCTCGGACCGGGGAAGATCTGTCCTCGGCCACCCGGGTAAGCGCCGCAATCACGGGACTTATCGGGGATATCAAAGGTTTGAAAACCGAACTTTACGGAAGACTTCAACAACAGGAAGAGCGACTGACCATGCTTGATCGAAAATCCCTCCGTTCTGCCCGCCCTGCGCTGGCCTCCTCTGCCGACGTGTCGGCACCGCACCAGAAGGCGTTCAATGCCTATCTGCGTTCGGGTGACGATGACGGGCTGCGCGGCCTTGAGATCGAGAGTAAGGCGATGTCGACCGCCGTAAACAGCGACGGCGGCTATCTGGTCGATCCGGCGACCTCGGAGACGGTGAAATCAGTGCTGGCGTCAACCGCATCAATCCGGGCAATTGCCAATGTGGTCAATGTCGAAGCGTCGTCCTTTGATGTGTTGATCGACCGCAACGATGCCGGTGCCGGCTGGGCGAACGAGACTTCTTCGACCACCGAAACCGGGACGCCTCAGATCGAGCGCATTTCGATCCCGCTGTTCGAGCTCAATGCGTTGCCGAAGGCAAGCCAGCGTCTTCTGGATGATTCCGCCTTTGATATCGAGGCCTGGCTGGCGGGCCGGATTGCCGACAAGTTTGCGCGATCAGAAGCGGCAGCCTTTGTGGCGGGCGATGGGATCGACAAGCCCCGCGGTTTTTTGAGCCACGCCACGGTTGACAATGACGTCTGGACGTGGGGCAATCTGGGCTATGTGCCCACCGGCACCGCGGGCGGCATCGGCGATGGCGATGCGATCATCGACCTCGTCTATAGCCTCGGGGCACAGTACCGCGCCGGTGCGAGTTTCGTGATGAACTCCAAGACGGCCGGAAGTCTGCGCAAGCTGAAGGACGGTGACGGGCGGCACCTGTGGTCGGATGGGTTCAGCGCCGGAGAGCCTGCGCGCCTGCTGGGTTACCCAGTGCTGATCGCAGAAGACATGCCAGAGATCGAAAGCAACAGCTTCCCCATCGCCTTCGGAGACTTCTCGGTCGGCTACACCATCGCGGAACGCCCCGACCTGCGTGTTCTGCGCGACCCCTTCAGTGCAAAGCCGCACGTCCTGTTCTACGCGACCAAGCGTGTGGGCGGGGATGTCAGCGACTTTGCCGCGATCAAGCTGCTGCGGTGCGCCGTAGCCTGAGCCTGATCGCCTGAACATGTGATCGGGCCGAAAGGTCCGGTCACATGGGGCGCGCATCCGTGAGAGAGCTTGCGTTGTCTAGCTGCTCCCCTCCGTCCGAGCAACGTGAGTGGTGCGCGCCCACCTTTCCTCCGGTTCCGGGGGGGGACCTGAGAGGTATGCGGAGAAAGATCATGATGTTAATTGAAGAGACTTCTTTGCCCGACGCGGCACTGCCTGTCGATGCATTGAAGCGGCACATGCGGATGGGCACAGGCTTTGCTGAAGATGGTTCCCAGGATGAATTGCTGGCCTCATTCCTTCGCGCGGCAATGGCTGCAATCGAGGCGCGAACCGGAAAGGTACTGTTGCAGCGTAGCTTTCAGTTGCTCCTGACAGAATGGGCCAGCGTGGACCGACAGCCGCTGCCGGTGGCACCGGTGCTTGCGGTGGGTCAGGTCAGCCTGTGTCGACCGATCCTGCCGGATACGGATCTGGAGCAGTTGAACATCATATCAGAGCAGGGCACGTCGCAGATTTTGGATCCGATGCGTTATCGTCTCGAACTTGATACCCATGTTCCATGCTTGCGAATGCGCTCTGGCTGTTTTCCCACGATTCCCAATGACGGGATGGCTGTGATCCGTTTTTCCGGGGGTCTCGCGCCAACGTTTCAGGACCTTCCGGCGGACATGGCTCAGGCGGTGCTGATGCTGGCCGGGCACTATGACGAATACCGCAACGATGTCGGGCTGAGCCAGGGCTGCATGCCGTTTGGCGTGACCAGTCTGATTGCGCGATATTGCCCGATGCGGATCGGGTTCAGCTCATGAAGCCGCCGAACCTGAACCGCAGGCTGGTGCTCGAAGCATCTGTGTCTGCATCGGACGGTGCGGGTGGCCAGATTGCCAGCTGGATTGTTCTGGGAACGCTCTGGGGTGAACTGAAACCGCGTTCAGGCCGTGAAACGACGGGTGCGGCTGGCCCTCTGTCCACTGCGAGCTATCGGATCACGGTACGGGACGCGCCGCCCGGGCAGTCTAAACGTCCCGTTCCGGGGCAGCGCATGCTTTTGGGCGCACGCAGGTTTCGCATTCTGGCCGTGACCGAAGCCGATGTCCGGGGCCGTTACCTGACCTGCCTTGCGGAAGAGGAGCTGGCGGTATGAGTTATGCGAATTCAGCAGCATTGCAGGCGGCAGTCTATCAACATCTGCTCGCCGACGTCGCTGTCTACGCTCAGGTGGGCAGCAATATCTTTGACTCGTTTCCATCGGGTGAGTTGCCAGCGCTTTACGTGACCTTGGGATCGGAAAAGGTGCGCGACGCCTCTGATGTGTCCGGCAGTGGTGCGTGGCACGACCTGATTGTTGCGGTGGTCACTGATCAGTCAGGTTTCCACGCGGCCAAAGAGGTCGGGGTGGCAATCAGCGATGCGCTTCATGACGCTGATTTGACGCTTTCCCGGGGGCGACTGGTCAGCATGCGTTTTTCGCGCGCACAGGCACGAAGGCAAAGCGGCGGATTGCGCCGTGTCGAAATGACCTTTCGCGCACGTGTCGAAGATGCGTGATCGGCGGCGTCGGAACGTTCTTGCATAGATGGCGGGGTGAGCCCCGGCCAACCAATTCAGTAAAAAGGAGTGACGGATATGGGTGCCCAGAATGGCAAGGATCTTCTGATCAAGGTGGATCTGACCGGTAACGGTCAGTTCCAGACAATCGCCGGCCTGCGGGCGACGCGGGTGAGTTTCAACGCCGATACGGTGGATGTGACATCATTGGAAAGCCAGGGAGGCTGGCGCGAACTGCTCGCCGGAGCCGGGGTCAAGACGGCCGCCATCTCGGGTTCGGGTGTTTTCAAGGATGCGAGCACGGACGAACGCGCCCGGCAGATCTTCTTTGATGGCGAAACTCCGAATTTTCAGGTCGTGATCCCGGATTTCGGCGTCGTCGAGGGTGCATTTCAGGTGACAAGCCTGGAATATGCCGGGTCGCACAACGGCGAGGCGACTTATGAGATGTCGCTCGCATCGGCCGGTAGCCTCAGCTTTGTAGCGGTGGTCTGAGCCATGGCCAATCCATGGAGGGGAGAGGTGGGGATTGTCATTGACGGGACCCCGCATGTCATGCGGCTGACCCTCGGGGCGTTGGCCGAGCTTGAGGCCGGGCTGGAAAGCAAGTCACTCGTGGCTCTGGTCGAGCGGTTTGAGGCCGGAAATTTCACAACGCGTGATGTCCTGGCGCTGATTGTGGCGGGCCTGAGGGGCGGCGGCTGGCAGGGCCGCGCTGCCGACCTGATGGCAGCAGAGATCGAAGGCGGGCCGATGGCGGCGGCGCGGGGGGCCGCGGAGTTGCTGGCCCGAGCGTTCATGTTGCCAACAGAAGCAGCCGGAAATGGCTGAATCCCGGCCCTTTGACTGGGCTGCATTGTTGCGTGCGGGCCTGCGCGGTCTCGGTTTGACACCCGATCAGTTCTGGGCGCTGACGCCAGCGGAATTGCAGGTGCTGCTGGGTGACAGCACGGGTTCTGAGCCCATGGGGCGGGCGCGGCTGGAAGAACTGGCCGCCGCTTACCCGGACAAAAGAGGATCGAACGATGAGTGATAGAGAGACGTTGGAAGAGCAGCTGGATGCCCTGGAAACCTCGCTACAGGGGGCAGGCGGCATGGCGGCGGGGTTCAACGCCGAAATGATCCGGATACACCAGACCTTTGCGGATACGGGCCGCAGCGCTGGTCGATTTGAGACAACGCTGAGCCGTGGCCTTTCCAAGGCAATCGACGGTGTCGTGCTGGACGGGATGAAGCTGTCCGGTGCTTTGCAGACCGTTGCCAATGGCATGATCACGGCCGCCTATCGGGCTGCCGTGAAACCGGTGACGGATCACTTCAGCGGCATGATTACAGCGGGTCTGGGCAGTCTTGCCGGGGGCCTGTCGCCTTTTGCGAATGGCGCGAGCTTTTCCCAAGGCCGGGTGATGCCATTTGCGACCGGCGGTGTCGTGTCGGGTGCGACGCATTTTCCCATGCGCGGCGGCATGGGCCTGATGGGCGAGGCGGGACCCGAGGCGATCATGCCCTTGGCGCGCGGCCCGGATGGCAAGCTGGGCGTCCGCGCCGGGGGCGGCAGTGCGCCTGTCACGGTGGTGATGAACATCTCGACCCCGGACGCGCAGGGTTTCAAGCGCAGTCAGAGCCAGATCGCCGCCCAGATGGGTCGCGCTTTGGGCCGTGGCCAGCGCAATCGCTAAGGGAGTGCTTCAAATGAGCTTTCACGAGATACGATTTCCGGCAACCCTCAGCTTTGGGTCTGTCGGTGGACCCGAGCGGCGTACTGACGTCGTAACGCTCGCCAGCGGGCACGAGGAACGCAACACGCCCTGGGCGCATTCCCGCCGCCGCTACGACGCCGGAATGGGCCTGCGATCCCTTGACGATATCGCGATGCTGACTGCCTTTTTCGAGGCACGACGCGGGCAACTCTTCGGTTTTCGCTGGAAGGACTGGGCGGATTATAAATCCTGCGTACCCTCCTCCACGCCGAGCCCTGACGACCAGATTATCGCCATCGGCGATGGTGCCACCTCCAGTTTTCAACTGACCAAGACCTACCAGTCGGGGGCCAGCAGCTATGAACGCCCGATCAAAAAGCCGGTCGCCGGGACAGTGCGAACCGCCATTCAGGGGCTTGCTCAGACTGAAGGTACGGATTTCACCGTCGATCCCGCGTCGGGTGTCGTCACTTTTACTGTACCGCCGCAGTTCGGTGCCGAAATCAGCGCAGGCTATGAATTCGACGTGCCCGTGCGGTTCGATGCTGATCGGATCCTGACCAGCGTGGCCAGCTTTCAGGCTGGCGAGGTGCCGGATGTGCCGGTGGTCGAGGTGCGGATCTGATGGCGCTTTCACCTGAATTCGCGGCACATCTTGCCAGTGGTCTGACCACGGTCGCGCGCGCTTGGTCGGTATCTCGCACCGACGGGGCAAAGTTCGGCTTTACCGATCACGACGTCGATCTGGCCTTCGACGGGCTGACCTTTCGCGCGGATACGGGCCTCTCGGCCATGGCGCTTGAGCAGGGCACAGGCCTGTCGGTGGACAATACCGAAGCCATGGGTGCCCTGTGCGCCGATGCCATCACCGAGGCAGACATTGCTGCCGGGCGATATGACAACGCCGAGGTGGTCGCCTGGCTGGTCAACTGGGCGGACGTGGCGCAACGCGAGATCCAGTTTCGCGGCACGATTGGTGAAATCCGCCGCTCTGGCGGCGCGTTTCAGGCGGAACTGCGCGGTCTATCCGAGGCCCTCAACCGTCCCAATGGCCGGGTTTTCCAGAAACCCTGCACCGCTGTTCTGGGCGATTCCTCCTGCGGTCTGGATTTGGCCGACCCTGGATATTTTCATGCGGGTGCTGTCGTGGCGGTCGAGGGCAAGACCACGCTGATCTTTGATCTGCTCGAAGAATTTTCGCCAGACTGGTTCCTGCGTGGGCGCGTTATGGTGCAAAGCGGTACCGCCCAGGGGCTGAGCAGCCCGATCAAGCGGGACCACGTCAAAGACGGCCAGCGCCGTATCGAACTCTGGGAACCGCTGCGTGCCGATCTTGTGGCAGGCGATCTCGTACGGTTGGAAGCCGGCTGCGACAAACGGTTCGATACCTGCCGAAAAAAATTCCACAATGTTTTGAATTTCCAAGGCTTTCCGGATCTTCCCGAAGATGACTGGCAGATGGCTACCCCCAGTCGTGTCAGCGCCACCGACAGCGGCAGCCGCAGATGACGGCGGGCGAACGCATCATCACCCGGGCTCGTAGCTGGATCGGCACGCCTTACGTGCATCAGGCCTCTTGCCGTGGCGCGGGATGTGATTGCCTTGGTCTACTGCGCGGGATCTGGCGCGAACTTTACGGCTGCGAACCCGAACCGATCCCGGCCTATTCCATGGACTGGTCCGAACCGCAGGGTGACGAGGCGCTTTTGCGCGCGGGGCACCGGCACTTTACGCCCAAACCGCTGGCGCAGGCCGCAGAGGGCGATGTGCTGCTGTTTCGGATGCGCGACGGTTCGGTCGCCAAACACCTTGGCCTGCAGTCGCGCATCGGTGCCCAAGCTGCCTTTATCCATGCCTATTCCGGGCATGGCGTAATCGAAAGCGCGCTTAGCGCTCCCTGGCAAAGACGCATCGTGGCGCGCTTTGCCTTTCCGCAGGAGGTCTGACTGATGGCAACACTTGTTCTTTCCGTGGCCGGGGCGGCCATCGGCGGTTCCATCGGCGGGTCTGTCATGGGGCTGTCGGCGGCGGCCATCGGGCGCTTTGCCGGTGCCACCTTGGGTCGTGCGCTGGATCAGCGGCTTATGGGGCAGGGGGCCGAAACGGTCGAAACTGGCCGGGTCGACCGGTTTCGTCTGACCGGCGCGGGCGAAGGTGCGCCGATTGCACAGGTCTATGGCCGTATGCGGGTCGGGGGACATGTGATCTGGGCCACCGAGTTTTCCGAGATCGTCAAGAAAAGCGGTGGCGGAAAGGGCGGCGCGCCTCAGCCGAAGGTCAAGAGCTTCAGCTACAAGGTCAGCCTCGCGCTCGCCTTGTGTGAAGGCGAAATCACCGGCGTCAACCGCGTCTGGGCCGATGGGGTCGAGCTGCCGCTAAAGGATCTGAACATGCGGGTCTATTCCGGCAGCGCCGATCAGCTGCCCGATCCGCGTATCGAGGCGGTCGAAGGCGTGGGCCAGGTGCCCGCCTATCGCGGCACCGCCTATGTGGTGATCGAGGATCTGGTGTTGACCGCTTTCGGCAACCGCGTCCCGCAGTTCAATTTCGAAGTCACCCGACCCGAATTGGGCGATGCCGACGATGTGCCGCTGGCGATTCAGGGCGTCGCGATGATCCCCGGAACGGGTGAATACGCTCTGTCCACATCGCCGCAGTTCCTGCGCTACGGCAGCGGCAACTATGGGGTCCAGAACGTCAATTCTCCCTCGGCTCAGCCGGACTTCAACACATCGCTCAAATCGCTCGAAGACGAATTGCCCAACTGCAAGGCGGTGTCGCTGGTCGTCAGCTGGTTCGGGTCGGACCTGCGCTGTGGCCGGTGCGAGATCGTGCCAAAGGTCGAACAATCCGAATTCGACGCGAGGGACATGCCATGGCAGGTTTCAGGGTTGAACCGGAGCGCGGCCACACTGGTGCCGCAGGAAGCAGGACGCCCGATCTATGGCGGTACGCCCGCAGACGGGTCGGTCATCCAGTCGATCCGCAGGATGAACGCAGACGGCCTGTCGGTGATGTTCTATCCCTTCATCCTGATGGACCAGCTGGTGGGCAACGGCCTGCCGGATCCCTATTCCGATGCCGCCGATCAGTCTGCCTTGCCATGGCGCGGACGCATCACGCTCGACATCGCGCCGGGGCGCGCCGGGTCGTCTGACAGCACAACCGCAGCGCAGGCCGAGGTCGCGGATTTTTTCGGCAACGTCACTGCGGCGGATTTTACCGTGGGCGATGGCACCGTCACATACTCTGGGCCCGATGACTGGTCCTACAGCCGCTTCGTGCTGCACAATGCTGCCCTGTGCGCGGCGGCCGGCGGGGTTGATGCCTTTTGCATCGGCTCGGAAATGCGTGGCCTGACCCAGATCCGCGACCATGCGGGCTATCCGGCAGTCGCAGCCCTGCGCGCCCTGACGGCCGAAGTCCGCCTTTTGCTGGGGCCGGACGTCAAGCTTGGCTATGCCGCCGACTGGTCGGAATACTTTGGCCATCAGCCGCAGGACGGCAGCGACGATGTGTTTTTTCACCTCGATCCGCTCTGGAGCGACGATGAAATCGATTTCATCGGCATCGACAACTACATGCCTCTGTCGGACTGGCGGGACGGCGACGAACATGCCGATGCAGGGGCCGGGGCAATCTATAACCTCGACTATCTGCGCGCCAATGTGGCGGGTGGTCAGGGGTACGACTGGTACTATCCTTCGCCCGCCGACGAAGAGGCACAGAACCGCGCACCGATCACCGATGGCGCTTATGGCGAACCATGGGTGTTCCGCTACAAGGACATCCGCAACTGGTGGTCCCAGCCCCATCACGAACGGTTGGGCGGGCTGCGTCAGGCCCAACCCACCAGCTGGATCCCGGGGTCGAAACCGGTCTGGTTTACCGAACTGGGGTGCGCTGCTGTCAACAAGGCCACCAACCAGCCGAACAAGTTCATCGACGCGAAATCCTCGGAATCAACCCTGCCAAAGTTCAGCAACGGGCTGCGGGACGAGTTGATCCAGCGCCAGTATCTGCGCGCGGTGCACGGCTACTGGAACGATCCGGCGAACAACCCGGAATCCGGCGTCTATGATGGCCGCATGATCGACATGTCCCGTGCCTTTGTCTGGGCTTGGGATGCACGGCCCTATCCGTGGTTCCCTGGCAACGAAACGCTGTGGTCGGACGGGCCGAACTACCGCCGCGGGCACTGGATGAACGGGCGTGTATCCGCGCGCACACTCGCTTCGGTCGTGGGTGAAATCTGCGAACGCGCCGGGCTTCATGCCTATGACACCTCGCGACTGTTCGGCTTTGTGCGTGGCTACACCGTGTCCAACGTCGCCGATGGACGGCGTGCGCTACAGCCGCTGATGCTGGCCTATGGGTTTGATGCGATCGAACGCGGCGGCACGCTGGAATTTCGTATGCGCAATGGTCTGAATCCCATTGCCCTGACGCGCGACGACCTTGCCGTCACCCACGAAATCGACGGCGATCTACAGGAAACCCGCAGCCCCACCGTAGAAATGGCCGGACGTATCCGCCTGCGCTTTGTTCAGGCCGATGGGGATCACCAGATCGTTGCCGAAGAAACCGTTCTGCCCACCGATGAAACCCACGCCGTCGCAGAAAGCGATCTGGATCTTTCGCTGACCCGGGCCGAGGGGCGCCAGACGCTTGAACGCTGGCTGGCCGAAGCACGCCTTGCCCGCGATACACTGCGCTTTGCGCTGCCGCCATCAAGACTGGCGCTGGGCGCGGGTGACATCGTTTCGCTGCCGTCGCCCTCTGGGCCGACCCTGGCGCGGATCGACCGGGTCGAGGTGACCTCGCACCAGATGATCGAAGCGGTGCGCATCGACCCGGGCCTCTATGAACCTTCGCAGTTTCCCGACCAACCGGTCAGCATGCGGCCCGTCACTTCTGCAGGGCCGGTTCTGCCGCTCTTCCTAGATCTGCCGCTTTTGACCGGCGAAGAGGTGCCGCACGCGCCCCACATTGCCGTCTATGCCAAACCGTGGCCGGGTAGCGTCGCGGTCTACGATTCGACCATTGATGCCGACTATGCCCTGAACGAAATCATTGCCGCCCGGGCGACCATCGGCACAACCGAAACGCCGCTGACGGCCATGCGTTCGGGAAAGATTGACCGGGGCGATGCGCTGCAGGTCAAGATGGCCCACGGCACGTTGGAATCAATCAGTGATGCCGCACTGCTCGCGGGGGGAAACCTCATGGCCATCGGCGACGGCACACCGGGAAACTGGGAGCTGTTCCAGTTTCGCGATGCGGTGATGACCGGCGCGGATACCTGGCTGCTCAGCCACCGGCTGCGGGGTCAGCTTGGCACCGACGGCATTCAGCCCCCGGTGTGGCCCGCAGGGTCGCAGGTGGTGTTGCTGGACGGCGTGCCGCAGCAAATCGCGCTTGCGGCGTCGAACCGCCGCCTGTCCCGGCATTTCCGCATTGGTCCGGCGCAGCGCGCCATTGATGATCCGGCCTATCTGTACGAAACGCACGCCTTTGACGGCATCGGCCTGCGGCCCTACAGCCCCGTGTCTTTGACGGCGCGCCGCCTTGATGGCGATCTGGCCGTCAGCTGGATCCGGCGCACCCGGATCGAAGGCGACAGCTGGGATCTGGAAGAGGTGCCCCTTGGTGAGGAAAGCGAACGCTATCTGATCCGGGTGCTGCGCGACGACACGATCCTGCGCGAGGCTCAGACCACGACCCCGGCCTGGACCTACACCGCCGCGATGCAGGCGATGGACGAACCGGGCAGCGACTATAGCATTGCCGTGGCCCAGATGTCGGCCCGGTTCGGGGCGGGGCCGTTCACTTCGGTTCCCGTGACGGTCTGAAGCCGGGCCATTGGCGGTGATTTGCAAATTGACGCGACGCGCCACGCCGGGGATGTGCGACATCACTCGGGGCTGGCGGTTCGGGCCATTCAGCGCGCTGATTATCCCTATCACCCCTTTGCGTTTTCCAGTCGCGACTCTATCTGCTATAACCTGAGGGTCAAAGGAGAGACGCCATGGCTGAGACACGCGCAAAAATCGCCGCACTCGATCCGGTATGGGCCCGCATCATGCACGAGGCCGAAGATGCCGTGGCCGCAGAGCCGCTGCTCGGGGGGCTTGTGCACTATTCGGTGCTGCACCACCCAACGATCGAACGGGCGCTGGCCTATCGCACCTCGCTCAAGCTCGCTTCGGGCGAGATGTCCGAACAGATCCTGCGCGAAATCTGCGATGAGGCCTATCAATCCGATCCCGAACTGGCCATGGCCGCACGCGCCGATATCGTTGCGGTGTATGAACGTGATCCGGCCTGCCACCGGTTCCTGCAGCCGCTGCTGTTCTTCAAGGGCTTTCAGGCGCTCCAGTCCTACCGCGTCGCCAACTGGCTCTGGCGCGAGGGTCGTCGCGATCTGGCCTATCTGTTCCAGATGCGCTGTTCCGAAGTTTTCGGCGTCGACATTCACCCCGCCGCCCGTCTGGGCCGGGGCATCATGATCGACCACGCCCATTCCATCGTCATCGGTGAAACTGCCGTGGTGGGCGACAATGTGTCGATGCTGCATTCGGTCACGCTGGGCGGCACCGGCAAGGAAGAAGAGGACCGCCACCCCAAGATCGGCAATGGCGTCCTGATCGGTGCGGGTGCCAAGGTGCTGGGCAATATCAAGGTCGGCAACTGCTCGCGCATCGCGGCCGGTTCTGTCGTGCTCGAAGAAGTCCCGCCCTGCAAAACCGTCGCAGGTGTGCCTGCCCGGATCGTGGGCGAAGCGGGCTGCGCGCAGCCTTCGGTCAGCATGGACCAGATCCTGCACAGCGAAACCTGACCGCCCAACTGGTTTGATCCAGCGGAGCGCCCCCTTTGGGGGCGCGCTTTATGCTCAGATTCAGGGGCTTTGCCCCTTTGGGGGTCCTGCAGGGAAGGACCCCCATTCACCCCAGAATATTTATCGGCAGATGAAGTGCAGGCCTCAGACCAGCATCGTGACCGGGTGTTCCAGATTCCGCACGATCGCCTTGAGCAGCTGGGCACCAAGCGCGCCGTCGATGACCCGGTGATCAACGCTGAGCGTGACAGACATGACAGTGGCCACCTCGATCTCGCCTGCGACTGACACCACCGGCTTGCGGATGCCCGCGCCCACGGCGAGGATTGCGCCATGGGGCGGATTGATCACCGCGTCGAAACTTTCAATCCCGTACATGCCAAGGTTTGAGATCGCAAAGCTGCCGCCCTGATATTCGTGCGGCGCAAGCTTTCGGTCGCGCGCACGAGAGGCGAGGTCCTTCATCTCGGCCGAGAGGGTCGAGAGGCTCTTGGTATTCGCATCGCGTAGCACAGGGGTGAACAGGCCGCCCCTGACCGCGACGGCGACGGCCACATCCGACGGCTCCAGCTGCAGGATGCGATCACCGGCCCAGACGGCATTGGCGGCAGGCGCCTGTTGCAGCGCCAGCGCGCAGGCCTTGATGATGAAGTCATTCACCGACAGCTTGATGCCACGGGCGGCAAGCTGAGTATTTATCTCTTTGCGCAGGTCCAGCAGCGCGTCCAGACGGATGCTCCGGCGCAGATAGAAATGCGGGATGGTCTGCTTGGCCTCGGTCAGGCGGGCGGCGATCACCTTGCGCATCCCGTCGAGCGTGACCTCGGTATAGGCGCGGTCGACGTAAAGCCTCGCGACGCTGTCAAAACTCGCGCCCGTCGGCGCGGGTGGGGGCATGGGCATGGCAACGCGGGCCTCTTCCTCTGGTGTTGTCGTGTTTGGCCGCTCCGTCGCCTCTGCACCGGTCACATCGGCCCGAACGATGCGGCCGCTTGGCCCGCTGCCGGTGATCTGCCCAAGGTCAATCCCGCGTTTCGCAGCAATGCGGCGGGCGAGGGGGGATGCCAGGATCCGCTCGCCTTCGGCACGGGGCACTGGTGCCTCGGTCTGGGCCTGCGCAACGGCTGCGGCGGGTGGCGCTTCCGGCACGGGCTTTTTGGCAACAGGGGGCTGCGCGGCGCTTTCGCCTTCCTGCAAAAGGGTGGCGATGGGGGTGTTGACCTTGATGCCCGATGTGCCCTCGCTCACCAGCAGCGCGCCCAGGATGCCCTCATCCACAGCCTCAAATTCCATCGTCGCCTTGTCGGTCTCGATCTCGGCGATCACGTCGCCAGACGTCACCCTATCGCCCTCCTTCACCAGCCACTTGGCAAGGGTGCCTTCCTCCATCGTCGGGGACAGGGTCGGCATCAGGATTTCAACGGGCATCGGTGAACGCCTCCAGCGTGATCAGATCCATCGGCAGGCGCGGCGTGCGGCCCGCACGCAACGCTGTAATGGCTGCCTGTATCTGGCGACCATGGCGGGCGATCCATTCATAGGCTTCCTGATGCGTGGGCCGGTCACCGGGGCGCAGGCCCTCCATCAGCACCTCGGGCACCTGCGCCGTGACACCGCCCGGGGCCATGTCGACGCGCACCCGGTAGGCCTCGCTCGCCACGTCCCGGCCCAGAACCTCGACCCCAGTCATCGGTAACAGACCTTTTTCGCGGCAGCGACCACCTCATCCGCGCTGAGCAGCGCCAGCTTTTCCAGATTGGCCGCATAGGGCATCGGCACGTCCTTGCCGGTGCAGGTGATGACCGGCGCATCAAGATAGTCGAACGCCTGCTGCATCACCTCGGAGGCGATGTAGCTGCCGATGGACCCCTGCGGCCAGCCCTCTTCGACGGTGACCAGGCGGTTGGTCTTTTGCACCGATCTGATCACCGTGGGCAGGTCCATCGGGCGCAGGGTGCGCAGGTCGATCACCTCGGCGCTGATACCATCCTGTGCGAGGGTTTCAGCGGCCTCCAGGGCATAACTCATGCCGATGCCGAAACTCACCAGAGTCACGTCCGACCCTTCGCGCCAGATCCGCGCCTTGCCAAAGGGGACGGTAAAATCATCCATCACCGGCACATCAAAGGCACGGCCGTACAGGTTTTCGTTCTCCAGAAAGATCACCGGGTTCGGATCACGGATCGCGGATTTGAGCAGCCCCTTGGCGTCGGATGCGGAATAGGGCATCGCCACCTTCAGCCCCGGAATATGCGCATACCAGGCGGCGTAATCCTGACTGTGCTGGGCACCGACGCGGGCCGCGGCACCGTTGGGTCCGCGAAACACCATGGGCGCCCCCATCTGGCCACCGGACATGTACAGCGTCTTGGCCGCAGAGTTGATGATCTGGTCCATCGCCTGCATGGCAAAGTTGAAGGTCATGAATTCGACGATGGGGCGCAAACCGCCAAAGGCCGCGCCGACCGCGATACCAGCAAACCCGTGTTCGGTGATCGGCGTGTCGATCACGCGTTTGGAGCCGAATTCCTCGAGCAGGTTCTGGCTGATCTTGTAGGCGCCCTGATATTCACCGACCTCTTCGCCCATCAGGAAAACCGTGTCGTCGCGGCGCATCTCTTCGGCCATGGCATCGCGCAGGGCCTCGCGGACGGTCTGGCTCTTGACCCTGGTGCCTTCGGGCCAGTCGGGCTGAAGGGCCGGGGGGGCGGCCTTCTCGGGGGCCCCTTTCAGGGCCGCCTCGGCAGCCGCGGCGACCTTGGCGGTCGCCGGCGCCCGGCCGCCAGGTTTCGCGCTGTCGTCGCTGCCGGATTTGAGCACCGCGATAGGGGTGTTGACCTTGATCCCGGTGGTCCCCTCGGGGATCAGGATCGTGCCCATCACACCGTCATCCACGGCTTCGAATTCCATCGTCGCCTTGTCCGTCTCGATCTCGGCCAGGATGTCACCAGAGGTGACGGCATCGCCTTCCTTGACCAGCCATTTGGCCAGCGTGCCTTCTTCCATCGTCGGGGACAGGGCGGGCATGAGGATCTCTGTAGGCATCGCGCTCTCCTCAGGCCTGTGCTTCGGCGGTGATATCGGTCCAGAGCGCGGCTGCATCCGGCTCGGGGCTTTCACGGGCGAATTCGGCGCTGGCGTTGACGATGCCCTTGATTTCCTTGTCGATGGCCTTGAGGTCCTCTTCGCTGGCGTGTTTTCCGCCCAGCAGCAGGTCGCGCACATGATCGATGGGGTCACGTTCGCTGCGCATCTTCTGGACCTCTTCGCGGGTGCGGTACTTGGCCGGATCGGACATCGAATGGCCGCGATAGCGGTAGGTCTTGACCTCAAGGATATAGGGCCCCTTGCCAGCCCGGCAGTGGGCGACCGCCTTGTCCCCGGCGGCCTTGACCGCCAGCACATCCATGCCGTCCACCTCTTCTCCCTTGATGCCATAGGCGGCACCCCGTTCCCAGAGCGAGGGCGCATGGGCGGAGCGACTGACACTGGTGCCCATGGCATACTGGTTGTTCTCGATCACGAAGATCACCGGCAGGTCCCAGAGGTTGGCCATGTTGTAGGTCTCATAGACCTGGCCCCGATTGGCCGCGCCATCGCCGAAATAGGCGAATGTGACGTTATCGTTGCCCTTGTATTTGTCCGCAAAGGCCAGCCCCGCGCCGATCGGCACCTGCGCGCCGACGATGCCGTGGCCGCCGTAGAAATGCTTGTCCTTTGAGAACATGTGCATCGAGCCGCCCTTGCCACCCGAATAGCCGCCCGCGCGTCCCGTCAGTTCGGCCATCACCCTGTTCGGATCCATCCCGCAGGCCAGCATATGCCCGTGATCGCGATAGGAGGTTATGCGCTTGTCACCCTCCTTGGCTGTGGCCTCAAGCCCGACGACGACCGCCTCCTGTCCGATGTAGAGATGACAGAAGCCGCCAACCAGACCCATGCCATAGAGCTGGCCAGCCTTCTCTTCGAACCGCCGGATCATCAGCATGTCGCGGTAATAGGCAGTCAGGACCTTGGCCGGGACATCTGTTGGCGTGGTGCTTTTGCGGACCGCCATGCGCAGGTTCCTCCCCCGGGGTGTGTCAGATGGTTTAGCGTTAAACCAGTTGCAGGCTAAAACCACCGCGCGCCCGAGTAAAGCGCGCCGAACGTCGGAACCGGGCGCGGCGAAAAATTCTTTCCAAGAATTTTGTCCGGAAAATTCATAATTTTCCGCTGCATTTTCTTATCTAAGAAAATGCTTTGGCCCCGGCCCATCCGTGTCAGTGAAAAGTCCGTGTAATCCGCACGCTAGAGAAAGATGATCGCCGCCCGATCCCGGTCAGGCAGGCCCCAATCCAGACATGCGCACGGGCCCCCGGCTCGGCTCGCCCTGTCCTGAAATGCACACCTGTCACAATTCCGAGTCCTGCGCCCGCTAAGACCTCAGGCAAGAGGGCAAAAGCGTGGACGGATCTGTGCAGCACCGGACAATATTCCTTTCCGACGTTCACCTTGGTACATCGGGGTGCCAGGCGGGCATGCTGCTGGACTTCCTGTCGCACAACCGGGCCGATACGATCTACCTGATCGGCGACGTCGTCGATGCATGGCGGCTGCGGCGCGGCTGGTTCTGGCCGCAGGCCCATGACGACGTGGTGCAGGACCTGCTGGCGCGCGCCCATGACGGGGTCAGGATCTGCTATATCCCCGGCAACCATGACGAGGTGTTGCGCAACTACTTTGGCACCCATTTCGGCGGGGTCGAGGTGATGGATACCGCACCCCACGTCACCGCCGATGGGCGCCGTCTGCTGATTACCCATGGCGACCAGTTCGATTCGATTGTGGTCAATGCCAAATGGCTCGCCCATCTGGGCGACCGGGCCTATGAATTCGCGCTCTGGCTGAACACCTGGCTGAACCGGGGCAGGCGGCTCTGGGGCGGGCAGTATTGGTCGCTGTCCAACTGGGCCAAGCAGCAGGTCAAGCAGGCCGTGAGCTTCATCAGTGAATACGAGGCGGTGCTGGCCGATGAGGCGCGCCGCAAGGGGTTCGACGGTATCGTCTGCGGCCATATCCACAGCGCCTGCATCCGGCAGATCGACGGGCTCGACTACATCAATACCGGCGACTGGGTCGAAAGCTGCACGGCCGTGGTCGAATCCATGGACGGTACCCTGCATCTGATCGACTGGGCCGCCGAAATGCGCGCGCGCCAGGCACCGACCGCGCGGCGCGGCGCGGCAAGCAGACCGAAACAGCCAGCGGGCAGATCAAAGCACAAGGAAGTGGCGTGAATAACATGATCCATACCCCCGACATCCCCCGCCAGCTTGGTGCCGCCGTGCACCAGAACAGCGCGTTGAACCGCACGGGCCTGCTGGAACGTCTGTTTTCCCGCCTGTTTCACGGGCTGGTCTATCCCCAGATATGGGAGGATCCCGTGGTCGACATGGCCGCGCTGAACCTGCGGCCAGGCGAACACCTGTTCTGCATCGCCTCGGGTGGATGCAACGCCATGTCCTATCTTACGGCGCGGCCCGGTTCGGTCACGGCGGTCGATCTGTCACCCGCGCATGTGGCGCTGGGCAGGCTCAAGGTCACGGCGGCGCAGCACCTCACCCAGGCGGATTTCCTGGCCTTCTTCGGTGGCGCGGACAGCGCTGCAAACGTCGGCGTCTATGACCTGCTGATCGCGCCGCATCTGGACGCCGACAGCCGCGCCTATTGGGAGGGGCGGTCCATGGGCCGCCGCCGCATCACCCTGTTTGCACGCGGGTTCCACCGCTTCGGCCTGCTGGGCCGTTTCATCGGCACGCTGCATGTCGTTTCGCGCTTGGGCGGGCTGACATATGCGCCGCTGCTGAACGCTCAGAGCCTTGATGAGCAGAAGCAGTTCTATGAGGACCGCATCCTGCCGGTGCTTGATTCACGCCCCGTGCGCTGGATGGCGCGGCGGCGTGCCTCGCTCTTTGGTCTCGGGATTCCGCCCGCGCAATATGACAAGCTGGCCGCTGATGGCGGCGGCGCGGTGCTGCCGGTGCTCAAGGAACGTGTGCGCAAACTGGCCTGCGATTTCCCGATTGCCGAAAATTACTTTGCCTGGCAGGCCTTTGGCCGCAAATATGCGCCCATAGGTCCCGGATCTCTGCCGCCCTATCTTGAACCGCAGAACTTTGCCGCCATCCGGGCGGGTGCTGCCAATGTCGCCGTGCTGAACCGCTCGATGACCGACCTGCTGGGTGAACGAAACGCCGGATCGCTGGATGCCTACGTGCTGCTGGATGCGCAGGACTGGATGAACGACGCCCAGCTGAACGCGCTTTGGCAACAGATCAGCCGCACCGCACGCCCCGGTGCACGGGTGATCTTTCGCACCGGCGGGGCCGACGATATCCTGCCGGGCCGGCTGTCGCCCGCGCTGCTGGACCGCTGGGCCTATGACGCCAAGGCCTCGCAGACCGGGTTCGTGAATGACCGCTCGGCGATCTATGGCGGCTTCCACCTCTACCGGTTTCAGGGATAGCGCAGATGACCGACACCCGCGCTCATGCGGCGCTGATGGACAGCACTTACCGCTATCAGCGGCTGTTCTATGACATCACGCGGCGATACTACCTTTTGGGCCGGGACCGGCTGGTGGCAGATCTGGCACCACCGTCGGGCGCGCGCGTGCTTGAAATCGCCTGCGGGACCGGGCGCAATCTGGAACGGATCGCGCGGCACTATCCCGGCTGTGCGCTGTTCGGCCTTGATATCTCCCACGAAATGCTGCGCTCGGCCCATTCCAAACTGGGCGGGCAGGCGGTTCTGGCCCGGGCCGATGCCTGTGATTTTGACGGGGATGCGCTGTTCGGGGCAGGCGGGTTTGACCGTGTGGTGATGTCCTACAGCCTGTCGATGATCCCAGACTGGGGCCGCGCCCTGCGTCACGCGGCGCAGCAACTGCGCCCGGGCGGGGAACTGCATGTGGTTGATTTCGGGGATCAGGACAAACTGCCGCGCTGGTTCCGCCGGGGCCTGCACCACTGGCTGTCGCGCTTCCATGTCACGCCACGCCGCGATCTGCTGGAGCGTATGCAGGATATTGCGCAGGAGCAGGGGATGGCGCTGACATTTCGCCCGCTCTACCGGGACTATGCGCGCTATGGCGTCCTGACCCGTCCGGCGATCTGACTCCCCGGACGCGGCTGGCACCCGGGGAAGAACACTCAGCTCTTGCTGGCGGGATAGATGAAACCGTTGACCGGATAGACGCTGCCGAATGCGCTGGGCTGGCTGGCCAGACGCACCGCCGACCAGTCATTGCGCTCGGACACATCGATCACCGGCATCTTCAGGGACACTTCGTTGCGGCTCCAGTTGGCGTGATCGACCAGCACTTCGCGGGGCGAGACAACCTGCGACACCACGGCGACATGGCCCATGGGCATACCGCCGGTCGGCTTGAACGCCATCACCGCGCCGACTGCGGGTTCGTCACCCCGGTCGTACAACCCGCGCGCCTTGGCCCACCATGTTTCGGCATTTCCACGGATTTCGACGCCGCTGACGTTGCGCGCAAACGGCACGCACCAGACGCGCTGGCCCTTGGCGCGCAGGGCCTTGGCCTCGGAAATCGCCATCGCCTGCCGCGCCGGATCAAGACTGACGCGCGACGACTGGGTGGAAACTGTGGGTGCCGTCCCGGAACAGGCGGCACAGAGTAGTAGCAAAACGCAAAGACTGCTCAGTTTGCGCAATGACGGTGTGGCGTTTTTCACGCTCATGCGTCCCTCGGTTTTTTGTTATCATGGGCTTCAATTTTCAATCAAAGCATCTCAATTTCTTGACGATATTCGTTAAAAAACAAGAAATATTTTTGGACGACGGCAGAAACCCGCCCAGAGCTGCGCCCAGTGCCTCTTGAACGGTCACAAACGGAACTGCAAAAGGCCCTCCAAAACCCGGGCAAGATCAGTTTCAAAAGCGGCGTTTTGCCTGCGGGCCACCGCGCGTCAAACGGCCCTGTCCTGTCGGCGGCCCTTGACGTCGCCCGCCTGAACAGAAACAAACAGGTTCGGATTCTGAACCTGACCAACCCGCATCGGGGCTGTCACGGTCACTGTCTCTCCGGAGGAAAAAGACATGAAATTCCGCTTTCCCATCGTCATCATCGATGAAGATTTCCGTTCCGAGAACTCCTCGGGCCTCGGGATCCGCGCGATGGCAGAGGCCATCGAAAGCGAAGGGTTCGAAGTGCTGGGCGTGACCAGCTACGGCGATCTTTCGCAATTTGCCCAGCAGCAGTCGCGCGCCAGTGCCTTTCTCCTCTCGATCGATGACGAAGAATTCAGCCCCGGGCCGGACCTTGACCCCGCCGTCGTCAACCTGCGCAGCTTTATTCAGGAAGTGCGGCGCAAGAACGAAGATGTGCCGATCTACATCTACGGCGAAACCAAGACTTCGCGCCATCTGCCCAACGACATCCTGCGCGAACTGCACGGCTTCATCCACATGTTCGAGGATACGCCGGAATTCGTCGCCCGCCACATCATCCGCGAGGCCAAGAGCTATCTTGAGGGCATCAAGCCGCCGTTCTTCAAGGCGCTGCTGAACTATGCCGAAGACGGCTCCTACTCCTGGCACTGTCCGGGGCATTCGGGCGGCGTCGCCTTCCTGAAATCGCCCATCGGGCAGATGTATCACCAGTTCTACGGTGAAAACATGCTACGCGCCGATGTCTGCAATTCCGTCGAAGAACTGGGCCAGCTGCTGGATCACAACGGCGCCATAGGCGCATCCGAACGCAACGCCGCGCGGATCTTCAACGCGGATCACTGTTTCTTTGTGACCAACGGCACCTCGACCAGCAACAAGATGGTCTGGCACCACACCGTCGCCCCCGGCGATGTCGTTGTGGTGGATCGCAACTGTCACAAGTCGATCCTGCACAGCATCATCATGACGGGCGCAATCCCGGTGTTCCTGAAACCCACGCGCAACCACTACGGCATCATCGGCCCGATCCCCCAAAGCGAATTCAGCATTGAATCGATCCGCGACAAGATCCGTGCCAATCCGCTGCTGGCGCATATCGATGCCGATACGGTCAAGCCGCGTATCCTGACGCTGACGCAATCGACCTATGATGGCGTGCTTTACAACACCGAAACCATCAAGGGTCTGCTTGATGGCTATGTGGAAAACCTGCACTTTGACGAAGCCTGGCTGCCCCACGCCGCGTTCCACAACTTCTATGGCACCTACCACGCCATGGGCCGCAAGCGGGACAAGACCAAGCATTCGGTCACCTATGCCACCCAGTCGATCCACAAGCTGCTGGCAGGCATCTCGCAGGCCAGCCACGTTCTGGTGCAGGACAGCCAGGACACCAAACTCGACCGGCATCTGTTCAACGAAGCCTACCTCATGCACACCTCGACCAGCCCGCAATATTCGATCATCGCGTCGTGCGATGTGGCGGCCGCGATGATGGAACCTCCGGGCGGCACGGCTCTGGTCGAAGAAAGCATCATGGAGGCGCTCGATTTCCGCCGCGCCATGCGCAAGGTCGACGAAGAATACGGCGAAGGCGACTGGTGGTTTCAGGTCTGGGGCCCGGATGACCTCGCCGAAGAAGGTGTCGGTAGCACCGATGACTGGGTGCTGAAACGCACCGATGCCGACGGCGTGCAGCCGCTCGACAACAAGGAGGCATGGCACGGCTTTGGCGACATGGCGCCGGGCTTCAACATGCTCGACCCGATCAAGGCGACGATCATCACCCCCGGCCTGAACATGGACGGCTTGTTTGAAACCGACGGCATCCCGGCGTCGATCGTCACCAAATACCTCGCCGAACACGGCGTCGTGGTGGAAAAGACCGGCCTCTACAGTTTCTTCATCATGTTCACCATCGGCATCACCAAGGGCCGCTGGAACTCGCTTCTGACGGCCTTGCAGCAGTTCAAGGACGACCACGCCAAGAACCAGCCGATGTGGCGGACCATGCCGGAATTCTGCGCCAAGCATCCCCGGTATGAGGGCATGGGCCTGCGCGACCTCTGCCAGCATGTGCATACGCTCTATGCCAAATATGACGTCGCCCGCCTGTCCACCGACATGTACCTCAGCGATCATACCCCGGTGATGAAGCCTACGGATGCGTTTTCGCATATCGCGCAGCGCACCACCCAGCGCGTGCCGATCGACGAACTTGAGGGCCGTATCACCACCAGCCTCGTCACCCCCTATCCGCCGGGCATTCCCCTGCTGATCCCGGGCGAGGTGTTCAACCGCAAGATCGTCGAATACCTGCGTTTCAACCGCGCCTTCGCCCACGAATGCCCAGGGTTTGAAACCGACATCCACGGTCTGGTGCAAGAGGTCGGCACCGACGGCACGATCCATTACTTCGCGGATTGCGTCGCCTCCTGATCTGCCTCCCGTCGGCGGGTACGCCCCGCCGACGGTCCTGCTCTGCCCACCGCCGACAGCTGCTCACTTGGGCTGACGGCTCAGCACCTCATCGACAGAGGGCGTGGGCAGGTCGAAATAATCCAGCGTTCCCGCATAGCCATTGCCGCCCATCCGCCCGATGGCATCCAGCCGCGCGTGATCGGAATAATGCGTCGCCGGGTCCAGAATATCCTCGCGGATATGCGCCATGACGATCCGTCCCAGAATGATTTCGCGTGCGGAACTGACCTCGATCCCCAGGTAACGCTCGCATTCAAAGGCCACCGGTGCCTCGGCGATGCGCGGGCAGGCGACCTTGACGCCGGGACTGGCTGTCAGACCGGCCATCTGCAACTCGTCCACATCCGGCGCAAACCCGGCGGCGGTGGCCGCCATCGCCTCGACATTGGCGCGGTCCACGATGTTGACGGTAAAACATTCGGTCATGCGGATGTTATAGGCCGTGTCCTTGAAGCTCCGGTCCGGTTTGTTTTCGACCCCCAGCGCCAGGATCGGCGGATCAGCCGACAGGCAGTTGAAAAACGAATAGGGCGCGGCGTTCACCACCCCATCCGGCGAAATCGTCGTGACCCATGCGATCGGGCGGGGCAGGATGGTGCCGATCATCACCTTGTAGGCCTCGCGCGGCGAAAGGGCGGAAAAATCAAGCTCGTGGTGGCTGCGGCTCACAGGGGCAGTTCCTTTCGGTAATGTGACAGGATCGACTGGATGTTGTCAGGTGCGGGGATCAGATCGGCCCGGCCTGCGACCGCGCCCAGATGATGACCCATGATTTCGATGGCGCGGGTGTGGTCCCCCGCGCGGATGGATTCGATGATCCGGGAATGTTCATCCACCGCGCAGTCCGACGAATGGCTGCGCGCATACATCGACATGATCAGCGAACAGCGCAGCACCACCTCGCGCACATAGCGCGCCAGCACATCATTCCCGGTCAGATCGGCCAGCAAAATGTGGAATTCACCGGCAAGACGAATGGACACCGGCCCATCCTTGCCCTTCGTCGCCAGTTCACGGCGGACATGCGCCTCAAGCTGGTCATATCCATTGTCCGGCATCCGGGCGCAAAGCATTCGGATCACTTCGTTTTCCAGACAGCGACGCACCTCGAAAATCTGCTGCGCCTCCTCGCGCGACGGCTCAGCCACAAAGGCCCCCCGGTTTCGACGGGTCACAACAAGCCCCTCATTTTCCAGCCGCACAAGGGCATGTCGCACGATGGTACGGCTGACCCCGAACTGTTCGCCCACAGTGTCCTCGGGCAGGCGCATGCCGGGTTTCAGCGCCTGTTCGATGATCGCCCGGCGCAGCAGATCATGCACCGCGTCGGTCAGGGTCGTCTTGCTGTCACTCATGCCGTTCAATGCCTGCATTCCTCTATCAATCGGATACCGTCGTGACGCAAAATCGTATCCAATCCCTCGCTCTCATAACATCGTATCCAATACTGTCAATTATCGGATACGATAACAGTGGCAACCCACAGGCCTGCTGACCACCGACAACGACACCGACACCCGGCTTCGGCCCCGCAAACCCGCACAGATCCAGATCCGTCCCGATTGGCATCGCGGCGCCGCCCGCATCCTGTATACCGCCCCCGGACAGCGCGTCGGAAAATGGCCTTCCGCCGACCCGCCGCGCGCCCTAAGATGCCAATTCCAATCACCCCCCCGCAGGGCCGCCACTGCGGCAATGCCTATCCCACCCGACCGAAAGACTGGCGCATGATCCGCTTTCTCCACGCCTCTGACCTGCACCTTGGCAAACCCTTTGGCCGCTTCCCCGAGGATGTCCGCCACCGCCTGCGTCAGGCCCGGCAGGACTGTATCGCCCGGCTTGCCGATGCGGCGCGGGCAGGGGGCGCGACCCATATCCTGCTGGCAGGCGACACCTTTGATGCCGAAACGCCCCAGCGCAGCACCCTGCGTCAGGCGATGAACGCCATGGCCGCCGCCCCGGATCTGACCTGGGTGCTGATGCCCGGCAACCACGACCACCTCAAGGCGTCCGAAATCTGGGCCGTGCTGGCCCGCGAACGCCCGCAGAACGTGATACTGGCGCTGGAACCGGTCCCGATGCCCATGGGCGACGCTGCGATGCTGCTGCCCGCGCCCTGCACCGCCAAGGCACCGGGCCGCGACCTGTCAGAATGGATGGACAGCGCGGACACCGGCACGGCCATCCGCATCGGCCTCGCCCATGGCTCGATCCGCGAATTCGCCGGGGCGGACAACTTGTCCGATACCGGCAGCGGCGTCATCGCCCCCGACCGGGCGGCGCGCGCAGGGCTCGACTATCTCGGCTTTGGCGACTGGCACGGGCGCATCGAAGTCACGCCCAACACATGGTATTCCGGCACCCCGGAACCCGACAGCTTCAAACCGCACCGCCCGGCCGGCGCGCTGCTGGTTACGGTCGCGGGGCAGGGTGCCCGCCCCGTGGTGCAGGAGGTCGAAACCGGCGAGATCGCATGGCACCGCCCGATGCTCGACCTGCTCGATGGTGACGACGCCGCCCAGCGGCTCGCTGACACCCTGCCGGACCTTGCCCGGCGGGACCGCACGCTGATCGACATCCGCCCCACGGGCCACACAGGGCTGGCCGCCAATGCAGCCCTTGTGCAGGCCATCACTGACGTGACCCCGGATTTCCTGTGGGCCGACAGTGACCTCACCGCCCTTGCCGTGACCCACGACCTCACCGACCTGTCGCAGATCGACGACCGTGGCGCGGTGCGCGACGCCGCCGAAGCACTGGCCAAAGCCGCCGACACCGACCCCGCCGCCGCAATGGCGCTGCGTCGGCTTTATTCCTATGCGCAGGAGCTGAAATGAAGATCCGCGCCCTTACCCTGCACAACGTGCGCAAATTCGGCGGCAAACGCGTCACCATCCGCGACATCGGCGACGGCATCACCGTGGTCTCCGAGGCCAACGAATTCGGCAAATCCACCTTCTTTGACGCCCTGCACGCCGTGTTCTTTGAAAAGCACACAGCCACCGGAAAGGGCATCCAGTCGCTGCGCCCCCACGCCGGCGGTGCCGTGCGCATCAGCGCCGATATCGACGTGGACGGCGCGCGCTATACTATCGAAAAACGCTTTCTGACCCAAAAGGGTGCCAGCGTCACCGACCTGTCCCACGGCACCGTGATCGCCCGGGATGGTGAGGCCGAAGATTGGCTGACCCGCCACATCGGCCCCGCCGATCACGGGCCGACCGGGCTGCTCTGGGTCCGGCAGGGGGTTGTCGGCCTTGAACCCGCCGATGCCAAACCCACCGAACGCGACCGCCTGACCGAGGTGCGCCGCGATCTGCTCAGTTCCGTCGCGGGCGAGATTGATCAGGTCACCGGCGGGCGCACGATGGACCGTATCCTGCGCCGCTGCCTTGACGATCTCGGCCAGATCGCCACCGGAAAAACCCTCGCCCCGCGTGGCCCGTGGAAAGAGGCGGTCGATACCGCCCGCGATCTGCAAACCGAACTCGACCTGCTGGAACGCCAGTGCGCCGAACTTGACGGGGCGCTGAACGAACGCCGCGCGGCCGAGGATGAACTTCGCCGCCTTGACGACCCCGCCGAACAGGCCCGCCGTGATCGCGACGTATCAACCGCCCGCGCCGCCGCACAGGCCGCCGAAAGCCACGCGCAAAAGGTGACAGCCGCCCAACGCGAACGCGACATCGCGACCCTGCAACTGACCGAGGCGACACGCGCAAGCGCGACCCTGACACAGGCCATGACTGCGGCGAAGGCGGCAACCCAGACCCTCACCGATGCAGAAACCCGCCGCACCGCCGCCGCCACGCAACTGACCAAGGCACGCGAGGCCGAAACCCAGGCCCGCGCCGCGCTGACCACCGCCGAAGGCATCACCAAGAACCTGCGCGATGAGCTGGCACTGGCCGACCGCGCGGCCGGGGCACAGCGCGCCCGGGATGACATCGCCCGGCTCGAACAGACCCTGAAACAGGCCCGCGCCCACACCACCGCCCGGGCACAGGCGCAGGCCCGCATCGCCGACAACCCCGCCACAGCGGCAAACCTCACAGCGGCAGAAACCGCCGTGGCCACAGCCGCCCAGCTAGGCCACGCCGCCGCCGCCCGCGCCGCCCATGTGACGATCCGCTACAGCGGCACACAGCAGCTGACCATCGCCGGGGAACCACTGCCGGGCGACACGGCCATTCCCCTGCAAGACGGCACCGAAATCACCATGCCGGGGATCGGATCGCTCAGGTTCGACCTGCCATCGGACGGCACCGGGGAAAACGCCCAAACCGCGCTGGCTGCGGCTCTCATTGCCGAAACCACCGCCCTGAACGCTTGCGCCGCGCAGACGCTGGCAGAGGCACGTCAAAACGCCCAGACGCGTCAAACCGATGAAAACGCCGCGCATCTTGCCGACGAAATGCTGCGTACGCTGGCACCACAGGGCACCGATGCGCTGGAACAGGCGCTGGCCCGCGCGCGTGGCGTTCTGGACGCCGCCCCCGAAACGCCCCCGCGCATGGGCGACGCGATCCAGCCCGAACTCGACATCGCCCAGACCACCGAATCCACGGCCCGCACCCGCCTGACCCAGTGCAGCGAAAAGGTCGCCACCGCCCGCGAAACCCTTGCCTCCGCCGAGGCATCGCTGACCTCTGCGCGCAGCGACAGGGACCGCGCCGACGCACAGGCCGGTCCGATGGAAACCCGCACAGACCGCGCCACGGCTCTGGCCGCGACAGCCACGGCGGCGCAGTCCACAGTTCAGACCCTCACGGACGCGCTCATCGCCCTGCAAACAGACGCCCCCGACGCCGCCACCGCCCTTGCCAATCTCAAACGCGCCGAAGCCGCCTTTGACGGCGCCCGCAAACGCCGCGCGCAACTGGCCGAACGTCGCGCTGACCTGTCGGCCCGCATCGACACCCGCGCCGATGAGGGGATCGAGGAACGCCGTGACGAGGTGAAAGAGGCGCTGGAAACCGCCCGCGCCACCGCCGCAAGGTATGAGGCCGAAGTCGCGGGCCTGACCCGCCTGCGCGATGCGCTGGAAACTGCCCGCGACGGCGCGCGCGAGGCGTATTTCGAACCGGTTCAGGCCGAACTTCGCCCGCTGCTGCGCATCCTGCACGACGACGCGGGACTGGATTGGGAAAGCGACAGCCTGATGCCCGGTGCCCTGCGCCGGGGGGGCGAGGTCGAGGCCTTTGACACCCTCTCGGGCGGCACACAGGAACAGATCGCGATTTTGACCCGGCTGGCCTTTGCCCGGCTGTTCGCGCGGCGCGGCCAGCATCTGCCGATCATCCTGGATGATGCGCTGGTCTATTCCGACGACGACCGCATCGTAAAGATGTTCACCGCCCTGAACCGCGTCGCGGCAGACCAGCAGATCATCGTCTTTTCCTGCCGCCAGCTGGCCTTTGCCGGCCTTGGCGGGGAACGCCCGCAGATTTCGATCGAGGATGCCGACTGACGCCGCGACCGATCTAGCGAACGGTAATCTCGTCCGCGCGCATCAGGCCCAGCACATCCCGCGCCTGCTGATCCAGCAGATCAAGGTCGAGGTAGTCGTCAGACAGTCGCGTGGTCAGGTTCTCCATCCGCGCCACTTCGGCCTGCACCTCGCGCAATTCTTCGGCCAGATGCTGCGATTCCACGGTGATCTCGGCACGCCGGAACACGCCAAAGTCGCCCTGAACGGCGGCAAAGGTGAAATAGGCCCCAAGGCTGAAGGTGATCGCAAAGAACACCAGCGCGCCAAGCGCCGGGGGGGTACGAAGAATGCTCATGAACGTGCCTCACGGATGCGCCTCTGACGGGCGCGCCCGCGCAGTATGGCATAACCGGGCCGCTGTGGGAATCCCCCCGCAGGGGAATTCCCGCAGGTCTTAGCTTAGGGCCGCAACACCCGGCAGGGTCTTGCCCTCCATCCACTCAAGGAAGGCACCCCCGGCGGTCGAGATATAGGTGAAATCCTTGGCCGCATCCGCCTTGTTCAGCGCCGCGACCGTGTCACCGCCACCGGCAACCGACACCAGCTTGCCTTCACGCGACAGTTTGGCCGCATGGGCCGCAGCCGCATTGGTCGCCGCATCGAAGGGCGCGATTTCGAACGCCCCCAGCGGCCCGTTCCAGATCAGCGTCTTGGCACGTTCCAGCGCCTGACCCACATGGAACACCGAATCCGGACCCGCATCCAGAATCATCGCATCCGCCGGGCATTCCTCGGCCTTGACCACCTTGTTCTCGGCCCCTGCCTTGAACTCCCAGGCCACCACCACATCACGCGGCAGCAGGATCTCGCAGCCGGATTTGACCGCCTTGTCGGCAATCTCTTTCGCGGTGTCGGTCATGTCGTGTTCACACAGCGACTTGCCCACATCCAGCCCCATCGCCGCAAGAAAGGTATTCGCCATCCCGCCGCCGATCACCAGAATGTCGACCTTTTCCACAAGGTTGCTCAGCAGTTCCAGCTTGGTCGACACCTTCGCACCGCCCACAACCGCCAGAACCGGGCGCTGCGGATTCCCCAGCGCCTTTTCCAGCGCGCTCAGCTCGGCCTGCATCAGACGGCCCGCGCAGGACGGCAGCAGCCGCGCCAGCGCCTCGGTCGAGGCATGCGCCCGGTGCGCCGCCGAAAACGCGTCGTTGCAATAGATGTCGCCCAGCGTCGCCATGCCGGCGGCCAGATCTGGATCGTTCTTTTCCTCGCCCGCATGGAAACGCGTGTTTTCCAGCAGCAGCACCTGACCGGGCTGCAAGGCACCCGCCGCCGCCTCGGCCGCAGGACCCACGCAATCGGCGACAAAGACAACAGGCACGCCCAATACGCTTTCCAGCGCCGGTACCAGCTGTTGCAGGCTCATTTCGGGGACGACCTGTCCCTTGGGACGACCGTAATGCGCCAGCAGCACCGGCATCCCGCCATGGGCCAGAATATCCGCAATCGTCGGGGCAATCCGTTCAATCCGGGTGGCATCGGTGACCTGCCCGTCTTTCATCGGAACGTTGATATCGACCCGCACCAGCACGCGTTTGCCGTTCAATTCCATCTGATCCAGTGTCTTCCAGGCCATGATACCCTCCTAAATTTCTCGGTCGCAGGTTTGACGGACCCCGCCCGAGAGGTCAATCCACCACCTTGGCATTCGGCGGCGCGCGCATTACCTAGTGGGCCAAGTTCAAATCAACGGAGTATGACATGGCCGATATCAAAGACCCCGAAAACACCATCCTTCTGGAACTGAAGGACGGCACCGTCACAATCGAACTGCTGCCCGACGTCGCCCCCAAGCACGTCGAGCGGATGAAAACCCTCGCCCGCGCCGGTGCCTATGACAACGTCTGCTTTCACCGCGTGATCCCGGGCTTCATGGCCCAGACCGGCGATGTGGCCAACGGCAACATGGAAAATGATTTCAACCTGCGCGCAGCCGGCACCGGCGGCAGCGAACACCCCGATCTGCCGGCCGAGTTTTCCAAACTGCCGCATGACCGTGGCACCATTGGTGCGGCGCGCAGCCAGAACCCGAATTCCGCCAATTCGCAGTTCTTCATCAACTTCAGCGACAACAACTTCCTCAACGGTCAGTACACCGTCTATGGCCGCGTGATTTCGGGCATGGAACACGTTGATGCCATCGCCAAGGGCGAACCGCCCGTGAACCCCGACCGCATGATTTCGGTCAAGGTGGCGGCAGATGCAGATGCATAAGCTCGCTCTGGCTCTGACACTGGTTGCCAGCCCTGCGCTGGCCACCGGTCTTCAGATCGACATCGCGGGCGAGGCGAACGGCACCATCACCATCGATCTGTTCGAGGATGTCGCCCCCAACCACGTCGCCCAGATCACCACGCTGGCCGAACAGGGCGCCTATGACGGCATCTCCTTTCACCGCGTGATCGACGGCTTCATGGCCCAGACTGGCGATGTTCAGTACGGCAAGGAAGGCGAAGATGCCCGCATGGCCGGGATGGGCGGATCTGATCTGCCTGACATCGCGGCGGAATTTTCGGATATCCCCTTTGCACGGGGCGTGATCGGCATGGCCCGTTCGCAAAATCCGGATTCGGCCAATTCGCAGTTCTTCATCATGTTCGCCCCGGGCGATTTCCTCAACGGTCAGTACACCGTTGTGGGTGAAGTGACCGAGGGCATGGATTTGGTCGACGCAATCAAGCGCGGCACCGGTGCCAATGGCGCCGTTATCGGCGCACCCGACCGCATGACCGCAGTGCGCGTCACCGACTGACGCCTGCGCGGATGATACTGACGCGATGGGGGGCTGCCCCCGTCGCGTTTGCGGCCTCTGGTCGAACACGACCCCCCCAACGATTACGCCATGTCGCCAAACTGTGCTGGTCGCCTGTTTTTGGGCGAAACCGGCCAATAGTGCCTTTTCGGAACCAAAAACGGCAAAATGAGGCACGCAAGCGGTGCAAGTGGCGCATGCAGAAAACATTTCACTTTATGAATATGAACGCGGTACACTGTCGTTACGCTGACGTCATGCGGTCCTGTCCCAGGTTCCATGCGTCACGATGATCTGAGAGAGCGCACAGACATGACAGTCGACAGAAAGACACACTGGGACACCGTCTATGACCAGAAGTCCGAGGCCCAGTTGAGTTGGCATCAGGCTGAGGCAAAGCTCTCGCTTGAGCTGATCGCGATGGCTGGCGTCACTGCGGCGTCTTCCGTCATCGATATCGGCGGCGGGACGTCCCGACTTGCGGCAGCCTTGCTTTCCATGGGGCTTCGCGACGTGACAGTTCTCGATCTGTCGCAGGTCGCCCTGAATACAGCCCGGGATCAGCTGGGACAGCCCGGTCAGTCAGTGACATGGATCCCGGCGGACATCACCTCCTGGACCCCTGATCGCCAGTACGATCTGTGGCACGACAGGGCAGTGTTCCATTTCCTCGTCGATGCACCCGAGCGCGCGGCCTATCTGGACAGCCTTGCGCGGGGCTTGGGCAACGGCGGCCATGCGATCATTGCCACCTTTGCGCCAGACGGGCCGGAGACATGCAGTGGTTTTCCGGTGGCCCGATACAGTCCGACAGACCTTGCTGAAGTGCTTGGCGAAGGCTTCGAACTTGTGGCGCATCGCCCCCATCTGCATCAAACCCCATGGGGCAAAACTCAGTCCTTCCAGTTCAGCCTTTTCCGCCGAACCTGTTGAATGCGCGCCTGACACTGGTCGACACCCGGCTCAGTTTCACGACATGGCTGATATTCACGGGCAGATGAACCGCAACTCCCGGCAATCTCCGGCTCAGGCGGCGAAAAACTTCGGCAGACGGCGGGCCACTGGCGCAAGCGCCCGGTGATACAGCCATGTGCCGCCCTGAACCACCGCATCGGCCCCGGTCCCCAGCTTGAAATGCGCAAGGCCCGGCGCATCGTCAGCATTGAGCGTTCCAAGGTCGAGCAGGCTGTGGCCGCGCGCCGCAAGGTCGCGCATACCTTCCCACAGCACGAGGTTCATGGCATTCAGTCGCCGCCCTTCGGGCAGGCTCTGGCCGATCTGATAGGTCGCCATCGCGCCGTGACACAGGAACAGCGCCGCCGCCACAGGATGCCCGTTCCGCCGCGCGGTGACGATGCGCGCCTTGCCCGGATTCGCCGCCCCGAATGCCCGCAACAGGGTCGGCGGCCATCCGCGATAGCCGCGGTGTTTCTGCAACGCCTCTTCGGCCTGCAACAGCCAGTGATCACGATCCCCCGCCAGCTCGCTCCAATCCAGCTTCAGCCCAGCCTGTTCCGCCCGGTTCAGCCGGTTGCGCCATTTCTGCCGCAGCGCGGCCCGCATCGCGGCTTCCGGCCCAAGGCGCAGCATCGCCAGCGTCACCGGCGTGACCAGCGGCCAGAACCCGGCCGCGCGCAGCTCAGTTCCCGACAGCCCGTCAGCATTCAGGATCAGCGGCCGCCCACGCTGCATCGCACCAACACCGCGCAGCCAACCCGCTGTATCCGACGGATCGCGCCACACCGGCCCGCGCGACAGCAGATCGACCTGTCCCAGCACCGGCAGGCGGCGCGACTGGATCTGCCAGACGGCTGCGTCCTCATCGTGGCATCGGTGCGGCAGGCCAAGCGCCGCGCAGGTGCGGGCGAATTCCGGGGATTGCGGCAGGGGCAGGGGCAGATCATCCATACCTCATTAACCATGTGACAAGTTTCTTACCGGTTAATGCCCGGATGACCGAATCCACCGCCAAAGGGCCGTCCGCGCGCCGCCCACGCTATACCCTCGGGGCCGCGCTGCTGCTGGCCTCGGTTCTGTCATTGCCATTTGTGGTGATTGCGCTGGTGCAGCTGCTGTTCTGAACTGGCGGCCAATTTCGCGTATCTGACAAGAGCAGGGGGCGCGCAAACGCCCCCGCCCGTGTCAGTCGGCCAGCTTGACCAGCGCGTGACGCTTCTTGCCCGCGCTCAGCTTCAGCGGCTGGCTCAGGGCACCGGCGTCCAGCATCATCCCCGCGTCGGTCAGCGGCTCATCATCCAGCCGCGCGCCATTCTCGGAAATCAGGCGCTTGGCCTCCTTGCCCGACTTTGCCAGACCCGCGCGCACCAGCACCTGCACGATGGAAATGCCCTCCGACAACTCACCGGCGCTCAGCTCCAACGTCGGCAGATCGTCGCCGGTGCCGCCGTGTTCGAACACCTCGCGCGATGTCGCCTCGGCGGCGGCCGCGGCTTCGGCCCCGTGGCACAGGGTGGTGACCTCATTGGCCAGCACGATCTTGGCCTCGTTGATCTCGGACCCCTGCAGCGCACCCAGCCGGTCACAGTCTTCGACCGGCAGTTCGGTGTACAGCTTCAGGAACCGGCCCACATCCGCATCGGTGGTGTTGCGCCAGAACTGCCAGAATTCATAAGGACTACGCATATCGGCATTCAGCCAGACCGCCCCATCCGCCGATTTGCCCATCTTCTTGCCGTCGCTGGTGGTCAGCAGCGGCGTGGTCAGTCCAAAGATCTGATGATCCAGCACCCGGCGCGTCAGGTCGATACCATTGACGATATTGCCCCACTGATCCGATCCTCCGAACTGCACCAGACAGCCATAGCGGCGGTTCAGTTCAAGGAAATCATAGGCTTGCAGGATCATGTAGTTGAATTCAAGGAACGACAGCGACTGTTCGCGGTCCAGCCGCGACTTGACCGATTCAAAGCTCAGCATCCGGTTGATCGAAAAATGCCGCCCGATGTCGCGCAGAAAATCAAGGTAGTTCAGCTGGTCCAGCCATTCGGCATTGTTCAGCATCAGCGCCGGGGTTTCGGCGCGATCATAGTCAAGATATTTGGCGAAGACCTGTTTGATGCCGTCGATGTTGTCGGCGATCTGCTCGGGCGTCAGCAGCGGGCGTTCATCGGAACGGAACGACGGATCGCCCACCTTGGTCGTGCCGCCGCCCATCAGGGTGATCGGCTGGTGGCCGGTTTTCTGCAACCAGCGCAGCATCATGATCTGGATCAGCGATCCGACATGCAGCGACTTTGCCGTCGCATCAAAGCCGATATAGCCCGGCACCACCCCTTGGATCAGCGCCTCGTCAAGGCCCTGATAATCGGTGCAGTCAGCCAGAAAGCCGCGCTCCATCATGACACGCATGAAGTCCGATTTGGGATGGTAGGTCATGGTTGGTCCCCTTTAAGATTGGCGGTAGCTATAAAGCGCGTTCCGAAAAGTGGGAACCGGTTTTCGGACCAAAACGCGCGTTAAGACAAACAAGCGCGTTCCGAAAAGTGGGAACCGGTTTTCGGGACAAAACGCGCGTTAAGACAAACAAGCGCGTTCCGAAAAGTGGGAACCGGTTTTCGGACCAAAACGCGCGCCAAAAATACAAAGGGCATAGGCATGTTGGGCAAGGATGCGGTCTGGGCGTTGGGGGCGATGTCGGGCACCTCGCTGGACGGGGTGGATGCGGCGCTGCTGCGCACCGACGGAGAGGTGATCACCGATTTCGGCACCTCGGGCTATCGCGCCTATAGCGATGGCGAACGCGAGGTGCTGCGCGCCGCCCTTGGCCGCTGGCCCGGGCCGGGGCTGGAGCAGGCGTTGAGCGTGGTGCAATCGGCGCATGTTCAGGCGTTGGGGCAGTTTCCCGGCGCGGCCATCGCCGGTTTTCACGGTCAGACCCTGGCCCATGATCCCGGCGGGCGCGGCACCCATCAGCTGGGCGATGGTCAGGCTTTGGCCCGGGCGCTGGGGGTGCCGGTCGTCTGGGATTTCCGCAGCCTTGACGTGGCGCAGGGCGGGCAGGGCGCACCACTGGCGCCGTTCTTTCACTTCGCCTGTGCCAAGTGGATCGGGGCCGACGCACCTCTCGCCTTTCTGAACCTCGGCGGGGTCGGGAACCTGACCTGGATCGATCCGTCAAAGGCCCGCCCCGAAGACCCGGGCGCGCTGCTGGCCTTTGACACCGGCCCTGCCAACGCCCCGATCAATGATCTGATGACGCGCCGCCGTGGGCAGGACTGTGACCGCGACGGCGCGCTGGCGGCCACTGGGCAGGTGGATCAACCGGCCCTCGACAGCTTCCTTGAGACGCAATATTTCGACCGGATGCCGCCAAAATCCCTCGACCGCGATGATTTCCCGCAGATCCCGGAACTGGTGCGCGACCTGTCTGACGCCGATGCCGCCGCGACCCTGACGGCCATGGCGACCGGGTCGGTGATCCGCGGTATGGCCCATTGCCCGACGCCCCCCACACGGCTTCTGGTGACGGGGGGCGGGCGGCACAATCCGGTGATGATGGGACTGCTCGCCGCCGGTCTGGAGTGCGAGGTTCTGCCGGTCGAATCCGTCGGGCTCGACGGCGACATGCTCGAGGCGCAGGCCTTTGCCTATCTCGCCGTGCGCGTGGCGCGGGGGCTGCCGACATCCTGTCCCAGTACGACAGGCGTGGGCGCGCCGGTCAGTGGCGGACAGATCAGCCAGCCATGAAGCCGGTCCGCAGAGACTATAGCGTGACGTGAGCCGGGCAGCGTCGGCCCGTGGGATGGCGTGTGCATCGGTCGTGCGGCGAACTTTATGTCTGCAAGGTCAGTCGTTGCCTTGATATAGGCCCTGACGTCACCAAAGCGCCAGCCCGCCCGGACGGGCAGGCGCTGCCCGGCGCCTTTGGCTTGATTCCGGGCGGGGCGTGCTTCGGCTTTCCCCATGGGCATGTCGACCCCCGCAGGGCCTCTGCGCGCTTATCTCACGGATCATTAACCTGAGGGGCCACACACTTGGTCAGACCGCCAGAACCCCGCGATGCCATACTGCACCCATACGCTTTCCATACGAAAACCATACGCCTTCCATACAGCGGTATATCCGGAAAAAGCGATGAAATTCAGTAGGTTGAACAGGTCATACAGCGGCCAGAGGCACAAAACACCCCAGCCGTTGCGCGCACGCTGTCTCAGGAAAGGTTAATCAGCCGCCGGTGTGGCTCATGTGGCGGGACACGCGGCCATCCACCGACTGGCGGGAATAGTCGAAATCGTGCCCCTTGGGCTTTAGCCGGATCGCCGCACGAATGGCGTCTTCCAGCGCGGCATTGCTGCCGGGATGATTGCGCAGGGCCGACCGCAGATCGGCGTTGTCTTCCTGCCCCAGGCACATGAACAATTCGCCGGTGCAGGTCAGACGCACCCGGTTGCAGCTTTCGCAGAAATTATGCGTCAGCGGCGTGATGAATCCGATCTTCTGGCCGGTCTCTTCCAGCCGCACATAGCGCGCCGGACCGCCGGAATTTTCGGGCAGGTCGGTCAGGGTGTAATGCTGTCCAAGTGTCTGACGCAACTCGGACAATTTCCAATACTGGCCAAGGCGATCCTCGTTGCCGATGTCGCCCATCGGCATCACTTCGATCCAGGTCAGATCCATGTCACGGCTGTGGCACCATTCGGCCAGCGTGATCAGTTCGTCCTCGTTGAAATCCTTCAGCGCGACGGTGTTGATCTTGACCCGCAGACCTGCCTTTTGCGCCGCGTCGATCCCGCGCAGCACCTGCGGCAGGCGACCCCAGCGGGTGATATCGGCGAATTTCTGCTCGTCCAACGTGTCGAGCGAGATATTCACCCGCCGCACACCGGCCGCAAACAGATCATCGGCAAAACGTTCCAGCTGCGATCCGTTGGTGGTCAGCGTCAACTCCTTCAATGCGCCCGACTCCAGATGCCGGGTCATTGCGCGAAAGAACGTCATGATGTCCCGCCGGACCAGCGGTTCCCCGCCGGTGATGCGCAGCTTTTGCACCCCCAGATCCACAAAGGTCGAACACATGCGATCCAGCTCTTCGAGCGTCAAAAGCTCTTTCTTAGGCAGAAAAGTCATGTTTTCGGACATGCAGTAGACACATCGGAAATCGCAGCGGTCCGTAACAGATACGCGCAGATAGCTGATGGGACGCTGGAACGGGTCAATCAATGGGGCTGTCATGTCTGTGAACCTAGTATTCCCCGGATCAATGAGCAAGTATTGTGCAGAATGTTGATGATGAGACTAAGGTCGTGGATAATGAATATTAAGTGGATCCTCCTGATAACCCTGCCGCCGCTGATTGCAGGATGCACCGACGGATTGTCTTGGAAATCCAAGGCTGTGACCCCGCCGGTCGAGCAGGCCGCGCAAGAGATTGCCGTGCAACGCCCCGTGCTTCGCAGCGCCCCCGAAGGGGCCCGCACCGCCGCGCAATTCGACGTGACCACCCCGCAGGAACGCGCCGCCGCTGCATCCGTGCAGCCCGCCGGGGAACGCTCCCTTGGCACCACGGTCGCGTCACTGGGTGATCCGACCCGGGTCGGCTTCTGGCTGGAAACACCACTGATCAGCGAACCGGGCAAGGGGCGCGTGGTGTTCCCCGGCACCGGCAAATCGGCGAATGTGGACCTGATCCCTATCGACGGGCCTGCCACCGCCGGCAGCCGTCTGTCCCTGTCCGCGATGCGCCTGATTGGGGCACCGCTGACGGATCTGCCCACAATCAAGGTCTACGCCGGGGGCTGATCGCCCCGACGCCCATCGGTTGCGGCGTATCCGGAAGCCGCCAGCCCTATGAAAGGTGCCGACGCGCCTCTTTCACGGCATAGGCCTTCATCCGCCCGCCGTGCTCCTCCAGGAACGCACGGGTGCGGTCCGGGGCGTGTTTCGACAGATCGCGCAGCCACCAGGCGACGGCCTTCTGGATGATGCCGTTCTTGCGATCCAGATACCCGGCGGCCCAGCCAAGGATACGTTCGCGCGCCGCAAGTTCCTGTTCCGTGGGGAAATTCTGCTTGGTCCAGGGCAGGGTCACCACCAGCGCGGCACGGCGGGTCCAGATATTGTCGCTCTGTGTCCAAAGCTCCACCTGATCAAGCCGCGCAGGGTCAGCCACCAGCCGCCGTTGCCCGGCCATGCAGGCGTGATCGGCGATCGCCCAGCTGTCGAAATCGGGCACCCAGGACTGGATCAGATCCCAGGCGGCCTCGTCGGGGCGCATCCGGGCCTGTGTCAGCAGCTTGGCCGCCGCCAGACGTGCCTCAAACACATCGGTTTCCCACAGCGCCGCCGCCAAGGCGACCCGCGCGTCGATGTCCATCTCCTGACGCCACTCGGAAACGATGGTGTTGATCGCCGGATTGGGCACGCCCAGATAGGGACGGTCCACCTTGTGATAGGCGGCCATCTGTTCTGCGCGGCCCGGTTCGGCGGCGGCTTTCAGGGCGTCGAGCGCCTCGTCCATGGTCATTTGTTCAGGTTCGCCTCTATGCCGGTGGGGGCACCGTCGATGGTGGTGCGGTTGCGCGTATCCCAGTAAGTTTCGATGCCGTCTTCGCCCTTGTCCTCGGCCCAGACCTTCAGCGTGTCGCGTTCACCGACATGGTCAAAGAAGGGGATGGAATAGCCGCAAGAGCTCTGCACCATCTCGACGCTCAGATCATAGATCTGCCGGGCGCCCAGCGGGTCGCCAAACAGGGCAACCGTTTCGGCCCAGTCCGGGTGATCCCGGTGCAGGGTGCGCGCCGTGCCATAGGCGCGCAGGATCATCGGTCGCCGGGTGAAAGAACACCACATCAAGGTCATCCGCGGATCCTGCGTCAGATGCCCCGCGGTTTCATTGCCCGACCCGGTCAGGTTCAGCCACAGGATGCGATTATCCTCAGTGACGCGCAGCGACTCCATCCCCTTGGGCGAGACGTTCACACGCCCCGAAGGCCCGGCGGTGCCGGTGAAAAAGATATGCTGCGCCTCGATAAAGGCGCGGTGTTCCGGGCTGATCCGGTCGAATTGCTTGGCCATGGGGCCTTCCTACTCGACCGTCACGGACTTTGCCAGATTGCGCGGCTGGTCCACATCCGTGCCCTTTGCGATGGCCGTGTGATAGGCCAGCAGCTGGGCCGGGATGGCGTATAGCAGCGGGCTCAGGATGGATGGCACCTCGGGCAGGATGATCGTTTTCCAGACGTCCTGACCGGCCTCGGCAGCCCCCGCCGCGTCGGTGATCAGCAGCACCTTGCCGCCGCGTGCCAGCACCTCTTGCATGTTCGACACGGTCTTGTCGAACAGCGCGTCGCGCGGTGCCATGACCACCACCGGCACCGACTTGTCGATCAGGGCGATGGGGCCGTGCTTGAGTTCACCCGACGCATAAGCTTCGGCATGGATGTAGCTGATTTCCTTCAGCTTCAATGCCCCTTCAAGGGCGAGCGGATACATCAGGCCCCGGCCCAGGAACAGCACATCGCGCGCCTCGGCAATCTGGCGGGCCGCCTGATTGATGTCGTCGCTGCGGTCCATCGCAGCGTTCAGAACCCCCGGCAGCGCGCGCAGAGACGCCAGCGTTTCGGCCAGCGCCTCTGGCGTCATCCGGCCCCGGTCGACAGCCGCCTTTAGCGCCAGCAACAGCAGCACGTTCAGCTGGCAGGTGAACGCCTTGGTCGATGCGACGCCAACCTCGACCCCGGCATGGATCGGCAGGGCCAGATCGCTTTCCCGCGCGATCGAGGATTCGGCGACATTGACCACCGACACGATCTTGTCGGCCTTGTCCTTGCAGTAACGCAGGGCCGCCAGCGTATCCGCCGTCTCGCCCGACTGGCTGACAAACAGCGCGACAGTGTGGGCGGTGATCGGCGGCTCGCGGTAGCGGAATTCGGACGCGACATCGACCTCGACCGGCAGCCCGGCCAGCTGTTCAAACCAGTATTTGGCCGTCAGGCAGGCGTAGAATGCCGTACCGCAGGCGACCAGTGTCAGCCGTTCGATCTTGGTGAAATCAAGCGGTTCGCCCGGCAGGCTGATGGTGTCACCGTCAAGGTATCCGCGCAGGGCATCGGCCAGAACGGTGGGCTGTTCTGCGATCTCCTTGGCCATGAAATGCTTGTAACCGGCCTTGTCGACGCGGGCGGCATCCATGTGGATCTGCTTGATCGCCCGGTTGACCAGCCGTCCCTCACTGTCGCGGATCTCGACCGAAGTACGTGTGACAAAGGCACGGTCGCCTTCCTCAAGATAGGTGATCCGGTCGGTCAGCGTGGCCAGCGCAATGGCGTCTGACCCGACATACATCTCACCATCCCCATGCCCCACAGCCAGCGGCGATCCCTTGCGCGCGGCAATCATCAGATCACCCTCGCCCTGAAACAGGAACACCAGCGCAAAGGCGCCTTTCAGCCGGTCAATGGTCTCGTTCGCCGCCTCGATCGGGCCCAGCCCCTGTGACATGTAATGCTGCGTCAGCATGGCGATGGTTTCGGTGTCGGTTTCGCTGACCGGTGTCATCCCAAGGGCTGCCAGTTCGGCGCGCAACTCGCGGAAATTCTCGATGATGCCGTTGTGCACCACGGCGACCGGGCCGGACTGGTGCGGGTGGGCGTTCTTGGTGGTCGGGGCGCCATGGGTGGCCCAGCGGGTGTGGCCGATCCCGGATTTGCCCGCCAGCGGGTCATGCACCAGCAGATCGGACAGGTTCACCAGCTTGCCAACCGCGCGGCGACGATCCAGCACGCCGTCGTTCACCGTGGCGATACCGGCGCTGTCATAGCCACGATATTCCAGCCGTTTCAGCGCCTCGATCAGGATCGGGGCCACTTCATGGGTCCCAAGGACCCCTACAATACCGCACATCAGTTGGTCCCCTTTGTCAGTTTCGCTTTGCGCGCCTTGAGCATTTCAAACAGCTTACGCCCATGGCCTTCTTTCGTCACCTGCGGTGCACGACCCAGCGCCAGCGCGCCATCTGGAACGTTCTTGGTGATGACCGAACCGCTGCCGGTCAGCGCGCCATTGCCCACGGTGACCGGGGCCACCAGCATGGTGTTGGACCCGATAAAGGCATCCGCGCCGATGGTGGTGCGGTGCTTGAACACGCCGTCATAATTGCAGGTGATGGTGCCGGCACCGATATTGGTCCGCTCGCCGATGTCGGCATCGCCGATATAGCTCAGGTGGTTCGCCTTCACCCCTTCGGCCAGCATGGCGTTCTTCACCTCGACAAAGTTGCCGACATGCACATCCTCGGCCAGTTCCGCGCCGGGGCGCAGACGGGCAAAGGGGCCAACCACCGACCCGCGCGACACATGACAGCCCTCAAGATGCGAGAAGGCCCGAATACGCGCGCCGGATTCGATGGTGGCACCGGGGCCAAAGATCACGTTCGGCTCGATCTCGGCATCGCGTCCGATCACCGTGTCATAGGACAGGAACACCGTGTCGGGGGCCTGCATCGTCACGCCATCCTCAAGCAGCGTGGCGCGGGCGCGTATCTGGAACGATGCCTCGGCGCGGGCCAGATCGGCCCGGGAATTGATGCCCAGCGTTTCGGATTCGTCACAGGTGACGGCGGTGGCCGACAACCCGCGCGCGCGGGCGATGCCGATGATGTCGGTCAGGTAATATTCCTCGCCGGCGTTGTCGTTGCCCACCGCGTCGATCAGATCGAAAAGGGTTTTCGCATCCGCCGAGATCACGCCGGAATTGCACAGGGTGATCATCCGCTCTTCTTCCGAGGCGTCCTTGAACTCGACAATCCGTTCCAGCGTCTCGCCCTGCATGACCAGACGGCCGTAACGGGCAGGATCAACTGCCTCGAACCCCAGAACGACCACGTCGTGATGCGCGCGCGCGACGGCCATCGCCTCAAGCGTGTCGTGGCTGATGAACGGCGTGTCGCCATATAGAACCAGCGCATCGCCGTCAAAATCCTCCAGCGCCGCCTTGGCCTGCGCTACGGCATGGGCGGTGCCCAGCTGTTCGGACTGGATCACCACCTCGGCCTCGGCGTCGTACTCCTGGGCTGCGGCCTGCACCAGATCCGCGCCGTGGCCGGCCACGACGATGATCCGTTCTGGCGTCAGCGCGATGCCGGATTGCATCGCATGCACCAGCATTGGCGCACCGGCGATCTTGTGAAGGACCTTGGGCAGGTCCGATTCCATCCGTGTGCCCTTGCCTGCGGCCAGGATGATCAGTGCGATGCTCATGGCATTTCTCTTTGTTATTTGTGCGCCCCCGTTTTATCGGTCCTGTGGCGCAGGGCAAGGTGACACTGGATCACGTTGGATTGCGGGTTATGACAGGGCCACGGCCCGGACAGGAGCGATATGCGCACGGTGATCTTTGACCTCGACGGCACATTGGCCGACACAAGCGGCGATCTGATCGCGGCGGCCAACTTTTGTTTTGATGCGATGGGGGCGGGCGCGGTGCTCGATCCGGCGACCGATGCGGGGACGGCCCTGCGCGGCGGGCGTGCGATGCTGACCCTTGGCCTCACGCGGATCGGCCGGATGGACGACGCTGTGGTCGACCGCTGGTATCCCGAACTGCTGCGCGCCTACGAAGATGCGATCGACGTGCATACAGTGCTGTATCCCGGCGCGGTAACAGCCGTGCAGGCGCTGCTGGATAACGGCTATCGCACCGGCGTCTGCACCAACAAACCTGCGGGACTGGCCGAAATCCTGCTGCGCTGTCTTGGGGTGCGCGATCTGTTCGGCTCAATGATCGGGGCCGATACCCTGCCAGTGCGCAAACCCGACCCCGCGCCCTATGTTGCCGCCGTGACAGGCGCAGGCGGGGCCGTGGGCCAAAGCTGCCTGATCGGCGACACCGTCACCGACCGCAAGACTGCCGCCGCCGCCGGTGTGCCCTGCGTGCTGGTGACATTCGGCCCGCTGGGGGCTGCGGAAATGGTGGCGCTGGAGCCCGAGGCCCTGATCGGCCATTTCGACGAACTGCTGCCGGTGGTCGGGCAATTGCTGGGGTAGGGGGCCCAGACGCAGGCCTTATCCCCGCGAATCCGGCAGGGATATATTCGCCACCTGTTCGGCAATCGGATCGGTCGACAGGGGATGCGTGTCCTCTGCGTACTCTTCGAGCCCCTTCATCTTCTGCCAGCGACCGTGACGGTAGACCTCAAGCCCCGAAAACGTGGCCTTGTACCCCATCTTCGGCGACCCGGGCACCCAATAGCCCAGATAGACATAGGGCAGCTTGGTTTCGCGGGCGATGTTCACGTGGTCCAGAATCATCCAGGACCCTAGGCTTTGTTTCGGCAGGTCCGGTTCAAAGAAGGAATAGACCATCGACAGCCCGTCATCGAGAACATCCGTCAGGCAGACCGCCGTCAGCTTGCCCGCCTCATCGGCATATTCGACGACACGGCTGCGGATCGGCGTCTCCTCGATCATCGCGGCAAATTCAAACACATCCATATCCGCCATGCCACCATCCGCGTGGCGGTGGTCAAGGTAGCGGCGGAACAGGCTGTACTGATCCTCGGTCGCCCAGGGGCTGGCAGCGTGGCGTTTCAGATGGGCGTTGCGGCTGATCGTGCGGCGCTGGCTTTTGCTTGGCGCGAATTCGGCAACGTTGATCCGCGCCGAAAGGCAGGCCGAGCAATCCGAACAGGACGGCCGGTACAGCACATTCTGCGACCGCCGAAATCCCTGCTTGGACAGACTGTCGTTCAGCTTTTCGGCCTGATCGCCCTGTAGTGCAGTGAACAATTTCCTCTCCATCCGACCCGCAAGATACGGGCAGGGCTGAGGCGCGGTCACATAGAATTGCGGCGCAAGAGGCAGCGAGTGGCGCATGAGAATTTAACGTCCCGGCAAATATTTTGTAAAAACTTAGCAACAGAACCGGGCAGAGCCAAGCCCCGCCGAGGTCTTAGATGCCCGACTTAGCTGCGCCGGTTGATCATTACCGTGCCCAAAGCCATGTCCGTCACGCCCTGACCACGTTCCGTCGCGCACATGCAAACGGCCGAAATCAGCTGCACCGGCATAAAGGAAAGCGACAGACTATACCCCAGCGTGTGCAGAAAGGCCTGACCCAGGTTCAGGCGCTGACCCAGCGCGTCACGCAATTCGATCGCCATCAGGCGCATGCCCCAGGTGGCCGATCCGTTGGCGATGGTGATCGTGCGGTAGGCAAAGCTCAGCACCAGATAAAGCGGCACCAGAAAGAACAGGCCGATAAAGGCGGTGAACACCACCGCAGGCACCACAAGCGCCGCAACGACGATCACGTCGATGATCCAGGCAATCGCGCGTTTCACCGGCACGTCGGCATAAAACTCCCGGTTCTGCACCGGATCAGGAAGATATGAGGCTTGGCTGTACATGTTGTCCCCTCTGAAATGGCGCACGGCCCCGAACGGGGGCCATGCTGTCGTTATGGTTGGCTTCAGGCCTCGGCAGGCGCGTTTGTCGTGCGGGCCTTCGAGGCGCGGTCGTCCATGAACTGGTCGAACTCGGCCTTGTCCTTGGCGTCGCGCAGACGCTTAAGGAAGTCTTCAAAGTTTGCCTGCTCTTCTTGCAGGCGACGCAGGGTGTCGGCCTTGTAGGCGTCAAAGGCCGAATTGCCGCTGGATTTCATGGTGCTGAAACCGCTGGACTTGAAGGATTTACGGCAGGAGGTGCTGAACATTTTCTTGCTCCAGATCATATAGAAGAGAAGGGCGAGGCCAACCGGCCAGAAGAAGACGAAGCCGAGGACCATTGCGGCGATCCAGGCGCCTTTGCCCTTTCGGTCAAGCCAGGCTTCAGCGCGCGAAAACCAACCGGCGTTGGCGGGAAGCGTGGCGGTATAAGTTGCAGATGTCATGTTGGTCTCCGTTGTCTGCGTTGCGTTTTAATGTGAATGTCTTTCACATCGAATAGATCGGGACGCAGGGCGCAGTCTTCAAGGGGCGATGTGAAGGTTTTTTACATTTTTCGAATTTGGCGGTCTGTGTGGGGTGAAATTAGGGGTTTTTGGGGTATTACCTGCAGAAAATGAGAGGTCCACGCCGGCCCATTCTGCGCGGCTTCTGTCTCAACACTGACATAATCGGGCTTCAATTCTGATTGGTAAACTGGGGCGCATCCCATCTTACCATCACAAAGCTAATCCGTAAAATCACCCTCAAGGGCCCCGGTCAGCGACAATAGCGTTCCCGGGTCCAGCGCAAACACATGCCGTGGCGTGCCCGCAGCGGCCCAGATCACGTCAAATTCGTGCAATCGCGGATCCAGCCAGGCGCGGATCGGGCTCAGGTGCCCGACGGGTGCCACACCGCCAATGGCAAAACCGGTCTGCGAGCGAATCAGCGCCGCGTCCGCCTTGCCCAACGCCTCGCCCGCGATGGCCGAAGCCTTGGCCGCATTCACCTGATTGCCGCCCGCGGTCAGAAACAGCAGCGCCTCGCCGGACTCCTCGCCCCGAAAGATGATCGACTTGGCGATCTGATCCAGCGCGCAACCCACCGAATCCGCCGCTTCCTGCGCGGTGCGGGCCTGTCCGACCTCGCGAATATCGGGTTCAATCCCGGCGGCGATCAGGGCGTTTCGGACACGGGTCAGGCTCTTGCTCATCGGCTTGTCTTTCTGTTCTTGGCAGTGTCAGCGGGACGCTAGGCCAGCCAGCCGTGGCGGACAAGACGGCAGACCATTGCGCTTGGGGGCCAGTCATGGCCATCTACCCCCATGACCTTTGCCAGCCGCATCACCCGCTCACCCCGCCCCTTTGCCGCCGACGCGGCCCAGGACGTGCGCGCAGCGCTCCCTTGGGCCAAAGGTCCCGTTGCGGATGTGATTGCCGGAACCGCCGGGTGCAGCCCGTTCCTGCGCGGGTTGATCGAAAAGGAAGGCACCTGGCTTGAGGCCGCGCTGGACGATCCCGAAGCTGCTGTAAAGACGCTCTTTTCCGACCTGCGCAACGGCGCGCTGGATCAGGTGGCGAACGATCTGCGGCAGGCCAAACGCCGGATTGCACTGCTGACCGCACTCGCGGATCTGGGCGGCGTCTGGCCGCTGGAAACCGTCACCGGCACGCTCAGCGACCTTGCCGATCTGGCCTGTGCGCGCGCCCTGCGGGCTGCGCTGATGCAAGAGGTCCGGCGTGGCAAGCTGCCGGGGCTGGGTGAGGATCAGCTGGATACGGCAGGCGGCATGGTGGTGCTGGCCATGGGCAAGATGGGCGCCGGAGAGCTCAATTATTCCTCGGATATCGACCTGATCTGCCTGTTCGATGAATCCCGCTACAGCGCCGACGATTTCCACGAGGCCCGCGCCGGTTTCATCCGCGCCACCCGCCGCATGGCTGCGACGCTGGGCGATCTGACCGGCGAAGGCTATGTCTTTCGCACCGATCTGCGCCTGCGCCCCGATCCCAGCGTAACCCCGGTCTGCATGGGTCTGGAGGCCGCAGAGCGGTACTATGAAAGCCTCGGGCGTACCTGGGAACGCGCCGCCTATATCAAGGCGCGCCCCTGCGCCGGTGACATTGCTGCGGGCGACAGGTTCCTGTCCGACCTGCGCCCCTTTGTCTGGCGTCGTCATCTGGACTTTGCGGCCATTCAGGATGCTCACGACATGCGCCTGCGCATCCGCGAACATAAGGGGCTTGGCGGGGCGATCACCCTGCCGGGGCACAACATGAAGCTGGGCCGCGGTGGCATCCGCGAGATTGAATTTTTCACCCAGACCCGGCAGATCATCGCCGGCGGGCGCGATCCCGAACTGCGGGTGCGCGGCACGGTTGCAGGGCTTGGCGTCCTGGCGAAAAAGGGCTGGATCCCCGCGGATGTGGCCGACGCGCTGACCGACCATTATCGCAGCCACCGCGAGGTCGAACACCGGTTGCAGATGATCAACGACCAGCAGACCCACGATCTGCCTGACCAGCGCGAAGGCTTTGCCCGGCTGGCCTGTCTCATGGACGTGGACGAAACCGTCTGGCGGCGCGACCTGACCGAACGGCTGAATGCCGTGCATGAGTTGACCGAAGGGTTTTTCGCAAGCGATTCAAGCCCCGCACCGGAACCGACCCCCCTTGAAAACAGCCCGATCATCGCGCGCTGGCCGCGCTATCCGGCGCTGCGCTCTGCCCGGGCAGTCGAAATTTTCAAACGGCTGCGCCCGGAAATCCTCAGCCGTCTGGAAAGCACCGCCAGACCCGAAGAGGCGCTGCTGGCCTTTGACGGCTTTCTGGCCGGGCTGCCTGCCGGCGTGCAGCTTTTTTCCCTGTTCGAGGCAAATCATCAACTGATCGACCTGCTGGTCGACATCACCGGAACCTCACCGGATCTGGCCCGTCACCTGTCGCGGAACGCGCGCGTTTTTGATGCGGTCATCGGCGGCGGATTCTTCTCGGATTGGCCGGGGAAAAAGGCCCTGACCGATGAGCTGACTGCCAAACTGGCCCGAGAGGCGGATTACGAACGCAAGCTGGATGCGGCGCGGCGGTGGAAGAACGAATGGCATTTCCGCGTGGGCGTCCACCTGCTGCGCGGACTGACAGATGCAGATGAGGCGAGCGTTCAATACGCCGATCTGGCCGAGGCAACGCTGGCGACTCTCTGGCCGGTGGTGCAGGCGGAATTTGCGCTGAAGCACGGCGCGCCCCCGGGGCGTGGTGCGATCGTTCTGGGCATGGGATCGCTTGGTGCCGGGCGGCTCCACCCCCGGTCGGATCTGGACGTGATCGTGATCTATGATCCCGACGGGGCAGAGATGTCCGAAGGCGCCAAACCCCTGCAAGTCCGGGTTTATTACGCCCGTCTCACCCAGGCGCTGATCACCGCGCTGACCGCCCCGATGGCGCAGGGCAAACTTTACGAGGTCGATATGCGCCTGCGTCCTTCGGGCAATCAGGGGCCGGTGGCGACCAGTCTGGTCGCCTTTCGCGCCTATCAGACCGAAGATGCCTGGAACTGGGAGCATCTGGCCCTGACCCGCGCCCGTGTCGTGGCGGGCCCTAGGGATCTGGTTGACGACGTCACGGCCTTCCGGGCCGAATTGCTGGCGGCCCCGCGTGATCAGAAAACGGTACTGGGCGATGTGGCGGTGATGCGGGCGCGGATTGCCGGGGCCAAGGGGCCGGGTGCATTCTGGGACCCAAAGCTGGGGCGCGGCCGGATGCAGGATATCGAATTGGCGGCGCAGGCCGGGGCCCTTCTGTCGTGCGCGGGTTCGATGGGATTAAGTGAGGGACTTTCCGCCGCCGTCATACAGGGTTGGCTGATCCCCACAGAGGCAGAGCATCTCGCCCAGACGCACGCGCTGTGCTGGGGCCTGCAGGTCGGCGCGCGTCTGATCAGCGATGCACAGCTGGACCCGGACAAGCTTGGCCTTGGCGGATGTGCCTTTCTGCAGCGTGTCACGGGTCTAGACAGCATGAAGGCTCTTGCCGAGACGCTGCAGGCGCGTACCCTGCAGGCTGCGGAAATACTCGACGCCGCATTGCCACAGGCAGGAGAGGCGGAATGATCAAGGGCGACGCGACCGACCCCAAGGGTCTGATAAACGAAGCCTATCGGATCGACGGCATCACCTACGGGGAATGCCGGTCGATCTTTCTGGACTGGGCACTTGCGGTGCCGGTGGATGCCGATACCTCGACGATGATCCGCGCCCTGATCGAACGGCACGCGGCGGCGGACAACGGGACCGACAGCCACCCGATGACAACCGTGCTGCACGAGGGCCTGACCGGCATGGCCGCACCGCGCCGCCGCGGCGGATGGCGCAGTCGCGCGCGTTAGGCAATTATTCAGGCATCTCGGGGATACCGATCCACATCTGCATTGGCCGATCTGGTATGAAATCGGTTTGATCCTTCCCGTCCAACGTCGGCTTTCGCCGGTTCTATTGGTCGGGGGACATGCGCGCCTGGCCCCGCATCGGCGCCGCGCTTTGGATGCCTTTCAGGCGGAATACAGAGTTTTCCAGCAGCCTTCCCTTGCCGCTTGACATGATAATGGAACGTTCCTATTCCATAAAAGAACGTTCCAGAAATTATGATCCAAGAGGATACCGCCATGACCACCTGGGGACTGATAGGGGCCAGCAGCATCGCGGCCGAACAAATGATCGGCGCTTTTCGCAGCAACGGCGGCACGATCAAATCCGTGCTCAGCTCTGACTCGGCGCGGGCGCAAAGCTACGCCGACACCCATGGCATTGCCAAAGGCGTGACCTCTCTGGACGAAATGCTGGCGGACCCGGACCTCGACGCTGTCTATATTTCGACCACAAACGAAAAACATTTCGCTCAGGCGATGGCCGCCATTGCCGCAGGCAAGCATGTGCTTTGCGAAAAGCCGCTGGCGACCAACATCGACGACGCCGTGACCATGGTGCAGGCGGCAAAGGATGCGGGGCTGGTCTTTGCCACCAACCACCATCTGCGCAACGCCGGGTCGCACATCGCCATCCGCGATGCGATCAAGGCCGGAAAAATCGGTCGCGTGCTTTCTGTCCGCGTACACCATGCCGTCCTGTTGCCGAAACACCTGCAGGGCTGGCGCCTGACCAGCCCCGAAGCGGGTGGTGGCGTGATCGCCGATATCGTCGTGCATGACGCCGACACGGTCGGTTTTCAACTGGGCGAATACCCGGTGGATGTTGTCGCCATGTCCGCCGAATCCGGGTTGGGGCAGGGGGTCGAGGACAGCTGCATGTCGATCTGGCACATGCCTTCGGGTGTGATGGTCCAGACGCACGAAAGCTTTACGCACGAATATGCCAAGACGGCTTTCGAAGTCTACGGCACCGAGGGCGCGATCCTTGCACGCAATGTGATGACCCCGGCACCGATGGGCGAGATTGAGATCGTGACGGCCTCTGGTCGCGCCGCGCTGCCGTTTTCCGGTCACGGCCTTTATGACCACGCCGTCAAACTCTTCGAAGGGGCGCTTGCAGGCAAGGGCCGCCCGGGCGCCGATGGCGTGGACGGCATCAAGTCGCTGGCCGTGGCAGCAGCCGTGGCGCAGGCGGCAAAATCCGGTCAGCGCACCGCCGTCGATTTCAAGGGGCTCTGAGCCATGTCGAAAATCGTCACCAGCGCCGAAGCTGCTGCGCGGATTGCCGATAATGCGGTCGTCTCGGTCTCCTCCTCCTCTGGCCTTGGCTGTCCCGATGCGGTGCTGAAAGCCATCGGGGAACGCTTCGATTCCGAAGGCCATCCGCGCAATCTGACCACGCTGCACCCCATCGCCGCGGGGGACATGTACGGTATCAAGGGCGTGGACCACATTGCAAAGGACGGGTTGCTGTCGACCATCATCGGGGGGTCTTACCCCTCGGGGCCGTCGTCGCTGCCCATGCCGGCGATCTGGCATATGGTCGTGGACAACCGTGTCGCTGCCTACAACGTGCCTTCGGGCATCCTGTTCGACATGCACCGCGATGTTGCTGCCCGCCGCCCCGGGGTTTTGACCAAGGTAGGGTTGGAGACTTTCGTCGATCCCGAATTGCAGGGCTGCGCGATGAACGACCGCGCGGCTGAAACACCCATCGTGCATCGCGTCGAATTCGGCGGCGACACCTGGCTACACTTTCCCAATATCGTTCCAGACGTCACGATCCTGCGCGCGACCACTGCTGATGAACATGGCAATCTGACCTACGAACACGAAGGCGCCTACCTTGGTGGGCTCGATCAGGCCATTGCCACGCGCAACCATCGCGGGTTGGTGATCGCTCAGGTGAAACGGGTCACGGCCAACGGATCCCTGCGCCCGCACGACGTGCATGTGCCGGGGCATCTGGTGGATCTGATCGTCGTCGATCCGGACCAGAAGCAGACAACCGAAACCCAATATGATCCGGCGATTTCGGGCGAGGTGATGCGGCCCTGGTCCTCCTTTGAACTTGCGGAACATGGCATTGAAAAGGTCATTGCGCGGCGTGCCGCGATGGAGCTGAAGCGTGGGCAGACGGCCAACCTCGGCTTTGGTATCTCGGCCATGGTGCCCCGTATTCTGCTTGAGGAGGGTGAGGTCGGCGCCGTTACCTGGGCCATCGAACAGGGTGCTGTCGGGGGGATGCCGCTGATGGGCTTTGCCTTTGGCTGCGCCTCCAACGCCGATGCCTTTGTACCGAGCCCCAACCAGTTCACCTACTTCCAGGGTGGTGGGTTCGACGTGTCGTTCCTGTCGTTCCTTGAGGTTGATGTTAAGGGCAATGTGAACGTCTCGAAACTGGGCAAGAAACCCTATCTGACAGCGGGTTGCGGTGGGTTCGTCGACATTACCGCCCACGCCCGCAAGATTGTCTTTTCCGGATATTTTGAGGCGGCTGCAGGTCTGGAGCTGACCGATACCGGCCTGCGCGTCGCCAAACCCGGCAAATTCACCAAGATGGTTTCCGAAGTCGAACATGTGACCTTTGCCGGCCAGCGCGCCCTGCGCACCGGGCAGGAAGTCGTCTATATCACCGAACGCTGCGTGATGCGGCTGACCGAAACGGGGCTTGAGGCCTATGAGATCATGCCCGGGATCGTTCCAGAGCGCGATATCGTTCAGGCGTCAGAAGGCCGCGTTCGCATTGCCGAGGGTGCTACCACGATGCCGCTCTCGTTGCTTGGCACCGGGCCGATGGGGCTGACCTTATGAGCCGTGTGAGCCTGACCATAGATGGCCCGATCGCGACGCTGCGGTTGGAAAACCCGGACAAGCTGAATGCTTTTACGCCCGAAATGCTGCGTGAATTGGATGCGCATTGTGCCGCACTGGAAATGGAACGGTCCATCCGCTGCGTGATCCTGACCGCCAGCCCGGCCAAGGCGTTCTGCGCGGGTGCCGATATAATCGCCTGGGGCGCGCTAAGCCCGTTTGATTTCGCCCGCCACTGGGTCCGTGACGGGCACAGAATATTCGACCGGCTCGCACGGCTGTCACATCCCACCATTGCCGCTATCGGTGCCCATGCTTTTGGTGGCGGCCTTGAACTCGCCACTGCCTGCGACATTCGCATCATGGCCCCACGCGCGACGCTGGCGCTGCCGGAAACGCAGGTCGGGATCGTTCCGGGCTGGTCGGGCACCCAGCGGCTGACCCGTCTGCTGCCCGAACCGGTGGTCAAGGAGATGGCCCTGTTCGGACGTCGGCTGAACGCCGAGCGCGCGCATGCCTTGGGATTCGTTGCCGAAGTCAGCGACGACCCCGAAGCTATGGCACGGGAGATCGCCGAAAAGCTGGGCAAGACCAGCCCGATGGCCACCGAAGTTGCCAAATACCAGATCCACGCGGCCGTGGGCGAAGATCGCAGCGCGATGATCGAAGCCCTTGGCGGTGCCATGATCGGCGCCAGCGCAGACAAGGCCGAAGGCGTCGATGCCTTTGCCAACAAACGTACTCCAGAATTTCCGGGACGCTGAATGATGAATGACCTGACCCTGATCGACTCCGCCTCTGTTGCCATGCCCGAACCCTTTGTTGGTCGGCACCTGATCGACGGCGCATGGACGGACTCTGCCGAGACGTTCCAACGCCACTCGCCCGCGCATGGCACCCTTGTCAGTACCTCTGCCAAGGGCGGCGTGACCGAGACCGAGGCCGCTATTGCAGCCGCGCGGCGCGCCTTTGACACATCGGGCTGGGCCGAAACATCCGGCAAGTATCGCGCAACGCTGCTGCTGAAGGTGGCCGACCTGATCGACGCGAGACGCGAAGAAATCGCGGTGATGGAGGTGCTGGAAAGCGGCAAGCCGATCAGCCAATCCCGGGCAGAGATCGAAGGCGCGGCAGACCTTTGGCGCTATGCCGCCTCGCTTGCGCGCACGATTCACGGGGACAGCCACAATTCGCTGGGGCCGGACATGCTTGGCGTGGTGCTGCGCGATCCCATTGGCGTGGTATCGATGATCACGCCCTGGAATTTCCCCTTCCTGATCGTCAGCCAGAAATTGCCCTTTGCGCTGGCGGCTGGCTGCACGGCGGTGGTGAAACCATCTGAAATGACCCCGTCCACCACCGTCATGCTGGGCGAGATGCTGATTGAGGCCGGTTTGCCCAAGGGCGTGGTCAATATCGTGCTGGGTTTTGGCGATCCGGTTGGCGCGCTTATGTCGGCCCACGACTCTGTCGACATGGTGTCTTTCACCGGCTCCACCGGGGTTGGCAAACGGATTGCGGCGGCGGCGTCGGGGACGCTGAAAAAGCTGTCCTTCGAACTTGGCGGCAAGAACCCTCAGGTGATCTTTCCCGATGCGGATCTTGATGCGGCGGCGGATGCGATCACTTTCGGGATCTACTTCAACGCGGGAGAATGCTGCAATTCCGGCAGCCGGATCATCGTGCACGAGGACGTCGCCGAGGCGCTGACGAACAAGATCGTCGCCCTGTCGCGCAAGGTCCCGTTTGGCGATCCGCTGCATCCCGACACTCAGGTTGGCGCCATCATCTCGCCCGAGCATCAGGCCAAGATCGCGGGATATGTGCGCGATGCACAATCCGGCGGCGCGAAGGTCGCGCTGGGTGGACAGGCTCTGACTCTCGACGGGTTGCCGGGGCAGTTCTACGGGCCGACCGTGGTGACCGGGGTGACGCCGGATATGCCTATCGCGCGGGACGAAGTCTTTGGCCCGGTACTGGCCGTGCTGACCTTCCGCGACTTTGACGAGGCGATCCAGCTTGCAAATGGTGCCACTTACGGTCTGTCCGCAGGGGTCTGGAGCACCAATATGCACACCTGCCTGCAATTCGCCCGCAAGGTGCAGGCGGGCACGGTCTGGACCAACACCTGGATGGACGGTTTCCCGGAAATGCCGTTTGGCGGCGTAAAACAAAGCGGGCAGGGGCGCGAACTGGGTCGCTATGGCCTTGAGGAGTTTACCGAACTGAAGACTCTGACCATGCGGGTCACCCCGGGCCGCGACAACTGGGTCAAGGGCTGACAGCCATGCCGCAGCCAGAGATCATCGTGATCGGATCGGGCATGGGCGGGGCGACGATCGCCGCCGCCCTTGCACCGACGGGCCGACAGATCCTGATCCTTGAACGGGGCGAACACCTGCGTGACAGCCCCGAGGCGCGTGATGCGACCGCAATCTTTGCGCGCGGGCATTTCCGCCCCAAGGAAAGCTGGCTGGACGGGCAGGGCCGCGCATTCAACCCCGGCAACTTTTACTTTGTCGGCGGCAATACCAAGATGTACGGTGCCGTGCTTTTCCGCTTCCGCGAGGCGGACTTTTCGCTGAATTCGCATATGGGCGGGACCAGCGCTGGCTGGCCGGTGTCCTATGACGACTTCGCCCCCTATTACGACCGGGCCGAAGCCTTGTATCAGGTTCGCGGGGCACTGGGGGCAGATCCAAGTGAGCCACCCCATGCGGGGGACTATCCGCATCCCCCCGTCCCGGACGAACCTGTGATTGCCGACCTGGCGCAGCGGTTGCGGGCCTCTGGTCTGCATCCGTCCCCGCTGCCGCTGGGAGTTGATCTGGACCGCTGGCTGGCTGGTGGAAAAACGCCCTGGGACGGGCATCCCGACACCTGCGGCGGCAAGATGGATGCCGAAAGCTGTGGCCTGGCCGAGGCGTTGAAGTACCCCAATGTCACGCTCCAGACCGGCACGCATGTGGACCGTCTGCTGGCGGACGAAAACGGCCGGATCACCGGGCTGGAAGTGACGCGCGATGGCCTGGGCGAGACGCTGAGCGCGCCTGTGGTGGTGCTGGCGGCGGGGGCGGTGAATACGGCGGCGCTGTTGCTGCGGTCCGCGGATGCGCGCCATCCGGCAGGGCTGGCCAACAGCTCGGATCAGGTGGGGCGGAATTTCATGAACCACAACGCCTCTGCGATGCTGGCGCTGCATCCGCTGCGCCGCAATCCATCCGTTTATCAGAAGACACTGACGGTCAACGACTTTTACCTGGACGGGGGCCCGTATGGCGAACCGCTGGGAAATGTGCAGTTGCTGGGCAAGATTTCGGCCCCGATCCTGTCATCGCAATCGGGGATACCTCTGCGAATCGCAAAATGGATCACCGACCGGAGCATTGATCTCTACCTCATGTCCGAAGACCTGCCCGATGTCGACAGCCGCGTGACCGTCAAGGATGGTCAGATCAGGCTCGACTGGCGGCGGTCAAATTGGGAGGCACATCTGGCGTTGGTCGCAAAGATGAAACAGGTGATGCGCCGCGCCGGGTTCCCGGTTGTGCTGTCCAAGGCGTTCGACCGCCGCACGCCGTCGCATCAATGCGGCACGGCGCGGATGGGCTGGGATTCGACGCGATCGGTCACAGATATCTGGGGCCGCACGCATGACCACGAGAACCTGTTTATCGCGGATGCCAGCGTGCTGCCGACGTCGGGGGCCGTGAACCCGTCGCTGACGGTGGCCGCCCACGCTCTGCGCTGCGCCGATGCGATTTCGGAGGGATGGACATGACGCCCCATGCGCTGATCACCGGCGGACAGCAGGGCATTGGCCTTGGGATTGCTTCGGTTCTGGCGGATGCCGGGTGGCAGGTGACGCTGGCGGCCGAGGCCGCACCCGAGTCCGGGGCTGTGGTTGACGCATTGGCACAGCTGGGGCCAAACGCCCGCTACATCCGCCACGATCTGTCCGATCTTAACGGGATCGGCGCGCTTCTGGATCAGGCCGGGCCGATCACCACCTATGTTTCGAACGCGGGCGTCCCGGCGCGGGTGCGCGGTGACATGCTCGACCTCTTGCCCGAGAACTATGATTTCACCATGGATATCAACCTGCGCGGTGCTTTCTTCCTCGCTCAGGCGGTGGCCAGAAACCTGCTGGTGCAGCCCGTCGATCCCTACAGGTCCATGCTCTTCGTGACCTCGGCCAGCGCCGAAATGGTCTCGGTCGAGCGCGCAGAATACTGCCTGTCCAAGGCGGGGGCTGCGATGATGGCCAAGCTCTTTGCTGTGCGGCTTGCGCAGGCGGGGATCGGGGTTTTTGAACTGCGTCCCGGCATCATCGCATCCCCCATGACCGCCGGGGTACAGGACAGCTATACCCCCCGGATCGAAGCCGGTCTTGTCCCCGCACGCCGCTGGGGCATGCCCGGCGACATCGGCCAGGCCGTTCTGCCGCTGGCGCGCGGAGACATGCAATTCGCCACCGGAGCGGTCATTCCGCTGGACGGTGGCCTCTCTATCCCAAGGCTTTGAGGCACATGGCACAGACATACGATTTCATCATCATCGGCGGCGGTTCGGCTGGCTGCGTACTTGCCGCGCGACTGTCCGAAACCAAGGCCAGCGTGCTGCTGCTGGAAGCAGGCGGTCGCGACTGGCACCCGTTTTACAAGATGCCCGCCGGTTTCGCCAAGATGACCAAGGGTATCGGAAGCTGGGGCTGGTTCACCACGCCGCAGGAACATCTGGGCGGACGCAGGCTGCGGTATACTCAGGCAAAGGTGATTGGCGGCGGATCGTCGGTCAATGCGCAGATCTACACGCGTGGTGCTGCGCAGGACTATGACGAATGGCGGCAATTGGGCTGTATCGGCTGGTCCTATGAAAGCGTGTTGCCCTATTTCCGCAAGGCCGAAGACAACGACACCTACAACGACCGCTACCACGGCAAGGGCGGCCCGCTGGGGGTATCGCAACCCTCCGCCCCGCTGCCGATCTGTGATGCCTATTTCGACGCAGCCGCACAGATGGGAATCCCACGCAACATGGATATGGCCGGGGAGCGTCAGGACGGGGTGGGATATTACCAGCTGACCCAGCGCAATGTGCGCCGCTCCTCGACCTCGGTCGCCTATCTGGACCCGGTGCGCCATCGCAAGAACCTGACCGTGCGGACGGGTACACAGGTACGCCGGATCATGGTCGAACAGGGCCGCGCCACAGGGGTCGAGCTTGCCGGTGGTGAAAAAATCCATGCCGGAACAGAGGTTCTGCTTTCCTCGGGCGCGATTGGCTCTCCTCGAATGCTGCAACTGTCGGGCATCGGGCCTGCGGATCATCTGACCGAAGTTGGCGTGCCCGTGGTGTTCGATCAGCCCGAAGTGGGATCGAACCTTCAGGATCACCTTGACCTCTTCACGATCTGCGAATGTCGCGGCGATTTTACCTATGACAAATATGCCAAACCGCTCTGGTCTGTCGTTGCGGGGCTTCAGTACCTGATCAACCATTCCGGCCCCGTCGCCTCGTCCCTGTTTGAAACCGGCGGCTTCTGGTATGCTGACAAAGACGCGCGATCGCCCGATATCCAGTTCCACCTTGGGCTTGGATCGGGGATTGAGGCCGGTGTGGATCACATGCCCCACGGCGGGGTGACGCTGAATTCGGCTTATCTGCGGCCCCGATCCCGGGGCACTGTGCGGCTCGCGTCGGATGATGCCAGCGCCGCGCCGCTGATTGATCCGAACTACTGGGCTGATCCCTATGACAAGGAAATGTCGATCAGGGGTCTGCGCATGGTCCGCGAGATCATGTCACAGGCGGCACTGAAACCCTATGTGCTGGCCGAACGTCTGCCGGGGCCGGACCTGACGACGGACGACGATCTGGCGGCGTATGCCGCGGCCCATGCCAAGACCGATCACCACCCGGCGGGCACCTGCCGGATGGGTGTTGACCCGGACGCTGTGGTCGACCCACGGTTGCGCTTTAACGGGATAGCAGGGCTCAGGGTGGTAGATGCAAGCATCATGCCCCGTCTCGTTTCAGCCAATACCAATGCAACTGCCATCATGATTGCGGAGAAAGCCGCCGACATGATCCGCGAAGACACGGGAATCTGATTCATGCGCCTGCCGAACCTCGACGGAACCCTGTCGGACTATACCCAGTCCGGAACGCCGCTTATCCCGCGTGCGCCGCATGTGCCGCTGACCCGCACGGCCTTTGCCGCCGCGCATGTCATTTCGGACCCACTGCGCGAACGCGATCCATGGGGTGGCCGACCGGCGGTGGACTGGGACGCGACCCTCGCATTTAGGCACACGCTCTGGGATCAGGGCTTTGGACTGGCCGAGGCGATGGATACGGCGCAGCGCGGCATGGGCGTAGACTGGCTGACTGCGAAGGAGCTGATCGAACGAACCATGAAAGAGGCGCAGGCCCATCCGCTGAAACCGCGCGTCGCCTGTGGCGCGGGCACGGACCATGTGGCGCTGGCGGAACTTTCCAGCCTGGATACGATCCGCGCGGCCTATGAAACCCAGATGGCCACGATCGAGGCGGCAGGCGGCCAGATTATCCTGATGGCCACCCGCGCCTTGCCCGCGATCAAGGCGGGTGCGGTCGACTACATCGCTCTTTACGGTCAGCTTCTGGAACAGGCGCGGGAACCGGTGGTGCTTCACTGGCTAGGCGACATGTTCGACGCAGCCCTTGCCGGTTACTGGGGCAGCACCGACGTGGCCACGGCGACGGAAACGGTGCTGACTCTTATCAATTCACATGCCGACAAGATTGACGGGATCAAGATTTCCCTGCTGGATCAGGCGCATGAAGAGGCCTTTCGCAAGCGGCTGCCCAGTGGCGTGCGTCTCTACACCGGTGACGATTTCAACTATGCCGCCCTGATTGAAGGCGACTGCACCCATTATTCCCACGCGCTTCTTGGCATCTTCGCCGCCATCGCTCCGGCGGCCTCGCGCGCGCTCGAAGCCTTGGCGATGAACGATCTGGAACGGTATCACGCGCTGCTGGCCCCCACCGTGCCGCTTAGTAGGGAAATCTTTCGCGCGCCGACGCAGTTTTACAAGGCCGGGATCGCCTTTCTGTCCTGGCTGAACGGCACGCAGAAGCATTTCATCATGCCCGCGGGCTTTCAATCCAGCCGTGCGATTACACACTACGCAGAAATCTTCCGTCTGGCAGACCGTGCAGGCTTGCTTGCCCGTCCGGACCTTGCGAAAATCAGGATGACTACCCTTTTGACCCTACACGGGATTGAGTAAGATGAACACACGCCGACCAACTATCCTAGATGTGGCCCGCGCGGCCGGTGTGTCGAAATCCACCGTCTCGCTGGTCGTGCGCGGCAGCCCTACGGTCAAGGAAGACACAGCTAAGCAGGTCCGCGAGGCGATGGCCGCGACCGGCTATGTCTACAATCGCGCTGCCGCCAACCTGCGCAAATCGTCCGTCGGTCTGATCGGCCTCGTGATCAACGACCTGCGCAACCCGTTCTTTACCGAATTTGCCACATCCGTGCAGATGGCCCTGTCCGCGCAGGGCTACGCCACTGTCATTTCGAACTCGGATGAGGACGGCGCGCTTCAGGCGCAGATGGTCAGCTCGATGATCGAACACGGTGTTTCGGCCTTTATCATCTCACCCGCCTACGGGCAGGAGGCGGAGACCTTTGATCAGATCGCACGGGCGGGCATCCCCTGCCTGCAGGTCCTCCGTCAGGTCGATCCGCGCGGCGATCTGTTTCCCTTCGCGACCTTCGACTTTGCCCGTGGTGGGCTGCTCGCCACCCAGCACCTGATCGAACAGGGCGCCCGCAACATCGCCTTTGTCGGCGGTTTGGAGGACAGGGCGGTCACGACCGAACGGATGTCAGGATATCTTGAAGCACTGATTGGCACAGGGGTACAGCCAACTTCGTTTCATGGCCGCGCCACACGGGCGTTTGGTGCAGAGATCGCCGAGAAGATCAGCCGCGAAACGCCTGAAATCGACGCCGCCGTCTGCTTCAACGATCAGGTCGCCTTGGGTCTTCTTTCCGGGTTCGCACGGCTGGGCCGCCGAGTGGGTGAGGATTTCCGGATCGTCGGCTTTGATGACATTGAAGAATGCAATCAGGTCTGGCCACGCCTCAGTTCGGTCGACTGCGATATCGCGCAATTCGGTCGGGATGCTGCAGCAGCGCTGCTTGACTGGGTCGAAACCGGGCAGCGCCCGCCCGCCTTGCGCCGCGCACCGGTGTCCCTTGCGGCGCGTGAAACGAGCCTTGGCATAGACCCTGAAGGTACCTCGAGTTGATCCGTCACATTGTGCTGCTGAACCTACCCCCGAGGCACGACAAGGCCATCCTGCTTGAGGCGCTTGAGCTTCTTGACGGATTGCAGGGGAAGGTACTGGGACTTCTGGCCTTCGACCATGGACCGAATGCGGATTACGAGGGCAAGACGCCGGATTATCCCTACGGTTTTGTGGTGACCTTCACCGACCGCACGGCGCATCTGGCCTATGAGGCGCATCCCGATCACATACGCGCCGGCGGGATGCTGGTGTCGATCTGTGCCGGGGGATACGATGGGATCCTTGTCGCCGATCTCGTGATAAAAGCAGCCTAGATACCGATCACGACCCGGTATTCGGGCCTTTTTTATCTTCACCGGGGCTACTGCCTCGGCGGATCAATGCAATTTTTCCAGACTGTCCGCGTGTTGGTCCAACGCATCCATCAGTTCGCGAAGGCTGTCCAACTCGCGCGCTGCAAGCATCGGCATAAGGCGCTGCAACACTTCTGCAGCCAAAATCGCCTGGGCCAGACCGCCACGCGACAATGCGTGGGACGGGCCGACACCCGTCCGACTGGCCAGGCTCCTCAGGCTGTGATCCGCGCCATCTCCGAACAGCAGCGCCGATAGCAGCACCAGATCGATCTGTGGATGGTCCCAGGTCACACCCGCATGGTGCCGCAGAAAGGCCATGCGCAGTGGGGCGTTGTGGGCCACGATCACCGCATCATGGGCAAATTTGTGCAATTCCGCGCTGGCTTCAAGGATGCCCATCCGCCCATCCTCAGATGTTTCGCCCGCGTTTTTAGATGCTGGGTCGATCCGCAGTTCCAAAGTTTCCCGCCGCAGGATGCGCGAGCCGACCATTCGGACGGCGCCGATCTTCACGATATTGTCGCGGTGCGGCAGAAGGCCGGTCGTTTCTGTCGAAAGGACCAAATATGTCAGCGCGTTCAGGGACATAGAGTCGATGTCCTGCCCGTTTCGCGGAGCCATCAGCGCAAAGTCATAGACAAGAGGGCCGGGCAAGGTAGCCCCCCCGGAGGCTTCTGTTTCCTGAAAAATGACCAGCGCATTGCCATTGTCGAGAGGACGCAGGCGTACGCTGAGGCTGTCAGGAGAATGGATGGCACTCGCTGTGAAGCGCACCTCTAGCCCGGTGCGCTGCATCTTGGATCGCGCAGCCGACAGGCCGGTGGCCTCTAAATAGTCACCGAGCGGGGCGTTCAGACGTGGCACACCCAGTCGGGCGAGAAGATCTGCTGCCTGACTGTCATAAAGCACGATCTGATCCGCAGTGTTGATCACAAGTATCGCGCCGGGAATTTCGCTGATCAGCCTGATCAGTTGGGCCTTGTCCGATTCCAGGAGGGCCATGGCACGGGCCATGCGGCGCGCGTCCTGCAGGGCGATGTCTTCTTGGCTGAGTGTGGGGCGGACATCCGTCGTGACCGGTGCAAAGGCCCGCCGTTCCAACGGCTTTGCAATCCGCTCATCAAAATAGAGCCAGGCCGCGACGCAAAGCACAAGGATCAGCCCGGTCCCGGCAACCCCCACCAAGGCGAATCCGGCCTCGGATCCGATGTCCAGGGTTCGTCTGCTGCCAATCCACAGCGCGGCCTGCAACCCACCCACCAGCGTAAGGGCAAGAACTGCAAACACTCGGAAAACCCGGAAACGGAAGCCATTGCGCTCGATCATAACTCGGATTTCCTCATGCCTGTCAGGTGCGCAAGCACGTCAATTCCCTCTCATTCGGATACCTTGCCCTTCAACAGGCGATACTCATTGTTTCAAATCTGCGCATTTTGCGGCTCGGCGTCCATGCCTGATGCACCGCGAGGGTTCAAGCTCATGCAGTAATTACTGCGTTGTCCCTGATCTGCATCGTTTTTTGGGCGCTCCGGCCATCTTGCGCAAGGCGCACGGAACGCTCAATTTCAAAAATGGCAGCGAAACGCTCCGAAGAAATTTCGGTGCGCTTGCCGACATTTGGCCCGCTACGGGGCTTTTGTTACGCTCGGGTCGAGGTCACAATCGCATGAAGCCGGGCCGCGACATCGTCGATCCCGTCCATGGCAGGAATGCAGTGCAATGCGCCTCTGGCACGGTAATAACGTGCCAGTGGGGCGGTCTGCTCGTGATAGGCCTGCAGTCGGCTGCCCACGGTTTCGGCATTGTCATCGGCACGGCGCGTCATGTCGGTGCCGCCGCAGGCATCGCAGACGCCTGGCTTTTGCGGGATTTTGAATTGGTCATGATACCCTTCGCCACATTCCGCGCAGGTGTATCTGCCAGAGATACGTGTGACCATTTCCGCGTCGTCGACCTCAAGGCTGATGGCCGCGTCGATCTTCTGCTCACGTTCGGCCAACAGAAGATCCAGCGCCTCGGCCTGAGGTGTGTTTCGAGGAAAGCCGTCGAGAATAACGCCCTGTAAGGTGTCCGGCGCATCAAGCCGGTCGCGCAGGATCGCAATGACGATGTCATCACTCACCAGCCCGCCCGCGTCCATGACGGCCTTCGCCTGTCTGCCAGCCTCGGTGCCTGCCTTGACGGCGGCGCGCAGTAGGTCGCCGGTCGACAGCTGGACCATGCCGAATTTTTCTTCCAGCATACGGGCTTGCGTGCCTTTGCCCGCCCCGGGCGGCCCAAGCAGAATCAGAACCGGGGCACCCACGGGCGTCACTGTACCATCCAACGCCTCACCTCCGGTTCATTCTGTTGTCGATGAGATTCTCGACGACGTCCGGGTCGGCGAGTGTTGAGATGTCGCCCAAGGCGCCGTAGTCGTTTTCTGCGATCTTGCGCAGGATGCGGCGCATGATCTTGCCGGAGCGGGTCTTGGGCAGGCCGGGGGCCCACTGGATGAGGTCTGGTGAAGCGATGGGGCCGATTTCTTCGCGCACCCAGCCGCGCAGCGCCTTCTTCAGCTCGTCCGTCGGCTCGACCCCGTTCATCAGGGTGACATAGCAGTAGATGCCCTGGCCCTTGATTTCGTGCGGGTAGCCGACCACAGCGGCTTCTGCGACGCATTCGTGTGCGACCAGCGCCGATTCGACCTCGGCCGTGCCCATGCGGTGGCCCGAAACGTTGATCACGTCATCGACACGCCCGGTGATCCAGTAATCGCCATCGGCATCCCGCCGACAGCCGTCACCCGAGAAATAGTAGCCCTTGTAGTCCGAGAAATAGGTCTTCTCGAACCGGTCGTGATCGCCCCAGACGCTGCGCATCTGCCCCGGCCAGCTGTCCTTGATGGCAAGCACGCCCTCGGTCGGGGATTCATGGATTTCCGCGCCGGTCGTCGGTTCCAGCACCACGGGCATCACGCCAAAGAACGGCTTCATCGCGGCGCCCGGTTTGGTCGCATGGGCACCGGGCAGGGGGGTCAGCAGGTGGCCGCCGGTTTCCGTCTGCCACCAGGTGTCGACGATCGGACAGCGCCCGCCGCCCACCACGTCATTGTACCAGTTCCATGCCTCGGGGTTGATCGGTTCGCCCACCGTCCCCAGCAGCCGCAGCGAGGACAGATCGCATTTTTCGACGAATTCCTTGCCCTGACCCATCAGGGCGCGAATCGCCGTGGGGGCGGTGTAGAACTGCGTCACTTTATGCTTTTCGCAGACCTGCCAGAACCGGCTGGCGTCGGGATAGGTCGGCACACCTTCGAACATCACGGTTGTCGCGCCATTCGCCAAAGGCCCGTAAACAATATAAGAATGCCCGGTGACCCAGCCCACATCAGCCGAACACCAGAAGACGTCGCCGTCGTGGTAATCAAAAGTGATCTGATGCGTCATGGCGGCGTAAACCAGATATCCGCCACTGGTGTGTACAACGCCTTTCGGCTGCCCGGTAGAGCCAGAGGTGTAGAGAATGAACAGCGGATCCTCGGCGTTCATTTCCGCCGGTTCGCAGGTCGTCGCCGCGCCCTGTGCCAGCGCGGTATAGTCGAAATCGCGCCCCTCGGTCCAGGTGGTCTGGCCGCCGGTACGCTTGATCACCAGACATTTGACGGTGTCCTTGGTGTGCAGCAGCGCCTTGTCGGCATTGGTCTTGAGCGGCGTCTTTTTGCCGCCGCGCGGGGCCTCGTCCGCGGTGATCAGCACCTTTGCGTCACAGCCGTTGATGCGCGCCGCCAGGGCGTCGGGGCTGAACCCGGCAAAGACGATGGAGTGGATCGCGCCGATGCGCGCACAAGCGAGCATGGCATAGGCCGCCTCGGGGATCATCGGCAGATACAGGATGACGCGGTCGCCACGTTTGACACCCAGATCCCGCAGCACGTTCGCCATGCGGCAGGTGTTGTCGTGCAGTTGCTGATAGGTGATGTGCTGAGCGGTTTCTTTGGGGTCGTCGGGTTCCCAGATGATCGCGGTCTGGCTTGCGCGGTCCGCCAGATGGCGGTCGATGCAGTTGGCCGCGACATTCAGCGTGCCGTCGGCGAACCAGTTGATCTTGACCTTGCCGAGTGTGAAATCGGTGTCCTTGACCTGCGTATAGGCCTTGATCCAGTCAAGCCGCTTGCCCTCTTCGCCCCAAAAGGCTTCGGGGTCGGCAACACTCGCCGCATACATCTTGTCATATTTCGCGGCATCGATATGCGCGGATTTTACCATCTCGGCGGCGGGGGGATAGGATTTATCTAGCATTTTAGGCTCCTCCAATTTGGGGGCAGGGAAAACGGCCCGGCCCCCGTTTGCAAGACTGCTTTGGTCGTACAGGGGGCCGGTTATCAGTTCAGATCGCGAGGTATTCCGCGCGAAGCTGTTCGTTTTCAAGTACTTCGGACGCGGTTCCGTCGAATACGATCGACCCGGTGTCCAGGATCACGGCCCGGTCAGCCAATTGCAGCGCCCGCACGGCGTTCTGTTCAACGATGATCGTGGTCATGCCCTGCTCCTTGACGATGCGCAGGGTCTTTTCGATCTCGTCCACGATAACCGGAGCAAGTCCTTCGTAGGGTTCGTCCAGCAGCAGCACCTTGATGTCCCGCGCGAGCGCCCGGGCGATGGCCAGCATCTGCTGTTCGCCGCCCGACAGGGTCACGCCTTCCTGTTTGCGCCGCTCGCCAAGGCGGGGAAATAGTTCGTAAAGACGTTCCAGCGACCAGCCAATGGGCGGGGCGATCTGGGCCAGCTGCAGGTTCTCTTCGACCGTGAGGCCGGGGATGATGCGGCGGTCTTCGGGGACAAGGCCAAGGCCCGCCATCGACGCCTGATAGGAACTCATCCTGTGCAGGGGCTGGTGATCGAGCCAGATTTCGCCCTTGTTCACCTGCGGATTGGCCAGACGCGCGATGGATCGCAGGGTCGTGGTCTTGCCGGCACCGTTGCGGCCAAGCAGAGCGAGGATCTCGCCTTCGTGCACGTTGAAGGACACACCCTGCACGATATAGCTTTCACCGTAGTAGGCGTGGATGTCCCAGACCGACAGGAATGCCGGGGCGGTTTCCGCATGGTTGGCGTGCTTTGAGAAGTCTGGTTTGACGTTCATCTGATTGCCCTCCTGTTCAGGCCGACTCGCCCAGATACGCTTCGCGTACCTTGGGGTGGCCCTTGATGTTTTCCGGCGTGTCCTCGACCAGGGGGGTGCCCTGCGCCAGAACGGTGATCCGGTCGGCAAGCGAAAACACCACATGCATGTCGTGTTCGATAATGCACATCGTGATGTTGCCGCGCGCCTTGATTTCCTTGAGCAGGTCGATGGTGTTGTTGGTATCGGCCCGCGCCATGCCGGCTGTGGGTTCGTCCAGTAGCAAAAGGCGCGGTTCCTGGACCAGACACATAGCCATTTCCAGGCGCCGCTTATCACCGCGCGACATGGATGCTGCATGCATGTTGCGCTTGTCCAGCATCTTGACCTCTTCGAGCATGGACTCGGCCTTTTCACGCAGCGCCTTTTCGTCGAGAACCGATTCGATGGCGTGCATCCGGAACGATCCGTCGCGCTTGGCAAGGCAGGGGATCATCATGTTTTCCATCACCGTCAGATCGCCAAAGATCTCAGGCGTCTGAAACACGCGGCTGATGCCCATCTGGTTGATTTCGAACGGTTTGCGCCCCAGCACGGACTGCCCTGCGAACATGACCGACCCGGTGTCGGGGATCAGCTTGCCCACAAGACAATTGAGCAGGGTGGATTTGCCCGCGCCGTTCGGGCCGATGATGGCGTGCACGGTGTTGTCCGCGACCGAGAGATTGACGTTGCCGAGGGCCTGGAGGCCGCCGAAGCGTTTGTTGACGTCTTTGACTTCGAGAATGCCCATGACGTGCCTCCTTATTCTGCGGGTGTCTTGGCGGCTGGGGACGTATCCTCAGCAGCCTTCTTGCGGCGGAACAGTTTGCCGATCTTCTGACCACCTTCGACAAGGCCGCCGGGCAGGAAAATCACCACCGCCATGAACATCAGGCCCAGCGTCAGCGACCAGCCCTTGCCCACAAAGGGGTGGACGATGGTCACCATGAAGTCTTCGAGCCCGTCAGGCATGAAGGCAAACCACTGGTGCAGGACGTTGTCGTTGATCTTGGAGAAGATGTTTTCAAAGTACTTGATGAAGCCTGCACCCAGAACCGGGCCGATCAGCGTGCCTGCACCACCCAGAATGGTCATCAGGACAACTTCGCCGGATGCGGTCCACTGCATACGCTCGGCACCGGCCAGAGGGTCCATAGAGGCGAGGAGGCCACCGGCGAGACCGGCATACATACCCGAGATCACGAAGGCTGCCAGCGTGTAGGGGCGCGCATTCAGACCAGTGTAGTTCATCCGTTGCTGGTTGGATTTCACCGCCCGCAACATCAGGCCAAAGGGCGAGCGAAAGATGCGGATGGAGAGGTAAAATGCCAGCAGCAGCAGGATGGCACAAAGATAGTAGCCCGCGTTGAACTGGAACAGCCACGGACCGACGTCCATTGCGTAAGTCGACCGCATCTCGATCCCGAAAAGCTGGGTCACGGGGATCCCGCCATCAGCCGAGATTGAGGTGCCCAGAATGCGCGGATCGTTCAGCGACAGTTGCAGGCCGGTTTCGCCGTTGGTGATCGGCGTCAGCACCGAATAGGCCAGGGCAAAGGACATCTGCGCGAAGGCCAGCGTGAGGATCGAGAAGTAGATTCCCGACCGGCGCAGGCTGACAAAGCCGATGATCAGGGCAAAGGCCCCCGCGACAATGACCGAGAGGAGGATTGCCGGGATCACGTTCATGCTGAGCAGCTTGAACATCCAGACGGCAGAGTAGGAACCCACCCCCAGAAAGGCGGCGTGACCGAATGAAAGGTAGCCGGTCAGGCCAAACAGGATATTGAAGCCGATGGCGAAGATCCCGAAGATCACGAACCGCTGCATAAGATCCGGGTAGCCCGCGTTGAACTGCGCGAGCCCCGAGTCGCTGGGGAAGGGGTTCAGGATAAACGGCGCGCACATGGTCAGCACGGCCACGATCAGCAGAAGGGTCGCGTCTTTTTTCTCGAGTCCGAACATTGTTTACTCCTCCATCACGCCTTTGCGGCCCATCAGGCCACGGGGGCGGGTCAGCAATACGATGATCGCGACGACATAGATGATGATCTGATTGATACCGGGGATCAGGTCGATGACCTGGGTCATCGAGGCAAAGGATTCCAGAATTCCCAGCAGGAAGCCGGCCAGAACGGCACCGGGAAGCGATCCCATGCCTCCGACGACGACCACCACGAAACTGAGAACGAGGAAATCCATACCCATATGATAGTTTGGCGCGTTGATCGGTGCGTACATGACGCCCGCCAGGCCCGCGACAGCCGCGGCAAGGCCGAACATGATGGTGAACCGTTTGTCGATATTGATGCCCAGCAGACCCACTGTCTCGCGGTCGGCCATGCCGGCGCGGACCACCATCCCGAAGGTGGTGAACTGCAGGAAGGCGAAGACTGCGCTGATGATCACGGCGGCAAAGGCAAAATACACGAGGCGCCAGTAAGGATAGATGATCACATTGGGATCAAAGCCCAACAGCACGCCGAAATCGAACGAACCACGGAACACCTCAGGCGCGCCGGTCTGGATCGGATTGGCACCGTAGTAATACTTGATGACTTCCTGAAGCACGATGGCCAGGCCAAAGGTCACAAGGATCTGGTCCGCGTGGGGACGCTTGTAGAAATGCTTGATCAGCCCGCGTTCCATGATGAAACCGATGGCGATCATGATGGGGATGGCGAACAGGATGGCCAGTGGTACGGACCAGTCGATGATCCCGGCACCAAACTCGGGCCCGAACCAGTGCACCACGTAGGGTGTGTCATAGGTCGACGGGTTACCAAGAAAATCTGTCTTGCTGGGATCGACAGTTTTGAAACTGACCGACAGGATCCGCTGCACGGTAACGGCGCAGAACGATCCGATCATGAACAGCGCGCCGTGGGCAAAGTTCACCACGCCGAGCGTACCGAATATCAGTGTCAGACCCAGCGCGATCAGCGCATAGGCCGAACCCTTGTCGAGGCCGTTCAGGATTTGCAGAATGATGGCGTCCATGGTCCCACCCTTTTATGCGATTGTTATGTGGGGAAGCACCCCGCCCGATTGCGGGCAGGGTGCAGATAAACCGGTCGCGCGGGGGGCGCGGCCGGTTAGAGGCAAGTAGCTTATGCGCCCGGGTTGCAGGCGCCCAGAGCACCACCAGCAAACATGGGGTGGTTGGGGTCATAGGTGACCTGCTCGGTCGGTGTGACCTCGACGATTTCCACCAGGTGGAATTCGTCCTCGGGGTTCTCTGCGCCCTTCACGACCAGCACGTCCTTGAAGCACTGGTGATCGTCGGCACGATACAGGGTCGGACCGTTGCCCAGACCGTCGAATTCAAAGCCTGCAAGGGCTTCGCCGATGGCGCAGGGGTTGAACGTGCCGGCACGTGCCGCGGCATCCGCATAAAGCAGCGTCTGCGCATAGCATGTCTGGGCGGCCTGGGACGGCGGGAAGCCGTACTTGTTGCCGAAGGACTGCACAAAGGCGTTGGTGCCCGTGTACTTGGCGCCCATCTGGTTTTCGAGCTTCCAGTCCCAGTTCTGCGAGCCGACGATGCCCTTGATGTTGGCACCGGCACCCTTCGCCATCAGCTCGGAGTAGAGCGGAACGACGATTTCGAAGTTCTTGCCGTTTACCTGCTTGTCGCGTAGGCCGAACTGAACAGCGTTGGTGAGCGAGTTCACCATGTTTCCGCCGTAGTGGTTCAGGACCAGAACATCTGCGCCCGAGTTCAGTACCGGCGTGATGTAGGACGAGAAGTCCGTTGCTGCCAGCGGCGTCAGAACGTTGTTGACCGTTCTCCAGCCAAGCGCTTCGGTCGCGGCCTGGATCGATTCCTGCTGTGTCCAGCCCCAGGTGTAGTCGGCGGTCAGGTGGTAGGCCGCACGATCAGCACCGTAGAGGTTCTTGAGCACTGGCGCGAGCGCCGCTGCCGACATGTAGGCGTTGAAGAAGTGACGGAAACCGTTCGCCTTCTTGTCCTTGCCTGTGGTGTCGTTCGAGTGGGTCAGACCCGCCATGAACACGACGCCCGCTTCCTGGCAGAGACCCTGCACAGCAACAGCCACGCCCGAGGACGAGCCGCCGGAAATCATGATGGCGCCGTCTTTTTCGATCATCGACTTGGCCGATGCACGGGCCGCGTCCGACTTGGTCTGGGTGTCGCCGGTCACAAATGTGACCTTCTTGCCCAGGATACCGGTGCCGTCGAGTGCCTTCGAGGAAAAGGTCGACAGCATGCCGCCGTCGCCTTCACCATTCAGGTGCTCGACAGCGAGTTCGAATGCGCGCAGCTCGTCCGCACCTTCGTCGGCATAGGGGCCGGACTGCGGAACGTTGAAGCCAAGCGTGACAGTATCGCCCGTTGGGGCGTTGGTGTAACCCGAATGTGCAGCCGCCGAAAGATAGGTCGGCAGAGCGAGCCCTGCGCCGGCGACAGCGCCGGTCTTGATCACGCCACGACGTGTCAGATTCATTTTGGACATTAGCATCCTCCCATTTGGTGAAATGCGAATGCAGGCTCCTCTTCCCACAGACGCGTGCACCGTTACGTGCAAATTCAGTATGCGGGTAAGTTCGAAAATTTCGCAACAACTGCTTTGAAAGCATCAGAAATTTTGTAAAGTAATGCACAACATCCATCTGTAATTTGTAAGGATTTTTATGTCGCAGTGCAGAAAGACGTTGATAGCGAAAGGATTTCCCCAATGGGGCGGGACACCCTAACCGGTAGCAGGATCAGAGAGAGGCGGATCATCGCAGGCATCAAGCAGGTCGATCTGGCACGCCGCGTGGCGATTTCAGCTTCTTATCTGAATCTCATCGAACACAACCGGCGCAGAATCGGCGGAAAGTTGCTGCTTGATCTGGCGGGCATTCTTGATGTCGAACCCTCTTTGCTGACTGAGGGGGCCGAGGCGACACTGATCGCGGCCCTGCGCGAGGCGGCATCAGACCCACGTGGCAAGGCGGCGGAACTGGACCGTGCGGAGGAATTCGCTGGGCGGTTTCCCGGCTGGGCATACCTGCTGGCGGATAGCCGACAACGCATGGCCACTCTGGAACGCACTGTCGAAGCCCTGACCGACCGCATGACGCACGATCCCCACCTTGCCGCATCACTGCATGAAATGCTTACGACTGTGACTGCGATCCGCTCTGCCGCATCCATTCTGGCTGAACCGGGTGAGATTGATCCAGAGTGGCAGGAACGCTTTCACCGCAACATCTACGAGGATTCCGCCCGTCTGGCCGACACGAGCCGATCCTTGGTGAGTTATCTTGAGGCGGCGGAGGATACATCGTCGGACCCCAGCGTGCCTCAGGAAGAGGTAGATGCGATTTTCGATGCCGCGGATCATCACATAGCCGAGCTTGAAACCGGCGAAGGCACGCCTGCAGAGGTGGCCGAACATCTTGGCTCCGGTAGGTCCGAACCGGCACGCGCCATGCTTCTGCGCAGTTTCGTCCGCTATGCCGCAGATGCCGCAAAACTGCCGTTGTCGGTTCTATCGGATGTGGTCGCGGAAACTGGCGCCGATCCCATAGCTTTGGCACAGCGTTGCGAAGTGGATACCGGTCTTGCCATGCGTCGTCTTGCCAGCCTGCCGTCTGATGTGTTGCCCGAACCGGTCGGCCTGGCGATCTGCGATGCTTCGGGCAGCCTGACTTACCGCAAGCCGCTCAGGAATTTCGCCATGCCCCGGTTCGGTGCCGGCTGTCCGCTCTGGCCGCTTTATCAGGCGCTGAGCCGCCCGATGATGCTGCTGGGCCAGACCGTCGAACAGCCCGGCCAACCGGCACACATCTTCCGCACCTTTGCCATAGCCTCGCCGACAGGCCCCGCACAGGTGAATCGGGAACCACTGTTCCAGTCCCATATGCTGATCGTGCCACAGACGGGATCCGAGTCAGATCAGTCGCTGCCGGTCGGCACAACCTGTCGGATCTGTCCGCGTACAGGGTGCGATGCCCGCCGCGAGCCGTCGATTTTGAGTGGGCGGGGGCAGATCGGCTTTTGACAGGTGGCAGCGCAAAGGCGATAAAGAACACAGGCATCAAAAAGACGACACAAAGTTGCGCGATGCCATCAGGGGGGAGAAACGAGAATGGCCAAGCAGGTCCTTGTGATCGAGGATGAGCCCAATATCATTGAGGCTATCAGTTTTATTCTTTTACGCGACGGATGGACGGTCAAGACACATTCCAACGGGCTCACCGCGGTCGAGGCGGTGCTGGAACGCAAGCCCGACGTGGTGATCCTTGACGTGATGCTGCCCGGCAAGAGCGGCTATGACATCCTGCGCGAATTACGCGAACTCCCGGAAACTGCTGGCTTGCCGATCCTGATGCTGACCGCGCGGGGCCAGACCAAGGACCGTGAGCTGGCCGAACGCGCCGGTGTTAGCCACTTCATGACAAAACCTTTCAGCAATGCCGAAGTGCTCGACGCGGTTCACGCTCTTGTGGCACCGGTCGGCGGAGCCACATGATCGAGCCTGCCCGTGACCTGACTCCGGATCGGCCCAGATCGCCGCTATTCCTGCAGCGGCAATCCTATCGGCTCAGGCGCCTGATGGATGCCGCCCGTTTCCTGCCTGTGCTGGGGCTGCTTCTCTGGTCGGTGCCGCTGCTCTGGAGCATTGGAGACGAAGAGACCGTGTCGAGTTCAGGCGCGCTGATCTACATCTTTGGCGTCTGGATGGCGCTGATTCTGGCGGCCTTTGTCGTGTCGCTGCGGCTGCGTCTGGGCGGGGATGAGCCAGGGGCGGGGGGATGATCACGCTTAACGCGCTGGTTGCGGTTTGCCTGACCTATGTGGTCTTTCTGTTTTCCGTGGCCTTTGTCGCCGAACGTTCTGCGCTGCGGGGGCAGGTGAGATGGCTCAAGGCGCCGCTGGTCTACACGCTTTCCCTGTCGATCTACTGCACGGCCTGGACATTCTATGGCGCGGTTGGGTCAGCGGCACGGTCGGGGTTTGAATACCTCACGATCTACCTTGGTCCCAGCATCGTGATGGTGGGATGGTGGTGGGTGCTGCGCAAGCTGGTGCGGATCGGGCGCAGTCAACGGATCACATCGGTCGCTGACCTTGTGTCTTCGCGATATGGCAAATCGAACCTGCTGGCGATCTGCGTCACTGTCCTCGCCGTGATCGGGACGACACCCTATATTGCGCTGCAATTGCAGTCGGTCACGCTCAGCTTTGAGGTTTTCGCCCAGCCGGGGGTGCCATCCCCCGAGGAAGGCGCGCGAAGCTATACCGCGCTTTGGGTCGCTTTTGGTCTTGCGATCTTTACCGTGATCTTCGGCACCCGGAACCTGGATGCCAACGAACGCCACCACGGTGTTGTCATGGCCATCGCGGTTGAGGCGGTGGTGAAATTGGCCGCTTTGATGGCCGTCGGAATCTTTGTCGTCTGGGGCCTGTCCGGCGGGGTGGCGCAGACGTTGGACCGCATCGACGCATCGGAACTGGGGCACTGGCAGATGAATGGCGGCCGCTGGGCCGGGCTGACTCTGCTTTCGGCTGCCGCGTTCCTGTGTCTGCCGCGCATGTTTCAGGTGCTGGTGGTCGAAAGCGATGATGAAGGCCATCTGCGCACAGCAAGCTGGGCCTTTCCGCTCTACCTCATGCTGATGAGCCTGTTTGTCGTGCCGATCGCCGTGGTCGGGCTTGATCTGCTGCCCGCCGGATCAAACCCTGACCTCTTTGTTCTGACGGTGCCGCTTGCAACCGGACAAGAGGGGCTGGCGGTGCTGTCGTTCCTGGGCGGCTTCAGTTCAGCCACGTCGATGGTGATCGTTGCGGCGATTGCGCTGTCGACAATGGTGTCGAACCATATCGTCATGCCGATCTTCCTGCGCCTGACCGGCAACGGCGCCAGCGTGTCGGGCGACGTGCGCCATGTGGTGCTGTTGTCCCGGCGGTTGTCGATCGCGGGGGTCGTCACGCTTGGTTACATATATTATTCGCTCTCGGGCGGGGGAACCGCGCTGGCGACCATCGGACTTGTTTCCTTTGCCGGGGTGGCGCAGGTGCTACCCGCAATGCTGGGCGGCATTTTCTGGCGCGGGGCAACCCGGGTGGGCGCGTTGGCAGGGCTGATCATTGGCTTTGCCATCTGGCTCTATACGCTGTTCCTGCCCAGCATCGGCAACGGCGCCCTCTCCGATATGATCATGACCCAGGGGTTGTTCGGCCTGGCCTGGCTGCGCCCGCAGGCCCTGTTCGGGATCTCGGGACTTGACCCGCTGTTGCACGCGTTCCTGTGGAGCATTGCGTTCAACGTCATTGCGTTCATCACCTTTTCGCTGGCCAGTTTTCCCTCGCCGCTGGAACGGTTGCAGGGCGCGCAGTTCGTCAATGTCTTTGACCATTCGGGGGGGCCGCGCAGTTGGTCCGGCGGCGTGGCGCAGGCAGAAGATCTGATGATCATGGCGCAGCGCATTCTTGGTGCGCCAGAGGCGCAGGCGCTGTTCGAACGCGAGGCACGCAGGCAGGGCGCAAGGGGCATGCTCCCAGATCCCAGCCCGGATTTCCTCGAGACACTGGAGAAGGAACTTTCGGGTTCGGTCGGGGCCGCGACTGCCCATGCGATGGTCGGGCAGATTGTCGGCGGCATGTCCGTCTCGGTCGAAGACCTGATGGCGGTGGCAGACGAAAGCGCCCAGCTGATGGAATATTCTTCCCGGCTTGAGACGCAGTCGAACGAACTAAGCCGGACAGCCCGCCAGTTACGTGAGGCGAATCAGAAACTGACCCGGCTTTCGGTGCAAAAGGATGCCTTCCTCAGCCAGATCAGTCATGAACTACGCACGCCTATGACCTCAATCCGGGCATTTTCAGAGATTCTGCGCGACACCAGCGGGCTGACGGCGTCGGAGCAGAATAAATATGCGTCGATCATCCATGACGAGGCGATCCGGCTGACTCGACTGCTGGACGATCTGCTCGATCTTAGCGTGCTCGAAAATGGGCAGGTGAATCTGAACCTGCGTCAAGGTCTGCTTTCCGATCTTCTTGATCGGGCGGCCGCTGCAGCCAATGACGGCGGGCACGACCTGCGCATCCGCCGGGACGTACGCGCAGAGCAGGTGATGCTGAACACCGATCTGGACCGCCTCAGTCAGGTCTTTATCAATCTTATCGCCAATGCCCGTAAATATTGCGACGCCGACGTGCCGGAACTGGAGATTCGGGTGAGCGAAGAGAAAGGCCTGCTGGTGATCGATTTTATTGACAACGGCAGTGGCATCAGCGCCGAAGCGCAGGACATGATTTTTGAAAAATTCGCGCGTGTCAGCGACCGACAGGCGGGCGGTGCGGGCCTAGGGCTGGCCATCAGCCGACAGATCATGACCCGGCTGGGTGGTCATATCACTTATCTGCCGGGGCGCAGCGGGGCGGCATTCAGGGTCGAGCTGCCCAGGAACTTTGTCGTGCCTGCGTAATTAGGTTGTTCTGTTAAAGCTGTTGGTAACCAAATTTGCGCATAAACCTGAAGGCAGACAGCCAGGAAATGGGCAATTTGAACTATGGGTGAAGCGGCAAGACAGGATGTTCTGGGCCAGAAGGCCAGCGCCTCGCGCCGGGCCTTTGAGGCCCGCGCCATGTCGCCTGCCAAGGCCTTGCGCCTGGCATTGTGCCGGACATCTGAAGTTCTGTGGGAATTGGCGCTGGTCACCCAAGGGGTCCAGCAGGAAGTTCTTGATCAGGACGGGTGTATCGAGATGCTTGCGCCCGGGCTGTTGCTGGTTCTCATGGAAGGACCCGAAGGCGCGCGTGGCCTTGCCTCCTTCGACCGCGAGATCATGACCGGCATGATCGAGATTCAGACCATTTCAAAAGTTACCCGGATGCCGATCGAGGATCGGCCGCTGACGCCGACAGACGCTGCCATGATGGCACCCTTGATCGACGGCACGCTGGAACGTTTCGAATCTAATCTTGCGGGGCATCCTGATCTTGTTCAGCTCAGCGGATTTCGTTTTGGTGCCATTGTCGAGGATGCACGCACCGCGAGCCTGCTGCTTGAAGCGGCAACGTTCCGTGCCTTCCGCGTCACATTGGATTTGGACACCGGGACACGCCGGGGCGAAATACAGATCATGCTGCCCGAGCGCGAGATTTCCATTGCACCCAATCCGACGGCCGCGTCGGAACCCGGCCCGCATGAGCCGCGCATGATGCTTGTACCCGCCCATATCGAGGCGATTCTGGCCCGAATCCGGATGCCGCTGAGCAAGGCCAGTGCATTGCGGCCCGGTGATCTTATCGAGTTGCCTGACAAGGCGCTGGAAAAGGCCGAGCTGGTGGCTGCAAAGGGTCACAGACTTGCCGCGGGGCGTTTGGGGCAGATGAACGGCTTTCGTGCCATCCGCCTGAACCTCCCTCCCGGGATCAAACGTGTTCAGCAATTGGAGGCTGAGGCGGATGTGGAAGATGCGGTGATGGATTTTGCCGCGCCCCCCGAAGAAGATATTGGCGAACTCAGTTTTGGCGGTGGGATGGATCTGCCCGAAACGGAAATTGACCTGCCTGGCGCAGATTTTGACTTCTCCGAAGCAGAAGAAGATCTGCCCGACCTGCCAGCGCTGGATTTCGACACGGAATTTGGCGGCGGAGGAGACTTTGATTTCGATGCCGACGCTATGGAAGAGGGCGGTGAGGATTTCCCAATGGCCGCGATGGAGACGGAATGGGATGACAAATAAGCGACCGTCTGCGCCAACGCCTTAACCGTTGAGCGGCCTGAGGTTCAGGCAACACTGCAGCCGGTCGGATGCCTCTCGGGGGTCAGCCTAAAGAGGCCGCAGAAACGCAGCGCGCTCCGGTCAGCTTTCGCGCAGGTTTTCCAGTGTCGGCCGCAAACCTTCAAGATCGTAGCCCGCCTTGGACACCGAGCTTAAAATCGTATCGGTGTCCTGCGTGCCAACCTGTCCCAGCGCCCAGACGACAGAACTGCGCGTGCCTGATGCGCAATATGCCAGAACCGGCCCTTCGGACCCTTCGATAAATGCCGCATGCTGGCCTATGTTTTCCGGAGTCATCGTCTGGTGCGTCAGCGGCAATTCCTTGAACTGCAGGCCCGCCGCTGTCACGGCGGCTTTGATCGCTGTCGCATGATGGCTGGGCGGAACCTCACTATCGGGGCGGTTGCAGATCACGGTCGTGATCCCCGCGTCTTTGATCGCCGGAACATCCTCGACGCTGATCTGCGGTGAGACGTGGTATTTAGGTGTGATTTGACGGATTTGCATGTGATTCAATTACTCTGCCGGAACGGCGCTGTCCAGATAGGACCGCATCCTTGGCGCGAGCCACATCCCGGCCAGCATCGCCGCTATGAATACAATGACACCAGGGCCACCATAAGTGATCGACGCGATGGCGGGGCCGGGACACATGCCCGCCAATCCCCAGCCAATCCCGAAGAGCACCGACCCGATGACCAAATTGCGACCGATCCGGGGTTCCGAGGGTGGTGGAAAGGTCCCGCCGACCAGTGGCGACTTGCGTATGCGGGCCAGTTGCCATGCGATGGCCATGGGGATGATCGCGCCGCCCATGACAAAGGCCAGCGTCGGATCCCAGGCGCCGAATATGTCCAGCCAGCCTTGCACCTTGGTGGTGTCTGTCATGCCGGATATGTGCAGACCGGCGCCGAAAAGGCTGCCCGCCAGCAGGGCAAAGAGATTGCGCATATCAGATCACTCCCAGCAGGTGGCGGAAAAACAATACGGTGATGCCCCCGGCGCCGATGTAGAAACAGGTGGCGACGATGCCGCGCAGGCTAAGCCGAGATATGCCGCAGACCCCGTGTCCAGAGGTGCAGCCATTGGCGATGCGCGTGCCGATACCGACCAACAGCCCCGCCGCGACCAGCACAGCAAGATTGCTGGTGATATGGGTGGCCACGCCGCCAAAGGCCAGCGTGAGCAGCAGGGGCAGGGCGATCACCCCGGCCAGAAAACTCAGCCGTTCCGCGGCGGTATTGCGCCCCGTGCCGTCGATCATTCCGCCGATGATGCCGCTTGCCCCCATGACCCGCCCGTTGGCGAGCAGGTAAACCGCGCCGCCCGTGCCGATAAGTAGCCCGCCCAGCAGGCCACGGATCCAGTCCATTTCCATGATCACTCCTCAAAGCCCGCAGGCTTACAGTTTGTTTATTGGCACCTTGAGGAAGACGTTCCCCTGCGCATCCGCATCCGGCATGTGGCCCGCGCGCATATTCACCTGCAACGACGGGATAATCAGTTTCGGCATGCCCAACTGTGCGTCGCGGGCGCTTCGCATTGCCACGAAATCGTCCAGACCGCGGCCCGCGCCGACGTGCACGTTGCTGGCCTTTTCCGCCGCAACAGTGGTTTCCCAAGCGTAGTCATCGCGCCCCGGTGCCTTGTAGTCGTGACCGACAAAGATACGGGTTGCGTCGGGCAGTGACAGGATCTTTTGCACAGACTCATAGAGGGTGGTCGGGGATCCCCCCGGAAAGTCGCAGCGTGCGGTGCCGAAGTCCGGCATGAAAAGCGTGTCGCCCACAAAGGCCGCGTCGCCGATGACGTAGGTCAGGCATGCCGGTGTATGGCCCGGTGTGTGCAGAACGTCGCCCCGAAGCTGGCCGATGTGCAGGCTGTCGCCTTCCTTGAACAGGGCGTCGAATTGTGACCCGTCGCGCTGGAATTCAGTACCTTCGTTGAAGACCTTGCCAAAGGTTTCCTGCACCACGGTGATGCGGTCGCCGATACCGATCTTGCCACCGACCTTTTCCTGAATGTAGGGGGCGGCCGAAAGATGATCCGCGTGTACGTGGGTTTCCAGCAGCCACTGCACGTCAAGGTTGTGATCCTGTACGTATGCAATAATCCTGTCCGCCGAGCGGGTGTCGGTGCGACCAGAGGCATGATCAAAGTCCAGAACGGAATCGATGATCGCGCATGCGCTGCCTTCCGGGTCTTTCACGACATAGGAAATTGTGTTCGTCGCGTCGTCGAAAAAGCCTGTTACGTCTGGTTTCATGTTCAACACTCCTAATTCCGTCAACACATAATGAAAATTGAATGTGTTTCAAGCACTTTTCGCGTCGCCCGTTAATATTTCGGCTGGTGGCACAGGCGATCTGACACAATTCTGATCATTTGAAGCAAAAACCGCGACGAAAGTCTTGATCGACTCGCTATGACGTCGCATCGTGGTACACACGTTAAGGGCGTGTGCCCGCAGGAGAGGGCGCATACCGGTTTCCACGCCGATTCCATTTCAAAGCCGCGCGATCCGCGCGGGCAAGAGGTGTACCGGCAGCTTGACGTGTAGATCGGTGGGCAACAGGTCTATCGGCACTGAACCAGTGAGAACGACATACCATAGGGAGGCATTATCATGACCAAACAGACCCTGAAGCGCCGGATTGACGCACTTGAAAACGATATTTCGGAGGTCGATGCCGACACGCGCAAGGACATGATTTCCCGGTTGGAACGGATGGTTCTGACACTCGGTTTCAATGGATCCGTTCCGCGCAGCACTGTCGGACGCCACAGGCAACAGAGCCAGGAAGAGGCGGAAGATTTTTTCGACAACATGCCCATCTGAGCGGGTTGTGGCATCAAGGCGGGGCATTTAAGGGCCGGGTGAATGGCGGTCGCTTTCGATATAAGACGGCTTGCGGCGTTTGGGACGGGGCACCTGTCAACGCAAATACCGCAGGCTTTGGTCCGGATGCGCCCCCGCTTGTCAGGCGGGAATCTGGCATGGGCGTGGCTGCACGTCAGGCGTTAGCCTAGGAATATCCCAAGAATGACCATCATCAACCCGATGACCGACAGGCCAAGCGCGCCGAAATTGTAAGGGAGCACCCGATGCACGGCGGCGCGCAACTCGTCATCCGACAGCCCGGCGCGGCGGGCGCGGGCGACTTTGACGATGCACCACATTAGTCCGACAAGTCCCAGCACCGAAAGTGCTGCACCCGTCCAGATCAGAACATCCATCAGACTGCCTTTCATCCCGTTATACATGCGCGCGGTAATTCATTGCCGGTGCTGCCGCAACCCCTTGATGGGGTGGGCGGGCCGCGCTATCGAGAGGGCCAATCGCCCAGGAGAGAGCAGATGAGTGACGAGCAAGCAGATGCAACCTATCGCGTGACGGCAGATGAATTGCGCCAGTTTATCGAGCGTATTGAACGGCTTGATCAGGAAAAGAAAGACATCGCCGACCAGCAGAAAGAGGTCATGGCCGAGGCCAAGGGCCGTGGTTACGACACCAAGGTTATCCGCAAGGTAATTGCACTGCGCAAGCGTGAGCCTGACGATATCGCCGAAGAAGAAGCGGTGATGGAGATGTACAAGGAAGCGCTTGGCATGTCGTAAACCGGCATATGGTAAGCGTATGGAAACCGTATGGTTTTGATATGGCTGCCGTATGGGTTTGCCCGGACTCGTCCCCGTTCGTTGGCGTTCAGTGGCTGAACGCCGCCGTTCATCCTCTGTGCGAGGGGGCGGCGCACAGGAATGCGGTCGGGCTTGGATGTGATCCGCGCAAAGCTGTGGATCGCTACGTTTCCATATCGCCACGGCGACCCGATCCCTGCGAGCCAGTGTGAAAGATCCTCGGTAACCGGGGGGTTTTTGAAACGCGCGCGCTGCCCTATACGGCTTGTCATGCCATGTGACCCCGTATTTGCATCGGAGCCCGTCCGCCCATGTCCGTGACCGACACCTCTGACAGCCCGGCGACGTTGCTGCGGCGTCTTGCCAGATTTTGCCCCAGCCCCTGGTCGATTGGCGCTATTGTAATTGCCGCCATCGTCGTCGGGCCGATCCTTGCGGTGGTCTGGATCGCGCTGTTCCCGTCGGACAACATCTGGCCGCACCTGATTTCAACCACCCTGCCGCGCTATGTGAAAACCACGGCCATCCTGATGTCCCTGGTCGGGCTGTTGTCGGCGGTGGTCGGCACCGGTACCGCCTGGATGATCTGCCGGTATGAATTCCCGGGGCGGCGCTGGCTGGAATGGCTGCTGCTTTTGCCGCTGGCGATCCCCGGCTACATGGGCGCCTACGCCCTGGTCGATTTTCTGGAATATGCCGGACCGGTGCAGACCGCCCTGCGCGATGTCTTTGGCTGGTCCTCGGCGCGGGACTACTGGTTCCCCGAGATCCGATCGATGGGGGCGGCGGTTCTGGTGTTGGCGGCATCGCTTTTCCCATATGTCTATCTGCTGGCCCGGGCCGCGTTCCGTGAACAGTCCGGCAGCGCCGAAGAGGTGGCCCAGTCGCTGGGGGCAGGCGCATGGGGGCGGTTCTATCGCGTTGGCCTGCCTTTGGCCCGTCCGGCGATTGCCGCAGGTGTTGCCATCGTGATGATGGAAGCGGTGAACGATTTCGGCACCGTCGACTACTTTGCCGTGCAGACCCTGACCACGGGTATCTTCAGCGTCTGGCTGCAAGGTGGCAATGCGGGCGGCGCGGCGCAGATTGCCTGTGTCGTGCTGGTACTGGTGATCCTGCTGGTCACGCTGGAAAAGTCGAGCCGTCGGCGGATGCGGTTCTTTAACCTGTCGTCGCGTCATCGCCCGGTCCCGCGTCGGCGGTTGCCAGGGTTCGCCGGTATCGCGACCATGGTGATCTGCGCGCTGCCGTTTCTGTTTGGCTTTGCGCTGCCGGTCGGGGTGCTGCTGAGCCATGTGCTGGACAATGGCGCACGCTGGAACGATCCAGCGCTGATTGCGGCCATGCGCAACACGCTGACGGTGGGCGGGATCGCGGCGCTGATCACGGTGGCGGGGGGGATTTTTCTGGTCTACGGCGTGCGGCTGTCGGGACGTCAGATCCCGCGGTTGCTGCTGCCTGTCACGACCATCGGCTATGCGGCGCCGGGGGCGGTGCTGGGGATCGGCATCCTGATCCCTCTGGCGGGGATCGATCACACCCTGGCAGATTTTATCGAACGTGTGAGCGGCTATGACATCGGCCTTGTGCTGACCGGATCGGCCTTTGCGCTGGTGCTGGCCTACTGCGTGCGGTTCTTTGCAATCGCGCAGGGGGCGGCGGATGCGGCCATGGGCCGGGTGTCGCCGAATCTCGCGCTTGCGGCGCGGTCGCTGGGCCGCACACAGGGGCAGACGCTGAGCGCGGTCTACTATCCGCTGATCCGCTCCTCGGTCGCCTCGGCGTTGCTTTTGGTGTTTGTGGACTGCGTCAAGGAACTGCCCGCGACGCTTTTGCTGCGTCCGTTCAACTTTGATACGCTGGCGACACGGGTGCACGAACAGGCCAGTCTTGAAAACATCGGAGGCGCGGCCCCCCCGGCGATTTTGGTGATCCTGGTGGGCTTGTTTGCGGTTGGCCTGCTGGCGCGTGCAAACAGGTAAAAAAGCCTCTTGCACGATTGGCCCGGTCTGGGTATGCCTGCGCCGCAAGTGCCCCTATAGCTCAGCTGGTAGAGCAACTGATTTGTAATCAGTAGGTCCGCGGTTCGAGTCCGTGTGGGGGCACCATTGATCCAGATAACACATAGGTTTCGCTCCAGCTCGTAGCCACTGCTACGAGCCGTAGACCATGTCGGAGACCAATTCGCCCACGTTCACCTTTGTTAAGGACGGTGTGTTTTACTTCAGCCGTCGCATCCCAAGTGAACTGCAAAGCCACTATACCGCGCCTCGGATTGCCTATTGGCTCCGCACGAAATCTGCAAAATTGCCGAAGTGAGAGCAAGAAGAGCTGCCGGATTGGATCGGGAGATTTCTTAGCTGAGTTGCGCGAGCATGCAACTCACGGGGAAATCCTGATCTGGAAGGTCACAGATCCATCCGCGCCCGGCTGATAGCTGCCTGTGCAATTCCACCGCAGATCGCCCGCATACCCAGAGCTGTCCGTACCCGGTAGCGAACTGATGCAGGTGACGCCGCCACCAAGGTCAACCGGGCTGGGCACCGCGTTGGCAAGAACTGTGTAGGGCGGTGTTCTGTCATAGATGATGATATCCGAGGAGGGCAGGGTGCCTGCATTTTGCACGTAGATACGGTACTCCAGCACATCACCGGCCGCGGCGGCGTTGGCGACACCTTCGGCTGATCCCTGCGTGACATTGCGTACCGTCTTGGTCAGTTTCAGCGCGCCCTGCGATGATTCCACGGTCACCCGATCGGTGTTGCGGTCCTGTTCGTTCAGACCCGAGGCGCCGTAGGATGTGTCGGCGACCAGATCAAAGCTGTAAGAGGCCCCTGGACTGACTGCAGAGGATGCGGAGACCCGCGTGACGATGCACAGCAGTGTCGCGGCCTGAATCGCCACCGGATCCGTGATTGGCGTGTTGGCGGTGCCGTCGCAGTCGGTGTCCAGGAACAGCCCGGTAGAGAAGGCACCGGGGGTCGCACTGGTCTGGTTTTCGACGATAAAGCTGACCGATCCCGTGGCATCCGCGACATATTCATGCCGCAGCGACACCACCTGACCGGGGCGGATCGCGGCCTGCTGGTCCAGGTTCAAACGCGCCTCGACGATCAGGCCAAAGCTCAGGTCGCTGTAGGAGGTACCTGCGGCGGGGGTGAAGGTAAAGCTGCCGTCGCGCGGATCGGTGTTCACAAGGCCGGGCAGGGCCGCTGCGGTTTCCGACACTGCGCGCAGCCCTGCGTCGGGGAGGACCGAGACGGTGACCGCATCGGTGTAGCCATCGGGGAGCGTCAGGCTCCAGCTGCCATCAGCGGCGACGGCGGGCGAGCCGATCAGTGCACCGGCGCTGTCATAGACCGCGACCACGGCGCGATCGGTGCCGGCTTCGGCCCCTTCCTGCACGCCGTCATAGGCTGTGGCCCCGGCGCCATTGTCCAGAAACACCACGCCCGAGAGCGTCGCGCCGGTGCCTGTGAAGGCCAGGGTGACAGAGGCTTCGTCATCATCGGCCAGCCCATCGGAGAGATCATCCACCAGGGCACCGACGGCTGGGTCGCTGTCGGGGTCGGGCAGCGAACTGGCGACGATTTCGGCGGTGTTGGTGTGCTCTCCGCTATCGCGCATGGTGACGCGGATGGTCAGGGTCTGGTTGCTGCCCGCGGGCACATCGCCAAGCGCCCAGATACCGGTGCCGGTGTCGTAGGTGTCACCCTGAGCCCCGGCATCGTCCGAGACATAGGCAAAACCCTGAGGCATCAGGTCGCGGACCTGCACGCCTGTCGGGGTGCCCGGCCCGTCATTGGTGACAGTCAGGATGAAATCCAGTGCCTCGCCCGCTGTGGCCTGCGTGACCGGCAGGCCGTTTGCCGCGCTGACGACGCTTTTACTCAGCGACAGATCGGCGGCGGTCGGGGCGGCTACAAAACCGAAATCCTGATCCGTGGTTTCGGCCCCGGTAGTGACGGCAACGCCAGTCAGTGGGTTGGTGGTTGAGAGGGTCAGGCCTGCGGGGATCTCGGGATCGGTCGTGTCCACTTCGATCCGGTAGGTCAGGGTGGAGTCGACCGTGCCAAAGGCATAGCTGCCGTCAGCGGTGGTTTCCGTTGTTAAGGCCAGCGTGTCATCGGCGGGATCGGCGGGCGTGCCGTTGTCGTCATGAAGGGTGACAGTGATGCCTGCGGGCAGGCCGGGTTCCCCGGTATCGCGCGTGTCGGATCCGTCGGCATCCTGATAGAGCGTGCCGGAAATCGCGCCCTCGGCAAAAATCGACGACACAAAGGGACCGGGCGCGCGGCAGGAGGCGCCATCGTTGCCCTGATATGTGAGGTTGTCGATGGTGCCCAGCACTTCGATGAACTGGTAACTTGCAGGGCGGGCGCCGACCGAGCCGACCTCGAGCGCGAAGACCTGCCGCGACTGGTTGTCAAAGGCGTACATGAAACCACTGCCGTCGAACCAGACCGAGTCGATGTCGATCGAGAACTTTCCGGCGGGCAGGGGGAGGCTGGCCACAGGATCGACCGTGATAGCCCCTGGCACGCCGTTCCTGGGATCGAATGAGTGCAGGTTGTTCGACGTATCAACGAAGTAAATCAGCCCATCGCGCGGATTGTAGGCCATATCCCGGCCATAGGCTGCACCGGCTTCGGCTGTCAGCACCCCAAGCGCCACCGGATTCGCCGGGTCGCTGATATCGAGCAGCTGATAGCGGCTGAAATCGGTGCCGGACATGTAGATCATGATGCCATTTGGCAGGATGTCGGAACTGGTGTCGGGAGATTCGAGGCTGAGCCCGGAGATGTCGGCCACGGCGCGCACGGCACCAGACGCGTTGATCTGGTAGAGGTTCCGCGGAGACTGACCGACGCCATAGATATAGCCGTCCAGCTCGTTATAGCCCCAGCCGGTGACAAGGTAGTTGCCGGTGTAGTCGGGCGGCAGGTCCGTGTGGCTGAGCGTGTAGATGCCGCCGCTTTCGCTGATCGACAGTTCGTCAAGCGCGGGCAGGTTCTGTGCAGGTTCGGTGGCGACCATGTAGAAGTTCGACGAACAGGTCAGCGGCCCATTGGGGTTGGACAGGGTGACCAGGTAATCCTCGACCTCACCATCCATGTTCAGCCCGTCGAACGGATCGGCGGCGATGCCGCTGGTGGTGGACCAGCGCAGGCGGGCATAGGTGGTGCCGTTGCCGATATCCGTCGGCACGGGAATGTTCAGGCTGATCTGATTGTTAAAGGTGCCATCGGTGTCGCCGGTCCCGCCATCGCGGTAATCGACGGCCACCTGTTCGGAGGTATCGAACACACCGTTCTGGTCAAAGTCGATCCAGAGTTGCAGGTTGGTGATGCCCGGCACCAGCACCGGCAGGCCCAGGTCGAACTGAACGCTCAGCGTCTCGTGGGTCTGGACGGTCAGCGGGACGGTGGTGCCCGCGACAAGCTGGGGAAAGGTTGTCGCGTCTTCATCGTCGCTGCCTGACAGATCATCGCCATCGGCATCCGTCGAGAATCTTGTAGAGGTCTCTGTGTCGGGCAGCGCGCTGCCAAGGTAGATCTGCGGCACAACCACATGGCGCGGATCGCCATAGCTGGCGGGCGCGTCACCACGGTCGACGAGGTCTGCGGCGGCGATGATTAGTGAATAATCCTCGACCTCGCCATCGACGGCAAAGCTGGTGGTGCCAAGACCCTGTTCACTGCCATAGCGAAAGCGGGCAAAGGTCAGATCGGTGGTCGCATCGTCCGGCACCGTGATATTTATCTGAATTATGCCGTCACCGGCCACATTGTCGTCACTGGTTCCGTCGTCGCGCAGATCGGTGGCGATCCGTTCGACCGGGGCGGTCGCGAAAAGGCCGTCGCCGTCGAAATCCAGCCAAGCCTGAAGATACCCGTTGCCGGTCACCTCGACGTCCAGCGTCACGCTCAGACCTTGTGTCAGGATGGGAAAGGTGACGCCGTCCTCGTCGTTGGTGTCGGCTATATCGTCGCCCGTGGCTGTACCGTCGGATTGCGCGACCAGTTCGGTGTCAGGAGGAACCGCGCCAAGATATATGGTCGGCGTGGAAGCGACGGCGTGCGTGGGGATCAGATAGCTGAGCGGCGCATCACCGAAATCCAGACCGTTGCCTTCGAACACTGCGATGGTGACGGTGGCCGTATCGCAATCGGCTGAGTTGACGGCATCACACAGCAGGTAGTCAATCGTGTAAACTCCGGCGGGCACTCCGGATGGCACGACGACGCGCCCCGCATCGATGCCGGACGTCACGAGGGTGGGGACCGGGTCACCGGGACTCGCCGGAACGGCTTGGGTCAGGACTGAAAGCGTCACGTTAGGGAACAGGGCAGGGATGCCATTCGCCGTGTCGTTGGTCAGGACCTCGCCAGCGCTGCCTCCGAATGCGGCGTTTACGGGGGTTGATGTATAGTCGTCGTTGACGGCCACAATTGTACCTGCGGCCGCTCCGCCGACAACCACCGTCGCTGTGGCGGTATCGGTGTTCGTCGGCGTGCCGTCGGTTGTGCGGTCCGTCAGGCTGTATTCGACGAAATAGGTGCCGGGCGTGGTGCCTGCCTCTACGGTGATTTCGCCCGTGTCTGTGGCGAGGTTGATGGCCCCCACCGCGGGCGTGGGCAGGGACACCACCGCCAGATCGACGTTGCCAAGCAGTGGCGTTGTGTCGACGCCTCCGCCATTCAGGAGGTCATCGCCTAGAACGCTGCCGGTGCTTCCGCCTGAGGCGCTGGCAATCGGGGCGGAGGAAAAGTCGTCATCAGCGGCGTTGATGCAGGACCGCAGGCGCGCCTGAACCCCGAGAGTCACAGTCGGGCCGACACCGACACCGACCTGGCGCAACGTCAGCTGAGTGATCGTGTCGGACCCGCCCGAAACCACGGTCGGCGCGGTATAGGCGAGGTCAATCATGCCGTAAGCTTGATCTTCGCCGCCGTTGTTGATGTCACCAGGAACAAGGTTGGGATCATGGACCCAGAACTTGCCATCCAGCGGCAGACCGTCGGCCCCAGTGCCGGTCAGGGCTGTCTGTGCGATGCCTTCCGTGTCTGACCCAAAGATCTGGAAGTATCCCTGATTGTCGAGCGGTGTGACGGCTCCGAACAGGTTTTCGGCAGTTCCGCCACCTGACAGCGTCATGTTGAAATCGCCGACGATCCCGGATTCAAGCGGCTGAAACCCGTTTCGTCCAACATTCCCGACAAAAATGTTGAGATCGTGCACGACGGGCGACCCGAAATTCAGCGAATAGGTACCCCGTGAATCGGGATATTCCGAAATCCTCGTGATTGATGTCTCGCCGCCGAAAATGAACAGCGGCCCTGAAATAGAAATATCGGTCGCGGCAGATCCCCATTGCAGGGTCGCGGATTGATCCACGTTCAGGCCGCCCAGAGTCCCCGGGGTGATCCAGTTAACAAAGGTCGGAGACACCGAGCAGGTTTCGGCCAGCGCAGGTGACGACAGTACCGTAATCGCAGCTGTGCCGCTGCACAGCATACGCAGAAATCGGTTTGACACGGGCTTGAGCACTTCATCCACCTTTTGGTTTGACACTGGGTTGGTCTTTTCGGTTTTGGGAACTTCGGGCTGGATCCCCGCGCATGGGGCGCTCCAGTCCAATGATGTCGCCATGACCAGTTTCGATTCCGCCCATTGTCGCCGTTTGCCGGGGTGTACGCGAAGGTGCGGACGGGCAGTTGGAATGTCGCCGCGTATAGGCCGCTATGCTTTGGGGTAGTTTGTGGCGACAGTGACGGGACCCGCGGTTTTGGCGGCCAAGGGCGGACGCGATGCGCCTGCGGGCCGGGTCGTGGAGGAATATTTGATTGGAAAAAAAGGGCCGCTCCCCGGAGGAGAAGAAGAGGAGCGGCCGGTCAGAAAACAACATCCGTGAGTGATGAGAAACGTGCGGCCACTTGGGCATAGTGCCGCTGCTGAACGGGCGTGGAGCCGTTCTGTTTCTGTTGGTTCTGACATCCAGTTTACGAGGGAAGTGTCACCACCTTAGGCCAACCCTGCGTCGAACGCGCGGGGGCGGTGGTATAAAATGCCTATGCGGATGGATATGTATGGCAGCCCCGGGCCGAGCGCCATGGTGGCAGATATCTGTCAGGGAGCGCCCCAGGCACAATCATGGTTCTATTGCAGAATTCTTTGGCGCAAGGCGGAATCCGTGTGATGCCAGGTTGACGGTACAGATTTGACCAGATCGTGCGCTCGTTGTGCATTACCGTCCTTGCAGGCGGTTTCGATATCGCTGAGCAAGTCATGCAGGCGCTCAGCGCCGAACATGCCGCACATGCCCGCCAAGGCGTGGGATCGTGTTTGCAGATCCCGCACCGCCTGCGCATCCATCAGGGCGGGGAGTTCGGCATCGACGCGCTGGGCAAGGGTCGTTATCCGCTCCGACAGCTTCTCGCGACCCAGGAGTTCGAGCAGTTCCAGCATCTGGGTTTCGTTCAGGAAGGGTCGCTCAGCGTCATTTGCCCTTTGCGTTTCGGAGATCACGGAGGGCTGGGAAGCACCCTCACCGGGGCGCAGGCTGGCGAGCGTGGATTTGAGCGCCTTGCTATCCAGCGGCTTCTGAAGAAATCCTGACATGCCGACGGCTTTGAACTCTTCTCGTTCGTTGGGCAGCGCATGGGCGGTGACCGCAATGACCGGGGTCGACCGGTTTGGCCCGTTGGCAGCCAATATGGCCTGCGTCGCCTGAACACCGTTCATGCCGGGCATCGAGATGTCCATCAGAATGGCATCGAACCTTGATTGCGTGGCAAGATCGACGGCCTGCTGGCCCCCTGTGGCAACCGTGACTCTGTGCCCGAGCCGCCTGAGCATCGCCTCAAGAAGATCCCGGTTGATTTCGTTGTCATCGACTACCAGGAGGTGCAGCGGGGACTGGCTTGTCTGGTTCGTGCGGGGGGAGGGACGCGCGGGAATGGCTGACATTGAGGCCTCTGCGACCGGCAAACGCACAGTAAACCGCGTGCCGCTGCCGACTTCGGATTGGCACTGGATGTCGCCCCCAAGACGCTGGACCAGACGGCGGACAATCCCAAGGCCCAGTCCGGTGCCGCCCGTGCGACGTTCGTAGCGGCTATCGAGTGAGACAAAATCTTCGAAAATGCGATTGATGTCCTTCTCGGAAATGCCGGGGCCATCGTCGATGACCTCGAGGTGCAAGCTCATGCCGTCATCCCCGGTCTGTCGGTAGAAAGCACGCAGGGTGACGTCGCCATCAGGGCTGAATTTGATCGCGTTGCTGAGAAGGTTCACCAAAATCTGCTGAATCGCGCGGGGGTCGGTCATGATCGGCCGATCATTCAGCCCGCCCTGATCAAGGTGGAGCCGGGTGCTGGACGTCTTGGCCAGCGGCTCCATGGTGCCGATCAGGCCGGATGTCAGCGCAGCCATGTCGCAGGGCTGCAGCTGTTGGTCGTCCGCGTCGGCCTCGCTGCGTTCGATGGCAAGCACGTCGTTGATATGGCCCAGCAAAATATCCCCGGAGGTCAGCGCGGCATCCAGGAATTTTTGCTGTTCGGTATCGAGGCGCCCATCGTCGAGAAGGTGGATCGCCGAGAGCACACCGTTCAGCGGGGTGCGCATCTCGTGGCTCATCATGGCGAAAAATCGGGATTTTTCGCGGTAGGCAGCAAGTGCCTCGTCGCGCGCCTGCACAATCTCCTGTTCCTTCTGCCGCTTGTCCGTGATGTCGCGGATATAAGCGACAAAAATCGGCCCCTCCGCGGAACGGGCAAGCGATACGGACAATTCGACAGGAAAGACACGGCCATCTTGATCGACCATTTCAGTTTCCTGGCGCCCGGTCTCCGCAATCCGCATCTCGCCGGTAGAGCGGAACCTGCCAAGATTTCGGCGTTGTTCGTCCCGCATATTCGGCGGTATCAAAAGGTCGATGAAGTTGCGTCCCATTGCGGCCTGACGCGTAAAGCCAAAGATGCCTTCGGCAGAGCCGTTGAAATCCTGGATCACCCCGGTGTCATCGATCACCACGACCGCATCCAAAGAGGCGCGCAGTGTCGTCGCCAGCCGCAGATGGTTTTCTTCGGCTTCCTGGGAGGTGCGGTTCAGGATGATCTTCTGACGCGACAGCCGCAGGATCGCAATGATCAGTGCAATTGTGACGATCAGGACGATCAGAAAAAGCATTTCCATCAGGCGGACGATTTGATGGCGTTCCGCCTCGGAGGCTTTTGCGGCGATTGAAATCGAGGTCAGGGCAATCTGCCGGGGGACATCTTCTATTTCTTGCAGAGTGCTTTGCAGATCATCGAGCCCGTTGAAAAGCCGGGTGTCGTCATCATCAATCAATCCTGTCTGCGCATCCAGCAGGCGGCGCAGGCGGTCAATCTCGGGCGTGGCATCGCCGATGTTCTGCACGCGCGCGGCGATCTCGGCGCGGCTGTAGAAAATGTCGAAGCGTTTGCGCAGGTTCTCGATATCCGCAGCGTCCCCGGAGCGCGCGCCATCAAGGGCGCGGTCAAGCTTCAGATATTCGACTTCAAGCTGGGAAAACACCCATTCGGCGTGATCCTTCTGCGCGCTATCAAGCGCCCGGATCCTGTTCCACACATTGAACGCGATATAACCCGCGATCAGTATCCCGGCAAAGAGGGCCAGAACCAACAGGTATCTGGCCCATGGGCGGTCCCGGCCACCCTGCTTGTTGTCGTTCATCAATGCTCCCTTGGCACGAGCTTACTTGATTGTAAGCCTATCGAGCTGCCAGATCGACCTGCTATAAACCGACTCGGTCTGATATTTCAGGTCGCTATCATAAGGATAGACGATCCACAGCGGCCCCTTTCCGCGGCGCGACATTGGTTCACCATTCGCAAGATAGGCGATGATCGGGCCGTCAGCGGTGGCGTCTGACATGGGGATTGTCACTGAATAGTCGTTGATCGCCGTCGCCTCTATCGTACCATCAACGACGTCAAACGAATCCAGCAGCGCTTTGAGCGAGACGCCCTTGAACGCCTGCGGCTCTTCTGTCCAGATTGTCGTGGTTTGGAACGATGAAACTGGAAGCGCCTGCAGGTCTTCAAGGCTGAGCTGGTGGAGTTCCTCTCCCACCGCCACGTTCAGGACAACATCCTGCGCACTGGCGGCGGTTGCAAATGTCACGCTGCAGATCAGCGCAAAGATCTTCGTGAATAACCGTTGGCCTGCCATTTCGTATCTCCTAACTATCCATCCGATATTGGGGATGACCTTATGGTAGTTCCGGACAGCGAACGAGTGAGGATAAGACTATACCTCCTATACGAAGGTATAGTCGGCGGAAACGCTGGATAGGAGCGCCGTCTGGAGGCGCGGCGCATGTGTTCTTTGCGATTATTTTGTCTTATCTCTATCCTGACAGTGGCCAGATGGTCGCCCGGAGGAGACTTTTAATGATTTTGAAAATTCTGATTGCTGATGATCACGACATGGTTCGAGAGACCATCGCAATGTTTCTGGATGCGGACGGTCAGACACAGACCGTTTCGGCGAGCAATTTGCAGGAAGCGCTGAAGAAGATCCGCTCGGACGGCCCGTTTGATTTGGTACTCCTTGACTATACCATGCCCGGAATGAAGGGGCTTGAGGGATTGCAGATCGCCCTGAACGCCAATGGCGGCAAACCTGTCGGTCTTATTTCCGGCACGGCGACGCGGCTAATTGCGGAGCAGGCGCTGGCCATGGGGGCAATTGGTTTTTTGCCCAAGACGCTGCCCGCCAAATCTCTGGTCAATGCCGTGCGGTTCATGGCGGCGGGGGAAACCTATGCGCCGGTGAATTTCATGTCAGGCAAGGACGATCCCGACGAGACAGATTTCGAAAAGGATCTATCCCAAAGGGAAAGACAGGTCCTGCGCGGATTGATGGGCGCGAAATCCAACAAGGAAATCGCCCGCGACCTTGAACTTCAGGAAGTGACGATCAAGCTGCATGTCAAGACGCTGTGCCGTAAGCTCGATGCAAGAAACCGCACAGATGCCGCGATGATTGCCCGCAACGCCGGATTTGCCTGACCTCGCACGCGGTCCTTCGGAAGGCTTTGCGTTCTAAGTGTGTCTATGGGCAACGGACAATCGAATTTTGGGACTTGGGGGGGGCGCTTGCCAGCGTCCCTTCAGTGCCTTGGCGGTACAGGGATGTTCGCAGCCTGTAGTTGATATGCGGCCATCTGCCCTGTTTGCAGTCCGTCCAGTTCAAGCGCGCGCATGACGTTGCCGATCCCGTCGGCGACAGTTTCAAAGCTGCCGGGGGCGGCAGTCGCGCTGGCGATCTTGTCGGAAACCTCCTCCATCGTTGGAAACAGGTTCAGACTGTCCGTCAAAGCCCTGTTCAGAAGGGCCGCATGCCGCGCGAGTTCGGGCTGGTCCTGCGTGAGGCTTGCGCAGATGAATGTTCCGTCCTGCCAATGGGCCACCAGATCTGCGCCGGGAAGGGGGAAGGTCGCGATCTGTTCGCCCAGATAGCCGATCAGCGCCTCTGTTTCAAATTCGCTTATCCCTACAGCTGCGGCCACATTCGGGTTCAGGCGCAGGGCAAAATACCCAAGCTTTGGAAGTGCCCGTTGCGACAGCCCCTTCAGGGCGGCAAGGAAACCGTGTTTTCCCAACATCAGCCCGGGCATTTCAGGGGACCCTATCAGGTTCCTGGGCGCCGGTTTGAGCCGCCGATCACGTTCAGTGGCGCAGCGGCGGCTGACCTCGGATCGCAGCAGCAGATAATTGTTGATGCGCACACGCAATTCTGTCCGGTCAAATGGCTTTCCAACATAATCGTTCGCGCCTGCAAAAAGAGCCTCTGACAGCGATGCCTTGCTCCCGGTGCCCTGCATGACAAGGATCGGAACATCCTGCCAGTCCGACAGCGACTTGACGCTCGCACAGAATTCAATCCCGCCGGACAGATCGAGATCCATAAGAATGAGATCGGCTGTGGTGGCATCCTTTTGGATAATGGACATTGCTTCTGACGCGTCGCCAGAGGTCATGACGTTATTGAACCCCAGCCCCGCAAGAATCGCTTTGAGGTTTTTTCGCGACGATTCGGAATCGTCTATAACCAGTATGCCGTTATTCATTTTTATCTGCCTTTGAGGATGCATTGTTACTCAGGCGAATAAATAGTATGCGCCGTGGAAATAAAGGCATCGGCCGTATTGTTTTTCCGCTATTGGGTTAGGGGGCAAAGTGAAAGTATATTTCGTATGTACCAAAGGTCAGATTTTTGGTTAAATGCCAATCCTATTACATGTGGTGCGCAAGAATATAAAGAGCGGGGTTAATGGGTGCGCCGTTGGCGTGAGTTTGTTATGTATTTGATTTTTTTATATTATTGTGGATAATGGTGAGGTGTTTTGGGTGCCTGCCTTAGCCATTTTCGGTACGTATGTCTATCGAGTGTATTCCAAGGTATAGCGCGGTCTATTTTAGATCGATTTCCTACCTTTCTAGGCAAGTGCATTATTTTTTAACTCCCTGAATATTGCAAACAACGGCGCTTGTGCTGAGCCCGTTCATTGCAATTGCCGGATATAAATTCGGCCTACATGGGAAACATAAATGTTCAGTCATATCCCCCATATATCCCGAGCTGCATTAATCGGGATGGCGCTGTCGATGGTCGGTGTTTCTGCCTCTGCAGACGCCCTTTCCAGTAACTTCTCTTTCCTGATCGTCGAGAAGGACGAAAGCGGGCAGGAGAAACTTGTCGAGCGCGCTTCGGTGCGCCCTGGCGAAGTCATCCACTACCAACTGAGCCACGAGAACATGACCGATGACGCGATGGCGGGCATCGTCATCGCGGCACCGGTGCCCGAAGGCGTCTCACTGACCCTGGGTGGCGAAACCACTTCGATCGAGGCTGTGTTCGAAGTTCAGGCCGAACTTGATCCCGAGCAGGAAGGCCTTGAGTGGTCGACGCTGCCCGCGATGCGCATGGTCGCCGATGCCGATGGCGTCCTGCAACAGGAACCGCTGCCTGAAGAAGAGGTGGCTGCTGTCCGCTGGACATTCTCCGAACCACTCGAAGCCGGTGAAACGGCCTTCAACAGCTACCGCGTTCGCGTCGAGTGATCCAACGCCACTGATACTTCCCCCTTTAAATCAAACCTCCAGAACCAGGAAATCCAACAATGACGTATCATTCCATCTTCATGCGTTCCGCAAGTGCGGCGGCAATCGGCGCTGTCTTCGGGACCGCAGCCTTTGGCGCCGCGCCCGAAGCAGGGTCGGTCATCGGCAACCAGGCCGTTGCGACCTATACCAACTCGGCCGGTGACACGATCACCGTGACCTCGAACACGGTCGAAACCATCGTGCAGCAGGTTGCAGGCGTCACGCTGACCTCGGACAACACTGAAACCATCGCGCCGGGTGGCAAGGCGTTCCTGCCGCACATCATCACCAACGAAGGTAACGGGTCGGACAGCTTCCTTTTGACCGCGGTCGAGGACAACACCGGCACGCTCGACACCTCGCAACTGGTGTTCTACCCGGACGCCAACATGGACGGTGTTGCCGACAGCGCCACACCGCTGACCGAAACCCCGACCCTAGCCCCCGGCGAACAATTCGGCGTCGTGATCGAAGCGTCGGTTCCGTCCAATGCGACCGGCACGGACACGATCACCATCACCGCGATTTCGGCGCTTGATGGCACTGAGCTGAGCACAAACACCGACACGCTGACGATTTCGAATGACGCCATTGTGGAACTGGTGAAGTCCATGGTCGCCGACGCCGCATCGGGCGGCAATCCGGGCATCATCGACGCAGGCGACACAGTCACCATCACACTGACCTATTCGAGCACGGGCCTGGCGGCTGCCAACAACTATGTTGTGCAGGACGTTCTGGACGGCAACCTGTCCTATGTGCCGGGTTCGGCGCGCTGGTCCGACGCGGCAGCGCCGCTGGATGACGACAATGCTTCGACACTTGTCGACGGCACCAACGGATCGGGCGAAACCATCGCCTGGGATTATGACGACGGTCAGACGGTCAACTTCAACCTGTCTTCGGTCGGTTCGGGCCGCTCGGGCAGCGTGACCTTCCAGGCAGTCGTTGCCGACACAGCCAATGCAGGTGTCATTACCAACGTTGCCAGTCAGGACGTGGACGGCGTTTCATTCCCGCCGTCGAACACAGCGTCCATCGTCGTCGATAACCAGTACGCGGTTTCGGTCGCTGATACGGCGATCAACGCTGACGGGTCGGCAAACGGTGCCATCGCATCGGCAACCGATGACGATGCGGCAAACAACGATGTCGTGACCGAAAGCGGCGATGTCTATCAGGGCGGCGTGATCCGTCAGGAATTCGTGCTGACGAACCTGTCCAACCAGTCAGACAGCCTGTCGCTGCAGGTTGCCAACGTCGACTACCCGGCTGGCACGACCTTCCGCTTTGTCGGCGCTGACGGTGTAACCCCGGTTGTCGGATCGGTTGGCCCGCTGGCCATCGGCGAAAGCGCCAAGGTAACCCTGATCGCGACGCTGCCGACCGACCTCACACCGACCGCGACCACCAACTACACAGCGACAGTTACCACAACTTCCGACGGTTCCGGGGTTTCGGACGTGTCGACAGCCGAATTCACTGGCGCGGTTCTTGCGTCTTCGGTCGATCTTGAGAACGCTGTGGCAGGTTTCGAAGGCGACGGTGCTGCGCCAACCAATGCCGGAGCGCCGTGGATCACCACTGCGACCGACCCCGGTCAGCCGGTGACCTTTGACATGACGGTGCAGAACGAAGGCCCCGTCTCGGACAGCTTCAACCTGTCGCTGGCTCAGGCACTTCCCGCAGGCTGGACGGTCGAATTCCGCGCAGCCGATGGCAGCGTTGCCTCCAACACCGGCACCATTCCCGCCGGTGGCAGCACGACCTTCCAGGTTATCGTGACACCGACCGACGACGCGCTTCCGGGCGACACGCTGGTCGATATCGCGCTGGTTTCGTCGGTTTCGGGGCAGGGTGACCGCATCGTCAACCAGGTCACAGTCAACGAGATCTACGACGTGCAGATCATCGACGACCAGACCGCACAGGCCGCACCCGGTGGCATCGTGGAAATGACCCACACTGTCACCAACGAAGGCAACGTGGCCATCACCGAAGGCGCGATCCTGGAGAGCGGTTTGAGCAACTTTTCCGGCGCGATCTTCTGGGACATGAACGGCAATGGCGTGATTGATCCCTCCGAGCCGGTGATCGACAACTTCGACGACTTGACCGATGGTGTGTCGGCTGGTGTCAACGGGCTTGCTCCGGGCGACAGCATCTCGCTGATCTACCGTGTGCAGACCCCGTCGACGGCGACGTCGGGTGTGACAGAAATCGGCACGCTCAGCCTTGGGACGGCGCTGAATGGTGGCACGGCAACCGATGGCGACACGACTGACAACACGGCTGAGGACCGGATCACCATCATCTCGGGCGACGTGACGCTGAGCAAGTATCAGTATGTCGATGCGGGTTGTGACGGCACCGTCGGCACCTTCACCAAGACCCGTCAGGACGTCGAACCTGGCCAGTGCATCCGCTACATGATCGAGGCCGAAAACACGGGCTCTTCCGCGGCGGCTGACGTGACCATCTCTGACGCTGCACCAGCCTACACCACGGTTACGAACTGTGGCGGCCTTTGTGCAGAGAGCCTGTTCCCGGCAGGCAGCACCGCAACGGTCACTTCGACCAGCGTATCGAGCGACCATGGCTCGGTCCTGCCCGGTGGGTTCGCCCGGCTGGAGTTCACCGTTCAGGTGAGCAACTAAGCGGACCCAGGCGCCCTCGGCCCTCCCCCTGACCGGGGGCGCCTTTTTCCTCTCAATCCCCCCAAATCCGTTTTTCAAGGAGCAGGCTGATGCGCAGTTTTCTTCGGACAGCAGGCCTTTGCGCTGCGACATTGATCCAGACCGTCGTGTTGATGCTTGCTCTTCTTCCCCAGACCTCGATGGCCGACCCGGCCCCCGGTGGCACCCTTATCCGCAACATCGCCCAAGCGACGTATTTCAACAACGCCCTGGGGATCATGGAAACGGTGGTTTCCAACCCGGTCGAGGCGCAGGTTTTTTCGGTCCCGAATGTCGAGGTTACCGGCTACTCCGATCTGCTGCTGAGCCGTGGCGCGATGGCGCAATACTATTTCGAGGTGCGCAACAACGGCAACGTCCCGATTGGCGCATTGCTCACGATGCAGAACGGCATGACTGGGGGCCAGTTGGTGGCAGATCTGAACGGCAACGGCCGCGTAGACGACCACGAGCGTGCCTTTGATCTTTCCGCGCCGGTTCCTTTGCTCATGGGTGAAAGTGTCCAGACAATCTATGAATTCCGGGTTCCTCACACTGTTACACCGGGCGAAACGCTGGATTCGACCCTTGTCGTGACTGCGCTGGTCGACGGTGGGGCCAACCGGCGGCTGCGCCTTGGCGGAGAGGCGCAAGGCGTGACGCGGATCGTAAGTGGTGCGCTTGAAATCGAAAAATATCAGTCTGTGCGCGAAACCGACACGGCGTCCGAAATCGACTACACCCTGCACGTTCGCAACAATTCCGAACTTGCCGTTGCAGGCTACTCTGCCATCGACGGCGAGCCGCTGCGCATCGATGGCGCTGTGAGCACCGGTGTTCTGGTGCGCGACATGATCCCGCTAAACACCGTTTTCCGCGGCATTTCCAACGCGGGCGGCATGGTGGCGCTGTTCCATCGCAGCGGCGATCCCAAACATGACTACCTAACCCAACAGCCGCGGCAGGCAGAAGAGGTCGATGCTATCGGCTTTTTCCTCGAAGGCGAATATGCCGTCGGTCTGTCGACCGATCCGTCATTTTCAGTCGGCGTGCCGAAGGTTCTGGGGGACGTGGACATTCTGAATACAGCTGTTGTTTATCTGGATGGCGAAGAACGAAGCGCGGCCCTCACTTCCAACACGACCGTCTTTACCCGAAACAACGCGGGTTCCGGTGTCCTACGGTTCGAAAATCCGGAAACCGGGGACGGGCAGGCCTTCGGGGCTCCGGGTCGTGATACCCGTCTGCGATTGAACTCTGGCGCGTGTAACCTGACCACTGGCGTGGACACCACCACGGTCACGCTGCGCAGCCTTTCGAGCGGCGACGTGGAAACCGTGACCGCAACCGAATCCGCCAGCAATTCCGGGGTGTTCCTGACCACTGTTGTACCGCTTGCCCGCATGGACAATGCAGTCTCTGGCGATCAGGTGATGGCGACCACTGACGGTGATACTCTGATTGCGACAGCCCAGTGCGGCGGTGCCATGCTGGAAGATACTCTGCTGATCAATCCGGGTAATTTCCTGTTCAACTCCGTGACCAACGCACCTGTCGACGGCGTAAACATCGCACTGGTCAATGCGACCTCGGGTACCGAGATGGCGCGCGCTGTGACAGACCCGCGCGGCTTCTTTGCCTTTGGCGACGTGCCTGCGGGCAGCTACCGCTACGAGGTTGTCAACGCACCGGACTGGGAATTCCCCTCGGTCCGGATGGATTTCCCCGGTTTTGGCCGTCTGATGGCCAGAGCTGGCTATGGCGCTGCCTTCGATCACGCGGGCGGGATGGTCTATGTTTCGGACATTCCAGTGGACCCACATTACGGCGCGCCGCTGTCGCTGCAAAAGACCACTGACCGCGAGACTGTCGGAAATGGCGAGTTCGTGATCTACACGCTGGAATTCGCCAACAACATGAACCAGGCGCTGATCGGCGCCGAAATTCTGGACCGGCCGTCCCGCGGCGTCACGCTGGTTCCGGGTTCTGTTGTGTTGGATGGCGAACCGCTTGCGGATCCGGTGGATGCTCAGGGTGGCGATATGCTCTTTGATCTTGGAATGCTTGCGCCGTTGTCGGATCACGAGCTGACCTATGTGATGCATTTCACCGCTGCCGCCCGCGAGGGTCGCAACGAAAACACCGCGGTTCTTTCGGGGCGTCAGGCAGGCACAGGAACGCCGCGCCAGTCGAACGTTGCGCGCGCCATGGTGCGGCTCGACAATTCTGGCGGAGTCTTTGCCCGCGAGGGGACGGTCATCGGGTCCGTTTTCATGGACTGCGACGCCAACGGCATCCGTGGCGACATCAGCGAACCCGGCATTCCGGGTGTGCGGATCGTGACGCAGGAAGGTCTGTCGGTTGTAACCGATATCGACGGCAAATATTCGCTTTATGGGCTGCGCCCGGTGACCCATGCCTTTCTGGTGCAGAACGAAACCTTGCCCGCTGGCACCGAAGTGACTGTGACCCGTACCAATGATCTAAAGCGTGGTGGCTCGCGTCTGATCCCGCTGCGCAAGGGTGAGATGCGCGCAGAACACTTTGCAGTGGCCGAATGCACGGCTGAAGCTCTGGCAGAGGTTGCAAAGAGGCGCGCGCATTTTGACGAGAACCAGCAGGCAAATTCGCTGACCGCCGCCGATCTGCCGATCGAAGGCCAGCGTGCGCCGGTCCGATCGTCCCGTGGTGACCAGGGGATCGCGACGACAACCCAGCTGACCCCCGGCATGCTGATCGATGAACAGGTCGCAGGCGAAGATGTCGCCGCCAAGGCCCAGGCCTTGGCGCGTCGCCAGTCGCTGGATGCGATGATCAAGACGCTCGATTCCAAGCCGGGCTTTGTCGACCTTGAGGACGGTCAGACGGTTGTGCGCTCAACCCAGAATATCCGGGTCAAGGGCAAGGCTGACCTGACGCTGGCGCTGATGCTGAACGGTCGCGAGCTTGGCTCTGACCGGGTGGGTGAACGCACCAACTGGGAAAAGAACAACGTCCAGGCGCTGGAATACATCGCCGTGAAACTGGGCGCGGGCAAGAACACCCTGAGCTTGGTCGGCAAGGACGGTTTCGGCATCGAACGTGTCCGCAAGGAAATCACCCTGATCGCCCCCGGGAAACCCGCCAGGTTCGAGATCATCCTGCCCGAAACGGCCTCAGCCTCGCCCGTCTCTGTGGTGCCGGTTGTGGTACGTGTGCTGGATGCGCGCGGGCTGCCGGTTCCGGCCTCGAGCACGGTGACACTGCACGCGCGCAGTGCCTTGTGGGATGTGACAGACATTCGCCCCGGCACCCCGGGCGTGCAGGCTTACCTTGATAATGGCGAGGCCACGTTCGGCCTGATCCCGCCGCAGGTTGCCGGGCCGGACCGCATCACCGTGACCGGAAACTTTGGCAGCGCCGAGGCGACAATCACCTTTACCCCGGATCTGGACGAACGGATCCTGATCGGCGTCATCGAAGGAGCGGTGGCACTGGGCAAGAACAATGGGGCGTTGCTGGACAAGGATCGTTTCAGCTCGTTCGAGGATACCGCAACGGGTGTTCGCGGCGAGGTCTACCTCAAGGGGGCGATCCGTGGCGACGCGCTGCTGACCCTGCGCTATAGTTCGGACCGCGACACCGAAGACCGTCTGTTCCGCGACATTCGCGGCGACGAATACTACCCGGTTTACGGCGACAACTCCGAACGCGGTCAAGATGCGCAATCGTCTGGAAACCTGTTCGTAAAGGTCGAAAAGGGCCGTTCCTACATCCTCTATGGCGATATCGCCATCGAACCAGAGGCCAGCGCGTTCAAGCTTGACGGGCTGCGCCGCGTCGCCACCGGTGCCAAAGCGCATTGGGAAAACGACAAGGTGTCTGTCACGGTCTTTGGCGCGCGAACCGCGCAGGAACAAATGGTGCAAGAAATACGCGGCCGCGGCATTTCCGGTCCCTATGACCTCGACCTTGGCGGCTATGTTCAGGGTTCCGAGCGGGTCGAAATCCTGGTTCGCGACGAGCAGGGGGGCGATATCCTGACCTCGACACCCATGCGCCGGGGCACTGACTACATCCTCGACTTCTTTCGCGACACGATCACCTTTGATACCCCCATCCGGCAGTTCGACCCGGATGGCAATCCGGTGTCGATCCGCGTGACCTACGAAGTGGAGGCCGAGGGCGCCGAGACGTACTGGCTCTATGGTGGCGAAGCAAATTATGCCGTGGGCGAGCGGACGACCATCGGTGCCCGCGTGGTGCATGCCGATGCCCCCATCGGCAACCCGGCCCGGGAGCGGCTGCAATCCGGATACATCCGCCGCGAGGACAAGGTCGGGGGCATCTGGGAGGCAGAGTTGGCCAGATCCGAGGATTCGCGTGGCGAAGTCGATGGGGCCGCGCGGCTGTCCTATGAGTTGCAGACAGAGAGTCAGTGGCTAAGCTTTGAGGCAATCCACACCGGCGAGAACTTCCTGGCGCGTGGCGGTTTGGCCCGTCCGGGCACCACTCAGGTCCGGTTGAGCTATGGTTACGAGATCGACCGCAAAAGCGACATCGCGCTTGGCGCAGAAATGGTGCGCGACCGGATCAACGATACCGACAGGCTGACGGTTGAGGCGCTTTATTCGCGTCGGATCAGCAAGCAGCTGCGCGGCGACATAGGGTTCGAATACCGGCAGGACCGTCGCCAGAATGTAACCGATGCGGAAACGTCTCTTACCCTTGGTGCCCATTGGACTCCGCTGAACCGGCCCGACACCGTGATCGAGGCAGAGCTGCATCAGCCGCTGAGTGGTCGCGAAGCGCCGACCGAGCTGACACTTGGCCTTTACCGTGAACCCAAGCAGGGCTGGCGCGTCTATAACGAGGTTGAGGTGCATTTTGCCGATGACGTCGTGATGTCCCGCGCAACGCTTGGCTTTACCTTCGAGCTGAACGAATGGCTTAGCGGACGCACCGAGCTGACCCGGGGCGCGGGCGAAATCGATACAACTCTGCACCAGGGCCTGAACGCGCACTTCAAGCTGAACGAGACGACGACGCTCGACCTTGGCATCGAACATTCGCGCATGATGGACGCCAACGAAGCCGAACTGACCAGTGTAGCGGTTGGCATGAAATGGGGATCAGGCGATGGCGACTGGGTAGGGGATGCGGATTTCGATACGACCTTCGAAAACTCCGGCAACACCTACTATGCCAGCCTTGGGTTGGCGGGCAAGGTCACGCCCGATCTGACTGTGTTGGGCCGCACCCGGGTTGCCGTCGACCAGCGCAATGGCAATGATCACCGCCGCATGCGCACCCGCGCCGGGGTTGCCTACCGCCCGCTAAGCGATCCACGGTTGGAAGTTCTGGCCTGGTACGAGCATCGCCTGGAGGAAAAGCACAACCGGACGGAAAGCCATCTGTGGTCGGTTGATGCGTCATACGAGGTCGATGCAGATCTGCGCTTGAACGGCAAATACGCTGGTCAGCATCAAAAGATCGACGTCTCCGGCGGCACCTCTGCCAGCGCCACCACGCAGTTGGTACAGGCGGGTCTGAGCTATGAATTCGGCGAGAACCGCTTCCAGATCGGTGCCAACGTGGCGCAACTGTGGGACGATGCCGGTAATACGAGCAGCGGACTGGGTGCCGAATTCGGGTTTGTGCCGACCAAGGGCACGCTTCTGGCCATTGGCTACAACAAGGCGGACGGGCGGCTGGCGGGGCAAAGCGCGCTCTACCAAGAAGGCTTCTACTTCCGCTTCAACCTGCTGATCGACAATTCCCTCTGGGATCAGCTCGACGGATTCCTCGGCAACTGAGACATCCACCAGTTGCCAGGAAGGGCCACGCCGCAAGCGCATCTGCGGCGTGGCCAGATTTTATGACGGGCACGGTCGGTCGATATGGTGAGATATGGCCCTGACCCGCCGCCCTTTGGGGCACGGCAATATACATAGCGCGGGGGCACCTATGCTTTTGCCGCGCGCATTATCTTTTGCGCGAATGATTTGAATTATCGAAAATGTCAAAATCTCCTCATCACTGGATGTGTGAAATGGAGACGAAAATGAATTTGAAGGGAACGGTTGTCGCTCTTTCTCTGGTTGCGGTGTTTGCAACAGAGAATGCACAGGCAGAAACAGCCACGCTTACTAATTTTCGATCGATGAAAGGCGGTGGGATTGAATTCACCCTTTCGACGACCGAAACGCAGAGCCGGATCTATCTGAATTCCTCAATGATCAAGAAGTCTTCGGGTCAACCCGGGCGGGATATTCCCATTGGTGCGGGTGCCGGATCCTCCGCACATCTCAAACATCTTATCGGTTGGGCCGAGTCGGGGCGCAGCGGTTATGACGCGGTCCAGAATGGGGCCAGGGTCCGCCCCGGAAAGCGCCCCACGCAAATGACGATTGGTGAAATTTACCAATGGATTTCAGCTACTCCTGGTCAGCCCCATGCCATTGGGCGTTATCAGTTCATTCCGTCGACCCTGAAAAGTCTGGTGCATGAACTTGGGCTAACCAGAGACACGCTATTCACCGACCACGTGCAGGATCTTCTCGCTGATATTCTGCTGGAAGATGCCGGGTATAGCGGCTTTATGGCGGGTCAGATCAGCCGCCACCGGTTCATGGAGAACCTAGCAAGAATTTGGGCCGGTTTTCCCACTTCGACCGGCCGCTCCTATTATCACGGACACGCCGGAAATAGGGCCGTTATCACCTGGAATGAATTCGATACGCACATGAAGAAAATATTTCCCCGCCATAGCGGGTGATCGAGGTGTGGGAAGTATGAACTCAGAGGCTGTCGATCTTTCTCTATTTGCGTTTCCCGTGGTGAAAGGCGGGGGCGCTATACGAAAGAATACATCGAATACCCGACCGAAAGCGTGAGGAGGTCAAAAAATAATGCAATTATTGAGTCATCAAACAGGAGGATGGGAAATGATCGCACAGTTTAGAATCCCGGAAGGCGTCAATCATAATGCGACGGGGGGTCACCAAGAAAAAGTGGCCTGCGTCAGGACGGGTGCCTTCAGTACTGCTCAGGGCAAGCTTGTTTGGGAACGCAACGGGCTCGCCTGCGTTCAGGCATTTTCTCAGCAGTTTATCGGCGAGAGAATCTGATGAAATGAAGGCTGGTCAGATACTCGGCATTCTCTCTGGTCGCGTTTCTAGCCAGCACACACCAACGCCAAACAATGGGAATATCATCCCACCGGTCGGTACGCGGTATCGTTTGTCCACACGGCCAAGCTAGCTGGGATTTGCCACTTACGGAACTGCTCGAGTGACGTAGCCGGGATAAAGGCTGCCCTGAATGCGTAACATTCGACACAATGCAGATCCCGCGCAGCGCATCGTCAGGCGGGCCTGTGATCGTGCCATTTTCCCAAACTGGAAGCCAGAGACAACGGATGCCGAACGATCCGAAGTGGGCGCTGGTTCAGCGGTGGTAATCGAACCGGCTTCCCCTCGGTTTGGGACCTGCTGACCGTCGATTTCATTTGGGTATGAGTGCTGAGCCTAAGGCTCAAAGTGAGTTGACCACCTCCACACCACAATGTGGAAAGACAGCAAGGAATTGCGTTGTGAGCGAAAAGTCAGAATTCGTAGTCATCGAAGCCGATTATCTTCAGGAGCTTGAGGAAGCACTTCTTGACTACGTTATGCGTTACGGATTGACCTGCCGCGCAAGGAAGCCCCTGAATGCCAGTGGTTCCAATATGCTCGCCTGTAACAAGGCGGAAATACCAAAGAAATCTGCAGCTGCCTCCCTTCCTGATCTGCGAAAGTCAGAACTGCGACTCTGGGAGGAGTTTAGCAAATTTGCCAGACTGCGGGCCCATTAATTTCAGGCTATTTGCGTGACTCAGACTTCGCAAGGAGCTCCCATTCATGCGTAACCTGTTTAACTGAGCGATGTACAGATGGCAGGTCTTTGTCGCTCCTCCAAGCTGCGCCGCTCGAGCAACCGGCGTTCCGGATCGATCACTTCCCGTTCGAAAGTCGGGTAAGAACCGGATGCGATTCCGCCCCTTGGTAGGGCATTCGCGCGGTGATTCTAGGCAAGTCTGGAAACTCTAGCCGTTCGGTTTCATCTTCTCAGCATGATCTCAGCTGCTTGCCGAAGGGGATCGTCAGCCATATGCGCACATCGCTGGGTCGTCATTGGGTTCGTGTGACCAAGGAGGCTCCCGATGATCGCTAGGCTCATCCCGCTGGAGACAAGTTGCGAGGCGTGCGTGTGGCGGTCGTTGTGAATACGGTAGTCGCTGATACCCGCCTGCAATAGTACTGATGCCCAGAATTTCTTGAGATCGACGATCGGTTTATCGCCTGATATGCAAGGGAAAACCAGTTCTGACCCGGCGTGTGTAGCTTTGATATCGTTGAGCAGGGGGGCTGAGGCGAAAGCTGACCGGATACCAAGGCCGAAGCCGCGTCGACGTTAAGATGCATTGCGTGACACTCATGGGCCAAAGCCTCATGGCACGTGTCTGTGATCTCCAGGCCGCAGAAATCACCTCTGCATCGCTGTGCTCAATCGCTACGCTGCTCTTGGCATACCTGTCACAGAGGCCGTAGGATAAAATCATCCCGGAGAAGGGCAAGCACGTGCGTCACCAGGTTCGTGCCACAAAGTCGCAGAAAGAGAGAAATAGTGTTCGCATTTCTATTGCAAAGCCTTACGTCGTTGTTGCTGGCGGGTGTGCTGATTTATGTAACCCTTACCAATGATCGACTCAAAAGCAGAAGACGAACACAACAGATTTTTATTGGCGTATTTTTTGGGGTTTCGGTTGTCTCACTTGGTTCGAGTAACATATTGATAGAGCCATTTACGACTCCGATTGATGCCAGATCTGGGCCGCTCATATTTGCGGGTTATCTTGGTGGTCCAATAGGCGCTTTGATTGCTGGACTTACTGGGGCAGCTTACAGGATATGGTTCGGAGGGGCTGCGCCAATGATCGGCGTCTTCATGAACCTCGCCATTCCGGCCGTTGGATTGGCCGTTAGCTATCTCCGCCCTTTGCAGAATTGGCCGAATATACCAAAGACCGAGATTGGCTATCTTGTGGCCGGTTTTTCAGTGCTACATATATTGCCATTGCTATTTCTTGCCGGGACGATTGAATCTGGAAACCCTTATGCGACGTTCGCCCCGATCGCGTTGGGTTTCATCGTCAGTGGCGCTCTGTCTATATTAGTCACCTGGCAGATCGTGAACTTCGCAATCCGCGCAGCAAATAACACCAACCAAACTGCCGAAATGGCGAGGAGGCTGGACTTGGCCATGCGCGCGTCTGGGGTCGGTTTGTTCGTTCAGGAGGTAGGCGAACCTGGACCTTACTATGATGCGGGAATGATCGCGATGCTCGGCCTGAACCGGGAACCAGGTATGGTTCCCTATTCGGAGTTGGAACCGCTATTCCACCCGGATGATTTAAAACGCGTACGAGAAGAGATGCGAAACGCTTGGACGGAAGGGCAGCTTCGAGGCAAATCAGATTTCCGCGCAATTCGGAAAGACGGAACACTTCAATTTATCCGAACGACATGGGTGACAGAGCTGGATGCAAAGGGAAGTGTCAAGCGTGTCACGGGTATAAATTCTGACATGACAGACATCCGTGACGCAGAGCATCAAGCCCGAAACTCACGAGAGCGTTTGGCGTTGATCGCAGAAAAGCTGCCAGGCGCATTCGTCGATTATGACATAACGGAATGGGACAAACCTAAACTCATGTACATCAGTCCCAAATGCGTGGATATTTGGGGCTATACTGACGAAGATCTTCTTGCCAATCCCTCCTTGCTTGCTCAAATGCACGACCCCAAAGATCTTGGTCCTTTTCTGAAGGCCGTGAAACGAGCGAGCGAAACCATTTCACCGATCCATTACCGCTACATGATTACGAGCCGCGACGGGCATTCGCGTTGGCTGGACTTTCACGGCGATTTCGCGACTGAAGACGGTAGAACCCTTGTTAAAGCAATCGTTTTGGACGCAACACGCGAAGTTCAATTGCAGCAAAAAATGGAAAAAGAACGCGAAATATCACGCAGAGCGCAGAAGAACGAAAGCATAGGTCAGTTGACTGGCGGCGTGGCGCATGACTTTAACAACCTGCTGGCTGTGATCCTCGGAAATCTCGAACTACTTCGCGACGATGAGAAACCTTCGGCGCAAAAAGACATGATCGACGCGGCGATTTCGGCGACACTGCGTGGAGCAGATCTAACCAAAAATATGTTGGCCTTTGCGCGTCAAGCGCCTCTGACACCCGTGGTTCTTGATCTCAACAATGTTGTTCGTGAGGCTAAAAACTGGATGGCCCGCGCGATGCCGGAAAGCGTCGAGATCGAAACGTCGCTCCTTGCTGGATTATGGCCGATCGAAGCAGACCGTTCCTCGTTGGAAAGTGCTCTGTTGAATTTGGCTTTGAATGCGCGTGACGCGATGAATGGGCACGGAAAATTGACAATCGAGACGGCTAATGTCCGGATCGATGAAACCTATCTAGACATGCGACAAGAAGAGATGGCCCCAGGCCGATATGTCATGCTGGCAGTTAGCGACAACGGACCGGGTATAGCGGCCGACGTCATTGGCTCTATTTTCGAGCCATTCTTTACGACGAAGCCGCCCGGGGTCGGGTCAGGCCTTGGCTTGTCAATGACCGTTGGTTTCATGAAGCAATCGGCTGGAACCGTCCAGGTCTATACCGAGACTGGGGAGGGAACGACATTCAAATTATATTTTCCGGTTTCGAAATCGGAATTGGAAGAGCCTGTCAAACCTTTGCTTGATGACAATCAAGCGTCAGGTCGTGGGAAGAAAATACTTGTTGCGGAAGACGAAGATGCTGTTCGCGCAACCCTAGTGACTATTTTGGAACTTGCAGGCTACCACGTGACGGCGACAGTATCTGGTGACATGGCTTTTACCGCTTTTGAGGCAAACCCATCTTTTGATTTATTGTTAACCGATATCGTTATGCCAGGGAAATTACAGGGTACCGGGCTTGCCAAAGCGCTAAGAGAGCGTTGGCCAAGCCTGCCGATCATTTTCATGTCTGGTTATGCAAGCGAGGCGACAGTTCATGGAAACGGACTAAGGCCTGAAGATATTCGATTGATGAAACCGGTTCAACGCGCAGAACTGCTCGCCGCAGTCGTCAAGGCGGCTGGTAGTATAAAACGGTGATGCAATTAATGTCGGTATTCAGATAGCGGATTGGAATGAATTGCAGCGGGATAGCCCCGGATGTGGTGGTTTCTCCTACACACTGTTGTCCTTTGTGGAATGAAATTATTGCAAAACTGTGACCGGGACGCGTAAAGGTCGTAAATTCGAGCGCTTGGATGGGGGGCATGAAGAAGGTACCACCTGTCCGCTATCTCGCGGCGAATTGGTCCAGTTACAATTCGGCGTTGAGGACGCGCGGGTCGTTGTTGATCCGTCGCCCGGTGGGCGCTTTTGCAGCGCTAAGAGGGGGGCGGGACAAGGAAATGAGGCGGCTGGTGGTTGCCTTGGCCGTCCCGACGTGTAGCCCGATGCGGCGATCCGGTTTGCCTGATGATCAGGTCCTGTTCGCACTGGCCTTGCGGCAAACGACGGGCGTGGTGGCCAGCCTGTTGGAGATGGCGAACCTTGGCTGTACGTTGCCCGATTATTCGACCCTGTGCCGGAGGCGGAGGGCGCTACAGTTCAGATACTACATCGCCGTGCCGATGGTCCGTTGAACCTGGGGGCCCCTCTCGGGCGATGCTGCGTAATACCATGCCGGGGTGTGGGCGGCACCGGGATCACATTCCCCTGAGTTGGCGAGTGATGCGCGCGCAAGAACGGTGTTCAGGATTGCGGCTAATGGGTTCAGGCTGAACAACCTGATCCGACGAAGATTTGGGAAGTTGACGGCCTGTGTTTCGGGATGAAGGCAGCGCACAACGCCGCCATGATGAGGGC
>NZ_FZNN01000015.1 GCF_900188035.1 Puniceibacterium sediminis | reverse complement strand
CGGTAGCGGGCGGGAGGTGGCTTGCTCATAAAGACCCTCTAACCGCATAGATTCACGTTGTGAATCGTCCATAGTCAGAGTTGTGCAACAATGCCCATCCATACCATCGACATTATCGGATCGCGTTTCAGGACTGTGCACAGGAACTGTGGCCTTGCAGCATATTGACCATAGGTGCATGAACGACCCGCGACCCGGCAAGCGCCCGGAAAGAAGGGAACGAGATGAAAGACTGGAAGACTTCGGCAAGAAACCTGTATGACGGCGCCTTTCGCCCCATGTTTATTGACGGCAAGTGGTGCGAAGCTCAATCCGGTGAGCTGATCGAGGCGCGTAATCCGGCCGATGGGACCTTGTTGGCTACCGTACCACGGGGTTCCGATACGGATATAGGCGCGGCTGTCGCAGCGGCTCGCAAGGCATTTGTAGGCCCTTGGTCCAAATTCACACCCTTCGAGCGCCAGGCGCTCTTGCTTCGGATTGCAGACAGATTTGAGGCCGAGTGGGAGACACTCTGCTTATCCGATACGCTGGACATGGGCATGCCGATCCAGCGGACTCTGGCCAATAGCCGCAGGGTTCTGGGCATGTTGAGGTTCTACGCCGGGCAGGCCGTGACGATCCATGGCCAGACGATCCAGAACTCCTTTCCCGGCGAAATTTATTCGTCGACTGTCCGTGAACCCGTGGGCGTGGTCGGTGCCATCATTCCCTGGAACGCCCCGATCGCGGGGTCGGTGTGGAAAATAGCTCCGGCAATCGCAACTGGGTGCACGGTGGTGTTGAAACCATCCGAGGAAGCGTCTCTTACCGTGTTGATGATAGCACGGATCATGCAGGACGCAGGACTGCCCGATGGTGTGCTCAACGTCGTCACCGGCCTTGGCGCCGAGGCCGGTGCAGCACTTGCCGCGCATCCCGACGTGGACAAGATTGTGTTCACTGGTTCTACAGCAACCGGACAGGCCATCGCACGTGCAGCGACCGGAAATCTAAAGCGGGTCTCGCTCGAACTGGGTGGGAAGTCGCCTGTCATCGTCTGCAAGGATGCTGACATCGAAAAGGCAGTGCCGGTCGCGGCGATGGCAGTATTCGCCAATTCCGGGCAAATCTGTATCGCTGGTTCCCGTCTGTTTGTCGCACGCGAAATCCACGACGAATTCGTGCAGCGGGTGGCTGAATACGCGGCGGGCCTCAAAATTGGCCACGGGATCGATACTGCCACCGACATTGGTCCGATCATTTCGGCTCGTCAGGCCGAGCGGATTGCCGGTTATCTGGACGTTGGAGCGCGCGAAGGTGCCGAGGTTCTGACCGGCGGTGGCAAGGCAGATGGCCCAGATCTGAAAGGGGGCCATTTCATTCAGCCCACAGTGTTTGGCAGAGTCACTGACGAGATGACAATTGCCCGCGAAGAGATCTTCGGTCCGGTGATCTCCGCTCTGCCATTCGATTCGATCGACGAAGTGGTCGAACGGGCCAACGCGACAGCATACGGTCTGGCGGCTGGCGTGTTCTCGACCCATCTGGGCACGGCGCACAAGCTCGCCCATCGGCTCAAGGCAGGTTCCGTGTGGGTTAATATGTATCACGCCATCGACCCGGCGGTGCCGTTTGGCGGGGTCAAGATGTCAGGTTACGGACGCGAAGGCGGGACCGAGCACATGGACGAATACCTGGACACCAAGGCAATCTGGATCAACACCGACTGACCAGGGTAGAGGGCAGCGGTGGCGGGCAGGCAAATCCGGACCGGTCTGCTGCCACAGTCAAGCGGCAAATGAAGCGCCTTGCTCCGTCCAAGGCAGCGAAATCAAGGAGAGCGCAATGCACGTCGGAATCATCGGCATCGGACTCATGGGGCATGGCATCGCCCGAAACGTCCTGTCGCGTGGTGGCTTTCCACTCAGCTTTTTGGATCATCCGGGCAATCAGCCGGTGGACGAGATCACGGCTCGTGGAGCGCAGGGCTGCGCAACCTCGGCTGCTGTTGCCGCGGCCTCTGACGTTGTGATCCTGTGTGTGACCGGGTCGCCGCAAGTCGAGGCGATTGTTACCGGTACGGATGGGCTGACCTCCGGCCTGAAACCGGGCAGTGTGGTTGTCGATTGCTCGACGGCTCTGCCCGAGTCGACGCTGCGCATGGGCGAGATCGTCAAGGCTATGGGCTGTGACTATATCGACGCGCCGATGACCCGCACGGCCAGACATGCACATGACGGCAAGCTTAACGTCCTCGTCGGTGGAGAGGCCGCCACCCTCGAAAAGGTTCGCCCAGTGCTAGCATCTTTTACCGAGAGCGTGGCCCATGTCGGTCCGCTGGGTCATGGCCACCGCCTCAAGCTGCTGCACAACTATGTTTCCGTGGGTTTCATGACATTGCTGGCCGAAGCCGCCGCTCAGTCGGCGGACGCGGGCGTAGATCCGCAGGTCTTTGTGGATGTCCTGGCAGGTGGCGGTGGAGCCAGCGTCGCGCTGGACAGGCTTGCGCCATATATCGTCGAAGGAAACCGCGAGGGTCTGCCTTTCGCAGTCGCCAATGCCCAGAAGGACATAGACTATTACCGGTCCATGTCCGACGCCGCCGGTGCACGCACGTCAATCGCCGATGGCGTGTCCGGAGCAATTTCCGCGGCCGTTGATGCGGGGTATGGTCAGGCCTACCTGCCGGAACTGGTCAAACTTTTCCGCAAGGACGTAAGCTAGGTCAGGGAGCGGGATACCTGAACCCCGCTTGAAGCGGGGTTGCCACCCAAATTCGGCTTCTGTAGCACTAGCGGACACTTAAGGGAGGAACACCATGACAATCGATTTCCGTGTGCTGGCTGCGGCCGGCGCCTTTGCAGCGGCTGGCTTTCCAGCCTTTGCACAGACTGACATCAAGATCGGCTATGCACTTGCGCCCGATAGCCATTATGGCGTCGCCGCCAGCAAATTCGAAGAAGTCCTGAAGGCCGAGACCGGGGACCAGTTCAACGTCGTCCACTTCCCGTCCTCGGGTCTGGGTGGTGAACGCGAAGTCATCGAAGGGCTTCAAATTGGTACGGTCGAGGCGACCATCGTGTCTTCCGGAACCCTGGCAAACTTTGTGTCGGAAACGGGTGTTTTCGACATCCCCTTCCTGTTTCGCGATCTTGATCACGCGCGCGCCGTGCTCGACGGACCGATCGGTCAGGACATTCTGGCCAAGTTCGATAACGTTGGCCTGCACGGGCTGGCCTGGGGCGAGCAGGGATTTCGTCACATCACCAACAACCGCAACGCGATCCACACGCCCGCCGACGTTGAGGGCCTGAAGATTCGGACGATGGAAAATCCTGTGCACCTTGCCGCCTTCAATGCTATGGGCGCAGCACCGACCCCGATGGCCTGGCCCGAAGTCATCTCTTCGCTGCAGCAAGGCGTGATCGACGGTCAGGAAAATCCGCTGTCGGTGATCGTCTCGGTCAAGCTTAACGAGGTGCAGAAATATCTGACCCTGTCGGGCCATGTCTATTCGCCAGCGATGCTGCTGGTATCCAAACCATTCTGGGAAGGTCTGGATGACACGCAGAAAGCAGCGTTCGAAAAGGCCGCCAAGGAAGCCGTGGTCGCAATGCGCGCCTACGTGGACAATGTCGAAAAGACCGGCGTCGAGACGCTGAAAGAGCGCGGCATGGAGGTCAACGCCCTGTCCGCGGACGAAAAGGCCGAATTCCAGAGTTCGATCCAGTCCGCCTATGAAGGGTACTACGAGACCTACGGCAAGGACTTTGTCGACTCGATCGTGAACTTCAAGTGAACTTATACCGCCGGCGCCCCATAGGCGCCGGCCCTCTTTCACAGGTTGTCCCTTGAAACGGCTCGAAAAAATATTTGTCGCGGCGAATAGTTGGACGCTTATCCTGATGCTGTCGGCAATGACGCTGATCGTCGGTGCGAACATCACGTTGCGCTATCTGACCGCACATTCACTGCCATGGGCTGACGAAGCCGCGCGCTATCTTATGATCTGGATGACGTTCAGTGGCGCGGGCCTCGTCCTACGCTCGGGCGGACACGTTGCCATCACAAATCTTCAGGACGCGCTGCCTGATCTTGGGCAAAGGTTGATCCGTGGGGCCATCGTCGTCGGCCTGCTGATCTTCTTTTGCTTCATGGTCTATGTTGGCATTCAGTATGCCCAGCGGATGCAATATCAGGTGACTCCCGCGCTGCGCCTTTCGTTCATTTATGTCTACGCTGCCATGCCCGTCGGCTTTGGTCTGCTGGTTCTACACCTGCTGCTGATCGCAAAACCGTTTCTGATGGCAGGCACCTACAAGCGCTCCAATGGCGCGGATGCCGACGCTCTGCCCGGAGGCGCCAATGGCTGAAATCCTCTTTCCGACCTTGTTTGTCCTGTTGGCGCTTGGCTTGCCTGTCGCATTTGCCATGGCAATTTCCGTCTTTGCCGCGCTCAGCTTCGGATCAAGCTATCCCAATCTGGTCGTGGTAAAGGAGATGTTCTCGGGTCTCGACAGCTTCCCCCTCCTCGCAGTGCCCTTCTTCATTCTGGCCGCAGAAATCATGACCGGCGGAGCCGTAACGCTGGCCATGCTGCGTTTGGCACAGTCCCTTGTCGGTCACCTCAAAGGCGGCCTGGGGCATGCCAACGTCGTCAGTTCGGCAATGTTCGCGGGAATTTCGGGCAGCGCACTCGCTGATGCGGCCGGTCCCGGCACAATGATGATCCGGATGATGGAAAAAGGCGGATACGACCGCGCCTATGCCGGGGCGCTGACAATCGCGAGTTCCATTGTCGGACCGATCATCCCGCCCTCAATCACCATGATCATCTACGCCATGCAGGATCAGGAGGTTTCGGTCGGTTCGCTTTTCATGGCCGGCGTCCTGCCGGGCGTCTTGATCACCGTCGTGGTGCTGCTGGCCAATGCACGGGTCAGTCGCAAGCGCGGTTATGCAAGCGGCGACCCAATGCCGCCCCTCGCGGCAATCGGGCGCATCGCGATCCATGCCTTTCCAGCGCTTCTGCTGATAGTACTGATCGTGGGGGGGATCCGTTTCGGCGTCTTCACCCCGACCGAAGCCTCTGTCATCGCAGTCTTTTATGCTTTGTTCGTTGGCATGTTCATCTACCGTTCACTGCGGATAAAGGACCTGCCAGTGATCATCTTGCGCGCGGCCCTGACCTCTAGCGCTGTTCTTCTGATCCTTGGTGCAGCCCGCGCCTTTGCCTGGATCCTGATCATCGAAAACATTCCACAGTCACTGGCCCAAGCGATAATTTCTCTGGATCTGTCACCCATCGTCTTTCTGTTGGCTGTGAACGTACTTCTGTTGATCTTCGGCCTGTTCATGGACCCTTTGCCCGGCGTGATGATCCTTGTTCCGATCCTTGCGCCGATCAGTCTGGCGCTTGGCATCGACCCCAATCATTTTGCCATCGTGGTCATAGTGAACCTGACGATTGGCCTCGCGACGCCACCAGTGGGCAGTCTCATTTTCGTCGTATCCTCAACTACGAACTTAAAACCCTCTGCCATAATCAAGGAAATGCCGCCGTTCTTTCTGGCTCTCGCCACCGCGTTGCTGTTGATCACCTTTGTGCCTGCCCTGTCCACCTGGCTTCCGAAAGCCAGCGGATTTTAAAGGGGTGAGTTCCCCTCTGTGAAATTGGCCGCCGGAGCTGTCGCGTTAACAATGCCGCGAGGGTTGATGCGGTGATTCCAGCACAGTTTTGTGCATACGTAAACTTTAACAATCAACAACAAGCGTTTATGTTTCCGTACCAAATCCCGGGTCATCAGTGCGGATGATCCCCAATTTCTCGGATGCAGGACACCCCACTTCTAGCCCCCAGCCACTGCCACGCTTTTATTTGCAGCTGGCCAATCTCACTGCGGTTTTTCAGGATGAAATCGGCCCAGGCTTCCGAAAGTAGGTTTTCACTACTGGCGATGTTGTTTGTCGTGCGTTGTCCCCAAGCAACCGGCGACTGCCAGCTAACCTGCCCCCAGTTTTGGTTTTGCTCCCAAAGAGTTGCCGACCCAACGGCAAAGCTTCTATACGGTACTGACAAGCGAACAATGTGGCCAATGCACAATAGGCGAGGGAAAATTTATGCGGATTGCGGTACTGGACGACTGGGCGGGAGTCGCTGAAAAGACGGCTGACTGGGCGCAGTTGGATGGAAATGTTACCTTTTTCAAAGATCCGATAAAGGCTGACAGGCTGGTCGAGACGCTGAAGCCGTTTCAGGTTGTCTGCGTCATGCGAGAGCGCACACCTTTCCCGGCTGCGCTGATTGAGGCCCTGCCCAATCTGAAACTGATCGTCACCACCGGGCCGCGCAATGCGTCCATCGACCTCGCCGCCGCGCAGGCGCGGGGCGTGCTCGTCTCGGCGACCCAATCCCGCAAGACCACGACATCAGAACTGACGCTGGCGATGATGCTACACCAGACACGTCGGATCGGGGCCGAAACGGCGCAGCTGAGTGCTGGCGGATTTCAAGGCGTGCCCGGACGGGATCTGGCGGATTTGCGTATCGGATTGGTTGGTCTGGGGAATGTTGGCCGTCAGGTAGCGACTCTGTCGCATGCCTTTTGCGCCGAGGTGGCGGCCTGGTCGCCCAATCTGACCGAAGGCCGGGCTGCGGAAGCAGGCGTATCCTTTGCACCGACATTGGAGGCGCTGGCCGCGCAGGTGGATGTCTTGTCAATCCACATGGTCCTGTCAGAGCGCAGTTCAGGGATTGTGGATGCTTCGGCCCTGCAGGCGCTGCCAAAGGGTGCGCTGGTCATAAACACCTCGCGCGCCGGGCTGCTGGATCGGGACGCGCTGTTTGCATGGATGGACAGAGACCCTTCGGCACTGGCTGCCATTGATGTGTTTGAGGTAGAGCCGCTTCCGCCCAACGATCCGTGGCGTCAGTCCAAGACGAGGTTCGGGGATCGGCTTATGCTGACTCCGCATCTGGGCTATGTCACACAGGCCACCTGGCGCGTGTTCTATGAACAGACTGTCGAGGCTGTTGCAGCCTTTCAAAAAGGCTGTCCGATCCGCACGCTTTAGGTTGGGAAGCGGTGCGGATCTACCCATTAGGCAATGGCGCTGGATTCAGCCAAGTTGCACCAGTAATTCCCGCGACGGCTGACCAGTGACCAACAGGCCCCTGCTGGCCTGATAGGCCCGGATCGCCTCTTCGCTCTTGGGGCCTATCACGCCGTCCGATCCCCCCGTATCAAAGCCGAGCGCGGTCAGCCGTTGTTGCAGTCTTTGACGGTCCTCGATGGTCAGCCCAAAACGGTCGGGCGGAAAGCGCGCGGTCAGCAGTGGGGCCCCAGCGATGCGGTCCGACAGATACCCGATACCGATGCCGTAATTTTCGGAATTGTTATAGCGCAGGATGATGTCAAAGTTGCGAAAGGCTAGAAAGGCCGGACCCGCGACACCCGAGGGCAGCAGCAAGGCAGCAGGGCCATGATCCGGTACCGGGCCGCCAGTGACCGCACGGATCCCAAGTGCGTTCCATTCGCCAACCGAACGGCGCTTGCCGCGACCGGCCAGTGATGCGTCGAACGCCGTGGGCAGGCGTACTTCCTGCCCCCAAGGCATACCATGCCGCCACCCCGACGCCGACAGATAGGCGGCGGTCGAGGCCAGCCCATCGGTCGGATCATCAGACCAGATGTCGCGCCGTCCGTCGCCATGAAAATCTACGGCATAGGCCTCGAATGTGGTGGGGATGAACTGGGTATGGCCCATTGCACCCGCCCAGCTGCCGACCAGCCTGTCGGCGGATACATCCCCATTTTGCAGGATCTTCAGCGCCGCGATGAGCTGTTTTTCAAAGAACACGCCCCGCCGTCCGTCATAGGCGAGGGTCGAAGTGGCGGAAATCACGGAGATGTCCCCGCGCCGCGCGCCATAGTTGCTCTCCATCCCCCAAACCGCTGCAGTGATGCGGGCGGGGACGCCGTATCTGCCCTCAATCTCGTTCAGTAAACTGCCGTATTCTGACAGCGCCGAACGACCGGCCGCCACTTTGTCAGGCGATGCGACGATGGCCAGGTAGTCTTCGAGCGAGCGGGAAAATTCCGTTTGGTTGCGATCACGCTCGACTACGCCTGGCAGATAGCCCGCCTTGCGAAAGGCTGCGCCAAGTGTTGAGTCAGATATTCCCTGAGCCTTGGCGCGGCTCCGAAACGCGGCAACCCAAGCGTCGTATGCCGCATTCGGCTGCGGGCGCAGGCCCGGATCCGGCGCACTGACACCTATCGCGCCGCCACTTCCCATACCGCCGCCCACGCCGCAGCCCGAAAGAAGGGCAGCTGCGCCCGCCAGTGTTATCCAACGTCGTGTAATCTGCATAGCGTCGCGCCCCGATCCAGTTTTTGCCTGTTTTGCGGACAGAGTGTGCGTTCCGGCACTCAGCTACAAGGGGGTGTCGTTCCCCAGTCTTTTTTTGGCAAACAACAGCCAGAGCCAAAGGCCGCGCGATCTTGACATGCACGGCGTTTGACCATGCATATTGCGCGAAGGAGACCGGATATGTTCGCCAGTGATCTGCCAGAAACCACGCCGGGCCGGATGGACGCGCGCAAGCAACTGCGGCTTCACCGTCGGGATGAGAAACCTATCCGCGCCGCCGCATCCACAATCGGCCTGCAAGGGGCTGATTTTATTTGGCAATCCGCCGTTCTGCACGTCGAACAGATCGGGCGGCGCATATCTCTGTCAGTACTGCCCGCAGAGGCGTTTGAGGCGTTCCGCGCGGCCCTTGATGTGCCGGGCCGGGTTCTTCCCGGGCCTGCGGCGACTGCCGCGGCCTGGAACGGGCTGTTCAAGGATATGGGTTGAAGGAGTGCCGGAACGTCTCCCTCTGGCCATTGCGAATTTCGACACGGCGCTTCACAACTGCAGCGCCTTTTCCTGTGGCTTTGGTCCGATTGGCACCTTTTTGAAATCATCGCTGAGCGATAGCACCAAGGCTGGAATAGTTGTGGCCTACATGGCGACGGCTGGTGACCACCGGTCTGTCATTGGCTTTACATTCTGGGGGCGCCCACCATACGCGCTGACCTGCGCCTATAGCCATGGCAACGGACCCCATCCCCGATGTACTGGTCATCTACATCCGCGCCGTTGGTGCGGCAGGACCAGCAGGATCGTGGCCTCGGAACGGCCTTGTTGCTGGACGCCCTGCGCCCCTGTCTGGGAATCTCCGGACAGATAAAGTGCTCCGCCATCGTGCTGAACCTGCTGAGAGACGCCGTGGTTGAGCGCCGCTGGCGATTTTATACAGATCTGGGGTTCCAGAGCCTGAACGATCCCGAAAACCCGACCCGGGTCTTCATTCCGTTGGCTGACCTGCCCACCACTTTCGGCTAGGGGCAGGTGCCGCCGGAACGCGTTCAATTCAGAGCGTCTGCACGGCATTCGGATCGCATGGTTCAAAATGTCAGCAACAGGCGCGACCGCAACCAAAGTATTTCCGGACAGATTCCAGCCAGTCCTTCACACCCGGTGAATAGGAGGTTTAACATGTTCCCAAGTCTGGATTTTCTTGCTGACGGAATAGGAATATCAACGACATGACCGCGCCCACACCCAACATGCCCTTCACCTGCAAGAAACATCCGGCCTCAGGCTCTGGCGGGGTGGTGGTGACCAACCACCCGCTGGGATCGGCCGCCGGCCACGAGATGCTGGCGGCGGGTGGTAACGCAGTCGACGCGGGTGTGGCGGCGCTGCTGGCGCTGACTGTGGTCGAACCCATGATGGTGGGCATTGCCGGTGGCGGCGTATCCCATCTGCGATTGGCTGACGGGCGCCACGTGGTGTTCGATTGCCTGTCGCAGGCTTCGGGTTCCGCGCGGCCAGATATGTTCCAGCCAGTGTCGGACAGCCTGCCCGAATACATGGAAACGGTGGGCCGCCGCAATCTTGTTGGCCCATCGTCCGTCGCGGTGCCGGGCAACCTGGCCGGATGGTGCGCAATGCATGCCCAGCACGGGCGACTGCCGTTTTCTGACGTGATCTCGCCCGCGATCCGTCTGGCAGCGGGAGGCTTTCGCGTTTCAAATTATCTGAACGGGAATATCCTTCGCAATGCCGAGGATCTTGCAGCAGACCCCGAGATTTCGCGCATCTTTCTGCCGGACGGGTCGCCCGCGCCAGTTGGGCATCACCTGACGATGCCGGAATATGCGCAAAGTCTGAAACTGATCCGCGACGAAGGTGCCAAGGCGCTGCACGGCGGAGCGCTGGGGCGGGCGCTGGTTGACCGCCTGAATACCGGTGGCGACGATGCGGGGTCAGTGACGCTGGCCGATCTGGCCGGATATGTCCCGCGCGAACGCGAGGCGATCTTTTCGACCTATCGCGGCTATGAAATCGCCGGTCCCCCGCCACCCGCATCGTCGGGCGTGCATGTGGCGCAGATGCTGAACATCCTCGAAGGGTACGATCTGGCGGCGATGGAATTTGATTCCGCTGAGCGCCTGCACCTGCTGATGGAGGTGATCCGCATCGGGTTCGAAGACCGCCGCGCAGCCTCGGGGGATCCGGATTTTGTCGATATCCCGGTCGGGCGGTTCACATCCAAGGATTATGCCCGCAATTGTCGGGCGCGGCTGCGTGATGTCGGCGGGGCGGCGGCTGTGCCCCCGGGATACGAAAGCAACAACACAACACATATCACCGTCGCGGACCGCGACGGGATGATCCTGTCGGCCACCCATACGATCAACGGGCTATTCGGGGCGCGGTTCATGGTGCCGGGCACCGGGATCATCCCCAACAACTACATGTATAATTTCGATCCGCACCCGGGCAAGGCGCTGTCGGTCGCGCCGGGCAAGCGGGTGCCAACCTCGATGGCGCCGATGATTGTGCTGAAGGAGGGGAAACCGGCCTTTGCACTTGGTCTGCCGGGGGCGCTGAGGATTTTCCCGTCGGCAATGCAGGCGATCGTCAACCTGATCGACCACGGTATGACGCCCCAACAGGCGGTCGAGGCCCCGCGCGTCTGGACCGAAGGTAGCCATGTCGAGGTCGAGCCATGCTTTGCGCACCACGTGGAGGCCCTGCAGGCAAAGGGGCACGATGTGCGCGTGGTGCCACATATCGGCGGCGGCATGAATGCCATCGCCTTTGGTCCAAACGGCGAGATGACTGGCGCCGCCTGCTGGCGTGCTGATGGCACAGTGTCGGCACTGGGTGGGGGGCTGGCGGCAGAGGGTGTGGCGTTTCACATCTAAGCCCACCTTGGTCAAAGTGAGGCTAGGATGATACGCAAGACGCCCCCGTCATAGGGGAGAAAGGCGATCCGGCCCAAAGTCAGGGCCGGACGCAGCGCCGCGTCAATACCCCCGGACGGCGTCGGCCAGATCGGCGCAGCTGCCGGTGCCTTCGAACGTCTTGAGGTTTCCTGCGATGATCCGCCCGCCGGTGCCCGCGTCGATCTGGGACGCGACATGTGGTGTCACGGTGATGGCCGGGTGCCCCCAAAAGGCGTGATCGGCGGGCAAGGGTTCGACATGAAAGACATCCAGCGTGGCCTGTTTGATCGTGCCATTCTCCAGCGCGGCAATCAGGTCATCGTCCACAAGGTGCCCACCCCGGGCACAATTGATGATGCAGGCACCAGGGGCGAGTTTGCCAAACAGGTCGGCGTTCAGGATTCCGCTTGTCTGATCGGTCATCGGCAGCAGGTTTACAAGGATCTCGCAACCCGAAAGGAAGCCGTCGAACTGTTCCGGCCCGGCAAAGGTTTCAACCCCGTCAATGGATTTCGCGGATTTCGACCAGCCGCGGGTGGCAAAACCCAGATCGGCCAGGGAGCGCGCCGCCGCCGCGCCAAGATTGCCAAGTCCCATGACGCCAACGGCGCGCTTGGGTGCCACGGGCACCACGATGGCATGCCAGTCACGTTCGGCCTGCGCGCGCAGCTGACGCGGCATGTCGCGGTGATGACGCAGCACATGTAGCGCCACGTATTCGCGCATACGTTGCGTCAGGTCATCGCCCACGGTGCGGATGATCGGCACACCCGCGGGCAGCTTTTCATCGACCAGAACGTGGTCAATCCCCGCACCGATGGACACGATAGCCTTGAGATTGGCAAACTTAGCCAGATCGCCGGTGCGCGGACGCCAGACAACGGCATAGGTCACCGCTTCGGGGTCGGTGACATCATCCATCGCGGCGATGGTCCAGCCGGGCAGGTGGGATTGCAGCATATCAACCCAAAACTGGGTCTTGTCCTGCACGGGAAGATAAACAGCGACAGTCATTGGGGTTCCTTCAGGATTGGGGAGGTCTGGGAAATGGTGCGGCAGGGCTACGGCGTCTACCCTCGCTCTGATGCCTCGGGAGCAAGACACTGCAGCAGCGCGGTTGATAGGCATCCCGGTGACCGAGGTCATCGCCCCGCTGTGCGTGGCCTGCAAGCATGTCAACCGCGCCCATAAAAGCAGGTCGGCCCGGGACTGGTGTGCCACGCATCTGACCTACAGTTCCTTTTTCCGAGGATGTCTGAGGCCGCCTCAGACATCCAGTTTGGCCTGCACCATGGCACTGGCGCCAGACATGGTGCCCAGATGGGTGCCATCGGTGATCTTGGCCTCGTTGACAAGGCCGCGGGCGGTCTTGATCTCGGCCTGTTCGATGACTTCGTCCAGATCATCGGGCGCGATGAACAACACGCCGGATTCGTCCGCCAGCACCGCATAACCCGGGAGCACAGCCGCACCGCCGATGCAGACCGGCACGTTAAACCCGCCGCCGGAATCGTAAAGCCGTGTGGTGACGGGCGACGCGCCGCGCGACCACATGGGAAAATCCTGTTCGATGATCTCGGCGGTGTCGGTGTGGGGGCCGTCGACGCAGCCGCCCTCAAGGCCGATCATCGCCGCCATTCGGGTTACGCCGCCACCCCAGCAGGCGTATTTGGTATCGCCCAGCCGGTCCACGGCCAGGAAGTAGCCCGGCCCGCACTGGCTCAGACAATGGTGGAGCAGGGTGGAATCAAGGCCCGGAATGGCTAGGGTCGCGACGGTGGCGGCGATGACCTTGCCCTGCAGAACCGGCTGGATCGCGGGGGTGGCAAAGCCGAAGTGGTAGAAATGACCAATGGTCGCGGTTTCCAGCTTTGCCAGCCGGTCAAGTTTGTCCTGCGGGATTGGTGCAGGCATCGGGCTCATTTTGTAGACGAGGTTTGACATGGTAGTCCCTTATTGTTTTCCGAGGATGAGATCGGGCAGAAAGGTCACGGTAAGCGGCACATAGGTCAGCAGGATCAGCACCGCGAACAGCGGCAGCAGCATTGGCAGCACCGCCAGCGTCACCTTTTCAAAGCGCACCCGCCCGACTTCGGCGACGATATAAAGGCCGATGCCCATCGGCGGCGTGGCAATGCCGATCAGCAGGCCCAGTTGGATGATGATGCCGAAATGCACCCGGTCGATGCCATAGGCGTCGATCAGTGGCAGCAGGGTGGGCACCAGGATCAGCTTGGCCGGGACGCCTTCGACGACGCAGCCGACAAGGATGATGAACACCAGCAGCAGCGCCAGAAAGGTGTTCTTGTCCTCGGTCAGGGCGAAGGTCCAATCAGCCAGTTTTTGCGGCGTTTGGTCGATGGCCAGAAGCCAGCCCATGGCGATGGAGAACGCGATGATGATCATGATGACCGATGTCATCATCGCGGTGTCGCTGAGGGCCGCGAAGAAGCTTTTCACCGTCAGTTCGCGGTACCAGATGCCCAGGAATATGCAGTAGAGGCAGGCAAGAACACCTGCCTCGGTCGCGGTCACGACGCCGAACATGATCGAGCCAAGGATGATGGCGGGCGCCATGAGGGCGGCAAAGCCGTGGCGTGCGGTGCCTGCAACCTCCCGCACTGTGGCGCGGCGCTGGGTCGGAAAATCCTCAAAGCTGGCGCGGATGCGGACATAAAGCATTAGGGCGAGCCCGACGAGTATTCCCGGAATGAGACCGGCAAGGAACATGCGTTCGATGGATTGCTGCGCCAGAAAGGCATAGATCACCAGCCCGATTGATGGCGGGATAAGCGGCCCGATGACGGAAGAAGCCACAGTGATCGCGGCGGCAAAGTCCGGTTTGTACCCGCTTTCGCGCATCGCCTTGATCTCGATCGCGCCAAGGCCCGCGCAGTCGGCGACGGCCGCACCCGAGATGCCGGCAAAGATCATCGACGACAACACGTTGACCTGCGCCAACCCACCCTTCAGGTGCCCCACCAGCGCATTGGCAAAGGCAAAGATCCGGTGCGTCACGCCAGTCACGTTCATCAGGTTTCCGGCCATGATGAAAAATGGCACGGCGGTCAGCGACGCTTTGTTCACGCCCTCAAGCATCTGCTGCGGGATGATCTGCAGCGCGTTCGAGAAATCCGAGGTCAGAAATGTCAGAACGGTTGCGGTGCCTATGGCAATCGCGATGGGCACCCGCAGCAGGATCAGCGCGATGAAGGTGCCAAAAAGTATCCATGCCACGTGTCAGATCTCCGGATAGTCGTCGGTGACGTTTTCGGGCATGCCAGATGCCATCTTGGCAAGATCAAGCAAGGCCGCGAGCGCGACGAGAAAGGTTGAGATGAACAGAGGAATAGACAGCGCGATGCGGGGCAACTCCAGCCCTGCAGGCAAGATGGCACCGTCAAAGACCCCGCGCGAAGTGGCAAGCACCGCTGGCAGTTGCCAAAGCAGCACACCAGTCACCAGCAGAGCCGCCGCATCCGCCAGCAACCGAGTGAAGGCCATGCCTATCGGGCCCATCAGGCCTGCGATGAAATCGACGCGCACATCCTTGAGCCGGGCGTAAAGCGCGAAAAAGCCAAAGAAAGACAGCCAGATGAAAAACACCATCGTCCAAGGCCACATCCAGTAGGGCGCAAGGCCCATCGGGCGCAGGATAAAGGTGGCGGCGGTCAGGCCCAGCATGATCAGAAGACATATGTTGGAGAGCCAGAGGAACACGCCCCCCAGCGACCAGTTCAGCCGGTCCGCCCGGTTGAGGGCCCGCTGTAGCGGACCCTCTGGCGTGTATTCGTAGGGCGTCATTTCGCGGGCGACCGCGCGGTTTCGATGGCCTCCATGAATCCTTCGGGGAGCTCACCGGACTCGGCCATCGCAGCGTAATACTCCTGCATCTTTGCGACCAGTGGCCCGGTGTCGATTACCGTGTAGGTGGCACCGGCGGCTTCCATGCGCGCGATGCTTTCGTCGGCAACTGCGAACATCACTTCCTTGGAATAATCACCCGCCTCGGCATAGGCCTTCATCAACCCGGCACGGGTATCTTCAGGAAGATCCGCGAGCGCCTGCTCGTTGACCATGAAGCCGACGGACTGCCAGTATTCATCATGGCGTGCGATATAGGGCGCGACCTCATTAAAGCGCATGGATTCGACCAGCGCGATGGGCGAGTTCACAGCCTGCACGATGCCCTTGGAAATGCCCTGATAGACTTCGGTCCAGGGCAGGGTGACGACTTCGGCCCCCAGTGTATCCCATGTTTCGATGGCGACCTTGTTTTCGTGCATCCGCAGCTTGATACCCTCCATGTCCGCTGCGGAATTGACCGGCACATTTGACACCATGACACGGAACGGCCCGCGCAGGATCAGGGTCGGATCACCCAAGGGGCGCACGCCCGATTGCGCTGCAGCATTGTCGAACCAGCCGCTGACGGTGTCGGACACCATGAAACGTTGCCAGTGGTCGTAGTCGTCAAAGGCAAAGGCCGCCGCAACCCACGCCAGCGCCGGTTCCCACTTTTTCAGATAGCCAAAACCTTCGGCGTAGATCTGCACGATATTGGCCTGAAGCTGCTCCAGAACGGCGTCTTCCTTGCCCAACTGCTCGTTCGGGTAGACGTCAATCTTGAGCTCGCCACCGGTGTATTCCTCGGTCAGGTCGGCGAATTTTTCGAATACTTTCCCTTCGGGGCTGTCTACCGGCATCTTGGTCGCCATGCGCCAGGTGGTTTCCGCCTGCGCGCCGCCACCAAGGGCAAGCGCGATGGCCGTGCCAAGGGTCAGGGATTTCATAAATGTCATTGTCAGTACTCCTTGTCGGTTGGGTTTCGCCGGTTTGTCCGGCTTTGGTTATGGATTCAGTCGTGCAGTCCCCTGGCGACGTGGTCGCGCACCAGCCCGGCCCCGATGGCGGCCAGACGGGCGGTCAGGGCGGACCCGGTTTCAGCTGAACACAGGGTCGGATCGCAGCCGTATGCGCCGGTTTCGGTGGCCTCCAACGCCTCGATCGGGACCTGAATCTTGGCGCCGTCATAGCTGATCGTGGAAAAGCCCGAGATGGTGAGACCCTTGATCGCGCTGCCAGTGGGCGACGGCCGCACAAGGTCGGGGCGCAGCAGGTCGGGATAGAAATGCAGGCCCACCGATGTCAGCGGATCCCCCCCGTGACCCGAGGACTTTGCAGCCTTGTCAGCGCCGATCAGGGCGGGAAGTTCGCCGTAAGCCACCTGCCAGAGGTACATAGAGGGGACGAACAGCCCGGCCTTTTGCCGCCAGCGCAGCGCCACTTCGGTGATGGCGGGCACGTTGCCGCCGTGGCCGTTCACGATCATCAGCTTGCGGATGCCGTGACGGTGCAGGCAGCCGAACATGTCGTCCAGAATGCCGCAAAGCGTGGCATGGCTGATCGAGATGCCGCCGTGGCTCGATTCAAAGTAGTCCTTGCCGCCAAAGGGGATCACCGGGGCAACAAAGGTGGCCACGCCATCCGCCCGGGCGGCTTTGGCGATCTCCATCGCCATGAGATCGGCGGCAAGGTAGTCGCCCATCGGGGCATGAATACCCTGATCTTCGAGCGAGCCCATGGGCAGCAGCACGACGGCCTTGTCATCAAGATGCTCGCGCGCCTCTTGCGAGGTGAGTTCGGCCATTCGGATCTTGTCAATCATGTGCTCTGTTCCGTTTTGGTTGTGGTCTGACTGGTGTCATGGGACGATCTGGGGGACGGTCTGTCCAATTCAAACGCCTTGTCGGGCGATCGAGAAAGCTTTGCACAGGCTGGCGGCAGATCATGGCGCCCCCGCCATTTCGGGCCGTGGGGCGCCGGTGGTGCCAAACCGCGACAGCCGGAACGGCGCGGGGTCGACCAGCGGCGCGGCACCGGTGGCGATCTCGGCGGCCAGCTGTCCCGCCCCGGGTCCGATGCCGAAACCGTGGCCGGAAAAGCCGGTGGCGATGACCAACCCGGAAAGCTGTTGTGCCGCGTCGATGATCGGCACCCCGTCCGGCGTCACGTCAATGATGCCGCCCCAGCTTTGCGCGACCTGAGCGTCCGCAAAGGCGGGAAAGGCGCGCTGAACATCGCGTAGCGCCTTCTTCAGCGCGGCGGGCTGTGGTTCGGGGTCCAGCACGCGGCAGGTTTCAAACGGGGTAACAGCGTCCTCGGACCAGCGGCGCGGCGTGACCAAACCGTCCCAGGCACCACGGTCTAGGATCAGGCCCAATTCAGCGCGGTTCTTGCGCAGGCCGGGCAGAAACTTCGGCATGAGGCGAAACGCATCCGGCGTGATCTGAACTGCGGCGCGACCCCGACGGGCGATGGTATATCCACCGTCAAGGCGCGGGCGCAGGCCGAACCGTCCGGTCCCGATCGCCGCGTCCGGCCCGCCGGAGACGGGCGTGGTGCGCAGGACGGAACTGCGCACGCGCAGCTGTGGCAGGTCGATCCCGAGGTTGCCCGCAAACAGCCGCGACCATGCGCCAGCGGCCAAAATCACAGCACTGCATGCGATGCGGCCGCGTTCCGTCACTACACCAGAAACCCGCCCGGCGGATGTTTCCAGACTGCGCACGGCGCAGCCGGTCACGATCGCTGCACCATTCTCACGCGCGGCCTTGGCGATGGCGGGGGCGGCAAGGGCCGGTTCGGCGCGCCCGTCGTCTTCGCTCAGCAGGGCGGATTGTGCGGGAAGGGTCGAGCCGGGCAGCCGCGCGACCAGCTGCGCCGGGTTTAGCTGCGTCACGGCAAGGCCGAAGGTGTCAGCATCGCGCGCAACCGTGTCGAGCCAGGCCAGTTCGTGGCGCGTGCTGGCGGTGTAGACGACCCGGGCGCGGCAAAATCCCGTCTCGTGCCCGGTGCGGCGGGTGAGGTCCGCCCATATCCGCAGGCTTTGAATCCCCAGTGGATATTCGGCAGGAATCCGGCCCATGCGCCGCACCCATCCCCAGTTGCGCCCAGATTGTTCGCCCGCGATGCGCCCCTTTTCGATCAGCGCGACCCGGTGCCCCTGTTCTGCGGCCCAGAGGGCGGCCGAACATCCGACGATGCCGCCGCCGATCACCACGATATCCACCTGCTTAGGTAGCGTGGCATCGCCTGTAACGGGTGTGACAAAAGGGCGGATCATAGCCCGGGCTCGTAACGCCAGTTGACCACCAGTTCCGAAACGCTGGCCGAATTCGGCAGCATCACCACCTCGGCAACGATGTGCGCGAGGTCTTCGGGTTTGGTGATATCCTGACGTGGCAAATCGTGGCGCAGTGTCATGTCCGTTGCGACAAAACTGGGGCAAATGGCGCAGGCACGTACCCCGTTGTCCCATCCGGCGCGGCGCGCAGCATGGGACAAAGCAACGGCGGCATGTTTGGTCATCTGGTAACCGGCGTTCAGGCCAAGCACCCGCTTGCCCGACAGCGATGCGATCACGATGACCCGTCCGCGCCCGCTCTGGCACAGGGCGGGCAGGACCGCGCGAGTCAGCCGGAACGGCGCCTTGACGTTGATCGTCAGTAGCGCGTCGAGCATTTCTTCCATTTCGTCGTCGTCCTGTGGCGTCTCAGGCATCAGTTCCAACGGGCCGCCGATGCCAGCGTTGTTCACCAGCGCGTCGATGCGGCCAAAGCGTGCCAGAGTGGCATCTGCAAACGCCCGCGCGGCCTTTGGATCGGACGCGTCATAGGGCACAACAAGTGGATCCAGCGCGGCCAGATCCTGTGGCAGGGATGCCGGGTCACGCAGTCCGAGGGAAAGCCGGTAGCCTTTGCCGCCAAGCTCCCGCGCAATGGCAGCGCCTATCCCCCTGTTGGCGCCGGTAATCATCGCAACGGGACATTCATCGTTCATGGCAGGACTTCCACTTTGGCAGTGTGCTCGGGCTTGATACAGGCGGCGCGCCAGCCCGGGCCTATTTCACGGAACGCGGGCACGTCGCGGCCGCAAGCGTCTTCGGCGATGGGACAGCGGGTGCGAAACGGGCAACCCGAGGGCGGATTGGCGGGGCTTGGCAGCTCTCCGGGCAGGATGCGGTCCGCAGCGTCATCCGCGCGCGGGTGTAGCGACGGCGTCGCAGCAAGCAGGGCGCGGGTATAGGGATGCGCCGGGGTACCAAAGACCTTTTCCGCAGGGCCCTCTTCAACAATGCGGCCAAGGTACATGACAGCGATGCGGGTGCAGAGGTGGCGCACGACGTGCAGGTCGTGGCTGATAAACAGCATGGTTAGGTTCAGATCCCGGCGCAGGTCCATCAGCAGGTTCACCACCTGCGCCTGAATCGACACATCCAGCGCCGAAACGGGCTCATCCGCAACAATGAAATCCGGGCGGGTGGCAAGGGCGCGGGCGGCGGCGATCCGCTGCCGTTGTCCGCCCGAAAATTCATGCGGTCGGCGCTGTGCGGCGGTGGAGGGCAGCCCGACCTGTTCGATCAGCCGCGTCACTTCGGCCTGCATTTCGGAGGGGGGCACGATGTCGTGTGTCTTCAGCCCGTCAGCGATCTGTGCGCCCACCGTGCGGCGCGGATCGAGTGAGCCAAACGGGTCCTGAAACACCATCTGCATCCGGCGCGCCAGCCTGCGTCGTTCTGCGCCGTGGTAGCCAGAAAGGTCGCGCCCGTCAAAGGTGACCGTACCGGTGGTCGGCGGCTCAAGTCCCAGCATCATCCGCCCGAGGGTGGATTTCCCGCAGCCGGATTCACCGACGATGCCGAGGGTTTCACCCTTGGCCAGACTCAGCGAAACATCGCGCACCGCCCAGACATCGCGCCAGCGCCCGAACAGGCCCTGACGGGTCGCAAAGTTGCGGCCAAGATTGCTGGCGTCGATCAGTGGCGTTGGCGGGGCGTCGAACATCAGGTGACCTCTTTCCAGCGGATGCAGCGGGTCCGACGTTCCGGCGCGGGGGCAATCACCGGCGGCGGGGCGGCGTCGCATTCGGGCCGGGCGTGGGCGCAGCGCGGTGCAAAACGGCAGCCCGGTGGCATGGCGTTCGGTGCGGGCACGGTGCCGGGGATGGCGACCAGCCGTTCCGCCCCCCCTTCGGGGACCGAGGCGATGAGTGCGGCGGTATAGGGATGGCGGGGCTGGGCAAAGACCTGCGCAACGGGGCCATCCTCGACCACCTCACCGGCGTACATGACGGTCACGCGGTCGGCAATTTCGGACACGAGGGCGAGGTCATGAGTGACAAAGATCAGGCCCATCTCGGGCGTGTCATCCTTGAGCGTCCGGAACAGCTGAAGGATCTGTGCCTGAATGGTGGGGTCAAGTGCAGTGGTCGGCTCGTCCGCGATCAGGAGGCGGGGGCTGTTGGCAATCGCCACGGCGATCATCGCGCGCTGGCGCTGGCCGCCGGATAGTTCATGTGGGTAGGCGCGGGCGCGGGCCTTGGGATCGGGAATGCCGACATGGCGCAGCAGTTCGATCACGGCGGTGTCGAGTTCGAAGTCACTGGGGTTACGGTGGGCGCGGATCGCCTCGGCCACTTGGTACCCGATGCGCAGAACGGGGTTGAGCGCGGCCGCGGCATCCTGAAACACCATCGAAATCTCACTCCCGCGCAGGGTGCGAAAGCCCTGTTCGTCAAGCTGGCAGAGGTCGATCGGCACGCCGTCGCGCGGCATATAGGTGGCCGTGCCGCCGGTGACAGACAGGCTGTCAGGCAGCAGGCCGGTCAAGGCAAGGCTGGTCAGTGTCTTGCCCGACCCGGATTCCCCGACCAGCGCCACCGTTTCGCCGGGCTGCACGGAAATGCTGACATTATGGACAAGGTCCATCGGTTGGCGGCCAGCATTGACCGCGATGGCAAGGTCGCGGATTTCCAGCAGCGGGGCCTGCGTCTGGTCGGGCGGGGTGGTGGTGCGGGGTGTCGGCGCGGCACGTCTGCGGGGATTGCGCAGCCATAGTGCGCCGCCCGCAGTGGTAGCGCGCGGGTCCAGCACCGATTGCAGCCGGTCACACAGCAGGTTGAAGGTCAGGATCGTGCCCGCCAGCGCCAGCGACGGCCAGACCAGCAGCAGCGGGGCAAGCTCCATCGCGCTTCGGGCAGCGCGGATCATCAGACCCCAGGACGGGGTCGGCGGCACAACCCCAAGGCCCAGAAAGCTGAGCCCGCTTTCGATCACCATGGCCGAGGCGATGACCAGCGACATCTGCACCAGAAGTGGAGGCATGACATTGGGCAGGATGGTGCGCCACAGGATGCGTATCGGATGGGTGCCCATCGCCCGCTGCGCTGTCACGAAATCCAGGCCCTGCACCTGCAGCGTCGCGGCATAGATCACCCGGGCGTAGTTCGGCGTATAAAGGATGGTCAGCGCCAGGATCAGCGGCCGTGTTCCGGCACCAAGGATGGTCACCACCAGCAACGCCAGCAGCAGCGGCGGCAGGCAGAGGATGATCTCGGCAGCGCGCACCGTGACAATCTCGACCACACCACGGAAATACCCGCCCAGCAGGCCAAGGGTGGTGCCTATGACGGCGGCGGCCAGCGCCGATCCGATGGCGATGAACAGCGATGCCCGCCCGCCCCAGATCAGCCGGGCCAGCACGTCGCGGCCAAATTCGTCCTGACCCAGCCAATGCTGGGCCGACGGCGGCGCAAAGCGGTGCGGGATGTCCATGCCGCGCACATCGGCCAGCGGCAGGACAGGGGCCAGCAGCACCAGCATCACGATGATCGCCACGGCAGTTCCGGGTACGATCAGCTGTCGTAGGGCGCGGTTCATGACCGGGCCAGCGCGATGCGCGGGTCGAGCGCGGCGTTGACCACATCCACCAGCAGGTTGAGAAAGACGAAGAGGATCGAGATCGTCATGACAATGCCCACCACTTCGGGATAATCGCGCGCATCTACCGCCGAGACGAGGTAACCAGACAGCCCCGGCCAGTTGAACACGAATTCCACCAGCACCGTGCCGCCGATCAGGGTGCCCATCTCAAGCCCGAGCACGGTCAGCACCGGGATCAGCGCGTTGCGCACGACATGGCGGCGCAGGATCTGGCGGTGGCTGAGGCCCTTGGCGCGCGCGGTGCGTACGTGGTCGCGCTGCAGCACTTCGAGGACGGTGGCGCGGCTCATCCGGGTGATGACGGCCCAGAGGCCAAGCGCGACGGTCCCGGCGGGCAGCATCAGCAGTTTGAGATGCTGTACAGGGTCCACAGATATCGCAACAAAGCCACCAGCGGGCAATATGCGCAACTGCTGCGCAAAGATCAGGATGACGACCGATCCGACAACAAAGACCGGCGTCGACAGCGCCGCCGAGGACAACAGCGAAATCGCGGAATCCCATTTGCCACCGGCGCGGATGGCGGCAAAGGTACCCAGCGGAACCCCGAGGGTGGTCGCGATGATCGCAGCGGTCAGGATGACTTCGAGAGTGCGGGGCAGTCGCTGTGCAATTTGCCCCACGACCGGCGCGCCGTCACGAAACGACGCGCCAAGATCGCCGGTCAGAACGCCGGCCAGATGCGACAGATACTGCTGCCAGAGCGGTTCGTTCAGCCCCATTTTTGTCCGCAGTGCCGCCACCGCGGCAGGATCTGCGGCGATCGATCCCTGGCTCAGCAACAGCTCGGCCGGGTCACCCGGAATGAGATGCAGCAGCAGGAACACGATCGTCACCACGACCCAGACCAGGAACAGGGCCATGAGGCTCCGGTAGGCGATGTATCTGACCATCTTGCGCGGCTCAGCCGAACATCGTCTCTTCCAGCGTGGTGCCGGAGTAGAAGATCAGCTGACCGGGCATGCTGGTGAACCCGCTCACCCCGGATTTCATCGCATAGCCCTGCGACCGCCAGGAAAGCCCGACCATCGGCGTGGTGTCGATGGCGATCTTTTCCATCTCCTTGTAGATCGCCTTGCGTTCCTCTGTGTCAAAGGTCGCGCGGCCCTTGGCGAACAGCGCGCTGATTTCGGGTGTTTCCAGCGCGAAGCTGCGCACAAAGCTGGCGGGCAGCGATCCGTCCAACACGCTGCTAAGGCCGTCGGGGTCGTTGTTCGACGCGGCGGTGCCCATGACGGCAAGGTCATAGCTGCCCTCGTTGCCCTTTTGCACGCGGGTCGACCATTCGGGCAGGTCGAGCTGCACGTTGATGCCGATCATCGAAAGATAGGCCTGACAGACCTCGGCCGTGGACTGGTGCATGCCGTATTGTGCAGTGGACAGCATGGTGCATTCGAAGCCGTCGGGATAACCCGCCTCGGCCAGCAGGGCGGTCGCCTTGTCGGGGTCGTAGTTCCAGGCGTCCTTGAATTCGGGGTTGTAGAACTCCGACCCTTCGGGGATGGGCAGGTGTTCCAGCGCGCCGCCACGATCATAGAACGCCGCCGCTGCGATGTCTTCGCGCTTGATCGCATGAGCGACCGCCTGACGGACCTTGGGATTGTCGAACGGCGGGCGCGAGCCGTTGAAAGTCAGGTACATAAACGGCCCGTTGGTGGTTTGCAGGGTCAGTTCATCGTTGCCTTCGATCTTGGTCATCGACTGCCATGGCACGTATTCGATCAGATCCACATCGCCGGCCTCAAGCGCCGCAACCCGCAGGTTTTCGTCGGCATAGACGATGGCCTCGATCCCCGAAAGTTTGGGCAGGCCTTCCTTGTAGTACCCCTCCCACGCCTTGAGGCTGAGCGATACGCCGCGGTCGGTAGAGGCGAGGGTAAATGGCCCCGCGCCCAGAGTCGTGTCGCGCGGTTCGCCCTTTTTGATCATCGGCATGTTGAAATCGGCAAACCAGCCGGGCAGCACGGCAAGGGGTTCCGTGGTGACCATGCGCACCGTTTTGGTATCCGGCGTCTCGACCGACGTGATGGCGGAAAGCTGGCCCTGAAAATGTGCGGCTGAATCGGATTTCTGCGCCTCAAGCACGTTCCAGGCGATATCTTCGGCGGTGACGGGCGTGCCGTCGTGCCACTTGGCGTCGCGCAGTTTGAAGATCCAGGCGCCGGTGTCGTCCACTTTCCAGCTTTCGGCCAGTTCGCCGCGCAGCGTGCCGTCGGGCGCATAACCCAGCAACCCGCGGTGGATCAACAGCTTGATCGTGCCGGCGGCGGTGCCGCTTGACGCCCAGGCGTCAAAGCTGGGCGGATAGGTGGACAGCGCAAAGCGCAGAGTGCCGCCTTCCTGGGCAAGCAGGTCGCGGGGTCCGAGGAAAGCAAGTCCCCCGGCCAATGCGCCGGTCGAGGCCAGAAATCCGCGGCGGTTCAAACGTGTGGTCATCTGTCAGGTCTCCTTGTTGGGGGTGTCGGCTCTTGTCGGCCGTTGGATGAATGCGGTTTATTGCGGGTCTGGCGCTATTCGGCGGCCAGTTTGTCACCTTCAGGCGTTTCGCTTTCCATTGCGGGATGGCCGTAGCCGCCGCCGCCGGGGGTTATGACCTCAAGCCATTCACCAGCGCGCAAGATACCCTTGCCGCGATCGAATGCCGGGGTTTCCGGGCTTAGCACATAGCCGCCGTGGCCGCCCGGGCCACCGCCTTCCAGCCCCCAGGAACGGGACAGGTTGCGCGAGATGTCGACACTGACCATGCAGTCTTCGGTGGCGCGATAGACCCGGCGCAGCCCCATGCCACCCCTTTGGCGCCCCGTACCGGCCGACCCGTCGACCAGTTCATAACGTTCGAGAATGATCGGGTATTCAACCTCCAGCGCCTCGACCGGGAGGTTTGAGGTGTTGGTGGCATGGACGTGGATGCCGTCCAGCCCGTCGGCACCGGGGCGGGCGCCGCCGCCGCCGCCGATGGTTTCAAGGTAGACCCAGTAGGTGCCTTTGTCGGGGCCGCTTTGACGGGTGCCGGAAAACAGCGCCACGGTGCAGGTCGAATTGGTGCAGGCCGATACACGTTCCGGCACGGCCTGCGCGATCGCGCCCAGGATCAGGTCTGCGACCCGCTGACAGGTTTGAACCCGCCCGTTGACTGCCGCGGGGTGGGCGCAGTTCACGATCGATCCCTCGGGGGCTGTTACGGTGATCGGACGGGCCAGTCCGGCATTGGGAAGCACTGTCGGGTCAACCACGGATTTCACGATGTAGTAGACCGTGGCCAGCAGCGCGGTGCGGGTCATGTTGATGCCCGACCGCACCTGTGGCGGCGCATCAAAGGCCAGCGCGATTTCGCTGCCGGAAACGGTGACCGTGACCGACAGTGGAATCGGCTCGTCAAAGTCGAGGTTGTCAAAGACGTCTTCGAACCGCCAGCTGCCGTCGGGCAGCGCGGCGATCCCGGCGCGCATCTTGCGTTCGGCGTAATCCAGAAGCGCCTCGCCCGAGGCCAGCACAGTCTCAAGCCCGTGGCGCGCGCAGAGTTCCTGAAACCGCTGAACGCCGACCCGGTTCGCCGCCATCTGGGCACGCAGATCCGACAGCCGTTCGCGCGGTACCTGACAGTTCAGCAGGATCAACTCCTGCACATCCTTCAGCAACACGCCCGCTTGGTAAAGGCGGATCGGCGGGATGCGCAGACCTTCCTGATAGATATGGGCATGGGCGCGGTCCACAAAGTCGGAATGATGCGCAAGGTTGACCGTCCAGGCCACCAGCACGCCGTCGATGAAAATCGGCTCGGCGAGCACGATGTCGGGCAGGTGGGTGCCGCCGCCGCGATAGGCGTCATTCCCGATGAACACATCTCCAGGGCGCATGTCGGCGGGGTCGTGATCGGCCAGCAGCATCGGGATAAAGTCGAGAAAGCTGCCAAGGTGCACCGGGATATGTTCGGCCTGACACAGGGTGCGGCCCTGCCCGTCGAACAGCGCGGTGGAACAGTCGCGCCGCTCCTTGATGTTGGTGGAATATGACGCGCGTACCAGCGCCTCGCCGGTTTCTTCGACAATCGATGAAAGCGCGGCGCCGATGACTTCGACCGTGATCGGGTCCAGCGTGGGCTTGGCGTTATCTGTCATCGGAAAGCTCCAGCACAAGGTTGTCGATTTCGTCCACGTGGACGGTCACGCCGGGCGGGATAAGCGTTGTGGTGTCCATCTGTTCGACAATGGCGGGACCGGCAAAGATCATCCCCGGTGTCATGCGGTCGCGGGCATAAAGCGTGCTGGGCGTGAAGGTGCCGGTTTCGGGGAACCACACATTGCGGTTGCCGGTGATTGCTGCCGATGCATCTGGTCCACCCAATGCACGCCGCGGCAGTTCGGCCTTTTGCACAAGGCCAAGCGCCTCGGCCCGGAAGGTCACGCAAAGGATGCGTTCGTTTTCGACGGCAAAGCCGTACATGCGTTCATGGGCCTGGGCAAAACCGTCCTTGAGTGCGGTCAACGTCGCCAAAGTGATCGCGCCCTCGGGCACAGGGATCGACAGCTCGTAATTCTGACCCTCATAACGCAGATCGACTCGGCAGCTACTGCGGCGCTGGTCGGCGGGAATGCCTTCGGCATCGAACCACTGCTCCGCCTCGTCCCCGACATGTTGAATGGCGTCGCAGATCCTGCCAAGTGCGCGGTCCTCGAGCGGGATCAGCCGCGTGGTCGAAAAATCGGCGCGCAGATCGGTCAGCAGCAGACCCATGGCGCAGAGGATGCCGGGATTGCGCGGGATGATCACGCGGGACATGCCCAATTCTTGTGCCAGCCGGACGGCATGCAGCGGACCCGCGCCGCCAAAGGCCATCAACGCGTACCCCCGGGGATCGTGCCCCCGCTGAACCGAAATCACGCGGATCGCCTTGGCCATATTGGCGGTAACGACCGAAATTATGCCCTGCGCCGTGTCCATGACGCCCATGCCCAGCGTTTCGGCCATGGTTCCTATGGCTGCGATTGCCAGATCACGCCGGACCTTCATCCGCCCGTCCAGAAGATGCGTTGGGTTCAGAACCTGTAGCACGATGTTGGCATCGGTGACCGTCGGCTCGGTTGCGCCGCGCCCATAGCAGACCGGTCCGGGATCGGCGCCAGCGCTCTCCGGCCCGACCTTGAGCAGCCCGCCAGAATCGATCGACGCGATTGAGCCACCCCCGGCACCGACGGTGTGGATGTCGAGCATCGGCGCCTTGATCGGATAGCCGTGCACCATGCTTTCATTGATCTGCGCGGTCCGCCCCTGCGCCATAAGCGCAACGTCCGAAGACGTGCCGCCCATATCGAATGTGATGATGTCGGGGAACCCGGCCTGCGCGCCGATGGCCTGCGCCGCAACGACCCCGGTCGAAGGGCCCGAAAGCACCGCGCGCACCGGAGTTTGCGCCGCGACTTCGAACCGAACGACGCCACCATTTGACTGTGTGAGGTGCGGAGGAACCGGCAGGCCCAGATCCCGAAGGCGCGGTGTCAGCCGACTGATGTAGCGATGCATGATCGGGCCGAGGTAGGCGTTGACGGTGGCGGTCGAAAGCCGCTCGAATTCCCGAAACTCGGGCGCGATTTCGTGACTGGTACAGACAAAGACATCGGGCATTTCCTGTTCGACGATGCGGCGGGCCTGCTGTTCATGCGCCGGATTGACGAAGGCATAGAGAAAACAGATCGCAACCGCTTCGACACCTGCCTCTTTCAGGGACCGCGCAGCGGCGCGCACCGCGTCTTCGTCCAGTGGAAGCGAAATATCCCCGCTTTGCATAATCCGCTCAGGCAGGCCGAACCGAAGGTCACGGGGGACGAGTGTGGGTGGTTTGCTGGCGAAAAGGTCATAAAGATCCGGGCGTTTCTGCCGCCCGATTTCAAGCAGATCGCGAAAACCTTCGGTGGTGAGCAGCCCGACCCGCGCGCCGCGCTGGGTGATCAGGGCATTGGTCGCCACGGTCGTGCCATGGCCGAGGTAGGCGATGGCGGCGGCGGGGTCGCCCTGCGCACCGGCACATTCGCTCATGCCCTCTTCGACACCCTGCGCAATACCGCGCGAAGGATCGTCGGGGGTCGAGGACACTTTCCAGACGGCGATCTGGCCACTGTCCTGATTGAACATGCAGACATCGGTGAAGGTGCCGCCGGAATCGACGCCGACGCGCCAGCTGCCCTCGGGGTCGATTTTTGCCGTACCGTCCATCATTTCTTTGTTGGCCTTTTGGTGTGTTCTTCACGTATACAAGAAGAATACAACACGCTTGTCCAGAATAAAGCTATCTGCGGGCGCAACGCGGCCCGAAAACCGCCCGGAGGTGATGAATGAGTAGACACGAAAAGCGTGCACACGCGGAAAAGGAGCCCACGGCTGTCGGCGTCACCGCGCGTGTCCGTGCCTATGACGGGATTCGCGCCGCCATCCTGAGCGGGGTCTTTGCGCCCGGCCGTTTCATCGAAGAGGCGATTGCCTGCGAAATGACCGGTGTGTCGCGTTCGCCGGTGCGCGAGGCGCTTAATCGGCTAGCCGCCGAAGGGTTCGTCGAATTGCACCCGCGGCGCGGCGCGATGGTCAGGCTGCTGTCGGCGGATGAATTCGAAGACCTCTGCGAGGTGCGCCACATGATTGAAAGCCACGCGGTGCGGCGCATCTGCCGGGACGCGCGACCGGTCCCGGACGGGCTGGAGGAGCTGTGCGAAGCGCAGACACAGCTGTCCGAAGATGATTTTCTGTCCAGCGTCGAAATCAATCGACAGTTCCATCAGGCGATCGTCGCAGCCTCGGGCAACACTGTTCTGGTTCAGGTGTTCGACAATCTTCAGGCGAATCTGACCCGTGTCGCGATGCTGTCGTTGAAACTGGGCGTCGGCCAGAACGACGTGATTGTGAAGGAGCATCGGGAACTGATCGCAGCACTGATCGCTCATGATGAGGATCGCGCGCTGAGCATTCTGGATCGCCATCTCGTGGGGATGCCACGGCTCAAATCATATTTGCCGACATAACGTCGCGCTTCGCGTCGAGTCAGGAGGTGCGATAATCGTGCCTGTGGGTTTGTTGCCATGCGCGGCATCGGACATCCGATTTCCGCGCGTCGTCCAATGCAAAGCTCTTTGTCACAGCTGAAGCGAATCTTATCGGTATGGCTTTTTCGACGCTGACTGCGGCCGTCTAAGTGTTCGATCAACGTCCCTGGCGGAGTTAATCGAATGAGTATTCTGCCCATAGGTTCGTAGTCATGCACCGGTTCAGCGAAGAACGTCGCTGCGATCTGTGTTCCGACGGTTTACGGATGCGGGTAAACGTCAAGCTGCGGAAGAGAGCCGCACTGATTTTCGTACCTCCGTGATCGCGGCCCAAGATCGGACACCTGAATTGGTCCCCGAACGGGTAACCACAATCTCCACGAATGGTCAGCAGTTTCTATACCACCGGTGCTGGTGCCATCGCGTGACAGGGCGTCTCATGGTTGCAACGAACAGAATTGGAACGCAGCCGCTATGAACATTCCCAGCACCCTTCCCGATCCATCGGCGGCGCCCGATCACCGGCGTATCGAACCGGTGAGCACAACCCGCAGTTCTGACATTCAGGCAATGCTCACCCGATGCCTCGTGGCCGTGACCCGGGGTCAGGTCAGCGACGTTGCCCGCCTTCTGGATGGGCGCAGGTCTGTCGACAGCCTGCCTGCGGGCGAACGCTTTATGGCGCTGCAAGCTTTGGGTGCCTGGCATCAGCTGCTGGCCATCGCCCGGGAATTCGAAGCCGTCCAGATGCGCCGCGAGATCGAGCGCGCCGGGCACGCCGCAGACATTCCCGGATCCTTTGCCGAGGTGTTTTCCCGTGCGGCCGGGGGCGGCAAGAACCGCGAAATGATGGAGACGGCACTGCAAAAACTGCGCGTCGCCCCCACCATGACCGCCCACCCGACCGAAACCAAGCGTGTTACGGTTCTGGAAACCCACCGCCGCATCTATCGTCGGTTGACGGACCTCATGGGCCGGAACTGGGCCCCCCGCGAACAGGAGGCGCATCTTCAGGCCCTGACGGCCGAGATCGAAATCCTGTGGCTGACCGGAGAATTGCGTCTGGAAAAACCGACCGTTGCGCAAGAGGTACAGTGGGGCCTCTATTTCTTTCGCGAGGTGCTTTATACGGCGGTGCCCGCGCTTCAGGACACCCTGGAACACGCCTTGCGTCAATCCTACGAAGGTCTGTCACCAGCCCCCTTCCTGCGGTTCTCAAGCTGGATCGGCGGCGACCGCGACGGCAATCCGCATGTGACCGCGAAGGTGACGCGGGACGCGCTGGTCGAATACCGCGTGGCGGCGATCAGGTCCTATCGCCCCACACTCGCCGAACTTTGTCGCGAGCTGTCGCTCAGCCTCAGCGTGACAGAAGTACCGAAGGAATTCCTCAAACTGGTGGCCGTTCAGCTTGATCTCTGTGGAAGTGCTGCGGATCACACCCGTGTGCAGAACTCTGCTGAACCCTTCCGCCAGTTTTCCACCGCGCTGCTTCTGCGCCTTGATGCCACTCTGGGTGCTGTCTCAGATGTGACGCCATTCGCCTCTGCCCGCGAATTCCGCACGCTGGTCCAGGCGCTGGACACGGCACTTGTGCAATCAGCTGCGCATAGGGTCGCGGCACGGCGCGCCCGCCCGTTGCTGCGCCGGATCGATACCTTTGGTTTCCGCACAGTATCGCTCGACATCCGCCAGAACGCGACGGTGATCAACCGTACTGTCGCCGCCGTGTTCGCGGCGCGCGGTGGGGACTGCCCACAAGAAGGTACGGCGGACTGGTCCAAAATGCTCGCCAAGGCGCTACAGGACGAAACACCTCTGGATCGCGCGGCGCTTGGTGACCTGCCCGATGAGGCGAACGAGACGCTCGACCTCTTCAGTCTTGTTGCCCGGACGCGTGCACAGGACCGGCAGGCCATCGGCGCGGTGGTCCTGTCGATGACAACCTCGACAGATGACATCTTTGCGGTTTACCTACTGGCACGCTGGACCGCCGCGGCCGATACGCATGACCTGCCCACCGACATTGAGGTCGTGCCCCTGCTTGAGACCATCGACGACCTGCGCGCGGCGACAGAAATCCTTGACCAGCTTTTCGCCAACCGCACCGTGCGTCGCGCCATGCGCGAGGCCGGGGATGTGCAGGAGATCATGCTTGGCTATTCCGATAGCAACAAGGATGGCGGGTTCCTAACGTCGAACTGGGAGCTGGCCAAGGCGCAGACCGCCGTGCGCCGCGTCGGCGAAAAGCACCGCGTAAGGGTATCCTTTTTCCACGGTCGAGGCGGGTCTGTCAGCCGCGGGGGCGCCCCCGCCGGGCGCGCCATTGCCGCGCAGCCTGCGGGCACTGTCGACGGGCGGTTGCGTGTGACGGAACAGGGCGAAATCGTCTCGGCAAAGTTTGCCAACCGCGGCACGGCCCTTGGAAATCTCGAATATCTCTCTGCCGCGGTTCTGGCCCATACGCTTGAGACCGGGAACACAGAGCCGGACACGCCCGAATTCAACGAGGCGATGGAGGCGCTGTCCGGTCTGTCCCAGATCAAGTATCTCGATCTGGTGCGCAGCCCCGGGTTCATCGACTATTTCCACGAAAGCAGCCCGGTGGATGAATTGTCTCTGCTCAAGATCGGATCGCGACCGGCGAAACGCTTTGGCACTTCTGCGCGCGATCTGTCAGACCTGCGCGCCATCCCTTGGGTCTTTGCCTGGAGCCAGAACAGGCACATGCTGAGCGGCTGGTATGGTATCGGCTCGGCGCTGGCGGCGTTCACGCGCGTGCGTGGTGATGATGGCCTTGATCTGCTCCGCCGCATGTTCGAACGTTCCCGGCTTTTCCGGCTGGTGATCGACGAGGCGGAGAAGGTGCTCTTTCAATCCGACATGGATACAGCCCGTGCCTATTCCGAACTGGTGCAGAACCCGGCCACCCGCGCGTCGATCTTTGGTAAGGTGCAGGCGGAACACGACCTGACCCGCAGCATGATCCTGGCGGTGGCTGGCGGGCGCGATCTGTGCGAACGCTTTCCGGTCTTTCGCGAACAGGCCAACAGCATCGCACCGCAAATGGCTGGCGTGCACCGCCTGCAGATCGACCTGCTTGACCATGTGCGCCGGGCCGGTGGCGCGGACAAGGCTGACCCGGCCGAAGTCGACGCGCTTTTGATGACGATCCACGTCATTTCCAGCGGTCTTGGCTGGACCGGCTGACCCTGGAATGAAGCCGTCAAACAGCGCCAGCGCGGCGGACCGCATACCGCCCACCGGGATCCCCCAAATACGTGCGGAGACGCCGATCGGACCGGCTGGCAGGTTGCGGCCACGGATGGGCTGTCAAGCCTGATCCGTGGTTGTAGTTGGACGCTAAATTGCGACGTACTTATGCGTAGCACGGATTTCCGTGATGTCGGCGCCATGTCCGGGACCCACAGATGTAATATCAGGGGCAGCCGTTATCGAAGCCGAAGTGATGCGTAGGGACGGTACAGCACCCGCCAGATAGTTCCGGCGGGTGCTGTGTTTCTCAGGCTGTCAGCCCCTCGGGCTCGGACAGCCCATTGGCGCGGCAGCAGGCGGTGACCGTGTTGGCCAGCAGGCAGGCAATGGTCATCGGCCCGACCCCGCCCGGAACAGGGGTGATCGCCCCGGCCACCTTGGAGCAGGGGTCGTAATCGACGTCCCCGACAAGCCGTGTCTTACCCTCGCCCTTTTCCGGCGCGTCGATGCGGTTGATACCCACGTCGATCACTGTTGCCCCCGGTTTGATCCAGTCGCCCGGCACCATCTGCGGGCGACCTACGGCAGCGACAACAATATCGGCGCGGCGGACCACATCCGCCAGATTTTTGGTACGGGAATGCGCGATCGTGACCGTGCAGCTGTCGTTCAGCAGCAGTTGTGCCATCGGTTTGCCTACGATGTTGGACCGACCAAGCACCACCGCATCCATCCCCGACAGGCTGCCGTGATGATCGCGCAGCATCATGAGCGACCCCAGCGGCGTACAGGGCACCATCGATTTCTGTCCTGTCCCCAGAAGGCCCACGTTGGAAATATGGAACCCGTCCACATCCTTGGCCGGATCGATGGAATTGATCACCAGATCCGAATCCAGATGCTTGGGCAGCGGCAGCTGAACCAGAATGCCATGCACCGCCGGATCATTATTCAGCTTGTCCACCACCGCCAGAAGGTCCGCCTCTGATGTGTCGGCATCCAATTTGTGCTCATAGGAATTCATGCCAACTTCGACGGTCATCTTGCCCTTGGAGCGGACATAGACCTGACTTGCCGGATCTTCGCCGACCAACACCACGGCCAGACCGGGCGTGATGCCGTGGGTTTCCTTCAGCTTGGTCACATGCTCTGCCACCTGCGCGCGGACTTTCGCGGCAAACGCCTTGCCGTCAATTACTGTCGCCGTCATCGGATCTCCATTCATCAAAAGCCGGGGTCGGGACACCGCCCTTCCCCAACTCTGGGTCAAAATTTTCCCACCGGAGACATCATCGACCTGATGGCGACTTGTCTCGGAGGTCTGAGTTAAAACAGCCCCTCAATCAATCCCTCATCATTCAGGTGGATCGCTTCGGATGCTGGCCTGCGCGGCAGGCCCGGCATGGTCATGATCTCGCCACAGATCGCGACGACAAAACCCGCCCCTGCCGACAACCGCACCTCGCGGACCGGCAGGGTAAACCCGGTGGGGGCGCCGCGCACCGTTGGGTCGGTGGTAAACGAATACTGCGTCTTCGCGATGCAGATCGGCAGTTTGCCATAACCCTGCGCTTCCCATTCCTTCAGCTGTGTCCTGATCTTGCCATCAGCCACCACGCCATCCGCGTGATAGATATTCTTTGCGATGCTCTCGATTTTCTCGAACAGCGGCATATCGTCAGGATAAAGCGTCTTGAACTTGGCCACACCGGAATCCGCGAGATCGGCAACTTTACGTGCCATTTCTTCGATTCCCGCACCGCCATCTGCCCAATGTTTGCACAGCACCGCCTCGGCACCCAGCCCGGCGACATAATCCTTCACCGCCTGCACTTCGGCATCTGTGTCGCCTGCGAAATGGTTGATGCCAACCAACACGGGCACGCCGAACGACTGCAAATTGGCGATATGCCGACCAAGGTTCGGGCAACCCGCTTCGACTGCCGCGACATTTTCGGCCCCAAGATCACCCTTGGCGACACCACCGTTCATCTTCATCGCCCGAACGGTCGCGACGATCACCACTGCATCGGGCGACAGGCCCGCCTTGCGGCACTTGATATTCAGGAATTTCTCGGCGCCAAGGTCGGCACCAAATCCAGCCTCGGTCACTACGTAATCGGCCAGTTTCAGGGCCGTCGTCGTGGCAATTACCGAATTGCAGCCGTGGGCGATGTTGGCGAACGGGCCACCATGCACGAAGGCCGGATTGTTTTCCAAAGTCTGCACAAGGTTCGGCTGCATCGCGTCCTTCAGCAGAACTGTCATTGCACCATCTGCCTTGATGTCACGGCAATAGATCGGCGTTTTCTCACGGGTATAGGCGACGATCATGTCACCCAGACGCTTTTCAAGATCGGCAAGATCCTTTGCCAGGCACAGGATCGCCATGACCTCGGATGCGACGGTGATGTCGAACCCCGTCTGGCGCGGAAAGCCATTCGCCACGCCGCCCAGAGACGTCACCACATCGCGCAGCGCCCGGTCATTCATGTCGAGGACACGCCGCCAGACGACCCGCCGCTGATCAATGTCCAGAGGATTGCCCCAGTAGATGGAATTGTCGATCATCGCGCTCAGCAGGTTATGCGCCGACGTGATTGCGTGGAAATCGCCAGTGAAATGGAGGTTCATATCCTCCATCGGCACCACCTGCGCGTATCCGCCGCCGGCCGCGCCACCCTTCATGCCGAAGTTCGGGCCAAGCGATGCTTCGCGGATGCAGATCGCCGCCTTCTTGCCGATCCGGTTCAGCCCGTCGCCCAGACCCACTGTGGTCGTGGTCTTGCCCTCGCCGGCCGGGGTCGGGTTGATCGCGGTCACCAGGATCAGCTTGCCGTTGGGGCGGTCCTGAACCGAATTGATGAAGTCCTGCGAGATCTTCGCCTTGTCATGGCCATAAGGCAACATGTCCCCTGCGCCGATTCCCAACTTGGCCCCGATCTCTTGTATCGGTCGTTTCGAAGCCTCGCGGGCGATTTGAATATCTGTCTTGTAGCTCATGGTTTCTCCTCCCGGGTCCCTGGCAACCCCCAGCGACTGCCATGGAACATATCGTCAGGGCAACTAGCCAGTTGGTAGAATTGCCGTTTCGCGACGAGATTCCGCCCGCCCGGAAAACTCAACCTACCCAGTCGGGCGGGAAATAAAGTTGCGCATTTTGTCACGCAGCCGAAAGAATAGGTAGACTTGAATGCGACGGTCAGGTCTGCTTTGCGGATTGATGAAAAAATCATCATCTCCGTGGGGTCGGGAGGAGAACCATGCAAAATCCGCCGGAAGCGCTGGAGGCCCAGATCAGGGTCGTCCTTGCCGAGCCCAATCCGCTTGTCGTTTCGGCCCTTGGCATGTGCTTCAAGGGTGATCAGCGGTTCCGTCTGGTCGCAACCACGGAAAGCGGTGCCGACATCCTGGCCATGCCCGAGGAAGACATGGATGTCGTAGTTTTGTCCTGGCAGTTGTCGGACATGACCGCCCCGGATGTGTTGCGCGCTCTCAAGGCGCGTCAAAGCAAGCTCCGCACGACGATCTTTTCCAACAGCCGCGATCTTGGCCATGTGCGTCAGGCGGTGCGGCTCGGGGCGCTTGGATATTGCTATCAGTTCGATGATCCGTCGGTTCTGTTCGACACGCTTCACGCGGTCGCGAACGGGCGGCTGTGCGTGCCCTACATAGATGTGACGCAGATCAACGACACACCGCTGGCGCACCTGACGGTGCGCGAACGCGAATTGCTGGCCGTTCTGGCGCGTGGCTGGACCAATCAACAGATTGCTAACCGGACGGGCATTTCCGAAAACACGGTGAAATACCACCTCAAGAATCTGTATGACAAGCTGGACGTACGCAACCGCGCCATGGCCGTCGCGGTCTATTCGCGCGAGGCTGAGGATTGAAAGTCTTGCCAACGCAAGATCTGTTTCCAACCCGCAACAGCTCAATTCCGCCGCAGGGCAACAGCTGGCAACCCCAAGGTGCACAGACCGCCCGCGCCCCCATCGGGTAGGCTTAAACCCATCCCCGGGACGTGCTTTCCTATCCTGCAAGGTGTTCTGAGCGACCGAGCCCGCTGGCATCCTCAACCGCAGAGAAACGCATATCCACAGGATTTCCGTAGGGAGGAAACACCAATGGCCGGCTACAATCACCTATACATCCCGGGTCCGACAAACGTGCCCGAAGAGGTCCGCATGGCGATGAATGTCTGCATGCAGGACATGCGCGCGCCTGATTTCCCCAACTTCACCAAGCCGTTGTTCGCCAAGGTGCAAAAGGTGTTCAAGAACACAACCGGCCGCGTCTTCCTCTACCCCTCCTCGGGCACTGGCGCATGGGAAGCGGCGATCCAGAACACGCTTTCCCCCGGTGACAAGGTCCTGATGAGTCGGTTTGGCCAGTTCTCGCATCTTTGGGTCGACATGGCGCAGCGCCTTGGCCTTGATGTGGAGGTGATCGAATGCGAGTGGGGCGAAGGTGTCCCTGTCGAGAAATACGCCACCCGTCTCAAGGCCGACCCCGGCCATGAGATCAAGGCCGTCTTCGCCACGCACAACGAAACCGCCACCGGTGTGAGTTCAGATATCAAGGGCGTGCGTGCAGCACTGGACGCGGCCAACCACCCTGCCCTGCTGATGGTTGATGGTGTGTCCTCGATCGGGTCGATCGAATTCGATCAGGATGCCTGGGGCGTGGACTGTGCCGTGTCCGGATCGCAAAAGGGTTTTATGCTGCCTGCGGGCATCGGCATCCTTTCGGTTTCCAAATGGGCACTTGAGGCGCACAAACACGCCGAATATCCCCGCACCTTCTTCAGTTTTGAAGATATGATCGCCACCAACGATCAGGGGTATTTCCCCTACACGCCCGCAACCCAGCTGCTGCGCGGGCTGGATGTGGCCTGTGACATGATCCACGCCGAAGGGCTGGAAAACATCTGGGCCCGTCACCACCGCCTCGCCTCGGGTGTCCGGGCGGCGGTTGATGCCTGGGGCCTCAAGCTTTGCGCGAAAGAGGCGAAGTGGCATTCCAACACGGTCAGCGCGATCCTGGTTCCCGACGGTGTGGATGCCCGCGACGTGATCGCGACGGGCTACAGCAAATACAACACGTCTTTCGGGACCGGTCTGTCCAAGGTCATGGGCCGCGTGTTCCGCATCGGCCATCTTGGCTGGCTGAACGAAGGCATGGTGAGCACGGCGCTGTCCGTCGCCGAGATGTCGATGATCGACGTCGGCATGAACATCAAGGCCGGATCGGGTGTTGGTGCCGCCATCGACTATTTCACCAGCACAGCTGCGAAATCGGGCAAGGCCATTGCCGCCGAATGATTGGCGCGACGGATCAACCAACATGAAAGACCAAAGACAATGAGCCATACAGTACACGGCATGCGCGTCACGCGCTTGCAGCGCTCGACGCTCGCGGTGCCGGCATCCAACGTTGCGATGATTCAGAAGGCAGCAGACAGTAATGCCGACGTCGTCTTCCTTGACCTCGAAGACGCCGTTGCCCCCGGCGACAAGGAGCAGGCCCGCAAGAACTGCATCGAGGCGCTCAACGATATCGACTGGAAGGGCAAGAACAAGGTTACGTCTGTCCGCATCAACGGTCTCGACACCCATTACATGTACCGCGACGTGGTGGATGTGATGGAACAGGCCGGCAGCAAACTGGACGTGATCCTGATCCCCAAGGTTGGCCTGCCCGCTGACGTGTATATGGTCGAAGCCATGTGCAACCAGATCGAAATGGCGATGGGCTACAAACGCAAAGTCGGGCTTGAGGCGCTGATCGAAACCCCTCTTGGCATGGCCAATGTCGAAGCGCTGGCTGCCGCGCCGTCGCGGCTTGAGGCGATGCATTTCGGCGTTGCGGACTATGCTGCCTTTCACAAGGCGCGCACGGTCAATATCGGCGGTCTGAACCCGAATTACCCCGGCGATCAGTGGCACGCGGCGCTTTCCCGCATGACCACGGCCTGCCGCGCCTACGGTCTGCGCCCCATCGACGGCCCGTTTGGTGATTTCTCTGATCCCGACGGTTTTCGCGATGCCTGCAAGCGGGGCGCAGCGCTGGGGATCGAAGGCAAATGGGCCATTCATCCTAGCCAGATCGACATGGCGAACGAAGAATATTCGCCTACCCCGGCCGAGGTTGAACGCGCCGAACGAATCCTGGTGGCGCTCAAGGAAGCTGCGGCACAGGGCAAGGGCGCGGCAAGCCTCGATGGCAAGATGATCGACGCCGCATCCGAAAAGATGGCGAACAACGTGCTTGCCGTTCAAAAGGTGCTGAAGGCCCGCGCGGCGTAACGACGACAAGGGAGGAGACCAAGATGGATATCCACGAATACCAAGCCAAGGAACTGCTTGCCACGCATGGCATCCGCATGCCCCGCGGCGGTCTGGCCTACAGCCCCGAACAGGCCGCCTACCGCGCCACGGAAATCGGTGGCGAAGCCTGGGTCGTCAAGGCGCAGATCCATTCCGGCGCGCGCGGCAAGGCCGGCGGCATTATCCTGTGCAAGTCCGACAACGAGGTCGCCTCTGCCGCAGAAAGGCTGCTGGGGCAGAAACTGGTCACGCATCAGACTGGCCCGGGCGGCAAGTTGATCAACCGGCTCTATATCGAAGAGACTGTGCCGATCGAAAGGGAACTTTATCTGGGCTTTGTCCTTGACCGCAAAGAAGAGCGGATCATGATCGTGGCTTCCTCCTCGGGCGGGATGGAGATCGAACAGATCGCCGAGCAGGAACCCGACAGCCTTGTCCGCGCCTCGGTCGATCCCGGTTTGGGTATGCAGCAGTTTCAGGCACGCGAGATCGCCTTTGGTCTGGGCCTTGATGGCGCGCTGATCGGCAAGGCGGTCGACACCATCCTTGGCTGCTACCGGGTGTTCCGCGACTTCGACGCCTCGATGCTCGAAATCAACCCGCTTGTGGTCAGCAAGGGCGAGGTTATCGCGCTCGACTGCAAGATGTCGTTTGACGAAAACGCCCTGTTCCGCCGTCCCGAGATTTCCGAGCTGCGCGACAAGAGCCAGGAAGATCCGCGCGAAACATTTGCCTCGGATCGCGGCCTTTCCTATGTCGGCCTTGATGGTGAAATCGGCTGCATCATCAACGGTGCCGGTCTGGCCATGGCAACGCTCGACATGATCAAGCTTGAGGGCGGCGAGCCGGCAAACTTCCTTGATATCGGCGGCGGGGCATCTCCGGAACGGGTGGCCAAATCCTTCCGCGCGGTGCTTCAGGACAAGAACGTCAAGGTGATCCTGGTGAACATCTTTGCCGGCATCAATCGCTGCGACTGGGTGGCCGAAGGCGTCGTGAAGGCCATCGAAGAGGTCGGCGTGAACATGCCCCTGATCGTGCGCCTGTCGGGCACCAAGGTGGATGAAGGCAAGGCGATCCTGCGGGAAAAAGCGCCCAGCGTCATCACTGCCGACACGCTGAAAGATGCCGCTGTCGCCGCCGTCGCTGCCCTGAAATCCGCTCAACGTTCTGCCGCCTGAGGGAGGAAACAAATGTCCATTCTTCTGAACAAGAATACCCCAGTCATCGTCCAGGGCTTTACCGGACGCATCGGCAGTTTTCACGCCGAAGAGATGAAAGCTTATGGCACCAATGTCGTGGGCGGCGTCACACCCGGCAAGGGCGGCAGTACGCACCTTGGTCTGCCGGTGTTCAACACCGTCAAGGGTGCAGTGGCCGAAACCGGAGCCGAAGCGTCCATCGTCTTTGTGCCGCCACCCTTCGCGGCCGATTCCATCATGGAAGCGGCGGATGCGGGCATAAAATATTGCGTCTGCATCACCGACGGCATCCCGTCACAGGACATGATGCGGGTCAAACGCTACATGCGCCGTTACAAGAAAGAGGATCGCATGATCCTGACCGGGCCTAACTGCGCGGGCACCATCACCCCGGGTGAGGCAATGATGGGCATCATGCCCGGCAGCATCTACATCCCGGGCCGGGTCGGCGTTGTGGGCCGTTCCGGGACGCTGGGATACGAGGCCGCCAGCCAGATGAAGGCGCGCGGTATCGGCGTGTCCACGTCGGTCGGCATCGGCGGTGACCCGATCAATGGCTTTTCGTTCAAGGACGTGCTCGAACTTTTCGAACAGGACCCTGACACCGATGCCGTCGTGATGATCGGCGAAATCGGCGGTCCGCAAGAGGCAGAGGCGGCGGAATGGGCACGCGCCCACATGAAGAAACCGCTGCTGGCCTATGTCGCAGGACTCTCGGCCCCAAAGGGCAAGCGCATGGGCCATGCCGGTGCCATCGTCTCGGCCTTTGGGGAATCTGCTCAGGAAAAGGTTGAGATCATCCGCGAGGCTGGTCACACTATTATTCCGCACCCCGCAGCTTTCGGCGAAACCGTCGAATCTGTGCTGTCGGGCAAGAAAGTGGCTGCATGACCAAGAAGAAAATACTGCTGACCCGTCGCTGGCCGGGGTCCGTTGAAAAACGGCTGTCTGCCGACTACGACGCCACGCTGAATACCGACGACGTGCCGATGACTGTTGAGGAAATCGGCGCGGCCTTGAACGAATACGATGCCGTCTGTCCAACCGTTTCGGACAAACTGCCGACGTCCATTTTCACCGGCGATCACCGCGCCAGGATCCTTGGTAACTTTGGGGTAGGCTTCAACCATATTGATATCGCTGCGGCGACGGGCTCGGGGATGACCGTGACCAATACGCCCGGCGTGCTGACAGACTGCACCGCTGATATCGCGCTGACGTTGATGCTGATGCTGGCGCGCCGTGCCGGCGAAGGCGAACGCGAGGTGCGGGCCGGTAAATGGGCGGGCTGGCGTCCAACCCACATGATGGGCACCCGTCTGGGCGGCAAGGTTCTCGGCATTATCGGCATGGGCAGGATCGGTATTGCAACCGCGCGGCGCGCGCAGGCGGCCTTGGGCATGAACGTGGTCTATTTCAACCGAAGCGCCGTGGCCAACGACCGCTTGGGCGGGCTGTCGGCCACGCGGCTGAACAGCATCGAAGAGGTGCTGATCGCGTCCGACGTGGTGTCCCTGCACCTGCCAGGCGGCGGAGCAAATACCCATATGATGAACGCCGAGCGTCTGGCGCTGATCGGCGCTCGGGGCATGTTGATCAACACCGCCCGGGGTGATGTCGTCGACCAGATTGCGCTGATTGCCGCTCTGAAGGACGGCAAACTTGGCGGTGCCGGGCTGGATGTGTTCGAAGGCGAACCTGATGTCCCGGCTGAGCTCATCGCGATGGAAAACACCGTGCTGCTGCCACACCTGGGCAGCGCCACGATCGAGACGCGCGAAGATATGGGCAACATGGTTGCCGATAACCTCGACGCCTTTTTCGCAGGGAAACCTGTGCCCAACCTTGTGTCGTAACCAGTCTCTCCCGATGGTCACGACCAACCTGACCAGAGCGTGTCTCCTCCACGCTCTGGTCTTTTTTGTTTTCTAAAACCTGCGACGCGGACTTCACCCTTATTGAATGGTGATCTCCACGCGCTGGCTTTCGCCTTTCGATCCCGGAATCCGCAGAAAATACTGACCCGGCTTGATTGCGATGAATTCGATCTCCATCGTGCCCGCATCGTCAAATTCGACCGAATCCAGTCCCAACGGGCGGATTTCAAGGTCGTTCACGACGATCTCGTTGATCCAGATGGCGCGAAAGAAGCCCGGCCCTTCGAGCCCCAGTTCACCCGATCCGTCCGACACGATCTCAAGTTCATAGCCGGTGCCGGATTTCAGCGTCATCGGCCCCTCGGCCAGCGGCTTGCCAGACCCAAGCGTGATATCCGGCAGTTCTTCCATGTTCGAGGCAGACAACAGACCCGCGAATCCCAGTTCATGCGCCTGAGCCACGCCGCCGCCGGTCGCCGCCCAAGCCACTATCAAAGCAATCATTCTCATGGTATTTCCTTTCCTGACACAAGTCTTGGGACCAGCGTCGCCGGTATCCCCCTTAATTCCAGAATCCGTGCCATCAGTCGCTCGGCCTCGGATCGAGCATGGGTGACGAACAGGGTCGCCGGGCGGACTTCGTCAATCAGCGTCTCGGTCAGGGCCAGCATCACCTCTGCCGTCTTCGGATCAAGAGAGACGAAAGGTTCATCCATGATCAAAAACTCTGGATTACCCGCAAAGGCGCGCGCCAGCGCCAGCCGACGCTGCTGACCCAGTGACAGCTGACCCGGGAATAGATCGGCCTTGTCCGCGATTCCGACTTTTCCCAGCATCTCTCGGGCGGCACGATCCGACAGATGCGGATGGATCAGAGTCAGATTCTGCAAAACCGAGCGCCAAAGGAGCAGCGTCGGTTCCTGAAAAACGATCGCCATATTTTCCGGGCGTTCGATGTTCCCTTCGTATTTGTCGTCTATCCCTGCCACGGACCGCAGAAGCGTCGACTTTCCGATCCCCGACGGACCGAGGATGGCCACTGTTTCGCCGCGCCGGATTTCGAACGCGATATGGCCCAGAACGGGCGCGTCGCCATAGGCCTTGCGGGTGATGTCGACCTTGATCATGCGGTCCGCCAGCGGCGTACACGCCGTTCCCAAGGTTGCAGCAGCGTCCACTCCACGATCAACATCACGATGATGAAGGACAGCGCGTAGACCAGCACCATGCGGACGTCGAACAGTTGAAAATAGAGATGGATCTTGAAACCGATTCCGCTGGAACGGCCAAGGAATTCAACTACCAGCACGATCTTCCAGATCACCGCGACGCCCGACCGCGCCGCAGCGGCAACGAACGGCGCCAGTTGCGGCAGCAGCACATGGCGCAGTCGGGCCATGGGCGCCATGCGGTAGACCTTGGCCATGGCGTCAAGGTTCGGGTCGAACGACCGCGCGCCTTCGCGGATCATCGTGGTGACGTTGGGCACCTTGTTCAGGGTCACCGCAATAATCGCCGCCGTTTCGTTCAGCCCGATCCAGAGATAGCAAAGCACGATCAGAACCAGCGCCGGCAGGTTGAGAAAAACAACCAACCAGGGATCAAGCCAGCGATCGACGCGGGGAAACCGGCCCATAACCAGACCCAGCGCCATGCCTATGGCCATGGCAAGCACAAATGCCCAGACAACCCGGACCAACGTATGGCCCAGATGAAACAGCAACTCGCCCGACTGCAGTTCGTTCAGAAACGGCATGATCAGCGACCAAGGCGTCGGCAGGATGGTCGGATCGGCGGTCAGCGCTGCCGCCACGATCCACAGCAACAGAAGCCCGATGAGCGAGAGCGCCGGAACAAGGCCTTTTTCGGTCATCGGGCGGGACGTCACTTCACATCCGCGAACAGACCCTCGGGCAGGGTCGTGGCCTGACCGACAAGCTCTTCTCCGCCCAGAGCGGCCATCAGTTGCAGGAACTTGTCCGCACCTGCGAGGTCAACCGGCCCACGGGCGGGTGCCCCGGCCAGGTAATCCGTCTTCAGCGTCTCGAACTGCGCGTCGGTGCTGGCGTTCATCTGCGGGCGGACCGCCTCCCAGACTGCGGGATCACTGGCCATCAGCCCCTTTGAATCCTGTGACGCGTCATAAAGCGCCTGCGCGATTCCGGGGTGAGCATCGATGAAGCTCTGCTTCATGTAGTAGCCCAGCAGCGGTGTGTCGGGATTAAGCCCAAGAGCCGCCGAAGCCGTCTCGACCGAGATCAGTTCACGCATTCCGGCGGCCTTCATCTTGGCAAGGAAATGCCAGAAGTTGATCGCCCCGTCGAGATCACCCGAGATGCCGGATTTAAAGATCAACGGTGGCGCGCCAAAAACCTGCTCGGTGTCAGCCTTGAGATCCATGCCATATTCCTGCTGCGCATAAGCGCGCAGGATCAGCCAGCTCTTGTCCAGCGGCCCACCGGCGATGCCGATCTTACCGCCCGCCAGATCCTTTAGCGTTTCGGCTTTGCTGTCACCGGGTACGACGACACCACCGACGGCCTTGGAATAGGGGATAAAGACGTAATCCTTGCCCGCCGCCCGCTGCCGCGCGACCCAGATCCAGTCGGCGACGGCGATATCAGCCTCGTCGCCTTCGACCGCGACGCGGGTGGCGCCGTTATCCGCAAAGGGCTGCATCGTGAGGTCAAAGCCATACTTTTCATCAAGGCCGTTGTCGATGATGGTGCTCAGTTCCCAGTTCACAGTGCCAATCTGCAAAACGGCCGCGCGGACCGTTGTCAGGTCCTGCGCCCAAACGCCGGTTGCAGCGACCATCCCTGCCAGCATGGCACCGGCTATTTTCAGCGTCTTGTTCATCTTTCCCTCCCAAGGAATTCTGTGCCGGATCACTCCGGCGAAACGACAACACCCCAGGGCTGCTGCCCCACCTGAATTGACTTGATGGCCTCGTGATCGGCTACGTCAATCACCGTCACGTCGTTGGAATTACCATTCGTGGTGATCAGGTATTTCTCGTCCGGGGTAAAGGCCAGTTGCCAGACGCGCTGCCCGGTGATGATGTACTTGACCACCTCAAGCTGTTCGACATCAATCACCGCCACCCGGTTGGCCGGCCCCAGCGCGACAAAGGCCCATTTGTCATCCGCCGTGACCCGCAGTCCGACCGGTTGCAGCCATTCCGGCAACACGCCCGGCAATTCAAACCCGATCTTCTTCTTCATGGTCGGGGTGCCGTCGGCGGCGATGTCCATGACGCTGACCGTGCCGCCAATTTCAGAAGTCACGAACAGCAGTGTGCCATCGTCACTGAACTGAGCATATCGCGGGCGCTGGTCGACCAGCACGTTATGCTTGATCTTGTAGTCTGCGGTCGAGATGAAATGCGCCATGTTCGTGGTCTCGGACGTGTTCACCACCCACTCGGCGTTTGGGCTGATGCCCATACCTTCGGGTTCGACGCCCACGGGGATTTCGGCCAGAACGGTGTGGCTTTCGGTGTCCGTGACCGTGACAAGGTTGTCATCCTCGTTCGCAATATAGATCGGATTGCCACTGGGGTGCAGCACGAACAGTTCCGGGTCCGGGCCGGACGGCAGTGAATAAAGCTCCTCGTAGGTGTCGGTGTCAAAGACCTTCACCTGATCGTCATCGCTCGCCGCGACATACAGCAGCTTGCCGTCCGGAGAGATGGTGATGCCGCGCGGGCGATGGCCTGCGTCAAATTCCTTGATCACCTCCCAGGTATCGCTGTCGATCACCGAAACGGTATTGCCCTTTTCATTGGTGACAAAGACCTTGTTCGCCAGAGCAGGCGTGGCAATTGCAGCAACAAGTGCAGTCGTCAGGATCAGTCGGTGCATTGCGAACCCTCCCAGGGATCAGTCAAAGGCGGTACAGGCGGATTCGGGCAGGTCGAGCCCGAGTGAATCCAGTGGCGAACGTTGGTGCAGATAGCCGTCCTGTGGTGAGACGCTGACAGTGATGCGGCCATCATACAACAGGATAGGCTGGCGCATCTGTCCGTTCCAAGCGCGGAAAGTGACGGCGACGCCCTTGAAGGCGGCCAGTTCGAATTGGTCGGACAGGACATAGTTGCGCAGGGTGGCGACTTCGTTGGTGCTTGTGCGGGTCACCGCCTCGCCGATCACGCGAAGGGCAAGCCAGACCTGATAATCCTCTTCACGCATGTAGCGCCCTGTCAGGGCCTCGAAACGGCGTTGAAACTGGGTGGCACCCCAGGCTTCGTGCGCGGCATGAAAGGTCACAGGGCGCAGACCGGCAGACCCCATCGTGGGCCGTGGTGTCCAGAGGTGAAACGGCAGGTAGGGTGCGAAGACATCGGATTCATCTGCCGCTATCACGACATCGTGGTCCCTGGCATCCTGAGTGAAGACCGGGATCTGCTTCTGCACCAGAACGTGTCCGGTGTCGGTGCGCCGGGACCCTCCGGTATCCTCGAATTCCCGTTCTTCCACGATTTTTGCGCCAAACTTGCGGGCCGAGGTGCGATAGGCGTCAGCCAGCAGTTTGTCGTCAGGGTTGGATCCGGAAATCAGAAACCATTTCGGCCATTTCTTCCACATGGCGAACTGCGCCACGGCGTCGGCCAGCATGGCCCGGCTTGGTGCCACATGCAGTAAGTTGGCGCGACACTGATCGTCCCGCAGGGCTGTGTCATGGGCCGTGGCGTTCAGTATCAGGACCCCATCCCCGGCCCGATCCGCTAGCCGCAAAAGATCATCCTGCCGCGCCATGACTATGATCAGGTTCTGACCACCTGCAAGTAGCGCATCAAAAGCGGCATCGGCATCTTCCGGCGCGACGGCGACGGTCTCAAGCTCATAGGTGTGCCCCAGAAACGCTCCGGTGGTTGCATTGTCCTCTTGCGCAAGCTGCGCCCCGGCAAAGCCCATGTCTTCGGGCACGAGGTCATAACGCGAGATCGGTGCAAGCGCAGGGTAGTCGATCCGGAATACTGCCGCGCGCACGTCCACGGCCAAGGCCTGCCCTGCCGCGAGACAAGAAAACATGCCGAAAGCCAGCATGATCCGCAAAAGTTTCAAGGTATCCTCCCTGCCCCTATTCCGGAGCTTTCACGAACAGTGCCAGAGAAGGCGTGCCACCCATACCAATACTTTTGGAGCATTGCCGCACCTGCGTGGCTGCAACACGATGGCGGACATGTACCATTCCACCCTGCCCGCCTTGCTGATGTTCAGCACCGGACCCGTTCCTATGCGGGCTGCAAGCGCGCGACATCCTGGGAGAGGCACTGGACATCGCCGCGCACAGCGGCGACGTTCACACCCACGGAACAACCCGCTTTCCGAAAACACCTTCTTCAAAACGTGAGGACCCATGCGACAACTTAGAAACCTGATGGTGGTGCTGGGGCTGATCCTGCCCGGTATGGCCCTGGCCCACGGCCCCTCCCGGCAAAAGGTCACCGTGACCACCGAAGTGGCCGCCGACCCCGCCGCCGTGTGGGAAGCGATTGGCAATTTTCATGACATGAGCTGGCATCCGGCTGTGTTCGAGACCCAGGGCGAGGGCGGCAACGATATCGATTCGATCCGCGTTCTGGTGCTGGGCGAGGCAGGTGGCCCGACCATCACTGAGTCGCTGTACAAATACGATGCAACCAAGATGACCTATTCCTACCGCATCGATGACGTCGCAGTCGAAGTGCTGCCAGTGACCAACTATTCGTCCCACCTCACGGTCAAGCCGCGCGATGGCGGCGGATCTCTGGTTGAATGGCGTGGCGCCTTTTACCGCGGCTACCCGAACAACGACCCGCCTGCGGAACTGAACGACGAAGCTGCTATTGCAGCCGTCACCGGAGTCTATGAGGCGGGTATGGCGGCCCTCGTGGAACGCTTTGGCGCGCCGTAACGCCCTTTTCGGGATTATTCCCGTTCTTGCCCTCGGCACCAGCCCACTGGTGGCGGGGGATTTTGCTTATGTGACCAACCAGAACAGCCAGGAGCTGAGCATTCTGGATCTGGACAGCCGCGAAGAGGTCTCGCGCATCTCTGTTCCCGGCAAACCGGCAGGCGTGGCAGTGGATGGCGCGGGCCATGTGTTTACCGTCTCTCCCGACAGCAAAGTGGTCCGCCGGTTGGATCAGGATGGATCAATCCTGGCCGCTGCGCAGTTGGATGGCGGACCCATCGGCGTTGTCTATGACCCGGGGCTTGAACGCATCTTCGTGTCGGACTGGTACAATGCCCGTATCTGGGTGATGGACGCCGAAACGCTGGAACTTCTGCAGATGCTCGAAACCGGCAGCGCTCCGGCCGGCCTTGCCGTTTCGGCGGACGGTAGATGGCTCGCCTCGGCGGACCGGGATTCCGATCAGGTATCGATCTTTGCGCTGGATACGCTGGAACTGCGTCTGCGCCCCACCGTTGGCACCCGCCCCTTTGGCCTGCGCTTTGCCCCAGACGGGCGGTTATTTGTCGCCAATGTCGGCACAAATGATGTCACAGTGATCGATCCGCAATCAGGTGAGACACTTGCCACAATAGCCGTCGGCGAACGCCCTTACGGTGTGGCTTTTGCGCTCGGACGGGCCTTTGTGACCAACCAGTATGCGGACACGGTCAGCGTCTTGGACCTTGCCACTTACGCGCCACTGCAAACCGTTGAGGTCGGCGAATATCCCGAAGGCATAGACACAAGCACCGATGGCGCTACCATTGTCGTTGCGAACTGGTTTTCGAATACGGTCAGCCTGATCGATGCGTCCACGATGGAGGTGGTGGGAGAAATCGAAACTGGCGATGGACCGCGCGCCTTTGGTACGTTCATTCAGCAGAGGAACTGAATATGAAACTCACGGCTCTGACCCTGCCACTGGTGCTGGCATCCGCCCTGCCCGCCTTTGCCTATGATCCCGCCTGGCCCGACCTGTCCGAGGCTCTGTATGAAGACCGGGTTCTGAACGACGGCGCGCCGTATATCTCGATCGACGTGCCCTACCGCACCGGCGACGATGCCCGTACCCAGGTCGCGGCCCAGATCGCGGCGCCCGATGGCCTGCTGCTGGGTAGTGTGACGCTGATCCTGGATGAAAATCCGATGCCGGTCTCTGCTGTGTTCAGCCTTGAGCAGCCGCTGCCACGGTTCTTTTTCGATGTGACGATGCGGATCAACGGACCGACGCCGATGCATATCGTGGCCGAAACCACCGACGGCCAGCTGTTCGTCGCCGAAACTTTCGTCAAGACCTCTGGTCAGGGGGCCTGTTCGGCGCCTCCGGGCTCTGATCTGGAAGAGGCGCTGGCCACGCTGGGCAACATGACCATCGGGATCGACCAATTGATGGGCAGCGAAAAGCTGAGCGCACTGTCTTTGCGCCAGCAGCGGCTGGATCTGGATATCTCGCACCCCAGCAACTCCGGCATGCAGATGGACCAGATCACCCTGCTATTCGTGCCGATGCGCTATGTCGAGGATGTCCAGATTGATCTGGACGGTGCGGGTTATGTGGACATGACAGGCAGTATTTCGCTGTCTGAAAACCCGCGCGTGAGTCTGGGCATTCCCGGGCAGACGCAATCAGTGGATGTGACGATGACCGACACCGATGGCACCGTGACCCATGCCAAAAAGCGCCTGACAGGTTACTAATTCGGGCACGCGAGGGACTTAAAGCAAGAGAACGTTCCGGCTGCTATTTCGGCTCGGGCTCGGGCTTTACTTCCTCCAGAGGGTAATCCCAAAGGGCCCAGCCATCAGTGCCTTCGGGCAACCAGTAGACGGTGGTGTAGCCGTATTCGAGGGCCCGCTTGGCCGCGTTCCACGACATCCAGCAGTCTTCCAGACAGAAGAACAGCACAGGATGATCCATGTCCCCGCTGGTGGCTTTGGACAGACCTTCGCGGAAATAGGCATGGTAACTTTCGGCCAGTGCACCATAGCCAACATTCGGCAGCCAGATCGTTCCGGGAATGGAATTGCGTTTCTTTTCGTGCCAGATCGTGCCTTCCGGCAGACCCGCAGGTTTTGGAGCCTGTGGCAGAACATCGACAAAGGCGACCTGCCCTGTTTGCCATAGATCATATGCCGTCTCTGGACCGACCACAGTCGCCCCCGCCAATGTCGCAGGCACCGGTGCGCGGAATTCATCCATGCGATATTCGGCAGGTTCGTCGGCCGCCCAGGCGGCGAATGGCAGTAGGGCACCGAATGCCCAGACTGCCAGGCGGGGCATCACTGCCCCACCGTCATCACTTCGGTCCCCATGTCGTTGACCAGTGGCACACCGGCCTCGACCAGAATGGCGTTGATCTCGTCCTGATGGCGGCGGATGAGGGAGTTCAACTTGCGTTCCCAGACCTTTTCGCCCATCCGAACGCCCATTGTGATCCGAAAGAACAGCCGCGGCGGCAGCGTTTCTTTCAGCAGCGGGATCACTTTCAGATCGGGATAGTCCGTTTTGACCAATGGCCCTGCGATTGGCCCCCAAAGGATTGCCGCCCCGGTGACACCCGTCTGTACATCGTTCAGCAGATCGACGGTCGGGGATTCATAGCGCCTGTCTACGACCAGATTATAGGCCTTGGCGTTTTTCAGCAGACCATTCCGGGCCATATGCGTGGCCGGCGGGCTGCCTGCGATGATGCCGATATCAACGTCCTTGAGCCGAGCGTCCGACAGTTCCGTCACTTCGGCAAGGGCAGACTCCTTGGGCACCACCAGCGTGAAAACCGAGGTCATGTAATGGTTGGTGTTCAGCACCAGCTCGTGCCCTTGAGCATAGCCGATGACAACGTCGCATTTGTTGGCGCCCAGTGAGTTGCGGATAAACCCGGTCGCCATCGGATACCATTCGTACTGAAGCGGCAGATTCAGCTTGGCGGCAAACAGTTCGGCAATCTTGTTCTCGAATCCTGTGCCCTCTTTATCGGACATCGGCGCGTTTGCAGGATCAGCGCAGACCCGGAACGCGGATTTCGACACGAGGTCAGACGTCTGCGCGCCTCCTGGCCCTGCTTGTGAGAAAAGCAGGGCCGCGACGGCAACGGTGAGTGCCAGAGTTTTTTCAGCCCATGCAGGCATTTTCAGTCTCTGCGATCAGATCGGATTTGCCGGCTTTCTTGGCCGGACGGCCACGCGGAATGGCTTCCATGCCCCGGGCCTTGAGATAGACGTAGATGTCGTCAAGGTAGCACATGACGTTCTTGTTGTCGCCAAAGTGCGGCATGACAGAGTTGCCGCTTTTACGCCCGTTCACGACGACATCGACAAAGTCGTAGTATTCAAGGTTCACGGCAGAATTCTTGATCTTCGGTGCGTAGGTGGAACCCTCGCCATCGGGACCGTGGCATACGTGACATTCCGAATGGTACCGACGAAAGCCCGAAAAGGACAGCCAATCAACAGCGCCGTCATCGCCGATGTTGAAGGTCGGGATATCGTCTTCGGTGTAGTAGCGGCCACCGTCTTCGTAGGAGACGGGCACTTCGGGATGATCTGCGGCGGGGTCGATCGCCTGATCGCTCCAGGCCTGAGCGCTGGCAGCGACGGGAAGTCCAAGCGCCATGATCGCGGCGACAAAAATGGGAGAAGCGGCACGCTTCATAAGGCGGACCTTTCGGTTGGGGGGGAACATTAGGGAGAAAGGGCCGACACACCGGTCTGGCATGTCGGCCCTTCTGGTTGCGCGTACCTTAGTTAGGCAGGCTGAAGACGGTCAGCTGACCACCAAGCGCGGTGTAGTCGCTGAGAGCGGCATAACCACCCACGGCGCCCAGACCATCGTTCGGGTTGGTCAGACCAGCCGCAAGACCGATACCGGCCCAGCCGCCAACACCCGACAGAATGCCGACATACTGCTTGTCGTCATGGGTGTAGGTCATCACGTTACCGATGATGCCCGACGGTGTCTTGAACTTGTAGAGAAGATCACCTGTCTGCGCGTCAACTGCCTTGAGGTAGCCTTCGAGCGTGCCGTAGAACACGACGTCGCCCGCGGTTGCCAGAGCACCAGACCACACCGAGAACTGCTCGGGGATGGACCATGCGATCTTACCCTCTTTGCCGTCCCATGCGATGAAGTTACCCATGCCGCCATGGCTGTCCGGTGCCGGGTACATTGCCAGCGTCGCGCCAACGTAGGGCTGACCGGCAGTGTAGGACACGCGGAAGGGTTCGTAGTCCATGCAGACGTGGTTTGTCGGCACGTAGAACAGCTCGGTCTGGGGCGAGTAGGCCGCAGGCTGCTGGTCCTTGGAACCCAGAGCGGCAGGGCAGATGCCGGTGGAGTTCACGTCTTCGCCGTTCTGCTCGGTCGAGTACTGAGCAACGACCTGGGGACGACCGTACTCGGGCGACTCCTTGTCCATGACAACGCCGGTTGTCCAGTTCACAGCCGGGTCGAACTTTTCAGCGACCAGAAGCTCACCAGTTTCACGGTCAAGGGTATAGCCCAGGCCGTTACGGTCAAAGTGGGTCAGAAGCTTGCGCTCTGTGCCATCAATGGTCTGCTCCGTGAGGATCATCTCGTTGATGCCGTCAAAGTCCCACTCGTCATGCGGGGTCATCTGGTAGAACCACTTGGCCATACCGGTGTCGGCATCACGCGCCATGATGGTCATCGACCAGCGGTTGTCACCAGGACGCTGTGCCGGGTTCCATGTCGACGGGTTGCCCGTACCGTAATACACGAGGTTCAGATCGGGATCGTAGGAATACCAGCCCCATGTGGTGCCGCCACCGATCATCCACTGATCACCTTCCCAGGTGTTCGTGCCGGAATCAGCGCCAACCGGCTGGCCCAGGTGCATAGTGGTTTCCGGATCGACCAAGATGTCGCTGTCAGGACCCATGGAATAGGCGCGCCAAGCCAGCGAACCGTCAGCGATATTGTAAGCAGTCACGGAACCGCGCACACCGAATTCACCACCCGAGATACCGACGATGACCTTGTCTTTGATCGGAATGACGGTCGCGGTGTTGGTTTCGCCCTTGGACGGATCGCCGTTCACGACGGACCATTCCACAGCACCAGTGTCTGCGTTCAGAGCAACAACAGTCGTGTCAGCCTGATGCAGGAAGATCTTGCCGTCTGCATAAGCCACACCGCGGTTGACGGTGTCACAGCACATGACCGGGATGACGTCCGGGTCCTGCTTGGGCTCATACTTCCACTTGATCTTGCCTTCGGCATTCAGATCGAGTGCGTAGACGATATTCGGGAACGGTGTGTGGAGATACATCGTATCACCGATCACCAGAGGCGAACCTTCGTGGCCGCGCAGAACACCCGTGGACATGGTCCATGCAACCTGCAGGTCACCGACGTTATCCTTGGTGATCTGGTCCAGCTTGGAATAGCGCTGGTTCTTGTAGTCACCTGTCTGGATGGCCCACTGGTTCGGGTCATCAATCAGTCCCATCAGGTCATCGTTCGCGCTAGCCATACCGGCGCAGAGTGCGATTCCCGAGGTCAAAGCAAATAGCTTTTTCATTTCCAACTCCCTTGTTGACGTAGTGCCATAGTGGCAACCCTTCCGATGCGCTCCTTCAGGGGGCGCGTTCACGACAGGGTTTCTTTACATCTGCCCGGCTCCAATTTCCTCCGACCGGTCAGGTGCAGTTCGTTTGTGTCTTAGGATCCTCCCCCTTCAGCATTGAACGTAGCGAGATAGGCGATCACGTTGGCGCGATCGTCATCCTTGCGCAGACCGGCAAAGGACATCTTGGTGCCTTTGACGTAATCACGCGGCTTTTCGAGGAAGGCGGCCAGGCTTTCTGCATCCCAGACAAGACCCTCATCGCCCTTGGCCTTCATCGCGTCGGAATAGCCGAAATCCGCGAGCGCGCCGACGTGACGACCAACGATGCCGTTAAGCTCGGGTCCGACCTTGTTCTTGGCATCCGGCCCCACAGCGTGGCAAGCCATGCACTTGCGAAAAACTTTTTCACCCTTGGCAGCGTCGCCCGCCGAATGACTTTCGGCGGCGGCGTATCCTGCCGTCATCGCCAGAAGGCAAACTGCGCTGAACATTTTGTTTAGCATTTCGTTCCTTTCTAGTGCCGTGTTTGGTGCAACCGTTCGGCGTGCCACTCTACATGATCACACGCGAAGGTATTAATAAAGTAGTACGAATGGTCATACCCCTTTTGCATCCGTACCAACCCCGGCTGGCGTCGACGGGCCATGACATCTGCCAGAGCCTCCGGCTTCAGCAGGTCCAGAAACTGATCTGCCTCGCCCTGATCGATCAGGATATCGCCCTTCCAGCCATTCTGTTCGAGCAGGATGGTCGAATCGTGGTTTGACCATGCGGTCTCGTCGTCGCCCAGATAGGCGCTCAGCTGTTTGCGGCCCCAATCCGAACGAGTCGGATGTGCGATAGGCGCAAAAGCCGATACGGATTCAAATAGCTCGGAATTGCGAAGGGCAATGGTCAAAGCTCCGTGACCACCCATCGAATGGCCGGTAATTCCGTGCACGTCCTGAACAGGTAGATTGGCTGTCACGACTGAACGCAGCTCGGATACGATGTAGTCATACATCCGAAAGTTACGCCGCCACGGATCGCGCGTCGCATTGACGTAGAACCCGGCGCCCTGCCCCAGATCATAGGCCTGATCATCCGCGACCCCATCGCCACGTGGCGAGGTGTCAGGATAAATCACCGCGATGCCGTGCCGGGCGGCATGTTCTTGAAATCCGCCCTTGTTCATCGCGTTTTCATGCGTGCAGGTCAGCCCGGACAGATACCAGAGTACCGGAACCGGGCCATCCTTGGCTTGCGGCGGAATGAAGGCCGCAAAGGTCATCTCGACTCCGCAGGTGTTTGAGGGATGCGAGTACACAGCCTGCACGCCCCCGTAACACCTGTTTTCCGAGATGACCTCCATGCTCATATCAGTAGACCACCACCGCGCGGATCGACTTGCCCTGGTGCATGAGCTCAAAGCCGTGGTTGATCTCGTCCAGCGTCAGCGTATGCGTGATCATCGGATCGATCTCGATTTTGCCGTTCATGTACCAGTCGACGATCTTGGGAACGTCGGTCCGGCCCTTGGCGCCGCCAAACGCGGTGCCGCGCCAGTTACGACCCGTGACCAGCTGGAAGGGACGTGTCGAAATCTCGGCGCCGGCCTTGGCCACGCCAATGATGATCGAGGTGCCCCAGCCCTTGTGCGCACATTCCAACGCCTGCCGCATGACAGTCGTGTTACCCGTCGCATCAAAGGTATAATCCGCCCCGCCCTTGGTCAGTTCGACCAGATGCGCGACGATATCGCCTTCGACCTTCTTGGGGTTCACGAAGTCGGTCAGGCCGAAGTGGCGCGCCATCTCTTCCTTGTCGTCATTCAGATCGACGCCGACGATCTGATCCGCACCGGCAAGGCGCAGGCCCTGAATAACGTTCAGACCGATGCCGCCCAGACCAAAGACAACCGCACGGCTGCCGAGTTCGACCTTGGCCGTGTTGATCACCGCGCCGATGCCGGTTGTGACCCCGCAGCCAATGTAACAGATCTTGTCGAAGGGCGCATCTTCACGCACCTTGGCCAGCGCGATTTCCGGCAGAACCGTGTGGTTCGCAAAGGTCGAGCAACCCATGTAGTGATAGATCGGCGTGCCATCCAGCATCGAGAAACGCGTGGTGCCGTCGGGCATCAGGCCCTGGCCCTGCGTGACGCGGATCGCCTGGCAGAGGTTGGTTTTGCCTGACAGGCAGTATTCGCATTCGCGGCATTCCGGCGTGTACAGCGGAATGACGTGATCGCCGGGCTTCAGGCTTTTGACGCCCTCGCCCACTTCCAGCACGACACCGGCACCTTCATGGCCCAGAATCGCGGGGAAGATGCCTTCGGGGTCATCACCGGAACGGGTGAATTCGTCAGTATGGCACAGACCGGTCGCCTTAATCTCGACCAGAACCTCGCCGGCCTTCGGGCCCTCGAGATTGACTTCCATGACTTCCAACGGTTTGCCGGCCTCTAGGGCCACGGCTGCACGTGTGCGCATGCCATTCCTCCACATAATTAGGTTCGCTCTGATGGCGTTTGATAGCACTATAAAAGGGGGCAACAACCGAACAACTGCGACAATGGTTGGTATTGCGGGTTGTGGACAGGAAACCGGCGCTCGCGCATAGTCTGCCCCGTAGGGAGAGAGCAGATGAAACACCTCAAAATATTGGCCGCAGCCCTTGTTTCCTTGGGTCTTGTGGCACCGGCACAGGCCGCCGACTTTTCCGATCCGACCTGGCCTTGCGTCCAGCGCAAGGTGGACACACTGTCCATTGGTCTCATGTGGCCGCATGAAATCGCGCAGATCAAGATGACCCCGGAGCTGGGTCAGGCGGTCAACGAACTGGCCGCCCGACTGGAGCTGCGCCGGATCGATCTGGAAGAGGCGCAGGGCTATGTGACAGCCTTTGCCGCAGAGTATGGCCATAGCGAAGCACTGATGGGCCATGTCTTTGAAAAGGTCTTCGACAAGCTTGCCGGACGGCGTACCTTGATCATCAAGGGGATCGAGGATTTCTCGCTCAAACAGATCGCGATGTCCGAGCGAATCGATGGCGCACGCAGCGAAATGGACGCGCTGATGGCGGCGGAGTCCCCCGATTATGACAAGGTGGACAAGCTGGAAGAACAGGTCGACTGGGATGAGCGAATCTACACCGACCGGCAAAAGTCGCTTACCTATGTCTGTGAGACACCCGTGTTGCTGGAAAAGCGCCTCTACGCCATTGCGCAGATGTTGATGGACGCTGCCAAAAGCTGACAGATGGGGGAACGCGCCGGGCGTCCGTCAGATCCTGAACTTTCTGCGGCGGGTTATCCCGTCGGCAAAGTGTTGGTCCCCCTAACCAGCCGCGGGCCACGTCTGGTCAGCGCGGCGCGCTAAATTCCGGGCTGGGTCATCGCGCAGTTTCAGGGAAAAAGATGCTACTCCCACTCCAGTTCCGTAAATGCCACGGTCGCATTGCGCGCATTATACGCCCCGAACAAATCCCAGTGTGGCGCCTCTGACTGCGCAATCACTTGCACCGCATCACCCAGCCGCAGTCCTGACGCAATCGCCGTCCGGGTGTCAGCCGCCAGCACCCCTAGATACCGCAGCATCGGCGCGGCCCCTTCGGGCCAGTCCAACAGCGGGCCGCCATGCCCCGGCATTACCTGCGCAATCGGCTCCGCAGCCAATTCGTTCAGAACAGCCTCCCATCCCAGAACAGAGCCGTCCAGTGCGGGCGTGTGTTCGTCGAACACCAGATCCCCGGTGAATAACAACCCGGACGCCAGATCCTGCGCCGTCAGATCCGTGCCGGTATGGGCCACGGGCCACGCCCGCAGAGCAATCCGACGCCCGCCAAGATCGAACACGCCCCGGTCTGAAATGGCGATATCCGTGCGCACCGTCTGGGTTCCGATGAACTGATCCGGGCCGATCAAAGCTTGCAGACTTTGCAGGTAGTTTTCACGTCGGTCCGCCAGCGCCCGCTCCAGACCCGCGTGACCCACGACCTTGGCCCCGGCCTGCACGAACACCGAAGCGCCCAGAACGTGATCAGGGTGCATGTGGGTCAGAATCACATGGCTGACCGGCAGATCCGTGCGCGCCCGAATCGCCCGCCAGATCCCCTCGCCCACCCAATGCGCCGCCCCGGAGTCGATCACCGCGACAGACCTGTCACCGATCACAAAGGCGATATTCGCCACGTCCCCACCGTTGTCCGGCGTCGGCTCTTCGATCAATCCGCGATGCACGAATACCCCGGGCGCCGCCTCTTCAAACGCCAGAGCTTCGCCCACCGGCACACAATGCGGTTCCGAGCGCTGGTCGTATGCGGCAAAAGGAACAAGGTCAGGGGGCACTGCCGAAAGCGCTCGTTCGCAACCGGCGACCTCGGACGCCTCGTATCCCGGCAACAAAACATCCCGGCAGGCATCCCCCCCCATCAGGCAAAGCGTCACCACAAGTTCGAGCATTCCACACACCCTCCCCGGTGCTTGCCCACACTGCGCGCCAACGGAACTGTGATCCAGTCAGACCAAGGACCCAATGTCTTTGTGCCGAATTTTATGGCATATACCCGCGATACGCCCGAGGAGGAGGACGTCACACATGAACATTTTCCACGCTATTGCCCTGACTGCCCTGATCGCGGGCCCGGTTCATTCCGCGACCGATGCCGTGCATAATCCCCTGACCGATAGTGAAAGCTGGACAGACCTGCGTGGCGACATAACAGGAGAGGCCGACATCGCCGACGGCAGAAGCATGTTCAACGTCGACGCCCCCTATCGTGCTGATGACGCCGCCACGGTTCCCATTCACATTACCCAGACAGATCCGGGCATTCAAATTCAGGGCCTGAAGGTCGTCATCGACGAAAACCCCGCGCCGCTTGCGGCCGAATTCACTTTCGGCGCCGCGATGGCCCCTCTGGATCTGGAACTGCGCGTTCGCGTGAACATGTATTCCAACGTCCGCGTCATTGCCGAAACCGACAAAGGCCTGCTGATGGACGGCCGGTATGTGAAGGCATCGGGCGGTTGTTCGGCGCCGGCATCCAAGAACCCTGAACTGGCCCTGGCATCCATGGGGCAAATGCGCCTGCGTCAGTTCGAACAGCCCGCGCTGATGTCGACACCCCGGCGCGAGGCGCAGATCATGATCCGTCACCCGAATTATTCGGGCCTGCAGCGGGATCAGATCACCCAACTGTTCATCTCGGCGCACTTCATCGACAAGATCGAGGTGTTCCAGGGGGATGATATGCTCTGGACGATGGAAGGCGGCATTTCGGTCAGTGAAAACCCGGTTTTCCGGTTCCAATACACGGACAACGGATCAACCGACCTGCAGGTGCGCGCCACAGATACCGAAGGCAACGTTTTCGAACATACGCTGCCAAAGGACGTGCAGGGCTGAAAATCATCGCTCCAGGCGCAAAGCTCCGGAGACAATCCCCAGTGTGCTTTGCGGGAAACTGTCCGGACCCAGCCACCTATGGCAGCAGTCGCGATATAGATGTTGCTGCTAAAATTCCGCCGAAGATCATGTTCTCTTTTTGTGCCCTATTCGGCGTCCAGAAATAACCCGCGATCTTGTCTCCGATCAACGCCTAGGTGGAAAAGGCGATCAGATTGTCGAAGTAAAGACCGTGGTAATCAACAAGACAGTGGCCAGTGTTCCCATATCCGACCGGCCCAGAAACTGCGTAAAGATGAGCGCAATAATCACATACGCCGTGGCGTTCAGGGCCAGCAGAACGACCCCGTCCCTGAATGTCGCCGGGCTGGCAACGCCACCTCCTTCGAAGGTGCCAGCACGAAATATTTTCCAAGCCAACCAAATCGCGCCCTGTTGGCCACAAAGAATACACTGCCCGGGCCCGGGCTATATGCCAGTGGGAAGAGGAATAAGAAAAGTGCGCTTGTTGTCTGGATCATGGCAAGGCACCTCCTGATTTCACAGGATTGGACCGCAAAACTGGCTGGGGCACGACCCGAAACATGCGGTTTCCATCTTCGCTGGTGGAAAGTGCGTAAGGCTCAGACCTGGACCCTCCCAGGCGACAGCAGCCCCGAAGAGGGTGCACCACTTACTTCCAGGGGTTGGAGACGGTAGCGGCTTTTATCTCGGCGTGTCGATTTCCTGCGACCAGACGGACAACACCCGCCGGGCGGCGCCCGCCCGACAGGATCATCTTAACGCAGGTCCGCACAAACAATCAGAAACAGATGATCTCGGCCTCGGCCTGTGCACGGCGCAGATCGGCGACGATGGTGTTCGCAAAAGCGGCAGAGCGAAAGATCGACATTCGCTCACCCCCGGTCAGGCGCATGGACAGCACCGTTTCCGCCTCGACGTACTTGTCGTAAGGCAGGATCGACGCGATCGTGTCGATCGAACAGGCGCATTTTTCCAGCACATCGCGGCCCTGGCCGTTCGTCGCCATGCAGGCAAAGACATAATCGGCACGAGCGGCCGTCGGATAGTCGTTCAGCCGTTGCTCGACCGACTGGGCCGTCGCCGACCCCGCCAGAAGTGTCAGTGCGAGCGCAAGGTGTCTCATTGCGGTGCCTCTTCTACATCCTCAAACTGCATCACGGAGCTGTAGACCGGGCCGTCACTGCCTGTCGCTGTCGCCTCAAGCTTTTGATACCAGCCCGGGACCTCGTCCGACATGACAACGGTCAGCGCCAGATTGCCGAAGCCTTTCATCTTGTCGCGGTTCGGATCGTCGGCAAAAGGGTGCAGCGTCACGATCTTGGTCTGCACGACCTTGCCCTGATACATCGCCTCTCCGCTTTGAACTTCGGTCGGTGTGATCAGCGCTTCCTTCACCCGGTTGCGGATGTAGAACGGGCTGCCACCAGCGGCTTCGGCCATGTCGCGCACCGTCGCTTCGACGAAATACATGATGATCGGGTTACCGACGCTCATCGGAAAGACACCCAGATTGCGATGCTTGCCTGCGCGCAGAAAACGCAGACTTGCCTCGGGCGGCGTGCTGTCCTCGAACGACAGCTCGACCTCTCCGGTGTCACGCGGCGCAGCCTCGGGCAGCAAGGCGTTCGTTACGACCCTATTGTACAACAGGACGTGATCCTTGGACACATCGTCCAGCGTACCGTCCTTGAACAGAAGATCATAGGTCGCCTTGCCGTCATCGGCGGCGGCCCAGGCCGGTGTCCCCGCCAAAGCGAAAGCCACCATCACGAAAGCCAGATGTTTCAGCATAATTGTCTCCTCCCAAGGCGTAGCCTACTGACCATCTGCGGACTGTCATGCGCTACTTTTGTCTGGGTCACACTTCGGCCTGTTCGCGGGTCTTCCAGTCGATCAGCGGGCGCAACCGCGACAGCTGCACAGGTTTGGTCAGCACCGTGAAATCATTGCGTGCCCCGATCTGCACCAAGGCGGGGCCACGATCAGCGGTGATCACAATGGCCGGCACATGGCTGCCTGTCTCTTCGCGCACAAGACGGATCGCCTGCACGCCGGTATCGTCGCCGTCCAACTGATAGTCCGCCAGAATGATATCTGGCGCCATGCCGATATCGCGCACCAGCGTCAGCGCCTCTTCGGTCGACTTGGCCGCCAGAACGCTCGCGCCCCAGGTCTCAAGCTTCTGAGTCGTGGCGAACAACACGTAAGGATCATTTTCGACCACCAGCACAATCAGGTTCATGTCATTGTCAAAGCTGGCCTGCGCGGTGCTGTGGCTGACGGGCATTGGCGCCCGCCCCGGAACCATCTCCATCTCGATGGAAAAGACAGACCCGACCCCCGGCTTGCTGCGCACGCTGACGGTGTGGCCCAGATGGCGGCAGGTGCGGTCAACGATGGACAGGCCCAGACCCATGCCGGACCCCGGCGGAACGTTGTCGGCGCGGGTGAATTCGTCAAAGATCCGCTTCTGATCCTTGTGCGAAATCCCCATGCCCGTGTCCCAGACCTGAAGCACGACATTCGCACCCTTGCGCCGACAGCCAACCAGAACCCGGCCATTTTCGGTGTACTGAATGGCGTTCACCACAAGGTTCTGAACCGACCGCATCAGATAGCGCTGATCGCTTTTCACCCAGAGCGAACAGGGCACCACATCCAGCCTTACGCCTTTCTTGGCGGCGACCGGCGCGTGATCTTCGATGATTCCCTGCATAAGACTGCCAAGACAGACCTCAGTCACCGACAGGGCGCTTTCGGTGCTTTCCAGCCGCGAAATATCCAGAAGCGCGTGCAACAGAGATTCGATCGAGGAAAACGAACCGTCGAGCCGGTCAACCGTGGGCGCCATCGCCGTTGTGCGCGACATGTCCACAAGGGTCGAGATCAGCAGCTTGGCTGCATTGACCGGTTGCAGCAGATCATGGCTCGCCGCCGCCAGAAACCGCGTCTTGGACGAAACGGCAGCCTCGGCCGCCTCCTTGGCGATGCGCAACTCTTCCTCGACCCGCGCCTGCGCTTCGGATTGGGCCGTCAGGCGCACGTTCGCTTCGGTCAGTTCGGAGGTGCGTTCATCAACCCGCTTTTCCAACATCTCGGTGGCACGGGATTCCAGCGTGACATCCTTGATATCCACAAGGAATCCACGATCCGGCAGCAGATGCGCCTGCAGATCCAGCACACGGCCCCCGCCATGGCGCAGACGCTTGCGCAACTGGCCTTCGGTCCGCAGGCGGTACGGCCAGCGGTCGATATCCGTGATGTCGGAATCCACCAGCAACCCGTTGTTCTGGATAAAGCCCAGGATCTGAGTGAACTGCGTGCCCTGATGCATCAGTGTGAACGGAAGGCCCAGCAATTCGCGGAACCGATCGTTGTGCATCATCACCATTCCGGCCCGCGAAAACGTGCAGATGCCCGACGACATGTTGTCAAACGCCGCCTGCAGGTAATGCGCCTGCATGTCGATCAGGTGATCCTTTTCCGACCGGTTCTGACGCACCACATCAGTAATCTCGGTCTGCAGGATGATCACGTTATCCAGGCTCGTGCGCTGCTGGCTGATCTGGAACCAGCGGTCGTCACTTAGCGCCACCACAAAGGACAGAAGCGATGCGCCCGAAGGCCCGGTCTGCGCCTCTGCCAGATTGACATGCAGCTTGGCATCAGCACCAACCAGATGAGTGCTCTTTTCCATGGCCAGAAAATAGTCGGCCATCGCAAGGCCCGGCAGGATCAGTTCCGTGATGTCCGGCAGCAGCGTCCTGAACAGGTCGTTACAGACCTGCAGCGTGCCATCGTTGAACAGCGCAAAACCGCCCTCCATCGCGGACAGCGCATCGGTCAGGTTCTTCTGCGTGCGCTCGCGGTCATAGCGGACCAGTTCCAACTCGTTGCTGGCGCGTTCAAGGTCCAGCGTCTTGGCCCAGACCTGGCCCTGCAGGGCGATCGCCGACTGAAAGGCCGCATAGGCGGAATGGCCGACGTCATGCTGCCTGCCGGTCCGCCGTATAAGGGCGTCGATGATCTTGGTCTGCTTTTCAACCTGCACATCCAGAGGGTCATTCGGGTCGATCAATGCAGATCCCGCTTTCTGGGTTCAAAGAACGCGACACCCACAAAGGTCTGGTTCACGTGCACGCCGCAGTGCTGTTCGCCGTAGGTGTTGAAACCCAGCACCCGACGGTCGCGGAATATTTCCGATACAGCGCCGCTCAGCTGTTTCTGCTCGATCTCGAGCTTGCGCAACACGCAGTCAAAACCAAGGATGAAATCCGGCGGATTGCCTGCAGGGCTGCGCACGTCCAGCCCGGTCTCCAAAGTGCGCAGGATCTCTTTGCCACGACCAAGTGTCAGCAGCAGACCGTCGTCGATGGCCGATAGGAACGACAAAGCGTGTGCACCGGGCGCCTCCTGGATGGCGCGGACGTGATAATTGTGGTGGTTGCGCACCAGCACCGGGTTTTCCGCAAAAACCTGCGGTGAAAGCTGATCCACAGGCACGCCCACCAACCGGGCATATTCCACCGCCGCCGGCGCGCCGTTGATCTCCAGCACCAGCCGTTCTTCGGGGATCGCGTGCGTCACGACCATCTGCTTGTCCGTGGGCAGGAAATGGTCGAAGCCCAGCCCGGTAAAAGCAAGATCCGTTTCCAGAAACAACAGCAGCGCCGCGTTGGTGTGAAACTCTCCGCCATGCAGCACGAATGTTTCGCGAAAGTTCAGGCCATTGCCGGCGGATCCGCCAAAGACCGGCATATCGCCCAAACCCTGCTCCAGCGCCGTGACCAGCATGTCCTCTTGCTTGGACAGACCATCGGCAAAGATCAGGGCCAGCCGGTCCCAGTCGGCGGTGCGCTGGAACTGCGCGTCGTGGCGGCGCGCATCCGCCGCGATCTTCTTGATCGACAGTGGCTTGAGCGGCTTGATCAGCATCGAGGCACAGCGGAAATGCCGCTTGGGAAAGGCCAGAACCTGCAGGGCTTCGGTCTCGTATCCGCGCGGGGTGATCTGCCCGGCCGTAGTGCAGCCGAACACCGGCAGCCCCGGCATCTGGCGATCAAGCTCCGCCGCCAGCGCGGGCAGGTCGGACCCTTCGGGGATCAGCACCATGGCAAAGCATACCTCGCGCAGGTCGATCTGCGTCACCAGATCGGCCACGGCGTCGCGGGCATCCTTGAGATAGGAAACGCCAACCCCGACAGAGGTTGGCGCATTCAGAGGCTGATGCAGCATCCGCCGCCTCCCCTACTGGCTCAGAAAGGCGCGGGCATCCGCATCAGAGGCCCCCATAGCCCCGTCCATGTTGCCGCTTTCCACCAGCACCGCAGCCTGCGTGCGGTTCTGCACGCCCAGACGACGCAGAAGCGCCGTGATATGTGCTTTGACCGTTGCTTCGGCCAGGCTCAGCTCATAGGCGATCTGCTTGTTCGGCTTGCCGGCGCAAATCAGCTTCATGATGCGGGTCTGCTGCGGGGTCAGGTCCGCAAGCTTCTGGTTGACCTGATGGCAGTCAGGCCGACGCTGCTCTGTGTTGGCGGTCTTCTGATATTCCTTGGGCAGATACTTGCGCCCGGCGCTGACGTCGAACAACACCGACTTCAGAACCTGGGCCGAGGCATCCTTGGGCAGGAAACCGGCCGCGCCTGCATCCATCAAAGCATGCACCACATCCACCGAGGTCAGCGACGAGATCACCAGAATCGGCGTGTCCGGAATCCGATCGCGCAGCGACAGGAACCCGCTGATTCCCGTGACGTCCGGCAGCTTTAGGTCAAACATCACCAGATCGGGCGCAGCACCGCGCGCGAGCAGGTCCATCGCCTCGCCCAACGATTTGGCTGTTTCTATGCGGCAATCCTGAAAAACGTGGCGCAACGCAGACGCAAGCGCATCACCATACAGCGGATGATCGTCCACGATCACAACGGATCGTATACGGCCAGCGGGCTGAGCCACCGGATCATGTTTCATAGCAAAGTCCTCCCTGCCAAAAGCTTAGCAAGAAAGTTACCCGCCACGCAACTCCCACGCACATTTGTATGGCAAGCGATGATCGGGTCGCGAAACACGGTTCACGACCCAAAAAACTCCCCAGCGCCCTTAGGCCTTTAGGGTGCCCTTCGCCTTGGCGATATGTGTGGCAATCGCATCCATCAGGGGCGGGGACAGGCAGTCATAGGGCTCCAGCCCCAGTTCCTTGAGCCGTCCGCGCACGTCACCCATCTTGGCAGGGTCATACCCAGCCTCGATGATCGACGATACGTAAGCGGCGAATTCCGGTGCGGACCAGCCCGACGCGGGGGACAGCTCTGTATGGATAAAATCCAGCCCGTAGAACGGGTGCCCGGTGTTTTCGATACGGCCGAACATGTGCACGCCGCAGCCTTTGCAGGCATACCGCTGGATCGTTGCATGGGTGTTGACCCGGTCCAATTTTTCGCCGTTCTTGGTCACCGTCACCTTGTCGCTGCCGACAACCGCAACCTGCGAAAAGACCGCGCCTTTGGGCTTCCAGCACTGGGAGCAGCCGCAAACGTGATTATGCGCCGTCTGGCCGCCGACCTCGACCTCGACCTTGTCGCTGGCGCAATGGCACTTCAGCGTCCCGCCCGAAAAGCTTGCTGACCCGGGCTTTACGCCGTTATCCACCGCCGGGTGGATGCGTACATTGGTGTAACGCGGCGCGCTCGGTTTCGATGCAGCGCTTCCGCCGCCGAATAGATTTGAAAGCAGTCCCATTGAAATATTCCCTCCCTTGACCACGCCCTGTTTTTTTTCGCGCGATGGTACGAAGACTGCCCGCCGCTTTGCCCTGTGACAACTGAACCAATGGTATCGGTCGCATTCAGCGCCCTGCGCGCCTTCATCTGTCCCGAAATGCTCCGGGGAGTGTTAGCGGCTGGCCCCTCTACCTCGGCGACGCAGCGCAGGTTTCGGCGCAAACTCATCGGGAGGCCAGAAATCGCCGCGCGAATGCCCGCCCATCCAGGTGCCCCGGCGTGCGCCCGAAAGCGTCCCGATCCAGATCCTTCAGTAACTCGCACCGGGCAACCGAATACCCGTCGCGTGCCAGCATCGCGATCGCCGCGCGCCGTAGCCCCGGCAGATCCCGCGCCGCCGCCGCCCGCCGCATCTTTCGGCGCAAGGGATCAAGCAGCGCGACTTGGCGCAGTCTGTCCAACCCGGCGAATTGCCGACCAAAAAGGATCGCCCCCAGCCCCCCTGCCAAAGCGACCCCGAACAATATCAGCACTGGTAGCGCAAACAGCCGCGCGGGTTCGGGCGGAAGCACCGGGTCCGGCAGGCTGGATTCATCCATCGCCACCCGCTGCGCAGAAATGGTCACCGTGCGCGGCACGCGGTTGCGGGTATCGAAATAGTCAAAACTGATCGGCTCTACGATGGCAGACGTGTGATTGCCCGGGCGGATCGTCCAGCGCCAGAAAGCCACGGAAACCGGGCCTTCGGGGGACAGTTCCACCAACCGTTTTTCGGGATGTGCGAATATCATCGCCGAGGGCGAGTGCAGCTCTGGCATCGGCGGGATCATGTCGGGCGGCACGCCTGTCGCCTCAACCCGGATCACCCGAAGCACACCTTCGCCCGGCTTCAACCGGTCCGGTGCGTTCGACCAGGTGTCGGACACCTCAAGGTGACGCACCGGGAACCACCAGGACTTGACCTCGGGCGCGGGCAGCACTTCTATTGTGATTGGCTGGGACTGAATGTCATGCGGGAACCAGTCATCGCCCTCGTCCGTCAGCGTCAGGTGATGCGTAAACGCGCCGATGGTCAGCGTGCCGGGGCGGTCCGGATACAGCGCCATGCGCCGCCTGAGGTTCTTGACCTTCTTGCCGCGCTCGGTCGTATCATACCACTGGTCCGGACCCAGCTGCATCCAGTTGAAGCCCTCCAGATCCGGCTGCTCCATTATCTCGCGCGTGACATGCCGACGATATTGGCCCTCGATAGTGACCAACACCATTTCCTGCACATAGGGCGCCACATCCCCGTTGGCGACAGTCACGGTTAGGGTCAGGTCCGCCGGGTTCACCTGCGTCGTCTGGGCGGCGCAAGCAACCGACGTCAGCGCCCAGATCAGCACCACGAACCACCTCATCGCGGGTCCTCCGGCTCGGGTGGTGACAGGCCTGCTTTGTCACGCCGCTTGTGTTCGAACGTGATGCGTGCGGCCATGTAATCGCCCGGCACGTCCGGCAGTGTCGCCAGCCAGCGCCGGTTGGCCATGATGAACTTGTCATCGAACACACGCCGCACCCCCAGCCTGCCCCGGCTCTCCAACTCAGGCAGCCCGATCAGCGCCCCGGCATTGGTCGCCTCAGACCCGGTTCCGGCTGCCCGCGCGCTGCCCTGCGCGACGGATGACGGCTGCGCCTCGCCGTTCTTGTCCTTTTTCGCGAACCACGAAATCTCGGCGTCGGGATCCAGCGCTAGACCCGCGTAATAGGCCGAAACCAGATCGAAATTCGCGCCTGCTTCGGGGTCGCCCTTCATCCGGCCCGCGTCATAGGCCTCTAACGCGGCCGCATAGGCCCCCTGCATCACCTGCGCATTGCCAAGGTTCAGCATCTCCCGCGCCGCGCGAAACGCCACTTCTGCCTCAGAAAACCGCCCCGCGCGATATAGCGCCGCCCCGCGCCACCCCGCATCGCTGAACAGAGGGGCGGCAAGTCCCGGCATCCCCGCCGACAACAGCACCCGACCCATCGGCGCGGTCCCACCCAGCATCGCCGACAGCGCCAGACAAAGGCAACCGACAAGCAGAACCCACCTCATGCCACACCCCTCCGGCGGAACAGCAGCAGCACGGGGATCAGCGCCACCAGCAGCAGAAAACGGCCATAATCCGACCAGAACAGCAGCGGATAATCCTGCTTTTCCAGCCGGTCGCGCGCGTCCTGCGCAAGGAAGGCGGCGAATGCGTCGGTTTCGTTCAGGGTGAACACCCTGCCCTGCCCCGTCGCCACCAATGTCTGCACCTCTGGTCCCGGGTCATCCAGACTCACTACCGACACCCGCGCGCCGCGCGCCGCAAGTTCCCCCGCCTTGGCCATTGCCGCCTGCCCCAGCCCGCCGCCGTCGGTGAACAGCACCACGTCGCCTGCCAGCACATCAGCTTCATCCAGGATCAGCGCCGCCTCTGCCAGCGCGCGCTCGGGGCGGCTACCTTTGTCCGGCACGGTCTCGGCGTCGATCAATGACAGGGTCTGGCCCAGCTGGCGTAGATCGCCGGTCATATCGCTCACCACATAGGAATCGCCGCCGAATACCAACAGCGCCGCGGGCCGCGACCCAAGCGCGGAAATACCGAACCGCCCCATGGTCTGCAGGGCCGGCCAGCGCGGACTCTCAACCATCGACGATGAGGCATCAATCGCAAAGATGACCCCGTCCAGATTACGGAACGCCGCCGCATCCCGCCGTTCCAGCGCGGGCCCCGCCAGCGCCACCACCACCAGCCCGGCAGCGATTAGCGCCATCAGCCCCCGCCGGGCGCTTCTGGCCTCATCGACATGACCCAGCGCCCGCAGCGCCCGCAACATCGCCGGGTCCAGCACCCTGTCCCAATCCCCCAACCCGGCGCGGCGTCGCCGCATCACCACGGCCAGCACCACCAGCGCAGGCAGCGCGATCAACCACAGGGGGCGCAGCAGGGAAACGTCTTCCATCACTCGGCCCTCCACCCGATCCAGAGGCAAAGCATGGCGGCAAACGCGGCCGGCCAGATCCAGAATTCGGCAAAGACCTGCGCCGAAAGCCCGTCGCTATCGGTCGCCTCAAGCTGGTCAAGGGCGTCCGTCACCGCCACCAGATCCTCGGTCGTGCGGACCCGAAAACTGCTCCCGCCGCTCAGGTCGGAAACGGCCCGCAATGTGGCCGCATCGACCACGCCATTTTCACCCGGCGCACTGTTCGTCAGATCCTTTGGCCCCAGCGCAATCGTGTGCACCCGGATCCCAAGATCCGCCGCAAGGCCGGCAACCCCGCGCGGGTTCGTCGCTCCGGCATTGTTGATCCCGTCAGACAGCAGGATCACAACCTTGCTGTCCGCCTCAGACGTCTCCAGCCGTTTCAACGCCAGCCCCAGCGCGTCGGAAATATTCGTCGCCCGCCCCGAAATACCAATGACCGAGGTTTCAATCTGCCGCGCAATCGCCTCTGTGTCGAATGTGAAGGGGGCGGCGTAATACGCCTCGGACCCAAAGACGATCAGCGCCACACGATCCCCCGCGCGACGGCGGGCAAAGGCGGCACCGACCCGCTGCACCGCAGCCATCCGGGTGATCGCCGCGCCATCAAGGTAAAAGTCGTCGCGCACCATCGACCCCGACAGATCCAGCACAATCGCCAGATCCCGGCCCGAAACCTTGAGCGCCGGAATGGGTTCAAGCTGCCTTGGCCCCGCCAGCGCCAGAACCAGCAGCACCCAGACCATCCAGGGCGCAAACCGACGCCTCCATGCGGCCTCGCCCCCCTGCCCCGCCCCGGCCAGGATACCCTGCCCGATCCGTTCGGGCACAGCCAGCGCGGGACCACCCGTCGGCGCGGCGGGCAGCAGCCAGATCACCAGAAACGGAAGCGGCAGCAGCAGCAACGCCAAGGGACTGGCCAGTTCAATCATCGCGCCGCACCTCAGCCCAGAGGGCCCCGACATCCGGCAAACCGCCCGGCTGATACAGATCCTGTGCCAGTACTGCATACCGTTCCGGTGCGCGGGCCTTCAGCATCCGAAGAAGCGCAAGGCGCTGATCCTCTTCCGCCAGCGCGCCTATTGAACGAAACGGATCTTCGGGAACAGCGCGTCGGGGCCGAACCCGGGTCACCACGCGCAGGATCACGCCAATAAGCACGGCAAGCAGCAGCCCGCAGGCCAAAGCAGCCAGCCCTTCGGCCACCAACCCGCCGGGGGCATCACCGGGAAGGCGGATGTCGCGCAACCCCTCCAGCATCGCCTCTTTGCTCAGCGCGCTGTCGGCCATGGTCAGGCCCCCCGGTCCAGCGGAAAGGCCGCGTTCAACAGTTGGGCCGTCTGTTCCGGTGCTGCACCGGCATCAACCCGCAGCGCCGGAAACCCCGCAATCATGCTTTCCTGAACCGGCTCAGGCCGCGCACCTTCGGAAATACGCGCCCGCGCCCGGCCGCCACCGACCAGACGGATCGGATAGGTCCCCGGCGGCAGGTTGGCGGCAAGGTCATCACGCACCCAGATCAGCCGGGGCGTACGGCGCTGCGCAAGTTCGGACAATCGGTCCGCCAACCCCGCGCCCGGCCCATCAAAGCCAGAGGCGATGACCAGTTCCGACCCCGCAGGCGCAATGCGACCAAGCCGCGACAGAGCCTCATCAAGCGGCGGATCGTCCTGTTCACCCGCCAGCGCCAGTTGCAGCGCCGCCTCATGGGCGCGCACCAGACCACCAATCACACCCAGCATGCCACGGGCACGACCCCGCAGCGGCACCGCAACAGATTCACCCGCCCCAAGGGCCAGCAACCCCACGCGCCCGCCGGCTTCGATCACGCGCCAACCGATCATCGCCAGCGCCTCGGCCGCCGCCACGGACCGGAACGCGCGCCGCGTCCCCCACAGCATTGAGGGCCGGAAATCAGCCACAAGCAGGGTCACCCGGTCGCGTTCCTCCTGAAACCGGCGCACATGCAGCGTTCCGGTACGCGCGGTGGAGCCGCGATCAAGGTGGCGGATATCGTCGCCCGCCACATATTCACGCACGTCCGACACCTCTTGCCCGTGGCCGCGCCGTTTGGTCACGAACCCACCCGGAAGCGCAGATAACAACGCGGTGTCCCCACCAATCCCGGCCCGTCCCCGCAGCACGATCAGCGCCTCGGCCCGCAGCGCGATGCCGGTAACGTCCAGGGCGGGGATCACAGCGCCTCGACCGCGCGCAGCACATCCGCGATCAGGGCCCGCGCCGTGCGCCCCTCCGCCACCGCGCGCCAGGTCATGACCATGCGATGCGCCAGCGCGTCCCCGGCAACTTCCGCCACATCCTCGGGCAGGGCAAAATCGCGCCCATGAAGGTACGCCCGCGCCTTGGCCGCCGCCGCCAATGCAAGCGATCCGCGCGGCGAAACAGCATGTTCGATGTCGCGGGCAAAAGGTTCGGCGCGGGTCGCGGTCACCAGTCGCACGATGTAGTCCCGCAATGGCCCCGACAGATGCACCGACATCGCCGCGCGGCGTGCAGCGCGCACATCGTCCAATGACAGCTGCATCGGCGCTATCGCCACGCCCTGCCCTTCTGCCTCGACCAGATCAAGGATGCGCCGTTCGGTCGCCGGATCGGGCAGATGCAGGACCACATGCATCAGGAACCGGTCCAGCTGCGCCTCGGGCAAGGGAAAGGTGCCATCATGCTCGATCGGGTTCTGCGTCGCCACGACCAGAAACGGATCGGGCAGCTTCATCGTCTCGTTACCGCTTGTCACCTGCCCCTCTGCCATCGCCTCTAGCAGCGCAGACTGCACCTTGGGCGGGGCGCGGTTGATTTCATCCACAAGGACAAGGTTGTGAAACACCGGCCCCGGCACAAATTCGAATGCGCCGGTCTGCGGGCGAAACACCGGCGTACCAGTCAGGTCAGACGGCATGAGGTCGGGCGTGCACTGGATGCGGGCGAAACCGCCATCCATCGCCTCGGCCAGACGCTTGACCGCGCGGGTCTTGGCCAGTCCCGGCGCACCTTCGATCAGCAGATGGCCCCCGGCCAGCACGCCGATCAGCAGGCGTTCTATCAGCACCTCATGCCCGACCAGCCCTTCGGCAAGATGATCCGCAAGGGCGGCAACTCCGCCCGGCGCATGATCCGTCATTGCATCCATGAATCCTCCCGTGCCGTCAGTTCCTGACGTGCTTTGCGCCAAAGCCTAACGCAGGCCGGGAAATCGACAAACATGTTCCTAGGTAGCAGTCGGGGCCAATTACTGCGTTGTGACACTACAGGCTACATCCAGAATGGGTGCGTAATCGGGGTTCGCCACGGTCACATCCGTTTCGGATTCAAGCCGCTCAAAAGCCCCGCCGATATATTCCAGAAACGCGTCGGAATTCGTGTTCTCGACCGGGGCTTCGGCCAGCGCATGCAGCATGAACACGTCAAAACGGCAAAGCCCGCTTGGGTTCGACGACAGCAATCCCTGCATATACCGCTTTGAATCCCAAGGGAAATTCCGCAGATAGACCGGAAATTCCTCAAGCTTGGACACAAAGTTGGCTTTGGGGTCGAAATGCAGGATATCCATGCCATAGGTAAAGGTCTGGTAGAGCTCTTCGATCATGATCGACGCATAGAACGCCGCCTCCAGATCCGTGGTGTCGCCCGGCGCTGGTTGCTTGACCAGAACATGCGTCGCCCTGCCCTTCCGGCCAAAAAACGTCTGCGCTTGTGCTGGCGATATCACCGATTGTTCCCGCCCTCGCGGCAGGCCGAATTCGAACACCTCGTCCATCCGCCGCAGATCCGCGTTCAGGGCTACATGTGGCGGCCGATCCGAATAGAGCCTGATGTACACCACCCGCCCGGTGCCGCAGAACTCCAGCCCCCCACCCGCATAGCGCAGCGGCAGCGGCTTGCCAAAGACATCCGCCATCAGCGCACGAAAGGTGTCAATCACGGCCCGCGATTGCGGATGTGGCGTTTCTCCCACAACACATATCGCAGCGCCCGCCAGATCGCGTCCGTTGATCACGATGGGTGGGGTCAGCGGGTCGTGCTTCCACATCGCCGTGCGCAGCTCATAGACCCAGCCCTTTTTCGCAAGCGCCATAAAGGCATCGCGGTCGCCTGGCAGTGGCGTCGCCTGGGCCTCCAGCCCGAGGCTGAAACAAAGGACACCTAGCAGTGAAAACAAACGGACCATCCGCGGTGCTCCCTGTCGCCAGGTTCAAAGGTAGCGCACGGTCGAAAAATTCCCAGAGTTTTTGCACCGGCAGCTCAGGCCAGCGAGCCCTCAGCCCCCGGTCAAAGCAGCGCCACCCCGGCTTTCACAGTTCGTTCTGCCCGCGTCACCCGGCCTGGCAACTGTGTCTATTCTCCGGGCTGAATCTACGAAGGGATACCGCTTTGAATGATCGCGTTGGCGATTGTGACCAGCCTTCGTCCACCATCAATCGTTCTCCGGCCCGGCATCGCCCCGATGTCAGCTGGGACTGGCGCGAAAACCTTTAGGACGTGGCCGGGAAAATGAAATTGCCATGACTGGCTGGTATCTCGCCCTGACGCGCGTATCCACTTGGCGACACCGCCACAATCAGCGCCCTCGGGGGAAATCCAAATGGGCCGTTGGAAGACGGTCTTCGGCCCTGAAATGAAAGCGCGGAGCTTTCCGAGCCAGAACACTCAAATCAGGACCGCCGCCCACATTCTGCACAAAATGACCGCATTCAAACCTCACCGGTTCGAACTCATCGCTTGACCAAAAGTCCTGCGCAGCCCCTTCTCCCTTCACAAGCCTTCGACGATTCTTACTCATAGGTCCGCCCCGTCAGCGCGCAGACCCCTCTGACAACCTGTGGATATTTCTTGCACAGTCTCTCACGCGCCCTCCACATTTCAGCAAATTCCCGTCAAGCATTTGTTTTAAATGATATATTCGAGACATCCTCGCACATCAACCCAGCCGCACCTCACGCTGAATAGTCAATCGCATCAGCTTTCTATAGACTTGAGCAGCTTTACTGATGTAAGCCTTTTAAAAAAGAACACCAATGAGGACAGAGCAGCATGAGAAACCTTCTGGGCTCGGAGACTCTGGGCGCTTTTAGTGAAGCACTGGATGTGGCCCTGCGTCAACAATCCAGCCGTCTTCTGGCACCGGACACCCGCAAGTCCGACAAGGGTCTGCGCCGCTTTACCATCCGCGAGATGGCTGACATCTGCTTCCGGGTGAACTACAACACCCTCCGGCATCACCTCAAGAACATCCCCGACCTGCCTCAGGGTATCATGGAGCCCGGCAACCGCAGGACATTCTCGCTCGAGGAAATCCTTGAAATTCAGCAAAGGCTTTTTGAAGCAGGTAAGATCCCGGTCGAGATGTATCCCAGCAAACTTGACGGAGAAAACACCACCAAGCTGTTGATCTACAACCTGAAAGGTGGGGTAAGTAAGACCTCTACCGCGGTCAACCTCGCGCAGTTCCTCGCGATGCGCGGGTTCAAGGTTCTTCTTGTGGATCTCGACCCGCAGGCAAGCTGTTCGGACCTTTTCGACATTCAGGCAGACCTCGACGGCACCCCGTCGATCTACGATGTCTTGCGCTACGAAGAGGAAGGTGATGGCGAAGCGCGTGTTCCGATCGCCGATGCCATTCAGGCCACGTATTTCCCCAATATTGACATCATCCCCGGCTCAATCTCGCTGACCGAATTCGAATATGAAACAGCAAGCGCCGCCGCCAAGGGCATCCCCTTCTACTCACGGATCTCTGACGCCCTCAGCTTGGTCGAAGACGCCTATGACGTGGTGTTATTCGACACCCCGCCGCATATGTCGTTCTGCGTGATCGCGGCGCTCTATGCATCGAACTCGATGCTCATTCCGCTTTCGGCGGGGATGCTGGATGTTGTGAGCCTCGTGAAGTTTCTCGACCTCGCATCGAGCACCCTGGACAGCATCGAAGGCGTCGATCCCAACAAGCGCTTCGACTTCATCCGCATCCTTCTGACGCGCTATTCGCCCAATGATCCGGCCCAACTCCAGCTCAGTTCCTTTCTGCGCAACACGCTGGGCAGCGCGATGCTAAATACCGACTTTCTGGCCTCGACCGCGATCGCGGATGCCGGCAACACGATGAACCCCCTGTTGGAGGTCGATCCTTCGAGCTTCACTCGCAAGACCTATGATCGCATCCTCGAAAGCCTTCATGGAATCGCTTTGGAAATCGAAGGGGAAATCATGGCCGGCCGCGGTCGGGTTTCCGAGAATGAGGAGGTTGCCTGATGGCGCGATCAGTCTTCGGAAATCAGTCCGGTCCGGCAAGTGAGTCCGGGCAGGACAAGGTCGACCAAAAGCCGATGCTGGCCCGGCGCAAGCCTATCATCAAGGGCGGCGCGGCAAGTTCCAAATATATCAACGCTGCGACGCAGGGCGGAGCCGACCGGACCTATCAGGAAATTTCGGTTGATCAGATCCAGGAAAGCCCGATCAGGGATCGCATCAATGTCGAAGAAGACCTCGACAGTCTGGTCGAGAGCATCCGTGCGAACGGCCAGCAAATCCCGATCCTTGTCCGTGTGGTACAGGGCGAGAAGCCCTACGAGATTGTCGTCGGTCGCAGGCGCCTCGCGGCGCATCGCCGTCTGGCTCTGCCGAGGATCAAGGCCTTCGTCGCCAAGCTTGATGACCGAGAGGCGTTCATCGCGCAGGGCATCGAAAACTCAGCCCGGCTGGAGACAAGCTATATCGAGCGGGCCCGTGCGGCGGCGCAGGGGGTAAATGCGGGCTATGACCAGAAGGACATCGCCGAGTTCCTGAACATTTCCCGCACGCTGATAAACTTCATGATCAAAAGCTATCAGGCCGTGGGTGAGGAACTCGTTTTATCCATCGGCCCGGCCCGGGGTGTCGGGCGTCGCAAATGGGATACTCTTGTTACCACCATGGCACGCCACGGTATTTCACCCGACGCCGCCAGGGCTCTGGTCAACGAAGACATTGCCGACAGTGTTGAACGGTTCGAAGCTCTGCTCTACGCCCTTCAGATCAGGGCCGCAAAGAACAAGCCCCCCTCCCCTGCCCCCAAGGCAAGTCGGCGCAATTTCTTTGGAGGCGGAGTCTCGACGGTGCGCAAGCCACAGCAACTGGTCGTGAACACCCGCAAGAACATGCCACCCGAGATCCTTGAAAAAATCGACGCAAAGATCGTGGAACTCTTGGCAGAACTTGAAGCAGCACAGGAGGGATGACATGTAATCATTTGATATAAAACAATAAAAATGATTTACCGCGGTAAATCCAATAGGCGGGCCACAGAGCCCTATTACAGGCGAAACCAAAAGGAGCAGACACCGGCACAAAAAAGCCCCCCCCGAAACCGAAGTTCCGAAGAGGGCTGGATAGGTCTTGTAGCAAAGTCTTTCTAGCCGCTTTCCGAATTACTTTCAACACCGGTTTTCGGTGAACGGTCGAATTTTGCCGTCTGAAATCTGAATGAACACATTAATGTCCGCGGCAATGCCGCGTGGACAAGCGATATCGGCTTGTCCAAACCCAGGTACAGGGCCCCGCCTGCTGGACCGGTGGGAGTTATTGTCGCTGGTCACCGGGTTACGCCATGAACTCGGCCTCACGGACCGGGACGTGATGGTCCTGAGAGCCCACCTGACCGTCCTGCCCCATGGTCCGCTCGACCCCAGCAAGCTCAACGTGTCCTTCATGCAGATTGCAGAGATTCTAGAGAGAGCCTGCGGCATGGATGAGCGGCGCTTCCGCCGGGGCGAGACCCGTCTTGAGCAGGTCGGCCTCATCCGTCGACGCCTGAGTGGTAACGGTCGACGCTTTCCGGAACGTGACAACCAGGGCCTTATCGTCAATGCCTACGGCGTCGACATCGCCCCGCTTTTTGAAAGATACGCCGAACTGCTCGATATGCGGGACAGGATCGAGGAAGAGCGTCTTTTGCTGCGCAGCCGCAAGAACAGCGTCAGCGCCCGTCTTCAGGCCGCCCTAAAGACCTTCCTCCAGTCTAGCCCCAAGCTCCCTGATTGGATCGAATCCCTGCGCATTCAGCTACGCTGCGCTGTCCGTCGCAAGACCACGGCACTTGACGAGCTTGATGCCATCGAAGCCCGTATTGCCCAGTTCGAAGCAGAGATCAGCCGGGCAGACTCTGACCAACAGCAGGATCAGACTGCGATGAAAACCGCCGTTTTAGCGGACACTTGTCCCGTCGATGCCGGACAGACTGTCCGGCACATAGAGTCAAAACTAAAAGAAAAAAATAAAAAGGAGCACATCCGTTTTGATCCCCGCCTCATTGTTGAAAGCTGGAGGAAAACGGAGATGCTACAGCAGTTCTACCCCAACGCGCCCGAAAGAGAGCGAGAGGCCGCAGAAGCGCTTTTTAGTTTTTCTTCCTTTATTGGACTTGGACAGAGTGGCGTTATCCACGGACTGTCTGTCATTGGATGGGAAGCGATGATCCACACCCTCGACTATCTGTCTTCAAAGATTGCGACAATCTCTCGGCCTGAGGGATATCTCAGGTCTATGATAAATGCCTATGAGCAAGGAGAACCAATCGCCGGTGGTCGCGTAGTGCCAAACGAGCGCTGCCGGTGGGTTCAATCCTACGGGGTCCCAACATGACAAACTTTCCTGCGATAACGATTTACCGCGGTAAATCGTAGGTATTAGTCCAAAGCAACTAGCTCCCAGATATGTGGACACCCCGTTGCAAACCTCGATCCGCCCACCGCTCCCAATTGACGAGGCGGGCGCTAACGCCATTTGATGCACTTTCCCACCGCGGCAGGGTAGACTTTCAGCGATGGGAAAGTGCATCAAAATCTGACCTGAACAGGCACACCGCAATTGCGTAGCCATCACAGTCTAATCCACGCCTTAAAACCCGGGGAGCTTGAGCCCGGCGAGCTCTTTCACTTATCTGCAAGCCGAAGTCAAAGTCCTGCCCCTTTGGTCAGATTCACACGAAACCGGTCGCCGCGGCGTTGATATCTTCGGGTCATCTCTACAGAGGTATGACCAAGCTGCTTTTGTACGTAACGCGCGTCTACTTCAGTGCCCGAAGCGAGCCCTGTACGTAGGCTATGGCCAGAGAACAGTGCCAGTCGTTCTTTTTCCGGCAGATCACTGCGGATGCCAGCATCCAGAATGGTCTTCTTTATCAGCCGCGCAACATGCTTATCAGACAGTCGTGCGGCCAGAGCGCGCGTGTTGTCACGGCTGGTGCGGCGGAAGAGCGGTCCACAGTCGATCTTGGCGAAATGCAACCACTGTTCCAGCGCATGGACAGGACAGGTTTGATCAGATGAACCGCGGCCAATCTCAACCTCACGCCACCCGGTTTTTCCGCGCAGGAACAGGATGGCACCATCCTGTTCAATCTCGGCCCACCCGACGGAGTCCGGACTGTCGTCGTGGCCATAATCCAGGCTCACGATCTCGGACCTGCGCAACCCGCCGACATAGCCGATCAGGAGGATCGCACGATCCCTGAGGCCCCGCAAATCGAAGGGAAGGCAAGCGAACATGGCGCGGATGTCCTCGGCCAGCAGAGCCTCCTTTTGCACTGGAGGCCGCGCAAGTCGACGTCTGATATGGGCAAGCACAGTCGCGATGTGACAGTCCTTGCGATCCAGAACAAACCCGTGCTGTTGGTAGTGCCAGGCAAGCCCGGACAGTCTTCGCTCAATGGTCGATACCGAAAGGGGGCGGAACAACGGCTGCGAAAGGGTCTTTGTCTCTGGTGCCGCGCAGTCCGTTATGTAGAGGCCGACCAGTTGCGGATTTGGGGGCAGGGGCTCTGCGCCACGTCTGCGGCACCAACTGGCAAAGTGGGTCCAATCCTGCTTGTATGCCTTCTTAGTGTTCTGAGCGGTGCGCTGGCCGGTATAAATATTGGCAGTATCGACAAGATGATCGAGAGAGTCCGACCCAGCCGATGCCGCGGGGACACGCAAACCGGGCGGAACACTCATAGCATCAGTCTCAGGTGAGGTGCTCTGGCTTTCCGCATTGCGGACGGGGGCGTTTACCGAGCGCTTGGGCGATTGTCCATCGTATTTTGACTGCCGTTCTTGTTCCATAAAGGTCTCTAAGCTATTGATTTATAATGTAACATCGCTGTTTCTTTGCTGGATTTTAACTTCATTATCGGACATAAGACACTCTTTTACTGATTTTGGCCATGGCGGATCAACCGGTGATCCGCGCCGCAGATGCCGCGGCAAGGGAACGGGCGGTTGCGCGCAGCCGCTTTCATCCTGTCCCCGGAACCCGCAGAACACCTGTCGTTGAAATTGCGGTGTCCAAACCGGTCACGCAATTGGGTTTCGGGGAAGGAAAGAGGCGGCATATCCGAGTGTCTTCGTGCTGGTAGGGCAGGGTTGTGGACAGATCGTATGGACATGGCATTTCCCAACGCCATTTTACCTGTCAGAGCTTAGTTAAGAGGAACACCGATGGTGGCGAGGGGCGCTTGGTTCGCCGGGTATGGGCAATTCGTCCGCTATGGGCGCCACTTGATCGGTTAGGCGACTGCGCGTCCCGTGTGGACAGTTCGGTTCGATCACGATGGATGCCATTGTCCATTCGGCGCCGGTGTCGGCGCACCCGTCCAGATCCATTATCTTAGGGCTCTCGGTTCTGGCCAATAGGTTTGGATTATCGGACATAAAAGTGAGCCACAAGTTGCGGCGGTTACTACGCAATATTGTGGTGGAAAGCGCCGCCTTGAGTTAGGCTTGTGGCATGACATATACGAAACCTGATCCGCTGCACGACCCGCAAACCCTACCAAGGATGCCGGGCTGGGTCTCCTCGGGGCGTGAGCAAACAATTGAAGATGTGGCCTTTTTGTCAGGAGGAGCGCTCGCCACGCTGCATATGGTGCTGGGGCGAGGAGATGTCCCCCAAGCGTTGTTCCGGGAACGTCTGGCGCTGCGCGCCGCAGAGGCCTGTGTAGGGTTTTCGGGGCGGATGGAAAGGGCAGGGGAGTTGCGTGACGCGTTGCACCTGCTGCGCCCCGGCGATCAGCCCGGGCCAGCGGGGGACGTGTACCTGCAATGGCGGCGGACCGTGGAAAGGCCACTCTCGATCAAGGCACTGCATCGGGCTTTGTCCGCGCAGGCACCGAACCAGATCACAACTTGGCTTGATCCGGGGCAGGGTGCCCCTGTAGTGCGGGCATCGGCGGTGCTTGAGGCCGTTTTATTGGACCGACCGCGCGCCGAGGCCACGGCGCTGATCCTGGCCGATGCCGCTATGGCGCAGGCATTGGGTTGGGACCACATTGTGCCGTTGCTGGCCGCCGGGCTGAAACCGAGGGACCTGCGCAAGGGTGGGGACGACCTGCGGATGGCGTGCCACCGGGCCGTTGTGTCCGCCGCTGCCGAGGCGGTGCGGATCGCCGCCGACTTGACCCGTCGCGCGGTTCGGCTGAGAGCGGTTTCGCCAAAGCTACGCGCCAAGGGAGCAGATGCGGCGGTCGAAATGTTTCTGAGATGGGACGCTGTTGCGCCTGTGGCGCTACCGCTGCCTGATCGCGCGGCGAGGCGCCTCTGCGATCGGCTGGTTGAATTGGGCGCGGTGCGCGAGCTGACCGGGCGGGCGACCTTCCGGCTCTATGGGTTGTGAATATGAAGAAACAGCCCGAACCCGATCTTGACCAAGAACTGCAGGACTTGCCGCCCGAGCTGCGCTGGCGGGAATGGATGCGGCGGATCGAGGCGGTGCTCTTCGCCTCCGCCTCGCCGGTGTCGCGCGAGGCGCTGGCAAAGGTCGTGGGGCAGGGCGCCTCGGTAGAGCTGCTGATTGAGGATCTGATGATCGGGCTTGCCGAACGCCCCTATGAGGCTGTCCGCGTCGCAGACGGGTGGATGCTGCGGACGCGGCCGGTTTATGCCGCGTCGATCCGGGCAGCAGCCGATGTGGACGGGCAGGATCTGGACCTAAACGAGTTCGACGTCGCGGTATTGGCCGCCATCGCCTATCATCAGCCGGTCACCCGTGACGGGCTGAAGGATATCTTCGGCAAAGAAATCAGCCGCGAGCTGATCGGACGGCTACACGCCCGTGGTCTGATCGCCACCGGCCCACGCAGCCCGAGTCGTGGCGCGCCCTACACTTTCGTAACCACCGCGCAATTCCTGGTCGCCTTCGGACTGGAAACGCTGCGCGACCTCCCGGATCGGGAGCAGTTGGATGATGCAGGGCTAGGCGCAGCTTAGGCGGTGATTACTTGGTTTCGGTGGTAAAGGAAGGGCATCTTTTCTGGACAGACCTGCGTGTGGGCGCGCTAGAGAAGCTCGAGATGACGCTTTCCCCATCACAGTATCACCATGCGCATCGGGACGAGACAAAGTGGTCATATCATCAAAGCCGTCCATGAGATAAAATCCGAATGCTCTTGGGCGGTTACCCGGGCAGCCAGAGTGCCAATTGGGGGAAGATGATCAGCAGCAGCACCAACAGCAATGAACAACCGATGAACGGGAAGGCGGCGGTATAGATTTCACGCATGGTGGTCTCGGGCGGTGCGACGCCTTTCATCACAAAAAGCAGAAGCCCGAAGGGCGGTGTTGTGAAGCTGATTTCAAGAGCCAGCAGCATGATCAGGCCGAACCAGACGGGGTCAAACCCCAAGGATGCCGCCAGCGGAAAGAAGATCGGCACGGTCAGTAGCATCATCGAAATCTGTTCCATGAACATGCCAAGGATCAGAAGCACGCCGAACATCACCAACAACATCGCCACTGGTGCCAGATCAAAGGATGTCGCCCAGTGGATCAGCCCGGATGAGGCCCCGGAAAATGCCAGAAGCTGGCTGAAGGTGGCGGAACCGAAAACGATCAAGTAGGCCATCAGCGTGACCTTGAGTGCGCCGATCACAGAGTTCTTGATTGCGTCGAGGGTCAGGCAGCGAAAGATCGCAGCCAGGATCAGCACACCAAGTGCGCCAAAGGCAGCCGCTTCGGACGGGGTGAAAAATCCACTGATCATCCCGATCACGGTCAACACCATGACGCCCATCATCGGTACCACATCGCGCAGGACAAGCATTAGCTTGGCCGACAGCGCCATCGGTGAAACCTCGTAGGCGGGCGCCGCATCCGGGTCGATCTTGGTTTGAAGATAGATAAGCCCAATGTACAGGCAGGCAAGGATCAGGCCCGGAATGATCCCGGCGATGAGCAATGCGCCCACATCAATCTGTGCCAGCGTGGCCAGCAGCACGGCCAGAGCCGAGGGAGGGATGATGATTGCCAGACCGCCGGTGCCAAGGATGGGGCCGATGCTCATGTGTTTCTTATAGCCGCGCTTGTTCATCTCGGGGACCATCAGGCTGCCCAGCAGCGCGGTCGAACCCATGGAAGACCCTGAAAGCGTTGAGAACCCTGTGCCCCCGATCACCGTGACATAGCTAAGTCGGCCGGGGAGCTTGCCCAGCAACCGATCGATGGCATTGAACATACGTTCGCCAAGTCCGGTATAGAAAAAGATCTCGCCCATGAGCAGGAACAGCGGGATCGGCACCAGTGCAAAACTGGTCAGGGATCCAAGTCCGTTGTTGAGCAGCTGGCTGATACCGCGTTCACCCCCCATGAAGATCCATGCGCCAAGGATATTCGCCGCGAGGAACGCCAGCGCCACCGGCATGCCCAAGGCCATCAGGAACATGATGGAGCCCAGCAGCAGCCCCAGTGCTTCGTACCAGTCCATTATTCGTGTACTCCGGCCTTGCCTGAATGCAGCAACTCATTGCCAAAAACGAAGCGGGCGAATTCAACAGCCATCACGCTGAAGCAGATGGGGAATGAGATCGTGAGGAGCCAGCGCGGAAAGTAATAGGCCCGCACGTCATAGTCATTGCGCGCGATGTTGGTCAGAACCAGATCAAGGCCCTTCCAGGCAAGGATCAGCGACACTGCCACACAGGCGAGCGCAACACCCCGCGAAACCAGCCGTTGCAGCCCGGCGGGCAGAGCGGCGGTGACAAGTTCGATATGCACATGGCCTTTTTCGCGCACCAGCCAGGGCGCACCTAGCATGGTCAGGTAAAGCACCGCGTATTCAGAGGATGTGAACAGCCATGCATAGGGCTGATACCCCGCATTGCGCATCAGCACGGAGATGACGATCGAGACCATCAGCCATATCAGCATGGCTGCGGACACGGATGCCATCGCATAGAGAACCGTATCATAGGCTCGGGCCAGCAGGCGCATGACCACTCCTTTCCGGATGAAAACGAACGACGGCCCCGGATCGCGGGGCCGTCGTCGCGGGACTATTTGTCGGCGTTGGCGTCGTAGAACAGGCCGATCAGCTTGTCATAGTTGCCATCTCCCTGGGGTGCTTCGGCCATCAGGCCCTTCATACGTTCCCAGGTCTTTTCGCGGGCCGCCGAGAGGTAGCTCGCCTTGGCGTCGCCTTCGAGGGAAATCACCTTCATGCCGCCTGCTTCGAGCGCTGCGAAATCTTCGTCACGCTTTGCGCGCATCTCTTCGACGCTGGATTTCTCATGCGCGATGGCAACATCCTGAAGGATCTTCCTGGATTCGTCGGACAGGGAATTCCACTTTTCGAGATTCACGATCACGCCCAGATCGGTGGAAAAGAAGCAGGGTTCGATCCGGTAGTTCAGAAAATCATTCCATTTCAGATCGATCAGGCCGATCTGGGTCCAGCCGGTGGCATCAACCACGCCGCGCTCGAGCCCGGCAAACACATCTGTTGTCGACATGTCGATGACTTGCGCGCCCAGATATTCCTTGAAGAACGCGTTGTAGACGGCATTTCCGCGCAGCTTCAGCCCACTGATATCCAGATTGCCTTCGGCGTCGAACTTTGGCTCATCCTTGGTCCACAGATTGTAGCAAACGCCGGAATCAAACCAGCCGAGGTATTTCACGCCCATCTTTTCCTGATGGATCTGATCGATCAGTTCAATCCCGCCATTGGCGCGGGCCTCGACGGCCGTGATGTTCGAAGCCACCAGAGCGTCTTTTTCCGGTACGGTGCCGCCATAGAAAGAACTGGCCGTATAGACCATGTCGACGATACCGTCGCGCACGGCATCGGCCTGCTGGAACATGCCGATCGCTTCGGGACCACCGCGCACGTCGATGCGGACGACGCCTTCGCCGGCCTCATTTACCTCGTCGACGAACTTGAGAAAGCTCTTGGTATAGATCAGCGTCTCGGGAAAGGCATGGACGGCAGAGATCGTATCTTCGGCCTGGGCGGCGCCTGCCGTTGCGAGGCTGCTCAGCGCGATAGACGCGGCTGTCAGGCCTCTGATGACTGTGTGCTTCATTATGGTCTCCTTGTTGTGAGCCGGTTCAGAGCCGACGTTGCTTATTAGCGGGCGCGAAGCCCTGGTAATGCCGAAGGCTGAGCGCGTCAGCTTTGCGGATCCTGTGGTGCGGGCCAGCTCCAGCGCTGACGTTCGTGGCGCTGGTTGCGATAGCTGCGGATTTCGTCCAGATGGGCCCGGGTCAGGTCGATGTCGTCCCAGCCATTGATCAGCTTGGTGCGCCAGGCCGGCGCCAGATCAAAGGTTAGGGTCGTGCCGTTGATTTCGATCTGGCTGGCCTTGAGGTCGATGGAAGCGGGGGCAGTCCCGCCCGCAAGCGCCTGCATCATCGCCGGAGTTTCCGCGACCCGCGCGGGCAAAAGTCCGTTGTTCACGGCGTTTGCGGCGAAGATATCGCCAAAGCTGGGCGCAATGACGCAACGGATGCCCGCATCGACCAGCGCATAAACCGCCGCTTCGCGCGAGGAACCGCAGCCAAAGTTGCGCCCTGCCAGCAGGATGCTGGCCTGCGGAAAACGGTCGAGCGGAAAGCCTGGATCGCCCTCGCGCAGGTCGCGCAGCAGGAATTGGCCGTACCCTTCTGCGCGCGAGGCGGACATGAACCGAGCAGGGATCAGCTGGTCCGTGTCGATATTGTCGCGCGGCAGGGCCACTGCGGTGCCGTCATGCCTGGTCCATCCTGTCATTACAGACGTCCTTCAAGCAGCGGGCGCGGGTCGGTGAGAGTGCCGGTGACGGCGGCAGCGGCCACCATCGCGGGGGACATCAGATGGGTGCGTGCACCTTTGCCCTGACGGCCGCGAAAATTGCGATTGGTGGAAGAGGCACAGCGCTTTCCGGACGCCACGAGATCGCCATTCATTCCGACACACATCGAGCATCCGGACGCCACCCATTCCAGCCCCGCCGCCGTGAACACCTGATCAAGTCCTTCGCGTTCTGCCTGGGCGCGGATTAGCATCGACCCGGGCGAGACGATGCCCGGGACCTTGGCCATACGGCCACGCAATACGGCGGCGGCGATGCGCAGATCCTCGATCCTTGCATTGGTGCAGGAGCCTAGAAACACTTGGTCCACGGGCACCCCGTCCAGCACTTGCCCTGCGTGAAGCCCCATGTATTCTAGTGCTTCCGAGGCTGCGCGGGCCTTATCCTCGGGCAGATCGGCGGGATTGGGGAGCCTGCCAGTAATCGGCAGCGCCTGTTCCGGCGTGGTCCCCCAGGTCAAGGTCGGCGCGATCTCGGCGGCATCAAGGCGAACTTCGCGGTCAAAGACAGCCATATCGTCACTGTTGAGCCGCAACCACTCGTCCAAGGCAGCGTCCCAGTCGGCACCTTTGGGCGCGAACGGGCGGCCCTTGATATAGGCAAATGTCACCTCGTCAGGGGCGATCATGCCAAACCGGGCGCCGCCTTCGATCGACAGGTTGCACAGGGTCATGCGACCTTCCATAGAAAGTGCGCGCACCGCCTCGCCTGCGTATTCGATGGCATGGCCACGGGCCCCGTCGGTCCCCAACAGCGCAATCCAGTGGAGGGCGATATCCTTGGCGCTGATCATGGGGCCAAGGCATCCGTCGATGGTGATCCGCATCGCGCGCGGCTTGGTCTGCCAGACGGTCTGGGTTGCCAGCACATGTGCGACTTCTGTGGCGCCGATGCCAAAGGCCAGTGCCCCAAACGCGCCGTGGGTCGAAGTATGGCTGTCGCCGCAGTTGATTTGCAGCCCGGGAAGGGTCAGCCCCTGCTCCGGACCGATGACATGGACGATGCCCTGACGCGGATCGTTGAGTCCGAAAAGCGTGATGCCATGTTGCTGCGAATGCGTTTCCAGCCGTTCGATCATTTTCGCGATGGCTGGATCGGTAATGCGGCCGCGATCCCCGGTGGGCGCATAGTGATCTGCGACGCCGAATGTCAGGTCCGGTTCTGCCACCGGCAGGCCACGCGCGGCGAGCTTGCCGAATGCATGGTGGGAACCCTCGTGCACAAGATGGCGATCAACCCAAAGCAGGGACTGCCCATCGTCATTGCGGCGCACCTCATGTGCAGCCCAGAGTTTGTCCAGAAGGGTTTGGCTCACGCCTTGTCCCCCTTGTCGCCGATAACTGGCTCCCAATGGCGCGCGCCGCCTTCGCCGACCCGGCTTAGCGTCATTTCCAACTGGAACCGGTCCGGGCGATAAAGCGCGGAGAGATATTCGACGCCGCGCCCATTGGTATCGCGCACGATCCGTTTGAGTGACAATAGGGCAGAGCCGACCGACACCTCCAAGGCTTCGGCCACTTCCGGAGTTGCCAGAGCCGCGCTGACGGTCTGGTGCGCCGCCTCTACCTGAACGCCCGAACGCTCCAACAGCCGAAACAGAGGTGTTGCAGCAAGGTCGGACTCTGAGTAATTTGCTGCGATGTTTTCGGGCACATAGGTGGTGAGGTGCGAAAACGGGCTGCCATCGGCAATCCGCACCCGCACAGCACGCTGGACGCGGGCCTGCGGCGTCAGCCCCATGTCCCGCGCCACAACCTCGGGGGCGGGACCATAGGAAAACGATAGCAATCGGGCCGAATGCTGACCAAGCTCGACCAGCTGGGGAATGAGCATGGTCATGTCGGCTGCGATGGTCCCGGCCTCTTTTTGGGGTAGCACGGTGGTGCCGCTGCCTGCGCGGCGGTCAATCATCCCGTCCGCCTCAAGCGCATCCAAAGCGCGCCGTATCGTGACCCGGCTGACATCAAATTGCTGTGCCAGCCGCTGTTCGCCCGGCAAAAGCCCGCCCGCCAGATAAACGCTGTTGAGGATTTCGTCACGCAGCAGAAGATAGACCCGGCGGGCCTTGCCTCCCTCGGGCAGGCTGGACTTCACGTGATCGCGCATCGGCAGATTCCCCGTCATTTGCACATCAGGGTACCGGCTGGTTTTTGAAACGCAAGAAATTTGTATGACAATCGCGGCAAAATTTATGCTTTGAATAAACATTAAGATGTATTACAAAAGATACAACTGCCTGAGGAGCGACCCCATGCCTATTGTCGAACTGCATCTGCTGGAAGGTTATGATCGCGCGGACAAGACCCGGCTGGGGGTGGCCCTGACAGATGCGGTGCGTCTGGTTGTGCCCGCCGCACCAGAGGCAATTAGCGTCATGATCCACGAACGCAGCGCGGCCCAGTACATGCGTGGACGCGTTCAGCAAAAACCTGCACCGGCGCTGCCTGATCCGGCCGTGATCGTGCGCCGTTATCTGGATGCGATGGAGGCGCGCAGCCTTGGCGCGGCGCGTGAGTTTCTGGGGGAGGGATTCGTGATGCTCTTTCCCGGTGCGCCCGCGATGCATGACCTGCAGGAGCTGCTCGATTGGTCCAGACTACGTTACCGCGAGGTTCGCAAGACCTATGAGGCGGCCGAAGCGTTCCAGGGCGCGGGCGAAGCGGCGACGGTCTATATGCGCGGCACATTGTCGGGTGTCTGGTTGGATGGCACCCCCTTTGACGCAATCCGCTTTATCGACCGGTTCGAGGTCGCTGGCGGCAAAATCATCAAACAAGAGGTCTGGAACGATATGGCTGAGGTACGCCCGTGACTGAGCATGCAGAAATTGATCCGATCACGCTGGCAGTGCTTGCCGGGCGGATGGAGCAGATCGCCGATGAGATGGACGCCACCCTGTTCCGCTCTGCCTTCAATCCGATCATTGCCGAGGCGCATGATGCATCCCACGGGCTCTATCATGCCACCAGCGGCGATACGCTGGTGCAGGGCAAGTCCGGCTTGCCGATATTTGTCGGGGTCATGTCCTTTGCAGTGAAGGCGGTGATCGAAAAGGCTGCTGTCAGCGGTCAGGCCGAAGATGGTGACATCTGGATTTTCAACGACGCGCATGTTGGCGGGACACACCTCAACGACATGCGTCTTGTGCGACCCTATTTTCGCGACGGACAACTGTTCTGCTATCTTGCATCGGTGGGTCACTGGCATGATCTGGGGGGCGGCGTTCCGGGAAACTATAACCCGGCCGCTACGGATGTCTTTCAAGAGGCATTTGTTCTGCCGCCCGTCCGGCTTGCCCAAAAAGGCCATATGAATCAGGATATCATTGATATTCTGATGCGAAATACTCGTCTGCCGCAATCCGCTATGGGTGATCTGAACGGTCAGCTTGGCGCACTTGATCTTGGTGTGCGCCGTATGGATGAGCTGCTGGATGAATACGGAGCAGCGACAGTCAGCGCCGCGCTTGAGGCACTGGGACATCGCGCCGAAACGCTGATGCGGGCGGAGCTTGCGGCGCTGCCCGATGGCCGCTGGGAGGCGGTGGATTACCTCGACAACGACGGGATCAAGGATGAAGCCCTTCCGATCGCGGTGTCGCTGGAAATCTGCGGCGACCGCATGGTATTGGATTTCGAAGGGACGGCGCCGCGCTGTGCCGGGCCTGTCAACATTGCGCTGCCCACCGCGGTAGCGACCGCCTATGTTGCAATCAAACACATCTTTCCCGCCTTGCCTGCAAACGCTGGTGTGATGCGCCCGATCGAGGTGAAGATCCCCGAAGGATCCCTGCTGGCAGCGGAATTTCCGGCACCGGTCGGCGGTTATACAGAAACCATCTTGCGGATGATTGACGTGATCTTTTCGGCGGCGGCACAGGCCGCGCCGGATCGCGTTGTCGCCAATGCCTATGGGACGATCAACGCACTGTCGATAGCCGGGCGGCGCAGCAATGGTCAGCCATGGGTCATGTTCTCATTTTACGGGGGCGGCCATGGCGGATCGCTGGAATCCGACGGGTTGAACCACGGGAATGCGCCGATCTCGACGGCGACGATTCCGCCACTGGAAATTCTTGAGGCGGCCTATCCGGTCATGTTCCGGCAGTGGGCCCTGCGTCCTGACAGTGCCGGTGCAGGCCAGCACCGGGGCGGTCTTGGTGCGGTCTATGAGATTGAGGTGCTTGAGGAAAACGGCGCCGAAGCGTTTCTGTTCGGCGAACGCGGTCGCTTTGCCCCGCAGGGGGTCGCGGGGGGCGGCGAGGCGGCGTTGAACCAGTTTTCCTATGATCAGGATGGCGCGCAGGCCTGTCCCCCGATGACATCAAAGATGCGTGGCATTCCCCTGAAAGCGGGCGAGGCGGTGCGTCTTGAAACCCCGGGTGGCGGCGGCTACGGGCCAGCAGCTGCACGTGATTCCGCAGCCGTGGCGCGCGATGTTGCGCTCGGTTTTCTGAGCGCAGCCGAGGCAGAGCGGCTTTATGGAACCGCATGGCAGGAGCAGCAGGCATGAGTGGCAAAAAGATGATCGGCGTCGACGTCGGCGGCACCTTTACGGATGTGTTCGTTCTGGACGAAGCCGCAGGCACCGCCAGCGTTGCCAAGGTGCCGACCACGCGGCCGGACCAGTCGGGTGGTTTCCTTGATGGCATAGGCCGACAGGTCAGCGACCTTTCGGATGTGGCCGTCGTTGTGCACGGCACCACGGCGGGAACGAATGCGCTGCTGGAACGCAAGGGTGCAAAGATCGGTATCATTACCACGCAGGGGTTGCGGGATGTGCTGGAAATGCGCCGCCGTGACCGCCCCCGGACATGGGGTTTGCGCGGCGATTTTGAACCTGTCGTGCCGCGCGATCTGCGGCTTGAGGTGCCCGAACGCACATTGGCTGACGGTACGATCCGCGTGCCGGTTGATCTGGATGCTGTTCGGGCGGCGGCGCAACAGTTGCTGGATCAGGGTTGTTTGGCGGTGGCGGTGCTTTTCGCCCATTCCTATGCCAATCCTGAAAACGAAGCGCTTGCTGTTGCCGCACTGCGGGAAATCTGGCCCACTCCGCATGTCTCGGCCTCTTACGAAATTCTGCCGGAGATCCGTGAATTCGAACGGTTTTCCACCACCGCGCTGAATGCATATCTACAGCCAGAGGTTTCGGGTTATCTCGACCGGCTTGAGACCGCGCTCAAAGGCGGCGGATTCGACGGCGAATTCATGATCGTGCAGTCCAACGGCGGCGTCATGGACGTTGGCACGGCCTGCCAGCTTCCGGTCCGCACGGCGTTGTCCGGTCCGGCGGCAGGCGTCATCGCTGCCGCCTATATCGCCGACACCGCGGGTTTTCCCGATGTGATTACGGGTGATATGGGGGGAACCTCATTTGATGTGTCTCTGATCGCGGGCGGGCAGTCGATCCTGTCGCCGCAGACTTCGATCGATTTCGGCATGGTGGTGCGCACCCCGATGATTGAAATCACGACGATCGGAGCAGGCGGCGGTTCCATTGCCTGGGTAGACAAGGGCGGGCTGCTCAACATCGGGCCGGAAAGCGCCGGATCCAATCCCGGCCCAGTGTCCTATGGATTGGGCAACACACGCCCGACAGTCACAGATGCCAACGTGGTTTTGGGGCGCATTGATCCCGATAATCCGATTGGCGGAAAACTGACCCGGCTTGATGTAGCGGCAGCGTCGAAAGCGATTGACACTCATGTCGGCGCGCCGCTGAACCTGTCGACGGTGGAAGCTGCCGAAGCCATTCTGCGCGTCGCCAACAGCCGTATGGCGGGGGCGATCCGGCTGGTCAGCATTGAACGCGGTTTTGATCCCAAGCGTTTTGCCTTCATGCCATTTGGCGGGGGCGGCGCGCTGCACACCGGGGCAATGCTTGCCGATGTCGGCATTGGCAGGGCGATTGTGCCGCGGTATCCCGGTGTCACCAGCGCCATGGGCTGTGTGATTGCCGATATGCGGCAGGACTTTGTGCAGACCATCAACAGCCTTGCCGATGCACTGGACACTGCCACCCTGTGTCGCTTCATGCAGGCGCATGTGGATCAGGGGATTGCGATGCTGGCGGCGTCCCGAACCACGTTTGAAGCGCGCGAGATCAGCTTTGAACTGGATATGGCCTATCTGGGGCAGACTCATACGGTGTCGGTGCCGCTGACGGTCAAAGTGAACGACACGACGGTCGTCGCGCCAACGCTGGCACAGATCGCCGAAGCCTTTGATGCCGCCTATATGGCCGCATACGGTCGGCTTCTGGAAAAAGGCGTGCGCCGGGTGATGAACCTGCGTTCGGCGGTGACCGGAAAACGCCCTAAATTCGACCTGTCGACACTGGCCCCCGTGGGGGGGCTGGCAGAGGAAGCACTTAAGGGACACCGCGATGTGCATTTCGGCACCGCATGGTTCAGCACTTCGATCTATGATCGTCTGGCACTGCCGGTGGGTGCCGAAATCAGCGGACCAGCCATTCTGGAGCAGCCCGATACAACCGTGCTGATAGAACCTGGGTTGATTGGCCGCGTCGACAGTTATGGCAACACGATCATCACCCGGGAGGACGCATAATGGACATCTCTCAGATTGACCCGAAACGGACGGCTCTGCTGACAATCGATCTGCAAAATGACTTTTTGCACCCCGAAGGGGCTTATGGCCGCGCGGGGCAGGGCGCAGACAGCATCAAGGCGCTGCCTTCACGGATCGCACGGGTGGTTGACGCATTACGGTCCAAGGGCGGCACCTATGTCTCCGCACAGTTCACGCTCGTGCCCGGCCCGGGCGGCGCCCCGCTGATCGCGCCGCATCTCAAAGAGCTGCGACCGTTTCTTACCAAAGGCGATTTCGCCCCCGGCGGTTTCGGACATTCCCTTGTCGAGGATCTGGCTCCTGCGGATTACACCGTCGAAAAGGTCGCCTATTCTGCGTTTTACCAGACGCGTTTGGAATATATCCTGCGCGCGCTGGATATTGACACGCTGATCATCGGCGGGATCGTGACCAATGGTGGTGTCGCCTCGACCTTGCGGGACGCCCACCTGCGCAACATTGACACCATCCTGCTGAGCGACGGCTGCGCTGCGTTCCGGCCAGAGGTACATGACGCCACACTGGTTTCCCTTGGGTCCCTTGGTGCGCAAAGGACCTGCGCCGAGGCCGTTGAATGGCTGGAGGGCACGGCATGAGCCTGCGCACAAGGCTGCAAGAGCCGCGCATCCTGACCGCGCCCGGCGTCTATGATGGCCTTACGGCTGCGATCGCCACTGAGGCGGGGTTTGAGGCGCTGTATCTGAGTGGTGCGGCGGTCGCCTATACCCGGCTGGGGCGCCCCGATATCGGGTTGTCCACTGCATCGGAAATGGCCGACACGATGGCATTGATCGCGGACAGGACTGGACTGCCAGTGATCATTGATGCGGATACCGGCTTTGGTAACGCGTTGAACGCGCAGCGGACCATGCGCCAGTACGAACGCGCCGGCGCTTCGGCGCTTCAGGTCGAAGATCAGACCTATCCCAAGCGCTGTGGTCATCTGGCGGATAAGTCCCTGATCCCGGCGGTGGAAATGGTGGGTAAGCTGTCGGCGATGGCCGATGCGCGCCACTCGGACGAGACGCTGATCATCGCGCGTACCGATGCGGTGGCTGTCGAAGGCATAGAGGCTGCATTTGACCGTGCCGAACGTTACATCGAGGCGGGCGCGGATGTGCTGTTTATCGAAGCGCTTCGATCTGCGGACGAAATGCGTGCGGCCACCGAACGCTTTGCCGGGCGGATTCCGCTTCTTGCCAATATGGTCGAGGGTGGCGCGACGCCGATATCCTCCTCAGGGGATCTTGAGAAGATGGGGTTTTCCATCGTGATCTTTCCGGGCGGGGTTGTGCGGGCGCTGGCGCGGACCGCGCAGGATTATTATGCCAGCCTTCAGGCGAATGGATCGAACCGGCCCTTTGCCGGGCGAATGTTCGATTTCGACGGGCTGAACGCAGTCATTGGCACGCCTGAAATGCTCGAAAAAGGCAGCAAATACGGCCCTGCTGATGCCTGAAATCGCCCCCAGCCCGGAGAGTTTCGATTTTGAGGTCGGCACACTGATCATTGGCGCGGGGGCCTGTGGGCTTGTCGCAGCCCTAGCTGCGCACGAAGCGGGGCAAGAGGTGCTTGTGATCGAGGCTGATGCGGTGCCACAAGGCTCGACCGCGCTGTCTGCCGGCTTGATCCCGGCTGCCGGAACCCGCCTGCAGGCAGTGGTCGGAATCGAGGATGACGCGGATTTGTTCGCCGCAGACATCCAGAAAAAGGCGAAGTCGGAAAATGATCCCGATCTGGTGGATGCGCTCGCACGCGGGTCGGCACCAGTGATCGATTGGCTGACCGACGAGATCGGGTTACCCTTTTCGGTGGTGACTGATTTTGATTATCCCGGTCACAGTCGGCGCAGGATGCACGGTCTTCCCACCCGCTCGGGGGCCGAGCTGATTGACCGGTTGCGTGCAGCTGCCGAGGATCGGGACATCGATATCATTTGCGAACGGCGCGCCGTGACCCTGTATCACAGCGGTCGCAAGATCACTGGTGTGCGGCTTGAGCGTCCCGATGGAGCAACAGAGACCATCGGTTGCGAAAAGCTGATCCTCGCCTGCAACGGCTTTGGCGGCAATCGCGCCATGGTGGCACAGTACATGTCGGATATCGATAACGCCGTTTGGTTCGGTCACGATGGAAACCGTGGTGAGGCGATACGCTGGGGGCAGGCGCTGGGTGCGGCGACCCGGCATTTGGGCGCCTATCAGGGTCACGGCAATGTGGCGCATCCGCATGGCATTCTGATCACCTGGGCGGTGATCACGCAGGGCGGTTTTCAGGTCAACAGTCAGGGAAAGCGTTTCTGGGATGAGAGCCAAGGATATTCCGAAGCAGCCCGTTCCGTGCTTGCCCAGCCCGACGGCCGGGCCTTTGCGATCTTTGACCACCGCATTGCCGAGATTGCGCGGCAATTCGCCGATTTCAAACAGGCCGAATTGCAGGGGGCTGTCAAATCTGCTGATACGCCTGAAGCTCTTGCGCAGGCGTTGGGTCTGCCAGAAGCGGAGCTGACCCATGAGATTAACTCGCGTCCCACTGGTGCGCGAGATCGCTTCGGTCGGCAGTTCGATACGCCGCCGCTTTCGCCGCGTTATATGGGAGTGCAAGTGACTGGCGCGCTGTTCCATACTCAAGGCGGGCTGGAGACAAACGCAAGTGGTCGCGTACGCGCCACCGACGGCAGCCTGTTTCCCAATCTCTTTGCTGCGGGTGGCGCGGCATGCGGAGTCTCTGGCGCAGGAGACAGTGGCTATCTGTCCGGAAACGGGCTTCTCGCTGCAGTGGTTCTGGGATACAGCGCGGGCTGCGGAATGGTTTGATCAGTATGCGAAGCTCTGAGCGCGGAACATGTTCCCGAAGTATCGTGGCTGGCAGTCATTGCCACGAGGGTACTCGGCGCGGGCTATTTGAGCTGTGTTGCACGGTCCGCGGGACTAACGATTGCATCATCGCCAAAGAACAGGGTTCGTTACGCAATCTGCAGTTGGCCAGGGACGATCCATGGTGCCCAGTTCAGGCGAGATCAAATAAACTCAAGATGCAGATTTATCGCAATGGCGATCAGCGTCAGTCCACCAATCCATGCCAGAAACTTGCCGAAAATCTCTTGGCGTTTGAGCACCTGGGTCATGGTGCCGCCCATGTAGGCGACGAAGATATCTGATGGAATCGCTGTGAGTGGCACAAGGACGCCGAGTGTAAGTAGCTGGATTTGAACACTGGTTTCCGTGGCCTGCCCGCTTGTCGTATCGATAAACGGGGGCAGGAATAGCGCAAAGAAAAGGACAGTCTTTGGGTTCAGCAATTCTATCAGGACGCCCTGATATATAATTGTGCGAAATGAACTGGGGACGACTTTCTGAGCCTTGATTGCAACCGGAACACTGGTTCGGGAATCGCGTATCATCCCGACGCCTAGCCACACCAGATAAGCAGAGCCGATGTAACGCAAGGCTACGACAAGTTCGCTAAATTCTGTAAATGTGGCCGCCAGTCCCATCGCAGTGGCCACTGCAAGCAGGATGCCGCCCAGCCCCAAACCGAGTGCCGACGCCAGCCCGGCCGCGCGGCTCTGACCAACACTGCGCGACAAAACATAAAGCATTGATGGCCCCGGCGTCGCACTGAGCGCGAGGCCAGCTAGGATCACTGCTAAGATCGTATCAAATTGTGGCATGATTTAACCAATGCTCCGGTTGAGGCGTTGCTCAAATGGGTTGTAGGACGAAGAAGGCGATCCCGCCGAGTAGCTGTCTTTGGAAGCAGAACCACTGTTTCGCAGGTAGGGAAAATCGCGGGCAAGCATGCGTTCCAAGTGAGCACCCGCCAGAAACGGCTCATATTTTGCTTCCTGCTCCGAACTCACCAATTCGGGTAGGGGTCGTATGACCGTGTCGTAGTTTGTCGCTACAAAATACGGCAGAGAAAACCTCTCGGGGCTCAGATTCAGCACCCTGTGCGGCGTTGATCGTAACAAGCCGTTGCTCCAAGCCTCGAGCATGTCGCCGATATTGACCACCAGAACGTCTGGATCGACGGGAACGTCGATCCAGCGATCATCTCGGGTCATGACCTGCAAACCCTTGTTCCGCGTATGCAGAAGGGTGAGGCACTCATAGTCGGTATGTGCGCCCATGTTTACAGACTGATGATCTGCCGTTTCCTTTTGGCGGACATAGTGCAGCAGCCGGAGTTGCGAAATCGGCTTGGTCATGTGGTCTGTCATGGCACCTTGCGGCAGGCCCAAGTGAACCTCGAGACCCGAGCAGATCAAGCGGCCAAGCGCTGAAACACTGGCATAGTAGCGCGCAACTACTTCCTTGAATCCTGGCACCTTAGGCCAAACATTTGGCCCCAAAACTCTGTTGCCTGCGACAAAGTCTGGATCGTCACTTGGCAGATCTAGCCCCAGATCAAATGCCTCATAGCTCCGGTTAACCTCATCTGGGTAATCGCCCTTTTCCGTAAAGGGAACATAGCCCCGATGATTTGAGCTATGACCGATATAATACTGATGCTTCTCATGCGCAGGCAGCAAAAAGAAACGTTCTGCAGCAGCGTAAGTTGCCTCAAAATGTTCGGAATCAATCCCGTGGTCACATATCCGAAAAAATCCGATTTCGCGGGCCGCGCGTCCAATTTCGTCAGCGACCTGCTTGAAGGAGGCACGGTTGCCTGTCCTCAGGTTCTGAATGCTGATCAGTGGAATAGACACGGTGTCCTCATCTTTACTTGCCGATAGAGCTGACACCTGCACCCTCCCGGTTGGCGTAATCACTTGTTAACGTTCCATGGTTAACAAATCGTTTGCGTCGTCGGTGGCGGCCGGAAAATACAGCCGGAATGTGGAACCACTGTTGATTTTTGTTTCGACAGAGACTGTTCCACCGGATTGCTGCATGAACCCCAAAATCATCGACAAACCTAATCCGGTGCCCGCGCCGACGGGCTTCGTCGTGTAAAACGGGTCAAAAATCTGCTGATGGGACTCTTCCGAAATGCCAACACCATCATCTTCGACACTTAGTCGAACATATCGTCCTGGCGCAATTTTAGATGCGAGCGCGGCATCATCAGACCAAGTCTGCCGGATATTTTCAGTGCTGATCTTAAGACTGCCACCATGTGGCATGGCGTCCTGGGCATTTGTTATGAGGTTGACCAAGGCGTTCCTTGCCATGGTCGCATCAGCATTCACCAACCAAAGTTTTTCATCGAGATTCATCTCGACCTTCGAGGTTACTATTCCGCTGTCTAGCGCACATGCCGTCGATACGAGCGTGTTCAGGTCAATTTGCGTGGGAGATAGGCGTGTCCGCTGAGAAAATGCGAGCATATCACGGATCAGCTGGGCCCCACGCGCCGCAGCTGCTTTGGCATAGTCCAGGCTTTCTTTGGATTCCGGGCTGACACAATCGCCTTCCAGCAGTTCAAGATTCCCTGAAATACCCGTAAGCAGGTTATTGAAATCATGTGCAAATCTCCCGGTCAGACGCCCTACGGCTTCTAGCTTGCGTGCGTTGAATAAATCGGTCTCCAGGGCTTTTCGATTAGTTGTTTCCAGGTTCAACTGAGCATGAGACTGGACCAAATCCCGATATCTTTGCCTAGAGCGTTCCGCCTCTTCAAGAAGTTCCAGCTTTGCACTTGTCATTGCTGCAACCGTCGTCAGGATTTCTAACTCTGCCTTACCAAAAGCCCCCGGTTCAGGATGTTCACTGTCAATGACTCCCACCAGGCGGTTGTGCATGACAAGGGGGACACAGATCTCCGAGCGTGCCGGCTGTGTATCCGGAATGTAACTTTGATCTCGGAGAAGATCATCAACGATGATGGCTTCTCTGTTCTGGGCCACCCGTCCGGTAATCCCTTCTCCGAAAGGAATGCGGAGTGGATTAACGATACTACGCCCAAAGGGGTTTTTTTCACCAAGTGCGGCAACCTGAGTTAGTACCCTCTGCTCATCATCGGCCTGATATATCACGCAGTCACTAAAATTCAGCTTTCCGACCACATTCTGCGCGACATACCAGAACAAATCTTCTACGTTTGGAATCGCAATCAGATCGACCGCAAAAACGTTGAGCGTGCGAAGCGTTAGCGCCTCATCAAACTGTTTTTGTTCAAAAAAATGTGGTGGTAGCAACTTTGGCACTCATATTTTCCCTTGGAACCGCATACTTAGTGTCAAGCTAACCGGAATTTTTCCTAGCCGGTAGTCTAGATTTCGGACGCAGCCGAACGATAAACTTGTTTTATGACGAGATTCTTGGATTTTTCAATGCTTGAGGGAGAGGGCGAACTGACCGATGCAGGGCGCAAACCATGTCTCGCGGCGTCAAGCGCGTCCGATCACGCCTCATGCTGACGATGGTAGTCGGCAATCTTGCGCGACTGCCCAGACTGCTGACTGTATGAGGCGAAAGACGGCGACCCGTAGCATGACAAATGCGTGGCTGAACGACCAATAGGAAGAATGATATTCTCGCGCGTGTAATATTTCGGTAGCCTGCTAAATGGCGGCATGACCCAGCCTTTGCCAAGGGCTTCACAATCGATAGGCAACTATTCAGCTAAATCATTCAGTGACTTCGGCAAACTGGTGGAAACCTGAATGCCCGGAGGAGGCTGTCCTCAATGTCGATTGAGATGCGAGGGTCAGGAAAAGGCTTTTGGCAGGACACATGCCAGTTCAGCGACGCCCGGCTGCAGTCTTTGGGCGCCGGTCTGTTGTGGGATGGCGGTGTGGACATTGTCGATGCCCAAGTGGGCCAACTGCCAAGATACTCCGCCGCCCCATTGCAGGTGACCCTGACCGATAATGCCGACAACAATGGGGCGAACAGCGGTATCGGTGGCGGTTTCCGTCGCACCAAAGAGCCGGGTCGCAAAAGCACAATCCCAGACCTCTTGCGCGCGGACAAAGCGATCAAAGGCGGGATCTGCAGGACCCTTTGCGCCGCGACCTGCCGGACCGGCCCCAACCAGATCAAAGATGAACTGACGGTAGGGCAACGGCGAAGGCGCGGGCGGTGACAGCCCTTCTCGGTCTGCTTCGGGAACGCTGTCCCAGCCGCCTTTTCCAACTTGGCGGACAAGGTCACGCCGGACGTTCAGGCCAACCATCGGCGTCCCAGTTTCCCGACAAAATCGAAAGAGCGGCAGGTAGAGTTCTGGCGGAAACCCCCAAACCTTGGCCCAATCGGTACGCTCAAGAAAAGTGGCCTCGTCCATGTCACCAGCGATCCATTCTGCTAGAACAGGGTCAAGCCGGGCAGGGAACATCTCAAAGCCCATGACAAGCGGGCGATGCGCCAGAAGCCCGGCGGCGACATGTAATTGCCAACGGTGAATATCGGCACGGTCATGTTGCTCGCCCAGCAGCACGATGTCCGCAGCGGCAAGCCGGGCGATGGCGTCATTGTGGGGCAGGCTCTCTCCACCTGACGGGGCGTACCATTTCATGCCAAGGCTCATGCTGTCGGGCTCTCCACAATCTCAAGACCAATTTCCTGGCCCTCTTCATCCAGCGCAATATGCTGATTGGCCAGTGATTTCCAACTGCCGACACTTCCGGCCTTAAGATGCAGATGGAAATCCTTTGTCATCACATTGGAATAACCCATTACGGGTTTGACGGCGTCGATCGTGCCACGCCAGACCTGTTCGCGCCCCGGTCGGGTCAGACGGATGGCCACCGGTTTGGCAGCCTCACGAAGGCTGTCGAGCAGACGGAAGCCTGGGTCGTCGGATAAATCCTCTGGCGGTGTCTCTTTCACAACACCAACTGTTCTATCCTCAGTCGGCAGGGCGGTGCGTTCGATGTCTTTGAGCGGCTCCAGAAATGGCGCGGCACCCTCCATCCCGACAACGCGGAACAGGAGTTCTTGCTTTTCAGTGAAAAAGCCGAGGCTCGGATAGACCTTTTCACGCATGATCGACGTCGTCTCGAGCCTGATTGATGTGATGGTCTGGGCGTCAACCTGGCTTTCGTGTGTGGCACCGTTCAGCGTGACATGGCCGTCGTCATTGGTGACTGTTTCGACTGTGCCGATGCGTTCATGTGTGGCGCCGTCACCAAGATGAATGACCATGACCCGGTCCATTTCGGGCAGTCGGGCAAGAATGTCTGCGGCTGAGACATCGACCAGCGTCCAGTGGCCTTTGAGGATGTCGTCATTCATGCGGATTTCCTTTCAGTCTGAGTGGCTTGGCCGATGTACCATGTATCGGTCGGCTCAAGCGCCGTTGGCATCCGGTGCGCAACACACAGGATGGTCGCGTTTGGCAGCTCCTTGCGCAGGAGCGAGAGAAGGTGCGCTTCGCTTGTCGCATCAAGAGAGCTGGTTGCCTCATCAAGAAGAACCAGATCGGGTTGATGCAGAAGGATGCGGGCAAAGGCGAGTCGCTGTCGTTCGCCCAAAGACAGCCCTTCGAGGGAGGCTTCGCCGGCTGCGTCCAGCATCGGCAGGCGATGGTCAAGGCCAAGGCGTTCCAGAATACTACGCAACCTGTCCGTGGGAATGTCAGCTGGGTCGCGCGGGTAAGAGGCTGTGGCGGCCAACCCTTCGGGGAATAGGTGGGGCCGTTGGGGGAGTGCGACCATTTTCACATCGGGTCGGCCAATCCGGCCCTCGCCATACTGCCAAAGGCCGGTGATAGCCGAGAGCAGCGTGGTCTTGCCCTGTCCGGAGTCACCCGAAATCCAGATACGTTCGCCCGGGGTGACAACGCGGTCAGGCACGGCAGACAACCAGCGGCCGTACGGAGTGGCAAGCCGAAGCCCCTGAATGTGCAGCGCGCCGTCGTCGCTTGGCCCGTGGTTAATGGCGCACGGGGCACCTGCCATTGGTTCGGGGTTGCGGGTCTGGGCGAACAGATCGTCCAACCTGTGCGCCACAGCGGCAAAATTGGCGAGATCCTTGTAGGAAAAGATGAACCAGCTCAGGGTTTGTGTAACGCGGCCAAAGGCGCTGGAAAGCTGCATCAAACCGCCAAATGTAACCGCCCCCGCGAAAAATGCGGGAAGCGCAAAGAACAGCGGGATACGCAGGATCGTCTGATAATAAGGGCGGGTGAAGAGGCCCAGAAAGAACTCTTGTCCGATCAGGCGGAACCAGTTCTGGCGGATGCCTTCGTACCGGGTGGTCAGACGGCGGCGTTCGGCGGTTTCGCCACCGGCCTGCGCGATTTCGGTGGCGTTGTCCCGGATCTGAACAAGAGCGTGGCGAAAGTCAGCCTCGTGTCGTTCCTGGCGGAAGAATAGCGATTTCAGCGGACGACCCATCAGGTGGGTGATGATGCTGGACAGCAGAACATACAGGAACGCCAGCCAAACCATGTAATGCGGGATGGAAAAACCGATCCCTAGAACCGTGAATTCCAGCAGGAAATCCGAGATATTCCAAAGGATCACCACATAGGTGACAAGCCCGACTGCGCGGCCAATCAGATCCAAAGTCTCTTGCAACAGTAATTCGACATAGATCTTGCAGTCTTCGGCGATTCTTTGATCAGGGTTATCAATGGCTTCGGGCGACAGACCCGGGCGCAGATGCCAATAGGCCTGCCCGCCCAACCATGCATTGAGCGCCTTCTGGGTCAGTTCCGTCCGCCAGCGCAGCCAGAGCCGTTTGCGAAGGTAGTCACTGATCAGATAGAGTCCGACAGAAGCGGCAACGATGCAAAAGAAGACACCGAGTTCGCGAATGGCGGTGGTCGCATCGACCTGTTCCAGCGCGTCGTAGAACCGTTTGGTCCAGGCGATCATCTGGATATCCACCCAAAGATCGACAAATTGCAGCGTCAGAACGGTCCCGAACATAAACAACCCGACCCACGCTTGCGGCCCGGAGGCCGCAAGCAGGGTCAGGCGTCCTATGCGTCCGAGGGTGCGGCGCATCAGAACCTCATTTCATAACTGACTGCAAAAGTGCGACCCGGCCCGGTCTGAAGTTCAATAGGGTTGCTGGACGCGACCGAACTGGAAGCAGTCGTGCCGTAGGTGGCAGCATTGGCCGTGAAGTAGCGTTTGTCGAACATGTTATTGATGCTGATGTTCAGGAAACCATTTTCCACAAGTTCCCACTTTGCGTGGGCATCAAAGATTGCATAGGCGTCCGGTTTGAAATCGGTATCACTGGCGGTATCCTTGACCGCGCTGGCAAAGGTTCCGACACCTTCAAGGCTTAGACGCTGGTTCGGGAAATAATGCGCCAGGGACAGGGTTGCCATCAACGGCGGCAAAGTATGCGCCGTGGTGTCCGAATCTGAATTGACCTGTTGTTCGCCCTTTTGCCAGGATGCGGAAAATTTGGCCGTGGTTCGGTCACTTAGGGCCAACGCCCCCGATGCCTCAAGACCCCAGACATTCACTGTCGAGAGATTGCGGTAGGTATAATCAGAGGTGCCGGGAGGGTTGTAGAAACTCTGGATGAAGTCGGTGTAATCCGCCTTGAAGGCATTGATCGCAAAGAAGCCGCGCTCTTCTTCGAACCGCAGGCCAAGTTCGTAACTTTTCACTTCTTCGGGGAGGAGACCCGGGGCCGGGGTCAGGTTGAAAAAGGTGCCGGGCAGCGAGGTATAGAGTTGCTGCGCAATGGGCATCTTGAACCCTTCGCCGTATTTCGCCCAGACAGACCAGTTGTCATTAAAGTGGTAGGTCGCGCCGAGGCTTTTCAAAAGCCTCTGATCGTCGCGTACAGCGGGCTCCTGCCCGGTCACAGCCTGGTAGTCGGAATCAGTCCGGGGGTCGATCTTGTAGGTTGCAAAGCGCAAACCCGGCGTCAGTTCGAACTGACCGCCGCCAAAGGTGATGCGGTCCTCAAGATAGATGTCGGCGCGGCGCGTGGTGGCATTGGCAAAATTGAAACCACCAGCGGATGTCACGGTTTTGGTGTCTGTCGTGATATTGTATTCGGTATCGCGGCGGGAATAGTCAGTTTTGGTGATGTCGCCGTCAAAGCCCATGATCATCCGGTGATCTGCAGCACCTGTCATGAAATTGACCGTGGCCTGCACATCCAGTTCCAGAAAATTCTCGGAATATTCCAGTTCATCCCAGGATTTGATCTCGTCTCCTCCGGTAGAAATCGATTCTTCGGTGCCGCTTCGGGTATAACCGTTGGAGGTATAGGCCAAGGTAGTGCGCAGCTCACTTAGGAGCCCACCGGTTGGGGTGAAGGTATGTTCAATTGCGTAACGTTGACGATGAAGATCAAGCTCGCGGTCCTTGTCCGTAATGACCTCACCTGACGAGTTGGGACCCAGGACATAGTCCTGCTCGACGCTGGTGTCGCGCTGCAGAAGGTCGGTACTGAATTCCAGCCGGTGCTGATCGGTCGGCGTCCAGACCAGTTTCACCAGTGCCCGCGTGGATTGTGTGTCGGTCGGGTCCAGTTCACCGCAGGGGGTCGCCCCGTCGTCGATGTTACGCGGGCAGCCATAGATGCCACCATCGTCGCGCGCATTCGAAAGCTCGGCCTCGTGGGCATTTTCGCGGGCGACGCCTGCAAGCAGGGAAAGTGTGGGGGAAAATTTCTGGGCGACCGTCAGCGATGTACTGGCACCCTCGTTAAAGCTGTCATAGCCAGCCTTGGCCCTTACGGCGCGATCCTGACCATCAAGGATATCTTCAGGGTCCACTGTTTCGAATGACACAAGCCCGCCAAGTGCGTCCGCGCCCCAAAGCACCGAAGCCGGTCCACGTACGATATCCACCTGCTTGGTAAAGTTCAGGTCGATGTAATCGCGTGTGCCGTCCATGATCCGCTCGGGTATCCGTGACCCATCCATTTGGATCGCCACCCGGTTTCCACCGACGCCGCGGATGGTGAAGCCTCCAAAGGTATTGAACGGGTCGGTGCCGGTTGTCTGACGGCTTACCGTGACACCGGGGACCTGGCGCACAAGTTCCTCAATGTCGGAAATCTGGTGGTCTTCGATGGTTTCCCCGTCGATGACCGTGATGTTCGCGGGGACGTCCAGAGCCTCGTCTCCGGCCCGGTCAGCGTTCACCGTGATCGGGTCCAAAATAAAGGGTTCGTCCTGGGCAGAGGCCGCAGTGGCGGCAAATTGCACAGCAGAAAGCGTGGCCGCGAAAAGCGCCCAATCGTTGGAATATCGAGCCAAAGTCATGTCCTCGTTCGGGTTGCATCTGAGAGAAGCTAGCGAGGAGAGCTGGCGCAAATTCCGTTGTCTGACCTTTGTTTTTCTTGTTTTCGGCAGACTACCCGGGCCTGCTATTGTACCTAAGTAATTTAGTCAACTATGAAGTGGCTCACTATTTTTACTGGGTTGCCCCGAAAATAGGGCAGGGAATTCACTCCGCTGGCTGGCCCACGCATAATTCGTTGCGGTGATCCCTCCGTAAGATGCTTCTTTTGTATGTTGGCAGATCGTCAGCGCAGCGCTTCGGCAAAAAATCAAATGCGGTGGCAACCGCGTGCTTGGATGTGCCGATGTATCAGAGCTTTAGAAGCTTGGGCGGGCCAAGCCGTGAGGTCCTTTCCTGACGGTTGCCGATGGCTGCATTGATTCCACGGCAGGATTTAGTGCCTGCAGGCATCAGGGCCAATCAAGCGGTATTCGATGGTCAAATTATGCGGTTTTACGCTTGCTCTTCGACTGTCATGATGTCCACCTGTACTGTGGCATGGCTTCTCGCCACGTCCACAGTCGGTATCGGCCAGCCGATTTGCCAGCCCGCTATCTGCTGGTGGAATTGATTGAGCAGGTCCCGCTGCCGTGTCCCAAGCTGCCCGACCGGGTTTTTGCACAAACACTTCCATCTGCGGTGGCCGACTGCATGCACGTCCTATTGCACGAGCGCTGCGACTGGTATCCGCGCAGCTCCGGGACGCCGACATTCGGCCTGTCAGGCGCACCGCGCCCAACGCCATCATCCATCTGGATCGACGATCTTCTGCCGTGCAGCCACGCCGCCAACGTGTCATCAGCGCACCGCTCTGATGTCTTTTTTCAAGGATCTGTTATGCGATCTGGGACGGCAAAGCGTTTACCTTGATCTGGACGCCCAAGGGTGGGCCGAGGTCTGAAGAGGTCGGTGAACAAGCTCGGATGCGCGGGTTGGATATTGCATGATCGTTTGTGTGTCTCGGGGCTATTCCTATCTTGAAAGGCGCATCAACATGGGGTGGCCACAAGTCGACAGCCCGATTGCATCCATCGGTGCGACGACGCTGCGCATTTCTGCGCCCCTAGGGAACCACGCTGGGACGGGAAAAATAAAGGTCAGATCAATTGCTTGAAAACTCTGAAATGTAAGATGTATCGGGGTGCAAGCAGTAATCTCCTCAGGTCGCGCCTGCTGACGCCTTCATGACAATGTGGGAGCGTCAACCTTGGGTCAGAGCCGAATATTGCCCCCTGTCGGCGTGCGGTTCTGACGATTATGGTGCGCGATAATCCGAGTTTACCACGGCACCACGCATCAGGTTGCGGCACCGGCATCGACTCGGGTCGTGCAGCGTGAAACACGCTTCTGGAATGGCCAGAATTCGTTGCGATTTTCGACGGGCTTGCAGTGGTTCCTGAACCGAATGAGCAGGGCAGCTATCATCTTGGCGTCTCTAAAGGTGATGGGCTACTAGGTTTAGCTGCGTTTAGCCGTTCCCCGTTGATAAACTTCAGGAAGCATTCTGTTTAAACACAGAACTTGAACTTCGTTTTTGCATCTACCCCATCGTCGCATGATACGTCGGTGCCTTGATCGAACGGGACCCGTTCAACCTCAAGCCGACTCAGATTGAAACGGACGTACCGCCCACGGCGGGAGCGATGACCCGACGCAATTGCCGCCTGGAAAGCGGCAGCCGACGTCGTGTCACAGCTGAAGCCGATTGGTTTGCACGATAACGCCACGCGCGGTTCTGAGCCGAGAATGACATGAATTGAGCTGCCTCTAATTTTAGCCTTGAAAAGTACCATTCATCCCCAAAAATGTCTATTCCGTTCGGCGGCAATAGCTCCTAGCCTCGTTCGATAAGCAAGCGTACGGGAGGAGAACTGTGCCTTGCGAATAGGACGGGCCGTAAGGTGCCCGCCTTTCATGGGAGGATTTCTGATGATGACTGCAACCCGCAGGCATGCCCTGCGCTATTTCGGTGCCAGTGCCATTGTGTTTGCCACGGCCGCGCCCTTCGCGGCGACAGCCCAGGATCGAACCTCGGTCAAGATCGGCTATGCGATCTCCAAGACGGGCGGTAATGCTGGAGGCGCCGGGATCACGACGTTGCCGAACTACCAGCTCTGGATCAAGGACGTGAACGACGCTGGCGGACTGGAATTGCCCGACGGCACGCGTTTACCGATCGAGGTGATCGAATACGATGATCGGTCCTCGGCCGAGGAAGTTGTGCGTTCGATCGAACGCCTTGCAACACAGGATGAGGTCGACTTCATGCTGCCGCCCTGGGGCACCGGGTTCAACCTTGCGGTCGCGCCGCTGTTCGACCGCTTCGGTTATCCGCAGCTTGCCGTGTCCGCAGTGACCGACAAGGCGCCCGAATTTGTCAAACGCTGGGACAAGAGTTTCTGGCTGCTAGGCGGCGGGCATGACTACACAGACGCGCTGGCCAAGGTGCTGAGCACGGCTTCGAGCGAAGGGACCATCAACTCGAAAGTCGCCATGATCTCGGTCGCCGATGGCTTTGGGATCGACCTGGTCACCGCCGCGCGGCCCGCGATGAAAGACGCCGGGATCGAGGTCGTCTACGACGTCACCTATCCGGCGGGCACTACCGATTTCACATCGATCCTCAACGATGCTGCAGCCAGCGGGGCCGACAGTTTTGTCGCCTTTTCTTATCCGCCGGAAACCTTTGCGCTGACCCAGCAGGCGCAGATCGCGAACTTCAATCCCAAGGTGCTTTATCTTGGTGTTGGCACCGGCTTTCCGATGTATGGGGCGAACAACGGTGCCAATGCCGAAGGCATCATGAGCCTTGGTGGCATCGACTACAGCAACGAAGAAAACATGGCCTATCGCAAGCGCCATGAAGAATTGACCGGACAGGCGCCCGATCTGTGGGGATCGGTCATTACCTACTCAAGCCTGCAGATGTTGCAGGAAGCCATCAAGCGTCGCGGGTTGGATCGTGACGCGGTCTCGGACGAGCTGTCGAACGGCACCTTCCAGACGGCCTCGGGCGAAATCAAGCTGGAAGATAACCAGCTTCGCACGCTCTGGCTGACCGGGCAGTGGCAGGATGGCGAGTACGTGGCTGTGGCTCCCGCGGACCGCGAGGGTGCCAAGGCGCCCAAGCTGCCCAAGGCTGCTTGGCAGGGACAGTAATCCGGTCGGATTGGAAGGCGGAGAACGCGGATGTTGATGGCGACACTCGTCGGAGGTCTCGTGCTGGGGGGGACTTATGCCCTTGTCGCGATGGGGCTGACGATCCAGTACGGGATCGCCCGGACCATGAACCTCGCCTATGGCGAAACCATGATTGCTGCGTCCTTTGCGGCCTATCTGATCCACAACACACTTGGCGTCAGCCCCGTTCTGGGGCTGGCGATCATCGCCCCCGCCGGCTTTGTATTTGGCTGGTTGGTCTATGGCATTCTGCTGCGCCCGCTGGTGGCGCGATCCAAGAACATCGCCTCGCTTGAGATCAACTCAATCCTCGCGACCTTTGGCCTGCTGTTCGTGATCCAGGGTGTGATGTTGGTGGTCTTTGGCGGCAACTATATCAGTTACAACTATCTGAACTTCGGCATCGAAGTCCTTGGCGTACGCGTGGCGGCCAACCGGTTGCTGGTGCTGTTCCTTGCCTTCGTGATTGGTGGCGGATTGTTCCTTTTGCTGACGCGCACGCGCTGGGGGACAGCCCTGCGTGCGGTCGCAGTAAATCCGGCGGCGGCGCCTCTGGTCGGGATTGACGCCAACCGCGCGGCCCGGTTCGCCTTTGCCCTTGGTGGCGCACTTGCGGCAAGCGGCGGGGTTGTCGTGTCGATGTATCAAACGTTCACCGCGTCATCCGGTGTGGTGTTCACCATGAAGGCGCTGATCGTCGTAATCATGGGCGGGGTCGGGAACCTGGCCGGGGCGTTGTGTGCCGGTCTGATCCTAGGCCTGTCGGAAACGCTGGTGGCCACATATATCAGCCCCGGTCTGACCATGGCCGCGGTCTACATCATCTTCCTTGGGATCCTTTTGTGGCGTCCATCGGGCCTGTTCGGAAAGGTCGGCAAATGAAGCTGACCTACGGTATTCCTGCGGCGCTTGCTGCACTTGTTGTGCTGGCCTGCGCGCCGCTGTTTGTCGGGCCCTACTGGCTGGGCCTGCTGATCGGTCTGGCGGGATATGTCACGCTGGCATCGGCCTGGGCGCTGTTTTCGGGGCGGACTGGCTATGTCTCGCTGGCCACGGTCGCGTTCTTTGGTATCGGCGCCTACACTGTCGCAGTCCTGAGCGAAGCAATGCCCTATCCCGTGGTCCTTTTGGTCGCGGCGGGCATCGGGCTGGGCGTGGCGCTGCTGGTGGGCCTTGCGACCTTGCGGCTGGAGGGGGTCTATTTCGTGGTCTTCTCGTTCGGGCTTGCCGAATTGGTGCGCCAGCTGGTTACCTGGTATGAGACCTCGATCAACGGCACGCTAGGGCGCTACATTTTTCTGGATTTCGGACCCGAGCATATCTATTGGCAGCTTTTGGCATTGGCCGTGGTCACCCTGCTGTTGACTTGGTGGATCGGGCGGTCGCGCCTTGGCCTCGCTCTCAAGGTGATCGCGGACGACGAAACCGTCGCCTCGCACATCGGGATCAACATCGCCTGGACCAAGATCACGCTTTTCGCCGTCAGCGCCGTCATCATGACGCTGGTCGGGGCAATTCAGTCGCCGCGCTGGACCTATGTTGAACCCGCCATCGTGTTCAATCCCACCGTGTCCTTCATGACACTGATCATGGCGCTGTTTGGCGGTGCGGGTCGGCTCTGGGGGCCAGCACTGGGCGCGATTCCTCTGTTCTTGCTGTTTGAGTGGCTGTCAGCGAACTTTCCCGATCACTATTCCATCCTGCTGGGTCTGTTGTTCATCATCATCGTGTTCCTGCTGCCACGCGGAGTCGTCGGTTTATTCGATGACCGGTTCGGCACGCGGCGTGCAGAGGTACAGCCTGCGGCAAGTGGTGAGGGAGCGGGTAAATGAGCGCGCTGCTGGAAATCCAAAACATCACCAAGCGTTTCGGCGGCCTGACGGCGGTGGATGATCTGTCGTTCGATGTGGCCGAGGGCGAAGTGCTGGCGCTACTCGGGCCGAATGGGTCGGGTAAGACGACGATGATGAACATCATCTCGGGCGCGCTGAAACCTACTGAGGGCCGGATAACCCTGGCGGGGGAACAGATCACCGGCCTGCCGCCGCACCGGGTCGCGGCGAAAGGCGTCGCGCGAACCTTTCAGCTGGTCAAGATCCTGCCTTCGCTTGATGTCCGTGAAAATGTGATCGCTGCCTTGGCGTTTCGGCGGGACGCACTTTGGGGGCAGGAGGCCCAGGACGAGGCCGACCGCCTGCTGGTCAATGCGGGGCTGAGCGCGCGGGGCGGTGAGATGGTCGAAAACCTGACCTACATCGACCAGAAGCGCGTGGAATTGGCCCGCGCTCTGGCGTCACAGCCGCGTCTGCTGTTGCTGGACGAATGGCTGGCCGGGCTGAATCCCACCGAACTGCGGGTCGGGATCGACCTGATTGCGGGCCTGCGCGACGCCGGTATGACGATCCTGCTGGTCGAACATGTGATGGAGGCGGTGCGCGCGCTGTGCAACCGCTGTGTGGTGATGAATGTCGGCAGCAAGATCGCCGATGGCGATACCGACGCTGTGCTGAACGATCCGGGCGTGGTGCGCGCCTATCTGGGGACTGCAGATGCTTGAAGTCAGGAACCTTTCGGTCGCCTATGGCAAGCACATGGCGCTGCAGGACGTGTCGATAGACATGGCCGAGGGTGAGGCGCTGGTCATCCTGGGGGCCAATGGTGCGGGCAAGTCTACGCTGCTGAAATCCGTCGCGGGGATGGTGCGCCCTGCCGCCGGCGCGAGTATTGAGATGTTGGGCCAGAGCCTGATCGGCATGCCACAGCACGAGGTCGTCGAAACCGGCATCGCGGTGGTGCCCGAGGGGCGCGGCGTTTTTGCCGCTCTCACGGTTCGCGAAAATCTGCTGCTGGGTGCCTATCCGCGGCGCGCCCGCGCCCAGGAGGCGGCGAACCTAGACAAGGTGCTGACCCTGTTTCCCCGCCTTGCTGAACGGCGGCGGCAGACGGTGTCGACCATGTCGGGTGGAGAGCAGCAGATGGTTGCCATCGGGCGGGCGCTGATGTCCTCGCCCCGACTTTTGATGCTCGACGAACCGAGCCTTGGACTGGCTCCGGTTCTGGTGGGCGAATTGTTCCAGTCACTGGCTGCCATCCGCCAAAGCGGTGTCGGTTTGCTGATCGTCGAGCAGAACGTGAAGATAAGCCTGTCGATTGCGGATCGGGGTTACCTGCTTGAGGCAGGGCGCATCGTGGGGCAGGGCACAGCGGAAACATTGGCAAATGATCCGGCGGTTCAGAACGCGTTTCTGGGCGTCGCGGCACATACCTGAGCAGGAGAGACGATTTTGGAAACGCTTGGACTAATGATTGGCGGCAATGATGTCACCGCCACCGACGGTGCCACCTTTGAGCGGCGCAATCCAATCACCAACGAACTGGCCACCCAGGCAGCCGCGGCGACGAAGGACGACGCCATTGCGGCTGTCGATGCCGCCGCTGCCGCCTTTCCGAAGTGGTCACAAAGCTCTCCCAAGGAGCGGCGCACCGTGCTGAACAGGGCGGCGGACATCCTGGTCGAGAAGATGCCGCTGTTCAAAGAGGCGATGGCGGCTGAAATCGGTGCTACGGCGGGCTGGGCCGGGTTCAACGTAACGCTTGCATCGGACATGTTGCGCGAAGCGGGTGCGATGACCACACAGATCACCGGCGAAATCATCCCATCGAACCGCCCCGGATCGATGGCAATGGCGATCCGACAGGCGGCGGGCGTGGTGCTTTCCATGGCCCCGTGGAACGCTCCGGTGATCCTTGGCGTGCGTTCGATCGCGATGCCGATCGCCTGTGGTAATACGGTGGTTATGAAGACGTCGGAAATCTGCCCGCGTACCCACCGGCTGATCATTGATGCGCTGAACGAGGCAGGCCTGCCTGCAGGCGTGCTGAACTCCATCTCGAACGCGCCCGATGATGCGCCCGAAATCGTTGAGGCGCTGATCGCCCAACCGGCGGTGCGGCGGGTCAACTTTACCGGATCGACCCGGGTCGGGAGGATCATTGCCGAGCTGTGTGGTCGTCACCTGAAACCCGCCCTGATGGAACTGGGTGGCAAAGCGCCGATGGTGGTGCTGGACGATGCCGACATTGATGCGGCAGTCGCGGCTGCGGCCTTTGGCGCCTACATGAACCAAGGCCAGATCTGCATGGCGACCGAACGTCTGGTCGTGGACGAAAGCATTGCCGACGCCTTTGTCGCCGCTCTCGCCACCAAGGCCCGGAGTCTGAAGGCAGGCAACCCGTCCGAGGGCAAGACGCCGTTGGGCAGCGTAGTGGACGCAACAGCCGCGCATCGGATCGACCAGTTGGTCAAGGACGCGGTATCCAAGGGTGCGGCCCTGGCAGCGGGCGGCGGCATTGATGGCACGATCATTTCTGCCATCGTGCTGGACAATGTGACGCCTTCGATGAAGATCTATTACGAGGAATCCTTTGGGCCCGTCGTGACCATTGCCCGGGTTAGCGGCGTAGACGAGGCCGTGTCTGTCGCCAACGACACCGAATATGGGTTGTCCGCTGCGGTCTTTGGCAAGGATACGATGCGCGCCATGGCCGTCGCACGGCGTATCGAATCCGGCATCTGCCATATCAACGGCCCGACGGTCCATGACGAAGCTCAGATGCCCTTTGGCGGGACAAAGGCATCGGGCTATGGCCGGTTCGGCGGCAAGGCGGCAGTCCAGGAATTCACTGAATTGCGCTGGATCACCGTGCAGGATGGCCCGATCCACTATCCGATCTGAGATTGTCAAAAGGGCCGGGGAACTTATCGACCTGCCGAGCCTGAGAACGGGATGAGCGCTTAACGCTCATCCCGGGGCAACCTACCTGAACAGCGTATCGATCAGCCCTGCACCAAGTCCCACCTTTTCATAATGATCGCGGCACATCTCGATGTAGTTGTGCACATCGAAATAGCCGTCAGGCTCGCCCTTAGCGTCGAGCCAGATCAGCGGGCCGGTTACCTGAAAGAACACCTTCATCGGGTCCTTGTGGTCATAGGCGACCAACGTGTGGCCCTCGCCGGGGCTTTCAAAAATGAAATCGCCCGCGGTCGCGGTCCAGTCATGTTCCAGATAGCCCCACTTGCCCGAGATCGTGTAGGCAAAAACCTCGTGCGGGTGATAGTGGCGGTTTATGACACCGGCCTCTTTCGCCATCAGGATATCGCACCACTTGTTCTGGTCGGGCGAAATCCAAAGCGGGCGGGAGGAGACTGTTTCGGTGAAGGGCACGTAGTAGCGCTCGTCGTCGGTGGCGGCCTCGGGAAGATAGACTTCGGGCTTGGCGTCGGGGCGAAAGACGTTGGTGAGAGGCTTTAGGTCGCGCCAGAATTCGTGGGTAGGTTTTTCGGCCATTTACAGTTCTTTCCTCAGGGGCGCACGCGCACATCCAGCAGTGCGAGGCCCCGATGTTCAGCGATATGTTCAAGGGCGTCGGCAAGCGCGCCCGGAAGGTCAGCGCCAGTTTCAACGCGGCGCGCCCAGGCGCGGCTACCTTCGGCGACTTTTGTAAAATCGGGCACGGGTGAAAGCTGCGTCAGCGGCATCTTGTTGGTGCGCGCGGCATAGCCTTCGGGGTAGATGCCCAGAACTGACTGACGCACTGCGCCCCATTCGGCGTTGTTCACGATGATTATCAGAAGCGGCAATTGCAGCGCTTCCGCAATTTGGTGGCAGGCAACGGGGTTCGAGAACATGTAAGAGCCATCCCCCATGGTGGCCACGATCAGGCGGTCACGGTCGGCCAGCTGCATCCCCAGCGCGGCCGGAAAGGACCAGCCCAGCCCGCCGGCATGGGGTTCCTGATACCAGGCCTGATGATGGTCCAGCGACATTGGCGCCATCGGGCAGCCGAGTTCCGACAGAACACTGGCGCTGCGCCCTTTGATCGCCCGCGACAGGCACAGGCTTACCCACTCCTTGGTCATCTGCCCGTCACGGCCCGCCTCTGACCGGGCAAGAACCTGTTTGCGCGCCTCTGCGTTTTCTGCGGCGACGGCTGTCCGGCGTGGCGGGATGCGCGGCGCATGATCCTTGTGTAGCGCATCCATCGCCTGCTTCAGGGCCAGGATCCCATCTGCCGTGTCGCAGGCAATGGACAGATCCGAGCGGAAGTTACGGATGGGGGTACGTATGGACAGCGGATCCTGCCCCATCTGGATGATCTTGCATCCGGCGGCGGGTTTGTGGATTTCCGGCGCCCAAGGGGCCAGCGCATCCAGCACAAGGATCGCATCGGCGCGCGCGATCAATGGCGCGGGATCGGGGGCGGCGGCCATCGGGTGATCGGTGGGCATGGCCAGCGACAGCGCCCAATACTGGCAGACCGGAATGCCCCAGCCGTCGGCAAGTTGCGACAGGGCGGCAAAGGCAGCGCTGCTTCCCGTGCCATGCTGAGCAAAGATCACCGGGTTTTGCGCTGTCGCCAATATCTCGGCCGCCTGAGCGATCTGCGCTGCACTTGCATGGGATGTCGTTGGCTGCATGGAGGGGGGCAGATCGAGACCGTCAGTCGGAGTTTCCATGCACAGTACTTCGCGGGGCATGCTGATATAGACGGGCCCCTTGGGGGTGGAATTGGCAATGGCCCAGGCACGGTCGGCGACTTCGCTGACCTGTTCGGGAAAGCGCAGCTCATAGTCCCATTTGCTGGCTTCGCGCACCAGTGCGGTCTGGTCGCGCATTTCCTGACCCCAGCCAATGGGCACAGTGCGGGTGCCGAACCTGTCCTTTTCGGTGGTGGGCGTGCGGCCCGAAAACAGCAGCACCGGGATATGTTCGACCGCTGCGTTGATCGCCCCGATGGCGCAGTTGGCGAGGCCCACGTTGGTGTGCGCCATCACGGCCTGCGACCGGCCCGTCGCCAAATAGTATCCGTGCGCCATGCCCATGGCGGCGGATTCATGCGGGATGATGATCGCGTGCGGCAGGTCAATGTTCTTGGCTGCGGCTTCGGCGAGGCCTTCGATGATCGGGGGGAAATCGGTGCCGGAATTTGCAAAGATGTAATCCACGCCGATGGATTTCAGCCGCGCCAACAGGGCGCCGCCGGCCGTCATCCTCATACCGGTCGGGGTGGGGGAAGTGGTCATGGTATCAGCCTCATTGCAGCAGCCGCGGCAGGAAAAGCGACACAGCCGGAAACAGCACCAGGATCGTGATGCGCACGATCTCGGAACCAAAGAAGGGCATGACGCCCCGGAAGGTATCACGCATGGGCACGTCTTTGGCCACCGCGCTGATGATAAATACGTTCAGGCCCACGGGAGGGGTGATCAGGCCTAGCTCGACCACCACAAGGATTATGATGCCGAACCATAGTTTCGTTTCGTCCGGGCTCAGCCCGAAGTCGAGACCAGCCACCACCGGCCAGAAAAAGGGGATCGCAAGGATCACCATCGACAGGCTGTCCATCAGGCATCCGAGGACCAGAAATATGACGATGATCAGGACCATGATCGTCATCGGCGCAAGGCCGCTGGTCTGCAGCAGTTCGGCGGCCGCTTGGGGTACACCAGCACGGGACATGAAGATCTTTAGCAGTTCCGCGCCGAATACGATTAAAAAGATCATGCCGCTGCTGCGGGCCGTTTCCAGCAGCGCATCACCCATATCCGGCAGGGTCAGCCGTCTGCGCGCGATGCCATAGACGATGACCATGATCACACCGATGGCTGCAGCAGCGGTGGGGCTGTAGATACCCGCATAGATGCCACCGATGACCACGCCAAAAATCACCAGAACCGGCAGCATCGCGAGGGTCGCTGAACCGAGATCGCGCAGGCCAACCGGCTGCGCCTTGGGGCCAGATCCGGGCACAAAGCGCACATAAAGCGAGATCGTCAAGATGAACATTAACGTCGCCAAAAGGCCGGGGATCAGCGCGGCGGCAAACATCTTGACGATATTCACCTCGACGATGATCGCATAGACGATCAGCACGATGGATGGCGGGATGAGAATACCCAGCGTGCCGCCCGCCGCGATACAGCCCGTGGCCAGAGCGCCGGAATACTTGTACTTGCGCAGTTCAGGGATCGCGACCTGTCCCATGGTCGACGCCGTCGCGGTGGACGATCCACAGACCGCGCCAAAGCCCGCGCAGGCGGCGATTGCCGCCATGGCCACACCACCCTGAAAGCGGCCAAGCCAGGCATTCGCACCGCGGAAGATGTCGCTCGACAGTCCGCATCTTGCTGCAAGCCCGCCCATCAGGATGAACATCGGCAGGACCGACAAATCGTAGTTTGAAAATTGTGCGTATGCCAGATCCTTGAGCTGGCTCAGGATGATCCCGGGTCCCGATTGCAAACAAATGCCGACGAACCCGATCAGGATCATGGTATAAGCGATGGGCACGCGGATGGCGATCAGGGCCAGCAGGCCAACAAGCCCGCCCATGCCGATCAGAAAATTGTCGATCATGCATGCGCCCCGTTCTGCGCCGCGCGCAAGCTGCGAAGCTGGGCCGCAAGCGTGACAAAGGATGCCAGCGTCAGCAGTACAAGTGACAGAAGGATCGGCGGAAAGGCCGTCCACAGTGGCAGCTTCAGCACCGGGGTTACCTCGCGGTATTTGATGTAGCTTTGCAGCCCGCCATACATCTGAACTAGCATCATGACCGAAAAGGCGATGGCCAGGATCGAAGACAGCGCTGCCATGGCCGCCTTGGCGCGGGGTTTCATCCGCTCGGTGAAGATATCGACCGAGACGTTGGAGCCGGTTATCTGGCAGTAAGGCAAGAACATGAAGATCGCTACGGCGATCACATGCTTGACGAGTTCATAATCCGCGGGAAAGGGTCTGCCGGTCAGCAGGTTCGACACGGCGCTTGTTGCAGTCATCAGAGCAAGCCCGAGCGTCAGTACCCCGCCCAGAAGCGCCCACCAGCGCACGGACCTTACGATCCATGCGCCAATGGGCGTCCGCGTTTCGGCAGCAGGCGGTTCGGTGCTTGCCGTTGGTTCGATCTTTTCGTTCAAGATTGCCGGGCCGCCATGGTCTGTCGTGCCGCCGCAACAAGCGCCGCGGCGTCAAAGCCCGACTGCTGACCAACCCACTGGTCGACGACCGGAGCCAGCACCGTGTTGAAGGCAGCCATTTCCGCGTCGGATAGAACGATATGCTCGTTGCCATTATCCACGGCCATCTTGATGCCAAAGTCATCGGCTCCGCGCCAGATGTCCGCCACTTCCCGCAGCCAGTCTTCGCCACTGTTGTCGGCAAAGATCTGCTGCAGATCGTCGGGCAGCCCGTCCCAGCGGGATTTGTTCATCGAAACCTGGAACGTGGTTGTGCCAAAGCGGTTATTGTCCGGGCCTTCAATCTGGTACTTGGTGGATTCGAACAACTGCAACGGCGGAATGATTTCCCAGGGGATCAAGGCTCCGTCAACGGCGTTCGTGCTTAGTGCCTGGGGCAGATCAGGCACGGGCATCGTGACCGGCGTGGCCCCCATCGCCTCGACCACCGCGTTGCCGGTCGGGCCGGGCACCCGCAGCTTCAACCCCTTGGTGTCATCGGGAGAGCGGACCAGCTTTTCAGCCATTTGCAGGGCCTGTCCCGCATGGACATGCATGAACAGCACTTTCACATCCGCGAAATCGGGGGAAAGATATTCGTCGAACATATCGCGCATGGCAAGGTTCGCGGCGCTAAGATCGTTGGTAAAGACGGTTGGCAATTCAAAGGCTTCGGAACGCGGGAAAAGACCCGGAGTATAGCCGTTTACTGTCCAGACAATGTCGACCACGCCCTCGGCGACCTGGCGGAACAGCTGCGGCGGGGATCCGCCCAGCGACATCGCTGGATAAAGCTCGATCTTCACCCGTCCTTCGGACTGGTCCTGAATGCGTTGTGCCCAAGGCTCCAGCATCTTGGAATGCGCCGGGGCCTTTGGGCCCAAAAAGTGGTGCAGCTTCAGTTCGACTTCTGGAGTCTGCGCCCAGGCTTTGCGCAAGTAAGCGGGCGTCGCGACGATTGCCGCACCGCCGACAAGGATCTGCCGTCGATTAATCATAATTTCCCCTCCCTGAGACAGGCGTCGACACGTCGTGACAGCCTGCGCTGTTGCAATGGCCCGGCACAGCTCTCCTCCCGCGCGGACAATCGTGGTGGAATGATATTGCGGAACTGGCACTGCAGGAATGGACATATTCAGACAATAATTGTACTATTCAAGGGTCAAAGACCCGGAGCGCAAGACATGCCGATCTCAGCCAGAATGCATGATCTCAAAAGCCCACCCGACACCGAGGTGACACAGATTCGCAGCCAGCTGACGAGCGGCGGATGGTCGTTCCGGGACAAACGCCACCGAGGCTTTATTCTTCAGGCGGGGCAGGGTCGGGTTGCTCTGGCGGGCGGCGATCTGTCTTTTGTCGCGCCTTGTCTGGTTTGGCTGCCGGCGGGTGCGGGGCAGCGTTTCATGCTGGATGCCGGCAGCCGGGGCGTCGCGCTCGGCGTCACTGAAGTGGGGATCGCGCAGGCCATCAACATCGGTCCGCTCACCTCGCAGATCCGGGCGGTTCTGCTCGAACCGATGATCAAGGCGCGGATTGATCTGAAGCAGGCCAAGCAGCTGTCCGAGGCTTTGGAGAAGATCGCCGAGGAGATCGATAGCGAGGAAGGCGGTGCGCAAGAGGCCGTTCAGCACCTCCTGGCGCTATTTTTTATCGCGATCTGGCGCATGTCGGGCCCGGTAAAGCGCGGGTCGCAGCCCTTGCCGCGCACGATTGCCCTGCAATTCCTGCAGGCGGTTGAACTGCACCTGCGCGATCACTGGACCGTCGCACGCTACGCGGCCGAAATTGGCGTAACACCCGACCGGCTGAACGCAACCCTGCGCCGTTCAACAGGTCGACCGCCTCTCGCTTTGATCCACGCACGCATCATTCACGAGGCCGATGCCCTTCTGGACGATTCCAGCTTGCAGATCGCCGAGATCGCCGACGATCTTGGGTTCTCTGATCCGGCCTATTTCAGCCGTTTCTACAAGAGACTCACGGGCCAATCCCCGAACCACCAGCGCCGCGATATCCAATCCCGAAAGAGCCGCCCCTCCTACGCCGCTTGGCCATAAGAAAAAGAGGCAGTTTCTGGGCCCGTTTAACTGTCAGCCAATCCGTCGCAGTAGGTTCTTTATCGTGGAGTCGTCAGGTACCAGTCGGCGTATTCGGGCGAACCTTCGGAACGGAGCGGGCCATCATATCCAAGTTCTACAATGTGAATCATTGTATCCGGCCCGTTGCATGGGATCACCGCATAGGATCCCGTCATATCTGACGCGATCAAGGCTGTTATTGCGCCAAAATCCGACCTGGCGGCATGGGTCGTGCCGCGTGGTGCGGAAAACGGTATGGGTTCGAAAGTTCCGTTCAGATGCAGGCGGCAGTGCCCATGAAACTATGTGTGATCATGTCGAGGTCGGGGCGCAGGGTATCGCGCAGGCGTTCTGAATCCAGGAGCATGATTTGGTCCACCGGCGCGATATCGACCGGTGCCGGGTTGTCGTGCATGAAAATCTGTAGAGGCCGTTCAAGCTGCGCCAGTTGTGCAGAGAGCCAGTCGGGACGTCGTGCGCAGAAATGGCCGACTTGGGTTGGGGTCCCCAGCTGTCGATCATGATTGGGTGCCCAGATGCACGGGCAGAGAGAGTCTGGCGAGGATGTCACTCAGACGGATGTAGGCGGCCCCGTCTCCCCCCCATCCGACAGATCGCCGGTGATGAATATATCCTCAGCATCGGCGTGCGGGCCAAGCGCGTGATCCAGAGCGGGCAGGTTAGCTGCCGCCGAGTCGAGCAGGATGGCATTGGTGCCGTCCTCGTGTTCCTCAAACGCCAAGCGGAATTCGACTTTTATATCAGGGTGCTGAACAACCTGATCCGTCGACGAGATATCAGTTTTCCGGGCTGATGCCGTAAATAGTTCGTCCTGAACAAGTCGCAAGCGTCTGACTTTGTTCGGTGATCCCGGTAGAACTGAAGCAGGAAATTGCAGGGTTTCGTATGATGGGTGCGGAAATCTTGCAAATTCCGGAGCCGCGATGAAGCCTCATCCCCGCATTGAATAGCAGGACGATCTCCTGCGTCTCCGTCTGACCGACATGATCGATCTTCGGCACGCATTGGCGAAACTGGCAGCGCTGATCGACTGGGAGTTCTTCGAGACGGAATGGGCCAGTTTCTTTCCCTCCACGGCAGGGCGGCCAGCCACATCGCCGCGCCTGGTGGCGGGGCTGCTCTATCTCCAGCACGCCTACCGCCTGTCCGACGAAGCTGTCGTCGCCCGCTGGGTCGAAAACTCCTACTACCAGCACTTCACCGGCGAGGTGTTCTTCCAGCATCGCCCTCCGATCGATCCGTCATCGCTGACACGGTGGCGCAGACGGATCGGCGAGGAAGGAGCCGAGTGGCTGCTGACCAAAGCGATCGAGGTCGGGGGCGCACCAGGTTTGGTGGAGGATCGCAGCCTGTCACGCATAGCCGTGGATACGACGGTGATGGAGAAGAATATCGCCCACCCGACCGACGCACGACTGTATGAAAAGGCGCGTCGGCGGCTCGTTGCCCTGGCAGATGAAGGCGGGGGCGGCCTGCGCTAGTATTACAATCGACTGGCACCGCGCCTCGCGATGCAGATCGGGCGCTATGCTCATGCCCGCCAGTTCAAGCGCATGTGCAAGGCTCTGAAAAAACTGAAGGGCTACACCGGCCGCGTCCTGCGCGACATCCGCCGCGAGCTGGAGGAGATTCCGGGTGGCCCCTTCCGCGAGCGTGTTCTGGACACCCTCGCGCTCGTCGGCAGACTGCTGCATCGAGGCCCCAAGAGCCCTGGCAAGATTTACGCTTTGCATGAGCCCGAGGTCGGCTGCATCTCGAAAGGCAGGGCCCGCAAACGCTACGATTTCGGCACCAAGGTCAGCCTCGCCACGACCATCGACGAGGGTTTTGTCGTCGGCATGCGCGCCCTCGCGGGCAATCCCTACGATGGGCAAAGCTTGTCAGAGGCTTTGGAACAGGTCGCAATCCTGACCGGTCAGACCCCGGAACTGGTCGTCGTCGACCGTGGCTATCGTGGCCACGGTGTATCAAAAACTAAAGTGCTGATCAGCGGCACGCGCCGGGGCCTGACGCCAAAGCTGAAGACGCTGCTGCGACGACGCAGCGCCATCGAGCCCGAGATCGGACACATGAAAACCGACGGTCGCCTCTCGCACTGCCCGCTGAAGGGCACGTTCGGCGACGCGGTCTTCGCCGTGCTTTGCGGCTGCGGCCACAACATCCGCAAGATCCTCGCCCACCTCAGGGCTTTGTTGACCCTCATCCTGGCCGCATTCCGCGTCGCCGTTATTTAGTCGACGCTGAACAAGTGGATCACAGCACACCGAGACACGGATGTGGTGTCGAAAGAGGATCTACGCCTCGCCCAAGAGAATGACCGGCTTCGGCGCG
>NZ_FZNN01000044.1 GCF_900188035.1 Puniceibacterium sediminis | reverse complement strand
TGGACGAATGGCCAGGTCGAGCGGGTGAACCGAACGATCAAGGAAGCGACGGTGAAACGATACCATTACGACAGCCATGATCAGCTGCGCACGCATCTCACTGACTTCATGGGGGCCTACAACTTCGCACGCAGACTCAAGACGCTCAGCGGGCTAACGCCCTAGGAATACATCTGCAAGATCTGGACTTCAGAGCCAGATCGATTCATCACAAATCCGATCCACCAGATGCCGGGACTGAACATCTAAGGACAAACGGTTCTCTGATTGCGGCTGTGTCAAGTGGGATAGCGATCTATCTGTCCGGGGTCATGGTTCTCTCCGAGGTCGCAATACTGCGCTTCATGATAGCGTTCGGAGGTGGATCGTCTCCAATGTCGTTTGCGGGGTCAGCAGCATCGGCCACATCCCAATCGTTTTTACGAGATCGATCAACCTCCCTCCCGTCGGGACTTTGCTTCCCGCCATTCCGGCGGAAACTCAGATCAGGTTGTGGCCTCCTTCGTCCATTGATATTCGGCTCCCCTCTTCCATACCGTCAGCATCAGCGCCGCGATCTTACGCGCGGTGGCGACAGCAGCCTTTCGAAAGCCCCGGCGACCAGCCCGCCGAACTGCCCAAGATTTCAAAGCCGAGAACCGTTTGACCTGGCGGATCACGCAGGACGCGGCTTCGAAAAGCAAACCGCGCATGGCTGCATCGCCGCATTTTGACACGCGACCGGACCAATCCATTTCGCCGGATTGGCGCCGCCTGGGTGTCAGACCCAGGAAGGCCCAAATATCCGAGGTTCTACTGAACCCGCCCGTGTCATCGCCCAGAGCCAGAAAACTCAACGAGACGATGGGCCCGACATCGGGGATCGTCATCAGACGGCAGGCAATAGGATGGCTTTTGACCTTCGCCTTCAATGCCCCTTCCAGATCGGCGGCGGCCAGGCAGAGCGTATTGTGGGCGGCAATGACCCCGCCCGCGATGGTCCGCAACACGGGATCGGTCTCTCTTGCGGAGGCCAGCTGGTCACGGAAATCCTGTGTTCACTGGCCCTGACCGACACCGGTCATGCGAATGCCAAATGTCTTCAGGACGCCGCGTATGTGCCCCTCAAGGTCCTTGCGCAACCGAATCAGCCTTTCTCTCGCTCCGACCAGCGCGCGCAGCCGATCGGCTTCTTCGCTGCGGATGTGAACCGAAGTGAACCAGCCCGTCCGCGCGAGTTGGGCCAGACCTTCCGCGTCGGCGGCATCGGATTTGTTCAACTGCGCCGACAGGTTCTTGTGCGCCCGACGAGCATCCATGCAGATCGCAGGCAACCCAAGATCGGCGAGCCCGCGCTGCAACCAAATCGACAGCTAGCCGCTCTCATGCACAATACGTTCAGGCGCAATCGACATGTTCTTCAGCCAGCCTGCGATCCCGTCCGGATCGGCCGGTGCGACGCCACGCGCCAGTACCTTCCCATCTTCATCGACAACGCAGATCGAAACCTCTTTGAGAGACACATCGAGTCCGGCAGACTTCTTCATGGTCGTTCTCCTCACGGCTTATATCGATGAGGCCAATATACCAGACCTCGTTCGCCACTGGAGAGCAACCGCCGCAATCACACCAAATCGTTTGGACTATCACGACTGTGCATCCCACCCGGCTTGCATTGGATGATGATCTGAGGCACCACACCCCCAAGAAATTTGACAGGACGGATCGCACGGCGTGCAAGACAGAAGGCACCGGCGGACGCAACCGCGCAGTGACCATGTCCACCATCGCCCGGATGGCCGGGGGCATCCAGGCCACTGTTTCACGCGCGCTCAATCGGCGTGAAATCGTCTCGCCCGAGACGCTGGAGAGGATCCAGCAGACGATCGAGGCCACGGGCTATGTCCCCAATCTGGTGGCCGGGGCGCTTGCCTCATCCAAAAGCCCCATGGTCGCTGCCGTCGTCCCGTCGATCACGAACATCGTTTATTCCGGCCTGATCCACCACTTCATCGACCTGGTCCGCGCGGCGGGTTACCAGACGATTCTGGTCGAGGCCGGTTTTTCCGCAGAGGAGGAAGAGGCTCTTGTCACATCCCTCATCTCGCGTCGACCGGACGGAATCCTGCTCACCGGGGTTCATCACACCAACCGCTGCTGCAGCCAGTTGTTGTCTGTCGGCTTGCCGGTTGTCGAAATCTGGGATTTGACCGAAAGCCCGATCGACATCTGCGTGGGCGTTTTCACAAGGCGGCTGGCGCGGCTTTGGCGAACTTTGCCCACGGCTGCGGCTATGCCACTGCCGCAGCCGCGTTGGCTGGCGAAGAACGCGCCCTACGCCGCAGGAACGCCTTCTGCGCAACCTTCGAGGCGCTGGGGCACGCGGCGACTCTGCAAGTTGATTGTAGAAGGTCCGGCCAGCCTTGAACGTGGGCGCGCGGCTCTGCGGGTACTGCTTGAGCGTGGCATGCAGAGTGGTGTGATCTTCGGCAGCTCTGACCTGCTCGCCCACGGCATCCTGATCGAGGCGCAGGCGCGCGGTTTGTCGGTGCCTGCGGATTTCAGCGTCATCGGGTTTGGCGATCAGGATTACGCGACTGCAACCCTTCCGCCGCTCACGACCGTCCGGGTCGACCGTTCGGATCTGGGCAATCGTGCCGCTGACGCACTGCTGGCCCGCATCAACAATATGGCGCCCGAGCAGCGCGCCATCGACGTCGGTTTTTCCATCATCACGCGCGGAACAACATGCAGTCAGCGGAACTAGGACTGGTCGCCTTTAGCTACCCTGCCCTTCCGCTGAACGAGTCAGGGGGAAAGCCCCACCTGAACAGGTCTCTTGGCCCCTAACCACTGCGACTCGATGTAGTTCCGCCCGGCGATTGCAGCGTGGCGTGACGCGGCACGCCCTGTCATCAATATCGGCTCCAACGGCCATAGGTGGCCTTGTCACTCCCATCGGAGCTGACCGCCCTGACAGTGAAATTTCCACTCTTGCGGGCCGGACGACGTTACCTTACCCTTTCACTAAGGTAATAAACCCTCTCAGCTTTCTTTCGGAAGCTGGGACGCTTGCAGTTGATAAGGAGCACATGATGGATGCCCAATCAGTAACAATGGAAACACAAGAGGGTGACCTCCTGCTCATCGCGGACAAGAGCGTCAGCGCTCAGTCTTTGGAAATCGTGATCCATCAGGTGGAGCATTCGATATGACCACCAGCACCCCTCAGCAGACCATCGTTCGTGCAGGCGAATCCGAGGATGTCGTATGTTATGATGCACGCGACCTCATTCAGAATGGCGTGCAGGCCCATCTGACCCTGGACGGTCAGTTCTACACCCTGCGCATCACCCGTGCCGGAAAACTGATCCTCACCAAGTGAATAGGTCTAGCGCCGGATTGGGCAGATTTTCATCAAACGCCCCGCGGGCGAGAATGTCGCAGGTGTAAAACCTTTCCCTACGGCTGCCCGTCCGGTTAGAATTGGGCAATGATCAAGAGCGTGATCCGCCTTTTCCTCCTGCTCGGTGTCCTTACGGGCATCGTGCTGCCGAAGTCTTCGGCGGTGCTGGCGGAGCTTGGCCTGATCAGTGGTCAGGTTCTGGTGATCTGTACGGGCGATGGCCTTCAGACGCTTGTGCTGGATCGCGACGGCAACCCTGTCGAAATCAAGCACAACGCCCACCCCTGTCTTCTTGTCCATGCGACCGACACCGCCGCTGCCATCGCGCTGCTACCAGTCGCAGCGGATCTTGTGCCAAGTGATACGATGCTGCGCGCCGATGCGGTGGCGCCGCCGCGCGCGCCCGGTCTGGACGCACGCCCCCGGGCACCTCCGGCTGCCTGAGCGTCATACGTCACCTGCACATTTACAAACGGGTCGGCCCTGTCCGCCCGCTTCATCCGGAGAAAATCCCATGAAAACGCTTTTTGCTGCCGCGCTGATCTGCGCGCTCCCCGCCCTCGTGTCTGCCAATGAAATCACATCGGGCAATATCACCGTGGGGCACCCCTATGCCTTTGAAACGCCGCCCATGGCCCACACCGCTGCGGGGTACATGACTGTCACCAACACGGGCGACAGTGCCGATACCCTGCTGTCGATCGAATCTGAACTTCCCAAGACCATGCTGCACGAATCGAAGGAAACGGATGGCGTCGCCACCATGACCCATGTCGAAAAGCTCGAAATCGCACCTGGCGAAACGGTCGAGTTCGCGCCCGGGGGCTATCACATCATGTTCATGGGTCTGAACGACGAAACGTTTGAAGTAGGCGAGACAGTTCCCGTGACGCTGATCTTTGAACACCTTGGCCGCATGGAAATCGAACTCGACGTTCAGGCCCGTAATGGGGACGGCCAAGGCGCGGATGCCAAATCCGATCACGCCACGCACTGACGTCGGGGACACAATCAATGCTGACACTCGACACAACGGCCGGTCTCCGGCCGCCGAAGGATGCTGGCCGTGCGGCAAAGCTCTATCGGGCCGCATGGCGCTGGCATTTCTACGCTGGTCTCTATGTCATTCCGTTCTTCATGATGCTGGCGGTCACCGGCATGGCCATGCTTTGGATCGCCTGGATTGACGGGCGTGACGGGGAACGCACCACGGTGCCGGTCCTCGATGCGCCTATGTCCATATCAGCACAGGCCGAAGCGGCCCAGGCGATCTGGCCCGAGGGCACGCTGGCGCAATATATCGCGCCGCGTACCGAAGATCTGGCGGCGATCTTTCGCGTCAATACCCAAGACGGCGCGATGATGGCTGTGGTCGATCCCTACACTGCCAACGTGATCGAAACCTTTTCGCGTCGCAGCGGCTGGTATGACACCATGGACAACATTCATGGCGAATTGCTGATCGGCATGATTGGCGATCGGATGATCGAAATCGCGGCCTCGCTCGGGATCGTACTGATCGCCACCGGCCTCTACCTGTGGTGGCCACGGGATGGGGCTGGTCTGGGCGCCCTTGTGCCGCGACTGACGGCAAGCGGGCGCAGCCTGTGGAAATCCCTGCACGCCAGTGTCGGGATCTGGATCTCGGTCTTTCTGCTGTTTTTCCTCTTGTCCGGCCTAGCCTGGACCGGGGTCTGGGGTGGCAAGATGGTACAGGGCTGGTCCGGTTTTCCGGCGGGAAAATACGGCGACATCCCACTGTCGGACCTCACCCACAAAGACCTGAACGGCGGACGTTCCGAAGTGCCCTGGGCGCTGGAAAAGACGCCACTTCCGGCATCCCAGATGGATGAACACGCGGACCACAATACATCAGGCAGTGGTGTCGCAATGGCGATGACAGGCACCTCGGCCGGTGCCGACCCGGACATCGACCGGATCGACGCCTTTGCCCGCAGCATCGGCTTTCAGGGGCGGTATCAACTCAATCCACCCAAGGACGAAACCGGTGTCTGGTCAATCAGCAGGGACTCGATGAGCACGGACACCCTTGATCCGACAAGCGACCGGATCGTGCATGTGGATCGCTATTCCGGCAATCTTCTCGCCGATGTGCGGTATGCCGATTACAGCCTGCTGGGTAAGGCGATGGCGATCGGGATCACGCTGCATATGGGAACACTGGGACTCTGGAGCGTTCTGGCTAACACCCTCTTCTGTCTGTCGGTGATCTTTCTCTGTGTGTCGGGCGTCATGATGTGGTGGAAACGGCGTCCCGCCGGGTCGCTGCGCCTAGCCGCGCCCCCGGCCCCGCGCCAGATGCCGCACTGGAAGGGCGCAACTGCCGTGGCACTTGCCCTGTCTCTGGCCTTCCCAATGGCCGGACTCGCTATCGCAGCGGTTCTCCTGCTTGATGTTCTGGTGCTATCGCGCTTTGGCGCCGCACCTTCCGAACCGCTGGTCAGCTAAACTTTAGACGGAGCGCCGGTCACGCGGCGCTCCGACACTTCCTCTGGCTTGCCGAAACGCAATCCCACACAGGTAAACCGCGCTCTAAACCCCTTTGATCCCGGCGATCAGGCGCACCAGATTCGCCATTGCCACGACACCGTCTGCGATCACCGGGGCAACTGTCGGCTGACCAGCCAGCCCCTTGGCAACATCGGCCATCAGCACGACAAAGCCTTTGTGATTCTCATTTGCGGCGGCCGTGAAGTTCGGCTGCCAGACCAGACTGTCACAAGCTCCATACAGCACCGCCTCGGGGTCTTCCGCCATGAACGGTGGATCGCGATGCCAGACCACATTGATCACATTGTCGACTTCGATCCGATTGTGATCGCCCATTATGGTGATCTACTCCATCGGCGTACCGCGCGGCTGCACCGTCCCCATGACCACATTTCCGATCACACTGTTTTCACAGGTAAAACCCATGTGAAACAGGATCCGTCCCGGAGCAGGCGCGTTGAGACGCACCGTCATTTCGCGAATCTGGCTGCCAGCGAGCCAAGGCATCCGGTCTACGTCCTGCACACAGTGATGCAGGCAGGAACCAGAGTAATCCACCTCACCCGCGAAATAGGTAGGAGCGGTCATAGAACTACAAGTAATGCCAAGAACGGGTCCAAAATCCGGACTCCGCAGAATGTTCTGCGCGATCTTGTTGCCTGTCGAATACCGCTTCATAAAGCCGACATAGACCGACACACCGGTGCGCCCGGATGCCTGCTGCAATTCCAACGCCGTGGCGTGTGTGGCGACTGGAGGTTTGCGTCACGCAATAATGCCTCGCGGTGTTGATCAGCGCGCCTTCGTCCCGGTCCCACCGGGCGGCAATGTGCATGCCCGCGCGACCGATCTGGGGTAGCAGCATCCATGTCGCGTGACGACCGAGGCCGGTCCATCCGATATTCAGGGTCATTGGGCATACTCCGCGAAATTCAGAGCCGAGCGGATCAAGGCGTGACCGGCGCACAGCTTGGCCGTCCCATCCTCGGCCAGGGCGCGCCAGTGGGCTATGGGCAGCGCCAGCCGCTGATCATCGCGCCGGAACGGTTCCAGCGAGAGCGGGGCCACTGTAGCCGACCTGATGCCGCGCCCGCATAATTGCGGGCCAATCCATGTTGCCTGTCCCCGGAAAGCCGCGGTGGTTCTCGTTTGCCTGAAAATGCACGGTGCGCTTGCCGACAAGGCGGATCGCGTCGGGGATCGGCTTCACGCTGCTCCCGCCAAGCGTCAGCGCGTAAAGATATTCACTTCATGCCGTGATCAAGATGTAGATGCCCGTGGCGATGATTCCCGGCGTACAGAGCGGCAGTACCACCCTGAGCAGCGCCCCGAATCGGGTACAGCCATCGGTCATCGCCGCATCATCCAGCGACCGTGGGACGCTATCGATGTAGCTGGTCATCATCCAGACCGAAAATGGGATCGCAACGGTCAAATTGGCGATGATCAGCGCAGCGCAGGTGTCCACAAGGCCAAGGTTCTTCATCAGGATGAACAGGGGCAGGATCAGCAGCCGTCGCCCCTTGAACCGGAACCTAGAGAAGGCATAGGCAGCGGGCACAGCCAGAGTAAGGTCCGCGACCACCGTGCCCACCGCAACGACAAAGCTGTCCAGAAGGTTCGCCCCGAAACCGACCATGGCAAACAGCCGGATGTAATTTTCCAACGTCGCGCCCACTAGAGATGGGCCATCGGTAAACAATTTGTTTTCCTGAGTGAGCGAAGTCAGCATCATCCGCAGGTGCGGCGTAGCCTGCATCGGTTGCGTACCATCATGCGATATTCCTTCCCGCGCGGCGGAGATAGAGGATGACAAACCCCAGCAGCAGCGTAAAGCTGACCGCCAGTGCCAAGCGATAGCCATAGTCGAGGCCTGTGCGCGCTTTTACAAAAGCGCAAAGCGGCAGCGTATAGGCTGAATACCCCGACCCGCCGCCGGTCATGACAAAGATAACGTCGACGGAATTTGCCACCCAGATCACCCGCAGCTGTGTTGCCGTCATCAGCACGCCGGACAGCCCCGGCAGCGTGATGTGCCAGAACTGGCGGAACTGTGACGCGCCATCGATCGAGGCAGCCTCTCAATAGCTTTTGGGGATTGACTGCAGACCGGCCGGGATCATCACCGCGAAAAAGGGAAAGCCCTGCCATGTCAGTGTCGGGGTCATCGCGTAGAGCGCCGTGTCAGGGTCAGCGAGCCACGGGATCGAGGTCTTGATCAGGTTTGCACGCAGCAACAGGCCATTCAGCACGCCGCAGTTGGAATCGTAGATCCAGTCCCACATCAGCGCGATCACCACAGAGGGAAGCGCCCAAGGGATGATCACCAGCGCCCGTGCCCGACAGCGCTAGGGAAAGTCCTGATTGAGCAGCAGCGTCGTCGCTAGCCGCAGCAGCATCTGCGCAGGGACCGTTATGACAATTCACAACACCGTATGGCGCAACGACGTACAGCAAACCGGATTGGACCTGTCGCGGTTTGATGGCGCTCCTTTGATAGCATTTGCTGCAACAAAGGAGACTGACTATGGGGCTGAAACGGACGGACGAATTCCGGCG
>NZ_FZNN01000014.1 GCF_900188035.1 Puniceibacterium sediminis | reverse complement strand
CACGCTGACGAAATCGGGGGACATTACCAGCCTGTCACCCTGATCGAAGCCGGGAAACTCTGCCTTCGGGCGGTCCAACGTTGGGGGTCGGATCACAAACCCAAAGACTCTCGTTATGACTGAGCGACGACAGGGGGGCAGGTCAAATGCCTCACAACTGCAGGAACTGCAGCGCAAGCTAGCCGCGCGCGCTACGGTATTCTTCGTGTTAGCACGCCGTCCGTTGTAGTCCGAGGTGGGCGAGGGCAACTGGGCCCGCACGCAGATTACTAGCCGATGGAAAAGCTTTTGCAGGGTCCCAGATTTTTGACCACCGTCACCCGGAGTATCCTGAGAGAAGTGCGAGTACGACACCGGCACCAGGGGAAAGACTCGCCGAATTCTGCTGGTCGCTTGCCACCAGAAACCGCCGCCTGAGCTGATCCATTCGATCCGGATCGGCATATTCCGACACGGTTTCAACGCCGAAATACTGTTCGGAGCGTTTCTTGAATTCGCTAAGCTGTTGATCCAGATCGAGAGTTCCAAAGCTCGACGGGAGGCCAAAGGCAGTTTCAAAGACCGCGCGCAACGGAGCGGAGGCCATGACCGAGAACCATTGCGTATCGGTGCGCCCGCCAAGTTCTATCAGATCGGTAAGATCCCGTTCCAGCGATAGAGCGATGCGCATATTGGAGTCGCTTTCGCCAATTTCCTTTTCAAACTGCCGGTCTATGTAATTCTGGCTTATCGTTTCCGCGAAACCCGCGGGATAGGTGCGCGTCGTCGATGCCTCTTTGAAATCGAAGGCTTCGACAAAGGCCTGATAACGCTTATCCGGGTGGACGTTGGCGAGAGACGTCGGGCTCGAGAGATCCGATTCTACGAACCGCTTGGCTTGGGCGATCTTGCCGGCGCCTTGGGGTAGGTTGAAGAAATCCATGACCTTTACAGTCAAGCCCACGTCATTGAACAGATCGTCCGGTTGCTCGATCACGCCACTACGTGACGACAGAGCGTCAACGAGCTTTTGTGCCTTGCTCTGGTCCCTATCTGGATCGCCCAGCGCAAAGGCATTGGAGAGCGCAAGGTAGCGCGGGTCGTCCAGCTTGGCCGCAAAGGATTCATTGTCATAAGGGTCAGACTCCAGCACATTCTTAAGGAAATCCGTCTTGTCCAGATTGGCGAAATCCTTCTCCAGCCCAAAAATGCTCAGTGCAGAATTCGTCAGCTCAGCATTGTCGATAAGGTCGTCAGCCGTTTCGATGTCGTCAAGCACGCCGGAGAATGCATCGACAAAGCCATAAAGACTGTCCTGGCTTTGTGCCTTGCTATGGAAATCGAAGGTTTTGGCCAATTCCACATAGCGTTTGTCGGTAAGGCGGTTTGCAAAAGAATTCTTGTCGCTCAGATCTGACCCCAGCACCTTCTGCAGGAAAAATTCGTTCCCCACGTCTTTTTCCAGACCAAAGCCTTTTAGCGTTGCGCGAAGCAGGCTTGGGTCAGATAGCAGATCCTCGGGCTTTTTCAGCTTGTCCAGCTTGGCAGAAATTGCCGTATCGGTTTGGGACGTTTCTATTCTGGGGCCGGTGGTCCCAGCAAAATTGAAGGTTTGAGCCAGCGCAAGGTAACGCTTGTCGGCAAGTCGGTTTGCTAGAGACGTTGAGTCGGCAAGATCGGAATCGAGCACCTTTTTGATGAACGCACGGTTGCCCAGATCGTCATCCAGACCAAAGGCCCCAAGGGCAACGCGGAGCAGTTCGCGGTTGTCCATCAGTTGTTCGGACGTCTGCACGGATTGGATCTGTTGCTCGAACTGCGCCTTGTCGCGCGCGATCATTGGCGACTTTTCAAACGCGATTTGCTGTTTTTCGCGGGTCCGGTTCAGAAACTCCCAGCCAATGAGGCCAGTGCCGGACACAATGGGGGAAAAGCTCATGAAATCTCCGATTCCTGAAAGACCTACCGCGCAGGATGGGACTTCTGCCTCCGTCATTCGCGTTGTTCGGGGCACGCAGAACAGAGTCCTCGTGTGTCCGTGTACTTATCGGAGGGGTGTTAAGAAAACCTTGCAGCCAGATTTTCGGGATAGGTGTGGTTAATCATGGCCGGCAATCAGGCGACCAGCTTTTCGGCCCGCTTCAGATCGACGGACACCAGCTGGCTGACGCCCTGTTCCTGCATGGTGACGCCGAACAGACGATCCATCCGGCTCATCGTCACGGCGTGGTGGGTGATGATCAGGAAACGTGTGTCGGTGCGGCGGCACATCTCGTCCAGCAGATCGCAGAAACGGGTGACATTGGCATCATCCAGCGGGGCATCGACCTCGTCCAGCACGCAGATCGGGGCGGGATTGGCAAGGAATACGGCAAAAATCAGCGCCATGGCGGTCAGCGTCTGCTCACCGCCCGACAGCAGGCTGAGGGTCGAAAGCTTCTTGCCCGGAGGTTGGCAAAGGATTTCCAGACCGGCCTCAAGCGGGTCATCGGATTCGACCATCACCAGGTTCGCCTCACCGCCGTTGAAGAGGTGGGTAAAGAGCAGGCGAAAGTTGGAATTCACCTGCTCGAACGCGGTCAGAAGCCGTTCGCGCCCTTCGCGGTTGAGGCTGGAGATGCCCGACCGGAGCGTCTTGATCGCCTCTTCGAGGTCGGTCTTTTCAGTGACCAGCGTGTCATGCTCTTCCTGCACCTCGCGGGCATCTTCCTCGGCGCGCAGGTTCACGGCCCCCAGAGCATCGCGCTGGCGTTTGAGCATGTTCACCTGCGCCTCGATCTCGTCAGAGGAGGCGATGTCTTCGGGGTTGGTGCCAAGCATTTCCAGCAGCTTCTCGGGCGTCGTCTCAAGATCATCGGCGATGCGCTGGGTTGCCTGAAGAACGGTGTCACGCGCGGCTTCGGCGCGGGCCTGAGCAGCTGCGCGCGCCTCGCGGGCATCAGAAGCGGCGCGTTCAGAATCGCGTTCGGCCGTTATGGCGTTGCGCAGGGCAGTTTCGGCGGCGGTCAGTGCTTCGGCAGAGTTTTCGCGGCGAGTCCCGGCCTGTGCTATCGCGTCGTTCAGTTCTTCGCGCTTTTCGGCCAGTTCTTCGGGGACGGCAGCGGCCTCTTCGAGTTCATCTTCGGCTGCGGCCTTGCGGTCCTGCAATTCGGCGCCACGGGTCTTGGCCGTTTCCAGACGGTGACGCCAGCCGCTGAGATCCTTGGTGACCTGCTGGGCGCGGGCCTTGCGCGCGTCGCCCTCGCGGCGCAGTTCGTCATGGGCAGAGCGGCGCGCCATCATGGTCATGCGCGCGGCCTCGACTGTCATCTTGATGTCCTCGACCTCGCCCCGCGCCGCGTCGAGATCGCCTAGATCGGCGATGGCGCGCTCGGCATCGATCAGTTGCCTGCGGGTCTGTGTCGCCTCATCCTCATGCCGCGACACGGCAAGGCCAAGGCTTTCCAGGCGGCTCATCGCCATGTTGCGGTCGGCCTCGGCGCGCGACACGGCGCGGGTGGCCTGGGTGTGGTCGGCGTCCGCCTCTCGTCGCGCGTCACGGGCGGCCTTGTCGGCGCGGGTGAGGTCGGCAAGGCGGGCGGTCAGCGCCTCGTGCGCGCCGCGGGCACCCTCCATCCGGGCGGTGGCGCGGGTCATCTCCTGTTTCAGCGACTCCAGCCGGTTTCGCTGTTCCAAACGCAGGGCGGCGGCCGAAGGTGCATCTTTGGCCCAGGCGCGGTAGCCATCCCAGCGCCAAAGATCGCCCTGGACGCTGACAAGCCGTTGACCCGGTTTCAGCAATGGCTGCAGTTGCGGGCCGTCAGCGGCATCGACAAGGCCGATCTGGCTCATGCGGCGTTCCAGAACCCCGGGAATCGAGACATGCTGGTCAAGCGCCGTGACGCCATCGGGCAGCGGCTGAGAGACATCATAGGCGGGCAAAATCGCCCAGCCAGAGGGGCCTTCTGCCTCGACCTGGGGCGCGCGCAAATCGTCGGCCAAGGCGGCGCCAAGCGCCTTTTCATAGCCTTGCGCCACTTTCAGCTGGTCGAGGATTTGGCCACCCGCGGCGGTATCGCGGTCCAGCAGGCGGCTAAGGGCCGAGACTTCGGCTCGCAGGGCGTTGGCCTCGCCTTCGGCTTCAGATCGTTCGGCCCGGGCGTCGGCTTCTTGGGATTGGGTATCGGCACGGGCGGTTTCCGCCTCGGCCAGCACGGTTTCGGCGTTGCTCGCCGCGGCCTGCGCGGCGTCTGCCTTTGCTTCGGCTTCGGCCATGCCGGTGTCTGCGTTCGCGAGCACTTCCTGCGCCTGTTTGGCTGCGGTGCGGGCGCGGGCAGCCTCTTCCTCGCTCCGCTGCAGGGTCTTGCGGACGTCGGTGAGCAAACGGTGGGCGGACTGGTGGCGCGCGGAAAGCCGGGCGACATCCTCGGTCATCCTCGTGAGGTCGTCTTCCCGTTCCTGCAGCACGCTGGCGGCTTCAGAGGCGGCCTCGGCAGTGTCAGAGAGTTTTTCGTCGTGCCCCTCGGCGGCCTTGGCCAGTTCGCGCTCTTCCCACTCCAGCCGCTCGATCGTTTCGATCGCGTCGTGATTCAGGCCGGTTTCGCGCGCCATGTCGTTGGTCATCTGGTCGATGCGGCGGCGCAGGGTTGCAATCGCGTCAACGGCCCGCTTTTCCTGATCCGACAGCGTGTCGCGCTGGACGGTCAGCCGCTGGAGGATGGCCGAGGCGATGGCCTCTTCCTCGCGTAACGGGGGCAGGGCCTCGTCACTTTGTGCCCGTACTTTGGCGGCATTGCGAGCGGCGGTTTCCGCGCGGGCTGCTTCGACTGTCATGCCACGCAGCAACTCTTCGGCGCGCAGCCGTGCCTCCTCGGCCTCGCGCCAGCGGCGGTACAGTAACTGGCCTTCGGCACTGCGCAGGTCATGGCCGATGGCGCGATAGCGGGCGGCCTGACGCGCCTGTCGGGCCAATGTGGCCAGCTGCGCGGCCAATTGTTCGATGACATCATCGACGCGCAGCAGGTTCGCTTCGGTGTTGTTCAGTTTCAGTTCGGCTTCGTGGCGCCGCTGGTACAGGCCGGAAATGCCGGCCGCCTCTTCGAGGATGCGGCGGCGGCTTTTGGGCTTGGCGTTGATCAACTCGGAAATCTGGCCCTGCCGGACCAATGCCGGAGAATGCGAGCCGGTCGATGCGTCGGCGAACAGCATCTGCACGTCGCGGGCGCGCGTGTCTTTGCCGTTGGCCTTGTAGGCCGATCCGACGTCGCGGGTGATGCGGCGGACGATTTCCAGCTGGTCGGATTCGTTGAACCCCGAAGGGGCCAGCCGTTCGGAATTGTCGATGGTCAGGCAGACTTCGGCAAAGTTCTTGGCATTGCGAGACGAGGTCCCGGCAAAGATGACATCCTCCATCCCGCCGCCGCGCATGGCGGTGGGGCGGTTTTCGCCCATGACCCAGCGCAGGGCTTCCAGCAAGTTCGATTTGCCACAGCCATTCGGACCGACGACTCCGGTCAACCCGTCAGCGATGATCAGGTCGGTGGGGTCCACGAAGCTTTTGAAGCCGGTCAATCTGAGCTTGGAGAACTGCAAAGGAAGGCCTTGTGATTCAGGGTTTGATGCACATTCTGCGGGTTTCAGGCGCGCAGAGTCAACGGGATTGCGCCTTATCTGGTTTCTGCAGGGCGCTTATCCACAAGATATTGGGTGGTTTTGATATTGTCTTTGGCAGGGGAATGACCAAGATCGGGGTTGATTTTCCAGGAGGCTCCTATGAGCGTGACAATAGAAACCGTATCCCCCCGTGATCCGCAGGCTGTGGGCCTACTGGAACAGAGCCACGCCCTGATGCGGAAAATGTTCGCGCCGGAAGACAACCATTTTCTGGGGCTCGACGCCTTATGCGTGCCCGCGATATCGCTGTATCTGGCCGCATATGGCGGCCAGGCGGTTGGTTGTGTCGCGCTGATGCGCGCAGAGGGGTATGGCGAGGTAAAATCCTTTTTCGTGGACCCCGGCGCGCGGGGGCGGGGTGTGGGACAGGCTTTGCTTGCGCATCTGGAAGGTGTGGCGCGGGGCGAGGGGCTGACATGGCTCAGGCTGGAAACAGGCACGGGGCTGGATGCCGCAGCGCGGCTGTACCGGTCGCGAGGGTTTTTACCCAGCGGCCCGTTTGGTGCCTACGAAGAATCTCCGGCGAGCCTGTTCTTCGAAAAGAGTCTGGATCAGGACCGGTAACACTCTAGCCCGAGATCGCGAATGTTGCGGGCGGGCGCGGCGTAGGTGTCATAGATATCGCAGGAGAAACGCGCCTTGCGTTTGGGTTTTGGCGGCGGTTTGGCGCCGTTGCAGGACAGGCCGATGACCATCACCGCCGCGTCGCCGCGGATCCAGTGCGGGATGCAGCCGGTCCGTTCATGCGCGGCGATGCCGGCCTTCCGGGCGACGGTTTCAAATTTGGGAAAGGCTTCGGGGTTGGTGCGGATCGCCTCGACCAGCTGACCTTTGATGCGCAACAGGAATCGGCTGCCATCCACCTCTTTCTTCACGGGTTCGATGCCGCGAAAACCGGGGCCGCCGGTGTTGCAGGCGACAAGAAGCAGAATTGGCAGGAGCCAGGCATATTTCATCCCGCCATTTGGCCCGGATCCGGGTTAACAAACGCTTACGATCCGGCGATGTGATCCTGCCATTTCGTGGCCAGCGCCCTGAGCCCCCGGGCCAGAAATACCACATCCGCGCCGACGGCAACAAACTGGGCGCCATTGTCAAAGTGCTGTGCCAGCGCGTCGTCGGAAAAGTCGATGATGCCGGCGGCCTTGTCCGAGGCAGCGATGCGGCGCAGGGTTTCGGCAACCACGGTCTGCATTTCGCGCGCGTTGGGACTGGTGGTATGGCCCATGTCGGCGGCCAGATCGGCGGGCCCGACAAACACCGCATCGACGCCCTCGACCGCCAGGATATCGTCGAGCGCATCCAGTCCCGCGCGGGTTTCGACCTGCACAATCAGGCACATCTGGTCGTTCGCTGTGGCGGCGTAATCTTCGACCGTACCGAAATGCGATGCGCGGCCCAAGGCGTATCCCATGCCCCGGATACCCTCGGGCGGATAGCGCATGGCCCGTACCAGCGCGCGCGCCTCTTCGGCCGAATTGACCATGGGAATCAACAGCGTCTGCGCGCCCGCGTCCAGCACCTGCTTGATCAGCCAGGGTTCACCCATTGGCAGGCGCACAATGGGCGAGGTGTGGGGATCCAGTACCTGCAGCTGCCGGGCAATGGCGGCGAGATCGTTGGGGGCATGCTCTCCGTCGATGAGCACCCAGTCAAACCCGGCACGGGCAGTGGCCTCGGCCAGGTAGGGATCGCACAGACCCATCCAGCAGCCGATGCTGCGTTCTCCCTTGGCGAGTGAGGCTTTGAAGCGGTTCAATGGGGCGGCCATGGGGGGACTCCTTTGATGGTCATACCGTTGCGTTGGTACGCAGCGAATCCGGTCTTTGAATGCGAGCCTAGTCGGCATCTGTTCCGGGGCCAATCCTGTGCGGCAGTTCCGATTGATCCGCCAGAGGATCAGAAGTTGACCGTGACCCCCGGAAGATTGAGCGCCTTGATCAGTTCGCGCATTTCCTGCCGGGCGGCGACGTTCGAAATGTTGAGCTGCTTTACACCGACATCCTTGAGGTCCAGAAGGGTCAGGCCGCGGGGAAATAACTCACGGAAAACAACACGTTCGCTGAAACCCGGGGCGATGCGGAAACCGATGCGCTTGGCCAGACGCTCGAGCGCCTTTTCCATCTTCGCCTTGTTGACCATGTTCTGCGCCCCCAGACGGTTGCGCAGGACGATCCAGTCGATGGGTTTCAGCCCGGCATGTGATCGTAACTGTCTGGCATTCCACACCATTTCGGAATAGACGGACGGCCCCAAAATCTTGTCCCCGCTGGAATCCACATGGGCGAGCAGGTCGAAATCCACAAAGCTGTCGTTCAGCGGGGTGACCAGCGTATTGGCGAGCGAATGGGCGACCTGAGAGAGGCGGGTGTGAGAGCCGGGGCAGTCTATCAGTATGAAATCACACGTTTTTTCGAGCGTTTCAACGGCGGCTGTGAGGCGGAGATCGTAGGCATTTTCGCCCGGTTGCAGCGTCGCGGCGTCGATTTCGGGCAGTTCGATATAGGTCGGGCTGGGCAGATCGAGGTTTTCAGAAGCGAGGAATTTCAATCGGTTATCGGTATACCGGCCCATGGTTTTCTGCCGCAGATCAAGGTCGAGCGCACCGACGCGGTGGCCCATTCTGGCGAGAGCAGTGGAAATATGCATGGAAACGGTCGATTTGCCCGCACCGCCCTTTTCGTTCCCGACAACGATGATGTGTGCCAATGAAGTACCCTTGATCCTGTCCACATGTTCGGCGGTGGAGCGTTGGCGGATACCGTATCTGGTGCGTCCATCCATGAAAAGGCTCGGCGGGTTGACGCCCCTCTTTTTGTGGTGCCTGTCACACAGGGCGGGCTGGATAACGTATGGAAACCGTATGGGTGGCGTATGGTTTCCGTATGGCCGGGGATTTTCGGACGGTTTGAGGCCGTAGTCCGCGGCCAGTCAGAAGAGGCGGATTTCGGGGGGCTAGATGTGGTGTTGGGTGCATGTAAGTCATGCGCGAGCATAATTGGCCCGGACTGCCGCTCAGCGAGTGGGGCGTGGATGCCTTGTGCCTGCGCTGTGCCGACGCCCGAGTAGCGTGTAGCAGGAATGCGCAGGAAGCGACCGTTGCAAAATCTGGGCAGCAGGCCTCCTGACAGGGTGCGAACGGCCCTGACGAGTCATTGACCGAGCCACGTGACGCCGCAGCGCAGCTTTGGCATTTGTGCCATTCGTCTACTGTTCAGCATTTCAAGGGGAGGACACTCTTTCGGGCAGGAACACGATCGCGAGGGGAAAGTTCTCGTCTCCTCCGTATCTGACGACAAGATCGTGGATGGATTCATCAGGCGTAGCCACGAAACCGTTTGCCTCGAACCGTTGAAGAAGCTCATCGACCGGGACGACCGCGACTTGCGCAAGTGCGGAAATAGGCGCCACAACAAGTGAATGTTCGATCCGATCCTTCATCTGCGGGCCGGTGATCAATCCCCAGGTAAAGAACGACAGGATCAGCAGAACGCCAAAAATTGCGATGCTGGCGCGCCCCCAGACCGATTTCAGATAGGATTTGAACGGCCTGAAATTGAGCACCACATGGGCGACGGCCGCGATCAGGAACGCCCATGAAAACCACTGGTGGACGACCGTCACCAGACCCGGATTCCAGTCAAAGAACATCGAAATACCCGTTCCCGCCATCAGGAGAAAAGACCCGATGGTCAGCGGGGTTGCCCAACGGCGGAGGGGAATAGTGGTTAGCATGTCATCTGCTCCTCTTGCGTGACGGATCCGATCTGGTAGCGGGGCGGGAAACTTCGCTTTGCCAAGTCGGTCGATTCGCGTGTATTTTGCACGTAATTGGAGATCTGTTATGCCAGATGAAAACAACGTGCAAGATGCACGTATGCCTGAAGAGATACGTCAGATTCATGCCGCACTGGTCGAAATCATCAGTGTGATGAACCGACCGCAGCGGGATGATGAGATGCTTGCCCGGGCCGGGGTCAGGCTTGATCGGGCACTGTTTCCGCTGCTTGTCGGGGTGCAGCATTTTGGTCCGGTGGGTGTCATGGAACTGGCGGAACGCTCTGGGCGCGACCACACGACCGTCAGCCGCCAGCTGGGGAAACTTGAAAAACTCGGCCTGATCGAACGCCGTTCTTCAGCATCGGATCATCGGGTGCGCGAAGCGGTGTTATCGGCGCAGGGCCGTACTGTGACCGACAGGATCGATGCGGCGCGGCAGCGGATCGCCCAAACGGTTTTTGCCAATTGGGAAGAGCGCGAAGTAAAGGATTTCGCACGCCTGTTGCGAAGTTTTTCTGATGAAATCCGGCACTTGCCACCCGAAGAGTGAAGCATACTGCGGCTATGTCGTTGCATTGTCATTTTGCAGGGAGGCCAAGCAGGCCGGAACTTGCATGGCATAAGGGCATCTGGGGTTTGAAAAACAGATGCCCCAATTGCGTGGATCAATTCAGTTCAAAGTGATCCGCCAAGGCGTCGATGATTTGGTCGAGCACCTGGGCGCGGTTTGTTCCCACCGGGTCGGTGCAGACAGGGTCGTCATGTTCTTCGATCAGAATAGCCTCGCCTGCGGGTTTGCACAGGCCGAGTGCCGAGAAATGCATCGCGGGGGCGATGATCCTGACAGAAGCCTGCGGAACCAATGCCGCAAAATTGCTGCCTGTCGTGCTGGTGTCCGTTGCATTGAGCCTGTCGGCCCCTTCGCCCAGCCCGACAAGCAGGAGCGGGACAGTCACATCTGCCACATCCTCGGGGGCAAGATCCCAGGTCAGCCCGGGATCGATGGCTGCGACGCCACTGATCCTGGGGTCTCTGTAGGATGCCTCATATTTGCCTTGGTCGATTGCCGTGATGTCGACACCTTCCGCAGCCAGTTCGGCGCAAAACTGTGAGCCGGCCCCCGCAGCTTCGCAATAGTGGAAAAAGCCTGCGCGATTGCCCCTGACGCCCGCAAGGGAAAGCGCCGTCCATCCACCATAGGAAAAGCCTGCGGCGTAGATGCGTGAGGCGTCAATGAGGGGGGCATAGGTGGGATCCTGCAAAACGTGGTCCAACGCGGCGGACAGGTCCTGTGCCCGGGTCCAATGGTGGAATGCGGTGTCGAAATCCAGATCGGTGGTTGTGCTGGCTGGATGATTTACGGCGACAACGATTGCCCCTCTCGCAACCAGCCCCGCGCTGAGCCAGGCCATCCGCGCGTAATTTCCCCCCCAGCCATGCGAGAGGAGAACGACCGGGTGTCGTCCGGGCAAGGGCGCGGCGTCCTTGACCACCGGCGTTCCGTAGAACACCGCATTTTCAGCAAACATGGTCTGTTGCTGACCCGCCGCAGGGAACATGACGGCCAGTTGCATATCCTGAGCATGATGGGGAACCGCTATCGTCTGTTCGACAAGGCCGACATCTTGTGCGGCGATTGCAGTGCCCGTCGAGAGGATCAGAGCGAGTGCAAGGAGTGTAGGTTTCATGGTGCGCCTTCCGGTGACGTGGTTTGAATGTTGGCACCGTCATTCAGACGCAGACGGGATTTCATACGACCTCGATCCGGTTTAAGGTCACGCAGATCGGGATTTAGGTCCTATGAAGCCCAGAAACGGACCCACGCCTGATGCCAGTTCTGCCGATACCGATGATTATCGCACTGCTGCTCTCGGGCTTTTTGCTGCATCGCGCGCTGACCCGTGAAACGCATCCTGCGCTTTTGGTGCTGATCGGATGCTGCGCGGCCCAAAGCGCCGTTATCGCGCTGGTGCAATATTACGGCCTGACGGGTCTGAGGATTGTACAACCCCTTCTGGCGACTGTGATCCCCGCGGTCTCGTGGCTGGCGTTCCGTCAGGCGTCGGTCGGGTACCTTGGCAGGCATGACCATCTTCACCTGCTGGGGCCGGTGGCGGCTGTGGTCTGTCTGGCAATCAGCCCCGAAGCGCTGGACGTGTTGATCCCGGCTCTGTTTGCCGGCTACGGCATTGCAATCGCTGTCGCCCTGTTGCGCGGAGAAGACAGCCTGCCGCACAGCCGTCTGGAAAACGGGCGCATGACGGTTCTGGTCTGGCGTGTTCTGGCCGTCGCGCTGGTGGCCTCTGCGGGAACCGACATATTCATCGCGATCCGCCTTGCATCGGGGCATGCAAACGTGCTGCTCTGGTTGCCCAGCCTGTTTTCCTCTGTCACATTGCTCGTTCTTGGGGCGCTTGGCCTGTCGCATGCCATTGACAGCCAGAGCACCAGCCCGGACGCGCGCACCGAATATTCGGTGCAAGACAAAAACCGCGACACCGCCATTGTCGAAAAGCTGGCGACCTACCTTGAGGCCCATAAGCCTTATCTTGATCCTGACCTTACCCTCGCCCGTCTGGCCCGCAAGCTGCAGGTGCCGGAAAAACAAGTGTCCAGCGCGATCAACAAAGCCCAAGGCGAGAACGTGTCCCGTTACATCAACAGGCACCGCATACATCATGCCTGTGCGTTGATGCAGGATGGCAAATCAGTCACCGAAGCGATGCTGGCCAGCGGGTTCAATACCAAGTCGAACTTCAACCGCGAGTTCCTGAGGGTGATGGGCGCCAGCCCACGGCTCTGGCTGAAATCCGCTGTGGAAGTGCAGTAGCCAGGTCGGCAAGACCTTACGATATTGCGGCGAACCACATCGTCCGCCTGCGGCGCATGGCGGCATCCTGAAGGTGCAGGGGATTCGCCTGATCCGGGGCGAAAATGGGCTATTTCTGCGGGCCGCGACGCGCTGGCGACCAGTTGAATGAAAAACAAGTTAAAGTGGTCATTCAAAAAAACCTGCACCGAAACGAGCCCACTTAGGATTAATTTCATAAAAGCCATAGCAGAGTGTTGCACCGAGGGCGTATTGGTCCGCAACATGACTGGAACTTGCTTATGAGCGATGAGCTTTTTGTCAGCCTGGCTACGAATATTGGCTTGCTGGCGATATGCGCAATCTTGGTCACGATCATTGCCGCGTCGATAACTTCCCGGCTTCCCGGTGCGTCGAAAGAGGTATTTGCGCATAATATCCCCTACTTCGGGGTTATTGCCGGATTGGTTTTTGGCCTGACCAGCGCCGCTCTTATCCTGAGTTCTCATAATTTTCAGTCTGGTGTCATTCTTGACAGTCGGGCCGGTCCGGTAATCCTGTCCGGCGTTTTCGGGGGACCCGTTGCCGCAGTGGTGACCTTTGTTATCGGGGGGATTGCACGTGCCTGGGTCGGCGGCCCCTATGTCATCGGTGGTGTGGCGAGCATTGCGATTTACGCGGCTTCGGGTATTTTTCTTGTGCGCTGGCTGAAGATTGATATCTCAAAAACAAGCTGGGCCTCTTATGGCACCCTGATTTTATTCGGGATTGTCGGGACCATTGCCGTGATCCCTGCATTTTTCATGAATCAGGGTCAGGAGATGGCAACAGTCATCGCCGCCATCACCGGGGCCACGCCGATACTTCTGATTCAAAATTCTCTGGCCGTGCTTCTTTTGGGGAGCGCCCTGAAAACGACACTCATGGTGATTCAGGACCACGAACGATTGGGCCTGCTGTCCCGGGACCTTGACGATGCGAACAAGAAGCTGTGTGCGTCCAATAAGAACCTTGAGGAGTCAAACAGGAAACTGAGTGATTTTTCCAATATGGCTGCTCATGATCTGAAGGCGCCCATTCGTGGGATAAGCAACCTTATCAACTTTATCCTGGAAGATCTGCGTGATCTCAACCTGTCCCCGTCAGACGATTTTATTGAAAACACTGAACTTGTTCAGAGCAAGCTTGTCGGTATGAATGCGCTGGTCGAAGATCTGTTAAGCTACTCTTTCACGACCGAAAGAAGGGCGGATGCCCAGTCATTCAACCCGAATGACAGAATTCAGCACGTCATGATGCAGATCGGCGCGCATGATGGATATACCATAAAAGTCGATGCGCCTTTTCCCCAGGCATTTGGTTCCCCGGCCGCGTTTGATATTGTCATTCGAAATCTTCTTTCGAACGCCATCAAACATCATGATCAACCCAGCGGCAGTATCAGCGTAAGTGCCCACCAAGAGAATGATGCCGTTATATTTGAAATTTCCGATGATGGCCCGGGTATTCCGGAGGAATCGCTGGAAGTCATCTTTAAGCCGTTCCAGACGCTCAGTTCAAAGGACGAGGTTCCGGGGAGCGGGCTTGGGCTATCTTTCGTCAGAAAGCTTGTTGAAAGCTGGGGTGGGAGCATTTCCGCGCTGTCGCCAAATGCCCGGGGGAGCACTTTCAGATTCACCATTCCAGTGCCGTAGTCCTGGCTGAAGCGGCGCTGACATCCCTGATGTCGGTTTGCGTGATCGTGCGTCGCGTATTGCTGCGGTCCGGCGGCTTCGCGCTTTCAGTTCAGGCCCTGTGCCTATCCGTCCTGTTGCCCGCCCTCTTGGTCTGTGGTTCTGTCGCGTGCATTCCCGGCTAACATTCCGGGGCTTTCCTCAGGACCACAGGCCAGACACGTGACACACAGACCGACGCTTCGCCACATTGTTTTCTTTTCTGCCCGCGACAAGGGTGACATCCCGAAAATCGTCGAGGGGCTTTCGCTGCTCGGCAAAATCCCGCACTCGAGCCATTTTGAGGTGTGCCGCAACACCCAGAGCGATGCGCTGTCGGCGGAGGTCGATGTGGTGGTCTATGCCGAGTTCGAGTCGGCGGAGGCGATGGCCGCCTACAAGGCTGATCCGATCTATCAGAAGTCGATCGACATTGTCCGCCCGCTGCGCGAGCTGCGCATCGCGGCGGATATCTGACTCCGGTCCGGCGGGGCGCGCGCATGGGGACCCCTCGTGTGATTTTCGACGCCGGGCCGCTGGCGGGGGGCAGCGCCTTTAGTGCGCCGCTGAGGTTGATCCGGGCCGACACGCCCGCAGAGGTGCCCGGCGCGCTTGCCGCGATGGCGGCGGCACAGGCGGCGGGGCATTGGCTGGCTGGCTGTGCGAGTTATGAGCTGGGCTATGTGTTTTCATCCAAGTTGCGCGGGTTGCTGCCCGCGGCGCGGTCGGTGCCGCTGCTGTTGTTCGGGGTGTTCGACGGACCCTCGGGCGATGTGCGGCTGGCCGAGGGGGCGGCGGGGCTGAGCGCGCCCGAGCCGGAGTGGTCATTTGACGAATACGCAGCGGCGTTCGGGGCCGTACATGCACAGATCACGCGGGGCGAGATCTATCAGGGGAACCTGACGTTTCCGATGTCGGCGCGGTGGTCCGGGTCTGCCGAGGCATTGTACGGGCGGTTGAAGGCGCGTCAGGCGGCGCCGCATGGGGCCTTTGTGGATCTGGGCGGGCCGGTGTTGCTGTCGCGTTCGCCCGAGCTGTTCTTTTCGCTGGATGCCTCGGGGCGGATGGTGGCGCGGCCGATGAAGGGCACGGTGGCGCGGGGTCTGAGCGCGGCCGAGGACGCAGAGCGTGTGGCCTGGATGCGTGGGAGCGAGAAGAACCGGGCCGAAAACCTGATGATCGTGGACCTGTTGCGCAATGACATGAGCCGGATTTCCGAGGTGGGATCGGTCCGTGTGCCGCAGCTATATACGGTCGAAACCTATGCCACGCTGCATCAGATGGTGTCAGAGGTGACGGCGCAGGTCCGGGCGGGCGTTGGCATCGCCGAGATTTTCGAGGCGCTGTTCCCCTGCGGGTCGATCACCGGCGCACCAAAGATCCGGGCGATGCAGATCCTGCGCGGGTTGGAGGGCGCGGCGCGGGATGCCTATTGCGGGGCGATCGGGTGGATCGCGCCGGGCGGAGAGATGGCGTTCAGCGTGGCGATCCGCACGCTGATGTGTTTCGCGGACGGGACGGCGCGGCTGAATGTGGGCGGCGGGATCGTCTATGACAGCACCGCCGAGGAGGAGTATGGCGAGGCGCTTCTCAAGGCGCGGTTTGCGGTGCTGGAGTGAGCCTATGCGGCTGTGGGGGATCTTTTCAACGATGTGGCCCCGGATCGGAGGCTTGAGTTTTGACCGGAAATATAACAGGGATAGCCGACGAAATCCCTTGCTTCGGCGCAGTTATTCGCCGTCAGTATCACCGCTGTAACCCGGCGACTGTCGCCCGTGAAAGAATTTCATGCCTTCCAGCCTTTTCGTACAGATCATCAATTTGGACCGCAGCGTCGCGCGGTACGAACATATCAGCGCAGCCTGCGAGCGTGCGGGCCTTGCGCATGAGCGCCTGTCGGCGGTGGACGGCAGTCAGCTGGATTTGACGCGGCTGGAGGGCTACCGGGCGTGGCAGGCAAGGCTTTACTATGGGCGTGTCCTGAGCGCCGGGGAGTTGGGCTGTTACATGTCGCATCTGAACGCGGCACGGCGGTTTTTGCAGAGCGGGCAGGAGTTCGGGCTGGTTCTGGAGGATGATGCCGAGATTGCGCCGGACCTTGTGGCGCGGCTGGAGGCTGTAATCGCACAGCTGGGGGCGGCCAAATCCCTGCGGTGGGATGTGGTGAACCTGTGCAACGCGCCCAAGCATGAGCAGGATCGCACCGCGCTGTTCCAGTGTGATGGGGCGGCCAAGGGCCATGTGATCGAAGCGGCGCATGTCTTTCCCAAACGTACGACGGCGCTGCTTTGGTCGCGCGATGGGGCGGCCTGGTTCGTGGAGGAAGGCGCGCAGATGCGGGCGCCGGTCGATCAGTTCCTGCATTCTGCGCAGAGCAAGCGGGGCAGGGGCCTGAGCCTGCGGCCGGTTTTGATTCCGTATCTCATGATCGAAAGCGATATCAACGCGATGGCGGGCGCGCAGGAGGTGCGTCAGGTTGGTCGGCGCAGCCTCTGGTACGAGATGAGGGCGAGGATGCGCAAGGTGCAGGGCCGCAAACACGGGTGGGCGCACCGCCGCGCAGGGCAGAGCCTGCCGGACGGGAAAGGCTGAGTGGGACATATGGATTATCGGGACGCAGAAATGATGGCGCGCTTTGACGCGCTGGCGGCGCGGATCACCGAGCGGGCCGAGGGCCGTGCTATCCTTTACGTGGCCAACTCGGGGAACTGGGGGGACGGGTTGATCCGGGCCGGGACGCTATCCTTTCTGCGGCACTATAAAATTGCGTTCACGGAATTCGATGCGAGAAAGATGCTGAAAGGCGCAATCGATCAGAGAGCGGTTTGCCGCAAAGTTGCGGATGACCGTCCGTTTTTGATTTATGGCGGCGGCGGCGCTTTGACCCCGGCCTATAGAAAGTCGGAGAAGGTGGCGGCGCTGACCCAGCTCTATGGCGGCGGTATTGTCTTGCCCTCGACCTGCGCGATTCCGCTGGGTGATATGAATTTGCACCCCCAGACCGACCTGTGGATCCGGGATCATCGGATCAGTCAGGTCAACGCTCCGGGCGCTGCTTTTTGTCATGATATGGCGTTCTTTCTTGTCGCGCCCCGGGTGCCTGCGCTGAGGGCAAAAGGAGTGATGATGCGTACCGATCTGGAGCGCCCCGAAAATTCGCAATTGCCGCCCGGGAATTTCGATCTTTCGGTGCGTGGAACGCATAAGTCGGCAGTTTGGCCATTTTTCTGGCGGATCGGGCAGTATCGCCGGATCGTGACCAACCGTCTGCACATCGGGATCGCTGCGGCATTGCTGGGCCGGGAGGTGGATCTGTATGGCGGTAATTATTCCAAGATCGCCGATATCTATGACGCCTCGATCCGGGAGCGATTTGCGAAGGTGCGCTTTCACGACAGCTGAGGGCGGCGCTGGGCGCTGCCCCGGCAAAGTGTGCCCGGAAATGCAGAACGCCGCCCCGGAGGGCGGCGTTTGTTGGTTCGCAGAAGGGCGTGGTTATTAGAAGCCCAGGCCTTCGTACTTTTTCTTGAACTTGCTGACGCGGCCGCCGGCATCCATCAGACGCGAGGAGCCACCGGTCCAGGCCGGGTGCACGGTCGGGTCAATGTCCAGCGTCATGGTGTCGCCTTCCTTGCCCCAGGTGGTGCGCATCTGAAGCACAGTACCGTCGGTCATCTTGACGTCGATGACGTGGTAATCGGGGTGAATGTCTTTTCTCATCGGTCCGATCCTTATGCCTTGGCGCCCTTGGGCGCCTTGTAGTTTGTGACCTCGGCGATACGGGCAGATTTACCGCGACGCTCGCGCAGATAATACAGCTTGGCACGACGGACCTTACCGCGGCGGACCACTTCGATCATGTCGATGTTGGTCGAGAACAGCGGGAATACACGTTCCACGCCTTCGCCGAACGAAATCTTGCGGACGGTGAAAGAGGCTGCGATGCCGTGGCCGTTGTTACGGGCGATGCAGACGCCTTCGTAATTCTGGACACGGGTACGGGTGCCTTCGGTCACCTTGTAGCCGACGCGGATGGTGTCGCCGGCCTTGAAATCGGGAATGGTCTTCCCGAGGGCGGCGATTTGCTCCGCCTCGATCTGTTCGATCAGGTTCATCTGATCATCTCCTATTCTGCTTGCGGTTTGTCCCGCAAAGGTGTGCGCGTCCTGAGAGCTCTTGGTCTTCGCCCGGGTCCGCAGATGCGCCCGCCAGAGTTCAGGTCGTCGTTATTCCGTATTCCGGTCCTTTGGCCCTCTTGTGACGCACGCCGCAGATCCGTCCGAAGGAGACGAGGCAGAGGTGAGTCGGGCGCGGGCCGGAATAGGCGGGGTAAAGCAGATGTGGGGGGTAAGATCAAGGCGTTTGAGGCGAGTGCTTTGGCAGAATGGGAACCCGTGAAGGATCAGCTGGATCAGCCATGGTGCCCACCCGGAATCAAGGCCCGCAGGGCCGGCTTGCGCGGCTACGTCTCTTTCCGCTTTGCCCAGAGGTCCGGGCGGCGTTCCTGTGTCAGCGCCTCGGATTGCGCGTGCCGCCAGCGGGCGATTTCGCCGTGATTTCCCGACAGCAGCACCGGCGGGATGTCATGGCCCAGCCAGGAGGCGGGCTTGGTGTATTGCGGGTGCTCCAGCAGGCCGTCGGAGAAGGATTCCTCGACCGTCGAGGCCGCGTTGCCCAGCACGCCGGGGATCAGCCGCAGGGTCGCATCAAGCAGCGCCATGGCGGGAATTTCGCCCCCGGTCAGGACAAAGTCGCCCATTGAGACTTCGGTGATGCCGTAGTGGTCGATCACCCGCTGGTCCATGCCCTCAAAGCGGCCGCAGATCAGGGTGACGCCGGGTTTGGTGGACAGGTCCTGCGCCATGGCTTGGGTAAAGGGGCGACCCCGGGGCGAGAGGTAGATCAGCGGCGCGTCGGGGGCGATGCGGGCGCGGGCATGGTCGATCGCGCGGCCCATGATGTCGGGGCGCAGCACCATGCCGGCGCCGCCACCCGACGGCGTGTCATCGACGTTGCGGTGGCGGCCTTCGCCAAAGGGGCGCAGATCGATGGCGTCAAGCTGCCAGAGCCCGTCCTGCAATGCCTTGCCCGTGAGCGAGAGGTCGAGCACGCCGGGAAACGCCTCAGGGAACAGGGTGATGACCTGTGCCTTCCAGGCGCGGGCGAGGTCGGGCGTGGCGGTGATCAGCTCGGTCGGTTTCAGCGTCGCCGAGATGGATTTGCGCCCGTGCGAGCGGGTGTGGCGTTCGGGGGGCTGATCGGTCATGGCGGTGGCCTGCTGCTGAAAGGTGTCCGGCCCGTGCATAGGCGGGTGGCGGCAGGGGGTAAAGGGGCGGCTTGGGCGCGGCGCGTCAGTCGAACAGCCCTTCGGGTGGGTCCGTCACGATGCGCCCGGCGGCAAGGTCGACCGTGGGAACGACGGCCAGGGTGAAGGGCAGCAGGATCGTGGCGCTTTGACCCGCTGTCGCCACTTCGAGAAGGTCCGAGGCACCGTGGTTCAGCACGGCCTTTACATGGCCGAGTTCCACCCCGCCGGTGTCGTAGACGGCAAGGCCGATCAGGTCGGCGTGGTAATATTCATCATCGGGCAGGGAGGGCAGCCGGTCGCGCGGCGCAAACAGGCGGGTGCCTTTCAGGGCATCGGCCTCTTCCTTGCTGCGCACGCCGGTCAGGCGCACGGCAAAACCCTGCGGAATGGCGCGGGTGATCTGGAGATCAAAGCTCTGTTCGCCATCTTCGGTGGTGAGGGGGGCGTAGTCGGCAATGGCCTCGGGATCGGCGGTAAAGCTTTTCAGCCGCACTTCGCCCTGCACGCCAAAGGCACCTGCGACGGCACCGACACAGATTTTATCGCTCATGTCACCCTATCCCATCCGGGTTGGTTGCTGTTGGTTCAGGCATAGCCCGGGGCGGGCGGGAATGGCAATGGAGGGGGTGATGGTCAGGTCTGGGGGCTTTGGGGGCTGGGATGACCGCTTCGCCTCGACTACGACGGCAAGCGCCGTGGCGCAGGTGGCGCGCATTTTGCTGACCCATGTAGGTCCAAGCCCGCAATCGAAGCTTCGTAACGCCCAAGTAAAATGATCTGAAGGTAGATCAACGCCTCAAGCAAGCGCTGGAATAAACCTTGGGCATCCGGAATGAGAATGATCGCCAGAAACAGACATGTTCCGAGGGCCGTGACCGGCAGTGCAAGACGGCGGGGAAGCGATGTGCCGTGCGCCGCCAGTCCAAGGGGCAGCAAACCGATGAGCGCAAGCGGATAGGCAATGGCTGAAATGGCCATATGTGCGACATGAACGGAACTGGCAGACAGGTTGCCACCGCTGTCTTTTGCCTGACACCCGGTATCGCACGGCAGAAGAGCTGCGGCCATCAGAAGAACCGCATATGTAGCCAGGATCACTATGGAGAACCGTCTGGATCTGCTTCGCGGCGGCTGTGCATTCAATACCGCGAGGAACGCCAGCAACCAGATTTCGGCCGGAATGAAGACGAGATAATTCACCCAGGCAGCCAACGGGCCCCCAGACGCCCCGAGGACGCTCATAAATTGGCCGATATGCGAATAGCCAGGCGTAAGGGCCCCTATCACACCAACACCTGTCGCGAGCCAAAGCCCACTGAGGATTGGTAAGCCAGCAAGGGCCAGTGTGTTCAGTTCATGCCAGGAATTCAGTCGCAATTATGCGCACCTCTGTCGTTCTATGCAAAAGCATGATCACACAGCAAGACCCCGACCTGAAGCATTCTTCTGGTGGTTCGGCCATCCCCGGGACACAGAATGACAAGCTATTCGAAAATGGCTGTCGCATTCTGGTGGGTCGATAAAGAGCGGACCATGGGCGACGCAAAACGGCGGCACCGATTATGCCGCCGTCCGGTCGTGTTGAGTGGGATAGATCAGAAGCCGAGCTGGAACACGCGGGTCACGCCGAGGCGCACGCCCCACTGATTGTCGTCGCCCGAGCCATCGACCAGCGGGCTTGCGGCGGCATCGTTCTGCAGCACGTCATAGCTGACAGCGCCTTCGAGGCCCCAGAGATCGCTGATCCGGTAGCGGGCACCAAATTCGACACCGGCGGTGACAAGACCGCCATCCGCCTGATACGCCGGGCGACCGACGGCAACCTCGGACGTATCAACGCCGAAATAGGTGTCGGTATAGGTGTCATCGCCCCAGAGAAGGCGCGGACCCATGTTCAGGCGCAGGCGGTCGGTCGGGTGGAGGATATAGTCTGCGCCCGCCTCGGCGACCCAGCCTTCGTGACCGCCAAAGCCGCGGCGCAGATTGGCGAAAACGCCAAAGTTCTGCATGTTGTAACCAATGCCGCCGCCCAGTTCGACAGTGGCGTCGACGTCATCCATGCCGGAAAGATCCTTGTAATCGTCAGGATCGCGGGCACCGATGTAGCCGACCGAGCCGTGCATGTTGAACCCGGTGGAGTCTGCCCAAGGGTCGATATTGCCGATTTCACGGCCGCCCGGAATGCGCAGGAAGTGGAATTTGAACCCGAGATCCGGGGAGACTGCGCCCTTGTCGGCACCGAAATATTCCGGAGTCGATTTAACGCCGCCGCGCAGCGAAAACAGCAGCGTCGGGCGGGGTTCGACGACCGGGGCCGGTGTCATCATCAACGGATCGGTTTCGGCGGGTGTGGGGCCCGCAGCCAACGTGGGCGTGGCTGCGAGGCAGAAAAGAGCAATGGTGACGCGACGCAGGGTCATGGCAGTAACCTTTGTAAATAAGGGACCCGAAGACACAGCATCCCGGGCGGATTTGAGTTTTCCACCTCATAACGATGTTGCGGATTCGGGCAAGTGAGCCTGTTTCGAATGCCGTCATGCGTGATCAAAATAGCGCGTGTTGCGCTGTGAGGCAAATCCCCACGCCCGCCCCGCAATGCAACAGGGGCGCCCGAAGGCGCCCCTGCGTTTTACCCGTTGGACCGATTGCGCCTATTTGGCGTCGGGCCATGCTGTCGGATCGGTGTCGAGATCCGGGAAATTCTTTGGATCGAACACCGGTTTGGCGATCCCCGCCGCCAGTTGCGCGCGGAAATCGTTGATAAGCCGCAGGGCAATCGGGAACAGCATCATCAGCGCCAGTAGGTTGACCACCGCCAAGATGCCCATCATCGGATCCGAGAAGTTGAACACCGAGGTCGCGCCCGGTGCCACCGCCCCGAGGAAGACGATGCCGATGATCGCGATGCGCAGGATCTGGATCGCCATCGGGTTTTCCGTGAGGAAGCTGAGCGCGTTTTCGCCAAGGTAGTAGTTGTACATGATCGACGAGAACGAGAAGAGGAAGATCGCCACCGTCAGGAAGTACTGCGCCCATGATCCGACGTGGTTCACCATGCTTTGCTGGGTCAGGGCGACACCGTCGATACCTTCGGCACCGGGGACATAGACATCGCCCAGCAGGATCACGAAGGCGGTGCAGGAACAGATGATGATCGTGTCGATAAAGACCGAAAAGCTTTGGGTGATGCCCTGGCTGACCGGGTGTTTCACATAGGCCGTCGCGGCGACGTTCGGGGCAGAGCCAAGGCCCGCCTCGTTCGAGAACAGCCCACGGCGCAGACCCTGCGCGATGGCGGCACCCATGCCGCCGGCCACCGCTTCGCGGAAACCAAATGCGTTGGCGACGATGTCCCAGATCACGCCGGGCAGGCCGGTAATGTTCAGCAGGATGATCAGCAGCGCCATGCCGATATAGCCAATGGCCATGACGGGGATGATCACGTCGGCCGCCTTGGCAATGCGGTGGATACCGCCATAGACGATCAGGCCGGTGGCAATCGCCAGTGCGGCCCCGGTGTAGATCCGCGGGATCGACAGGCTGTCCAGCGCGGCGCCGGCGACTGTGTTGCCCTGAAACGCATTGAACCCGATGGAAAAGGACGCGATCAGGCAAACGGCGTAGATGACGGCAAGCCAGCGGTAATTTTCGCCCAAACCGTGGATGATGGCGCGGGCGGGTCCGCCGCGATAGTCGCCTTCGGGTGTGGTGCGTTTGTAAAGCTGTGCCAGCGTCGCCTCGACCAGGGCCGAGCACATGCCGATCAGGGCAATGGCCCACATCCAGAACACGGCGCCGGGGCCGCCTGCGGTGATCGCCACGGCGACACCCGCGATGTTGCCGCCGCCGACGCGGCCGCCGACCGAGACGAACAGCGCCTCGCGGGCGCTGATCTTGGACGGATCAGAGGTTTCGTCATTGCCGGTCAGGACCGAAAACATCCGCTTGAAGAAACGGAACTGCACAAAGCCGCTGGCGGCGGTGAAGAAGACGCCCAGCACGACGAGGAAAGGCACAAGCGCCCATCCCCAGGTCAGATCGTTGATGAGGTTGAAGATCGAGTCGAAAAAACTCATTTGGCCGTCCCTACCCTTATTAAATGCCGCATCTTTGTGCTGCGGTCCTGCGGTCGCAATCTCAGTCTTGCAGCTAAAATGTCCTTTGGATAGCGATCAAAGCGCTTTGGGCGGCTGGATTCGATCTTTTCGATGGTGCGGATGGCGTCCCTGCATCACTTTTTCCCACGCGCGGCGCAATTGCGGCGATCTAGCCCAGAGCCTTGAGCCCCTCACGCAGGTCCTGCGGTGCAATGGTGGTCAGGTCCCTGTCCAGGGCGTCATGTTCGGACCGCCAGATCGGCAGGGCGGCCCTGAGCAGATCGCGCCCGGTATCCGTCAGGGCAAGGCGCCGCACGCGGGCATCCGAGCTGTCGGGCAGCGACAGGATCAGCCCGCGCCGTTCCAGCGGTTTGAGCGCGGCCGTCAGCGTGGTGCGGTCCATCCCCAGCAGCGGTACAAGATCGCTGATCCGGGGGCCGTCGGGGCGGTTGAGCGACATCAGCAGGGAAAACTGTCCGTTTGTGATGCCCAGCGGGCGAAACGCCGTGTCGAAGCGCCGCGCCAGCACGCGCGCCGCCCTTTGGACATGCAGGCAAAGGCAACGGTCGCGCACCTCAAGGGTGGTGGCAATCGGGAGGTCGGGGTCCATCATGCGATTTATGTTGGTATCAACCTATATCGGTGTCAAGCTGATAGGGCGAATCGTTCAGAGGAGTTTGGAAATGGCACTTTTCTATTCGGGTTTTCTGCTGGCGGTGCCGACCGCCAACAAGGACGCCTATGCCGATATGGCGCGCAAGGGCTGGGAGATCTTCAAGGATTACGGCTGTCTGGCGATCCACGAAAACTGGGGAGTGGACGTGCCGGACGGCAAGGTGACGTCCTTTCCCATGGCCGTGCAAAAGAAGGAGGACGAAACGGTGGTATTTTCCTGGCTGGTCTGGCCGGACCAGAAAACCGCCACTGCGGGCTTTGAAAGCATGATGAAAGACCCCCGCATGAAGGACATGCAAAAGATGCCTTTTGACGGTAAGCGGATGATGTGGGGCGGGTTCGAGGAGCTGGTGTCGCTGTCGCAGCCGACCGCAGCCTAGGGCCGCGTCCCCGATCCGGGCCAGTTGCGCCGGGCGGCAAGGCGGTCTGAGACGAAAACGGCGCGCAGGGTTGCCCCCGCGCGCCGTCTGTCCGTACCAAATGGCGCGGATTATTCTGCTGCGGCTTCTTCTGCCGGTGCTTCTGCGGGGGCCGCTGCGGCCTCTGCTGCTGCGGCGGCCTTGGCTGCTTTGGATTCAGCGCGCTCCTGAGCGGCTTTGCCCGGGGTGCCCTTTTTCAGGTTGGCACGGTCCTTCTTGGGGACAACGCCAGCTGCTTCGAGCATGCGCGACACACGATCAGTCGCCTGCGCGCCCTGGTCCATCCAGTACTTCACACGCTCGAGATCCATGATCACGCGGACTTCGCTGTCTTTCGGCAGCAGCGGGTTGTAGGTACCGATCTTTTCGATGAAGCGGCCGTCACGCGGCATGCGGCTGTCCGCGACAACGATACGGTAGTGGGGGCGCTTTTTGGAACCGCCGCGGGCGAGACGAAGTTTGATAGCCATGGTGTAATCTCCTTTGATGGCGTGGGTGTGGCTGCGCTTTGCGCGGCCTTACGATTGGTGTTGTTCGTGGTGGTGGATGACTTCCTGAATGATGAAATTCAGGAATTTCGCGGCGAATTCCGGGTCAAGGTCGGCCTGGGTCGCCAAGTCCTGCAGGCGCGCGATCTGCTTTTCCTCGCGCGCCGGATCAGAGGGGGGCAGGTCGTTCTGTGCCTTGAGCACGCCAACGGCCTGAGTGTGTTTGAACCGCTCGGCGAGCGTGAACACGAGGATCGCGTCCAGCCGGTCGATGCTTTCGCGGTGGCCCTTGAGGATCTGGGCCGCGCGGGCGACGGGGTCTTGGATCGGTGCGTCAGTCAAGGGCCCAGCCTTTCGGTTTGAACAGCGGATTGATGTAGTTCTGGATCTCCATCTCGATCCCGTGGCCGATCTGGCTGTTTTTCAGCGCAGCAGGCGAGGGATGGCGATAGCAGGCGTCAGAGCCGTCGACGGTGGCGGCATCGTTGTCCTTTTTCGCGCCCAGCCGTTCGGCCAGGCGGATGGAATCGAGGTTCTTGGGGTCGATGTAGCTGACCGCCGTTTCCCAGCCCCTGTCGTCATAGAGGTGACGGCGGACGCGGGAGGTCGCCTCGAGCGCGAAGCCGTTGCCGGCCTTGTCGGGCCAGATGATCCAGGCGATTTCTTTTTCGGGCCATTTGGCGGGGAACCAGCCGCCCGCCATGCCGACGGTTTCGCCGGTGTCGCGCAGGTGGACCATCCACATGCCGAAACCGCGGATCTGCCAGTGACCGATTTCGGCGGCGTAGAGCATCCATGCCTCGTAGGCGTTCAGCGGTCCGCCCATGAAGCGCGAGCGGTACGAGCTGAACGTGGCCTTGAAGTCGGGGTAATCCGAGGCTTCGGGCGCGCGCAGTTCAAGGCGTTTGGTGTGCAGAACGGGGATATCGGTCATGTCGTCACCTGTGCAGGGGCCGGGTGGCGGTAGATGTGGCAGGGATCGCCCAGCAGTGTGCTTTCGGCTTCGAGCGTCGCGCCAAGGCGTTTGGCGACGGCGGCCGAGGCATGATTGTCCGGGTGGATCTGCGAGATCAGCGGCCCGAGGCCGTGTTCCGTGTGGGCCCATGTGCGGGCGGCGCGGGCGGCTTCGGTGGCGTAGCCGCAGCCCTCGAACCCGTCATAGAGGTGCCAGCCGAGTTCGGGTTCAGGCCACATGCGGTGATTGATCACGCCGACGCGGCCGACGCGCGTGCCGTCATGCAGGGTGACGGTGAAAAAGCCGTAGCCGCGCAGAACCCAGTGGCCGATGCTGCCCATGAAGCCGCGCCACTGATCCCATTCCTGCGTGATCTTTCCGCCGACATAGGTCGTGCGGTCAGAGGTGTTGAAGGCGGCGGCGGCGTCAAAGTCGCTTTCCTGCGGGGTGCGCAGGATCAGGCGGTCGGTCTTGATGGGCTGGATGTTGAGGTCGATCATGTCAGCGCCTCCGGTGCCGGATGCCGCCAAAGCTGGTCTTCGCCCATGTAGACGTTGTCATACGTCCGCTCGTAGGTGGCGCCAAGGCGCTGGGCGAGGGCGATGGAGCGGGTGTTGGAGCCGTAGATGTTCGAGGTGAGGGTCTTGAGGTCGAGATCCTCATAGGCCCATTTGCGGGCACGGGTGGCGGCCTCAAAGGCGATGCCCTTGCCCTCGTGTCCGGCAAAGACGACCCAGCCAAGTTCGGGTTCGGGCCAGCCATCGGGGTTCCAGATGCCGGAAAGGCCCATGGCCACGTCGGTCGCTTTGTCGGCGATGATGAAGTAGCCGTAGCCGTGGATATGCCAGTGACCGATGTTGGTCGCGAACCAGCGCCAGGATTCATCGCGCCGGTAGACCGGGCCAAAGCCGGGGGCGCGCACGGGATCGGCGTGGAAGTCCGCAAAGGCGTCAAAATCGCGCATTTCCGGGCCGCGCAAGGCCAAACGGTCGGATTCGAGACGGGGCGCGCTGGTCAGGGTCATTGGGCAATGCCCCCGGTGATCCCGCGGACGCGCTGGCGCGCGGCTGGTTTCTTGGCGGCGGCTGCGGCGCATTGGATCTGCCCGGCGGCGGTGCGGATTGTCGGGGTGGAATTCGCGTGTTCGGAAAGTGAGGCAGCAGAGGCGCGCGCCTTTGATCCCACCGCCGGGACGGCGGACGGGGTCGGATTGGAGAGGAAGGCGCGCGTCTGGATCATTTCTTTTTGCCGAAACCGCTGAGGCCGGAGGGCAGTCCGCCGCCAAGGCCGGGCAGCTTGCCGCCCATCTGGCGTGCGGCGGCTTCCATTGCCTTGGGGTCCATGCCTTGCAGCATTTCTTCGGGGGAGCCGCCGGATTTGCCGCCCAACATGCCTTTCATGGCCTGTTTGAGCATGCCGCCTTTGCCCATCTTGCCCATTTTCTTCATCATGTCGGCCATCTGACGCTGCATCTTGAGCAGTTTGTTCAATTCGCTGACTTCGAGGCCGGAGCCCTTGGCGATACGCTTTTTCCGGCTGGCCTGCAGGATCGCGGGATTGGCGCGTTCCTTTTTGGTCATCGAGTTGATCAGGGCGATCTGGCGGCTGAGCACCTTGTCGTCCATGCCGGCATCGTTCATCTGCTTGGACATCTTGCCCATGCCGGGCATCATGGACATCATGCCTTCCATGCCGCCCATCTTGACCATCTGTTCAAGCTGCATCTTCAGGTCGTTCATGTTGAACTGACCCTTCTGGAAGCGGCGCATCATGCGTTCGGCCTGTTCGGCCTCGATCGTCTGCTGTGCCTTTTCGACGAGGGCTACGATGTCGCCCATGCCAAGGATGCGGCCTGCGATGCGTTCGGGTTCGAACGTCTCAAGCGCGTCCATCTTTTCGCCAAGACCGACGAACTTGATCGGTTTGCCGGTGACGGCGCGCATGGACAGGGCAGCGCCGCCGCGACCGTCGCCGTCCATCCGGGTCAGGACGACGCCGGTGATGCCGATGCGGTCGTCGAAATTCTGGGCGGTGTGCACGGCGTCCTGACCGGTGAGGCCGTCAACCACCAGCAGGGTTTCGCGCGGGTTGGCGACGTCGCGGACGGCCTTGACCTGTTCCATCAGCTCTTCGTCGATCGACAAACGGCCGGCGGTGTCGAGCATGTAGACGTCATAGCCACCCAGCGCGGCCTGAGTCTTGGCGCGCTTGGCGATCTGAACCGGGTTTTCGCCCTTGACGATGGGCAGGGTGTCGACGCCGATCTGGCGGCCAAGGATCTGAAGCTGTTCCATGGCGGCGGGACGGTTGACGTCCAGCGAGGCCATCAGGACCTTTTTGCCGTCACGTTCCTTGAGCCGTTTGGCCAGCTTGGCGGTGGTTGTCGTCTTGCCGCCCCCCTGCAGGCCGACCATCAGGATTGGTGCGGGGGCGTTGTCGATTTTCAGCGCGCCGGGTTCGCCTTCGCCGCGCAGGACATCGATCAGCGTGTCGTGGACGATCTTGACGACCTGCTGGCCGGGCGTGACGGATTTGGTGACCGACTGGCCGGTGGCTTTGTCCTGAACGGATTTGACGAAATCGCGCGCCACGGGGAGCGATACGTCAGCCTCAAGCAGGGCAACGCGCACTTCGCGCAGGGCGGTCTTGACGTCATCCTCGGACAGGGCGCCCTGTTTGGTCAGGCGGTCAAAGACGCCGGAAAGGCGTTCGGATAGATTTTCAAACATGCCTTCGGCTCCTTTTGCCGGTGAACAGGGACTGACCCTGAATTTAGGGGCCAGCGGTGCGATCTACAAACCCCGGAACACAATCGGCGTTGTCCCGGCGGGCAAATCGCAAAGCGGGTGCGCCCCCGTGGGCGCAACGCGCTGACGGAGGGCGATCCCGGGCTGTGCCCATGGGACCGGAAGACGCAAAGCAGGCTTCCGGGGTTCCGGGTGGGCTATCCGAGGAGGTACGCGGAGTCAAGTACGGGGAAAGAGTACTTGCGTTGTGGTGCGTTCAGGCAGAAGTTGGGTGTCCTAGTGAGTCAAGGGGTAGGTGTTTTGCCCGTCGGGTATGTTGTCAGGCCAGACTTTAATGTCATGGTGGCCATGTTTTACGGAACGGTGTCCGTGGATCACATCAGAGATACGTTTGTGGCATACCAGAAGGATCCGGCTTTTGATGGTCGATATTGTGTCCTGATGGATCTGGCGGATTGCAGCTTTCCTGACGAAAGTTTCGACGACTATATGCAGCTTGCCTATCGGCTGCGGCCACATTACGCGGCGCGGGACCCGAATTCACGCACGTCATTCTTTGCGCCCGGCGATGTCGCCTATGGCATGTCGCGGATGTACAAGACCATCGCCGAGGACGGCGCGGGGTTTGCCATCGACGTCTTTCGGACTGCCGAAGACGCGCTGCGTTTTGCGAAGGTCGATCCGCAAGCGCCGGGTGCCGCGGATCTGCTGCGACGGGTCTGAGTCGGTGCCGCGAGGTCAGTCTGCAAACAAAGCTTGCTTTGTGGCATGAGAGCGTTGACGCTGGATATTCGTTACGTGGGGGGGAGTTATGCCAGTCGGCTATAAGATCAGGGCGGACTTTAGCGTTATGGTCGCGACATTTTATGGCGATGTGGTCGTGGATGAGATCAGAGACGCCTTGTTGGACTACCAGAAGGACCCGGGTTTTGATGGCCGATATTGTGTCCTAGCGGATCTGGCCGATTGCAGTTTCCCCGAGGGAAATTTCGACGACTACGTGCAACTGGCCTATCGCCTGAGGTCGCATTTCGAGGTGCGGGATCCCAATTCGCGCACCGCGTTCTTTGCGCCCGAGGACGTCGGCTTTGGCATATCACGGATGTACCAGACCATCGCCGCGGACAGGGCGAGCTATACCATGGAAGTTTTTCGCACTGCCGAAGAGGCGCTGCGCTTTGTCAGGGTCGATCCGCAAGCGCCGGGCGCGGCGGACCTGTTGCGCCGGGTCTGAGTTCGGGGCGGCCGGGATCAGGCCGTGGCGTGTTCACCCGAGGAGACGGTTTTGCCGGGGGCAGCGTGAATTTGCCGACGAAGCGGCCCCGATGCGGGGCCACTTGAGTGGTGCAGGTCGGTGGAGGCAGGCCGGTGGGAGCAGGTCGGGCCCGCCAGCGCCGCAGATCACGCGGCCAGAGCGGCGATCTGATCGTTCGCGGCTTTTTTCGAGGCTTCGGGGTCTACCATCAGCCGGTCGGCGGCGACGACGGAAACGTCCGTGATACCGATGAAGCCAAGCACATGGCGCGCATAGCTGGTGGCAAAGTCATAGTCGGATCCGACTTCGGTCCCACCCGACGCGACGGCGAGGATGGCGCGTTTGCCGGTCAGCAGGCCTTCGGGGCCGTTTTCAGTATAGCGGAAGGTGACACCGGCGCGGGCGACCAGATCAATCCATGCCTTGAACCCCGAGGGCACGCCGAAGTTGTAGATCGGCAGGCCAATCACCAGTGTATCGGCGGCCATGACCTCTGCGATGAGTGTGTCCGAAAGGGCGAGGGTGGATTTCTGATCGTCGGAGCGGTTGTCGGAGGGGGTGAAGTTCGCGCCGATCCATGTGGAATCGATGAGTGGGAGAGGCGTGGACAGGTCGCGGGTCGTGACCTCGGCGGGCGAGAGTTTGGCCAGTACCTTGTCGGTGAGGTCGCGTGAAACAGAGCCGTCGTGGCGGGCAGAGGCGTCAATGCGCAGAACGTGGTTTGTCATGGTCGGGTCCTTTCGGGATGTCATATCCGGTTGAAGGCGTTGTGTTGTCTTGTCCCAATATGATGCTTGCAAATCCGCACTCAATCCCACCAAATACACACGGTATGTTATCCAGCGCACAGAGGGCCAGATGGACAATTGGGACGAGATCAGAACGGCCTTTCAGGTGGCGCGGTTGGGCACGGTCAGCGGTGCTGCCGAGGTGCTGGGAGTGCATCATGCGACGGTGATCCGGCATATCGATTCACTTGAAGGGCGTCTGGGGGTGAAGCTGTTTCAGCGGCACGCCCGCGGTTATACCGCGACCGAGGCGGGGCAGGATCTGGCGCGGGTCGGGCAGACCACGGACGACCAGTTTCAACAGCTTGTCGGGCGGGTCCGGGGGCGCGGTGCGGATGTGTCGGGCGAGTTGGTCGTGACTTCACTGATCAGCTTTGCGCCGCTCATGGTGCCTGCGCTGGTGTCGTTTCGCGAAAAGTATCCTGATGTGGTGGTGCGTTATCTGACCGACGACCGGGTGTTTCGGCTGGAATATGGCGAGGCGCATATTGCCCTGCGCGCCGGGTCGATGCCGGAAGAGCCGGACAATGTGGTGCAGCCCTTCACCGCGCTGCAGATCGGGCTTTATGCGACGCAGGACTACGTCGACCGCTACGGGCGTCCAGAGGACGAAGCCGGTCTGGCAGAGCACAGGTTTGTGGCGCAGGACAATCCCGACAGCCGTGCGCCGTTCCAGCGCTGGCTGAAGGCGACGGTCGGTTATGACCGGGTGGTGTTTCGCAGCACTGACGCGCGGGTTCTTGAACGCGCGGTTCTGTCCGGAACCGGCATGGGCTTTTTTGGCGCCTATGACGCGGCGACACATCCCGAGCTGGTCGAGATTTTCCCCCCACGCGAAGAATGGTCCGTGCCGCTGTGGCTGGTGACCCATGTGGATCTGCACCGCACGGCCAAGGTGCAGGCCTTTCTGACACATCTCAAGGAATTTGCCGCCACCTGCTCGCCTGCGGGATGCAAGACCGCATGACCGAGGCACTGCGCGGGCATCTGGCGATGCTGTGTTTCTCGGCCGTGGTGGCGGGGTCATTTTCGCTGGGCCGGATGGCCGTGCCCTTTATCGCGCCCGAGGCGTTCAATGCCGTTCGGTTTCTGGTGGCTGCCGTTGTCGTGATGGCCGTTATGCTTGCGCGGGGCGGGGCGTCGCGGGCTGCCTGGAAGGCACCCTGGCGCTATGTGGTGCTGGCGGGGCTATTCGCCTTTTACTTTGTCACCATGTTCACCGGTCTCGAGACGGCGGAACCTGTCAGCCTTGCGGCGGTGTTCACGCTGAGCCCGATCCTTGCCGGTGGGTTCGGCTGGCTGCTGATGCGCCAGATCACCACGCCACGCATGGCACTGGCGCTGTCCATCGGCGGGGCCGGCGCCCTGTGGGTGGTGTTTCGCGGCGATCTGACCGCGCTGTCAGCATTTCGCATCGGTAGCGGAGAGGTGATCTATTTCTGGGGCTGCGTGGCCCATGCGTTATATGTGCCAATGGTGCGCCTGCTGAACCGGGGCGAACCGGCGCTGGTCTTCAACGCCGGGATGCTGGTGGCGGGGGCGTGTCTGATGGGGATCTATGCCGCGCCCGAGATCATGGCCACCGACTGGCTGGCGCTGCCGGGGATCGTCTGGATCACAATCGTCTATACCGCACTGGCGGCCACGTCGCTGACCTTTGCCCTGATCCGTTACAGCACGATGCGGCTGCCGTCGGCCAAGGTCATGGCCTATACGTACCTCACGCCCTGCTGGGTTCTGATCTGGGAAATCTCGCTGGGGCATGGCACGCCCCCGGGGCGGGTGCTGGCGGGGGTGGCGCTGACGCTGGTTGCCTTGGTGCTGCTGCTCAAGGACGAAGATCCGGTCGCGGGGTAGCTTAGTCCTTCGGGGCATCTTCTGGTTCGCGCGGGGGCAGTTCCTGGGCCAGAAAACGTTCAAAGTCATCGAGGTTCACCGGTTCGAACTGCCCGAAGCCCTGCATCCAGACCGACGCCGCGCGCAGGGCGTCCGGTTCCAGCTTGCACCACTTTACCCGGCCGCGCTTTTCCTGACTGATCAGCCCGGAGGTCGCGAGGATGCTGAGATGTTTGGAGATGGCGGCAAGGCTCATCTCGAAGGGTTCGGCCACGTCGGTCACTGCCATGTCATCTTCGAGCAGCATCGACAGGATGCGGCGGCGGGTGGGGTCCGCGAGCGCGGCAAAGACGGTATCGAGCGTTGGGGTCATGGCGTGACATAAGGGTGTCAAACGGCGGGGCGCGTCAAGGTGCGCTTTTCCGTGGAGCTGCGCCCGGCAAAGGGGGTGAAATCAATGTTCAACTTGCAAGTTGAATATGCCCAGGCGTGTGAAATGGGGCATAGGCCCGGGAGTGGGTGGATGCACCGGCATGTCTCTCGGAAATATATTATAGATATATCAGTTAGATAAGCCGAATGCGTTGGCGGGCGAGGCGTGCTTGACTCAGGTCGCCCAGCCGCATAGCACTTGCCCAGTGTTCCAAGAGGAGCGATGGCGTGAGTGATCCCGATCCAACCCGGCAAATGGCCGACCTGGAAGCGCGGATAGCCGCTGCGAAAGCAGCGCGGGCACCGGGCAAGTCGCACCAGGAGCACCATCATTCTCAGGCTCAACTGGCCTGGCGAATGGTGATCGAGATGGTGGCCGGTCTTGGGATCGGCTTTGGCATCGGATACGGACTTGATGTGCTGTTGGGCACGTTACCGTGGATGATGATGCTATTTACATTGCTGGGTCTGGTCGCGGGCATCAAGACGATGATGCGTTCTGCGGCAGAGATACAGTCGAAACAAATGGCCGACATGGCCCAAGAGAACGAGAGGGCAAAGCATGGCGACTGAAGCGCACGGCGCAGAATCCGGCGGTCTGGTGTTCCACCCGATGGACCAGTTCATTGTGAAACCGCTGTTTGGTGACGGTCCCGTCGGCATGTTCACCCTGACCAACGCCACATTGTGGCTGGCACTGACCGTGCTGGCAGTGGCCGCGATCATGGTACTGGGCACGTCACGCCGGGCCATCGTGCCGACGCGCAGCCAGTCGGTTGGCGAGCTGGCCTATGGTTTCGTTTACAAGATGGTCGAAGATGTGACCGGCAAGGACGGGGTAAAGTATTTCCCCTATATCATGACGCTGTTCATGTTTGTCGTGCTGGCCAACTTCCTTGGCCTGCTGCCGATGTCCTTTGCCACGACGTCGCACTTTGCGGTGACGGTCATTCTGGCGATGGCGGTCTTCCTGACCGTCACGATCCTTGGATTCATCAAGAACGGCACCGCGTTTCTGGGTCTGTTCTGGGTCAGCAGCGCGCCTCTGGCACTGCGACCCGTCCTGGCGGTGATCGAATTGATTTCGTACTTCGTACGTCCGGTCAGCCACTCCATTCGTCTGGCGGGCAACGTCATGGCCGGTCACGCGGTGATCAAGGTTTTTGCAGGCTTTGCAGCCCTTGCCGCGATCTCGCCGCTGTCGATCGTCGCGATCTCTGCGATGTACGGGCTCGAGGTCATGGTGGCCTTTATCCAGGCCTACGTCTTTACCATCCTGACATGCGTGTACCTCAAGGACGCGCTGCACCCAGGTCACTAACGTCACGGCGGGGTGACCCCCGCCCTACGGCACTACAGTCATCAAACTACTCAAACTTCCAATCGTAAGGAGATATCTCATGGAAGGCGAACTCGCACATATCGGCGCAGGTCTGGCAGCAATCGGTTCCGGCGCAGCCGCAATCGGTGTGGGCAACGTTGCAGGCAACTTCCTTGCCGGCGCGCTGCGCAACCCTTCGGCAGCTGCCGGTCAGACCGCAACGCTGTTCATCGGCATCGCGTTCGCAGAAGCGCTGGGGATCTTCTCGTTCCTCGTCGCCCTGCTGCTGATGTTCGCTGTCTAAGCAACGGTTCTGATCCTTACGCTCGGGCGGCGCTGCGTTATGCAGCCCCGCCCGTTGTGAAGAAAAGCACCCTTGGAGGACGGCCACATGGCAACCGAAACACATAGTGCCACAGGCAATGGTCTGGCCGACGCCGTAGGTGTCGAGGGCCACGATATGGCCACAGCCGGGCCCGGCATGCCGCAGCTCGACTTTTCGACCTGGGGCAACCAGATCTTCTGGCTGCTGGTCGCGCTTGTCGTGATCTATTTTGTGCTGTCGCGCGTGGCCCTGCCGCGTATCGCAGCCGTTCTGGCCGAACGTCAGGGCACGATCACCAACGACATCGCCCGGGCCGAAGACCTCAAGCGTCAGGCATCCGAGGCTGAAGCCGCCTACGAACAGGCGCTGAAAGATGCCCGCGCAGAAGCGCAGGCCATCTCGCAGCGCACCCGCGACGACATCAAGGCGCAGGTTGCCGAGGCGACCAAAGAGGCCGACGCACGCATCGCCGAGAAATCGGCCGAAGCGGACAAGGCTGTCGCGGAAATCCGCGCCTCTGCCATGGGCAACGTCGAAGCCGTCGCCAAGGACACAGCCGAGGCGCTGGTATCTGCCCTGGGCGGTTCCGCCGACACGGCAGCGATTTCCAAAGCCGTCGACAACCGGATGAAAGGGTAACGCCATGCGCCATATGCTGACACTTGCCGCTGCCCTCTCCGCTCTGGCCGCATCGCCGGCCTTTGCTGCAACCGGGCCGTTCTTTTCGCTGCACAACACCGATTTTGTCGTGCTGCTGGCCTTTATCCTGTTCGTCGTGGTCCTGATATATTTCAACGTGCCCAAGCTGCTGGCTGGCATGCTGGACAAGCGCGCTGACGGTATCCAGAGCGAACTGGACGAAGCCCGCGCCCTGCGTGAAGAAGCTCAGACGCTTCTTGCCTCGTACGAGCGTAAACAGCGCGAAGTGCAGGAACAGGCTGACCGGATCGTGGCTCAGGCCCGCTCGGAAGCGCAGGATGCTGCCGATCAGGCAAAGGCGGACCTTGCACGTTCGCTGGAACGCCGTATGGCGGCTGCCGTTGACCAGATCGCTTCTGCCGAAGCGGCTGCTGTCAAGGAAGTCCGTGACAGCGCCATCACCGTGGCGGTTGCAGCTGCCCGCGACGTGATTGCCCAGCAGATGACAGAAGATCAGTCGTCAAAGCTGATCGACGCTGCCATCGCGGATGTGGGTGCCAAACTGCACTGATCCGTGGTCGGACGTAGAATATGAAAAGACCCGGTGCCTTGCGCACCGGGTCTTTTTGTTTTTACGGTGAGGTACCGGGGTTCATCCCGCCGTCGGCTCAATCGTATGTCCGCTCGCCAAAGATCGCCGAACCGACACGCACATGGGTCGCGCCAAAGGCTATGGCCTCTTCGAAATCGCTGCTCATCCCCATCGACAGGCCATCAAGCCCATTGCGCTTGGCCATCTTGGCCAGCAGGGCGAAATGCAGCGACGGCGTTTCATCCACCGGCGGGATGCACATAAGCCCGCGTACCGGCAGTTCGAGCGCCCTGCATTCCGCAACGAAGGCATCCGTATCGGCGGGCAGAACGCCGGCTTTCTGTCCCTCTTCGCCGGTGTTCACCTGGATGAACAGATCCGGGCAGGTGCCGATTTCCTGCGCCAGTCGCGCGAGCGTGTTCGCGAGCTTGGGGCGGTCCAGAGAATGGATCGCCTCGAACAGCTCCATCGCCTGACGGGCCTTGTTGGTTTGCAGCGGCCCGATCAGATGGACCCGGGCGTCGGGGTATTCTTCGCGGAACTGGGGCCATTTTCCGGCGGCTTCCTGAACCTTGTTTTCGCCAAAAAGCCGGTGGCCCTGTTCCAGCACCGCCGCGACCCGTTCGTTCGGCTGTACCTTGGACACGGCAATCAGCTGCACTGAGCCGGGATCGCGCCCTGCCGCTGCTTCAGCTTTGGCGATGCGTTGCTTGATGTCGGTCAGTCCCATGGCTCGTCTCCCCAGGCCGCGATGAACGGGGCCAGTTCGGTTTCATATTTGCGCCAGGCCTGCGCCGAGCCGCGATAGATCGGCTGGCGTACCTGATGCAGGCTAAGCGTCTTGACGGTGCCCTTGGCCTTGTGAAAGTCAAGGCAGCCATCTTCCCATTCAAGCCCCGCCGCAGCAATCAAGGCGCGGGCCTGGGGTTCGGGGTCGGCGACCAGATGGTCATAGTGGATTTCGTGGATCACGCCGGGCAGGCGGGTCTTCCAATGGGCGATCACCCGGCGGAATTCCTTGATCATGAAGGCGATGTCGGAAAGGTCGTTGGCATAGGTGTGGCGGCCGAGCGCAAAATAATTTTTGTAGATCGACAGGGCGATGTCACGCGGATCGCGGTGCACGACGATGAAACGCGCGCCGGGCATGGCCCGGTGCAGGTAGCCGTAGATCAGATAGTTCTGGATCGACTTGTCGGTGATCACGCCGGTTGCTGCCCCGGTGTCGCGCCGCGCAAGCGCTGCGTAGTCCTGTGCCAGCTGCGCCAGCCGTGTGTCCGGGATGGCTGACAGCGCGGTGATACCGGTCGTGGTGGCAAAGCCCCTTACGATCAGTGAGAGCGCATGCGCCAGCTCTCCGCCGCCGGTGACGCCGCTGTGGGCGGCAATGATCTGTTCCACAAGGGTGGTGCCGGAACGGGGCATGCCGGTGACAAAGACCGGACGCAGCGGCATTTCGGCGTCCACAGGCGTGTAATCTGCGGCTTCCTGTGCGTGAAGAAAGGCATCCGTTTCTGCGCTGCGGGCAGCGCGGTCAAAGGGGGCGAGCTTGCGCTGAATTCTGTTGGCCCGGTTCAGATGTCCGAAAACCTTGGCGGTTTCCCCCTGATCCTCGGCCGCCTTGGCCAGGGCAAAGCTCAGGTGCATGCGGTTGTGATCTGTCAGCCGGGGATCGGCAAGGGCCCTGATCATTGACCGCATCATCGGGTCCTTGGCGGGCAGTTTGATGCCCCCCAGGAACACACGGTAAAGCGAGCCTTGATCAGGGTGCTTTTTGATCAGCTTGCGAAACAGGGCTTCGGCCTGATCAAAGTGGCCAATACGCTGGAGATAGCTGCCCTTGTCCGCCTTGTGTGCGATGCTTTTGGGATCAAGCGCGATCAAATGGTCATAAAGAGCGAGGACGGCCTCGTGATCCGACAGGGCGGTCTGTGCCGCGATCTGTGCCTCGATCAGAGTTGGTTCATCCGGTTTGACCTGCAGGGCCTGCGCCAGATAACCGGCCCGTGCGGCGTGGTCACCGTCCATATGTGCAATACGGGACAGTTGGAACAGAACCTCGGCCGTGCCGGGCCGCAGCGCGTTCAGCTGTTCAAGCGCGATCCGCGCCTGATCCGTCTTGCCGGTGTTCAGCAGATGCAGGGCAGCGTTGTAGCGGGCCTTGATCTGATCATTAGAGAGCGGCGGCAGCATCGGGACATCCTGTTGGTTCCCCGATGGGTATTACGCCACCGCACAAAAGAAAAGAGCGGGCCAAGGCCCGCTCTTCCCTCAAAACTTGGTTCTTCTGAAATCAGAAGCTCATGCTCAGGCCAGCCGAGAACGAGTCTTTGTCAGTTGCAACATCGGATACACCGCTGCCGTAACCGAGTTGAGCAACCAGACCGCCACCGAGGTCGTAGTTGGCAACCAGGCCGTAGCCGCTCTGCTCAGCGCCATCGACGCCGCCAACGTTGCTGAACTTGCCGTAGTTGATGCCGAAGGACATCTGGTTCATCTCGTAGCCAAAGCCGATGGCTGCGTGAGTCTGGTTTTCCGCGCCGGAAGCGTCGAAATCAGTGCGCGAGAAGTTCACAGCTGCCGACAGGCCGTTCGCGAACTTGGTGTAGACGCTGAGGCCGAGGATGTTGGCAAGCTCTTCCTGCGACTGGTAGCCGAGGCCGAGACCGATGTTCAGGCCAGCCATTTCAGCATCGTACGAAGCGCCGAAGCCGATGACGGGGTTGTCGCCATTGCCATCGTCGTCCTGCTCGAGCGAGAGCGAAACACCGAAGGTGTTGAAGGAGTAATCGAAGCGAGCGATCTGGCCGTCGCCGCCCTTGCCGTCAAGGCCGGAGTTGCCGGAGTAGCCCTGGTGCTCGGTTTCGTCGTCCATCAGGGAGCCGCCAACCAGCGCAACCTCTTTCATGCGCTTGTCGTATGCGCCGTCGGTGTCGCCCATGGTCACAGTTGCGCCACCGAAGGACACGAACATGTTTTCGCCGCCCTGCTTGGAAGCGTCTTCGAAGACACCGACATTGTTCGTGTCAGCGGCTTCGTCCAGGTCGACAGTCGCGCCGAAGGTCAGGCCGTTGTCTGCAACACCGGACATGGTGAAGGTAACGTCCAGATCGGTTACGAACTGAGTTTCAGCGTCAACTGCTTCGACGGGCGGAGTTGCTGTCGCGTCGGCTGCTGTGTCATAACGGCTGCCGCCAGCAATACCCATTTCGGCGGAACCCGAAAGTGTAACGCCGAGATCCTGAGCGGATGCTACACCAGCGAATGCGACCAGAGCTGTGGTTGCAAGAAGAATGTTTTTCATTGTTTTCCCTCATGTGTTCGAAAGGCACTTACCAATCCGAATGCCCGGACTTGATGCACGATCTATGCTCCTCCAGACCGGGTTCGTGCAACCCATCCGGATTTCCTAGCGGCAACAAGCTTTTCAGTGATGCGCATTTGCCACAAAGACTTTGCCGCCTGAAAACCTGCCCATATAGCGGTGTCGTGCTGGTGCAGGGACGACTTGAACTTCGGCTTGTCGTGTGCGCGCGGGGCAGGTAAGGATTTGCACAGACCGAAAAGACCGGCAGGAGCGGGATATTATGGACAAAATGCGGAATACAACGCGCCAAGGGCTGCTTGCCATCCTGGCTGTGACGCTGGTTGCCCTGGCCGGATGCGGCCCCCGGGATCCCAACGCACCGGTCGTCGAGACACGCCCGGCCAGTGAGATCCTTGACGATGAGATCTACAAGGAACGCGGTGCCCCGACATCGACCATCTGGGACATCTTCCGCGACAGGGGCGACTCGGCCACGGTTGGTTCGGTGAACAAGTATCTGTGGAACGCATCGCTCGAAGTTCTCAATTTCCTGCCTGTGCAATCGGTCGATCCCTTTACCGGGGTGATCACCACGGGTTACGGCAAGCCTCCGGGCGGCGGGCGCGAATACCGCGCGACGATCTATGTTTCCGATCCGGCGCTGGATGCCCGTTCGCTGAATCTGGCGATGGCCACCCGGTCGGGGCCGGTCGATGCAGGTACATTACGTGCGGTCGAGGATGCGATTTTGACCCGCGCGCGTCAGCTGCGTCAGCAGGACGCCCGCTTCTGAGCCTTTGACGATGTTGCAGTCAAGTCGCGGCCCGGTCTGCGGCTCGGCTGCCTTATAGGCCTGAAATCGTCACCGGCCTGCGGTATAGGTGATCGCAGGCCGCGCTGCGGGGGGCACTTGGTGGGCCATGGCACTGGACGACTTATCCCTGTGGCCCTATCACCCTTTGCAAAAGAGATGTACGCGCTGCCGAACCTGAACGCAGGGGCCGCGCTGAAGAGGATTCCAGATGTCGCGCTATGACCCCGCCGCTATCGAACCGAAATGGCAACAGGCCTGGGACGAGGCCCTGACCTTCAAGGCCGTCCGGTCCGACGACAAGCCCAAGTACTATGTGCTTGAGATGTTCCCCTATCCGTCGGGGCGTATCCACATCGGCCATGTGCGCAACTACACGATGGGCGACGTGATCGCGCGGTACAAGCTGGCGACCGGTCATGCGGTGCTGCATCCGATGGGCTGGGACGCCTTTGGTCTGCCGGCCGAAAACGCGGCTATGGCGTCGGGTGGGCATCCGAAAGACTGGACCTATCAGAACATCGCCGACATGCGCGCGCAGATGAAACCGCTGGGCCTGTCGATCGACTGGTCCCGCGAATTTGCCACCTGTGACCCGGAATACTACGGTCAGCAGCAGGCGCTGTTCCTCGACATGCTTGAGGCCGGGCTGGTCTATCGCAAGAATGCCGTTGTGAACTGGGATCCGGTCGACATGACCGTTCTGGCGAACGAGCAGGTCGAGAACGGCCGTGGCTGGCGCTCTGGCGCCGTTGTCGAACGGCGCGAGCTGACGCAGTGGTTCTTCAAGATTTCGGACATGGCGGACGATCTTTTGTCGGCGCTGGACGGGCTGGATGACTGGCCCGCCAAGGTGAAGCTGATGCAGGCCAACTGGATCGGCAAGTCGCGCGGGCTTCAGTTTGCCTTTTCCACCATAGACGCGCCGGATAGCCATGACCGGATCGAGGTTTATACCACACGCCCGGATACCCTGATGGGTGCGTCCTTTGTCGGCATTTCGCCCGATCATCCGCTGGCAAAGCAGATGGAGAAGGACAACGCCGACCTTGCCGCCTTCAATGCCGAGTGCCGCCGCATGGGCACCTCGGAAGAAGAGATGGAGAAGGCCGAGAAGAAGGGCTTTGATACCGGGCTGCGGGTGCGTCATCCGTTTGATACGGCCTGGGAGCTGCCGGTCTATGTGGCGAACTTCATCCTGATGGATTACGGCACCGGCGCGATATTCGGCTGTCCGGCGCATGACCAGCGCGACCTTGAATTTGCGCGCAAGTATGATCTGCCGGTGAAATCGGTCTATGTACCGCCGGTGGCCGAGGATGGCTTTGTCCTGCCCGAGGACGGCGGCGCGGCCTATGTTCCGCCCAAGCCCGAAGCCGTGCGTTATATCAACGGCTTTGCCGGGGGTGAGGCGCAGACCGGCAACGAAGCCATCGATGCTGCTGTGACATTCTGCGAAAGCAACGGCGTGGGGCAGGGCGTGACCAAGTTCCGCCTGCGCGACTGGGGGCTGTCACGTCAGCGGTTCTGGGGCGCGCCGATCCCGGTGATCCACTGCGACACTTGCGGTGTGGTGCCCGAGAAGAAAGAGAACCTGCCGGTCCGCCTGCCCGACGATGTGTCGTTCGACAAGCCCGGCAACCCGCTGGGCTGGCATCCGACATGGCGCGACTGCACCTGCCCGACCTGCGGCGCCCCGGCGCAGCGCGAAACCGACACGATGGACACCTTTGTCGATTCGTCCTGGTATTTCGCACGCTTCACCGCGCCCCATGCCGCGACGCCCACCGATCCCGTCGAGGCCGCCTATTGGATGAACGTCGATCAGTATATCGGCGGCATCGAACACGCGATCCTGCACCTGCTGTATGCTCGTTTCTTTGCCCGCGCGATGAACGTGACCGGCCATCTGCCCGACGCGGCGCGCGAACCCTTCAACGCGCTGTTCACCCAGGGCATGGTGACCCACGCGATCTATCAGACACGGGACGCCGATGGCCGTCCGGTCTACCACTTCCCCGAAGAGGTAACGGACGGCAAGCTTGCCGATGGTCGCGAGGTCGAGGTGATCCCCTCGGCCAAGATGTCGAAATCCAAGCGCAACGTGGTCGATCCGGTCGAGATCATCAGCCAGTTCGGCGCCGATACCGCGCGCTGGTTCGTGCTGTCCGATTCACCGCCCGAGCGGGACGTGGAATGGACCGCATCCGGTGCCGAGGCGACGGCCAAACATCTGGCCCGCGTCTACCGTATTGCGCAGGATGTCAGCACCTCTGACGCCGGGCCGCAGGCGGGGGATGAGGCGCTGCTGCGTGAAATGCACAAGACGATCCACGATGTGACGCAGGGCGTGGAATCCTTTGGCTTCAACGCCTCGATCGCGCGGCTTTACGCGTTTACCAACACGCTGGCGAAATCCGATGCGGGCGGAGATGCGAAGCGGCAGGCGACGCGCACCCTGGCGCAACTGATGTCGCCGATGACACCGCATCTGGCCGAAGAGATCTGGCAGTTGCTGGGCGGCGAAGGCCTGATCGCCAACGCGCCCTGGCCCGTGGCGGACGCGGCGATGATGGTCGAAGACACGGTGACCCTGCCCATTCAGGTCAACGGCAAGCGGCGCGGCGAGGTCACCGTGCCCAAGGACATGCCCAAGGCCGAGGTCGAGGCGCTAGCCCTGGCGCATCACAACGTGATCAAGGCGCTTGAGGGCGCGACACCGAAAAAGGTCATCGTCGTGCCCGGCAGGATCGTGAACGTTGTCCTGTAATCGCCGCACCTTTGTGCTGGGCGCGGCGGCGTTCGGCCTGCTGGCGGCCTGCGGGTTCACCCCGGTCTATGGGCCGGGGGGCGGCGCGGATGTGCTGCTGGGGCAGATTGAGCTGGATGCGCCCGACACCCGCGAAGGGTATCTTCTGACTCAGCGGCTCGAAGAGCGGTTGGGGCGTGGCATCGGCGGGGCGTATGCGCTCAGCTACGAGATCAATGTCGATACCGAGGGGCTCGGGACGACTTCGGAGGGGTCGACCACACGGTATCAACTGCTGGGCAAGGTGACATATACGCTGCGTGATGCGGCCACGGGGGCAGTCCTGAACAGCCGCGATACCTCGGCCTTTTCGGGGTATTCCGCCACCGGATCGAATGTGGCCACGCTTGCCGCGGAAAGTGACGCAACGCGGCGGCTGATGGTGATTCTGGGCGACCAGATGGTTGATCAGCTTATCCTCTGGGCGTCGGCACGATGAAGCTGGGCCCGCGCGATGCGGCGGGCTATTTCGCCCGCCCCGACCCGGAGAGCGCCGGGCTGCTGATCTACGGCGAAGATGCCATGCGCGTGGCACTGAAGCGTCAGCAGGTCATTGCCGCCCTGATCGGCCCCGATGGCGAATCGGAAATGCGGCTGACGCGGATCCCCGGATCAGAGCTGCGCAAGGATCCGGCCATGCTGCTGGACGCGATCAAGGCGCAAAGCTTTTTCCCCGGGCCGCGCGTTGCCTTTCTGGAAGAGGCGACGGATACGCTGGCCAAACCCGTCATCGCCGCCCTGCAGGATTGGCAAAAGGGCGATGCGCAGTTGATCGTCACCGCAGGGAGCCTGAAGGCGACATCCGCGCTGCGCAAGTTGTTCGAGGCGCATAAATCTGCGCGTGCGGTGGGTATCTATAACGACCCGCCCAGCCGGGCCGAGATTGAAGCCGATCTGGCGCGTTCCGGGCTGAAAGACATCGATCAGTCCGCGATGGAGGCGCTGAGCGCGCTGGCGCGGGAACTGGACCCGGGCGATTTTCGTCAGACGGTGGAAAAGGTCGCGCTGTATAAGCTGGGTGACAGTAGCCCCCTTACCCCCGAAGAGGTGGCGCTATGTGCGCCGATTTCGACCGAGGCAGAGCTGGACGAGGTTCTGCACGTCGTCGCCGAAGGCCGCAGCGCCGAAATCGGGCCGATGATGTCCCGGCTTGAGGCGCAGGGCATGGCGGCGGTCACGCTGATCATCATGGCGACGCGGCACTTTCGGGCGCTTTATTCCGTCGCATCGGATCCTGGCGGTCCGGCGCAGGGAGTCGCGCGGGCGCGGCCACCGATCTTTGGGGCGCGTCGTGAGCGGATGCTGCGTCAGGCGCAGGGGTGGGGTGCCTTTCGGCTCGAATCGGCGTTGGGGATTCTGACGGATACCGATTTGCAGCTGCGATCAGCCGGACAGCACGCCCCGGCGCTGGCGCTGGTGGAACGTTGCTTTATCCGGCTGGCGATGCTGTCGTCGCGGGGCTGATCAGGCTTCGGCGGTGGCAAAGGTGGCTGCGTGCCGACCGGCCCAGAACCCTGTGGCCATGCAAGCGGTAAGCAGGTAGCCCCCGGTGGGAGCCTCCCAGTCCAGCATTTCACCGGCGCAGAACACGCCGGGGTGGCTACGCAGCATCAGGGATTTATCGAGTGCCGCAAACGGCACGCCGCCTGCGGTCGAGATCGCCTCGTCCAGAGGGCGCACGCCGTCATGTGGTACGGTCAGATCCTTGATCACGGCGGCAAGGGCAGCGGCATCGCGCGGCAGTGGGCGCGCGCATTCTTGCAGCACGGCCTGCGCCGCTGGTGTCAGTGACAGCGCCTTGCGCAGGGTGTTGGACAGGCTTTGGCGCGGTCCGGCGCGGTTCAGACGATCGGTGACCTGCGCCGTGGTGAGGTCCGGGGCTAGGTCCAGCCGCAGCGGTGCGCCGTCGCGCAGGGTGGGCGTGAGCGGATAGAGCCCGCCCCCTTCGAGCCCGCGTGCCGATATCACAGCCTCGCCCCGCGACGTGTAGGGACCGGCCCGGAAGGTTACGTTTTTGAGCGGGGCGCCGAAATGGCGGGCCATATGCGCCGACCACGGGATCTGTAGTCCTGCATTCGAGGGGCGGAACGGGGCAAGGGGGATGCCTGCGTTTTGCAGCATCCCGGCCCATTGACCATCCGAGCCAAGCCGCGCCCAGCTGGCCCCGCCAAGGGCGAGAACGGTGAATTTTGGCGTGATGGTGCGTGGACCGTCCGGCGTGTCGAAAATGAATTCCGGGTGGCGCCAGTCGGTCCAGCGCCAGCGGGTTCGCAGTTCCAGACCCTGAGCGGTGAGCCGCGCCAGCCATGCCCTGAGCAACGGGGAGGCCTTCATGGCGGTCGGGAACACGCGGCCCGTGGAGCCAGTGAAAAGCGGCTGGCCAAGGTCGGTGGCCCAGCTCTGCACCTCTTGCGGGCCGAAAGCGGTCAGCATCGGGGCAAGGTTCGGCGCGGCGTCGCCATAGGCGGCAAGGAAGGTTTCCGCAGCTTCGGATTTGGTCAGGTTCAGCCCGGATTTTCCGGCCATGAGGAGCTTGCGGGCCAGGGACGGCTTGGCCTCGGCCAGCGTCACGTTGCGCCCTGCGGCGAGCAATGCCTCGGCTGCCGCGAGGCCGGCAGGACCCCCGCCGATCACCAGCGCGTCACAGGTCATGCGGCGGCCATCATGCAAAGCGTTGTAGGTTCTTCATCTATGGCGCTGCGCCCGTACAGAGAGAGAAGGAGCATGGCGGATCCGGTTTGCGGGCTGCAACGCCACGCGCGCCAACCCACGGAACGGTGTTGGAGCAGGGCACCTGTGGCGCATTCAATTCGCACCTGAAACGCCCCTCAGTTTGAGTTCATCCGCTCTACGTATGCGCGCATCTCTTCCGCCTCATGGCGGGCATCACGCAGGCCTTCCATGGCAGCGGTAAGTTCGGCCTCTGTCTGCGCCAGTTGGTTGGTCAGCTCGGCCTCGCGCTGCTGGAGATAGGTGATCGCCTGATCGCGGGTTTCCTCGGCTTCGTGCAACTCCTGGCTCATCCGCTCAAGCTGATCGACATCGGCCTGGCTTACCCGGGTAAAGCGGTGGATCAGCCAATTTGCGAACCAGCCGAGGCTGAAGGCCACAAACAGGATGATCGCGGTAGCGACGACAAACTCAGTTCTGTTCATCGGAGGGTCCTTCTGCGTCGGCGGGTTCATCCCCTGATCCGGTGGCGTCGTCAACGGCGTCCAAGGGCGGCTCCGAGCCGTCTTCGATTTCCGCCTCGGCGGCAGGTTCGGCTGGTGTCTCGGTCTCTGCTTCGGCCTCGGGTTCTGATTGGATCAGGTGGAACTCGATGCGGCGGTTGGCTTCGCGGCCCTCTTCGGTGCCGTTGTCGGCCACGGGATTTTCTTCGCCATAGCCACGCGCCCGGTACGATGCGGTCAGCACGCGGCGCATGCGCAGGGCATCCAGAACCGACTGGGCGCGTTGCTGGCTCAGTTGCTGGTTCATGATTTCACGGCCCTGACTGTCGGTGTGTCCCTGAATTTCAAGCGGGATGTCGCCACAGAGTTGCAGCAGTTCGGCCAGATCGTCCAGAATATCCTTGGCCGATGCGTCCAGTGCCGCGGCACCGGGTTGGAAGGTAATCTTGCGGTCGCCGACGATCTCGACGATCTGGGCCTCGCATTGTTCCGGGGTGGGAATCCCTAACGAAGCATCGAGCTTTTCCTGATAGACCACGGCGATGTTGAAATCTTCGGCCTCGCCCAGCTTTTCCGACAGAAGTCCGGCGATTTCGGAACTTGCATTCTGGTTGCCGGTGTTGCCCGAGATCGACACGCTGTCTGGCGTCACGGTCACGGCGCCGTTGGCCAGCTTGGATAGCGCTTCCAGCGCAGCCAGTACCCGGACGGGCCAGGAGCCTGGCAGCGTGTCGTCGACCCGCGCCCCGGTGTAAACAGCGTCCGAGCCGAAGCGCGCCCTGGCATAGCTTTCGATCGTGGTGCGCGAAATGTCCGATGACAGGCGCCCACGCAGCTGGATCGCGCCTTGCTTGCTAAGTGTGGCGGTGAATTCCGGGGGGCCTTCGGGGGTTTCTTCAGGCGCTTTTGGCAGGACTGCATGCAGGTCGAAGACATCCGGCAGGTCGTTTTCCAGTTCTCCCACGACGCGGTCGAAATCGGCCTGCGTTGTGCCCATCTTGGCAATCAGCGTTACGTCTGCGTTTGAGAAAGTGATGGAATCGCCGCCCAATTCGCTGACGGCCTTGATCCCCATCTGGATCGCATTGCCCCAGTCGCGGGTGGGAACACCCAGACCGATGGTGCAGCTTGCCTTGCCTTGTAGCCCGGCAGCAGTGGCCGCCTGCAGGATCTGGGTGCGCGCTTCTTCGGTATCGGCAGAACAGGCGTCAAACCGCGCGCCACTATCGGTGATCAGTAAACGGGTGGTAAAGGGCGTGATGACAGGGCGCGGCGCAGAGAGGTCCAGCGCGAGGCGCATTCCCTCTGGCACACGGCGGGCCAGATCGGCCTCAAGCCGACGTTTTGCATCGTCGCTGTCGGTCATCGCCTTGATTGCCACGCTCCCTGCTTCGACCGAAATCTTTGACCGCGGAAGTGAACGCAGTGCAGCGACGGCAAAGCGCATCGCATCGTCCCAGCCATCGGGATTTTCGAAATCGGCAACTTCCAGCAGGTCCGATACCTGCGCATCCTTGCCTGCCAGTTTTGTGATGTCGGTGATCAGGCGTTCCCGGTTGGTTCCCGTGGGGATAAGTCCGATGATCTGTACCCCGGCGTCGTTGCGCAGGATTTCCACCGAAAAGCGCGGCGGGGGGGCAAGCGAGGTGTCGTTGACCAGTATTTCATCGATGATGCGGGTGGTGTCGACGATGCGCCCGGCAACGCTGAGCGCCTGAAAGCGCGACGCCTCGTTTGGAGCGGTGCCGATCACGAAGAGTTGCAACCCGTTGGCATCCACACTGGCCCATGTCAGCGCCTCTCGGTCGAGTTCGGCGCGTACTCCCGTGACCGAACTGTCTTCGATCAACCGTACGGAGAAGAACGCCGCCACAAGGCACAGTCCGGCTGCAAGAGCGAATGTTCCCAATGTGATGGCGATGGAGGAAAGGCGCATCGGCGCTCCGGGTTCTGTCAACGATGGTCCCTGATACGCCGCCCGGGGGGGCTACGCAATCAGGCGAAAAGCGCCACGGCGAAAAACAGCACAGGGATCAGGCCGGCGTCACGGTTGGACCGGAACAGGGACAGCAGCCTGTCGCTGTCATCCAGTTTCAGCCGCCGCAGCTGCCAGATGAGGTGACAGCCCATGGCCAGCGTGCCCGTTAGGGCGATCACAAGCATCAGGTTCCGGCCTTGTGGCACGGCCATGGTGATGGCCCAGGCCATGAGCGCCAGAGTGAAGATCAGGAACCCTGTCAGCCAGCGTGGCGTTGCGGCGTCGCCGAAAAGGCGTGCCGTGGATTTCACGCCGATCAGGGCGTCGTCCTCTTTGTCCTGATGGGCATAGATCGTGTCATAGAACAGCGTCCAGGCCATGCCCGAAAGGTAGAGCAGCACGGCGGGCATTTGTAGTTGGCCGGTATGCGCGGTCCAGGCCAGCAGCGCACCCCAGTTGAAGGCGATGCCCAGAAAGACCTGCGGCCACCATGTGAACCGCTTGGCAAAGGGGTAGATCGCGACAGGCAGCAGCGCGAGGATCCCCAGAATGATGGCGGGCAGATTGAAGGTGAGCAGGATGGCAAAAGCGATCAGCGCCTGCGCCAGGGTCCAAGCCAGCGCCTGTTTCGTACTGACTTGTCCCGACGGAATGGGGCGCGATGCGGTACGTGCGACCGATCCGTCGATGTCCCGGTCGGTGATGTCGTTCCAGGTGCAGCCCGCGCCGCGCATGAGGATCGCACCGAACCCGCAGCCGACAAAGATCCACAGATCCTCCCACCGCGTCGCGCCATCGTGCAGCATGGCGAGCATGAGCCCCCACCAGCAGGGCAGCAGCAGCAGCCAGGTGCCGATGGGTCGGTCCAGCCGCGACAGCCGCAGATAGGGTCGCGTGCGCGCTGGGGCCAGTCGGTCAACCCAGTTGCCTTTCACGGCATCTGCCACGGTTCCGTTTTCGCCCTCTGGCGTTGTCCGGGTGTCGGTCATATGGTGCGCCTCATGAGTGCGAAGGTCAGACTTTTTGTAGAGCACCCGCTGGGGGAGGCACAACCGGTTCCCCTGTCACGGGATCAGGCGAATTACCTTTTTGCGGTGATGCGGCTGGGCGATGACGCACGGATTGCGCTGTTCAACGGCAAGGATGGCGAATGGATCGCCCGGGTCGGTCAGGCGAACAAGCGCGGCGGCATCCTGATCTGCGAAGAATTCGTGCGGCCAGTGCTGACGCCGCCGGACCTGTGGCTGATCTTTGCCCTGATCAAGAAGGCGCGCACGGATTTCATCGTCGAAAAGGCGGTCGAGATGGGCGCGCGGCGGATTTTGCCGGTGCAGACCGCCTTTACCAATTCGGAACGCATCCGGCAGGACCGCCTGCAGGCCCATGCGGTCGAGGCGGCGGAACAATGCGGCGGCACCTTTGTGCCCGAAGTAGCCGATCTGCAGAAACTCGACCGCCTGCTGGCCGACTGGCCAGCCGACCGGCGGTTGATGTTCTGCGATGAGGGGCAGGTGGGGGAAGGCGGGACTGCGCCCTTGCCGAGTGCTGATCAGCCCCCCGGCCCCTGGGCGATTCTCATCGGTCCCGAAGGCGGTTTTTCCGAAACCGAACGTGCCCGCCTGCGCGCCATGCCGCAGGCGCAGATCGTTGGGCTGGGCCCGCGGATCCTGCGCGCGGATACGGCGGCGGTGGCGGCGCTGACGCTTTGGCAAATCACTTACGGGGACTGGCGATGATCCGTCCCGGTGCAAAAAGGGAATTGCGGCGCTGGCGGGATGCGCTTGCCGGGGCTGCCGTGCTTCTGGTGGGTCTTTATTGGGGTTTCTTCACGGGCGGCGGCCTGCTGCACTGGATGGGCTACGCCGTGGCGCTGGGTGGACTGGCGGTGGCTTTCGCAGGCATCCAACGCGCCCGTTTCCGGCAGGGTGAGGGCGGCCCCGGCGTGGTCGAAATCAACGAACGCCGCATCAGCTATTTCGGCCCGCTGACGGGGGGCGTCGTGGATCTGGATGATCTTGATGCACTCAGCCTCGACCAGGGTGAAAAACCGCCGCATTGGGTGCTTGTTCAGTCCGGCCAGCCGCCGCTGCACATCCCGCTGACTGCCACTGGGGCCGAGGCACTGTTTGACGCCTTCGCCACGCTGCCCGGAATCCGTACCGAACAGATGCTGCGCCGGATGAGCGAAACCGGCCGTGACGTGGTTGTGATCTGGCGCAGTGCCGCCCGTGTCAACTCGGTCAGGCGGCTGCATTGACACCCCGCCCGTTTCCGCCCATCCCTGAGCGGAACAAAAAGCGACATATCGGAGCCTGACCCATGTCCATTCCCCAATCCGGCGGCGGTCTGATCGAACACCACGACCAGCTGGCTGAATACATGGCCTCGGGCTGTAAACCGGTCGAGGACTGGCGCATTGGCACCGAGCATGAAAAGTTCGGCTATTGCAAGGACACCCTTCTGCCGCTGCCGTATGAGGGCGAACGCTCGATTCGCGCCATGCTCGAAGGGCTGCGCGACGGGCATGGCTGGGATCCGGTGGTTGAGGGGGGCAAGCTGACCGGCCTGACCAAGGGGCTCGCGAATGTCAGTCTGGAGCCCGGCGGCGCGCTGGAACTTTCGGGTGCTCCGTTGGAGACCATCCACGAGACGTGCGATGAAGTGAACCAGCACCTGCGCGAAGTGAAAGAGGTCGCGGACCGTATCGGCGCCGGTTTCATTGGTCTTGGCGCGGCACCGGTCTGGCTGCACGAGCAGATGGATCTGATGCCTAAGGGCCGTTACAAGCTGATGGATGCCTACATGGGCCGCGTGGGCACCATGGGGCGCGTCATGATGCGGCGCACATGCACAGTTCAGGTGAACCTCGATTTCGGATCAGAGGCGGATATGGTGCAGAAAATGCGCGTGGCGATCGCGCTGCAGCCTGTCGCCGTCGCGCTGTTCGCCAATTCGCCCTTCTTTGAAGGCAAGGTCAATGGCCACAAATCCTGGCGCAGCCGCGTCTGGCGCGATCTTGACCCGGCGCGTACCGGAATGATTCCCTTCGTCTTCGAAGAGGGCTTCGGGTTTGAACGCTGGGTGCAGTACGCCCTCGATGTGCCGATGTATTTTGTCTACCGCGATGGGAAATACATCGATGCGCTGGGCATGTCCTTCCGCGATTTCCTGAAGGGTGAACTGCCCGCGCTGCCCGGCGAAATGCCGACGCTCAGCGACTGGGCCGATCACCTGACCACGGCCTTCCCCGAGGCGCGTGTAAAGAAATATATCGAGATGCGCGGTGCCGATGGCGGCCCGTGGCGCAGGCTTTGTGCGCTGCCGGCCTTCTGGGTTGGGCTGATGTACAATCAGGGCGCGCTGGATGCAGCCTGGGATCTGGTCAAAGGCTGGGACGCCGAAACACGCGAAGCGCTGCGGGTGGCCGCATCGGTCGATGCGTTGCAGGCCAAGGTTGGCAAGATCGACATGCTGGAGCTGGCGCGCGAAGTGCTGGACCTGTCCGAGGCGGGCCTGAAGGCCCGTGCCCGCAAAGGTGCCGGTGGTCTAATCCCGGACGAGACGCATTTCCTGAGCGCCCTGCGTGAAAGCGTCGACAGCGGCAAGACCCCGGCGGACGAGTTGCTGGAACATTACCACGGCGACTGGAATGGCGATCTGAACCGGATCTATTCGGAATACAGCTACTGAACATTGCGATGCGCGCAGGCGCGTCGGCCCAATCTTCGTGCGTTGGGCGCGGGGCGTGCGTTGGCAAACGGCAGGTCAGTTTCAGAGAAATCAGCGGTTGCACAACGATTGACGGCGCCACCCCACAGGGCGGCGCCGCCTTCATTTCGCGAACGTCTTTCGGTCAGATCCCTGCCGTTCCGCTTCGGCTCAGTATCCGATTGCGCAGCCATCCTTGCGGGGGTCCGATGCGCCCTCAAGCACACCGTTTTCGTGGATAAGAATCGCCTGGGCACCGCCGATGGGGCCGTCGGGAATGACCACGTCATGCCCCATTTCGGCCAGTTCGGCGCGGACCTTCTCCGAATAGCCGCGTTCGACCTGCAGGGTGTTGCCCTCGGCGAAACTGCGCGGTGAATCCAGCGCGGTCTGGGGGTCCAGACCGAAGTCTGTCCAGTTGCTCACCATCCGGGCATGGCCGCAGGACTGATATTGCCCGCCCATCACGCCGAACGGCATGGTCACGCGCCCACCGTCGCGGATCATGCCCGGTATGATCGTGTGCATGGGGCGCTTGCCGCCCGCCAGCTCATTCGGGTGGCCTTCGGTCAGCGAGAAACCCGCCCCGCGATTTTGCAGCAGGATGCCGAATTTTTCGGAGGCGATGCCCGACCCGAAGCCGTGGAAAATGGAATAGATCAGCGACACAGCCATGCGGTCACGGTCCACCACGGTGATGTAGATCGTGTCCTTGTGCACCGCCTCTGAAATGCTGGTGGCGGCGGTCATTGCGCGCTTTGGGTCGATAAGTGCGGCAAGTTGCACTGCGGTGTCCATCGACAGCATGTGGTCCAGACGGGTCATCGACGCAGGATCGCTCATGAACCGGTTGCGCGTGTCATATGCCAGCTTGGTCGCCTCGGCTTCGATATGGGCGCGCTGGGTTCCGAAGGGGTCCATCGCTGCGATGTCGAACTGCGCAAGGATGTTCAGAAGGAGGATCGCTGTTGCGCCCTGACCGTTTGGCGGATGCTCGCACAGCTCGCGGCCCTTGTAGGTCCCGCTGATCGGATCGCCGATGCTGTTGGCCGTGGCGGCGAAATCTGCTGGTGTGTGCACCCCGCCCATCGCGTTCAGGACGGCCAGCATGTCCTCGGCCACTTCACCCTCGTAAAAGGCGCTGCGGCCTTTAGCGGCGACGCGGCGCAGCACTTCGGCATTGCCGGGCAGGGCAAAGATGTCGCCCTTTTTCAGTGGCGCACCACCAGCGAGGTAATGCTTGCGGGCATGTCCCTGCAACACCGGTTCGCTCGCTGCCCAGTCAAAGCCGACCCGGGGTGCTACGGGAATGCCGTTGTCCATATAGCCGATCGCGGGGGCCAGACTGTCGGCGAGCCCAAGCTTGCCCCATGTTTCCGACATGGTGCAGAAGGCGTCGATGGCACCAGGAATTGTCACTGCATCCGCGCTGTTTACCGGCACGGTGGTGTGGCCCGCAGCGCGCATCGCGGCGGCGCTGGCAGCGGCAGGCGCGCGGCCCGATCCGTTCACGGCGATAATGTCATCGCCCCCGGCGGGCGAAATCAACGCAAAGCAGTCGCCGCCGAGTCCCGTCATTGCCGGTTCGGCCAGTCCCAGGATCGCGGCACCTGCGATCGCGGCATCCACAGCATTGCCGCCCTGTTGCAGGATCGCCACCGCTGCCTGCGCGGCAAGGGGATGCGATGTGGCGCACAGGCCGTTTGTCACCATGACTGGCGACCGGCCGGGGGTTTGGAAATCGCGCATTTGTCCGAGGCTCCCTATCACTTTGACGGGACCATAGGAGAGCGGTTGATCGGGCACAATCGCTGAACAGGCAAACTGGCTGCCCTCTATGGTCAGGGATACGTATCCCCATGCGTGGGCACAGGAGCCGCACTACAAGTCATGGAGGGATGTAATCGGTTGATAGAAGTCTTTGACGGAGGGCGCAGGATCCTCGGCGCCACACACAGTGAGGGCTGTTAGAGCTTGGCGCCGAGGCAAGCCATTCCCAGCTATAGTTTACCTATAATCGTCTATTCGGTCCGAATTGGGACCCAATGGTGGCAATTAGAGATTGTCGGAATGACCGAACGCAGTGAGAGTGGTAGCGGCGCTATTGCAGGGTGTCCAGGTCAAGCCTGATGGCCAGATGATTGTCTGCGCCCGAGCGCCGGTACTCCACTTGATGGGCAAGCCGGTGAATCAGGTACCAGCCGAAACCGCCTTCGGGGAGTTCGTCGCGCGGCACGTCAAGGTTGACAGCGCGCGCCGGGGGGAGGCGTTCGCCGAGCAGGGCAGTGCCCTGATCGCGGATGTCCAGCCTGAGCATACGCCCGGTACGTGTGACTTGCAGCGAAATCTGTCCATCCTGCCGTCCGGCGTAGGCATGTTCGACGATGTTGTTGAGCACTTCTGCAAGTACCAGTTCGGTTAGACCAGTCTGTTCGCGGCTGATGTCGGTATCGGAGAGGGCCGCGACAGCCTGCACCAAAGTAGCCCGCACAGCATCCTGTGTCGCGTGGAGGCTGTGAGAGAACACCGGAACGTCAGACAATCCTGGGTCCGGAGAGCAGCAGCCCGCCGGATCGTCACCGCCAACGGCTGGTGCTTCAGAGTTCCGAGGGAGCGAGCGCGGCATCAAGATCGCTGTGGATTGCAAAGATCGAATCCATGCGCGTCAGGCGAAAAACCTTGTCGACGCCCGGGGTGAGACCGGAAAGGTCGAGCTTCTGATGGCTGTCCAGTTGCTTTACTGCGGCGACGATGGCCCCCAACCCGCTGGAATCGACAAAATCCACCTTGTGCATGTCCAGAACCACGCGCCCGGGGGCCGTGGCTGTCATCTCGCGCATCTGATCCTTGAACCGTATGGCGACCGAGGCATCGATGCGCGCAGCGTCGACCAGGATCACCTGAGTATCCCCTTCAGCGCGGCTGATAAAATTCATTTGCATCATTCCGTTTCTAACCTGCGTGCAACATTTAGGAGCCAAAGATTACCATTCGGTGATCAGGCTCTTCGGCATTATCGAGCAGAGAGCATGGGTGTGTGGATGACCGGCGTCTAGGGTACCACTAAAAAGCCCCAAACAGGTTTCGCGGCGCTTGCGATTGTGGCGGCGACGCAGGACAATGCGGAGGGCGTCCCGTGGTTATTGCATGCTAAAATCCGACGTGCTGACAAAGTGTACCCATGGCGGTATTGCCATGGCTGTCGTCATCGAAAGGGCCTGATGTTTTATCTGCCCCAAAATACTCCGGGGGACGTGCGGGGCTGGCCCCTCACCTTGGATCCGCTGACCAAAGGAGCTGACATGCGCGTTGATTATGACACCCTGACCCGAACCCTTGCTGCCCTGACCGAGGGTGAGACGGATGCCGTGGCGTTGATGGCGACGGTCGCTTGCGAGGTACATCAGGCGGATGACCGGTTCGACTGGACCGGGTTTTACCGCGTCACCGGGCCGGAACAACTGAAGATCGGGCCATATCAAGGGGGGCATGGCTGTCTGGTCATCCCGTTTTCGCGCGGCGTCTGCGGTGCGGCGGCGCGCACGCGTGAGGTGCAGTTGGTGCCGGACGTCGAGGCCTTTGAGGGGCACATCGCCTGCGCCAGTTCGACCCGTTCGGAACTGGTGCTGCCAGTGATGACCGGGGCAGGGCAGTTGCTGGGCGTCTTTGATATCGACAGCGATCAGCCGGACGCATTTACTGAGGCTGATGCCGAGGCGCTGGCCATGATCCTGACCGCGACCTTTCGCGACGTGACCGAGGCCTGATCCCAAAGTGCGTGCCTGCGGGCGCGCGCCGATATCTCGTTCCCGGCCTTTGGCCGGTGCCTCGGGCCGCCCAGTCGGGCCGTCATCACGTGATGAAAAATGCCTATGAAATTTCATAGCGCTGTGGCAGCATGAAATTTGAGACATTTATTTCACGAGCCACCGAGTCGCCGATGCAACACGCCGTGCCCTCTCACATTCCGACCCTGGGCGCAGATTTGCGCGCCCTGCGCAAGGCGCGGCACCTGACGCTGGCCGAACTCGCGTCGCGGCTGGGCCGGTCTGTGGGCTGGCTGAGCCAGGTGGAGCGGGATCTATCGGAACCCTCTGTCAGTGATCTGCGCCACATCTCTGCAGCGCTGGACGTGTCCTTGTCGACGCTTTTCGGACAGGCAGGTGGGCCCGCCGAAGAGGCCGGTCACATCGTGCGGTGTGGCGCGCGGCGGACCATCGGATCGGGCACTGCCGGTCTGGTCGAAGAACTGCTGTCGCCAGATCTTACCGACGATTTCGAGGTGGTACATTCGACGTTTCAGCCGCATTCGCAGATCCGCGAGATGGTTATCCGACCGACGCAGGAGGTGGGATATCTGGTGTCCGGACAGCTTGATCTGGAAATCGGGAAGGCGAGATTTACCCTGAACCCCGGTGACAGCTTTCGCATTCGTGGCGAACCGTTTCGCTGGATCAATCCCTATGATGCACCTGCTGTGGCGATCTGGGTGATCGCCCCACCGGTTTACTGAGGAGACGGGAATGTCGTTCCACGCCTGGACTGTCTTTGCCCTTTTCTGGGTCGTTTTCGTGACCTCGCCCGGGCCCAATGCGGTGAACTGCATCCAGAACGGCATGACCTTTGGCTTTGTCCGGTCACTGTGGGGCGTGCTGGGGATCCTTACGCAGGCGCTGCTTTTCCTGTGCTTGTCGGCGGCGGGGATCACGGCGTTGCTGACCACCTCGCCCACAGGGTTCTTTATCGCCAAGCTGATTGGGGCGGCGTTCCTGATATGGACGGGTATCCGCAACTGGCGCGCGGCAAGGACGCCAGTGAGGGCGGGTGCGCTGCCCACCGGCCATATCTACAGGCGCGCCTTTGTGATTGCGACAATCAACCCGAAGTCCGTCGCGGGCTACTTGGCCGCCTTTTCACAGTTTGTGCAGCCGGATGTTCCGATCGCCGCACAGATGGGCCTGATTGTGCCCACCGCCCTGACCATCACCGCTGCAAGTTACTGCATATATACCGCTTTGGGCGCGGGCCTTGGGCGGGCTGCCCTGGGGGCCGTGGGGAATACCATCGTCCGCCGCGTCATGGCGGGCTGTTTCATCTTGTACGGCGTGCTGTTGGGTGGCAGCGCGCTGAGCCCTGGAAGGTAACATCATGCACGGCAGCTGCGCATGTGGCGCGATCACATTCACCACCGATGCCACTCCCTTTGGCATGTCGGTCTGTCACTGCCAGCAATGCCGGAAGATGTCGGGATATTGCTGGTCCTCGGCGCAGGTGGCCGAAGCCGACCTGACGATCGCCGGGCCCGTTACGTGGTTTCAGAGCTCACAGCGCGCCCGGCGCGGGATCTGCCCCACCTGCGGAGCCTTCCTGTTCTGGCAGGGGGCGGGCGAAACCGAGATCAGCTTTGCCCTTGGCGCGGTCGACGCGGCGACGGGGCTGAAACTCGAAAAACACATCTTTACGGCGGAAAAGGGCGACTATTACGCCATTGCCGACGGTCTGCCACAAAAGGACTGAACCATGATCGATACCTTGCTTGCGATGGATCCATTGAACCTGCTGGCCTTTGCCGGGGCGGGAATGTTGCTGAACCTGACCCCGGGCGCGGATGTGATGTTCACCATGGCCTGCGGTGCGCAGGGCGGGGCGCGCGCCGGTATCGCGGCGGCGGCGGGCATCGGCATGGGATCGGTCTTTCACATCCTGCTGACGGTGCTGGGCGTGGCGGCGGCGCTGCAGGCAGTGCCGCATGCGCTGGACATCATCCGCTGGGGCGGCGCGGCCTATCTGGCCTGGCTCGCCTACAGCGCCTGGACCGCGCCCGCAGACACAGACCGTGTCCAAGGCGCGCAAACCCTTCGGCGCGCCTTTGCCCGTGGTCTGCTGACCAATGTGCTGAACCCCAAGGTGGGACTTTTCATCCTGGCTTTCCTGCCACAGTTCGCCGACCCGGGCCTTGGTCCGGTCTGGCCGCAGCTTCTGATCCTTGGGGCGATCTTCGTGACCACCGGCTTTGTCATCACCAGTACCTACGGCGTGCTTGCCGGGGCCTTTGGCGCGGCGTTGCGCAGCAAGGCGCGGCTGATGAACCGGATCAGCGCAGTGGTGTTTGGCGGGCTTGCCGCCCGTCTGGTTCTGGACTGAGGAGAAAACAAATGGCCGATTTCCCGACACAGGCGCGCGTGGTCATCATTGGCGGCGGGGCCGTTGGCGCCTCTTGCGCCTATCACATAGCCAAGGCGGGCTGGGAGGTCGTCCTGCTGGAAAAGAACGAACTGACGGCCGGCAGCACCTGGCACGCGGCGGGCAACTGTCCGTCGTTCTCTACCTCCTGGGCGGTGATGAACATGCAGCGCTATTCGCTGCAGCTTTACCGGCGTCTGGCGGAGGAGGTCGACTATCCGATGAATTATCACGTCACCGGGTCGATCCGCCTTGGCCATAGCGCCGAGAGGATGATGGAGTTCGAACGTGCCCGGGGCATGGGGCGCTATCAGGGGCTCGACCTTGAAATGTTGCAGGTCTCGGACCTGAAGGATCGCTATCCGTTTCTTGAAACCCACGATCTGGCCGGTGCCCTGTACGATCCCGACGACGGCGATATCGATCCGGCGCAGCTAACGCAGGCGCTGGCCAAGGGCGCGCGGATGGCAGGCGCACAGATCCACCGGTTCACCCCCGCCACTGGCGTGCGGCGCGAAGGCGATCACTGGGTTGTCGAGACTGAAAAGGGCGAAATCACCTGCGAAAAGGTGGTCAATGCAGCTGGATACTACGCGCAAAAAGTCGGGGAGTGGTTCAAGCCTTACGGCGGGCGCACAGTTCCGATGACCGTCATGTCGCATCAGTATTTCCTGACCGAGCCGGTTCCCGAGCTTGAGGCATGGTCACGCGAGAACGGAAAACTGCCGCTGCTGCGGGACGTCGATTCCTCCTACTACCTGCGGCAAGAGAAAAACGGCCTCAACCTTGGCCCATACGAACGGAATTGCCGCGCGCACTGGACCACCCCCGAAGACCCGATGCCCGAGGATTTCAGCTTTCAGCTTTATCCCGACGATCTGGACCGGCTGGAATGGTATATCGAGGATGCGATGGCGCGGGTTCCGATCCTGGGGGCCAGCGGCGTGGGGCGGGTGATCAACGGTCCCATTCCCTATGCGCCCGACGGGCTGCCGCTGATTGGGCCCATGCCCGGCGTGCCGGACGCGTTCGAGGCCTGCGTCTTCACCTTCGGCATCACCCAGGCGGGCGGGGCGGGCAAGGTGCTGGCTGAATGGGTCACCGAGGGGCGGACCGAATGGGATATGTGGGCCGTCGATCCCCGGCGGTTCACCGACTACACCGACCCCGCGTATTGCGATGACAAGGCGGTCGAGACCTACGGCCACGAATACGCCATGCACTTTCCGCACCATACTTGGCCCGCTGGACGGAATCGCAAACTGTCACCCGCGCACGGGCGGGTGGTCGCATTGGGTGGCGTGATGGGGGCCTACAACGGCTGGGAACGCGCCAACTGGTATGCACAGCCCGGCGACGATACCTCTGAGGAATCCACCCAGACCTGGCACCGCGACGGCCCATGGCAGCAACGTATCCGCGAAGAATGTGAGGCCGTGCGCGACGCCGCAGGCCTGCTCGACCTGCCGGGGTTTTCACGCTTCCGCCTGCAGGGGGATGGCGCCGCCGAATACCTGCGCGGCCTTTGTACGGGTGGTATTCCCAAGGTCGGGCGCATCGGCCTGCTTTATTTCGCCGACGACCGGGGCCGGATCGTGACCGAAATGTCGGCAATGCGGCTGGCGGATGACTTTTTCTTTCTCATCACCGCAGCGGTGGCCCAGTGGCATGATCTGGAATGGCTGCAATCGCATATCCCCAAGGACGCGGCCTTTGCCCTGACCGACGTGACCACGGAATTCTCTTGCCAGATCCTCACCGGCCCGAAATCCCGCGACATCCTCGCCACCCTGACCGACGCCGACCTGACGCTGCCCTGGCTCACGCACCAATCGGCCCAGCTGAACGGTATATGGGTTCAGCTTGTCCGTGTCAGTTTCGCCGGTGAACTGGGGTGGGAGGTGCATTCAAAGACGGCCGATACCGCCATTATCTACGATATGCTGATGCAGGCAGGCGCACCTTTCGGCATTAAACCCTTCGGGATGTTCGCGCTGAACGCGCTGCGGATCGAAAAAGGCTACCGCGCGTGGAAGGGTGACCTGTCCACCGACTATACGATGTTCGAGGCCGGTCTCGACCGCTTTGTCAAACTCGACAAGCCGCAGGATTTCCCCGGCAAGGCCGCGCTTGCCTCGGAACAGGCGCGCGGCCCGGGGAAACGCTTTGTCACTTTGGTCATCGACGGCGGGGACTGCGATGCGCCCTCAATGTCCACCCTCTGGCACGATGGCGCAGTTGTCGGCGAAAGCACCAGCGGCGCATGGGGCTACCGCGTCAACGCATCCATCGCGCTGGGCATGCTGCGCCCCGATCTTGCCACCCCCGGCACAAAGGTCGAGGTCGAGATTTTCGGCAAACGGCACACGGCCACCGTGCAGGCCGACCAACCGCTCTGGGACCCCGAAAACAAAAGGATACGCAGTTGATGCTTACCTCCTTCAATGGGACAATTTTGCGTTCGTTCCGCCCTTGCATCCCACCCCGTGGTAACTCGGCGGTCAGGCCCTGCTTGAACAACCATAACAGATCGCTTTGCGCAGGAGCCCGGCCATGAGCGTGATTACTCTGATGGACGGCGGCATGGGGCAGGAGCTGATCCACCGCGCGGGCGGTGCACCGACACCGCTTTGGGCCACTCAGGTGATGATCGATACGCCCGATCTGGTCGGTGCTGTCCATGACGACTTTTTCGCCGCAGGCGCGCGCATGGCCAAGACGAACAGCTATGCAGTCCACCGCGACCGCCTTGTCGGAACAGGGTATGAGGACCGTTTCGCAGCTCTCCTGCGCACTTCTGTGGATCAGGCCGTCGCCTCCCGTGACCGCGCTGGCGGCGGCCTTGCCGCGGGCTGTCTCGGGCCTCTGCGGGCCAGTTATCGCCCCGATCTGCACCCCCCGGCAGAAGAGGCCATTCCCCTCTATGCCGAGGTCGCCCAAATTTTGACCCCGGGTTGCGATCTGCTGATCTGCGAAACTGTTGCTTCGCTTGATCACGCGCGCAGCGTGCTGAAAGGTGCGTCTTCGGCGGGCTTACCTGTCTGGCTATCCCTCACCGTGATGGACACCGACGGCACCCGCCTGCGTTCGGGTGAACCGCTTGCCGCCGTGCAGGAAATTGCACAGGGCGGCGCGCAGGCCATCCTCGTGAACTGCTCCGCCCCGGAGGCGATCCCCGCCGCCCTGCAAATCCTTTCGCACGCAAGCCTTCCCTTTGGCGCCTATGCCAATGGGTTCGAACGGATCACCCCCGAATTCTTGCTGGACAAGCCCACCGTGGAGAGCCTTTCAGCGCGGCGCGATCTTACGCCCGAAATCTATGCAGACCATGTTCTGCGTTGGGCCGACATAGGCGCGACGCTGATCGGCGGATGCTGCGAAGTCGGCCCGGCGCATATTGCTGCGGTGGCGCAGTCTCTCACGGCCGCCGGATACAAGTTGGAATGATCCGTAGCCGAATCCTTCAAAGCCCCCCGATGAAAGGCACAACATGACCCTTCCAAGCCACGCCCGCGTCGTTATCATCGGCGGCGGCATCATCGGCTGTTCCGTCGCTTATCACCTCACGAAACTGGGCTGGGCCGATGTTGTGCTACTGGAACGCAAGCAGCTGACCTCCGGCACTACCTGGCACGCAGCGGGATTGATTGCGCAGCTGCGCGCCACGGCCAACATGACGCGTCTGGCAAAATATTCGCAGGAACTCTACGGCGCGCTCGAAGCCGAAACAGGCGTTGCCACTGGGTTCAAGCGGGTCGGCTCGATCACTGTCGCCCTGACGGCTGAACGCCACGAAGAACTGCGCCGATCTGCCGCCATGGCCCGCGCCTTCGGGGTTGAGATAGACGAGATCGGCACGGCAGAGATCAAGGCAAAATATCCCCATCTCAACACCGATGGCATTCTTGGCGGGGTCTACCTGCCCAAAGATGGACAGGGTGATCCGGGCAATATCGCCCATGCGCTTGCCAAAGGTGCCCGCATGCGCGGCGCGGTCATTTCTGAGCGTACAAAGGCCATGGGCATCACCCGCAATGGCCAAAGGGTTACGGCCGTCGAGTATCAGGCCGAAGGTCGAGAATCCGGCCAGATCACCTGCGATCATGTGGTCAACTGTGCCGGAATGTGGGGTCGGGAAGTCGGCCGGATGCTGGGCGTCAACGTGCCGCTGCAGGCCTGCGAACATTTCTACATCGTCTCGGAGCCCATCGCCGGGCTGACCCAGCTTCCGGTGCTGCGGGTGCCGGATGAATGTGCCTACTACAAGGAAGACGCGGGAAAGATCCTGCTTGGCGCATTCGAGCCGGTTTCAAAGCCCTGGGCGCTGGATGGCATCCCCGAGAGTTTCGAGTTTGATCAGTTGCCCGAGGATTTCGATCATTTCGAGCCGATCCTGGAACAGGCCGTCGCCCGTATGCCGATGCTTGCCAGTGCGGGCATCCACACCTTTTTCAACGGCCCCGAAAGCTTTACCCCCGACGACGCCTACCACCTTGGCCGCGCGCCCGAGATGGACAATGTCTGGGTCGCGGCAGGCTTTAACTCGATCGGCATCCAGTCGGCGGGCGGTGCGGGTATGGCGCTGGCGCAGTGGATGGAGTCGGGTGAAAAGCCGTTTGATCTGGGTGATGTGGACATTTCCCGGATGGAGCCGTTTCAGGGCAACCGCCGTTACCTTGCCGCACGCGCGACCGAAACGCTTGGCCTGCTCTATGCCGATCATTTCCCTTATCGCCAAAAGGCCTCGGCCCGGGGTGTGCGCTGCTCGCCCTTCCATGCGCAGCTTGCCGCCCGTGGCGCGGTTTTCGGCGAGCTGTCGGGATGGGAGCGCGCCAACTGGTATGCGGCACCGGGGCAGGCGGCTGAGTATGACTACAGCTGGAAACGGCAGAGCTTTTTTGACAACATCGCCGCCGAACACCGTGCCCTGCGCACCGGGGTCGGGGTGTACGACATGTCGTCCTTTGGCAAATTGCGAGTCGAGGGGCGCGATGCAGAAGCCTTTCTGAACCGGATCTGCGGCAATGACGTCGCCGTCCCGGTGGGGCGGATCGTCTACACCCAGTTCCTGAATGCGCGCGGCGGGATCGAGGCGGATGTGACCGTCACCCGATTGTCCGAGAGGGCCTATCTGGTGGTGACCCCGGCGGCGACGCGCCTGGCGGATGAAGCATGGCTGCGGCGTCATCTGGGCGATGCGGCGGTGGTGATCACTGACGTGACCGCCGGCGAAGGCGTTCTGGCGGTGATGGGGCCCAAGGCGCGGGACGTCCTGCAGGCGGTGTCACCGGCGGATTTCTCAAACGCGGTGAACCCCTTTGGCACTGCGCAAGAAATCGAGATCGGCATGGGCCTCGCCCGGGTGCATCGGGTGTCTTATGTGGGCGAGCTGGGCTGGGAGGTTTACGTTAGCGCCGATATGGCCGCGCATGTGTTCGAGACGATGATGGAGGCCGGGGCGGCGCATGGCGTGACCCTGTGTGGCCTGCATGCGATGGATTGCGCCCGTGCGGAAAAGGCGTTCCGGCATTTCGGGCATGATATCACCTGCGAAGATCATGTGCTGGAGGCGGGGTTGGGCTTTGCGGTCAAGACCGGCAAGGGCTGCGATTTCATCGGCCGGGATGCGGTGCTGCAAAAACGCCAAGAGGGCCTGCAACGTCGGTTGCTGCAATTCCGCCTGACGGATCCCGAACCGCTGCTTTATCACAACGAGCCGATCCTGCGTGATGGGGTCATCGTCGGCCATGTGAGCTCAGGGGCTTATGGGCATTCCTTGGGCGGGGCTGTGGGTCTGGGCTATGTGCCTTGTGCGGGTGAGGATCTGGCCACGGTGCTGGGATCACTCTACGAGATTGACGTAGCGGGGCGCCGTGTGCGCGCCGACGTGTCCGCCCGGCCGATGTACGATCCCGAAGGCGCGCGGCCCAAGGCCTGACGTCGACCGGGGCAAAGAGGCGCGCCGCTGGCCCTTGCGGGTTAGCGGCGCTTTTGTCATGGGGGGGAATGATGACAGAGTATGCGCCCCCCAGCGACCCGATCGAGATCCTGCACGAAGATCAGGAACTGCTTGTGGTGAACAAGCCCGCCGGTCTGCTGTCGGTACCGGGCAAGGGCGAAGGGCTGACCGACTGCCTGATCGCGCGGCTTGAGCTTGCCTTTCCGCAGGTGCTGCTGGTGCATCGGCTGGACCGGGACACATCTGGGGTCATGATCTTTGCGCTGACGCCCTATGCGCAGCGGCATCTGGGGCTGCAGTTCGAAAAGCGGATGGTCAAGAAAACGTATCTGGCCCGTGTGGCCGGGCGGCTGGAACCGAAGACCGGGACCGTGGATTTGCCGCTGAAGGTGGACTGGCCGAACCGGCCTTTGCAGAAGGTCGATCATGCCGAGGGACGTTCTGCCCAGACCGACTGGCGGGTGATGAAAGCCGGTGACGATGAAAGCCGCGTGCAGTTGATGCCGCATACGGGGCGCAGTCATCAACTGCGCGTCCACATGCTGTCGCTGGGGCATCCGATCCTGGGCGATCCGCTTTACATGCCGGAACGTGCGGCTGAATTTCCCCGGATGATGTTACATGCGCAGGAGTTGCGGTTGCGCCACCCCGAGGGTGGCGAAGGCGTCAAATTTCGCCTGCCCGCGCCGTTCTGAGCCAGAGCGCCTCTGGCGGGCGTGTTTGCTTGCATATTTGGAAAGAGAAGAAGCCGGGGCCAGTGAAGCGCCCCCTGCGTCGATCTATGTGAGTGGCTTTGTGGTCGTTGTGGGGCGACACGCAACGGGTGCGTGCCGCCTTTTGGAATAAGCGGAGCGCTTATTCGGGAGCCCAGCCAGAGACGGCCTTGACTTCGAGGAAGTCGACGATGCCAAAATGGCCACCTTCGCGACCGTTGCCGGATTGCTTCATCCCGCCAAAGGGCGAGCCTGCCGAGCGGGACTTGCCGTTCATCTGAACCATGCCAGAGCGCAGTTTACGGGCGAGCCGATTGCGGCGGGCACCATCCTGGGTCTGGACATAGTTTGTCAGACCATAGGGCGTGTCGTTGGCGATCCGCAGGCCTTCTTCCTCGGTATCGAACTTCATGATCGACAGCACGGGGCCAAAGATTTCCTCGCGCGCGATGGTCATGTCCGGGGTCACGTCGGCAAAGACCGTGGGGCGGACGTAGAAACCGCGGTTCAGGCCCTCGGGGCGGCCCGGGCCACCGGCGACAAGGCGGGCGCCTTCGTCGATGCCTTTCTGGATCAGGTCCTGAATCTTGCCCCATTGCACGGCATTGACGACCGGTCCGATGTGGCGGCCCGCTTCGGAGGCGGGGCCGACCTTGATGGATTTGGCGACCTCGGCGGCCTCGGTCACGACGCGGTCGTAGATCGGGGCCTCGACCATCATGCGGGAAGGTGCGTTACAGGACTGGCCTGTGTTTTCCATCATATGACGGACGCCGCGTTTAACGGCCTTGTCATCGGCATCGGCAAAGATGAGGTTCGCACCCTTGCCGCCCAGTTCCAGATGCACACGCTTGAGCGTGTCGGCGGCGGCCTTAGATATCAGTTTGCCCGCACGGGTCGAGCCGGTGAAGCTCACCATATCCACGTCCGGGTGCGACGAAAGCTGTGAACCGACGCCGACGCCATCACCGTTCACAAGGTTGAAGACGCCCGCAGGGAAACCGGCCTCGTCCATCATCTCGGCGAAGAGCATGGCGTTTAGGGGCGATTCCTCGGACGGTTTCAGCACCATCGTGCAGCCTGCAACAGCCGCCGCGCCGACCTTGAGCGTGACCTGGTTCATCGGCCAGTTCCACGGAGTGATCAGCGCGGTGACGCCGACGGCTTCGTGGATGATGCGGTCTTCGGGGGTGTGGTCATTCAGCGGTGCCTCGAAATCAAAGGCCTTGGCGGCGTCGATGAAGTTCTGCAGGTGCCACGATCCGGCGCCGGTCTGGTCAGATCGCGCCATGTCGATGGGCGCGCCCATCTCAAGGCTCATCGCCTGGGACATTTCCTCGGCCCGGCGATTGTATACTTCGAGCAGTTTTTCGACATAGGCGATGCGTTCTGCCGGGGGCGCTGCCATCCAGCCCGGGAGGGCGGCCTTTGCGGCGGCGACAGCGGCGTCGGTGTCAGCCTGACCGCCCAGGGCGATCACGGCGCAGGGTTCTTCGGTCGAGGGGTTGATGACCTGATAATCGGTCCCGTCGATCGCATCGACCCAAGCCCCGTTGATGTAGAACTGGCGTTTCTCGATCATCCTGATTCTCCCGTCTGAGTGTTTCCTCCCGGGCGGATGCCGCGGGGATTTGATCATATATTGTCACTGCCCTTGCTGCACTTCAAGGGATGCAAATGCGACTTGCAGGGACTATGTTAACCTTAACCGCAACCAAGCATGGAGGGGCAATCATGGGCCTGCGCATTAACGACACGATTCCGGATATGACGGTCGAAACTGACCAGGGAACAATCAAGCTGCACGACTGGATCGGTGACAGCTGGGCGATCCTGTTCAGCCACCCCAAGGATTTCACACCCGTCTGCACCACCGAATTCGGCGCGGTCGCACAGCTGGCTGATGAATGGGCCAAGCGCGGCACCAAGGTGATCGGCATTTCGGTTGACGGTGTCGAGGATCACAAGAAGTGGAAGACCGACATCGAGACGGCAGGCGGCGCCAAGGCGGGCTTTCCGATCATCGCGGATGAGGATCTGGCGGTCGCCAAGGCCTTTGATATGCTGCCCGCCGAGGCCTATCTGCCCGAAGGCCGCACGCCGAACGATTCCGCCACGGTGCGGTCGGTTTTCATCGTCGGGCCGGACAAGAAGCTGAAGCTGTCGATGACCTATCCGATGAATGTGGGGCGTAATTTTGCCGAAGTTCTGCGGGCACTGGACGGGTTGCAGACGGCGGCCAAGCACTCTGTCGCAACCCCCGCGAACTGGGAAGTCGGTCAGGACGTGGTGATCCCGACATCCGTCAACGCCGAGGATGCAAAAGCCAAGTTTGGCACGTTCAAGACAGTGCTGCCCTACCTGCGGATGGCCAAACTGCCCGGCTGACCCCTGCCGCATCCGCGACGCATTTCACAAGCCCCGCCGGTTGGCGGGGCTTTTTTATGCCCGGCAGAGGTCTGCTTGGACAGCATTCTGGGGGCAACGACCGCCCGCTGGGGCACAACACAGCCGCGGCGTCGGCCCATAGGATGGGCTATGGATTTGTTCGGTCCAGCCTGTGTTCAGCCTATCGTTGGCCCGGGCCGGTCTGACGGCAGCACCGATAGGCTGTAGAGATGCCAGGTCGTGTGACCCAGCAAGGGCAGCACGACAACAAGGCCGAGAAAAAGTGGCAAGAGAGAGATCAGCGTCGATACCGCGATGACCGCGGCCCATCCCAGCATCGTCAGGGGATAAGCAGCCACATGGCTGAAACTGGACGCCATCGCCGTGACCACGTCCACTTCGCGATCGAGCAGCATCGGCAGCGACATCACGGTGATCATGTAGAGCAGAAGCGCAAAGACCGCCCCGACGGCACTGCCGAATGCCAGCATTGCCAGTCCGTTGGGCGTGAGGAAAACTGCGAGCGAACTCGATATATTGGTCATCACCGACAGCCCCATGAACAGGGCAAAAATCATGTGGCCCAGAAAGAACCAGAACAGGAAGATGAAGATGATGGTCGCCCCGATGAGCGGGAGCTGCCGCTTGCGTTGCTGCAGGATCACGCCCAGAACACCGCCCCAGTCCAGCGGCTGTCCGGTCTGAAGCCTGCGCGACACCTCGTAAAGGCCGACAGCAGCAAAAGGCCCCAGCAACGGAAAGCCGAAGATCGCCAAGATTAGCCAGAAGGTGGTCCCGGTCTTTACCGTGACCAAAGCCATCAGCCAGCCACCAAGCATATAGACGGCCGCGAAGGCCAGGCCAAATAGCGGCGCGCGGCGCAGATCAGACCATCCGAGCGCCAGAGCCTGACGGATCAAGGCCGGTGTGGGCGGCGCAAAGCGCGGAGCCCCCGGTTGCGGGTCCCGCGCGGAATTCTGGGATTGTCGGTCCGGATCGTTCACGGCGCGCGGGACTCCTTTCGGTATCTTGGGAAAACGTGCGGTCTCTATGATCGGATCAGCAAGGCCGAACCCTGATCAGGAGGCCACAAGGTATTTGTATATCTGATCTTTCAGATCCGCGCGGTTTTTACGCAGGTCCACAAGGTGCTGGTCGGATGTCGGGGCGACGTCGGTTTCCGCCCGATGTACCTCGCGATTGACTGCATGATAGTCATCGGCGAGGCGCGCGAAATGGGTGTTGGATTTTTGCAGGCTGCTGATCTTGTCGCTGTGCTCGGGAAAGTCTTCGGCGAGTTCATGCGGGGTATGTGACATCTGGTATTCCTCTTCGGAGTGGTCAGGCTTGGTCCCCTGTTCTCAGATCGTTTCGGGGCTCGGTTGTCAGTGGGACCACTGTTGCTACGGCCTGTCGTTGACATGAATCAACCGGCCAGAGGGGTCGTGGCGGAAACCTTCGGCTTCCCGAAGAAGCAGGCCGTCTGAAGTCGGTGCGAAGTTGGGAGGATGCGCAGTCTTCGTATGCTGAGGGGCTATGTTTAGGGCGACGGCCGCACTGTCTGGCTGCATTCTGCCGCATATGCATCGTCGGCATCAGCGATCTCTGTGCGTACGCGCTCAACCTGTGACAATTATCCGGCGCCGGACTGTTTGTAGGCCGACACAGCGACCTCTGTAAAAATCCGGCGGGCGGAAATTATACCCATTTTTGGCAAAAAATTCTGCATAAACCTTTGTCGAACTAGGAGTGTTTTGTCGAATCGATAGGTTGACGTAGCGGAATGCCCAAAATAGTGGCGGCCGCTTACCAAATTGGGAGGGACAAAACATGAATATGATAAATGCGCTTGCGATCTCGATCGGCGTGCTTGCCGCGGTCGCAACCTACCTGTGCCTTGGCACCGCTCTTGGACTACAGGTCTGGGCGCTGTTCATCGGCTGGGGAAGCTTTTTCCATACCGGAGGCGGTACCGAAGGGCTGACCAAATCTGCCACTAACCATATCTGGGGCGTGGTTATCGCCGCTGTCACCTTGATCATAGTCGGAACGGTTGGCGGCTCTGTCGCGGTGACTTCGGGCATTGTCGGAGTTTCGGTGGCTGTTCTTGTGCTTGGGGCACATTCTGCAGCCCTGTCGACCATCCCGGCGGGTGTTTACGGATATGCCGCCACCGCTGCTTTCGCACTGCTGACAGGTGTGGCAATCGGTGATGCCGGCGCCATGGCCAAAGCCGCCTTTATCGTTCTGGTTTCCCTGATTATCGGCAACGTGTTCGGCTTTGTTTCCCAGAAGATCGCCGGAGCGATGGCCGCCGAAAGCTGAGGCAATCGGCCCCGGTACGTTTGCCGGGGCCGCTTTTGTGCGTGGCGACCGTTTGCGGTCGCTAATTGGACCCCGCGAGACATTAGACGAAGTATTTAGAGAAATTCTGACTCTCTTTGAACATACTTGCATTTTAGCAAGAGATCAGCGCATTTCGGTTGTGCATCTATTCTTTCGAGACCTACAGGATGACGGGCATCACGCTCGTCCAAGTTGCCGTTGCGATCTATGAAGCTGTCCTGTCGGAACTGGTCGGCATGGGCGCCGGAGTGACAGAGATATATATGCCGGTGTCGATGGGTGCGTGTGATCCCGACTTCAGCGCGGTCAAGGCCAACTAGGGCCGTTAACGCGCCCGAACCATGGGGCGGGGTAAATTTTGCTCTACCTAGTGCGGGTTAGCGTGGTCCAGAACGCTTGTACGCAAATAATTCCAAGCCATGCGCCAGATGCAACTCCGTTAACCGCGACACGGAAGTGGCTGTAAAAGTGAACCGTTTGGTATAGCAAAGCGGATACCGTACCCCAAGACAATCCGCTTGGGGCGAGTCGGCGTTGTACAAGTATGGCGCGTCCACGGATTTAGGTTCTCATTGAATGCCCAGCCGATAGAAAGACAGCCGCATGGCCATGACTACAGCGAGCGACACCGAATTGCGTGCCAGCCACACAAAAAGCCTGCCCTATTGGGAATTCGTGGCGATCATCGCACTTCTGATGGCGCTGAATGCGGCGGCCATCGACGTCTATATCCCGGCGTTGACGGACGTTGGCAGTGCGCTGGGCGTGACCAGCGATAACCAGCGCCAATGGGTGATTACCGCCTATGTGCTGGGTTTTGGCGGCGCGCAAATCATCTATGGCCCGCTGTCGGACCGGTTCGGGCGGCGCAAGGTTCTGTTTGTCGGCCTTGGTATCTATGTGGCGGCGGCTTTTGCGGCAATTTTTACGCCCACCTTCGGCATTTTGGTCGGACTTAGGGTCATTCAGGGCATTGGCGCCGCCGCAACGCGTGTCGTCGCGCTGTCGGTCGTGCGTGACCGGTTTCGTGGGCCAAAGATGGCTTCGGTCATGTCGCTGGTGATGATGGTCTTCATGGTAATGCCGGTCTTTGCGCCTAACCTTGGCTCGGCGATCCTGGTGTTCGGCACATGGCGCGAACTGTCAGCAGTCATGTTCCTGCTGGGTGTCGGCGCCTTTGCCTGGGCATGGATCCGCCTGCCGGAAACGCTCCACCCCGAGGATCGGCGCGAACTGACGGCCAAGCGCGTGTTTGAGGCGTTCCGCATCATCTTCACCAACCGTCAGGCCTTTGGCTACACGCTGGCGACGGGTGCATTCTTTGGTGTGCTCTTTGCCTTCATCGCGCAGGCCGAACAGATCTATACGCAGGTCTACGGCATCGGGCCGACCTTCACCTTGTATTTTTCACTCGTGGCCTGCTTCATGTCCGCATCGAGCTTTGCCAACTCGCGGCTGGTGGCGCGGTTCGGAACGCGGCGTCTGTCACATGGGGCGCTTACCGGGTTCACCCTGATCGCCGCTTTGCACCTGTGCGTGGCGATCAGCTTTGGCGGTGCGGCACCGTTCTGGTTATTCCTCGCATTGCTGATCCCGCAATTCTGCCTGTTCGGCTTTATCCCGACGAACTTCAACTCTCTGGCGATGGATCCGCTGGGCCATGTGGCCGGAACCGCCTCGGCTGTGCTGGGCACGGTGCAGACACTGGGTGGCGGTATTCTGGGCGGCGTCGTGGGGTATTTCTACAACGGCTCTCTGGTGCCGATGCTGACGGGCTTTGTGGGGCTTGGCGCGCTTTCGCTCAGCCTTGTGGCCGTGGCCGAAGGCGGCAGGTTGTTCGGTGCACCACGCGGCCGTCAGGTATAAGAGAAAAGCTGTGCTGCCCCTTGGCCGCGCAGCGCAGACAGGCGACATGCACGTCTTTTCCGCGCACTTCTGTTAAACGGCAGATGTCGATCCGGGCCAGAATGCCAGATCCCTTGCCAACCCCGCTTTCTTGCGATTCTATCGACAACAAGATGGTCAGGGACCCGCATGAACACACCCTTTGAAATCGGAACCGAAATCATCCTGCCGGGCAGCCGCCGGACGGTCGATCTGCCGGTATCGGTCATGTCCGACCACACCCCCGTCACCCTTTCGGCACATGTGGTCAACGGGCGTCGCGCGGGGCCGGTAATGTTCGTCTCGGCTGCGATCCACGGTGACGAAGTGATCGGTGCCGAGATTGTACGACGCCTGCTGCGCGCCGCGCCGCTGCAGCGGCTGACCGGCACACTGATCGCGGTGCCTATCGTGAATGCCTACGGCTTTCTCAACCAGTCCCGCTATCTGCCCGATCGCCGCGACCTGAACCGGTGCTTCCCGGGACACTCCGAGGGTTCGTTGGCCGCGCGCCTCGGACATATCTTTATGAAAGAGGTCGTGTCGCGCTGTGACATCGGTATCGATTTGCATTCGGCTGCCGTCGGGCGCACCAACCTGCCGCAGATCCGCCTGACTCCGGGCAACGACCGGCTGCGCGCCTTGGGCGAGGCCTTTGCAGCACCCGTCACGATGCTGTCAAAGGTGCGCGACGGCAGTCTGCGCGGCGAGGCCGAGGCGCGCGGCGTTGACCTGCTGCTCTACGAGGCTGGCGAGGGGCTTCGCTTTGACGAATTCGCGGCGCGCGCCGGGGTGGCCGGCATCCTGCGGGTGATGTCCCAGTTGGGCATGATCTCGTCCAAGGGTGTACCCCGCGCGCGCGGTACACCGGTGTTCTGCGAACGCTCCACATGGTCGCGTGCGCCGACGGGCGGGTTGCTGCGGACGTTGAAGGCCAGCGGCGACTATGTCGAGGCCGGTGCGGTTCTGGGGATCATCTCGGACCCCTTCGGTGAGGTCGAGGCCGAGGTGCTGGCCCAGGACACCGGCATCGTCGTGGGGCGCACCAACCTGCCTGTGGTGAACGAAGGTGATGCCGTCTTTCACATCGCCATCCCGAAACGCGCCGCACACGCCGAGGCCGCAGCACAGGGCATGGGCGAACACCTCGAAGCCGCCGCCCTGTTCGATGAGGATGAAATCATCTGAGGGTGCTGGAAAAGCCTCTTACTGTTGGCGGACAGGCACTCAGCCATTTGAAGTCAAAGCCACGCCTTCCGTTTCATCAGCCCCTAAATATTCCGGGGAATCCGCAGGGCAGGGGCAGCGCCCCTAATCCCGCCTTGCACCCAGCGCCGCATCGGGGGCATGGTCCCGGCGCATAGCCCAAGGAGACTCCCATGCCCTTCACTCTTGCCACCTGGAACATCAATTCGGTCCGCCTGCGTGCCGCCCTTGTGCAGCAATTGATGACCGAAGAGGCGCCGGACGTGCTGTGCCTGCAAGAGTGCAAGAGTCCGCTGGAGCTGATGCCGCTCGAGGGTTTTGCGACGCTGGGGTACACCCATGTCGTGGCGCGGGGGCAGAAAGGCTACAACGGTGTGGCGATCCTGTCGAAACTGCCGATCGAAGATATGGGCGACAAGGACTTTGCCTCTCTGGGGCACGCGCGCCATGTGGCGGGGCGGCTTGAGAACGGTGTGGTGATCCACAACTTTTACGTCCCCGCTGGCGGCGACAAACCGGACCGGACGGTCAATGAAAAGTTCGGTCAAAAGCTCGACTACCTGACAGAGATGCGTGACTGGTTCCATGCCGAGCGCCCGGAAAAGGCGATCCTTGTGGGCGATCTCAACATCGCCCCGCGCGAGGATGACGTCTGGGATCACAAGAAGCTGTTGAAAATCGTCTCGCATACTCCGATTGAAGTTGATCATCTGAGCGCCGTGCAAGAGGCCGGTAACTGGGTCGATATTACCCGGCAGGACATTCCGCAGGGCAAGCTCTATTCCTGGTGGTCCTACCGTTCGCCCGACTGGGACGCGGCAGACAAGGGCCGCAGACTGGATCACATCTGGGCTACGTCAGACATTTCGGCCTCTGCCCATTCCAGCCGTGTTCTACGCGCTGTACGCGGATGGGAACAGCCAAGCGATCACGCTCCGGTCCTTGCCACTTTCGACCTTTAGCAACCCCGCTGCACGCCGCAGATGCCCGGATGGCTCGGGGTCGCGGCTGCACTGGAATGCGCGGACCGGGATGTGCGCGATCCGATATTCCTGCAGGAAACTGGTCGTGATTTGCGGGATCGCGCAGCTTTTCCGTTCAGGGTCTCTGGCGCACCCCTTGCAACGCAATGCCCCTTGCGCCATCTAAACGGGCAACAGCCATTCCGGGCAAAGGGGATTTTTCGATGATCGAATTGGGAACGGGCACCGCCAAGCCGCAACAGAACCATGTCAAGGACGTGGCCGAGCGGGATTTCATGAAAGAGGTCATCGAAGCCTCCAGGGATGTGCCGGTTATCGTCGATTTCTGGGCGCCTTGGTGCGGCCCGTGCAAGACGCTCGGCCCGCAGCTTGAACAGGCAGTGAATGCGGCCAAGGGTGCCGTGACGATGGCCAAGGTCAATATCGACGAGGCGCAGCAGATCGCGGCGCAGTTGCAGATTCAATCAATCCCGACAGTCTATGCGTTCTACAAGGGCCAGCCGATTGATGGTTTTCAGGGCGCAGTGCCCCAGTCCGAGATGAAAGCCTTTGTCGAGCGTGTGGTGAAGCAAGCCGGCGGCGACGCCAGCGGTGGACTCGACGAAGCCGTGGCCGCCGCCGAAGAGATGCTGGAGCAGGGTGCCGCCACAGATGCCGTGCAGATATTCACGGCCATCCTTGGTGAAGAGCCGAACCACGCAGCCGCCTATGGTGGTCTGGTACGCTGCCATATCGCCATGGGTGAACTGGATCAGGCCGAAGCGATCCTGAACGGCGCCCCGATCGAAATTTCCAAGGCACCTGAGCTCGAAGCCGCCCATGCACAACTGCTGCTGGCCCGTCAGGCCGAAAATGCTGGTCCGGTGGCCGAGCTTTTGGCCGCTGTCGAGGCAAACCCTGACGACCATCAGGCGCGTCTTGACCTGGCTCAGGCGCTCTATGCCAAGGGCGATATCGAAGGGGCGGTCGAACAGCTGCTTGAATCCTTCCGCCGCGACCGCGAATGGAACGAAGGCGCCGCGAAAGCGCAACTCTTCACCATTTTTGACGCGCTCAAGCCAAATGATCCGATTGCTCTCAAAGGGCGGCGGAAACTCAGCTCGATGCTGTTTGCCTGACACCGCCCGCGGGCTAGCTAGGATGTCATGAAACATCTCACTGATCTGCCGGATCTGATCCCGGTCTTTCCCCTGCCGGGCGCGCTGTTGTTGCCGCGCTCCCGCTTGCCGCTGCATCTGTTCGAGCCGCGCTATCTGCAGATGTTCGATGACGCGCTCAAGACCGATGCGCGGTTGATCGGGATGGTGCAGCCAAATGCCGTGCCCGGACGGGACAAGGACGGTCTGCACAGGATCGGCTGCGCGGGCCGGATCAGCCAGTTTTCCGAGACGGAAGACGGGCGATACATGATCACGCTTGCCGGAGTTTCGCGCTTTCGGGTGCAGAAAGAGGTCGACGGCTTCACACCCTATCGGCGCTGCGAGGTCAGCTGGGACGGGTTTGAGCAGGATCTTTGCGACGATGCCGATGAGGACCGGGCGTTCAACCGGCCCAAGTTCCTGACGCTGCTCGAGCGGTTTTTTGATGCCCGCGACCTGTCGGCTGACTGGGACACCCTGAAAGAGGCCGACGACGAACTGCTGGTCAATTCATTGTCGATGCTGCTGGATTTCGATCCAGAGGACAAGCAGGCTCTGCTTGAGGCGCCGTCGCTGAGCACCCGGCGGGAGACCCTTGTGACGCTGATCGAGTATGCCCTTCGCGGTGGAACCGATGACGGGTTGATGCAATGAGCGAGCCAATGTTCGACCGCCGCATGCTTGAGGCGCTGATTTGCCCGCAGACCCATGCCACATTGTTTTATGACGCCGAGGCGCAGGAGCTGATCAGCCGCCGCGCCCGTCTGGCCTATCCGATCCGCGACGGGATTCCGGTGATGCTGCTGGACGAGGCGCGACGGCTGGACTGAGGCTTGTCGACCCGGCCCGGTATCGACCGCAGGCAGACTGTGAATGGGAGCTGTCTTTGCCGGGTCCGCAGTCCGGTTTCGCGCGCGGTGGGCGCGGTTCAGCTGGCTGGCACCCTGCGTGCTACGTCAGATTGTCTTGCGGGAATTGCAACTAAATCGCCCCAACCCGAACTACAGCCGCGTTGACAGTGCGCGGGGGCGCTGCTACGCGACCGCCCTTATCTATAAGGGACGAACAGCATGGCACGAGGCCGCAAGGGGCGCGATATTTCCGGTTGGCTGGTGGTGGACAAGCCTGCGGGCCTGACCTCGACCGCCGTGGTGAACAAGGTTCGCTGGGCGCTGGATGCCAAGAAGGCAGGCCACGCCGGCACGCTTGATCCGGACGCGACCGGGGTGCTGGCTGTGGCATTGGGCGAGGCGACAAAAACCGTGCCCTACATCACCGACGCGCTGAAGGCCTATGTGTTCACCGTGCGTCTGGGGGTGGCCACCAACACCGACGATGCCGATGGCGAAGTCCTGAAAACCTCGGATCTGCGCCCGACGGATGAGGAGATCAAGGAGGCGCTCCACAGCTTTGTCGGCGACATTCAGCAGGTCCCGCCGCAGTTTTCAGCGGTGAAGATCGACGGCGAACGCGCCTACAAGCGCGCCCGCGATGGCGAGTCGATGGAGATCGCGGCGCGGGATCTGTTTGTCGACTCTCTGATCATGCTGGGTCGTCCCGACATTGACCACGTGACGCTGGAAATGGTCTGCGGCAAGGGCGGTTATGTCCGTTCCATCGCGCGGGACCTCGGCGAAAAACTCGGCTGCTATGGCCATGTGCGTGAATTGCGGCGGACCTGGTCCGGCCCGTTCGATGCGGCGGATGGCATCACGCTGGACGAGGTAGAAAAGCTGGCCCGCACGCCGGAACTCGATGCGTATGTGCAGCCGCTTGAGATCGGTCTGGCCGATTTGCCGCAAGTACCCTGTGGGGCCGAAGCGGCCGCCAAGCTACGCAACGGCAACCCCGGCATGGTGATCAGCTCGGACGTGGAATACGGCGACGAATGCTGGGCCGCATTGGATGGCCGCGCTGTGGCCGTGGGTATCTACAAGGGCGGAGAGCTGCACCCCACCCGTGTCTTTGTCGCACCGGTTTAACCCTCGCGACGATGATCACCCGCGTACATACCGATGGGGCGACCCTTTCAGAGGCGATTTATAGCCCCTGCGAGCGTTACCGTTACGGTCTGTCGCGGATCTGGGACGATGCCGGTGGTGTGGTTCTGTTCGTGATGCTGAACCCGTCGACCGCGACGGAACTGCGCAATGATCCAACCATCGAACGCTGTGAGCGCCGCACGCGGGCCATGGGCTATGGCGGGTTCCGGATTGCCAACCTGTTCGGCCTGCGGGCGACACGGCCACAGGACCTGAAGGCCGCAACGGATCCTGTCGGCGGGGGCAACGACGAAATCCTGCACCGCTGGGGGCAGGGGGCCGAGATGACGATTGCCGCTTGGGGTGTGCACGGTGCCCATCTGGGGCAGGGTCGCCGCGTGGCGCAGGTGCTGCCGCAGTTGTGGCATCTTGGCTTGACCAAGGATGGCCATCCACGACATCCGCTCTATGTGCCTTATGCAACCGGGCCAGCGCTTTGGCCCCGAGAAAAGCGATATTCTGATGACTGATACCCCAAGGGACGACAAGCTGGCACATGACACCGAACGGCTGGCGAATGCGATGGAATCGGTTCTGCAGCTGAAATTCGTTCGACTGCACGACAACATGATCAAACTGGTGTGGTTTCAGTTCCTGCGCGGTCTGGCCTTTGGTCTGGGCGGCGTGATCGGTGGCGGTGCGCTGGTGTCTGTGGTCGTGCTGGTCCTCAGCCAGGTGGAGTTCATCCCGGTGATCGGCAACTTTGCAACCGATCTGATCGAGGAAATCTCGGCAGATGCTGACCGCAATGCGATGGTGCCCGAGAAGTAGCGCGCCCAGACACCAATCTTTTTCCTTTTCCTTGGCGCGGAATCACCCTATACGCGCCCATCCGCCCAGCCTTGGGCGGAGCCTCCACGGGCCCTGCTGGACGACATCCCGGCCTGCGCCATCACCCCTAACCTTTCAAAGGAGATCCCGATGTCGATCACGCCCGAAGAAAAAGCCCGCCTGATCAAGGAATTCGCGACCAAGGAAGGCGACACCGGTTCGTCCGAAGTGCAGGTTGCAATCCTGACCTCGCGCATCTCGACCCTGACCGAGCATTTCAAGACCCACAAGAAGGACAACCACTCGCGTCGTGGCCTTCTGATGATGGTCGCACAGCGCCGCAAGCTGCTGGATTACACCAAGTCGAAGGATGAGGCCCGTTACCAGGACCTGATCACGCGTCTGGGCATCCGCCGCTAAGCGCAGCGCCGTAAGGCAAGTTCTGAAACGCCCGCCGGTTCCGGTGGGCGTTTTGCGTTTGTGCGGGCATCTTTCGCGGGGTCGCTCAGGTTTCCACGCTACGTTCCGGCTCGATCTGGCCCTTGCGTGCCATTTTACGGGCCAGCAGCCAGACACCAAGCGCCCATGCCGCGCCCAATGCCCAGCCTGCCAGCACATCCGATGGCCAGTGGACACCCAGATAGACACGGCTGATGCCGACCAGCATGGCCAAGATCGCTGCCACCGCGACGTAGAACGCCCGCATGCGCAGCTGTCCCTCTGTTCGGGCCAGCATGACAGCAAGTGTGAGGTAGGTCACCGCCGCCATCATAGAGTGCCCTGAAGGGAAGGAGGCTGTGGCCACCTCGACCCCATGCGGGACAAGATCGGGGCGCGGGCGCGAAAAACCGGATTTCGCCAGATGCGACAGCGCCTGCCCGCCCAGAATCGCAACGGCAAGGAAGATCGCTGAAGCGCGCTGCCGACGCAGAAAGAGAAAGGTCAGCACAGATAGCGAGATCAGCGTCAAAACCGTCACGCCGCCAAGCGCGGTCAGGTCGCGCACTGCCAGTTCGATCTGCGGACCGCCGATGGGGTTCGCCGGGTCGCCCGGCGTGCGCAGCGCCAGAAGCACCGACTCATCAAAAGCGTGCAATTCGCCCTCCATCATCTCGGAGGCCAGCCCGACAAAGACCCAGAGCGCCCCGGCGATCAGCAGGATAACGATAAGTGTCGCAGTCTCGACCCGGCGGAACAGATCGGTGAGGGCGGCGGGAAGACGCATTTTGGGTGTCCTGTCGGTCAAGATATGGGGATGCCGTGGCGCGCACGGTCCCTGACAGGAGGGGGCGTGTCAATGTTGGCATGGAGGCGTCACGATCACAGGTGGGTCATGACGGCCGAACCACTGCGCATCGCAACGGGGGGCAAAATGATGACATATAGCTTGACCGCAAAAGTCGCATGAAATATTGACCCAAGTCGTAGCGCGGGCGTTGTGTAATGGTAAGACCTCAGCCTTCCAAGCTGATGACACGGGTTCGATTCCCGTCGCCCGCTCCAATCTCCCTGGTCGCCCGCTGCATCCCTCATCTTTTCCTCATCTTTTGGCCGCCCGTGTTAGAACCGGATTTTTTCGCAGTGCGCGCGGCTGTGCCGCCAGCATTGGTAATGCTTAGTGGCATTCGGCTGGGGCGCGTCTAAGGTGAACACGGCCACCCACATCTACATTAAGCATGTTTTTTTTGCAGGACCCCGTGACGCGCGGCAATGATGCGCTTGACCATGGGGCCGGGAGTGTTGAAACACATGGAACACGAAAACAGGAGGGGTCATGGCCCGAGAGACCGCACCGGCAACGGGTCAGGATGAGCGCGAGAAGTCGAAACGCCTTGGTTCACTGGGCAGTCTCTGGCCCTTTATGTTGCCCTATCGCAGGCTCGTGACGCTGGCGCTTCTGGCGCTTGTACTGACGGCCTCTGTATCGCTCGTGTTGCCGCTGGCGGTGCGCCGGGTGGTGGATAATTTCGAGGATGGCAGCGGTGCTCTGCTTAACCAGTATTTTGGTGCTGCTCTGGCCATCACCGCGCTTCTCGCTGCGGGGACGGCGCTGCGCTATGCACTTGTCACGCGGCTTGGTGAGCGCGTGGTCGCGGATATCCGCAAGGCGGTCTTTGATCGGGTGATCGGCCTGTCGCCGGTGTTCTACGAAAGGATCATGACGGGGGAGGTTCTGAGCCGGATCACGACCGACACGACACTGATTCTGAGCGTGATCGGATCGTCGGTATCGATTGCCCTGCGCAATGTGCTGATCTTTGCGGGTGGGCTGGTGCTGATGCTGTTCACCTCGTGGAAGCTGACGCTGATGGTGCTGTTGATCGTGCCCGCCGTGGTGGTGCCGATCCTGACGCTGGGGCGCAAGCTGCGCAAGCTGAGCCGCGAGAATCAGGACTGGATCGCGGCCTCCTCTGGCAGTGCCTCCGAGGCCTTGAGTTCGGTTCAAACGGTACAGGCGTTTACGCACGAATCTATGTCGCGGGCGGCCTTTGCCGATGTCACCGAGAAAAGCTATGACGCGGCGCAGCGCCGGATCTGGACGCGGGCGCTGATGACCGCAATCGTGATCTTTCTGGTGTTCACCGGGATCGTCGGCGTGCTGTGGATCGGGGCTTGGGATGTGCGTGCAGGGTCGATGACGGCCGGAGCGTTGGTGCAGTTCGTCATTTATGCGGTGATGGTGGCCGGGTCGGTCGCTGCGCTGTCCGAAGTCTTCGGAGAGCTGCAGCGCGCGGCAGGTGCCACCGAACGGCTGGTCGAATTGCTGCACACAGAGGACCCGATAAAGGATCCGCAATCTCCTGCGGTGCTGCCGACCCCGGTGCGTGGCGAGATTTCATTCGAAGGTGTAAGTTTTGCCTATCCAGCGCGGCCTGACGTTTCCGCGCTGGACAATGTCACCTTGCAGATCAGGGCGGGCGAAACCATCGCACTGGTCGGTCCCTCCGGGGCGGGCAAAACCACGATCATTCAACTGATCCAGCGGTTCTACGACCCCGACGAAGGGTCGGTGCGGATGGACGGAATGTCCCTGGCGGATCTCAAGCGGGATAACTTCCGCCGTCATATCGCGCTGGTGCCGCAGGATCCGGTGATCTTTGCCGCCTCGGCGCGCGAAAACATCCGGTTCGGTCGCCCCGATGCCACCGATGCCGAGATCGAGGCGGCCGCACAGGCGGCAGCGGCGTCGGAATTTATTGATCGCTTGCCCGAGGGCTATGACACTTGGCTTGGCGAGCGCGGCGTGATGCTGTCGGGTGGTCAGAAGCAGCGTATCGCGATCGCTCGGGCCATCCTGCGGGATTCACCCGTGCTGTTGCTCGACGAGGCGACAAGCGCTCTTGATGCCGAAAGCGAGCGCGCAGTGCAGCGCGCGGTGGACGAGTTGGCCCGCACTCGCACGACGATCATCGTCGCGCACCGTCTTGCAACGGTGAAAAAGGCGGATCGGATTGTTGTGATGGATCAGGGGCGAATCGTTGCGACCGGCACACATGATGTGCTGGTGGCCGAAGGCGGGCTTTATGCGCGGCTTGCGCGGTTGCAGTTCACCGATGGGATGGTGGCCGAGTAGATTGGCGCTGCGCCAGTCACCGGTCCGGTGACAACCCGGTAAATTTTGGGCCAAATGAAGCCAGCGCAAACGGGACGTTGCGTCAGAGCGTTGCTGCCGCTGCGTCGATCGGGCTTGCGCCCGGGGGATATCCTTCGGAAACTGGCGGCGGGAGACGGCCCGAAACAGGGCCGGGAAATAGGGAGGAGACGGCTGATGGGTTTTGCATCCATGGCGGACCGGAATGCGATTGAAGCGGAGATGCTTTGGGAGAACAGAGATCTCCCAAAGACGCTCTTTGGGCTTCTTAGCCGCACCGCAGGCACCTTTCCCGACCGTCCGGCGGTCAGCTATCAGATATTTTCGGGACCGAAGGACAAGGCCGAGACGCTGCGCTGGTCCCAACTGCTGGACCGCGTGACCCAGGCGGCGAACCTGTTTCGTTCGTTGGGGATCGGTGAGACGGATGTGGTGGCCTATGTCCTGCCCAACTGTAACGAGACTACCGTGGCCCTGCTGGGTGCGATGGTGGCGGGTATTGCCAATCCGATCAATCCGCTGCTGGAGCCCGAGCAGATCGCGGCCATCCTGCGCGAGACGAAGGCGAAGGTGGTTGTCACGCTGAAGCCTTTCCCGAAGACCGACGTGGCGCAGAAGGTGCACGAGGCCTGCCGTCACGCCCCGGGTGTCCAGACGGTGCTTGAGGTCGATTTGAACCGCTATCTGACACCGCCCAAATCCTGGATCGTGCCGCTCTTGCGTCCCAAACTGCATGGCGCGGACCACGTGGATGTAAAGTGTTTCAACCGTGAATGCGCAAAGCAACCGAAAATTCTGCAGTTCGAAGATGTTCAGGCTGATCGTGTCGCTGCCTATTTCCACACGGGCGGCACCACCGGCATGCCAAAGGTGGCGCAGCATACCTATTCGGGCATGATCTACAACGGCTGGCTGGGCCACAGGATGATGTTCAACGAAAAGGACAACATCATTTGTCCGCTGCCGCTGTTCCACGTCTTTGCCTGCCACGTGATTCTGATGGCGGCGCTGTCGTCTGGCGCACATGTCGTTTTTCCGACGCCCCAAGGGTATCGCGGCGAAGGCGTGTTCGACAATTTCTGGAAGCTGATCGAGCGCTGGCAGATCACCTTTATCATTACCGTGCCGACTGCCTTGTCGGCGTTGATGCAGCGCCCTGTCGATGCGGATGTGTCTTCGGTCAAGACGGCGTTTTCGGGATCTGCGCCGCTGCCTCTTGAGCTGTTCCGGCGGTTTGAGGAAGCCACTGGGGTGTCAATCATCGAGGGGTACGGGCTGACCGAGGCGACCTGTCTGGTGGCGGTGAACCCGGTAGAGGGGAAGAAAAAGGTCGGCTCCACCGGGATTCCGTTGCCCTACACGGATGTCAAGATTTTGCGGGTGGTTGATGGACAGCCGGTCATTTGTGGTGTGGACGAAGTGGGCGAGATCTGCGTTTCGAACCCCGGAGTGTACGCTGGCCGTACCTATACCGAGGCGGACAAGAACCGGGATCTGTTCCACTTCGGCACGCATCTGCGCACCGGAGATCTGGGTCGGATCGATGAAGACGGCTATCTCTGGATCACTGGGCGGGCCAAGGATCTGATCATCAGGGGCGGGCACAACATTGACCCGGCCGATATCGAAGAGGCCTTGCTGGGCCATCCGGCGGTTGCCTTTGCCGGGGCGATCGGCCAGCCCGATGCGCATTCGGGCGAACTGCCCTGCGCCTTTGTCGAACTGGTGGGCGGTGCCACGGTGAGCGAGGAAGAACTGCTGGAATATGCCCGTGTGCATGTGCATGAACGCGCCGCGCATCCCAAGCACATGACCATTCTGCCGGAGCTGCCAAAGACGGCCGTGGGCAAGGTGTTCAAACCGGATTTGCGCAAGCTGGCAATCACCCGGGTCTACAATGAAGCGCTGCAAAAGTCAGGTGTGGCCGCGCGGGTTGTATCCGTAAAGGATGACAAGAAGCGCGGGCTTGTTGCGCAGCTGGCCGCCAACGGTGCGCAAGAGGCGCAGGTCGCAGACGTGCTTGGCGCCTTTGTCCGACCCTGGGAATGGCAGGCCTGAGCCGGGGGGAGCCTGTGCCCCCGGTCGCTGCTGACCCTACGCCCTGATTGGGGCGATCAGTCTGCCACCGGGGGCGCGCCGCCCATGAAGTGGTTGTCGTTCTGATAATCGCAAGAGGCCTCCTGCATCTGTAGATGCAGCCCGGTGCCGGTATAGGGATGCGCGCGGGCCAGTGTCTCGTCCACCTCGATGCCCAGTCCGGGGGCCGTGGGTGGCAGGATAAATCCGTTTTCGATCTGGATGCTGTTCCTGATCAGCGCTGAATGGAACGGTGTTTCGATGGTTTCCGCCAGCAGCAGGTTGGGGATGGAGGCCGCGAAATGTACGTTGGCGGCCCACTCAACCGGTCCGGCGTAAAGGTGCGGCGCCATTTCGGCGTTGAACGCCTCGGCCATTGCCGCGATCTTCTTTGTCTCCCATATGCCGCCCGAACGTCCCAGGGCGGGCTGCAGAATCTTTGCCCCGCCCGTCCGCAGCACGGTTGCGAATTCGGCCTTTGTGGTCAGGCGCTCACCGGTGGCGATGGGAATGCGGACCGCGCGGGCGACTTCCTGAAATTCCAGCAGGTTGTCCGGGGGGATGGGTTCCTCGTACCAGAGCGGCAGATAGGGTTCGATGGCCTGACCCAGCCGGATGGCGCCCGAGGTGGTGAATTGCCCATGGGTGCCAAAGAGCAGATCAGCCTTGTCGCCCACCGCCTGCCGGATCGTCCTGCAAAAGGCGACCGAACGAGAGATGTCGGACATCGCGGGCTGGTGCCCGCCGTGAATGGTGTAAGGGCCGGCAGGGTCGAATTTCACGGCCGTATAGCCGCGCGCCACCAGATCAAGCGCGGATTCGGCCGCCTGATCCGGATCGTTCCAGAAATCGGTCAGGTTGTGATGGGGCAGCGGGTAGAGGTAGGTGTAGGCGCGAATGCGCGGATTCACCATGCCACCCAGTAGCGCCCAGACCGGACGGTCGAGGGCCTTGCCGAGGATGTCCCAACAGGCGATTTCCAATCCCGAGAAGGCCCCCATCACGGTAAGGTCCGGGCGCTGGGTAAAGCCGGAACTGAAGGTGCGACGGAACAGAAGTTCGATGTTTTCGGGGTTCTGGTCCAGGAAGTGCCGTTCAAAAACGTCACGGATCACGGCCTGCATGGCGTCCGGGCCGACAGACGCGGCATAACATTCGCCCCAGCCGGTGATGCCGTCATCGGTGGTCAGCTTGACGAGGATCCAGTAGCGCCCGCCCCAGCCGGGCGCGGGCGGGGCTGTGACGATGATGTCGAGGTCTTTCAGTTTCATCGGCGTGGCTCCTGTTGGGGTGGTTTCGGATCGCTTGCGCGATCCTATCAGGCCGGGGGCGCTGCCCCCGCCGCCCCTGATGGGCGACGCGCCCGGAATATTTTCGGACAGGTGAAAGGGCTGAGTGGCTTAGAAAATAATGACGTTGCGCTTGGCTCCGCCGGTCTTGGTGTCAGCGATAGCTTCGTTGATCTGATCGAGCCTCCAGCGACCCGAGACAAGTTCGTCGAGCTTCAGCCGTCCCTGGCGGTAGAGATCGGCCATCCACGGGATGTCCCGGCGGATGACCACGTCGCCCATCTTGGACCCGATCATGCCCTGGGACATGTAGGCGAGCGTGACGGGCTCATATTCCGCCATGGCCCCGGAATGGGGCATGCCGACCATCACCATCTTGCCGCCCCAACCCAGATAGCGGGGTGCGCGGTTATAGGCGGGGATGGCGCCAACGGTGACGATCACCGCATCGGCACCGCGGCCCATAATCTTTATAGCCTCTTTCCAAGGGCTTTCGCCGGTGGCCAGAACCCCGTCCGTGGCGCCGAAGTCGCGGGCGATGGCAAGCTTTTCCTCGGACATGTCAACGGCGACAATGCGCCGTGCACCTGCGATTCTGGCACCCTGAATCGCATTCAGCCCGACGCCGCCGGCGCCGATCACCACGACATCTTGTCCCGCACGCAGCCCTGCCGCATTAACCACGGCACCGATGCCGGTGATCACGCCGCAGGCCATCAGAGCGACGGCTTCGGGCGGCATATCGTCGGGCAGGGGCACGATCTGGCTCTGATCCACCACCACATGGCTGGCAAATGCACCACAGTTCATGGCCTGAACGACGCTTGTGCCGTCCGGGCGGGATAACGGAGAGGCGTATCCCCCCGGCGTTTCGCAGATTGTCGGTTTGCCCGAAGCGCATTGCGTGCAGGTGCCGCAGGCGCGGATCAGCGTGACCACGACCCGATTGCCGAGGGAGACACCTGTTACGCCTTCGCCAATGGCGGTGACGCGGCCAGCGGCCTCGTGGCCATAAACTGCGGGCAGATTTCCACCCCAGGCACCTTCAGCAAAATGGATGTCCGAATGGCAGATCGCTACAGCTTCGAGAGTCACTTCGACTTCGCCCGCGAGAGGCGCGCGAAGTTCGAGTTCCTCGATTTCCAGCGGCGCATTATAGGCAGTGCAGACGGCGGCGGTGATGCGGGTCATTCTGGTCTCCCTTTCGTTTGAGGCAACCTGCGATGCGATGGAAGCGGAAACAAGCTTGAATGCGACCGCTTGTGTCGGTGTGCGCTCATAGCTCTTGGTGGGATGTCAGCCTTAGTGTCGGATAGGGTGCCGGTCGGCCGATCGCAGAGACGACGCCAAGCACTATGCCCTGCGGGTCTGAGCTGTCATTTGTGTCGCCGAAAAGGTTCGACATCATTGGATTAATGATTCCGACGGCATGGTTTCATCACGGCGATCGGCAGAAAGATCACCGGCAGTTGCAGCTTCTGTCCGTCACGCTGATTCGTCTGCGCCACCTGCCCTGGTCAGAGCGCGCGGACGGCGGCCGCGAAGGCGCGCGCCTCATGTGGTGCCTGACCCATCTGTGTGTCCGGCAGGAACAAGGCAGGGGGCAGGTCAGGCCAGCGCGCCAGGGCCGCGTCGCGCAGGTGGGTGCCGTTGGCGATCACTTCCTTACAGAGCATCTTGACCTCGGCCTGGGCATCGGGGCGCGACATCCGGCTTGTCAGGGCGAAGGATAGCGCCTCTGCGGCCAGCAGCCCTTGGGCGCTGTCGAGCGTGGCAGACATGGCTTGCGTGTTCGGAGCGAGGGTTTCGGCAAGGTTCTGTGCGTGCTTTAGCGCTGCCGAAAGGCTCAGGCAGAGCGAGGGAAGGGTGAGCCATTCGGTGAACCAGGCCGCGCCGTCGCGCTGCTGTCGATGCAGGCCAGCGCCCTGCAGAGTGGTGTTGAGCCCCAGAGCGTGGTGCGACAGGGCGACAAGCACGGAAGGCGCCACCGGGTTCTGTTTCTGCGGCATGGTCGAGGATCCGCCGGCACCACCAAGGCGAACCTCGGCAAGACCTGACTGGGTGAGCAGCAGCAGGTCTTCACCCATCTTCCCCAGCGCCGTGGCGGTGCGGGTGATCCAGGCGGCAAGCCGCAGGATCACCGTGCGGTCGCTGTGCCAGCTGTGGCCGGGATCCGATAGTCCAAGTGCCTCAGCCAGTGCGGCGCGCAGGGCAGGAGCGTCGGCGCCGAGTTCTGTTGCGGTTCCGGCAGCGCCAGAGAGGGACACGGGCAGGCCCGCGGCACGGATCGCGCGCAACTCTTCCAGCAGGGTCAGCAGCGGCCAACCCCAGGCGGCCACGGTCGCGCCAAAGCTGGTGGGCGTGGCGTGCTGGCCATAGGTGCGTGCAGCCATCGGCGTGTCGGCATGGGCGGCGGAAAGGGTGGCAAGGGCTTTTAGCGTGGCGTCGAGACCAGCGTCAAAAAGCGCCAGACCCTGACGCAGCCGCAGCATCAGCGCCGTGTCCAGTATGTCCTGAGAGGTCGCACCCCAATGCAGGTACTGCGCATGTTCAGGTGCCTGCATCAGCGCGCGGAAGGCGGTGACGAGTGCCGGAACCGAAACGCCATTCTGCCCGGTGGCTTCGGCCAGCCCGGCCGGGTCCATCTGGATTTCCAGCGTGGCACGGTGGATGGCAGCGGCGCTAAGTTCCGGAATGACGCCGGCCGCGCCCTGAACCTTGGCCAGCGCACCCTCAACCAGAAGCATGGCGCGGATTTCGGCGCTGTCGGAAAACAGCCGGGCGGCTTCGCCGGTGTCGAAGAGTTTGGAAAGATGTGCGCTGTCAAAAGGGGAGGCGGGCATGAGGCGTCCTTGGGTCCTGGTGGTGTTGGCGCCCTCTATACGCAGAGTGGTGTGCAAGGGATAGAGACGCGCCCTGAAAGAAGGTCAAACCCATGCCGTACGAGGCGAGGCCCGAGAAATGAACGTCCCGCAGTTTCTTCTCTTTTCCAAATACGCAACAGCAACCGCGCTGTCCGATTTCGGCCTGACCCTAACGCTAAGTCAGTCTGAGGCAATCCGGTCCAGATGCCGCGCCAGTTCTTCGGGGGCTGAGAAAAACGGAGAATGGGAAGTGTCCATGCCGATCACATCCCCGGGGGCGAAATCCGCAGCCATGGTGTGCTGGAATTCTGATGGGATGGCGCTGTCCTGTTCGCAGAGGATGTAGCTGCGGGGGACAGATTTGTACGCCTTGCCAAGGGTGACCTTGGTTGCCTGTGGCAGGGTGGGTTCCGGGCAAAGGTTCTCGAGCGCAAAGTCAAATGCCTCGTCCGGGCAGTCGTGATAAAAAATCTCGCGCGCGTGCTCTGGCAGAATTGAAAAGGTCTTGCCATCGCCGGACCTGCGGATCGCCTTCATGATCGGCTGGCGCGGGGCACGAAGGCGCATTTCGACCAAGGTGTGATCGTCCCAGGGGGCATAGGCACAGAGGTAGACCAAACGCTGGATAAGGGTGGGATCCATATCGGCGGCTCGGCTGATCGGAAAGCCGCCCATCGAATGGCCGACCACAATCGTGGGCCCGTCGAGGGCGTCGAGGATCGTTCGGGCATATAAGTCAAGTGTGATGTCTTCGATTGGCGTGCAATCCTGCCCGTGACCGGGCAGGTCGATGGCCCCAGCTGTATGGCCGAGGGCGGTGAGTTCAGGCAGAACATCGCGCCAGCACCAGGCACCGTGACAGGACCCGTGGATCAGAAGAAAATGAGACATTGGCCGGTTCCTGTTCTGTGATCAGACGTTGGCGTGGCCTTGGCGGGTGATGAAATCCGACAGGACACGCGCATATTCCTCGGGTTTTTCCACGCAGGGTAGGTGGCCCGCGCCGCGGATCAGGGCGAATTCAGAGCCGGGGATCAGGTCGATGGTTTCCCGGACCAGATCGGGTGGAGTCGATCCGTCCTCTGATCCCGCGATGCCAAGGGCGGGAAGACGCAGAGCGGCGGTTGTCGCCATGAAGTCGGTGCCCGAGATCGCAGCAGAGCAGCCCACATAACCCTCGACTGGCTGGCGGATCAGCATGTTGCGCCAGGCTGTGAATGCATCGGTCTGGCGGAACGGGGCCGAAAACCAGCGTGTCATCGTCGGGTCAGCCAACGCCTCGATACCGCCTGCGCGCACCCCATCGATCCGCTCTTGCCACATCTCACGTGTGCCGATCCGCGCTCCGGTGTTCGACAGAACGATGGCGCGGACAAGATCCAGCCGTTTGGCCGCTAGCCCCTGCGCGATCATGCCCCCGATAGAAAGGCCGACAAATATGGCGTCCTTGGCATCAAGGTGATCCATCAGCTTTTCGACATCGGACACCAGCGTGCCCATGCCGTATGGGGCGGGCGTGGCTTCTGAGAGGCCATGGCCGCGCTTGTCATAACGGATGAATTTCAGGCCCTTGGGCAGCAGCGGAATGATCTGATCCCAAAGCCTCAGATCGGTACCGAGAGAGTTGGAAAACACCACAGGCGCACCGGCAGGGTCGCCGTCGATGCGGTAGTGCAGGCGGATGCCGTCAAGGTTGGCAATGTGCATGGTTAGGCTCCCGTTTTGGTTTTTGAAGTGAGTATTGGTGCGATTTGTGAAAGGTTGGGATGTCCCCGTCAGCGGCGGTACCGGGTGCTCAGGCCGGAAATCTGTCCAGCGCCTGTGCGAAAATCTCTCCGTCCACGTTGCCGCCTGAGATGGTGACGATGACGGCCTCACCCTCGATCTCGCCCTTCCGGAACAGCGCAGCGGCGAGGGCGACAGCACCGCCGGGTTCGGCCACGACCTTGAGCCGGGCAAAGGCCAGGGACATGGCGTGCAGCGCCTCGTCTTCACTGACCACAAGGCCGGGGCCGCAAAGGCGGTGCAGGATCGGAAATGTTAAATCTCCCGGTTGCGGCGTGATGATCGCATCACAGAGGCTGCCCGAGGTGCGTGGGTTCCGCTCGATCCTACCGGAGGCGAGCGAGCGCGCCACATCGTCGAAACCTTCGGGTTCGGCGGGGCGCACGCGCAGCGACGGCGCGCGCGCCTCGAGCGCGAGAGCGATGCCGGAGGTCAGCCCGCCCCCGCCGCAGCAGACGATGACATCGGCGTTTTTGATTCCCAGCGCGGCAGCGTCTTCGGCGATCTCCAGACCGGTGGTGCCTTGCCCCGCGATGACCTGTGGTTCGTCAAAGGGTTTGATGAGCGTCAGGCCACGCTCACCTGACAGGCGGGCGCCAAGGACATCGCGATCCTCGCCCGCGCGGTCATATAGCACCACTTCGGCACCCAGCGCGCGGGTGTTGTCGATCTTCATACGTGGTGCGTCCGATGGCATGATGATGACGGCGGTAATCCCGTGTTCCCGCGCCGCCAGTGCTACGCCCTGCGCGTGGTTGCCGGACGAGAAGGCGATGACGCCCTTGGAGCGTATGTCCGGGGAAAGCGCCGAGACCGCAGACCAGCCGCCGCGGAATTTAAAGCTGCCGGTATGCTGAAGGCATTCGGCTTTGACATAGACGCGACGACCCGCGATCGCGTCCAGAAAAGGAGAAGACAGCATTGGCGTGCGGCGGGCGTGCCCCCGCAGGCGCTGGGCGGCGGCGTCGATCATGTCGATGTTCATGGCATGGGCCTTTGGAGGAGGTGGATTTTACGTATTTGGAAAGAGAAGAAGTGGGGATCGATCAGACGCATTGGTATCATCGCAGAAGGTCAAGCCACCTGCCAAGCGCGTTGATCGACTGCGGCTCGTCCAGAAATGGGATATGGCCGCGGTCTGGCACTTCTGCCGCGATCATGTCCGGTCGGCGGCGCTGCATCTCGGCAAAGGTTTCGGGCGAGAGAAGATTTGAATTCGCGCCGCGCAGGGTGCAGAGCGGCAGCCCTTCGAGAGCGTCAAACAGTGGCCAGAGGTCTGCTGTAGGCTGCGCGCCCGAGGACAGGACCGCGTCGCGCAGCCGAGCATCATAGCGGATGACCAGCCCGTCGGGGGTTTCGCGGTAGAGCCTTTCGGCCTCTTGGCGCCAGCGCTCCAGCGGAACATTGTCAAAACCATCGTCTGCGCGGGCTCGGGCCTCGGCTGCGGCGTCCCAGGTGTTCCAGGGTGGATTGCGGCCCAGATAGGTCTTGATGAAGTCGAGGCCGTTCTGAGCGATCTCGGGGCCGATGTCGTTGAGCGCGGCACCAAGCAGCCGGTCCTTGCCGGTCGCCGCGAGCAGCATGGCGATCAGCCCGCCGCGGGAGGTGCCTAGGATTGCCGCCTTATCGATTTGTAGGTGGTCGAGCAATTCGAGGGCATCGCGCGCCTCGGTCGGGATGGTGTAGGTCTGTGGATCTGACCATTCGGACAAGCCGCGGCCGCGATAGTCGAGACGGATCAGCCGAACGCCGGTCAAATGCGAGGCAACGTCGTCGAAATCGTGCAGATCCCGGGTCAGGCCCGGGAGACAGAGCAGAGGAAGTCCCTGGCCTTCGTCTGCGTAATGCAGGGTGACGCGGTCGGAGGATGTGAACGTCGGCATCAGCTGGCAAGTTCCGGGATTGTGGAAAGGTTTTTCAGGATGTGACGTGGGCGGTGCGGCAACCGGTCGACCGGGTCGCCTGCGCGATTGACCCAGGCGGTGGTAAAGCCGTAACCGGCCGCGCCAGCAATATCCCAGCCGTTGGAGGAAACGAACAGTACTTCTTCGGGGGCGCAGCCGAAGCGCTGGCCGACAAGGTCATAAACCTGCGAGGCGGGTTTGAAGATCTGCACCGCCTCGACCGAGAGAACTGCGTCGAGCCAGGTTTCAATGCCCGCGCTATCGACGGCACCGTCGAGCATGTCGGGATTGCCGTTTGACAGGATGGCGCAGGTTTTGCCGTGTGCCTTGAGCGTGGCGAGCATTTCGGGCACCTCCGGATAGGCGGCGAGTTCCCAGTAGAGGGCCAACAGGCGTTCGCGCAACTCGGGGTCACCGTCCAGACCGTGGCGCTCGATGGCCCAATCGAGGCCATCCATCGTGACCTGCCAGAAGGTTGTGTGTTCTTTGGTGATCGCGCGCAGCCATGTGTATTGCAGTTGCTTGAGCCGCCAGTCCTCGGCCAGGGTTTTCCAGCAGGCGGCCAGCGCGTCCCGACCGGGTTCGTCTGCCGCGCGGCGCGCAGCAGAGGCGACATCGAACAGCGTGCCGTAGGCATCGAAGATGCAGGTTGTGATGGCCATGGGTCCCCCCGATTTCGAATTGCGGCCAGACTGTCATGCTGGCGCTACCGGGGAAAGGGAGAAAGAGGTCGCGGGGCGGCGGCGCGGGTGTGGGGGGCGTGGCACGCAGCGCGGGCACGATAAAAGGCACGGATATCGTGCTTTTTCAGCTGTTTCGAGGAAGTTGGTTTGCAATTTCTGCCTGCCGCCCCTAAATTTGTGCATGAGCATGAGTACCCGCGCAGGACGCGGCCTCGCAAAGTAACCTTCATGACAAGACTGGATTTCCGTATGACAGAAGTGAAAACGGGTGACACCGTGCGCATTCATTATACCGGCACATTGGATGATGGCACGACATTCGACAGTTCGACGGGGCGCGATCCGCTGGAATTCACCGTGGGTTCCGGGCAGATCATCCCCGGGCTCGACAAGGCGATCCCCGGCATGACGATCGGCGAGAAGAAGACCGTGGCGATCGTCGCGGACGAGGCCTATGGCCAGCCCAACCCCCAGGCGCGCCAAGCCGTGCCGCGCACCGAGATTCCGGATGATATCCCGCTGGACTTGGGTACGCAGTTGCAGGTTCAGACCCCGACAGGTGAAGTGATGCCGGTGACGGTGGTCGAACTGACCGAGGCCGAGGTGACACTGGATGCGAACCACCCGCTGGCGGGCAAGGATCTGACCTTTGCCATCGAGCTGGTCGAGATCGCCTGAGCCAACCGGATTTGATCCGATTGAGTGGCCTTTGGCCACACTGGTTTGATTGAAAAACGCCGGGCCCTGCGGGGTCCGGCGTTTTTGCATGTGGCAACCAAAGTGCGTCGTATTGATCTGGTGCCTGTTAACTGCGGATTCCGGAAAAGCGTGTTTGCCAGTCGGCGCGCTCGTCGTCGGTGATCTTGCGGAACGTGACCTCTGGAACCGTAAAGGCATGGCCTTCGGGCAGGGCGGAGAGGGCCGCTGCGATGTCGTCGGGCCATTGCGCGTCGCTGGCGTTGAGATCCGCGAGCAGCTGTGCTGACGCATCGGGGATGAACGGCGCGGAGAGTACACCGTAAAGCCGGATCAGGTTCAGTCCCAAGCGCGTCTGCATCGCCGCCTGTTCCGGATCCGTCTTGATTGTGGTCCAGGGCGCGACCTCTTGCAGGTATTCGTTGCCAAGCACCCAGAGCGCGCGCAGCGCGGCTGCGGCCTTACGGACCTCAAGGTGTTCCATCTGCGACTGATAGTCAGAGAGCCGGGTGGTGAGGTCGGCGATCAGTTGATCTTCGCGCGGGCCCATGGTGCCGCCCGAGGGGACGGCTTCGCTGAATTTCGAACGGCAGAATTTGGTGACGCGTGATGCGAAGTTGCCAAGCACGTCGGCGAGGTCTTTGTTCACCGAAGTCTGGAAGTTTTCCCAAGTGAATTCCGCATCCGAGCTTTCGGGCGCATGACTGAGAAGCCACCAGCGCCAGTAGTCCGGCGGCAGGATTTCCAGCGCCTGATCCATGAAAACCCCGCGTCCGCGAGAGGTCGAGAACTGGCCGCCTTCGTAGTTCAGGTAGTTGAACGACTTGATGTAGTCGACCAGTTTCCACGGCTCGCCGGATCCGAGGATCGTCACCGGGAAGGACAGCGTGTGGAACGGTACGTTGTCCTTGCCCATGAACTGGGTATAGCGCACGTCGTCGGCACCCTTGTCGGTGCGCCACCAGCGTTCCCAATCGGTGCCTTTTCCGGCCTCTTCCCATTCCTGCGCGCAGGCGATGTATTCGATGGGCGCGTCGAACCAGACGTAGAACACCTTGCCCTCCATGCCCGGCCAGTCCTCGGTTCCGCGCTTGACGGCAACACCCCAGTCGAGGTCGCGGGTGATGCCGCGATCTTGCAGGCCGTCGCCATCGGTTAGCCATTTCTTGGCGATCGATGTGGTGAGGATGGGCCAGTCGGTTTTGGAGTCGATCCAGGCCTCGATCTGATCTTTCATCGCGCTTTGGCGCAGGTAGAGATGCTTGGTTTCACGCATTTCGAGGTCCGTGGCGCCCGAAATGGTGCTGTGCGGATTGATCAGGTCAACCGGGTCAAGCTGTTTGGTACAGTTGTCGCACTGATCGCCCCGCGCGCTTTCAAAGCCGCAGTTGGGGCAAGTGCCTTCGATATACCGGTCGGGAAGGTAGCGCCCGTCGGTGGGCGAATACATCTGGGTTTCCGAAACTTCTTTGATCAGGCCGCGGTCGGCCAGGACGCCGGCGAAATGCTGGGTCAGGGTGTGGTTCTGCGGGCTGGACGAACGGCCGAAGTGGTCGAAGCTGAGCCGGAAGCCCTTGGCTATCTCGGCCTGCACGGCGTGCATTTCGGCGCAGTATTCGGCCACAGGCTTGCCCGCCTTCGCGGCGGCAAGCTCGGCGGGGGTACCGTGTTCGTCCGTGGCACAGAGGAACAGTACCTCGTGGCCGCGCGCGCGCAGGTAGCGGGCGTAAAGGTCGGCCGGAAGCTGGGAGCCGATGAGGTTCCCGAGGTGCTTGATCCCGTTGATGTAGGGGATTGCAGAAGTGATGAGGTGGCGTGCCATGTCTTTGGTCCCGCTGATGTCAGGGTTTGGTGTGCTTTACCGGATGTTGCAGGGCGTGGCCAGTGGCGGGAATGTGGGGGCTGACTGCCCCCCTGTCAGTGGCGATCGCGTGCGCGGGCCATGAGGCGGCCGATCAGGAAGCTGGTGCGCGGTGCATAGACGTAGGGCGTGCGGGGCCGGGCAGCGGGGCGCGCCCGCATGCGGATCATGCCGAAAACCACAAGGACGGCATGACCGATGGCGATCAGGATGAACAGTGCAGGCGGGCCGAAGGCATTCATCAGCAATGACGCCACGTAGGGCGCCGCAATTGCGCCGACAGCGTACCAGAACATAAGCGCAGCTGAGAGTTCGACCCGTTCCGAGCTGTCGGCAAAGTCGTGGGCATGGGCCGAGGCGACCGAGTATATGGGAAAGGTGGTGAGGCCAAAGAATGTCGCGGTGAGCATGATGCCCGCAGTCGACAAGCCGGTGAGCGAGGCGGTCAAGGCACAGCTGAATATAGCGGCGACCGAGAGCCAGATCAGCACTAGACGGCGGTCGAATTTATCGGCGAGCCAGCCCACGGGATATTGCGACAGCGCCCCGCCCAGCACAAAGGCGGCAAGGAACCATGCGATCTGATCCACCGCAAGGCCGACGCCCTGACCGTAGACCGGGCCGACCATCCGGAAAGAGGCCGAGGACAGCGCCGCCACGATCACCCCGGCCGCAGCCAGCGGCGATCGATCCACGGCAAGGCGCGGGCGCAGGCGGGGGGCGGCAGGTGTTTCAGGCTGCTTTGAGGTGGTCAGCGTCAGTGGCAGCAGAGCGGCACAGCAGAGCAAGGCCAGAATGTTGTAACTGACATAGTGGGCTGGATCCAGAACCCCGATCATCAGCTGTGCGACTAGGGATGCGCCCATGTCCGCCACCCGGTAGGACCCCATGGCGCGGCCTCGTGTTTCGTTCGTGACCTCGGCCTGCATCCACGCCTCGATCACCGTATAGCAGCCCGCGACGCATAATCCTGACGCGATGCGCATCAGTGCCCATGCGTAAGGATCAAGCACCAGCATATGCGCCAGCAGGCCGATGGCACCAAAGGCCGTAAAGGCGGCGAAGGCGCGCGCGTGGCCGACCGACCCCATGAGGCGGGGTGCAAACCAACAGCCGATGAAGAATCCGAAGAAATGCGCCGATCCCAGCATCCCGATTTCAGAGGTCGAGAAGTTCAGCGCAAAGCCCGACAGCGCGTCCAGCGGGCCAAGAGCACCCGAGGACAGTTGCAGAAGGATGACCGACAGGAAGAGGGCCACAAAGGACAGGGGCAGGCGCATGCGTCTCTTAGGCCATGCGACGTTGGCTGTGTCGAGACAGGTTGCGACCTTGGGTGTCGTTTTCGGTCTGAGCCTGTGAGGAGGCGGCGGCGGCGGCTCCGGGCTGTGGGGCGAGATGTGGATTGGGCTAAACAAAGTCGCCGACTGAGCAGTCCGAGCGCTATCACAAAGGTCACGGCGGCGCGCAGCATGTCGGTCAGAGGAAACATTTGCGGTATCTGATTGCCATTAACCCGTTGCCAAGAGCCTTGTGGCCGGTGGGTATTTTTGGCAGTTTAGGAAAAAATGCAGTCATAGGATGTAAAATGCACAAATTGCGCGGGGTACGCAGCCTGACACTCTGGCTGGTGTTAATATGTTGCGCCGTACCGCTGCGCGCCGCCGAGATTATGGTCTTTGCTGCGGCTTCGACCGGCGATGCGCTGACAGAGGCGGCCCAGGTCTGGGAGGCCGAAACCGGCAATCAGGTGACCCTCGCGCCTGCGGGTAGTTCTGCATTGGCGCGCCAGATCGCGGCCGGGGCACCGGTCGATATATTCCTGTCGGCCAACCCCGAGTGGATGGACTGGCTTGACGGGCAGGGAATGATCGACCCGGAAACGCGGCGGATATTGATGGGTAACGCGCTGGTGCTGATCCGTACCGGCCCCGCGTGGGGCAAGGCGGTAGATATCACGCCAGACTTTGACATCGCCGCCCGGTTGGGGCCGGACGCGCGGCTGGCCATGGCACTGGTCGAGGCGGTGCCCGCCGGGATCTACGGCAAGGCCGCACTGGAATGGCTCGGCCAGTGGGACGCCCTCGCGCCCCGCGTGGCGCAGGCCGACAATGTGCGCGCCGCGCTGGCGCTGGTGGCGCTGGGCGAGGCGCCATATGGCATCGTCTACGCCACCGACGCAGTGGCGGAAAGGCGCGTTCATGTGGCCGCCACCTTCCCCGAGGAAAGCCATCCGCCGATCCTGTATCCCGGGGCGGTGACGCGCGATGCGGCAGAGCCAGAGGCGGCTGAGGCCTTTCTGGACTGGCTGGCTGGTCCCGAGGGCGGCGCGATCCTGCAACAACATGGCTTTGTCCTGCCGTCAGAGTAGGTTACAGCGGGGGTCATGGATTTTCTTGGCCCCGAGGAATGGCAGGCTGTCGCGCTGTCGCTGAAGGTTGCCTTCTGGGCAACGCTGACCTCTTTGCCGTTTGGACTTGGCGTGGCGATGCTGCTGGCGCGTGGGCGGTTTCCGGGGCGGCAGGTGCTGAACGGAATTGTGCATCTGCCGCTGATCCTGCCACCGGTCGTTACGGGATATCTGTTGCTGCTGACCTTCGGGCGGCGGGGGCCTGTCGGGGGCGTTCTGGATCAGTGGTTCGGCATCGTGCTGGCATTCCGCTGGACGGGGGCGGCGCTGGCGGCGGCGATCATGGCCTTTCCACTGATGGTGCGCGCCATGCGCCTTGCCATCGAAGCGGTGGACCCGAAGCTGGAGCAGGCGGCGGGGACTTTGGGCGCGTCGCGCTGGAAGGTGTTCGTGACGGTCACCCTGCCACTGATCGCGCCCGGAGTGATTGCGGGGGCAGTGCTCGCCTTTGCCAAGGCGATGGGCGAATTCGGCGCGACCATTACCTTTGTGTCGAACATACCAGGACAAACGCGGACGGTGCCATCGGCCATTTACGCCTTTCTGCAGGTCCCGGGGGGCGAGGAGTCGGCGGTACGGCTGGTGATTGTATCAGTCACGATGGCCATGCTGGCGCTGCTGTTGTCTGAATGGTTCGCGCGGCGGGTTGCGCGCAGGATTTCCGGACGATGAGCCTGTCCGTCGATGTCCGCCACACCCTTGGCGATTTCCGCCTTGATGTGCAGTTCGACGCGCCCGACGGCGTGACGGTTCTGTTCGGCCGATCGGGGTCGGGCAAGACATCGGTGGTAAACGCGGTCGCCGGGTTGCTGGCACCGTCGCAGGGTCGCATCGTCGTTGGCGAACAGGTGCTGTTTGACAGTGCCGCGTGTGTCTCGGTGCCGGTGCACAAGCGGCGGCTGGGATACGTTTTTCAGGAGGGGCGGCTGTTTCCGCACCTGACCGTGCGGCAAAACCTGCTTTATGCGCGCCGCGTTTCGGGGAACCGGTCGCAGGACGGGCTGGAGCGGGTCGTCGACCTGTTGGGTATCGGTACCCTGCTGAACCGAAAGCCCGGCGCGTTGTCAGGGGGCGAAGCACAGCGTGTCGCCATCGGTCGGGCGCTGCTGGCGGACCCCCTGATGCTGCTGATGGACGAACCACTGGCGGCATTGGACGGGGCACGCAAGGCCGAGATCCTGCCGTATCTGGAACGGCTGCGGACAGAGGCGGGTGTGCCGATCCTTTACGTCAGCCACAATGTTTCCGAAGTCGCCCGGCTTGCGACCCATGTGGTCGTGATGGAGGAAGGGCGCGTGCTGAAAGCTGGCCCCGCAAGCGCGCTGCTGTCAGATCCGGGCATGGTGCGGGTCATGGGCGTGCGGGATGCGGGCGCGGTGATTGAAGCGCGGGTTTTGAGGCATGCCGCCGATGGGGTGACAGAGCTGCAATTTTCCGGCGGGGTGTTGTGCCTGCCCGAGGTCGAAGCCGACATCGGATCAGAATTGAGGGTGCGGATACTTGCGCAGGATGTGATGTTGGCGGTGGAACGCCCCAGCGGTATTTCGGCGCTGAACATTCTGCCGGTCGAGGTCCTGAGCCTGCGGCGCGGCGAGGGGCCCGGGGTCATCGTGCAGCTGCGCGCCGGGACTAATATGCTGCTGGCCCGGATAACGCGGCGTTCGGCGGATGCCCTTGATCTGCGCGAAGGCAGTTCCTGTTTCGCAGTGCTGAAGTCGGTGGCCGTGGCGCAGACCGATATCGGTCTGGGCTTGCAGAGTTGACTGGCGCGGTTAGTTTGCGCCGCAACGCAGAATGAAAGGTGTCCTGATATGAAGATGAATCCGCTTGGTCGAACCGGCCTGATGGTGTCCGAGCTGTGCCTTGGCACGATGACCTACGGCAACCAGACGAACGAAACCGTCGCCCACCGCCAGATCGCGATGGCGCATGACGCCGGTATCAACTTCATCGACACGGCAGAGATGTATCCGGTCAACCCAGTGCTGGCAAAGACGGTCGGCCTGACCGAGGAAATCATCGGCAACTGGTTCGCGGCCACCGGGCGGCGCAACGACTGGATCCTCGCGACCAAGCATTCGGGAGAAGGGCAGGATTTTGTACGTGGCGGTGCACCCATCACGTCAGAAACGATTCCGGGGTGCATCGAGGCTTCCCTGAAGCGGCTGAAGACCGATGTGATCGATCTTTATCAGTTTCACTGGCCCAATCGCGGGTCCTACATGTTCCGCAAGAACTGGACCTTTGACCCAAGCGGTCAGGACAAGGCGAGCACGATCCAACACATGCACGACGCGCTGGGTGCCCTGAAGGACGAGATGAACCGCGGCACGATCCGCAATTTCGGTCTGTCGAACGAAAGTGCCTGGGGCACGGCGATGTGGCTGAAGGTTGCCGAAGAAACCGCGACACCCCGCGTGGCATCGATCCAGAACGAATATTCGCTGATGTGCCGTCTGGCGGATACGGATCTGGCCGAACTGATGGTGAACGAGGCCGTCAGCCTGCTGCCGTTTTCGCCTTTGGCTGCGGGTCTGCTGACGGGCAAGTATCAGGGCGGTGCGGTGCCAGGTGGGTCGCGTATGGCGTTCAACGGCGATCTGGGTGGGCGCAAGACCGACCGCGCGTTTCTGGCGGTCGATGCCTATCTGAAGGTGGCTGAGGAATTCGGGATCGATCCGGTGCACATGGCGCTGGCCTGGTCGGCGCGCCGTCCCTTTGTCGCTTCGTCGATCTTTGGCGCGACCACGGTCGAGCAGCTGGAGCGGATCCTGGGGGCAAAGGACGTGACGCTTTCGCTCGAGCTGCTGGAGAAACTTGATGAGGTCCACAAGGCGCATCCGATGCCCTTCTGATCTGCACTATGGGCGCGAGGGGCCGTCCGTCCCCTCGCGCACCCCGAGAATATTTAGGTGAAGGGGTCAGGCGATTTCTGACCTGAGGGTTTCAAGGTGATCCGGCAAGGCACGTGCAGTGACTGTCGCCTCGCGGACGAGCTGGTCGAAATGAGTGGTAAAGGCTGTGATCCGTGCGGTGTCGCGGAAGGCGAGATAATTGCGGCCGACGTAGAGCACTGCGAGCAGCGGTCCAAAGATCGTGACCGGCGCAGAGTAGAGCCTTCGGGCGTCATAAAGGTAGGTCCGCAGGCGCGGATAAAGCGCGTCGCATAGTGTCAGAAGGTGGTCGATCTGGTCGTGGCGTATCTGCGCGGGGAGATCGGCGTAGTAGCCGGTAGCGGCGGCAAAGCTTTGCATCTCGAACAGCGGCAGAGCCATCTCATAGTCCGACCGTGACTGGCGCATCCAGTCAAGCCGGTCCGCCGAGGCGTTGATCGCCTGTTCTGCCGTGCGTCCCAGTTGCGGCGTATATTCCCATTCCAGCATGGCGCGGGTCTTGAGCATGTCGGGCAGGCCTGCCGGGACGTGGCGGATCTTGTAGCCGGCGGCTTCGCGGTGCCAGGCGAAAATCTGTTCGTCTACCAGCGCCCGGGGTGCTTCGGTCAACGACAGTGAATGGGCCAGCAGGTCGGCGGCGCTTTCGGGACGGTCCGACAGACCCAAAAGCCAGTCGGCAGAAACACCCAGAGCCGTCGCACAGCTGCCCACGACATGCGCATTGGGAAGGCGCGCGCCTTCGCCCGTCAACAATTGCGATATGGTCGAGCGGTCGACGCCCGTGTCCCGGGACAGGGCGCTTTGCGTTGTCTTCGCGCGGGTCATTGCCTGGCTCAGGCGGTCGCGGAACAGGGCGGCGCGGATGCGTTTGTCGATAATATTCTGCATTTGGTGATTAATATCACATTTGTTTGATTTTGTTAATTATTTCCGGAATGTACGCCTCCGTAGGTCAGCCTCTAGTGATGGTTACAGGATAATCCCCTGGTATCGGAGACGGAATGAGCAGTGCAGCCCTGCGCCGCGCCATACGGCGTGTGCGAACGATTGAGTGGCCCACATTGGGATTGCTGGCCGCATGTTACGGGGGCTGGGCGCTGGGCACCACATGGGCAGCTGCATTGTGGCTGCCGCTGGGAATGGCGCTGACCCTTGTCACGACAGCGATGCATTCTTCGCTCAGTCACGAGGCGCTGCACGGGCATCCGGTGCGCAACCCCTGGATCGACTCCGCTCTGGTGTTCCCGCCCCTGTCGGTGCTGATTCCCTACTTGCGGTTCCGGGACACGCATCTGGCGCATCACAACGATGCAATCCTGACCGACCCCTACGACGATCCCGAAAGCAATTATCTGGCCCCCGCCGTCTGGGTACACCTGCCGACGTGGTTGCGTTGGTTGTTGCAGATCAACAACCGGCTGGCCGGGCGACTGCTGATTGGCCCGGCGCTGGGTACGGTGACGTTCTGGGCGTCGGATGCGGCGCTGCTGCGTGCTGGCGACCGGCGGGTCGGGCTGGCATGGGGGCTGCATCTTGCCGGGCTCGTACCGGTGGTTTGGTGGATGGTGCGGGTGGCCGATATGCCGCTTTGGGCTTGGGCGCTTTCGGTTTATGGCGCTCATGGCGTGCTCAAGATCCGGACCTTTCTGGAACATCAGGCGCATGACCGCGCCCGGGGGCGCACGGTGATCATCGAGGATCGCGGACCGCTGGCGCTGATTTTTCTCAACAACAACCTGCATGTGGTGCATCATATGCATGCGTCTGTGCCATGGTATCGCCTGCCCGCGCTCTACTTTGGCAATCGTGAACGTTATCTCAAACGCAACGAAGGCTATCGCTACGCCTCTTACGCTGAGGTCTTCCGCCGCTATTTCTGGAAGGCCAAGGACCCGGTGCCGCATCCACTCTGGCCAAGGCCCTGATTCGCGGGCACTAGAGGCCCATGGACCTCTGGATTACCGTCACCCTCTTTGCTGCGTTTTTTCAGACCGTGCGCTTTATGCTGCACAAGGTTCTGAACATGGGCGGGCTTAGCACGACCGGATCGACCTTTGCGCGCTTTGCCTTTGCGGCGCCGGGAGCTGTGGTCATCGTCGGTTTTTATCTTTGGTTTCGGGGCATTGCGCCGCCCGCTCTGGGTGGAGCGTTCTGGGGCTATGCAATGGCGGGCGCGCTGGGGCAGATCCTGGCGACGATGTGTGTTGTCGCGCTGTTTCGGCAGCGCAACTTTGCGGTCGGCATCACCTTCAAGAAGACTGAGGTCATCCAGACCGCCCTTGTGGCCGCAGTGATCCTCGGGGAAAGCATCAGCACTGGCGGCTGGATCGCCATTGCCATTGGTCTGGCAGGGGTGCTGCTGCTGTCGGATGCCGGACAGATCGGCGTGGCTTTCTGGCGGCGGCTCGGTAACCGTGCGGTTGTCATGGGGCTCGCTTCGGGCTTCTTTTTTGCCATTTCCGCAGTGGGCTATCGCGCCGCCTCGCTTCAGATCGACCAGACGGATCCTTTGGTGCGGGCCGGTGTCACCCTTGTCTGCGTGACGATGGCGCAGAGCATTGCCATGGCGCTGTGGCTAAGGTTGCGCGAACCCGGGCAGATCACGGCCGTCTGGGCCGCACGCGGAATGGCGGTTTGGCTCGGGCTGACCTCGATGGCGGGCAGCCTGTGTTGGTTCACCGCTTACACCTTGCAGCATGCCGCCTATGTGCAGGCGCTGGGGCAAGTCGAACTGATGTTCTCGCTGATGGCCTCGGTCCTGTTCTTCCGTGAAAGGCTCAGCCGCCGGGAGCTGCTGGGTATCGCCTGCCTGACCCTTTCGGTTCTCGCGCTCATCCTCGTGATCGAAGGCTGACTGCCAGCGTTGTCCTCAGTCGGACATCGGGTGCCCGCGCAGACGCAGGAAAAGGCTTTCCTCATCATCGTTGCGAAAGAACGGCACGGATTTAGGCGGCGTCGCCGAACGCGCCCGCGCAGCAACTTCGGCCAGAACCACTTCGGTGATGAAGGGCAGATCAAAGTGCCGCACCTCATCCAGGTCGACCCACTGCAGAAGGCTAAGTTCATCTGAGGCAGCGGAAAAATCATCCGGGTCCGAGGCGAGTGTTTCCGCATCCGCCACAAAAAAGCGCGCATCAAAGCGGCGCGGGCGACCCGGCGGGGTGATGGCGCGGAACACAAATTGCAGCGGCTCGGCCAGAGGCACGTGCCCCGTCGCCGCAAAAGTTGCCCAGTCTTCGGGCGGCGTTTCCGCCCAGGTTCCGGGTTTGCCAAGGATCTGGCCGGTTTCCTCCCACAACTCGCGGATCGCTGCCACCGACAAGGCGTGGGCCAGCCCGGGGGCTGCTTCCTCTGACAGACGCGCGGCACAGAGATCGCTGAGGGGCGTGCCCAATGGCACCTGTGCATCCGCCTGGTCCACCGCACCGCCGGGAAAGACAAATTTGTTCGGCATGAAGGCCGCCGCTGCCCCACGCTGGCCCATCAGGACACGGGGCCGCGTGTCGCGATCACGCAGCACGATCACGGTGGCGGCGTTACGAATGGCGGTTTTGTCGATCGGCTTCGCTATGTCTTCAGGTTTGGTCATCATCGCGCCTAATTTGGGTGCGGATCATGCGGCCCGCGCAAAGCCGTGCATGTAGCGCGACCACTGGATCGCCACGATCACCCCCTTCAGTCGGGGCAAAAGATAGAGCGAAAGTGAGATGCAGCCAACGGCAAAGATCGTGAACAGGATCAGTGGATCGGGCCGGAATCTGGTGAACACGATCAGAAGCAGCGGAGCCATAAGGTGTCCAACAATTAGAATGGTCAGATAGGCGGGACCGTCATCGGCGCGGTGATGGTGGAAATCCTCGCGGCAGACCGGGCAGGCATCGCGCACCTGCAGATAGCCACGCAGCAGTGGCCCGTTGCCACAATTGGGGCAGCGGCGGCGCCAGCCCTTCCAGATGGCGGGCCAGGTCGGGCGGTCCTCGGCATGATGGGTCGTATTGGTCATCTGATCCTCGCGCGCGGCTTTCACCCTAGATGGGGCATGGGTGTGGACGGTTGAAAGGGTACAAACTGTCCTTGCGTCCGGATGTCGCGTCTGGCGCAGGCTGCATGCTGACCCTTTTGCCTGAATTTTGCGCCGGATGCCGCCTTCCTGCCGATGTCAGAGCGCCAGCAAGAGTGTCATGCCGGCGCACGGCCCACGTTTTTTTGTCGTAGATCGACGGAAATACGCACCCCACCCGTTTGAGATTGCAGAACCCGGGCCGAGAGCGCCCAGGTCAGCAAGAGGCAGAACAAGGAATGACTGCAATGAAAACTTCGAACTGGATCACCGGTGCGCTGATTGCCGCCATGGGCCTGACAGCCGTTGCGGCGCAGGCGGATGAAAAGCGTCCGGGTAAAGGCGATCGTGGCGAAGGTCGCGGCATGATCTTTGGCGAGTTGGACACCAATGGCGACGGTGAACTGACGATGGAAGAGATGACTACCCGCGGTAGCGAGCGCTTCGCCGCCGCTGACACAAACAGCGACGGACAGCTGAGCGTGGACGAGATGAACGCAATGGCGCAGGCCCGTGTTGCGGAACGCACGGCGCAGATGATCGAGCGTATGGACAAGAATGACGATGGTACGCTCAGCCGCGAGGAAATACAGGGTCGTCGCGACCCGGCAAAGATGTTCGAACGTGTCGACCGCAATGACGACGGTGTGGTGAGCGAAGAGGAATTTGCTCAGTTCAACAAGAAGATGCGCGGCGACCACGGCAAGCGTGGGGACCACGACAGGGGTGGGAAAGACGGCAAGCGCCGCCATCACGACCACGACAGGGGCTGACATTGTGGCGATGCCGGGCGGGAGCGTTCCGTCCGGCGTTGCCCGAACCCGGATGAATCTGTACCGGTTGGAGTTATGAAAGTGCCCCTCGACGCGATGAACGAGTATGACGACGATGCCCTGCTCGCGCTATATGCGCGTGGCGACGCGGGTGCGGCGCGTGCTTTGACCGCGCGACTGGGACCTCGGGTATTTTCGCATGCGCAGCGCCTGCTGTCGGATCGTGCCGAGGCAGAGGATGTCACGCAAGAGGCGCTGTTGCGCCTGTGGCGGATCGCGGCGGACTGGCGCACCGGCGAGGCGAAAGTGACCACCTGGCTGTATCGCGTGACGGCCAACCTTTGCACCGACCGTCTGCGCAAACGGCGCGGAACCGATCTCGATGCGGTTCCCGAGATCAGGGACGAGCGCCCCTCGGTCGAGGAGACAATGCAGCAGCGGGCGCGGGCAGGGGCGCTGCAGGCGGCACTGATGCAACTGCCCGAGCGGCAGCGGCAGGCGGTGGTTCTGCGCCACATCGAGGGTCTGGGAAATCCAGAGATTGCCGGGATCATGGATCTGGGTACCCGGGCGGTAGAGAGTTTGACCGCGCGCGGCAAAAAAGCGCTTGAGGCACTGCTGCTGGGGCAGCGAGAGGAACTGGGATTGCATGATGACACATGACACGAACACATCCGCTGATGGCGATCTGGCCGCCTTTTTCGACGCGGGACGTCAGGCGGGCGAAAGTCCTACTGGCGATTTCATGATGCGCCTTGAAGCAGATGCCCTGCGTTTGCAGCCGGTTCCGCAGGCGCGGACGCGCGGTTCGGTCTGGGGTGATCTGCTGCGTGGATTGGGTGGCTGGCCCACGGTTGCGGGGCTGACTGCGGCGGCCTGTGCGGGCGTCTGGATCGGAGTCAGCCCGCCGGATCTGATGCTGACCATGCTACAGGATCAGTCGGTAATTCAGAACGTCGATCCGCTTAGCGGATATGACTATGCGATGCTGGGGGGCTGAGGCGATGGCTGATATCGAAACTGGAAAAAGACGCTGGCTGCGACCGTTGTTGATCGCTTCGCTGGCATTGAACCTGGCGTTCGTAGGTGCGATCGCGGGCTTTGCCCTGATCGGCGGCAGGCATGACAAAGACGAACGTGCTGCGCGCGGGGCAGAGGGTATGCCCTATATTCGCGCGCTGAGCGACGAAGGCCAACGTAAGATGCGAGATGCATTGCGGCGCGATTTCCGCGATCACCGAGAGTCGCGGGGCCAGGTAACAGAGGGTTACCGTGCCGCGCTGGAAGCTCTGCGCGCGGAACCTTTTGACCGGGCGGCGCTGATGGACGTGCTGAAACAACAGAGCGCGCGGGCGCGCGAGAGGTTTCTGGGCGGGCAGCGCGTAATGATCGATTTCGTGGCGAATATGACGCCGGACGAACGGGCCGCCTATGCCGACCGGCTGTCTGAGCAGATTGACCAACTGGAAAAACGCTGGAGGAGCTTGGACAGGGACTGATGCGGTCTACGACCGCTCACCCGGTTCAATTCTGACAAAGTGCGCGGCCCGATGGGTGTTCCGTGCATCGCAGCCTTAGGCCGCAACTGGCCCAAGCAAGGCCTGATTGCGGCCATCGGCCTTGGCGCAATAAAGCGCGCGATCCGCCATGGCGATCAGTTCTGACGATGGGATATTGTTTTCTGGCGTAGCGATGGCGATCCCGATGCTGAGTGTCTGAGGCAGTTGCAGCCCGGAAGGGCTGATTTCAAAGGGGTGCGAGGAAATCAATTGGCACAGCCGCGAGGCGAGATGCAATGCCGTGACGCAGTCGGTGTCGGGCATTGCGATCAGGAACTCTTCGCCACCAAGACGAGCCAGCAGATCCGCCGCACGCAAGTTGTTGGAAAGCCTTCGGGCGACACCGGTCAGCACGGCATCCCCGGCCGCGTGGCCATGGACGTCGTTCACCCGCTTGAAATGGTCGAGATCGGCAACCATCACGGCAAGGGGCCGCTTTTGCTGAGCAGCCCGTTCCGCCATACGGGCCAGATGTGGCATGGCGTAGCGCCGGTTGAACAGTTCGGTCAGCGGGTCGGTCAGTGCGGCCCGAAGCCCGTCGCGGACATTATCGCGCAGGCGGTCCACATGGCGTTTTCGCCGGATCTGTTTCTGCAGCCGCAGTACCATTTCACGCGGTTCCGGCCCGGTGCACATGAGGTCATTCGCCCCCAGATCGAGAGCCGAAGCTGCACTGCGCCGCTGCTTTGGATAAGTGACATACAGGATGGCGGCATGCCGCGTCTCGGTGCTGGCGCGCAGATTGGCCAGCAGTCCCAGCCCTCCGCCTTCGCTTGCGGGGTGTTCGAGGATCACCACCACTTCGGGAGGCGGATTTAGATCGCGTAGCACCGAGTCTTGCGGGACGATGCTAATCCGGTCCGGCAGCGTCTTGCGCAGGTCCTCCAGCAGAGGCTCAAGTTTTCGGGGCGCGCCAATCGGTACAATCGCCACGCGGGCGGGCACGGCAAAACCTGCGGCCTCTTCCGCGAGGCCAAGGGCGCGCTGGGTGTCGTCGCGCAGTCGTAGTTCTGCCTCTGCATCGCGGGCCCGCAGCAGACTGCGCAGCCGGGCAAGCAGGACAAGCTCGTCTATCGGGCGGGTCAGGATGTCGTCGGCACCGGCAGACAACGCGGAGATCCGCGCATCGGTCTGGTCGATGCCGTGAACAAGGACGACCGGAATTTCGGACCAGGATTGATTGGCCTTGATTCGGGCGCACAATTCGGGCCCGCTAAAATCTGGCAGATCCATTGACACAATAACCGCATCCGGCTGATGTTGGCCAATCATGTCCAGCGCCGCCGCCCCGGTTTCCGCCAGCATCACTTCATAGTAGGCAGCCGCAAGCTTGACCCGCAGAATGATGCGGTTCGTCGGTAGACCATCAACGATGAGAATGCGGCCGGTCATTCGTTAAACTACCCTTTCATGGTGCCATGCGACGCGGCACTTGCAACGCGAGACAGTGTAAGTCTTTAGTTATTTTGGTTAACAAACCCTTTCGGAGACGCAACAAATGGCAATCGGGCGAGAACGTGCCGAAGTAATTGGACTGCAGGCCGTCGCCTGGCTGGCCGCGAACGAAGAACTCTTGCCGATTTTTCAGGGATCTACCGGCGCTTCAGAGGATGATTTCCGTCGTGGGCTGTCTGATCCTGTTTTTCAGGGGTCTGTTCTGGATTTTTTGCTGATGGACGATGCCTGGATCATGGCATTTTGCGATACTCAGTCTCTGGGCTATGAGCTGCTGATGCAGGTCCGGGCGATGTTGCCCGGAGGGGAGCAGGTGCATTGGACATGACCAAGAGGGTAACAAGCGGCCCGATCGGTGCGGTGTTGTTCGACAAGGATGGTACTCTGTTCGACTTTGGCGCGACCTGGAATGTCTGGGCGGGCGAGGTTTTGCGCGAATTGGCCGAAGGCGATGCCGCAGTGCTGCAGGCACTGGCAGGCGCGGCGCACTATGATCTTGTTGCGTCCGAGTTTCTGCCCGAAAGCCCGATCATCGCAGGCACCAATCGGGAGGCGGCAGCCTGTCTTGCCGTGGCGCTTCCAAAACGCTCGGTAGAAGAGATCGAGCGCCATCTGATGTTGACGTCCTCGGTCGCACCGCTCGTGCCGGTGGTACCGCTGGTTGCCTTGCTGGCCTCAATGGCGGCGGGGGGGCTGAAACTGGGCGTGATGACCAATGATACGGAATACGGCGCATTGTCCCATCTGGGGCAGGCGGGCGTGGCCGAACTGTTCGATTTTGTCGCCGGATTTGACAGCGGGCATGGCGCAAAGCCCGCGCCCGGGCCCCTGCTGGCCTTTGCCCGTGCTGTTGGTGTGGCACCAGAACGCTGTGTGATGGTCGGGGACAGCACCCATGATCTGGTGGCCGGGCGCGCAGCGGGCATGCGTTGCGTCGGCGTACTGACCGGACCTGCCGGGACAGAGGCGCTGGAGGTGCTGGCAGACGTGGTGTTGCCGGATATCGGCCATTTGCCCAAGTGGATCGAGTCGCTGTCCTGACGCCCGGCTGGTACGCCTCGCCCCACTTTGGGGCCCTGATTTCAGAAACATACGTCTGCTGGTCCTCTCCGGGAAGACCCCGCCTTTTGAGGGCTCGTTAGAAAAACGACGCGTTTCGTCGGTTTCGGGCAGGCAGGCTCACTGTCTGGCGTGTCTGCTGAACACAGGCGGACCGGAGGCCAGAGATATGGATGCTGCAGGCACCAAGGACATACGGCGCAAGCGCAGCGGCGGACGGGCAGGCAATGCCGGACGGCGCGGCACGGCGATCATCGATCAGATGCCCTGGCGGATTCCCGTCAACAACGATGCGCCGACGGAACCCCTGCGTCCCGAAGGCGTGTTGCGAATCCACGACACGGCGATGCGCATTCTCGAAGAGATCGGGATCGAATTCCTGAACGAGGAGGCGGTTGCCATCCTCAAATCTGCTGGTTGCACCGTGAACGGCACCAATGTGCGCATGGGCCGCGATTTCGTGATGGAAATGGTGTCGCGCGCGCCATCGCAGTTCACGATCACCCCGCGCAATCCGGACCGGACCATTCCGATTGGCGGAAAACACATTCTTTTCGGCAACGTTTCTTCCCCGCCGAACTACTGGGACATGGAGATCGGGCGCAAGGTGCCTGGAACCCGGGAAATGTGTCAGAACCTGTTGAAGCTGACCCAGTATTTCAACTGCATCCACTTCGCGGGCGGTTATCCGGTGGAGCCTTGCGATATCCACGCCTCTGTGCGGCACCTTGATGTGCTGTTCGACAAGCTGACCCTCACGGACAAGGCGACCCATGCCTATAGCCTGGGGAAAGAGCGGGTCGAGGATGTGATGGAGATGGTGCGTATCGCCGGCGGCCTCACACACGAAGAATTCGAAGCCACGCCGCGGATGTACACGAACATAAACTCAACCTCGCCGCTCAAGCATGACCAGCCGATGATGGACGGCTGGATGCGGTTGGCGCGACGGGGGCAGGGGTTGATCGTTACACCCTTCACGCTGGCCGGGGCGATGGCGCCGGTGACTATGGCGGGCGCTGTGGCCCAGTCAATTGCCGAGGCGTTATGCGCGGTGGCGCTGGCCCAGTGGATCCGCCCCGGCGTGGCCTGCGCCATTGGCACCTTCACGTCGAATGTTGATATGAAGTCAGGCGCGCCGGCCTTTGGAACGCCGGAATACATGCGGGCCACGCAGATGACCGGTCAGCTGGCGCGATTCTACGGCCTGCCGATGCGGTCTTCAGGCGTCTGCGCCGCCAACGTGCCGGACGGGCAGGCGATGTGGGAAACTGAACACAGTCTTTGGGCCGCAATGCAGTCAGGCACGAACATGGTCTATCACGCGGCTGGCTGGCTTGAGGGCGGGCTGATTGCCAGCCCGGAAAAATTCATCATGGATTGCGAGGTGATCCAGCAGCTTCAGCGATACATGGAACCAGAGATCTGCGATACCAGCGACGATGCACTGGCCTTTGATGCGATCAAGGAGGTCGGCCCCTCGGGGCACTTCTTTGGCATCCAACATACGCAGGACCGGTACACCACTTCATTCTACCAGCCGTTCCTGTCGGACTGGAAGAATTTCGAGGCCTGGGAGGCGGCTGGCGCAGTCTGGACGCCCGAACGGGCGCATCATCTGTTCAAGCTGATCGTGAACGACTTTGAGCCCCCGGCCATGAACGCGGGCATCCGCGATGAACTGGCGGATTTCGTCGCCCGACGTAAATCCGAAGGCGGCGCGCCGACGGACTTCTGAGGATTGTTTCGGGGGCTTTGCATTCCAGAGCGATTTTCGGATCTCATCCGGGATTTCTGACTGCGGTTCGTTCGCGGTTACATGAAATGCGGGGCAGAGCACTAGCAGGCTCGGTCCCGTCGCCCATAAATGCATCGCGACATTGGCGATGACGCGCCGGCCCGGGGGCAGGCCTCGGGCGTTGGCGTTGCGCGTCTTGATCCCGCGCCTGCTACGCCTGCCATGTTGTTTGATGCATCCTGCGGGCTGGCCCCCAGATCCTCTTCCTGTCAGGCGCTCCACTGCCGGGAAGGCTTGCTCCGACCGCCACGGCCATGCAACGTGGCCATGGTTTTGCAAGGAGAACGGCAGATGGATATGAATTCCGCGGTACGACTGCGTCCTCAGGTGACTCTTCTGGGTGCGCTTGCGGGTGTGGCTGCCTGGCTGTTCTGGGACGTGCTCTATGTTGAGATGATCGGCGATCTGCGCCTGTTCATGGCGTTTGGGGCGGCAACTTTCGGTACCTTCTTCATGCTGCTGGCATTGGTCGGTCCGGCCCGTTTCTGGCCGAGCCTGCCGTGGTCCGTGGGGGTGTCGGGCATTGGTGCCGGACTGCTTTACTGGGCGTCGTACCGCTATGCCGTAGTCGAAACCTTCCTCAATGCAGGTTATCCGCTGGTCTCTTTCTGGCTTTTACTGGTCATCGCGACCCCGTTTGTGGCGGCAAGGCTGCGTGCGCCCGATGGCTGGACGTCTTATCCCGCGCTTTTCGACCTCAGCTGGCGAATCTTCGTGCGCTACCTTTCGGCCCTGCTGTTCACCGCGCTGTTCTGGGGTCTGCTGGCGCTGTCGAACGCGCTGCTGAACCTTGTCGGGCTGGATCTGATGTCTTGGATTCAGCGGGCCGAGCCGCTGTCCTGGGTGCTGACGGGGGCGGTGTTCGGGCTGGCGCTGGCGGTCGTGCATGAGCTGCGGGACTATCTGTCGCCATACCTCTTGTTGCAGCTGCTGCGTTTGCTGATGCCGGTGGTGCTCCTCGTGGTGGTTGTGTTCCTTCTGGCGCTGCCGTTTCAGGGGCTGTCGCACCTTGTGGGGAACCTGTCGGCAGCGGGGACCCTGATGACTGCGGCGCTCGCGGCCATCATGCTGATCTCTGTCTCAGTGGACCGCGACAGCATGGACGAGGTGCATCTGCCCTCCATGCGGTTCATGGTACAGCTGCTGTCGCTGTTGGTGCCGGTTCTGGCTGTGCTGGCAGTCTATGCGCTGTGGCTGCGGGTGCAGGACTATGGTTGGACGCCCCAACGGCTGATGGCGGCGACGGTGGCGGGCGTGGTGCTGCTTTATGGGGTGGCCTACGGCGGCGCGGTGGCATTCCGGCGCAATTGGGCCGGACGGATCCGTACCGCGAACGTCAGGCTGGCGCTAATGACCCTGTGCATTACCGTGATCTGGCTGAGCCCTGCACTGGTGCCGGAACGGATTTCCGCGAACAATCAGCTGGCACGATACCGGGCGGGCATCTTGTTGGCAAAAGATCTGCCGCTGCAAGAAATGGCCCGACAATGGGGCGTTGCGGGGACCAACGCCCTAGGCCAGATTCGCGAAGACAAGACACTTGCCGAGCGGATTACCGCGCTGGAGGCCGAGGTCCCGCTGACTGCGGCTGATCTGCGCGCCACCGTTGCGCTGCAGATGCCCGTTCTTGGGGCTAACGCGCTGAGCGTATCGCAGCTGACCGATATCGGCGAAGACACTCTGGCCCAGTGGCACCAGTCTTGTGACAGACCAGTCACCGGCGGGCCGGGCTGCGCGCTGGTGTTTGGTGATTATCTGCCCGGACAGAACGGCCATACAGCCCTTCTACTGCTCAACACCGGAGCGGGTGTCGTGACGGTGAGTGGACTGCGACTGGTAGAGGGGAAGCTGCAGTTCTGGGGTTATGCGATGGATCTGATGCAGGGCGCGGCCTATGATCTGCCGCTTTCATTCCTTGAATCGGTTCATGCCGGAACCGCGCGCATCGCACCTCCTGAAATCAATGCACTCATCGTCGGTGAGCACGCTGTATTTCCGCACAATTGAGGATGTTTCCCGTTTCTTAAACCCCGGATGTCAGCGTGTAGCTCAAGAACAAGAGTGGCAAGAACTGATGCACGGGCTGATTAACAACACACTGCAATGCTTTCTTCAGGACACCTATGGTCTTGCGACCTGGGCTGAAATTGCACGTCTCGCGGACATCGACCCGCCCGAGTTCGAGGCGATGCTACATTACGACTCAGCCCTGACTGATAAACTTCTGGACGTTGCGGCCGCGCATCTCTGCAAGCCGCGGGACGCAATCCTCGAAGATGCGGGCACCTATCTGGTCTCGCATCCGAACACGGAATCCCTACGGCGTCTGCTGCGCTTTGGTGGCGTCACCTTCACGGAATTCCTACACTCTCTGGATGATCTGCCAGATCGCGCACGGCTGGCCGTTTCAGACCTGGATCTGCCAGGGTTGGAACTGACCGAATGCGCGCCATCGCAATACGTGTTGATATGCTCGGGTCCTGTCCCAGGTTTCGGGCTGGTGCTGGTCGGCGTTCTGCGTGCTATGGCGGACGATTACGGTGCCCTTGTCATTCTGGATCACGAGGGTTGGAGCGAAGGCCGCGAGCGCATTGCCATCACCCTGATCGAGACGAGTTATGCAGAAGGCCGCCAGTTCGACTTGGGTGGCGCCCCACTGGACAGACGGCGGTCCGCGTCTTGACCATTCCGCTGAAAATTCTGATGACCCTGTGTCCTATGCATGTGCACCTGTTGCCGACAGGTCATATCGCACAAGCCGGGCCAACTTTGCAAAAGCTCCGCCCGGGAATCGCGATGGTCGGCAGCCGTTTTCTCGACCTGTTCGAGGTGTACCGCCCCCGTCTGCTCGTCACCATGGCTGACCTGCTTGCCCATGAGGGGGCCAAGCTGCATCTGCGGTTCCGTGACGCGCCACGCACCTCTCTCAAAGGTGTGCTTGTACCAGACGGACAAGGTGGAGCGGTGATTGACTTGTCCTTCGGGATTTCCGTGGTGGATGCGGTGCGCGACTATGATCTCACCGGTTCGGATTTCGCGCCCACCGATCTCACCATCGAGATGCTTTATCTGGTCGAGGCGAAGTCCGCCGCGATGGAAGCGTCACGTACCTTAAATAAGCGCCTCCAGGGGGCTCGTGTCGCTGCCGAGGAACAGGCTTTCACCGACACACTTACCGGGCTTAAGAACCGGCGCGCGACGGATCACATCTTGGGAAGGCTGGTCCGGACGGGCCGGGACTTTGCGCTGATGCACCTGGATCTCGACTTCTTCAAAGAGGTGAACGATTCCTTCGGGCATGCGGCGGGCGACTATGTCCTTCAACAAGTCGCCCGCATTCTTGTTGGTGAAACACGCAAGGATGACACCGCAGCGCGGGTCGGAGGAGACGAATTCGTCGTGATTTTTGTCGGTGTATCTGACCGGCACCGGCTCTCGGATATCGCCGATCGGATCATTGCCCGGCTGGAGCGTCCAATCGCCTATGACGGGCAAAAATGCCGAATTTCCGGCAGCATCGGCATCACCTTCTCCAGCGGCCGCGCCGATGTTGATCCCGCCGACGTGATGCAAGAGGCGGACTTGGCACTATATGCCTCAAAACGTGGTGGGCGGGCGCAGCACAGGTTCTATGACCCTACTATGACGCAGAATGCGGAAAACGACGCGCCTTTCGGGGTTTAAAAGGGCTTCGTCGTGGCTAAACAGTTTTGGCCCGGTCTCCTTGCATACAGTCTGGATTGGCCTGTCTACGGCATGAGAGCATCGCTTTGGCCGCATGCGGAAAGAGGTACTGCGGGGGCGCAGTTATGGTGTGGAGGCCCTGGTCCGACCCACTGTTGGCCAGTGATGCCATTACCCAGCAAAAGGTGATTCGATTCTCATTCTTAGACACCAGCCTCATCGACGCGACGGATGTTCACGGGTGGCGACGATATCCTCTATTATTTCGGATTGCAGCAGTGGCACCTACGCTCAGGTCTTTGGTTCTAAGACAGGGCCGAGAATGTCGGTGACGATCCTGTTTTTGAGCGGCCAGACCTTCGTTCCTAGGGGTACAGTGGAAGCCGTGAGGCTCGCCCGTTCGATCAAGCGTGCAACGAACCCGAAAGGGAAGGATCCGACGCAGAGGGCAGCGTTTGAAGAATTGGATGAATTTTTGAACATGCAGGGCTTGATCACCCGGAATTGTCAGCGTAAGTAGCCCGACAGTTGGGGTGTAGCCAAGCGGTAAGGCATCGGTTTTTGGTACCGTGTATCGTAGGTTCGAATCCTACCACCCCAGCCAACTTTTCCACCTCATCCAATGAAATCAGGCACTTCGTGCTTGATGGCGTGCCGGATGTGTCACAGTCCGCGAAAACTGTGACACGGGGTGTGACACACGCCCCGCGCCGGGCAGGCTACGCCCCCCGTCGAAAAACTCCCTATTCAGCCGGTCCCTACCTCATGCGTCGGGGCCGGATGTTCTATTTCCGCAAGCGATTGCCTGCGACCGGATCAAACCACGGATCCAAACTGTTTCTCTGTCTTTCACTCCGCACCGACCTCCCGTTCGACGCCGTGAAGCGCACTGCCGCGCTGCTCACGGTCTACGAGCGAGAGGAAAAGAACATCGTGGACGCATTGAACGCAGGCACCCTGTGCCAAGAGCAGGCCAAAGCCCTGCTGACTGAAATGTTGCGCGCCGAGCTGGCGCGGATCCTGGCGGAGCAATCCACTCCTGCCTGGGGCGACGACGCTCAAGTCGAACCTCGGATCGCAGCACTGGAAGCCGAAAACAAGACGCTGCGCCGCGCGTCCCGTCGTCAGGACTGGTCCAGCGTGCAGGGTCTCCTTGCGCAGGCCAGTGCGGTTGTGGGGCTGCATCTCTCAGAGCCTCTGTCTCCGGAACTGGGCCGTCAGGCGACTTCCTTGAAAAAACGCCTCAATGACGTCGAGATGGATGTTCTGGACGGGGACGATGTCCGGAGTGCGAGCCGCACGCTTTGCGCTGAGGAAGGAATCGAAGATTTTGACGTCTTTGTCCGCGAGCCCGTACTCTTGTCGCGTGTCTGGGATCAGACGCTGAAAAACCACCCGGCGGATTCCATGAAGGGCAATATCGCTGCGATCGCGAAGCTCGCCCTCGAATACTTTGGTGACATTCCGGCGACCGCATTGACGAAAGAAAGACAAAAAGAGTTCTTTGCTTGGATGTCGCGTTTACCCAAGGGTACCGGTAAGGCCCACGGTAAAAACAGGTACCGTTCCGTGGGTCGCAAAATTTCCAAAGAGTTCGAGATTTCGGAGGCGGATGCGAGGGATCTTGTCATTATGGATGAGATCCGTAAGCGGGATGATCTATCGCTGGCCGAGAAGCGAGCGCGCCTCGAAGAGTGTTTGGTTCCGCGCCTGACGATGACAACGATCAAGCGGAACCGCGACGGGCTGAACCGCATGATGAAGGCGGCAGCCGATCTTGGAGCCCCGGTCATTCCTGTGCTTTCCTACCGGGAGCTTGAACGCCATGTCCAGGCTCAAGCTCCCGAAGATGAGCTTTATGTGCGTGTGACAAAACCGAAAACGCGGATGCCTTGGTCAGAAGAGCGTCTGGCGAAATTTCTGACCAGCCCGGTCTACACAGGTAGTGCGTCCGAGCATCGCCGCTGGCAGCGCGGCAACGTCATTGTGCGCGATGCAACTTACTGGGTGCCGCTGATCGTGCTTACAATGGGATCAAGGATCGAAGAAATTCTGCTGCTCAAGCGCCGGGATGTCCTTTTGAGAAACAGCGTGCTTTCCTTCTCCATCAACTCGGGTTGCGCTCAGACGGGAAAGACCGAAGACAGCAAGCGGATCGTGCCCGTTCCACAGATCCTGCTCGATCTGGGGTTCCGGGAGTGGTGGCAACACCTGACTGAGGCGCACGGAATACTCTTGTTTCCGGAAGCGGCTCGTCGATCCACAACTGGTGATGTCACCAGTGCATTCGGAAAGCACTTCAGCAGGATACTGGTTCATCTTGGTCTGGGCGATTTTGATGAAGATTTTTACGCAATGCGCAAGACACTAAGTTCCATGTTGCATTCCGCCAAAGTGAGTGACGGCCAGCGACAAGCTATTGCCGGACACCGGCATGGATCGATCCTGAATGTCCACTATACAGCCCATCACAGCAAGGATCTCAAAGTCGCAATAGATCGAGCGGATTTTCAGCTTACGATTGGGCACAGTTCACGCCATGGCTTTCCTGTCATTCGCAAGTGCAGTCTTGGTGGCTTGAGAAGCTTTGCGGTAGAAGTCACACTCAACGACGCCTCCGAGGCACAGGAAATCATTGTGACGGATGACATCAGCACCCAACCTGTATTCGAGTTTCAACGCGCGGCGACCGCGACCGCGGCAGATATTCGAAAGGCTGCGTCGGGTTTGGCCAAAGTTGTGTCAGAAAGTAATCTGGTTCTACCAAAGAGTGCCGCCTTCGAGCATTTTCACGCGATGGGCTCGTGAAAAATCGGCTCCGGCGGTAGGGAACGGAGCTAAATTGACAAGCTTATTGCAACTACCTGAAAGATAACGTTTATTCATTCCGAGGACGTCGTCCGAGTTAAGTTAAGTGCAACTTCCTGTGCAATTATTGTACAATTTTCTCTATCTGCTTCCGGCCTGTTGGTCGAGGGACAGCTCGATGTAATTCGCTGGTGGTGTGTCACCGTCGCTCATCGAAGGTCTTAACTGATCCGGTGATTATCTCGCCTTGGCCGAGACCACCTGACCCCCGGGGTCGCCCGCCGTTGGTCGCCTACGCATCTGAAATACATGATCTCGTTTCTTCAGGTTTTGCGGTGCCAACTTCCTCGACGTCCAAGTCTTGTGCCCGAAGTGCCATGCCAAGTTCGACATGGGTCAACTCAGCGCGCTCCAGGAGCAACCCTCCGATTGTTATGATCGCGTGCTGGTGCCGCAAGACCGCTTCTTCTGCCCGTGTTGCCTGGGAGGCAAGCATCGCGTCGACAGCATCTGCAAGCGGTGTCCCCGGTAGAAAATGTGAGAGCGCATTCTTCGGAAGCGCCATCAAGCTGCTACCCTCCAGCCCCCAGACATGGCGTGTATGGAAGGCCATCTCCGTCGCCTGAACAAGATCATCCGCCGCACCGCTCGAAGCGCTTCCGAGGATGACTTTCTCGGCTGCCCGGCCCGCGAGCAGCCCCGCGATATGATCTCGGGCGGTGTCCAATGTTTCCACACGAGCGCGACGATGGTGAACTTCGCCGCCATCCGGCGTCAAACGGACGAGCGAGGGAAGCTGACCGGTCAAAGTCCACGTTACGACGACATGGCCCGCTTCGTGGACGGCGATGCGCCAGGCCTCGTCATCAGACCGGTCCGCCGCAACGCGATCGATGGCAGCTGTCAAATGCACGTTGCTCACGGGTGTATCTTGCCGTCTCGCCTGTGCCTTGGCTTCCCGGATCGCGGCTGCCACTGCAGCGCCCGAGCACCCGACCAGTCGCCGGGCAGCGGTGTCGATGTCGAGGCCCGCGTCGGCATTCAGGGATCCAGACAGAATCCGCTCGATCCCGGAACGATCCGGTGGACCGATTTCATGGCGCAGATCGAACCGCCCGGGACGCAGGATGGCCGGATCGATCAGGCCAAGGTGATTGGCTGCGCCGACCACGATCACGCCTGCCGTCTCGTTCAATCGGGTAAGTTGCTCCAGCAGCCCGTTCACGATGCCGATGTTGTAGTCGCTGTGCCGTGATGAGCGGTTCCGGATCATGAAGGAATCCATTTCGTCGAGAAAAAACACGCACGGGGCGCGTGCGACCGCTTCCTCGACCTTTTCATTCATTGCACGCAAATAGTCGCCTTGATGTCCGTGGCGCTGGCAATCCGCATAGCTCGTGGCAACGAGCGGAATTCCGGCCGATCCGGCGATCCCGGAAGCGAGCATGGTCTTGCCGTTGCCCGGGCACCATGCAGCATGATCGAGGCTGAGACCTCGGACCAGTCCAGCGTTCCGGAATTCCATGCGGCGAGGTCATCGAGGATGCGGGACAGGTCGTCCCGCACCGCAGCAGGCAAGGCGATGTCGTCCAGCGTCGTGCCGGATCGCGTTCCGGAACGTTCCGAGATGGCGGCAAGCCGGTCCGCGACACGCAGCGTGCTTGTCGCGGCGAAGGCATGTGCCAGAAGCGACGGGTGCAGCGACGCAAGCACACAATCCACCGGAAGCCGACCGAGGATGGCATCTTCTGCGATCTGGCCAGTGACAGAGTGCGTCACGCGCAGCATTTCGACCACCATCTGGCGGGTGAGCGGCGGTAGGGGCATTGTCATATCGCACAGCACCTGACCGACATCGGGCATGTCGTGGCGGTGCGAGGCGAGCGCCAGCACCGGTGCGCCCTTCGCGATTGCGGCTTCGACGTTCTCGGCAAACCGGGCTGCGTTCCGGGCCTCGTCAGATTTGGATCCGGATCCATCGCTGCCGTAGACCGGTGTCTCAGGACGCGTCCAGTCCATACCGCGCGCACGGAAGACTGTCGCAAGTGCTGGCAAAAGATCCGTCATCGCGCGCCAGACGAGTTCCCGCTCGTGGCTAGAGGGAATGATAACTGTGGTGACAGTCCCGGGGGTTACGATCCGTGCCAATTCCTCCGAAGTTGTCACGAGTGCTAGGATGCGTAGGGCGGCTTGCATGTCGCGCAAAGGAGGTCGTGACATGCGCCGATGAGGACGGCCATGCAGGTCTTCGGCCCAGGGATCGACCCCGCGGGTGATATGAAACGCGATGTCCTCTGCACCGAGAGAGCTCGCGAGAGGCATTCCGCGATAGTCGGCTGCAAGGCGGTCGCCGAGAGGCAGGCTTTCCGGATCCGGCGGCAAAGCGATATCGCGCTTGTGATGCGACTGGCCAAGGACCCGCAGGATATCAGCGCGAGCGAGCTCTTCGAGGACTGCCCGGGCAAAATAGAGAGACGAAGATGAGAGAGAAGGTGTCGGGGAAAGACGCAACATGGTGGCCTCCGAAAACAGGAAAAGGGGACCGGACAGCGCTGCGCTGTCCGGGAAATGGCTCAAAGAGATCAGAGAGATATCGGGGGGAGACCTCTTTCGATGCGATCGAGAAGTCCGTGCAGGATCGGTGCCGAAAGCAGGCGGTAGATTTCGGTGCGCGTGTTGATCGCGGCGCCGTAGTCGCTCTTGGGGACGATCAGATCAGGATGATATCGACGCATCCAGGCATGCGTGGATTTTTCCGCGCAAACCGCCTGATGACCCGTCAGGATCGGAATAGTTCGAAGAATCCGCGTGGGGGTGCCGTGGGCAATCCCCAGCTGGTGGCGCAGTCTTTTCCGCGGATTGCTGCTGTACCCAAGTTTCAGAACAGATCCGGAAGGCAGGTCAATCCGGAACAGGTAGATGGATGACGGCTTGGACGTCCAGGATTCGCCGCAGCGGGCGCAGTCCACATCGCCGGATGTCATGTTGCCAACGGAGACGTTCTGCTTGTGCCCGCAGTGATGACGATAGCTGCGATAGCCTGTCCGCCCAGAGGCTGCGGGACCGTTCAGAGACCAGCCATGCCGCGATGCGGCCTCGTCATAGGCGGCTTCTCGGCAGGCCTCGCATCCGGCACGATGACCGCCGTCTGCAGCTTTCTCGACCCGCAGGTACTGGCGGCGAACGATGTGACCACACTCGAGTACGAAGACGCCATAGTGTCGGTGATCCGGGTCGGAGCCCAGAAGCGTCGCCCCGATTTGGGATGCGGCCGCCTCCCGCCGCCGGCGGATGCAGTGATGGCATTCCGGAGTGTGGTCCACGACCACGTTGCGGGGCTTGATCGAGATCTGCCGGCAGGTGCGGCATCGCAGGAGGAAGCTGTAGCGATCCCGGACACGTGCCACGAGGTCGAAGCCAGCACCGGACGCAGCCTCGCGCCAGGAAGCATGAAGGGTTCCGGGAAAAAGGGAGACGGCGGCGCCGTCAGCGACAAATGTTAGATGAGATTGAGTGGCGAATGGACATACTCCTGGAACAGGACGGGGAATGGGGCGATGACCGGGTGACCCGGGCATCGCTGTGGCAAGTTCAGGGCGCTAGGCTCAGAGATCGGGCGTGGGAGAGGGCGAGCCGGGCTCCGCATCATCCTGCAGATCGTGCGGCATCGCGCTATCCTCGATCACCGCGCGCAGAAGGCCGGCGAGGTGCGACAACTGCCGGGTCAGGACGATGTTCTCGATGTCCGGGCGAGCCACGCACCGGGCTGCAGCGGACATCAGAGCGACCGGGGCGATGCAAAGACGTTCATGGTCGAGACCGCGGTCCTGGAGCACGTCCAGCAGATGCTCGGCGGCAAGAACGTGGTCCGCAACAAGACATGGTCGCATCAGAAACCGCATGGTCGACGTCTCGCACGTCGCCCATGCATCGGCAGCCGAGTGCGCCAAGCCGGACAGAGCGATCTGAAAATATCCATTGGAGACGAGCGCTTCTGCATCAAGTGCCGCGTGAAGCTGATCGAAGATTTCGTCCAGCACCTCGGCATCCTTGGAAAAGCCGTAGTCTGTGGTTCCGGAACGCGGGGTCGGCGTGATAGACGCATGCATAGCCATGGTGATCTCCTGTTAGATCGCTTCGGTCAGTGTAGGCGCCGGAGCAGCAACTCTTGCGCCTACACGTTATATATGATATCTTGATATTAAGTAATCAAGAGGACAGCATGAAGAAAAGTCGTGGCCAACCAAAGAAAGACACGAGCCCGGTTATGCTCAGGGTGGATGCAGCCATGCTTCAGGCCATCGACGATGTCAGGCGGCTCGAAGACGACGTGCCGACCAGGCCCGAGATGATCCGCCGGATGATCGCGGATTGGCTTGAGCTGAGGCGGGACAAGAAAGGCTGAGGGTACCGGGCTGTCACAGGACAGCCCTGGCTATGGATCCGCGTACTTGCGAGATTTTGGTTTTCCGGAGTCTTCCAAAATGATTCAGGCGCGGCACAGCAAATGAAGCATGTCATCGAAGTTGCCAATCGCACATGTCGCAGCATTTTCGACCAACGATCGCACAGGAGAGCGGGCACCTACCGTTCGCTTCTGCCGCGCATGTCCGGGTTGCGCAGTAAGCGAACTTTGCAAAGTTATGCGAACGGCCCTACTTAGACGATCGCAGTTCGTCATAATGTCTGAAGACAAGCATAGCCAGAATAGGCTGGAAAACTCTGTTTTGGTTGCTAATCCATCATGCAAGCTCAGAAAAGGTCTCCAAGGCTCACGTAGACTCTGGAAGAAGCTATGCCGGTCTCAATTTCCTCTTCGAGTTTCGGACCAATGTTAGCAAATTCAATTATCTGTTGAGATTCCCAGAACATTAAACGAAGTCCAACTCCTCCTTTTGTAATATGTGTGCGATAGGCTAAGCTTTTATCAGCCGCACGTACTCTCTGTTTAGAACTTTTCTGAGATATGCGCATCTTTTGGATTGAGTTAAAAGGCAAGCCCGCGACGATACCCATGCACATTCGAGCGGCATTACCTGAGAATTTTCCATCTCCAAAGCATTGGTTTGCTTTTAAGCTATCGATAAATCCACTTCCAACTCCGAATACCTTCAGTTCCGAGAATTTAGCGTCTTTATTGGTGGTCCGAAGCAAAGCCAGTGAACCAATTGTAATTGAGAGGGCTAAATCTCCAGCATTCTGAGCCTCTACCCAAAGACGTTCAGCCATAGCTAAAGATACAATATCCCAAATTTTATGAAAGACTGGTATGTCATCGTTCAATTGCAAAGGCAAGGTTGGACTGGGTTTGTCATCACCCACTTCGCCGACACTGTTGATAGATGTGGACACAGAAAATGAAAGGATGCCTTCACATCGAAGTGAAGAGCCGTATAACCATAGTCGATCAGGAAGAGTTTTAATACAAAGCTGTGATAAAACCCTGTGGGTTTCAAACCTCATATTGAGAGGGAAGAGGTTGCTCGGGAGTTCTGGCGTAACAGTAACCTCTGAGCACTCTGCGACCAAAGTATCAAAAAACTCTGATGCGCGAGATGATGCTTCTAGAATATAAGTATATTGCCTGAATAGATCTTGCGGACTGTATACATCAGCAAGGCCTACCAGATTGATAAATTCCTCAATTGCATCGAAGTCGGGTCCAGCATTATTGTCCCACAGGATAGCCTCAACATCGTTCAGCAGCACCATTGAAACGGGGACTTCAGGATCGGCCAACTGAGCAAAATGAGTTACTCTGTCAATCAATTCATCTGCATCGGCACCCACCTCGGCATAATTAGGGACTGCGAGCAACGCCGTATCAACTAAAATATTAGGCATCAGCTATTTTTCAATTTATTCTTTCGACGTTTAGCCGTAGCCCTCAGAATACGACTCACGTCTTTCTGTGACTGCTCAAAGAAGTCTTTTGGCCACTTTAATACGCCCCCAAATTCGTTGAGATCAATTGAAGTCAAATCGGATTGGCCATTTGCTTTTTCGGAAAACAGAATATTGACTAAAGGTCTGACACTGTCAGTATCTGAGAGAGCAACTCTAAGTCGAAAACGATCAATTAAATACTCACTGTGTGTTTCCAAGATCATCTGTTTGCCATCCAGAGCTAGTGCTAAAAATAGGTCTGCCAGCCTTGCTTGGACCTTTGGGTGTAAGTGAAGTTCAGGTTGCTCAAATATTAGCAGACTACCTTTGGGTGCTAACAGAGCCATCACAACAATTGGTAGGACTTGGCTCACACCAACCCCTACGTTCGTAAGATCGTGCAGGTGGCCTTGATTGTCAGTGGAAACTTGGAGTCTATTGCCATATACTCCAGCATCGGTGGTCACCACATCGTCTGCGACGCCCAAGTATACCAGCCACTCCACGACAGCTTCATGCAATTGAGCATAGTGCTGAGTTGCCACATTGGCATAGTCGTCCTCCAAATTCTCCACTGGAGGTCTGTGATAGAAGACTAGCCGACGCCGGTTTATGTCCAAAACTGCAGCGGTGTGTTCACCACGGTACCCCACATCAGTTTCACTTTCCAACGCTTCGGGCTGATAAACTGGTCGTGGGCTATCACGCAAAGGACCTAAATATCGAACGCCTTCTTGAAAGAAGCGGCGCAGAAATTCACTCGACCTTTCAATGTCTTTCGGCTCCCTACCCACAAGAGAACGCTTACCTCCCATTTCGTTGCTAAGCGCGCGCAGTACATCATCCTTAAGCTCCAACAAGCTTGCCGTTTCCCAAGGGTCAGGAGCATCATCGCTTGATAGTACATTTCTTAGCGATGTTCTATGTACCCTTTTCCTCTCAGAATTCCTTACGGCTTTCTGCATTTGCTCTACCACATCGCCATTTGGCTCAGAACCAATTGGAAACAGTCCCTGTTCTTGACTTCCTAGATCTAGCCATTCACGAATTAGCTCTATTACCTTAGGTGGAAGGTCCTCAGGGCTTACTGCTGATGATCGACTTAATAAACTTTGCCTCGGATTAAATAGGTTTTTGACGATGTCTTTAGCCTCTTTTTCACCAGCATCGTATCTGACTCCCATAAGGCTCGGTAAAAAGCTGCTAGTGAAGGCACCGGCAATAGCTGCTTTGGGTAAGTCCTCAAAAAGAAAAGCTTCTGATTCTTTATCAAGCCTAACTGAGTACTCGAAGCCTTGATGTTCGATGTTATCCATTCCAGTCGCGTCATGCCTAATTAGTTCTACTGTAGCATCTCTTGTTACCTCATTTATGTTACTGGTAACAGACATTTTAAACTTTGGCATGATTGGATTAGATGACTTGAAAACTGGTGGGTCTTCAACTCCCTCAACATCATCAAGTAGAGAGAATTCTGCGGAAATCTTTTGAATTTCTGAATTCTCCTTCGAGAACCTGGCGGAGTTCAACGCTCTGTACCAAGTACTATGACTCTCATCAAAGTTGGAATCTTCAGACACATCAAACTCAAATTTGAAACCCACAGCTTCACCAACCGACGCGTTGTTTCTAATATCAGAGAATGCGCCCATGCGCAGAAGTGGGCCGTTTAAAGCTACCGGCCGATCCGGTGATCCGTATTGAAGTGTTTGTTTCAGAAGTAAAATGCTCTGAATAATCGTACTTTTACCGCTACTATTAGCACCAGCTAGAACATTGATGCTAGACAGCTCTAGTTTATCCAAGTCTCTATATGACTTAAAGTTCTTGAGCGACCATTTTCTTAGCATTGATTCATCCTGAGCAGCATCTGTTCCGCTAGGTCATTTAGGGGAGAGGTAGAGGCCGATGCAACAGGGCATTTGAGCTGAGGCGATGCAAGCTACCGAGAGGAATGGTGAAGTAACCGAAAGATAGAAGATGGGGGGGCGCTAAATCGACATGTAGGAGCCGTGGCGATACAAAACTTGCTTTCGGTTCCATCATGTCAATGAGCGTTCAAAACTGACCCGGTTTCAGCGTTTGATTTTGACCCGTCGTTCAGAGGGCAAAGCCCCCAGGCGGGCCGCCCTCATATAGCGAGTCCGTCTGGGGGCTTTGCTTGCGATGCGGTTATTCTTCTCTGCGGCCTTTGCTCTGAGCGAAGCGGTATGACCTGTTGCCGGTCTCGATGATGGCGCAGTGGTGCGTGACGCGATCCAAGAGCGCGGTTGTCATCTTGGCATCGCCGAAGACAGCGACCCATCGGGCAGTTGCCAGTCCACGAAGGGTGCCCCGTTGCGCAAGGCGCCGGGTTTGCGGTCCAGCAGAGGAACGTAATGCCACGGTTCAAAGTAGCTGACGTTGCGGGTGAAGCGGCGCTTGTGCTCGGCAATGACATCCTGGCCTGACACCAGCACGATCCGGCCCGCATAGGCGCGCAGGGAGACATGCTGGCCTGCAAACCGGGAAGGCACGCTGTAGCGATTGCTGGCATATTGAACCAGGCAGGTGGAGCGGACACGCACCGTCTTCTCCACGTAGCCGTCAAAAGCCCGCCCCAGGGGGCGCAGCTCGGCACGCTCATCTTCAAAAACCTCTGCAATCGTGCGGGCGGAGTATTCAGGATGGGCGCGATTTGCCAGCTCCTCGCAGGGCAGGCGCAACCAGTCGTTCAGCCCATCCAGATCATCGAAGGCTGGCATGGGAACAAACAAGCGGCCTCGTAAAAACTGGACCTGGTTCTCGACCTGTCCCTTCTCCCAACCCGACGCGGGGGTGCAGGCAACCGGTTCCATGACATAGTGGTTCATCAATGCCAGGAACCGCGGATGGAACACCCGGTCCTTCGAGCGGGAGACATAGGTCACCATCGTTTTGGGATTGTCGATAATCACCCGTCGCGGAACCCCGCCGTAGAAGGACAGCGCCCGCACAAAAGCATCCAGCACCATCTCCTGGCTCTCGCCGGGATAGGCGACGACAAAGGGCTTGCGACTGTGGCACAGGCGGAAGTGGGCAACCTTCACCTTCTGCTCGACACCGCCCAGGACAACGCGCTCTTCGCTCCAGTCAAACTGGAGGGCATCACCGGCAGCAAAATGCAGGGGGATGAACGCCTCTCCCGATCCGGCATCGGTGCGCTTGAGGTCTCGGACGAAACGCTGAACCGGCGAATAGGACCCGGTATACCCTTCCGACACAAGCTGCTCATAAAGCCTCACGGCCGTTCGCCGCTCCCGGCGCGGACGCTTTTGATCCTGCTCGAAGAGCTCCTGAAGCCGCGTGTCAAATCCATCACAAAGCTTATGACGAGCCGGTGGTGCTTGCCGCTGATAGCTTGGCGGGTTGTCGTCCTTCAGATACTTCTTGATCGTGTTGCGCGACAAACCGGTTGCCCGCGCCACAGACCGGATGCTGCGACCCTCCTGCAAAATCCAAAGTCTGATCTTCGATACACTTTCCATCAATATCACCTGCTCTTTCCTCCGCGCTATTCTGCGCGGATGCTAACGTGGCAGGTGGGTCAATTTTACTCGCTCATAACCCACCCAAGTGGGTCAACTTCGCATGCCGATTCACACATCAAAAAAAATACACTTTGGGTCCTGCAGAAAAAGTCCACTTTCCTTCGAACGTGTTGAGTTGACGTTGCCCCCAACTTTTATCCAGCGTGAGCGAGACTCCGGGTTTGAGTTGATCCGACCCCTAACGTTGGACCGCCCGAAGGCAGAGTTTCCCGGCTTCTGATCCGACCCCCAACGTTGGACCGCCCGAAGGCAGAGTTTCCCGGCTTCGATCAGGGTGACAGGCTGGTAATGTCCCCCGATTTCGTCAGCGTG
>NZ_FZNN01000045.1 GCF_900188035.1 Puniceibacterium sediminis | reverse complement strand
CGTCGGATAACCAGATTAGATCAGACATGTTCACCGCTCATTTTTTGAGCCGTGAATCACGCAGCGAAGCGAAAATCAATGGGTCCTGAGCCTAGTCACCATAGGTGTAGCAATATAATTTGAACAACCTTGGAGAGCTTTACGCATAGCTGGTCGGGAGCGAGCGTGACGCCACCAAATTTCGCGTTCAATCTTCGCGCGAACCTCAAATTCGCCGTCTTTATTAACTCGCTGGCGATATGGCTTTACTGTTCCTGCGATATGCTCGAATGGCGTTTCGTACAATGCTGTGTCTGCTTCTAAGGTAGCTGTGGACTCTGATGCTAAATAGAGTAGATACCATGTCTCCCCTTTCCCCGGAAACAGTTATCCCACGGCCTCTGTGACGGGCATGCCAAACAGAACTTTCATCGTCAGGCAGGTCTGGATCGCGGCGTCGCTAAAGGTGGGCTGTCGGCCACCCTTGCCGGTCAGCTTGGCCTCCCACGTCATCTTGGGATCGAACCAGATTGTCAGCGAGCCCCGGCGCTTAAGCGCTTCGTTGTAGGCCCGCCACTTCCTGATTTTATAGGTCAGGGGGATGGTCTGCTCATGCCTCCCAGCTATCACGCTGGATTCAAGACATGAATCCCCCATCCGATTTGCGAAATAGAGCCAGTTCTCAGTGACAATCAACATCCTGACGCAGGATCGCAAGGATCTGGGGTTCGTTAAATCTCGTCATCTTCATCAGATTCTCATCAGTCATAATGCTGAGAAAAGTCTACGTCCGCATCCCCTTAGTTTTGGGGAGGATTACCCTTCTTACTCATCCCCAAAACTGACTACGACGACCCTCTCCCGCATTACAGGCAGCCTGCCTGTTAGTATTGGCAAGGACTAGCGTTCCCCTTATGTTTACGCTCATGCAAACACGTCGTCTTCCCCATATTTCTTTACGCATAGGCCGAGTACATGAGGTCTGCGGGCCCTCTTCCAGGGGCTTTGCGGCCATCCTCTCGGCGCCTGGCGCTGTGTTTTGGATTCGGGAAACATGGCTGGCGGATACTCTGCATCCGCTGGGCCTCACCTCATTCCGCGATCCTACCCTGATTTTGACTGCAGTGACGCAGGATCAGACCGATAGCCTTGCGGTGGCGGAAGAGGCGCTGAGCGATGGGGCGTCGAACGCTGGTGCGCTGCCTTATGTGGTAATCGAAATCACCCGACCGCTGAACCTGCGCGAAGGGCGGCGTCTGCAACTGGCCGCCAAAGCGGGGGGCACCACAGGGCTGTGCGTCATTCCCGAGGGGATGGGCTCAAACGCCGCCGAGACCCGCTGGCGGGCATCGCCTGTCTTTGATGCCCAAAGGGAAGACTCGACTCTGATGCGCTGGGAAAATATAAAGAACAAATCGGGAACAATTGGTGCCTGGGATGTTCGATGGGACTCAGAAACGCGTCGCCTGCATGTGGTTTCCGCGGCTGCCTTGTGAGCGGGTTCTGCGGGCGCGCCCGATTGAGGCCCCTTTTGCGCTGACGCTGAACCAGAAAAACACGGACCGCATCTATTGCCTGACACCACAGGCCGAGGAGCTGGGACTGCAGCGCGGTATGAGCTTTGCCGATGCGCGTGCATTTTGTCCGACCCTTGTCAGCCAACCCGCCCAGCCCGATCTGGATACGCGGTTCTTGTCCAGCCTGCGCCGCTGGGCCACGCGCTATTGTCCCTGGGTCGGGCGCGAGGGGACCGATGGTCTGGTTTTGGATGTGACAGGTTCGGCCCATCTGTTTGGCGGCGAAGAGGCGATGCTGACAGATATGCGCGGGCGCATCGACCGTGCGGGCCTTACATTGCGACTGGGTCTCGCGGATACGCGCGGTGCTGCCTGGGCGCTGGCCCATTTTGGCGAAGGGCGGATCGCGCCCGGACAGGCACGCGACAGGCTTGCGCAGCTGCCGGTTGCGGCCCTGCGGCTGGAGCCGCAGATGGTCGTGCGGTTGCAGCGGCTTGGGTTGCGCAGCATCGGTGATCTGTTGACGACCGCGCGCGCCCCGCTGGCGCGACGCTTTGGGACGGAACTGATGCTGCGTCTAGATCAACTTCTGGGTGATTGCCCCGAAGTGATCGGCCCCGAGGCCGAGCCGCCGCATTTCGGCGTGCGCCTGACCTTCCCGGATCCAATCGGGCTTTTTGCCGATGTCATGGCCGCGACAGAACGACTTCTGATGCCGCTCTGCGACAAGCTCAAAACCCATGAGGCGGGCGCGCGTCGCCTGATGCTATCTCTGCGCCGTGTCGATCAGGGCAGCCAGCAGGTCGAATTGCGCCTTGCCGCCGCGATCCGTGATCCGGCCCGTATCCTACCGCTTTTTGCACGGGGCGTGGGGGGCGTGGATGCAGGCTTTGGGATCGATCAGATCCGGCTCGAAGCCACAGTGGTCGAACCGCTGCCCGTGCAGCAGATCGGCAGCATGGCAAGACAGGCCAGTCCTGATCGGCTCAATGATCTGATCACCCGTATCGGGACGCGGATCGGGCTTGAGAATGTGCAGCGTTTCCTGCCCGCCGACAGCCACATCCCCGAACGCAGCTTTACCATCGCGCCTGCGGCCTATAGCGCCCCGGACAGCGGGTGGGTCTGCCTGCGTCCACGCCCGCTGCGGCTTTTCCCGCCGGAACCCATCGCCGCGTCGGGAATGCAGCCGCCCGCCCGCTTCAAATGGCGGCGCATGGCCCTGACCACCGCACGCGCCACTGGTCCCGAACGGATCGCGCCGGAATGGTGGCTGGAGGATGACGCCTGGCGTTCTGGCCTGCGCGATTACTGGAAGGTGGATACGCGCGAAGGTCGCCGCCTGTGGCTGTTTTATACGCCGCAAAATCCGGGCTGGTTCGTGCAAGGGGAATTCGCATGACATATGCCGAGCTTTGCGTCACCTCGAATTTCAGCTTCCTCACCGGCGCCTCACATCCTGAGGAGTTGGTGCTGCGCGCCGCCGAACTGGGGTTGGATGCTATTGCCATCACCGATCGCAATAGCCTGGCTGGTGTGGTGCGGGCCTATAGCGCGCTCAAAACCCTGCGCAAAGAGGCACACGAGGCCCTGCGTATCAGGTCCAGCCATCAGATCGATACCTGTTCGCGCCAAGAGGTCGGCTCGCCGCAGGATCTGGCCGTTCCGACCATGCGCAAGCTGCCCCGGCTTGTCATCGGCGCCCGGCTGGCGCTGCGTGATTGCCCCGTGGACTGGATTGCCCTGCCCACCGACCGCGCCGCCTATGAGCGGCTTTCGCGGCTTTTGACCCGGGGCAAACGGCGCGCAGACAAGGGAGAGTGTCACCTTGATCTGGCCGATCTTCTAGAAGGATGTCAGGGCATGATCCTGATCGCGCTGCCTCCACCCGATCTGGTGCAGGCACGCACCCCGATCCAGACCCTTGCACGCCGCTTTCCGGGCCATGTCTTCCTGGGTGCCGCACCCCGCTATGATGGGTCGGATCAGGCATGGTTTGACGCCTGCGCGCAACTGGCGCTGCGCTGTGCGGCGCCAATGGTGGCTGTGGGCGATGTGCTGATGCATCACGCCGCGCGCCGACAGCTGGCGGACGTCCTGACCTGCTTGCGTGAAGGGCTGACCATTGACCGGATTGGAACAAGGGCCCTGCCCAATGCCGAACGTCGCCTGAAAGGCGCCGAAGACATGGCGCGGCTTTATCGCCAACATCCTGCGGCCCTGCGCAGGACGTTGGAAATCGCGGTGCGCTGCTGTTTTGAGCTTTCGGAACTCAGTTATGAATACCCTGACGAGATATCCGGCGATGAAGCGCCGCAACAACGGCTTGAAAGATTGGCACGCGAGGGGCTGACGCGCCGCTATCCCCGCGGCGCGCCTGAGCGGGCGCACAGACTGATGTCCAAGGAGCTGAACCTCGTGGGCGAACTGGGTTATGCCGCCTATTTCCTGACCGTGCATGACATTGTGCAAGAGGCCCGGTCGCGCGGCATCCTGTGCCAGGGGCGCGGCTCGGCGGCCAATTCGATCCTGTGTTATCTGCTGGCGATCACCGATGTGTCCCCCGACATGATCGGCATGGTGTTTGAACGCTTCATCTCGCGGCATCGCGATGAGCCGCCCGATATCGACGTAGATTTCGAACACGAGCGCCGCGAGGAGATCATCCAGTGGATTTATGAACGCTATGGGCGTCACCGTGCGGGGCTGTGCGCGACGGTGATCCATTTCCGTTCGCGCGCCGCGATCCGCGAGGTGGGCAAGGTGATGGGTCTGAGCCAGGACGTGACGGCCAGCCTCTCGGGTCAGATCTGGGGCATGTCGAATGGCGGGGCCGACCCGGCGCGGATACGTGAACTGGGTCTTGACCCGTCCGACCGCCGTCTTGGCCAGACCATCCGCCTGATCGGTGAAATTGTCGGATTCCCCCGTCACCTCAGCCAGCATGTCGGCGGTTTCATCATCACCCGTGGACGGCTTGACGACCTCTGTCCGATTGAAAACGCCGCGATGGAAGGCCGCACGGTGATCGAATGGGACAAGGATGATATTGATACGCTTGGCGTCCTCAAGATCGACATCCTGTCGCTGGGCATGCTGACCTGCCTGCGCAAAAGCTTTGAACTGCTGGAAAGCCACGAGAAAATCCGGCTTTGCCTCGACACCGTGCCGCAAGAGGACCCCGAGACCTATGAGATGTTGCAACGCGCCGATGCCGTGGGGGTGTTTCAGGTCGAAAGCCGCGCACAGATGAACTTCCTGCCCCGGATGAAGCCCGCAACCTTTTACGATCTGGTGATCGAAGTGGCCATCGTGCGGCCCGGGCCGATTCAGGGCGGCATGGTCAAACCCTATATCCGGCGGCGTCAGGGGCTGGAGGCGCCCGAACCCTTTGGCCCAGCACTGGCCGAAGTCACGCGCAAGACACTGGGCGTGCCGCTATTTCAGGAACAGGCGATGCAGATTGCCGTCGTCGGCGCGGGCTATTCGCCAGAAGAAGCAGACCAGTTGCGCCGCTCGCTTGCCTCCTTTCGGCGCATGGGCACCATCGGGGCACAGCGGGATCGCTTCGTCAAAGGCATGCTGACCAACGGCTATCCCATAGAAATCGCAGAGCAATGTTTTGCGCAGATCGAAGGCTTTGCCGATTACGGCTTTCCCGAAAGCCATGCGGCGGCCTTTGCCATGCTGACCTATGTTTCGTCCTGGCTCAAATGCCATCACCCGGCGATCTTTGCCTGTGCGCTGCTCAATTCCCAGCCGATGGGGTTTTACGCCCCGGCGCAAATCGTGCGGGACGCCCGCGAACACGATGTCGAACTGCGCCCGATCTGCGTCAATCACAGCGCATGGGACAACCGGCTGGAACGGCGCACGGATGGGGCATTGGCACTAAGGCTTGGGTTTCGCCAGATCAAGGGCCTGCGCGAGGAGGATGCGGGGTGGATCGTTGCGGCGCGTGGCAACGGTTATCCCGATCCAGAAAGCCTCTGGTTACGTGCGGGCCTTGCGCCCGGCGTGCTTGAACGTCTGGCCGAGGCGGATGCCTTTGTTGGCATGGGGCTGAACCGGCGCGATGCGCTTTGGGCCGTGCGTGCCATCCACGCACCTGCTCCCCTGCCGCTGTTTTCCGATCCGCTTGATGGCGAGGGGCTGCGCGAACCCGAGGTGACCCTGCCTCCAATGTACCTGGGCGAGGAAGTGGTCGAGGATTACGTCTCGATGCGTCTTACCCTGCGCGCCCACCCGATGGAGCTTTTGCGCCCCTCTATCGCGGATCTGACACCGCATCACCGGCTCATCACGGCACCGCTCAAACGCACTTCGGTTTGCGGCCTCGTCATCACTCGGCAGCGCCCCGGCACCGCTTCGGGCGTGATTTTCCTGACGCTTGAGGATGAAACCGGGGTGTCGAATGTCGTGGTCTGGCCCAAAATCTACGAACGCTTTCGCCGCATCGTCATGGGCGGGCGTCTGCTGCGCGTGACCGGGCGGCTGGAGCGTGAAGGCATCGTCGTGCACCTGATCGCGGACTCGATAGAAGACCTTTCACATCGGCTTGCAGATCTTGGCCACCCGATGGACGAAGCTGTCGGCGTAACCCAGCCTCAGGCCGACGATGCTCCTCGCCCCCAGCGCTATCCGCCCCGCGCCCATCATCCGCGCGATCAGGCCAAACGCCTTTTCCCAAGTCGGGATTTTCATTGAAAGCCAGACGATGCCGCGGGCCTGTATCTGATCTGCGCCGGGCACCACTTCACGCGGAAAACAGCGGCTTTAACCGTCGATACGTAGAGGAAAAGAAAACAGCTAATGCCGGACCCCGCTCTCCGCTAGACTATCGCCCCGCGTGTCCTTCACGCGACGGCGGATTCAAACCATAGGAAGGGTTGTCATAAGTCCAGAGCCGCTGTGTGGCGAAGCTCAAGGCGTCCTCGATGCATTGATGATATTGGTCCAGAAGCCCATCCCTGACGGTGCGGTGGTATCGTTCGGTGCAGGCGCTCTGCGGGGGCGGACTAGTGGATATGGACCAAGGCAATGCCTTAGCTTTCAGCTCATTCCATCAGCTTGCCACTGATCTAACCATGACCGTTGCAGGTCGGGCAGAAGAGCCGGTTCTAGGTTCTGGCCGCCTGCGCAGCCGTCAAATAGCGCATCTGGCAGCCGTAAACGCGCCCCGGGCCTAATAGTGATTTTGCATGAACCACGCTGCCGAGGAAACCGGCTATGACCATTGTTCAATCTATCCCTTCGACAATGTTCGTCGCCATCGATATTTCCAAATACCGGCATGAGGTGTTGATTGGCATCCTAGGCAAGGAGCGCCGCCGCCGTTTGACCATCCCAAATACTCTGGACGACTTCGAGCGCCTTGCAGCGCTCCTTACCAGCTATGACTTGCCAGATCACCGATCAGCTCGTTCTCATCACTGGACAGCGGGTTGTACCGATAGCACGTCTGACCAGCGCGACGCTGACCCCTCGATGCTTCACTGCCTTGACGGCCATCTCGCGCCTCTGACCCTCTCATGGTTCGTAGGAAAATACTACCCCGTGACCTGCCCCCCGGAAGTTTCCTCAGTCTGATGTAGAGTCTGCCCAACCTGAAGGAGCAGACGAGATGAGGAAAAGCCGTTTCACCGAAGCGCAGATTATCCGCTGCCCGGCAGGGCATTGCGCAGCAATGTCCCGAGAGGGGGGTGATCAAAGAGTAGGAGGCTGGTTTGCCGACGGCGGAGCTGTGCCGGAAGCACGGCCTGAGCCCTGCGACGTTCTACAAACTGAAAGCCAGGTATGGCGGGATGGAC
>NZ_FZNN01000028.1 GCF_900188035.1 Puniceibacterium sediminis | reverse complement strand
CGGTAGCGGGCGGGAGGTGGCTTGCTCATAAAGACCCTCTAACCGCATAGATTCACGTTGTGAATCGTCCATAGTCAGAGTTGTGCAACAATGCCTCGGCAAGGTAAAAAGTGGGGAATAAGCGTTCTGCAGCGTATGCTTCGGGATCCCACCTGCTATGGCAATTCTATCTTTAAAAGTGCTCAAGATGGTGGCTGTGAGGTTCCTATGAAGGTGCCTGCGCTTATTTCAAAGCCTGAATTTGACGTGGTGCAGAGCACACTGACTGAAAGGAATCCCAAAAAAACGCCGCCGCGTGTGGTTACTGGTCCGGTCCTTCTGACCGGTTTATGCAAGTGCCCCAACTGTGGAAATTCTATGACCATGCGCACAGGGAAGGGCGGCGCTTACAAGTATTATTCTTGCTCACACAAAATGCGAACAGGTGTGAAAAGCTGCGCTGGCCGAAGCGTACCTATGATGGATTTCGACGACCTGATTATTAAGTGCTTGGAGAAAAACTTCCTGTCCGTTGAGGCAGTAACCGATATCCTTGCGCCTCTGTCGAACCGCCAGAGTCAATCTCACGAAAAGATAGCCAAAAACCTTGCGGCAAGAGAGACCGAGGTCATCGTGGCGCAACGCGTGGCCGACAATCTGTACACTCTGGTTCAGGAGGGCATGGTGAAAGCTTCCGACCCAGACTTCAAAAAACGTTTCCTTGAAGCAAACGAGAATCTCAAAAATTTTCGCCTGCAGCGAGATCAGGTTGCTGCCGAATTTGAGCCTGAAGCCCAAATCGATCATGCAAAAATATCCGGCTTCGTGAACGCTATGTCAAAAGTTTTTTCAGGAGGTTCAGTACCGGCAAAAAAAGCTCTCCTGCGTGCTCTTGTTGACAAAATAGTCGTGGGTGAGGACTGCATAACCATCATGGGGCAGCGTTCAAATTTTGAAAGAGCCGTAACCAGACCTCAGGCAAACCGTTCTTCGGTGCCCACTTTTGTTCGTGAGTGGCGGAGGCTCAGGGATTCGAACCCTGGGGACGCTCTCACGCCCAACGGTTTTCAAGACCGCCGCATTCGACCACTCTGCCAAACCTCCGGTTCGGATGCCTTTAGACCGCCTTTTGCGATTCTGAAAGTGCGGGCACAGGAATTTCTGTCTGTGCTGTGCTGCGGCCTTTTCTTGGGCGCGGCGAGGGGTTAAGGTGAATGCTGATCAAGTCGATCAGGCAAACGGGCTTGATTTGCGCCTGCGCCGACCAAAGTTGATCGCAGGAAACCCACCGCGCTCTGGCCAAGTGCGAGGGTGCTTGTCGCTGAAATGCAAGGAGTTACCGCCATGATCCCGACCCTTCGCTTGGTCATTGCCGGAGTTTCGGTCGCGGCCCTTCTGGCCGGATCGGCACAGGCTTTCGACACCCGTGCCCGGGCGGCCTTTGTGCTGGACCAATCCACTGGCACCGTGCTGCTGGCAAAGAATGCCGATCAGTCGCTGCCGCCTGCATCAATGTCCAAGCTGATGACGCTTTATATGGCATTCGAGGCGATCAGGGACGGTCGGCTGAGCCTTGAAGAGCGCCTGCCAGTGTCGAGCCACGCGATGTCATATAGCGGTTCGACCATGTTTCTGGACACGACTGACCGGGTCCTCGTCGCGGATCTGCTGCGCGGCATCATCGTTCTGTCAGGCAACGATGCCTGCGCGGTGATCGCCGAGGCGCTAAGTCCGGATGGGACAGAGGCGGGTTTTGCCGAACTGATGACGCGGCGCGCGCGCCAGATGGGTATGACTGGTTCGACCTTCAAGAATTCGAACGGGTGGCCGGCCGAGGGGCATCTGATGTCGATGCGCGATCTGACCCTTCTCGCCAGCCATATTATTCGCGACTATCCTGATTTCTATCCGATCTTTGCTGAACAAAAGTTCGAGTTCGATGGTCGCGCGCCGCAGAATTCGACCAACAGGAACCCGCTTCTGGGACTCGGGATCGGGGCGGACGGGCTCAAGACCGGGCACACCTCTGAGGCGGGCTATGGCCTTGTCGGATCTGCCCAGCAAGGCGGGCGGCGGATCATCTTTTCTATGACCGGGCTGGACAGTGCGCGCGCGCGCGCCGAAGAATCCGAGGCGGTCGTGAACTGGGCGTTCCGTCAGTTTGCTGAAAAGCAGATCACCACCGCAGGCAAGACTGTCGCTACGGCGCAGGTCTGGAACGGGGCGCAGGACAGCGTAGGACTTGTCACCAAGGAAGATGTGAGCCTGCTGCTGCCGACCCTGACCGGTGCTCCGCTTGAGGCCGAGGTGGTCTATACCGGGCCGCTTCAGGCCCCAATCGCGGAGGGTGCGCAATTGGCCGAACTGATCGTCCGCCCCGAGGGGCTACCGGAACATCGGGTCCAACTGGTGGCGCAGAGCGCCGTGGCCCGGGGCGGCTTTGTCAACCGTATGCTGACCGCCAGCAAGGCGCTGGTCGCGCGAATTAGCTCTGAACCAGAGATGATATCGCCTGAGGGGACGATGTGACTTCGGCGGGGTTATTCGTCAGTTTAGAAGGTATCGACGGCTCGGGAAAATCCACGCAGGCGCGGCAGTTGGCCGATACCTTGCGCGGTTTGGGCCACGAGGTTTTGTTGACCCGCGAACCCGGTGGTTCGCCCGGCGCTGAAGAAATCCGCGCGCTGGTTCTTCAGGGCGATCCAGACCGCTGGTCGGCAGAAACGGAACTGCTGCTTTTCACAGCCGCACGGCGCGACCATCTGGAACGCACTATTCGCCCGGCCCTTGCAGCGGGGAAAATCGTGATATGTGATCGCTTTGCCGACAGCACGCGGATGTATCAGGGCCTGTCCCGCGGGGATTTGCGGGGGGCAGTCGATACGTTGCATGCCCTTATGATCGGGCAGGAGCCGGACCTGACCCTGCTGATCGACATGGATCCGGACGCCGCACTGGCCCGCGCGAAGGCCCGCGCCACGCATGAGGAACGGTTCGAGGATTTCGGCAAGGATCTGCAGGTCCAGATGCGCGCCGGTTTTCTGGCGCTGGCGCAGGAGTTCCCCGAGAGGATCCGCGTGATTGACGGCACCCGGGACGAGGCGGAAGTTGCCGCTGATGTGTTGGCTGCCGTGGCCCCGGCGTTGCCCCAACATGCAAGGGCCGCCGTATGAGTGACGATACCCGACCTGAACCCGACCGCGTCGAAGGGGCGCCGCATCCGCGAGAAACCCTTGATCTGATCGGGCAGGGGGCGGCAGAGCAGGCCTTTCTGTCGGCCTTTGCGGCTGATCGATTGCATCACGGCTGGCTGATCACCGGGCCGCAGGGGCTGGGCAAGGCCACTCTGGCCTGGCGCATCGCGCGGTTTCTTTTGGCAACGCCGGACACGGCGGATGACGGCGGGATGTTCGGTGCGCCGCCGCCGCCCGAAACACTTGCCATTCCGCCGGATCATCCCGTAATGCGCCGCTCGCTGGCTCTGTCCGAACCGGGGCTGAAGCTTGTGCGGCGTGCCTGGGATGACAAGGCCAAGCGGCTCAAGACCCAGCTTACGGTCGACGAAGTGCGTGAACTCAAGAGTTTCTTCGCGCTATCCTCGACCGATGGCGGTCGCCGTGTCGTTCTCGTGGACAGCGTGGACGAAATGAATCCAAGTGCTGCCAACGCCATCCTCAAACTGCTGGAAGAGCCGCCCGCCCGGACGGTCCTGCTGCTGATCAGCCATCAGCCGTCGCGCTTGCTGCCGACCATCCGGTCGCGATGCCGGGAATTGCGCCTCTCGCCCCTCAGCGCGCCGGATATGGCGGCGGCGTTGGCTCAGGCAGGCGCCGATATCGCCCCGGAAGAGGTCGAAGCACTGGCTGCATTGTCCGCAGGATCGGTTGGCGCAGCCCTGCGTCTGCTGAACCTTGATGGGCTAAAGCTTTATGGCGATCTGATCGCGATGATCGCCAGTCTGCCGGATCTCGATCGCCCGCGCGCGATAGCCCTGGCCGAAAGCGTTTCGGCCCGCGGCCGCGAAGAACGACTTGACTTGCTGTTCACGCTGCTGGATCTGGCGGTATTTCGACTTGCCCGTACCGGGGTCACCGGCGCACCTCCAGTACCCGAGGCTGCGCGCGGCGAGGCCCAGGCAATGTCGCGCCTTGCGCCGACGCCTATGGCGGGCCGGGCTTGGGCGGCACTGGCGCAAAGCTCGGGGGATCGTGCGCGGCACGGGCGGGCCGTCAATATCGATCCGACTGCCCTTGTGTTGGATTCGCTGCTGCGCCTGCGCGATTGCGCTGCCACCCAAGCGCGCGCACCTGCAGGAGCCTGAATTATTCGCGCAGTTCGGCCGGATCCACGCCCCACATTGCCCGCTTGACCGCCCAGCCGGAATATCCACCGGCGGTCAACTCACACCAGTCGGTTTCGCATTCGCCCAACCGTGCAATCACCCCAAGCGCCAGCTTCGCGACCACAGGTGCCTTATCCTCCGGGCGGCTATGCAGTTCGAGCATGTCCTGTTCGACGAGAACTGTGCGGACGCCCGACAGCAGTGAATAGTGTACCCAGCCGCCTGCGCCATCGCGGTCGCGCACCCGGCGCCAGTGGCCGTACTCTGCGGTCACCTCTAGTGGCATGTCGCGCCTCTTGTAGACCCAATCGATGCGGTGGGTCAGCGAGGGGCCGCGCCGTACATTGCCCTCGGACGCCTTCATCGAAACAAAGCGGGGAATCGGCAGATTGGTCACCGCGCCGCGTTCCTGTGCGGCTTGCGCCGCGTCGACGCCGCCAGAAACGGCCAGTGCCAGGGCGGCTGCCGCAACCCATCCCTTCATTGTACCGATCATTCTTTTGTCCTGCTCAGAGTTTTTCCGGCGGGGTTCTTGTGACCCGTCTTGATATGACGCACTGTGCCGGGAAACTGACGGCAGGGATAGAGTGGGGAAGCATGGCATGTCATCAAAACGTCTGAGTGTTGTCGTGACGCGACGCTTGCCCGAACCGGTCGAGGCGCGGCTGTGCGAGTTGTTCGAAACAACGCTGCGCACTGACGACACGCCAATGACCCGGACCGAACTGGCGCAGGCCATGCAGTCGGCTGACGTGCTTGTCCCGACGATCACCGACGTGCTGGACGCTGGCATGATCGGGCAGGCGGGCGACAGGCTGCGGCTGATTGCCAACTTTGGCGCGGGGATCGACCACATCGACGTCGCCACAGCCCGGCAACGCGGCATTCTGGTGTCCAACACGCCCGGCGTGGTAACAGAAGATACCGCCGACATGACCATGGCGCTGCTGCTTGCGGTGACGCGGCGCATGCCCGAAGGTATGGCCGTGATGCAGGCAGGCACGTGGAGTGGCTGGGCGCCGACGGCCTTTCTGGGCGGGCGGCTTGGCGGGCGGCGGCTGGGTATCCTTGGGATGGGCCGTATCGGTATGGCCGTGGCGCGCCGGGCACAGGCGTTTGGCATGCAGATCCATTATCACAACCGCCGCCGTCTGCGCCCCGAAGTCGAGGAATCGCTTGGCGCCACCTACTGGGAAAGCCTTGACCAGATGGTCGCGCGGATGGACGTGATATCGGTCAATTGCCCACACACGCCGTCGACCTTTCACCTGCTCAATGCGCGGCGGTTGAAGCTGATGAAACCAACGGCCGTGGTGGTCAACACCTCGCGTGGTGAAGTCATCGACGAAAACGCCCTTGCGCGGATGTTGAAAGCCAAGGAGTTGGCCGGAGCGGGCCTCGACGTCTATGAAAAGGGTGTCGATGTGAACCCCGAGCTGCGCAATCTGCCCAACGTCGTCCTGTTGCCGCATATGGGCTCTGCCACGGTCGAAGGGCGGCTCGAGATGGGCGAAAAAGTGTTGCTGAACATCAAAACCTTTGCCGATGGCCACCGCCCGCCCGATCAGGTCGTTCCGTCAATGCTCTGAACCGGCTGGGACGGTCCGGCGGTTTCGGGCGACTGTGTATTTTTTGGGCATGAACATTAATTTAATGGCAGAGCCCAAGGAAAAGCCGTGCTAGGGTCTCCGCAACATCGAACACCCAAAGGTTGAGTTTCATGCGATACCCGAGACTTGTCAGTGTTTTTGTGATGCTTCTGGCCGGGCCATTATGTGCTCAGCAGGCGGCGGACACGGTGGCACCGGAACCAGCGTCCGATGCGACCGGTTTCGATGCGATCTCTGCGCAAGTCGCGGCGTCGCTGGCCGCCAAGGCCGATGGCAAACCCGTCCGGGCGCAGAACTGGATGATCTCCGCAGCCAATCCCTATGCGGTGTCCGCCGGGGCAGAGGTCCTGCGGCAGGGCGGCACGGCTGCGGATGCCATGATCGCCGTCCAGGCGGTGCTGGGGCTGGTTGAACCACAATCCTCGGGCCTCGGGGGCGGTGCGTTTTTGGTTTGGCACGACGGGCAGAGCGGCGAGATCACCACTCTGGACGGGCGCGAAACCGCGCCTCTGGCGGCCACGCCGCAGTTATTTCAGGATGAGACGGGCGCGCCGCTGAGCTTTTTCGATGCTGTGGTTGGGGGGCGTTCCGTTGGAGTGCCTGGAACGCCCGCGCTGATGCAGGCGGCACATGACCGCTGGGGCAAGGTGGCCTGGGGTGGTCTGTTCGATCCGGCCATATCTCTGGCAGAGCAGGGGTTCGCCGTATCGCCCCGGCTGGCCGAACTGATCGCGGATGATGGCGAACGGCTGGCGCAGTTTCCCGACACGGCTGCCTATTTTCTGCCCGGTGGTGGGCCCTTGCAGGCGGGATCGCTTCTGACCAACCAGCCCTATGCCGATGTGCTGAAACGCATTGCGGCAGAAGGTGCCGGAGTACTCTACACCTCCGATATCGCGCAGGACATCGTTGCGCGGGTGCAGGGTGCAGAGGGCAACCCCGGGGTGATGGAGTCAGTCGATCTGGCGATCTATTCGGTCAAGGAACGGCCCGCTGTCTGCGTCGACTATCGCGCGCACGAGGTCTGTGGCATGGGGCCGCCGTCTTCGGGGGCGTTGACGGTTGGTCAGGTACTTGGGATGCTCGGAAGCTACGAGTTGCCGGGTCCTGCGGATGCCGAAGCCTGGCGCCTGATCGGTGATGCCTCGCGGCTCGCCTTTGCTGATCGGGGACGCTATATGGCGGACAGCGATTTCGTGCCCATGCCGACCAAGGGGCTGGTGTCCATGGATTATCTCGCGGAACGCTCGCAGCTTCTGGCCGGTGACGATGCCCTGCCAGAGGTGAGCGCAGGCAACCCGGCCTTTGATCATGCCAGCCTCTGGGCCGAGGATGAGAGTATCGAATTTCCCTCGACCTCGCATATCTCAATCATCGATCAGTACGGCAACGCATTATCCATGACGACGACCATCGAGAACGGTTTTGGCTCTCGCCTCATGGTTCACGGTTTCCTGCTCAACAATGAGCTAACGGATTTCTCGTTCCGCTCACACGTCGATGGTGTGCCGATTGCGAACCGTGTCGAACCGGGCAAAAGGCCGCGATCCTCGATGGCGCCGACCATCGTTCGCAAGGATGGCAAGCCCGTGCTGGTTCTGGGCAGCCCCGGGGGCAGTCGGATTATCGGATATGTGACACAGGCGGTCATCGCTTTTGTCGATTGGGGCATGGATGTGCAGCAGGCAGTTGCAGCGCCGCACGGGGTGAACCGGTTCGGGCCATTTGACCTAGAGGCTGGAACACCGATGGAAACGTTGGGACCGGATCTGGAGATGTTGGGTTATGAAGTGTCGGTGAGGGATATGAACTCGGGCCTGCACGCGATTTCGGTGGGGCCTGACGGTCTGCGTGGCGGTGCGGATCCTCGCCGCGAGGGGATTGCTCTGGGGGAATGACCCATCCCCAAACTTGATCCAAAGGAAAAACGCCGGGCTGTGCCCGGCGTTTTGCTGTATTCTGGCGCTTGTTTCGCCGCGAGCCCGAAGATGTGTCCGGAGCTGCGGTCTGAGCGGTCAGCTCACGTCCTTGTAGCTGATTTCCTTGGTGTCCTTGCCCTGAATCTTTTCGCGCCGAACGAGCAGACGATTGAGAGCATTCACATAGGCCCTGGCCGAGGCGACCACCGTATCGGTATCTGCAGATTGACCGGTTGCGATCATGCCGTCCTCTTCCAACCGCACAGAGACCGTGGCCTGAGCATCGGTTCCCTCGGTCACCGCATTCACTTGATAGAGTTGCAGCTTGGCAGTGTTGGGATGCAGTTCCCGCACCGCCTTGAAGGTCGCATCCACCGGGCCGTCGCCATAACAGGTGGCTGAGACTTCCTTTCCGTCGATCTCCATCTCAAGCTGCGCCTCGGCTGGGCCGCCGGTGCCACAGACGACCCGCAGGTTCAGGATCTGCAACCGGTCATCGACTTCGGTGCTGGCCGTGACAAGAGCGAGGATGTCGTCGTCATAGACTTCCTTCTTGCGGTCAGCCAATTCCTTGAACCGTACAAAGACATCCTTGAGCTGGTTGTCTCCGACCTCGACCCCCATCTGGCGCAGTTTGTCACGCAAGGCGGCGCGCCCCGAATGTTTGCCCATCACGAGGTTGGTGGCCGAAAGGCCGACATCCTCGGGGCGCATGATTTCAAAGGTCTCGGCGTTCTTGAGCATGCCGTCCTGGTGGATGCCGCTTTCATGCGCAAAGGCGTTCTTGCCAACGATGGCCTTGTTGAACTGAACGGCAAAGCCCGACACGGTCGCGACGCGGCGCGAGATGTGCATAAGCTTGCGGGTGTCGATCCGCGTCTCGTAGGGCATGATATCGCCGCGCACACGCAGGGCCATGACCACCTCTTCGAGCGCGGTATTGCCGGCGCGTTCGCCAAGGCCGTTGATCGTGCATTCGATCTGGCGCGCACCACCCGCGACCGCAGCCAGCGAGTTGGCCGTCGCCATGCCAAGGTCGTTGTGGCAATGCGTGGCAAAGATCACATCATCCGCGCCTGGCACCGTGGCGATGAGATTGCGGATCAGGGCCGCGGATTCAACGGGCGCGGTGTAGCCGACGGTGTCGGGGATGTTGATCGTGGTGGCTCCAGCCTTGATGGCGATCTCAACCGTGCGGCAGAGATAGTCCCATTCAGTTCGGGTGGCGTCCATCGGCGACCACTGCACGTTGTCGCACAGGTTGCGGGCGTGCGTCACGGTCTGTTCGATCCGTTCGGCCATCTCGTCCATGGTCAGGTTGGGGATGGCGCGGTGCAGCGGCGAGGTGCCGATGAAGGTATGAATGCGCGGCTGGGCCGCGTGCTTGACCGCCTCCCAGCAGCGATCGATATCGCCATACTGCGCGCGTGCAAGGCCGCAGATCACCGACTGCTTTGACCGCTTGGCGATTTCGGATACAGCACGAAAGTCGCCTTCTGAGGCGATAGGAAAGCCGGCCTCGATGATATCGACGCCCATGTCGTCGAGCAGTTCGGCGATTTCGAGCTTTTCGTCATGGGTCATGGTGGCGCCGGGGGATTGTTCGCCATCGCGCAATGTCGTGTCGAAAATCACCACACGTTCTTTCGCCGTCACTGGCGACACCCGGTCATTGGCGGGGGTATTGGTCGTATCGGTCATGTCGGATTTCTTTCTATTCTTCTCCTGAGTTCGTGCGGCGCGGAACAGCCTCCTCTGAGCGTTCGCGCCGTGACGGCACGCTCAGAGGCGAATTAGGAGAAGTAGGCCAAGCGGAGTCGCGCCACAGGGGCGCCCACCAACACCGACAGCCGCACGAAAAGTGCGGTTATGGGTCGGGATATGGCGCGTGGTTGTCATATCGCGCAGTATAGGTGCGGTTTTTGAAATGGGAACCCGGAAAATCGGGGGCGGGCGCTGTATCGTCGAGAATTCCATTGGCGCGTCCGCGCCGTGCTTTTAGATCGCGCATCGGTTTTCCGCAACGATGGCTATTCCATCACAGGCGAGTCGGGCGGGTATCAACAGGCGGCAGACCCCGCTCAGTAAATCGCATTGGTGGGCGCGCCGATCATCCGTCGCTCAGCGCGCCGTTGACCCACTCGCCGGTCGCCTCTTCTCCGGTGGCGTAGCGCATGGTACCTTTGCCCTGACGCTTGCCGTCCTTGAAGGTCCCCTCATAGACATCGCCATTGGAATAGGTTGCCGTGCCGGTTCCCTCGATTTCGCCATCGGCCCAATTACCCGAGTATTTGAAGCCGTCGCCCATTGTGATGTCGCCCTTGCCATGGCGCTGGCCGTTGCTGAAGGCTCCGGTATAGACAGTGCCGTCCGGATAGCTTGCGGTGCCCTGTCCATGACGCTGGCCGTCTTTCCATTCGCCTTCGTAACGGTAGCCGTCTGCATAGGTCATCACGCCAAAGCCGTTGTTGCGGGCATTTACGAAGGCACCTTCGTAGATCAGCCCGTTGGCGTATACGGCCTTGCCTTTGCCCTCGATCACCCCATCGACCCAGTCGCCCTCGTAGGTTGATCCATCGGGATAGGTGATCTTTCCCTTACCATTGGCAAGGTCGCCACGAAATAGGCCGACGTAGACCGATCCGTCCGGATAGGTGACTTGGCCCTGGCCCTCGATCTGCCCCGCAACCCAGTTGCCGGAATAGAGATAGCCATCCGAACCGACAAAGTTGCCCTGACCTTGCCGCTGGTCGGCGACGAAGGTGCCTTCGTAGATGTCGCCATTGGCGTAGGTCACCTTGCCGTGGCCTTCACGCCGACCGGCGACCAGATCGCCTTCGTAGATGTCGCCATTGGGCTGGGTCAGCTTGCCTTTACCGTCGATCTGGCCACCCTGCCACATGCCTTCGTAGATCAGCCCGTCGGGCATGGTCAGCTTGCCTTCGCCGGCACGAGTCCCGTCGGCGACACGCCCTGCATAGACCGAGCCATCCGGATAGGTGATGGTGCCGTTGCCTTCTTTCACGCCGTTGACCCAGTCGCCGTCGTATTTGTACCCGCCGGGCGAGGTCATGGTGCCGCGGCCATGATGCAGCGCCTCGCGGAACGAACCTTCGTAGCGCACGCCGTTGGCGTAATTCGCCACGCCCTGACCGGTGATCTTGCCGTCCAGCCAGGTGCCCTCATAGGTGCCGCCATCGGCAAAGACGATCTTGCCCGTCCCCTCGGGCTTTCCTTTGGCGAACTGGCCTTCGTAAACCGAACCGTTGGGAAAGCGTGCGACGCCCTTGCCGCGAATTTCACCATCGCTCCAGTCGCCGGTATATTCATAGCCGTTGGGCAGCCTGTAGGTGCCAGTGCCGTCCTGCAGGCCATTGCGGAACGTGCCCTCGTAGACGCCGCCATCGTCGTACTGTTTGGTCAGCACATCGTCGCTCTGCTGTGCCAGCGCCGCGCTGCCCAGAACGGCTGTCAGCGCCAAGGCTGCCGCGAGCTTTATGTTGTGTCGCGATGTCATGGTCATGTCACCCGTCCGCCCTTGCCTGTGTCTCATTGTCTGAAACTGCCCAAAATCTAGGGGACGCCGCCGCGCGATACAATCTCTTTTGGCCGCAGGTGCTTCCCCTCGGGCGGCGTTCTGCTATGTGGACACGCGGAATTGAAGCGAAAGGCGACACGGTATGGCAGAGCGGTTCCGGCTGACATTGGCACAGCTCAATCCGACGGTGGGTGACCTTGTCGGCAATGCAGCGCTTGCGCGTGACGCCTGGGAACAGGGGCGTGCGGCGGGGGCCGACATGGTTGCGCTGCCCGAAATGTTCATCGCCGGGTACAACGCTCAGGACCTGGTCATGAAACCGGCATTCTACACGGACGCCATTCAGGCTGTGCGCGCGCTGGCGGCAGACTGTGCCGATGGTCCGGCGCTGGCCATTGGTGGGCCGTGGGTCGAAGGGACCGAGTTGTTCAACGCCTATTTCATCTGCAAGGGCGGCAAGATCACTTCGACCGTGCTGAAGCACCACCTGCCCAACGACACGGTGTTCGACGAGGTGCGGATTTTTGACGCCGGCCCCCTTGGGGGGCCATATTCAGTCGGCAACACCCGTATCGGCTCTCCGATCTGCGAAGATGCCTGGTATGAAGATGTGGCCGAGACGCTGGCCGAAACCGGCGCAGAATTCCTGCTGGTACCGAATGGATCGCCCTATCATCGGGGCAAGTACGAGGTGCGGCTGAACCAGATGGTCGCACGCGTGGTCGAAACGGGCCTTCCGCTGATCTACCTCAACATGGTGGGCGGGCAGGACGATCAGGTCTTCGACGGCGGGTCATTCGTGCTCAACCCCGGCGGCGAACCCGCCGTGCAGCTGCCCGTGTTTGACGCGGTTGTGGCCCATGTTGATTTGGAACGGGGCGCGGATGGCTGGCGCTGTCTGCCGGGGCCGTTCACCACGCATCCTGACGCGATGGAGCAGGATTACCGTGTCATGGTCCTGGCCCTGCGCGACTACATGCGCAAGACCGGGTTCAAGAAGGTACTTCTGGGCCTGTCGGGCGGGATCGACAGCGCCATTGTCGCCACCATCGCGGTAGATGCAATCGGCGCTGAAAATGTGCGCTGCGTGATGCTGCCCTCCGAATACACCTCTGATGCGTCGCTTGAGGATGCAAAGGCGGTGGCCGAGGCGCTTGGCTGCCGTTACGACTTTGTACCCATCACTGAAGGCCGTGCGGCGATCACGGTGACATTGGCACCGATTTTTGCGGGTACCGAACCTGACCTGACCGAGGAAAACATCCAGTCCCGCCTGCGCGGTCTGCTGCTGATGGCGATGTCCAACAAGTTTGGCGAGATGCTTCTGACCACCGGCAACAAATCCGAAGTCGCGGTCGGTTATGCGACGATCTATGGCGACATGGCGGGCGGCTACAATCCGATCAAGGATATGTACAAGACCCGGGTCTTTGATGCCTGCCGCTGGCGCAATGCCAACCATCGGGATTGGATGATGGGCCCAGAGGGCGAGGTGATTGCAGAACGGATCATCGACAAGCCGCCCTCGGCCGAGCTGCGCGAGGACCAGAAAGACAGCGATTCACTGCCCGATTATCCGGTATTGGACGGCATTCTACAGATTCTCATCGACGCAGATGGGTCGATCGAGGATTGCGTTGCCGCCGGATACGACCGTGCGGATGCCAAGAAGATCGAGCATCTGGTCTATATCAGCGAATACAAACGTTTTCAGTCTGCCCCCGGCGCGCGTCTTTCGGACAGTGCCTTCTGGCTCGACCGGCGCTATCCTATCGTGAACCGCTGGCGCGACGGAAGCTGATCGATATGGCGCATGTCCTTTTTGTCGTGCCGCGGTTCCACACCAACCTGTTTTTTGCCACCCGCGCGCTGATTGATGCCGGGCACCGGGTCACGGTGCTGGCGGCATCCGAATCCGTCGGGATGGAGGATCATTCAATCGTGGAGCCACAGGTTCTGGGCGACAGTCCCGGGCGCGCGGAGGTGGCGGGCTTGCTGAGAAGTGCAGCCCCCGATCTGATATTGCTGCGCAACTCGGGCGGGCTGTCGAGACAGGTCGCGCGCGCGGGGCGTGATCTGCAACTGCGGGTGGTTGGCTACGACCTCAGGCCTATGACGCAGGTCAGGTCCTTGCGCAAACGCGTTTCGCTGTGGATGCAGGGGCGTCCTTGGCAAAGAGTGACGCCTGTGCCGGGGCTTGATGCGGATGCCCCCCGCGACGGCGGGGCCTTCTATCTGCCATGGCCGACGGCAGCGCTGCCCTTGCCTGCCGGGGCAGAGCGCGACCCGGCAAGTACGCCTGTACGGATACTTTGCGTTGGCAAACTGGCTCAGGTTCGCAAAAATCAGCACCTGCTGATCGCCGCACTGAAATCCCTTGGCGGGGGCGCGCGTGTGCGGCTGACGCTGGTAGGGTCCACCAGCCATGACATCAGCGGCGCCGATTCCGACCACGAAGCCGCGTTGCGCGCCGAAGCGGCAGCGTGCGATTGGATCGATATCCTCGGGAACGTGCCTTTTGCCGGGATGGCGCAACTCTACGCAGCCCACCATATCTGCGTTCTGCCTTCGGTCGGTGAGCCGCTGGGCATCGCTCCGGTCGAGGGCATGGCATACGGCACCGTCCCGGTGATCTCGACCGACAGCGGCAGTGCCGGCTATGTGACCGAAGGGCGGGATGGGCTCCGCGTCGAGATGGGCCGTTCCGGGGCTTTGGAGGCGGCGTTGGAGCCACTGGTGTCCTCTCCCGAGCTGCGGATGCGCATGTCAGGCGCCGCACGCAGAACGGCAGCGACGGAGTTGTCCCCGGCAAGGTTTGTCCAACGTATTGAGGCGCTGCTGGCGTTAGGTTAGCAGCAGGGTCGGTGACTGGCGCCAGTTCGTGCAGGTTGCGCCACAAGCACATTCCTGTCGTACGTGTGATTCCCCCGCCGGAGACTTTTGCACGCGCTCGGTCGGGGTGGTTTGCGTCACTCCCACCATCGATCGACAGTGGCGATATCCGCGTCTGACCAGCCAAAATGATGCGCGAGTTCGTGCACCATCACATGGGTGACCAGGTCGGCCAAACCGACGTTGCCCCGATCACGCCACTCGGCGAGGATCGGTTTTCGGAACAGCCAGATCGTGTCTGGCCACGGGGCGGGATCGGCAAAGCATTTTTCGGTCATCGGGATGCCGTCGTAGAGGCCGGTCAAATCCATCGGGTCATCGATATCAAGATCGCGCAGAACGTCCTGCTGCGGCATGTCTTCGACCTGCAGGATCACGGCGCGTGCGGCCGATTGAAAGCCCGGCGGCAGCTGATCTATGGCGGCAAGCGCCATCCTGTAGAACGAATCGAGATCGGGGGCGGTGAGATCTGGGTCGGACATATCCTGCATATGGACTCTGTGAGGGCCCGCAGGAAGGGCGCGCGGCCGACATTTGCGTCAAGACGTGAGCGGATAGCGCGACAACTCCTCGTGTTCAGCGCCAGACGAGCGCAGGAGAGAGCTATAGAGCGCAAAGCTGCGGATCGGGATGTCGGGGATCTTTATCGTCGCCTCGCGCAGGAGGAATTTGGCAAGACGATCTTGCTGGTCGGCGTTGGTCTGTGCAGGCAGGCGCGCGAGCGTCACATGGGGGCGAAAGCGGCGTCGGTCCAGTTGCAGCCCCAACCCATGGAGGCGCGAACGGATGCGTTTGTGCAACTCCAGAAGGGCCGGTCCTCCGTCTGCATTGATCGCCAGCGCCTGACTGCCGTAGCCGTCAAGCCCCGCCAGCGTCAGGGTGAAGGCCGGGGCGCGCAGCGCCTCAAGCGTTTCATGTATTTCTTCAAGCGTTTCGAGCGGCTGTTCGTCGAGGAAGGCCAGGGTAAGGTGCAGGTTCTCGGGCGGGACCGGACGACCAAAGGGCAGGCGGTTCTGAAGCGATTCGAGCACGGACACATCCGAGTCGGGCAGGGGGAGAGCAATGAAACAGCGCATGTGGGCCTTTGTTTTGGGGGGCTTTGCCTCGCCACGGGAACGCCATAGGATTGGCGCATGAATACACTGATGCGCAACCCCACCTATCTGAAACTTCTGGCGGCACAAATCGTCGCGCTGAGCGGGACCGGGCTGCTGACCGTCGGGCTGGGGCTGCTTGCCTATGATCTGGCGGGGTCGCAGGCGGGGGCGGTACTGGGTATCGCCTATACGATCAAGATGGTGGCCTATGTCGGGCTCAGCCCGATCGCGCAGGCGCTGGCATCGAGGCTGCCGCGCAAGGCGGTGCTGATCGGGGCAGATCTGTTGCGCGCGGCTGTGGCGCTGGCTTTGCCTTTCGTCGATGCGCTTTGGCAGGTTTATGTGCTGATCTTTCTGCTGCAGGCGGCCTCGGCCACCTTTACGCCGGCTTATCAGGCACTTTTGCCCGACGTTCTGCCGGACGAGGAGGAATACACCCGGGCGCTGTCGCTGTCGCGGCTGTGTTACGACCTTGAAAACCTTACCAGCCCGGCGCTGGCGGGGCTGCTGCTGAGCGTGGTGTCCTATTCCGGCCTGTTCGTCGGCACGGTGATCGGGTTTCTGGGATCTGCGGTGCTTGTTCTTGTGGCGGTATTGCCCGTCGTGAAGGTGGACCAGAAAGCCGGGTTTGTGGAACGGGCCACAAAGGGGCTGCGGATTTATCTTGCGACACCACGTCTGCGCGGGTTGCTGGCAGTGACTTTGGCAGGGGCGGCAGCATCGGCCTTTGTGCTGGTGAATACCGTGGTGATGGTTCGCGTCGGTTACAGCGGCAGTGAACGCGGGCTGGCCGTGGCAATGGCCGCCTTTGGCGCGGGGTCGATGGTGGTGGCGCTGGCGCTTCCAGGTGTGCTGAAACGGGTCAGCGACCGGTCCGTGATGCTGGGTGCTACCCTTGCGCTGGTGGCGCTGATGGCTGTGCTGGCTGTCTGGTTCAGGGCAGAATTGCCATCGTGGTGGGCGTTTCTGCTGCTTTGGGCCGGGATCGGCGGGCTCTATTCGGGGATACTGACACCCTCGGGCCGGTTGATCCGCAGGTCGGGAGCCAGTGCTGATCTGCCCGCGCTTTTTGCTGCACATTTCGCACTGAGCCATGTTTGCTGGCTGATCACCTATCCGCTGGCGGGCTGGACCGGGGCGCGTCTGGGGATGGGCGCAGCGATGGGCCTGCTGGCGGTGCTGGCGCTGGGCGGGCTGATCGCGGCGATGTTGCTTTGGCACAAGGAGGTGGCCCATCAGCATCCGGAACTGAGCGAGGATGATCCGCATATGCAGGCCAACGGGGGCATGCGGACCCATGCCCACCCCCGGGTGCGCGATGCGCTGCACCCACGCTGGTCCTGAGGGGAAATCTGGACAACGCCTCCGGTCTGTGGGAAAGGCGTTAGCAACAGGAGATACCCATGACCACCACCCGTTTCGCCCCGTCGCCCACCGGTTTCATCCACGTTGGTAACCTGCGCACCGCGCTGTTCAACTATCTGATCGCCCGCAAGGCAGGCGGAACCTTCATCCTACGGATCGACGACACCGATCCCGAACGGTCCAAGCAGGAATATGTGGACGCGATCAAGCGGGATCTGGAATGGCTGGGCCTGACCTGGGACAAGACCGAGCGGCAGTCAGAACGACTGGACCGTTACGCCGAAGCGGCGGACCAGCTGCGCGAAATGGGGCGCTTCTACGAGGCGTTCGAGAGTCCGGTTGAGCTGGACCTCAAGCGCAAGAAGCAGCTGAACATGGGCAAGCCTCCGGTCTATGATCGGGCCGCGCTGGCGCTGTCAGAGGCGGAAAAGGACAAGCTGCGTGCCGAACGCGGGCCCGGTGTCTGGCGTTTCAAGCTGGATCAGGAGCGGATCGAATGGAAGGACGGTATCCTTGGGGATCTGTCGATTGATGCGGCAAGTCTGAGCGATCCCGTTCTGATCAAGGCGGACGGGCAGAACCTTTATACCATGGCCTCGGTCGTGGATGACACCGACATGGGTGTGACGAACGTAGTGCGTGGATCGGACCATGTGACCAACACCGCGACGCAGATTCAGATCATCCGCGCGCTGGGGGGCACACCGCCCGCCTTTGCACATCACAGCCTGCTGACCGGCCCGCAGGGCGAGGGGCTGTCCAAGCGGCTTGGCTCGCTCGCGTTGCAGGACCTGCGCGGGCAGGGGGTAGAGCCAGAGGCCCTGCTGTCGCTGATGGCGCGGTTGGGTTCGTCCCAGCCGGTCGAGTTGCGCATGTCGCTGGACGAGATCGCCGACGGTTTCGAACTGGAACAGTTTGGCTCGGCTCCGACAAAATTCGATGTTCAGGATCTTTTCCCGCTGACGGCGCGCAAGCTGCACAGCCTGCCGTTCGACGCGATCAAGGGCGATATCGCGGCACTGGGTGTGCCCGACGACAAGGCCGAGCTGTTCTGGCAGGTGGCGCGCGAAAATATCACCGTGCGCGGCGATCTGGCTGGCTGGTGGACGCTGTTTTCCGAAGGGGCTGAGCCTGTCGTGGCCGATGAGGACCGCGAATTCATTGCGCAGGCCATGGCCCTGCTGCCCGAGGGACCTTACGATCAGGATACCTGGGGCAAGTGGACCGGGGCGGTGAAAGAGGCGACTGGCCGCAAGGGCAAGGGGCTGTTCATGCCGCTGCGTCTGGCCGTGACCGGTCAGCAACGCGGGCCGGAAATGGCGGACGTGCTGCCGCTGATGCAGGTTATCCGCGCCAAAGACCTCGCTCGGGGTTGACCGGAAGATGTAAGAGCCGATGACGGAAGCCAAGGCAAAGTTCCTGACCGGCAATCTTATGCGGCATGTGACGGTGATGTCGCTGACCGCTTCGGTCGGGCTGATGGCGGTATTCGCCGTCGATTTCGTCGACATGATCTTTATCGCCATGCTGGGCAAGGCCGAGCTGGCGGCAGCAATCGGCTATGCCGGGGCGATCCTGTTTTTCACGGGCTCTTTCGGGGTCGGTATGGCCATTGCTGCAGGCGCGCTGGTGGCGCGGGCATTGGGCCGCGGCGACCGGGCGCTGGCGCGGCGGCGGGCAACCAATGCATTGATCATCGGCTTTGCCTTTGGCGCGGTCTTTGCCGGCATCGTCTGGGCGAACCTTCAGGCGCTGGTCACCCTTCTGGGGGCTGTCGGGGAAACGCGCGACCTGTCGGTCGATTTCATGCAGATCATCCTGCCAAGCCTGCCGGTGCTTCTGGTCGGCGTGGTTGGTGGTGCCATTCTGCGGGCACATGGGGATGCGCGTCGGTCGATGACGGTGCTGATGATCGGCGGGCTGGTGAATGCGGCGTTGGATCCGCTGCTGATCTTCGGGCTGGACCTTGAGCTGACCGGTGCGGCGATTGCCAGTGTCACCGCGCGGTTCGTGATCGCCGGGTCGGCCCTATGGGCAATTCAGCGGCATCACGGCGGATTCGATACCCCGAAACTGAGCGAAGTCGGCGAGGATCTGCGCCCCATTCTGGCCATTGCCCTGCCCGCGATCCTGACACAGCTGGCGACGCCCATAGGGCAGGCGATCGTGACCCGTGCCATGGCCACACACGGAGAAATCGCGGTGGCGGGCTTTGCCATCGTCAGCCGGTTGACGCCGGTGGCTTTTGCCGTGTTGTTTGCGCTGTCAGGCGCGGTGGGCCCGATCATCGGACAGAATGCCGGGGCGGGTCTTACTGAAAGGGTCAGAACCGCGTTCCGAGATGCGCTGATTTTTACCGCTGTGGTCAGTGTGCTGGTCGCCGCGGTTTTGTTCGCGCTGAGAGGCCCCCTTGAAGTGTTATTCAGACTGGATGGCGCCGCGCGGGATCTGGTGTTCCTGTTCTGCGGGCCGCTGGCGTTGCTGTGGTTCTTCAACGGCGTGATCTTCGTCGGTAACTCGGCGTTCAACAACCTTGGCCATCCCTATTATTCCACATGGATCAACTGGGGGCGCCATACGCTGGGAACGGTTCCGTTTGTGCTGCTGGGATCGGCATGGATGGGCGCGCCGGGGGTTCTGCTGGGGCAGGCTGCCGGCGGTGTTCTGTTTGGTGTGCTTGCCTGGTGGCTGGCGATGCGGGTTGTGTCGCGTGTTGGCGCTGTGCCAGCGGCCGAACCATTCACCCCGCGTCAGGCGCGGCTGATCTCAATCCTGTTCAACCGGCGCTAGGCTGCGGACCTTGGCAAGGTCAGCTTCGTTCGAAATCGCGGCCTCGGCATGGTCGCGGGCATAGGCGATTTCCACCCGCGCGGCATCGCCCATGGCCCCTTTGACACTGGCCAGATCGCATAGTGCGTGAAGAATCTGCGCCATCACCTCGACCCGTCCGGCGGCGTCACGGATGATCACGCCATAGGCGTCATCGACCAGATCCATGGCGGTGGTCGCGGACAGGTGGATGCGGGGATAAAGCACCTCTTCTGCGTCGGGCTTTTCCGCAGCGTCCTGCGCCGAAAGACTTTGACTGTATTCCCACAGCAGCTTTTTCAGCCGATGCACAACGTCGATGGCTGTCCCGGGATCATTCACGCCCGGGGACATGGCGCGTGCGGCGATCTCGCTCAGCACGACAAGGCCAAAGCGGGGATCCTGCTCCATCGTGCGTTCGCGCCCTAAGGTGACGAATTCGCAGATACGATCCGCCAGATCCTGATCCGTGCCCGAAACATGTCCCATCGGCTGGCCCCGCAGGACGTATTTCCCCGGCATGGTGGTGATCCACAGGGTGCCGTCCTGTTCGGACAGCGCGTCGTTCAGACCGGCCAGGTCGATGAACTGCACATAGCCTGATTGCTTTGAGCAGACCGGGTGCGCCCCGGGCGGCGGCGGGACCTTTTCTGTGATCCTATGCGCCCCGAGGTTGGGAGAGCCGGCAATGGTCTGCAGGCTTTCATTCGCCGCGTCTTCGACCTGCCACAGGGTGTGATCCATGCTGCCAAGGTGGCTGAGCAGGTCGATCCAGCGCAGGATCGCCACGATGATCGACAGGATTGTGAGAATCGTCAGTCCAAAGACCACGACTGCAGCGGCTTCGCTGTAAAAGCCCGCGTTGAACATGACGAGGGCGGTGAGCGAGAACAAAAAGCCGCTGACGAAGGTGGCAAGCACGGTCTGGGTCGTGCCGTCCTGCATCAGCACGCGATAGACGCGCGGTGTGCCCTGGCTGGATGCTGCCTGAAACGCGCTGACCATGACACCCAGCGAAAACGTGGTCACGGTCAGCAACGACGCGGCGAGGATGTTCAGGATCGGCAGGACCGCCTCAGAGCCGAAGCGTTCAGTGAGCGAATCAGGGATGAAGCCCGTGAACAGCGGGGCGAAGAGGGCGGCAAGAACGGCGAGGAGAGCCATCAGCACGACGCGCACGCCAAGCCGCCGGGCAAAGCGCAGAACGAGCATCAGGCTCTTGGACAGCATCAGACCAGAACCTTGCAACCCAACGATTGCAGTGCGCGGTCCACGTAGTCACGCTCGGTTCCGGTCAGTTCCTGCGCCCGGGGGTAACGCGGGTTGGCACGGTCATCCAGAATCGGGGCCTCCCATCCGGTTGTTGTCGTGACGAACCGGTCGGCGCCATCGGTGCCGAATTCGCATAGATACCCTTGCAGCACCACATCCAGATAGCTGAGCAGAACCGGATGGTCGTCATCGGGAAGTTGGCGGGATGCTTCGGGAATGGAATAGATCGCGACATCTGCCTCGGCCCCACGGCAGTGGGTCACGCAATGCGAGGCGGGCAGGCGGTCGTAACTCGATTCCCGCAGGTCCAGCGCGGCCCAGTCCAACCCCGGCACGCCGGCGACAAGGCCTTCGATTTCGCAGGTGGGATCAGGGATCACGGTCAGGAATGCCGGTCCGCGGTCCGGCGTGCAGCGCCAGGCACGCCGCCAGCCGCTGGCCCGGGCATGAAAGGCGGGGGTGTAGATGTGGGTGCTGCGGTTCACGAGTGAGCCGTAGCCGAAAAAATATGCGTTGCTCATGGTGGTATAAGTGGGTGGGGGACTGGCGCTTGTCAAACAGGCTGTGGTGATTTCCCGGCGTCTGTCCAGGACCAGCCGCTGCGCTCTCTGGAAAAGCGTCCGTGTGGCGCCAAAAGCAGCGGCAGAGCGCTTGTGTCAACTGGGAGACTCGTCTAGCTTGACCCTCGTCACGACGGGAGAACCGGCAGCAGCCGGTGCCGAAGGAGCAACCGCCCCGGAAACTCTCAGGCCCAAGGACCGCCGTGACATCGAAGACTCTGGAGAGAGGCGCGCCAGTCGCGTCCGCCGAAGGGATAATGATCTCAGGCGACAGGACAGAGGGGGCGTTCCGGATGCGGGGAAGGTCCCCGTACGGTGAATGCCCATGGTCCGGTTCACTCCGACCCCGGGCCAGACAGGACGGGGGATTTATGACCGACGATACGCGCAAGGCCGACGACGCTGGCAAGACGGATCTGGCACAGTACGAGGTGAGCGACGTTTGTGGCTGTGGTGTCAATCACGGACCCGGCGGGCATGTGCACCACCACGCCGACCATTCAGAAGATCATGGGCCAAAGCGCACGCCGCTGTATGACCTGCACCTGGAACTTGGCGGCAAAATGGTGGAATTCGCCGGATACGAGATGCCGGTGCAATACCCCATGGGGGTTCTCAAGGAACATCAACATACCCGCGCAAAGGCCGGTCTGTTTGACGTGAGCCATATGGGGCAGGTGATCCTGCAATCGCGCCTTGCCAACGTCGCTGAGGCGTTCGAGCGGCTGGTGCCAGTCGATGTCCTCGGCCTGAAGGAAGGCCGCCAGCGCTATGCCATGTTCACCAATGACGAGGGCGGGATCGAGGACGATCTGATGATTGCCAATCGCGGCGATCATCTTCTTGTCGTGGTCAATGCCGCCTGCAAGGATGCTGATGTGGCGCGGATGCGCGCGGCGCTGGAACCGGATGTGATCGTGCGGCTGCTCGATTCGCGTGCCTTGCTGGCGCTGCAAGGGCCTATGGCCGAGGATGTGCTGGCTGGCCTTAATCCAGCCGTCCGCGAGATGAAGTTCATGGATGTGGCCACGCTTGAGCTCGCCGGGGCCGAATGCTGGATTTCGCGGTCGGGCTATACGGGCGAGGACGGCTATGAGATTTCGGTGCCAGAGGCCGCGGCGGTGGATCTTGCCCGGGCGCTGCTGGCGCATGATGACGTCGCCCCCATCGGTTTGGGCGCGCGGGATTCCCTGCGGCTTGAGGCGGGTCTGTGCCTTTACGGCCATGACATCGACGCGACGACATCACCGGTGGAAGGCGCACTGAATTGGGCAATCCAGAAGGTGCGCCGTTCGGGCGGCGGGCGGTCTGGTGGTTTTCCGGGCGCTGATCGCATCCTGTCCGAACTGGTCGGGGGAGCGCCGCGTATGCGGGTCGGGCTGCTGCCGGGGGGGCGCGCACCGATGCGCGAAGGCGTGGAGCTGTTCGCTGCCGAAGACAGCCCGGAACCTGTGGGCCGGGTGACCTCTGGCGGTTTCGGGCCGACGGTCGGTGCGCCGGTGGCAATGGGATATGTGCCGACCGCGATGGCGGTGCCGGGCACGGTTTTATACGGCGAGGTCCGCGGCAAGCGGCTGGCCGTTGAGGTGGTGAAGGTGCCCTTCACCCCTGCTAATTTCAAACGCTGAACTGTCACGGGAGACATAGATGAAGTTCACCGAAGAGCATGAATGGCTGCGCATCGAGGATGACGGCACGGTTGTGGTCGGCATCACCGAACACGCAGCAGAGCAACTGGGCGACGTGGTGTTCGTCGAGCTGCCCGATGTCGGCACGGTCGTCAGCAAGGATGACGAGGTTGTGGTGATCGAGAGCGTGAAAGCCGCCTCGGATATCCTCGCTCCGATTGACGGAGAGATTGTCGAGGTCAACGAGATCCTTGTGGAAGAGCCGGGCAAAGTGAATGACGATCCCGAAGGCGACGCCTGGTTCTTTAAGGTCAAGGTCGAGGACATGAGCCAGATGGACGATTACATGGACGAAGCCGCCTACAAGAAATTCATCGGCTGATTTCGTTTGACCGGCCCGGTGCAGATGGCACCGGGCCGAAAACCGGAGGGGAAGCCCCCCGGACCCCCCGAGTATTTTTGAACACATGAAGACCGGGGTTTTCGAGAAATTCAACTGTTGGAGCGGGTGTTGCCCGTTCACAGGAAACGGCCCGCGCGGCCGGACGGGAGAAACACATGCCCTTTGAGCCGATCGACTACAAACCCTACGATTTTGCCAATCGCCGTCACATTGGACCGTCCCCGGACGAGATGGCGGCCATGTTCGAGACGCTGGGCGTTGCCGACCTTGGGGCGCTGATCGATCAGACGGTGCCAAAGTCGATCCGGCAGGAGAAGCCGCTGAGCTTTGGCAAGGCGCTGTCAGAGCGCGAATTGCTGTTTCACATGCGCGAAGTTTCCGAGAAGAACCGGGTTCTGACGTCCCTGATCGGTATGGGGTATCACGGCACGGTGACGCCACCGGCGATCCAGCGCAATATCTTTGAAAATCCGGCGTGGTACACGGCTTACACCCCTTATCAGCCCGAGATTTCCCAGGGTCGGCTGGAGGCGCTGCTGAACTATCAGACCATGGTGTCGGACCTGACCGGGCTTGAGATCGCGAATGCGTCGCTTCTGGACGAGGCGACAGCCTGCGCCGAGGCGATGACCATGGCGCAACGGGTGGCCAAGTCAAAGAGTATGGCGTTCTTTGTCGACGAGAATTGTCATCCGCAGAATATCGCCGTGATGAAGACACGGGCGGCGCCGCTGGGGATTGAGGTGATCGTCGGGGCGGTGGATGCACTGGACCCCGACGCGGTGTTCGGAGCGATCTTTCAGTATCCCGGCACCTATGGCCATGTGCGCGATTTCACGCCCGAGATCGCGGCGCTGCACGGGGCCAAGGCCATCGGCATCGTGAGCGCCGATCCCATGGCGCTGTGTCTGCTCAAGGAGCCGGGCGCGATGGGCGCGGATATCGCCGTCGGGTCAACCCAGCGGTTCGGTGTGCCCTTGGGGTATGGTGGCCCGCACGCGGCCTATATGGCCACCAAGGACGCCTATAAGCGATCGATGCCGGGCCGGATCGTGGGCATGTCCATCGACAGCCACGGCAACCGCGCCTACCGTCTGGCCCTGCAGACGCGCGAGCAACATATCCGGCGCGAGAAAGCCACATCGAATGTCTGCACGGCGCAGGCGCTGTTGGCGGTGATGGCTGGTTTTTATGCGGTGTTTCATGGCCCCAAGGGCCTGCGCGCCATCGCGCAGCGCATCCATCGAAAGACGGTCCGGCTGGCGTGCGGATTGGAAGAGGCGGGATTTGTGGTCGAGCCTGAGGTCTTCTTTGACACGATCACGGTGGATGTGGGCCTGTTCCAGACGGGTGTGATGCAGGCGGCGGTGCAGCAGGGCGTGAACCTGCGCGCGGTTGGTGAGACCAAGATCGGCATCACCATCGACGAGACAACCCGGCCCGCGACGATCGAGGCGGTCTGGCGGGCGTTTGGCATTATCCGATCGGACGCGGATCGCAGCGCGCAGTATCGCCTGCCCGAGGCGCTGTTGCGCACCAGCGCCTATCTTCAGCACGACGTCTTTCACATGAACCGGGCCGAGACCGAGATGATGCGGTACATGCGTCGTCTGGCGGACCGGGATCTGGCGCTTGACCGGGCGATGATCCCGCTGGGGTCCTGCACGATGAAGCTGAACTCGGCCGCCGAGATGATGCCGGTGACCTGGCGCGCCTTTTCGGACATGCATCCCTTTGTGCCCGCTGATCAGGCCGAAGGATATTCTGAACTGATCGGCGATCTGAGCAAAAAACTGTGCCAGATCACCGGCTATGACGGCTTGTCGATGCAGCCCAATTCCGGCGCTCAGGGCGAATATGCGGGCCTGCTGACCATTGCAGACTGGCACCGTGCGCAGGGGCAGGGGCATCGGAATGTCTGTCTGATCCCGGTCAACGCCCATGGCACCAACCCGGCCAGTGCGCAGATGGTCGGCTGGAAGGTGGTGCCGGTGAACTGTGACGAGAACGGTTCGATTGACCTAGAGGATTTCACTGCCAAGGCAGAGAAGTATTCCACCGATCTGGCGGCCTGCATGATCACCTATCCTTCGACCCATGGGGTGTTCGAGGAAACTGTGCAAGACGTTTGCCGGATCACTCACGAACACGGCGGGCAGGTCTATATCGACGGGGCGAACATGAATGCCATGGTCGGGTTGTCGCGCCCCGGCGATCTGGGCGGCGACGTGAGTCACCTGAACCTGCACAAGACGTTCTGCATTCCGCACGGCGGTGGTGGACCCGGCATGGGGCCGATTGGGGTGAAGGCGCATCTGGTGCCGCACCTGCCGTCGCATCCGCTTGAACCCGGGGTCGGGTCGGTGTCGGCAGCGCCTTTCGGGTCGCCGTCGCTGTTGCCGATCAGCTGGGCCTATATCCGGATGATGGGTGGTGAGGGGCTGACGCAGGCGACCCGCGTGGCGATCCTGAACGCCAACTACATCGCGACACGGCTGAGCGGGGCCTACAAGATCCTGTACACCGGCAAGGCGGGCCGGGTGGCGCATGAGTGCATCCTTGACGTGCGGCCCTTTGACGACAGCGCCGGTGTCACGGTCGAGGACATCGCCAAGCGGCTGATTGACGCCGGGTTCCATGCGCCGACGATGAGCTGGCCTGTGGCGGGGACGCTGATGGTCGAGCCGACGGAGTCAGAGACCAAGGCCGAGCTGGACCGGTTCTGCGATGCGATGCTGGCGATCCGTGAAGAGATCCGCGCCATTGAGGACGGAGAGATCGACGCCAACAACAACCCGCTGAAGAATGCGCCGCACACGGTGGAGGATCTGGTGGGCGACTGGGATCGGCCCTATGGCCGCGAGCAGGGCTGTTTCCCGCCGGGTGCGTTCCGCGTGGACAAATACTGGCCGCCGGTCAACCGCGTGGACAATGTCTATGGCGACCGGCATCTGGTCTGCACTTGCCCGCCGATGTCGGATTATGCCGAGGCGGCAGAGTAGGTTCTCCTTGGGCGGAGGAGCAACTCTTCCGCCCAAGGCAACTAACGCGCTTCTGGTTTGAATTGCGAGCGGTCCGTCATCGCAGGGCCGTTTAGTCCGCGAGAAGGAAGTCGAACTGTTCGCGGATGCGGGCCCAGGTGGCGGCATCCGATGCGGCAAGAAGATAGCCGGAGCGTGGCGCGTCGGCGCGATATTCCGACCCATCCAGCAGCGCCACATGGCCGCCCGCCTGCCGGGCGATCAGGACGCCAGCGGCATGATCCCAGGGCGTAAGCCCGGCGGCAAAGACGAAATCCACATGGCCCTGCGCCAGCATCCGGAATTCGTGACAGGCGCAGCGCAGCGAGGTCACACGCTGAAAATTCGGCATGGTGGCGGCCATCTCTGCCTGCTTGTCCTTGGGCAGCAGGTAGAGGCCGAGGTAGCCGGTAAGGTCCCCGATGGCCCCGCCTTTGGACACGCTCAGGGTGCGCGTGGCGCGGCGTGGTTTGATCAGCTGAGAAGGCCCGGTGGTGTCCGCGACGATCACGTCATCCATGATCGGATCGTAGAGCAGACCGAAGACCGGTATGCCGAAACGCGTCGCCGACAGGATCACGCCAAACTGCGTGAGGCCGTGGGCGAAATTCCAGGTGCCGTCGACAGGATCAATGGTGAATGCCAGCGGCGCATCGGCGATCTTGTCCACGATGTCGGGGTTTTCTGCCACATCCTCTTCGCCCACGATCAGGGCGTTGGGGAACATGCGGACCAAGCCCCGGGCGATCATCTTTTCCGACGCGCGATCCGCTTCGGTCACCAGGTCCTGCGGGCCGGACTTCTGGTCGATCTGGACCGACGACAGGTCGCGAAAGCGGGGCAGGATCTCGGTCCGGGCGGCGCGGCGGATAAGGTTGATAAGGCTGGAGCGCTGCGCCGGGGTGATCGCGGCGGGGATGGTCATGGGCAGATGATCGGTCATCGGGGGGATTCCTTTGGCCATTTGGGGATGACAAAAGCCATGCCAGCCCGTGCCGCGCGGTGCAAGGTTCTATTCCCGGGCGCGCAACACCCCGGCGGGGCGTGCCGCCAGTGGACGCCAGGCAAAAGCAAGCCCCGCAAGCAGGGTCGCCAGCACCCCACCCGCGATGATGCCGAAAGCGGATGACCAGATCACGCTGAAGTCCGTTTCCATGATGAAGGTGCTGACCGCCCATCCCCCCAATATGCCCGCCGCCAGTGCCACCACACCGGCCCCGGCCCCCAGAAGCGCCGAGCGCAGAGCAAAGGAGCGCAGGATAAGGATGCGGCTTGCACCAAGCGTCTTGAGGACCGCCGCCTCATAAGTGCGGGACTGTTCACCGGCTGCCGCCGCGCCGATCAGAACGAGGAACCCGGTCAGCAGGGTGGCCGCCGCGCCCCAACGGGTGGCTGAAGCGATGCCTTCGAGCAGTTGGGACACCCGGTCTATGGCGTCGGCGACGCGGATTGCGGTGATGTTGGGGAATGCCTTGGAAAGGTCCCGCAGGATCTGAGCCTCGGATTCCGGTGTGGCGTAGACGGTCGAGATGAAGGTGTGCGGCGCGTTTTCCAGTGCGGCGGCGTTCAGGCACATGACAAAGCCAATGCCGCCGGTGGCGAAATTCACCGCGCGAAAGCTGGTGATCGTGGCGGTGATGTCGCGGCCAAGGACGTTGACAGTGATCGTATCGCCCAGCTTGAGGCCGATTTCCTCGGCCTCTTCGGCGGCAAAGCTGACCTGGGGCGGGCCGTCGTACCCTTCGGGCCACCATTCCCCGGCGGTGATGGTCGTGTCATTGCCCGGGCGGTCGGCATAGGTGATGCCACGATCGCCGCGCACGACCCAGTGATCGCCTGCCACCTCTTCCGCAGGGGTTCCGTTGATCATGGTGACCACGCCGCGCAGCATCGGGGCACTGTCGATCTTGCGCACGGCCGGGTCACCTTGCAGCCGTTCCAGAAAGCCGGGCATCTGGTCCTTCTGGATATCGACAAAGAAGTAGGACGGGGCGACTTCGGGCAGGTCGCGGCTGATCGAATTGCGCAGGTTTCCGTCGATCTGACCCACTGCGGCCAGCACCGACAGGCCGAGGCCGAGTGAGAGCACAACTGACGCGGCACCTTCGCGCGGTCCGCCAATGGCACCCAGCGCCCAGCGAAGGACCGGTTTCCCACGGGCGGCGGGGGCGGCCCTGCGGGCGAGCCAGCGGATGGCGATGGCGGCGAGGCTGAGCAGGATCAACGCCCCAAAGATGCCGCCAGCCGTCCAGAGGGTAAGCCAAGCGTTGCCGGAAAATGCCATCGCCGTGCCAACCAGCAGCAGCGTCAGGAGGCCGGTGGCGATCACGTAGCGCGGTGCAGGCAGAATGCTGGCGCTTTCCAGCGCATCGCGGAACAGGGTCGCGGCCCGCACCTCCTCGGCCCGGGCAAGGGGCCAGAGGGTGAAGACAAGCGCGGTGAGGGCGCCGTATATCGCCGCCTCGATCAGCGGTTCGGGATGCAGGGCAAGGATCGCCGGAACGGGGAGGGAGGCGGTGATGAGCGGCGCAAAGAGCAGCGGGATGATCGCACCAAGCAGGACGCCAAGAGCGATACCAACGAGGCTGAGCGCGCCGATCTGAAGGAAATACGTCTGAAAGATCGTCGCGCGGCTTGCGCCAAGGGTGCGCAGGGTGGCGATTACCGACGTCTTGCGCGCGAGGTAGGATCGCACGGCCGCCGACACGCCTACGCCGCCCACGGCAAGTCCCGACAGGCCGACGAGAACAAGGAAGGCGCCCAGACGTTCGACAAAGCGCGCCACACCCGGCGCGCCGTTGCGTGCATCGCGCCAGCGCAGTCCGGTGTCGCGAAAGCGATCCTCGGCCCGGACCTGAAGGGCGTCAAGGTCGGTGCCGGGCGGCAGATCAAGCCGGTATTCGGAATCAAACAGCGTGCCCGGCGTCAGCAGACCGGAATTGGCGAGATCCTGCGTCAGCACGATCGTGCGGGGACCAAGGGAGAAGCCCGCGCCGGAATTGTCGGGTTCGCGCGCGATGACGGCATTCAGGGTGAAATCCTGGGTGCCAAGACGGAAGGTGTCGCCGGTTTCCAGCCCAAGGCGGTCGGCCAGAATTGGGGCCATGACCGCGCCGGGCAGATCATTTGTTGCGAGCGCCTGAGCCAAGGGCATGGGCGGATCAAGCAGGATCTCGCCCTTGAGCGGATAGGCGGCGTCGACCGATTTTACCTGCGTCAGGCCGCGTTCCGCGACCCCGTCCGGGTCGACCACGGCCATGGAGCGGAAATCGGTGACCTCGGACACCCGGGTTGCCACGGAGTCGAGCCAGCTGCGTTCCTCGGGTGTGGCGAAGCGGTAGGTGAACTGCGCCTCGGCGTCGCCGCCGAGCAGAACAGCCCCCTGATCGGTCAGACCGGCCTCGATCGCGGAACGGACGGAACCGACGCCTGCAATCGCGGCAACGCCCAGAGCAAGGCAGGCGATGAAGATGCGGAAACCCGACAGGCCCCCGCGCAACTCGCGGCGGGCGAACCGTGCAGCAATACGAAGGCTCATTCTGCGGCCTGTTCTGTAGCCTGCCGATGCTGCGGTGCGATGCGGCCATCAGTCAGGCGGATCACCCGATCACATTTTTCAGCCAGCGAATTGGCATGGGTGACAAGGACAAGCGTCGCGCCGTGGCGGTCGCGCAGATCGAACAGCATCCGGATGATCGCATCGCCGTTCACGCCGTCGAGGTTGCCGGTCGGTTCGTCCGCCAGCAGGATCTTTGGACGCGGGGCAGAGGCGCGGGCAAGGGCGACGCGCTGCTGCTCACCCCCCGACATCTGCGCCGGGTAATGATCGGCCCGGTGGCCAAGGCCAACGGTCTCAAGCTCGGCGCCGGCGAGGTCGAAGGCATCCGCCTTGCCCGCAAGTTCCAGCGGTGTGGCGACATTTTCCAGTGCGGTCATCGTCGGGATCAGGTGAAAGGACTGGAACACCACCCCCATATGATCGCGGCGAAAGCGGGCAAGACCGTCTTCGTTCAACCGGGTCAGGTCCTGCCCCAGCGCCATCACGCTGCCGCTTGTGGCACGCTCCAGCCCGCCCATGATCATCAGCAGGGAGGATTTGCCCGAGCCCGAGGGGCCGATCAGGCCCAAAGTCTCGCCCTTGTGGACATCCAGGGTGATCCCGTGAAGGATCTCGACCATTCCGGCATTGCCGTTCAGGCGAAGAGTGACATCTTTAAGGGCAAGAACAGGATCGGTCATAAAGGAAGGGTCCAAACATCATGAGTTTAAGGACATATGGGGTTGCTGCGCTGCAGAGCAAGCTTGCAGTGGCTTTGTTGCTGGGCTGGGCGACATTTGCGCAGGCCGAACCGGTCGAAATAGTGGCGCTTGGCGACAGTTTGACGGCAGGCTACGGGCTGCCGCGCGAGGATGGGTTTGTGCCGCAGATGCAGGCCTGGCTGCGGGCACGGGGGCATGATGTGACGGTTGTGAATGCCGGTGTGTCCGGGGATACGACGGCGGGGGGCCTGAGCCGGGTGGACTGGTCGCTCGCGGACAGTACCGATGGGATGATTGTCACGCTGGGGGGCAACGACCTGTTGCGTGGCATCGATCCGACAAATTCGCGGGCCAATCTGGAGGGGATACTGAAGGTGGCCGCGGCCCGCAATTTACCTGTGCTTCTGGTCGGCCTGCGCGCGCCGGAGAATTACGGGCCGCAATTCAAGACCAGCTTTGATGCGATATATCCCGAACTGGCGAACCAATACGGCACACTTTATTTCCCGGAATTCTTTCAGGGTTTGACCGAAGGTGATCGTCGCCCGGAGGATGTGCGCGCCTATATGCAGGCGGATGGTATTCATCCCAATGCGGAAGGGGTCATGCGGATCGTCGCCGCAATGGGTCCGTCAGTAGAGGCGCTGATCGAGCAGGTGCAAGATTAACCTCACGGGTCAGTAAGGGCGAAATCTCTAGGGGGGGTGATATCTTCAACCATGTCCGTGACGTGAATTTTTTCCTTATATTGCCGTATGTACAAGGCGGGATTGTTAAGTAAATTCAGCCGTCTACGTGGTGTTGTTAACGTGTTGCATGATCAGGTACGCCTCGTTCCGCGCGCTCTGGAACCTGCCCCTTTGCGCTGTGTTTTGCGAAGATAGCTCAGGGCGAGGATCAGCGTTCCGATTGTCAAACCAGTTACGAAGTACAGGGCCAAGGCCCTGGAAATGGAAATTTCGAACGCCAGCCATCCGAGCAAGCCACTAGCGGCGCCCATGACACTACCCAACAAAAAACCGACGATCGCCATGGGTCGTCCCTAAACCACTTCGTCTTCAATCTGCAGCCTTTAACATACCAATTGGTAAAGATCGCAGGCGGAGCGAAGAGAGAAGCGGTCGGGCCTTGGAAATTTTTAGTTTGTTAGACTGCGAACAATAAATCGTGGCAGACGGGCGATTGTGCGGCGCGTGATCTGGCCATATTCAGTTTCGCCCGCAAGAAGCCGCATGTATTCCGTGCGCAGCGTCGAAGAATTACGGAATCCGGAGATAAAACCGCTCCGGCATGCCGGGAGAAAGATCAGTGGCCGGATCATGCGGGCCTGATCGATGGCACGATGGATGGGACGCAGGGCGGCGCGGTAGCGGGGCAAGGCAGAGCCGGGATTCCCGCGGTGCAGCGCCCCGATGGCTGATTGCGCGGCGAGCTGCCCGCTTTTCATCGCATAGGCGATGCCTTCGCCGGTGATCGGATCGACCAGTCCCGCCGCGTCGCCGACCAGCAGGACGGTACCCTGGCCCGGAATGCGCCGATAGGACCCAAAGGGCAGGAACTGCCCCTTGACCGGGCTGTCGGTCGTGACGCCCAGCTGGGACAGGTAGGTGGCCAGAGAGGCCTTGAGATCCGTGTTGCGCTGCATCATCCCGCCGACGCCGATCGTGCGGCCGCAGACCTTGGGAAAGTCCCAGCCGTAGCCCCAGTCGGCAGCGCCAAAATCAATCCGTACAGGCGTGTCGGGGGGCGTTTCAGTGGGCACTTCGACTTCAAGCGCAAAGCCGATCTTTTGCGGATCGAAGGCCCGACCGAACAGGGCCCGGGCGGTTGCGCTGTTGACACCGTCTGCCGCAACCATGAGGGGCGCCGTGATGCATTGGTCCCGGAGGGTGACTGTGGGCGCATCGGCGTCGATGGCATCGACGCGTTGTCCGGTGAGGTCCGTGGCGCCTGCCGCCAGTGCAGCCTGTACCAGTGCGTGGTCAAGATCCCGGCGCATCGTCATATGCAGCGGTTGGATGCCGGTGAACTGCCCGACCTCTTGTCCAAAAGCGCAAAAGCTGATGGCATCGCGGTGCGGAATTCCATCGTAGGGCGCGTCGGTCCCAAAAATCTCGCGGAAATACCGCATGGAGCGGCCTGTAAAGCCGCCCCCACAGAGCTTGTCGCGTGGAAAGCGCCGTTTGTCGATCAGGGCGACGCGCAGTCCAGCACGCGCAGCCGTAATGGCCGCAGCACTTCCGGCCGGGCCAGCACCCAGCACCAAAAGATCAAACCTGGGCACGACGCCCCCCACGGCGTGGCGTCACAGGACGCTGACAACCGTCCCCAAAGGCACCCGTTCATAGAGGTCTGTCACATGTTCGTTCAGCATGCGGATACAGCCGTTCGACACCGAACGCCCGATGGTTTCCGGGGCCGTCGTGCCGTGAATGCGGAAATAGGTGTCGCGGCCGTTCTGGAACAGGTAGAGAGCGCGCGCGCCGAGAGGATTGCCGGGGCCACCGGGCTGGACATATTCGTTGTCCTTGAATTCGCCATAGTGGCTGGGGTCCCGTTCGATCATCTCGTTGGTTGGCCGCCAGGTGGGCCATTCCTTTTTGACGCTGATGGTCGCGGTGCCGGTGAATTCCAGCCCGGCCTTGCCGACGCCGACACCGTAGCGCAGGGCGATGCCGGGTTCGGTCACGAAATACAGAAAATGTGCCTTGGGCACGATCAGGATCTGACCCGCAGCATAGGCCTGTGTGAAGGTGACCTGTTGCGGCACGAATCTTGGGGCCACCTGAAACCCCTGGGCGAGAGCCGGGAGCGGAAAGCTGAGGGAGGCGGCAGCGGCGGTGACAAAAGTTCGGCGAGAGATCATGGCGGCGCTCTTTTCGTTTGGAACTAGGATATGTTGGTCAATGCGGCCGGGATTTCAACGGTATAGGTCGAATCGGATTAAGATTGTGTGGCATCTTTCACGCGGTTGGTGGTCACGCGCTGGCCTGCGTTGGAATGCAACGGGTGCCACAAAGCAAAACGACCGCCCCGAGGGGCGGCCGAATTTTGTCGCTAGGACAAATACTTATGCGAGTGCGAGGTTGATCGCGCTCTCGCGGCCATCGCGGCCGGCTTCGATGTCGAAGGTAACCTTCTGGTCGTCTTTCAGACCGGACAGGCCCGAACGCTCAACTGCGGAGATGTGCACGAACACGTCCTTGGAGCCGCCATCGGGCTGGATGAAGCCGAAGCCTTTAGTTGCGTTGAACCATTTCACTGTGCCAGTAGCCATGTGAATATTCCTTTAGAGTAGTCTGCTGTCCACGTTATGCGACAGCCCGGCGAGGTCACGTTCGGATCGATAGCCTGCAAGCCGGTTAGGGAAGACAGATGGTCGAAGAGAAGATCGTCAGCACGGGCCGTATGACATATCTGAAAACGTCTGGCAACATATTTTCTACAAACCGCCGCCTTTGTAAGCGTTAAATAAATCCTTCTGGATAACGTATGGAAGGCGTATGGAAACCGTATGGCTCGCGTATGGCTGAGTTTGGGTGCGGGTTTGGCGGGCGGAGGCGCCTGTGGACAAAGGTTTGAGTCATTGTTCGGGCAAATCCGGAGTCGGCAGGCGGGATGTTGGAGTGTCGCGCGGGGTGATTCACCCCGCGCGAATCGGTGCGGGGTGAATACGCATCTTACGGTTGTCGGTTGAGAGGTGCCACGAGAGCCGGGCAGCGCCTGGTCGTGGGATGGCACTGCAACGGTCTGGCGGTGTGCGTTATGCCTGCAAGGTCATTCGGGGATTTAAGGTGGGCACTGACGTCACCCAAGCGCCAGCCCGCCACGCCACAGGCGTGCCTCTGGCACGACACGGGCAGGCACTGCCCGGCGCCTGCGGCTTGATTTCGAGTGAGCGAGGCGAAATGTAGTAGTTTTCAGGAGAACTAAGTATGTCTCTATTATTTGAATCTGCGGTAGTCGTTGCGGGGATTGATTAAAAGAGCAAATTCTTCGACTGTTTCTTGAGGAAGATCTAAGTCGTTTATGCTGTGAATTGGCTTCAGGCCTTTTGGTAAAATATTTCCATCAGATCCCGACAAGAAGACATGACGCAACTCTCGTAAATATCTTGTTTCGCTTAGCCCGTGCATACGTTCGTCACGCCTTAGAGCGGAAAAGATGGCGTTTGCGCCTATATCTGAGAGTGCCATCAATGCATCATCGGATTTTCGCACGGCAGTAATTGAAAAACGATCTATATTTTTGATGTGCGTTGCGCGGGTATCTAAAGGGTTTTCTTGAATTTTCTTAATGAACGAAAGCAGGCTGCTATACTGCTGCTCTCGGGCTTCGATGCAAATTCTCAAGTCATCTTTTGGGATGTTAAGTGGTTCAGGCTGAACAACCTGATCCGACGAAGATTTGGGAAGTTGACGGCCTGTGTTTCGGGATGAAGGCAGCGCACAACGCCGCCATGATGAGGGC
>NZ_FZNN01000016.1 GCF_900188035.1 Puniceibacterium sediminis | reverse complement strand
TACGGACCCGCGTGGAACGGCTCAAACGCTATCCCAGCCGGGCCGGGCGCGCATCGGGAACGGTCGTGCTCTGGCTCAAGGTCACAAGCTCCGGCACCCTCGCAGGCGTCGGCATCTCCCGCTCCTCAGGCAATGCCCTCCTAGATCAGGCCGCCATCAGCGCCGTCCAGAAAGCCAGAATGCCCGCCGCCCCAAACGGCCTAACCCAAGGCACACACACCTTCTCACTCCCGATCCGCTTCGCGCGGTAACCGGCAGGGGGCGGCGTCGGTGTGGATGGGGAGGGGCCTCAGACCCCTGACGTATCAAGGTCGCATCCAGCTCTATCTTGACCAACCGAGACCCGCGCTGATCTTGGCCGCCCCTTCCACAAGCAGGGAACGATAGCGATCAAGGTCCGCTTCCTGAGTTCTGAAGGCCGGGGCCGCGATGTTGATTGCGGCGAGGACACTGCCATCATAGCCCCGGACCGGTAGCGAGACAGAGACAAGCTGTTCGCTCACCTCGCCCCGGCTGATACAATAGCCGGTGGCGCGGATCGTTTCCAACTCCTGCACAAGCTTTGCGCGTTCGGTAATCGTCCGGGCTGTCATGCTGTCTAGCGATATTGGCAGAAGTTCATTGCGCAAATCCTCGGGCAGGAACGCCAGAAGCACCTTGCTGGACCCGGCGTAAAGCGGGCGCCGTCGGCCGACGACGGCATGGACACGCAGGTCGCGGGACGGCTCGGCCTTGGCAATGCACAGTGCTTCGGTGTTGTCCCGAATGCGCAGCTGCACGGTTTCGTAGGCCTTCAGCGCAAGTGACTCGAGCACGGGTCCTGCAATTTTTACCAGATCGATCTGCATCGACGCGGCGGTCCCCAGCACAAGCATCGCATTCCCGAGCAGATAACCGCCCTCATGCGTCTTTTGCACCAGTCCACGGTGTTCCAGTGTGCGTAACGAACGTAAGATTCTTGGTTTGGTTTCGCCCAGGGATCTTGCGATGTTACTCAACCTGCAATCCGGGTTTGCCGCAACCTCCATCAGCACAGAGATGGCAACATCAACTGATTGAATAATATCTGCTTTAATCTCATTGTGCGGCATGAAATATCCCATTCAAAGTAATCTGAAATCAGTCTGAAATTTTCAGATTCGCATGTTACGTCTATCGTAACCGTTAGAAATCGAGATTGACAGAGTTGTTACAAATCCAAAACAGTGCGGCTACTGAGCCTTTCATCACACAGGTTGGAAGCGCGGCCCAAGACCGTGCCCAGCACTAAAAAAACCAACAAGGAGACTGTCATGCCTGCGCTTCCGACACGACGAACATTCAACAAGACGATCATCGCCCTTGGCCTGACTGTGGCGCTTCCGGTTGCGGCCATTGCGCAGGACCCGAGCCTGTCGATCGGTATGTCGACGACGCCCACCACATTGGACCCGCACGAAGACAGCAGCTCACCAAACAATGCCACATCACGGCACATCTTCGACAGCCTCATCAACCGTGGCGGCGCTGCCGAAAACCAGCCGCAACTTGCGACGGAATGGAAGGTCGTGGACGACACCCATTGGGAATTCACCCTGCGTGACGGGGTGAAATTCCATGACGGCTCCGATTTCGACGCCGAAGACGTCATCGCTTCGCTGATGCGCGCCCGTGACAAGCCGAGCCAGGGCTTTGCCAGCTACACCCGCAACATCGCGAATGTGACCGCGCCGGACCCGCTTCATGTGATTGTCGAGACGACTGTTCCCGACCCAATGATCCTGAATTCGCTGAGTCGCCTGCGCATCATCAGTTCGGACCATGTCGGTGACGACGTGCAGGCCTTTGATGACGGCACGGCCGCGATCGGCACCGGACCTTTCAAATACGCCAGCTTTGTCCCCGGGGACCGGCTCGAACTGGTGCGGAACGACGATTATTTCGGTGGTGCAGCGGAATGGTCTGCCGTGACCCTGCGCTTTGTGCCCGACAACGGCGCGCGTCTGGCGTCGCTTCTATCCGGCGATCTGGACCTGATCGAAACGCTTCCCGCCGAGGGGATCGACCGCATCGAAAAGAGCGACAATCTGAAGGCCATTCGCGGGCAGTCCACACGCATCGTTTATCTTGGTATGGATGTTGCCCGGGATGAAAGCCCGTTCGTGGCGGCCAAGGACGGCGCGCCGCTTGGGTCGAACCCGTTCAAGGATGCAAATGTCCGCAAGGCCATGCTCATGTCGATGAACCGTCCGGCGATTGTCGACCGGGTGATGCAAAAGAACGGCACCGTCGCGGACCAGTTCGTGGCCGAGGGGTATTTTGGTCATTCGGATGCGGTGGAAAAGGTGGCCTACGATCCCGAAGGCGCCAAGAAGCTGCTGGCCGATGCCGGTTATCCCGACGGTTTCAAGCTGACGCTTCACGGGCCTTCCGGTCGCTATGTCAACGACAGCGATGTTCTGCAGGCCGCCGGTCAGATGCTGACGCGCATCGGGATCGACACCAGTGTCGAGGTCATGCCCTGGTCGATGTATTCGGATAAATATTCCGATGGTGCCTACAGCGTGTTCCTTGGCTCCTGGGGCGTGAACACTGGTGAAGTCTCGAACCCCGCCGTATCGCTGATCGAAACACGCGACAACGATAAGGGCACGGGCCGCTACAACGGCGGTGGCATCAGCGATACCGAGATTGACGCCCTGCTGGACGAAGCAACCGCGACGTTGGACGAAGCCAGCCGTGAGCCGTTGCTGAAGCAGGCTTCCGAGAAGATCTTCAACCGCACCTGGATCCTTCCGATTCACTACGAAAACGTCGTCATCGGCGCGAAAAACAGCATCGCGTTTTCGCCGCGTGGCGACAAATACACCCTCGCTTACGAAGTCAAATCCGCCGACTAGGGCAGACCGACAAACCCGCGCGGGGCGGCCTGTACCGCCCTGCGCCACCAAAACGAAAACTCCAGGAGAGCATGATGGAAGAACTTGGAACGAGCGGCGCGGCCGCACGGGCCCAGTCGATTTACGACTATGGGGAAACGGCAATCTTCGCCTCAACCGCCGACCCCCGCCTTCACATGCTTCTTTATGTGCCACCCGCCGTCGCCGAGGGCCGCAAGGTTGATCTGCTGGTCGCTGTGCACGGAACGGGACGCACCTCGGCGTTTGAATTCCGCGACGGCTTTGCCGAATTCGGGCTGTACAACGACTGCGCCATCCTTTGCCCGATCTTCCCGATGAACGTACTGGGCGATGGCACCCGGTCGGGGTATAAATACATGGAAGAGGGCGACATCCGCTATGATCGCGTGCTGATCTCAATGGTTGACGAAATGGCGGCGAAGTACGGGCAGGATTGGTCGGAGTTCGCGATTTTTGGCTATTCCGGTGGCGGGCATTTCAGCAACCGTTTTACCATTCTGCATCCCGAAAAACTGTGGGCGGCCAGCATAGGTGCGCCCGGATCCGTCACGCTGCCTGATCCGGACCGGGACTGGTGGGTCGGCACCCGCGATCTGAAGGAACGTTTTGGCAAGCCGTTTGCTGCTGCTGCATTGGCCCGCGTGCCGGTGCACATGGTCGTCGGGGATGCCGATCTTGAGTCATGGGAGATCACCCACAAGGAAGGCAGCCGCTACTGGATGGAAGGCGCCAATGATGCCGGACAGACACGCCCGGAACGGCTGAAGACGCTTGCCGATGCGTTTCGCGGGGCGGGGGTCGATGTGACATTCGATCTGGTTGCCGGAGTGTCGCATGACCGGATCAAGGTGCTTGGTCACGTGAAGAAATTCCTGACCGGAGTTCTAGCAAAAAGGCGCGCCGCATGAGCAATGCAACCATCGTTGCACCGCAGCCCGAGGCTGTGGAAGCCGGTGCGGTCGTGCTGGAACGTGGCGGCAATGCCATGGATGCGGCCCTGGCCTGCGCGTTTGTTCAGGGCGTGGTTGACCCGCAGATGGCGGGCATTGGCGGCTTCGGGTCCTTGCACGTCTACATGCCTAAACGGGGCGTGCATGACGTTCTGGAATTCTACGCCCGTGCCCCGCTGGCTTCGACGCCGGACATGTGGGTCGACAAGGTGCTGGGCGAAAGCCGTGATGGCTTTGGTTATATCCTTGAAAACAACATCTCGGACATCGGCTATCTTGCGGCCTGCACACCCGGATCGCTCAAGGGGTACGAAACGGCGCTGCGGAACTATGGCACCTTCGACTGGGCGGATCTGATTGCCCCTGCGATTAAGCTGGCCCGCGACGGATTCATGATCCGTAACCACATGCACTGGTACTGGGACAAGGATCAGTCGAACGACGGCTTTGCCAACACCCTCGACAAGCTGCGGTATTCCAAGACCGGACGGCGCGTGTATTTTCACGAAGACGGACGCCTGCGCAACGTGGGCGAGGTGCTGAAAAACCCGGACATGGGTAACACGCTCGACAGGATTGCCCGCAGTGGTGGGTCGGACATCTTTTATCATGGCGAAATCGCCGAAGAGATTGCTGCGGATTTCGCGGCCAATGGCGGCCTGATCGGGCGCGAGGATCTGGCGCAATATGCGCTGTCTCGTGCTGATCCGGTCTGGGGAGAGTACCGGGGCCACAGGATTGCGTCATCGCCGCCGCCGGGATCCGGGTTTCCGTTGATCGAACTGTTGCAGACGCTGGAACATTTTGACCTTTCGGCGCTAGACCACGTCGGGGTCGAACATGTGCGGCTGCTGTTCGAGGCGATGAAGCGCATGACCATTGATAAAGACGCGCATATGGGCGATCCGCTCTATGTCGATGTGCCGGTTGAGGACCTGCTTTCGAAATCCCGTGCGCAGATGCACGCCGACTCGATCCGTCGGGGCGAACGTGCAAGCGTCACCCGTATGGACATGTCCCAGCGCGATACGACCCATATTTCGGTTGTGGACGCAGAGGGAAATGCGGTGGCCATGACGCATACGCTTGGCAGCCCTTCGGGGGCGATCACGGACGGGCTGGGATTCATGTACAACGGCACGATGAGCCGCTTTAATCCGTTCCCGGCCAATCCGGGATCCATCGCGCCGGGCAAACGTCGGCCAAGCTCTGCCGCGCCGACGATTGTCTTCAGGGGTGGTAAACCCCGTATCGTTATCGGTGCGCCGGGAGGAAGCTATATCGCGCCGACCGTGGCACAGGGCATCATGAACATGATCGATTTCAACATGCCGGTTCTGAATGCCGTCGCCGCCCCCAGAATTGCCGGGGTGTCGAACAAGATCGACATTTGCAACCGCGTTCGTCGTTCGGTTCAGACCGAGCTGGAGGCGGAGGGATACCAGGTGGCCCGCTCGCCGCAGACCTATGCCTTTGCCGCGCTGCACGCGATCGAGATTGATGCCGAAGGCATGTCTCAGGGTGCCGCCGATCCGCAGCGTGACGGGCTGGCCCTGTCCGTGAAGGTGCCGACGTGACCCGCGGAAAGGCCATGAAGCGATGATCACCTCCCTGATACGGCGATCCATTCAGGCGCTGTTTGTCATCCTTGCCATGACGTTGATCGTGTTTATCGGCGTCAGCGTCATCGGCAATCCGGTCGATATCCTGATCAATCCCGATGCAAATGCCGCCGAACGTACGCGGGTGATTGCCCACTACGGCCTTGATCAACCGCTGTGGCGGCAATACGCGATCTTCCTTCAGGGGCTGCTGCATGGCGATTTCGGTGACAGCTTTGTCTATGGTCGGCCCGCGCTTGGCCTTATCCTCGAACGGATGCCCGCAACGCTGGAACTGGCCTTCAGCGCACTTGTGATTGCTCTGGTGGTCGGTCTGCCGCTTGGCCTTTATGCCGGGCTATACCCTGATCGGCTGTCGTCGCGGGTTATCATGAGCGGGTCGATCCTGGGGTTTTCCCTGCCAACTTTCTGGGTTGGGCTGATGTTCATTCTGGTCTTCGCGGTCGAACTCGGCTGGCTGCCGTCCAACGGGCGCGGTGACACGGCTGAACTGTTTGGCGTGCGCTGGTCGTTTCTGACCGGCGACGGGATGCGCCACCTTCTGTTGCCGGCGCTGAACCTCGCGCTGTTCAAGACATCGCTGGTGCTGCGGCTGACCCGTGCCGGCGTGCAAGAGGTCCTGCCACAGGATTACATCAAATTCGCCCGGGCCAAGGGTCTGCGGGAAAGCCGCGTGATTTCGGTCCATGTGCTCAAGAACCTGATGATTCCGGTGGTCACGATCATCGGATTGGAATTCGGCAGCCTCATCGCGTTTTCCGTGGTCACCGAAAGCATCTTTGCCTGGCCGGGCATGGGCAAGCTGATCATCGATTCGATCAATCTGCTCGATCGGCCGGTGATCGTTGCCTACCTCATGATGATGGTTTTGCTGTTCGTCGCGCTGAATTTCCTTATCGACATTTGCTACACGCTTCTGGACCCGCGCGTCCGGATGGACGGGAGGGCCTGAGCCATGAGCAACGCTGACACCACGCCCATCGCCCCCGAACCCCTCGCGCGGCAGCGGATCATCCAATATCTCTCTGCTCCGGGTGCCGCGATCGGAATGACACTTCTGGTGGTGATCGTCCTGCTTGCGGTCTTTGCTCCGCTGATCTCGCCTCAGAACCCTTATGACCTTATGCAGCTTGATATCATGGATGGCCGCTTGCCGCCCGGATCCGAGAGCTATTCGGGAATGCCCTATTACCTTGGCACCGACAATCAGGGGCGGGATATCCTGTCGGGCATCCTTTACGGGTTGCGCACCTCCCTTATTGTCGGCGTGTTTTCGGCGATTGCTGCCGCGCTCATCGGGACGACGCTGGGCCTGCTTGCGGCCTATGTCGGTGGGCGGACGGAATCGCTGCTGATGCGGCTGGTCGATCTGCAGCTGTCCTTTCCCACGATCCTGATGGCGCTGATGATGCTGGCGGTGCTGGGTAAGGGTGTTCAGAACGTCGTTATTGCGCTGATCATCGCCGAATGGGCAACCTACGCGCGCACCGTGCGCGGCACCGCGCTGGTCGAACGCGAAAAGGAATATATCGAAGCCGCCCGGTGCCTTCGCCTGCCGCGCTGGCGCATCGTGTTCCGGCATTTGCTGCCCAACTGTCTGGCCCCGGTCATCGTCATCGCGACAATGCAGGTCGCCCGCGCGATCGGGCTTGAAGCGACGCTGTCCTTCCTTGGCCTGGGCGCGTCGGTGACCGAACCATCGCTGGGGATGCTGATTTCCAACGGTTACCAGTATCTGCTGTCTGGCTATTACTGGATCAGCTTTTTCCCGGGTATTGCCCTGCTGGTCACCATCGTCGCGATCAATCTGGCGGGTGACCGGCTGCGCGACATCCTCAACCCAAGGAATATCTGATGCCCCTGCTGGACGTGCAATCGCTGGTCACGGAATTCCCCGGCGCACCCGGCGGGCCGGGAAACCGGGCGGTCAATGAAGTCAGCTTTGCCGTGGAGCGGGGCAAAGTTCTGGGGTTGGTCGGCGAATCCGGGTCGGGCAAATCCGTGACGGGGTTTTCGATCATGGGGCTGGTGGACAGGCCTGGGCGCGTGACGGGTGGACGCATATTATTTGACGGGCAGGATCTGGCCAGCCTGAGCGGTGAGGAAATGCGCCAGTTGCGCGGGCGCCGGATCGCCATGGTGTTTCAGGATCCGATGATGACGCTGAACCCGGTTCTGACCATCGGCACCCAGATGACCGAGGCAATCACCGCCCACGAAAAGGTAAGCCGCGCCGAGTCCCGCGCCCGTGCCAGGGACGCGCTTGGCCAAGTGGGAATCCCAAGCCCGGAAGAGCGGCTTTCGGCATATCCGCACGAATTTTCGGGCGGTATGCGGCAGCGCGTTGCCATTGCCATCGCGCTGCTTCACAACCCTGATCTGATCATCGCCGATGAACCGACAACCGCGCTGGATGTGACCATCCAGTCGCAGATCATTTCTGAATTTCAGCGGCTTGCAGAGACGCATAACACTGCCGTCATCTGGATCACACACGATCTGGCCATTGTTTCGCGGCTCGCTGACGACATTGCAGTGATGTATTCGGGGCGGCTGGTGGAAACCGGTCCGGTCTCGGATGTCTTGACCGACCCGCGTCATCCCTACACCGCAGGCCTGATCGGGTCCGTGCCCAGCCAGAACACCCGCGGCACCAGATTGCGACAGATTCCCGGCATGACGCCCAGTCTTGGCAGGTTGCCCTCGGGCTGCGCCTTTCGCACCCGATGTGACCGCGCGACAGAGGCTTGCGCGACCGTGCCGCCGCCCGAAACACATGAAGGCGCGCGTGGCTTTCGCTGTATCCACCCTGTGCACCCGGAGCTTTTGACGCAATGACCGACCAATCCACGCGACCACTGGTCGAGCTGCGGAATGTTTCGCGCAAATTCGGGTCCAAAGGCGATATCGCTGACCGCATTGCGCAACGTCTGAAGCTGGCCAAACCAAAGCCCGTTGTTCACGCGGTCGATTCCGTCGATCTGAGCATCAGGCAGGGCGAAGTCCTTGGTCTGGTCGGGGAATCCGGTTGCGGAAAATCCACCTTGGGCCGGGTCGTCGCCGGGATACTACCTCCAAGTGAAGGTGACCTGTACTGGAAGGGCAGCGACCGCAGTCGCCTGTCATTTGCTGATCTGAAGGCGGCTGACCTTGCCACTCAGATGATCTTTCAAAATCCGATGGCTGCGTTGAACCCACGCATGACGGTCGAGGATATCGTGACCGAAGCGCCCCATTCCCATGGCATGATCCCCGGCGACCGCCGCGCCTATGCGGACCGGTATCTGGAAATGGCCGGTTTCGATCCGGCGATGAAACGCCGCTATCCGCATCAGTTTTCCGGCGGTCAGCGGCAGCGTGTGAACATCGCCCGCGCCCTTGCCGTGCAGCCGGAATTCCTTGTCTGCGATGAAAGCGTGGCGGCGCTGGATGTGTCCATTCAGGCGCAGGTCATCAACCTGTTCATGGATCTGCGCGAACAGCTGGATCTGACATACCTCTTTGTCAGCCATGATCTTGGCGTGGTCGAACACATCTCTGATCGCGTTGCCATCATGTATCTTGGCCGGATTGTCGAAGAAGCCCCGGTTGAGGAGGTATATGCCCGCCCCAACCACCCCTATACGCGGGCGCTACTGTCAGAGGTACCGCGCATCGAGGTCGGCAAACGCAAGTTCGAGGCGATAAAGGGTGAGTTGCCAAGCCCGCTTGATCCGCCCAAAGGCTGCCATTTCCACCCCCGCTGTCCGTTTGCGATGGATCGTTGCCGTTCGGAGGTTCCAAAGATCCGCGAAGTTGCTTCCGGACACCGATCAGCCTGTCACCTGAACGACGGGTGATGCGTATTCGGCCTGAACATCTGAGGGTTCATTAGTTGCATAAACCGCAACAGTGGCTGCAAACGTAACAATTTACGCATCCTTTATCCTGACCTAACGTCTCGATCACACTTAGGGAGGAGTGGATATGAATTATTTTATCAAACGGGCCCTTGCGCCGACGATTCTGGCTGCGGCGCTGACCGCGACACCGGCACTTGCACAAAAGTCCGACGACACTCTTCGCGTGGCGCTGGCCGAAGAGATCCTGAATCTCGACTACAACTACACCACCAAGCGCGAATATATCATCCTCGCACAGATGACGGACACGACGCTGTTTGACCTTGACCCGACCACTCAGGAATTCAAACCTGCGGTCGCGACCGGCTATGAATATGCCGACGACACGACGATTGATGTATCCCTGCGCGACGACGTGAAATTCCATGACGGCAGCACGCTAAGTGCCGAAGATGTCGCTTATACCTACAACTGGATCATCCGCGAAGACAGCGAATCCAATGCCGGCGGCACCGTCGGGCGCTGGCTGGACAAGGCCGAAGTGACCGGGCCGAACACCGTGCGGTTCCACCTGAAATCGGTCTATCCGCTGGTGCTGCGCGACATGGCGCAGCGCATCATGCTGCGCAAAGTCGGCAGCTATGATGCCGGTGGAACCATCGACCGCGATGCCATGGCGCAGCACCTGATCGGCACTGGGCCTTACAAGGTGACCAGCTTTGAGCCCGGGCAGGAACTGGTGCTTGAGCGGTTCGAGGATTTCTTTGGCGAAAAGCCTGCGATCCAGAAAATCGTTGTGCGCAACATTCCCGACGTTGGAACCCAGCAGGCCGAGATGATGTCGGGCGGCATTGACTGGATGTTCAAGGTGCCGCTCGACTTGGCTGAAAGCCTAGGAGCCACGCCACTTGCCACACATCTTAGCGGCCCGGACCTGCGCATCGCCTTTATCGTTCTGGATGCCGCGGGCTATACCGACGCGGATGGGCCGCTGACCAACGTCAAGGTGCGTCAGGCGATCAACCACGCGCTGAACAAGGCGGAAATGGCCAAATACCTGATCGGCGGCAGCGCCGAGGCAATCCACACCGCCTGCCATCCGGCGCAATTCGGTTGTGATCAGAGCGTGCAGGATTACCCCTATGACCCCGAAGCCGCCAAGGCCTTGCTGGCCGAAGCAGGCTTTGCCGACGGTTTTCCGCTGGAACTTTGGGCCTACCGCGACAAACCGGTGGCCGAGGCGGTCTCGGCCGATCTGACGGCGGTAGGGATCGACGTGAACCTGCGCTACGTCAAGCTTGAGTCGCTCAATCAGGCGCGGGCCGCACAGGATATCCCGGCCTATATCGGCACATGGGGTTCGGGCGGCACGGCCGATACGGCGGCCATCGCGCGTATCCACTTTGCCGATGACACCGATCGTAACCTGTCGGGCGACGCGGCGCTGGCTACAGAGGTGCTGGCGGCGGAACAGACCAGCGATCAGAACGAGCGTGCAAAGATCTATACAAACGCTCTTACAACCATCGCGGATCAGGCCTATTGGGCACCGCTCTTCACCTATTCGGCGAACTATCTGGTCTCGCCGGATCTGGAATTCCCGCTGGACCCGGACGGGCTCCCCCGTTTGCAGAACTCCAGCTGGAAGTAAGCTGACGTGGCGCGTTCCGGCCCGGGCCAGTGTATGGTCACGGTCGGGACGCGTCCCTTGCAGCCTTCTTGAACCGAAAGTCTGACCCATGCTCAAATACATCCTGCTGCGCAGCCTTCTGGCGCTGGCGGTTGCCTTTACCGTGTCGCTTGCCGCGTTTTTTCTGCTGAATGTCGCCACTGACCCGGCGCAGGCCATCGCGGGCGAAGATGCCACGCAAGAGGTCGTGGACATGATCCGCGCCCGCTATGGCCTCGATCAGCCCTTGCCGGTGCGTTATTTTGAATGGCTGGGTGGGGTGCTGCGTGGCGATTTCGGGGAGAGCTATTACTGGCACAAACCGGTGGCCGAACTGGTCGCCGAACGGGCAGGGGTCACAATTACCCTGGCGCTCGCGGCGCTTAGCGTCACGATCCTGATCGCCATTCCGCTGGGCGCGCTGGCGGCGCTGAACCCGAATTCCTGGATTGACCGGATGGCGCTGGGTGTGGCGGTGTCGGCGCAGGCGGTGCCGAATTTCTGGCTTGGCTTGATAATGATCATCCTGTTCGCCGTGATGATCCCGATCTTTCCGGTTTCGGGCGACGACACATGGCGGCACTTTGTCCTTCCGGCCTTCGTTCTGGGTGCGTCCTCGGTTCCGGCCATCATGCGGCTGACCCGGACTGGTCTGATTGAGGTGATGGGCGCGGACTACATCCGCACCGCCCGTTCAAAGGGGTTTCGCGGCGGGGCGTTGTTGCGGCGGCACGCGCTGCGCAATGCGCTTCTGCCAGTGATTTCGGTTCTGGCCGTGCAACTGGGGCAAAAATTCGGCGGATCCGTCATCACCGAAAGCATATTTGCCATCAATGGGTTGGGACGCCTGGCGCTGGAATCCATTCTGGGGGCCGACATCCCGACAGTGCAGATGCTGATCTTTGTTTTTGCCATCGTCTTTGTCGCCATGAATCTGCTGGCCGACATCATCAACGCCATTCTTGACCCGAGGATCCGCATCGGATGACACAGACAGACGCATTTACCTTCGACGCGCCCGAAGAAGCCGAACCGATGTCGCCCGGCCAGCTGATGCGCCGCCGCGCGCTGAACCATACGGGGTTTCTGATCGGCAGCGGGATTATCGTCACCCTTGCGCTGATCGCGATCTTTGCGCCGCTGATCGCGCCGCATGACCCGTTTGTGCAATCACTGAGTAGCCGGATGCTGCCCCCGGTCTGGGACCCGGCAGGCAGCTGGGACCATCTGCTGGGCACTGACCAGAACGGGCGCGATTACCTTAGCCGCCTGATCTATGGCACGCGGGTGTCAATTTCCATCGGCCTTGGGGCCGCGACGGTCGGGCTGCTGATCGGGGTGACGCTGGGCGTGGTCGCGGGCTATTTCGGCGGCTGGGTCGATCATGCGGTCAGCTTTGCGCTGACGGCGCAACTTGCGCTGCCGGGGTTGCTGCTGGCGATGGCGCTGGTGTTCATCATCGGGCCGTCGATCTGGGTTGTAATCGGCATCATCGGTGTGCTGCACTGGACCTATTACCTCGTGGTGACACGCGCGGCGACGCAACGGCTGCGCAACCTCGACTTTGTCGCCGCCGCCACGGCGTCGGGGGCCACCCCGCGTCAGGTCATCTGGCACGAAATCCTGCCAAACCTGATCCCGCAGATCATCGTGATCTTCACTTTTGAGCTGGGCATCGCGATCCTGGCCGAGGCGTCGCTGTCCTTTCTCGGTGTGGGTATCCAGCCGCCGACACCCAGCTGGGGGCTTATGATTGCCGAAGGCAAACAGGCGATGTTCTACCGTCCCTGGCTGGTCGTATTGCCCGGCCTGAGCCTGTTCACGCTGGTCATCGGCGCGAACCTGATGGGCGACGGGCTGCGCGACATCACCGCACCGGAGGGCCGCAACTGATGGGCAAGCTGCTTGAAATCAAGGACCTTTCGGTCGGGCTGCCGCTGCCTGCGGGGCTGCTGCACGCAGTGCGGGGTGCCTCGATCGGTCTAGATAGGGGCGAGGCGCTGGGGATCGTCGGCGAAAGCGGGTCCGGCAAAAGCATGACGGCGCTGGCGCTGATGCGGCTGCTGCCGCAGCGCGCGGTGCAGGGCGGGTCGATCACGTTCGATGGCGTGGATCTGGGCACGCTCTCGGATGCGCAGTTTTCCCAAGGCTTTCTGGGTCACCGGATCGCGATGATCTTTCAGGAGCCGATGACCTCGCTCAACCCGGTCTATACCATTGGGCGGCAGTTGACCGAAGGCGCGGTACGCTATGGCGGGTACTCCGAGGCTGCGGCACGAAAGCGCGCTCTGGCGCTGCTCGACCGGGTGGGCATTCCCGATCCGGTGGCACGCCTGTCGCAATATCCCCACCAGCTAAGCGGTGGTCAGCGGCAGCGGGTGATGATCGCCATGGCGCTGATGTTGGAACCCGAACTGCTGATCGCGGATGAACCGACGACAGCGCTGGATGTCACGGTGCAGGCGCAGATCCTTGACCTGCTGGCGGGGCTGCGGCGCGAGATGGGTATGGCAATGATCCTGATCACCCATGATCTTGCCGTGGTCGCCGAACAGTCAGACCGCGTGGCAGTCATGTATGGCGGCGAAGTGATCGAAGAGGGCGAGGCACAGGCCGTGATGGCCGAACCGGCGCATCCCTACACCCAGGCGCTGCTCAGCGCGATTCCGCGGATGGATGGCCCGCCGCGCCAGCTTGGCGCGATCCCCGGCACAGTGCCCTCGCTGCTGTCCCCGCCCAAGGGCTGCGTCTTTGCCCCGCGTTGCGCCTATGTGCGCGCCGAATGCGTGGCCGCGCGCCCTCCGCTTTTGGGCGACAGTGCGCATAGCCGCCTTTGTATCCTGACCGATGCGGAACGCCCCGCACGCGCGCCCGCAGCGCCGATCCGGGCCGATCACGTGATGGGTAAGCAAGACGTGCCGGTGATCGACGGGCGCGACATCACGCAGGTCTTTACCTCGCGCAAAGGGATGTTCGGGCCGAAACACACGATCCGCGCGGTGGATGGCGTCAGCCTGACCCTCAAGCGGGGCGAAACGCTGGCGCTGGTTGGCGAAAGCGGATCCGGGAAATCGACGCTGGCGCGGATCATGCTGGGGCTGGCGCTGCCCACCTCTGGCACAGTCGAAATGTTGGGGCGGCCAGTGGCGGACCTGCTTCCGCTGGAACGTGCAGCACTTGTGCAGCCGATCTTTCAGGATCCTTATTCGTCGCTCAACCCGCGCCGGACACTGGCCGAGATCATCGCCCGGCCCCTGACCCTGCGCGGTACTGACGACACGGCGACCATCGCGACCAAGACGCGCGAGGCGATGGAGATGGTCCGCCTTCCGTCGCGGCTGCTGCATTCCTATCCGTCGCAGCTTTCGGGTGGGCAACGCCAAAGGGTTGCCATTGCGCGGGCGCTGGTGACGCGGCCTCAGGCACTGGTCTGTGACGAACCGACATCGGCGCTCGATGTGTCCGTGCAAGCGCAGATCTTGAACCTGCTGACCGAATTGCAGGCCGAACTGGGGCTAAGCTGTCTGGTCATCACCCATGACATGGCGGTGGTGCATCAGGTGGCCGACCGGGTCGCGGTGATGCTGGGCGGCAGACTGGTCGAAGAAGGGACCTGCGACGCCGTCCTGCGCAGCCCGTCAAACGAATACACCGCGCGCCTGTTGGCCGCCGCGCCGCAGTTCCGCCCCGAGGTTTCGGGCGTACAGGAGACTTTTGCATGACGCTGTCCCCCGACACGATTTTCGACCGCGACACGCTGTGGCAGTCCTGGCTGGATGTCGAAGCGGCGCTGGCCCGCGCCCAGGCCGATCTGGGCATCATTCCGGCTTGGGCCGCCGAAGAGATCACCGCCGCCGCCGACCTAGACAAGCTGGGGCGCGAGGAGTTGGCGGCGGATGTGAAACGCACGATGGCGCCGATCCTGTCGCTGACCCGGCTGCTGGGCCGCGCCGCTGGCAAGGCCGGCGATTACGTGCACTGGGGTGCGACAACCCAGAACGTGATGCAAACCGGACGGCTGCTGCTGCTGCGCGAGGCAAACCGCGAAATCCGCGCGCATCTGGGGCGCGCCGTGGCCCGCATGGGGGCGCTGGCGCAAGAACATGCAGGCACGCCGATGGCGGGGCGCACCAACCGCCAGCACGCCCTGCCGATCACCTTTGGCTTCAAGATCGCCGGCTGGATAGAAGAGATGGAGCGCGCCGAAGCCCGCCTGTCCGACGCCACCACGCGGATGCTGGCGCTGCCCTTTGGCGGCGCGGTGGGGGCGATGCATGCGTTTAGGTCACAGGGCAGGGCGCTGAACCGCCGTCTGGCATCTGATCTGGGGCTGCGCGAACTTTTGGTGCCGGGCCGCAGCGCGAACGATCTGTTTGCGGAATATGTCGTTCAGCTGGCCATGCTCGCCATGACGGTCGAAAGGGTCACGTCCGAGGTCTACACCCTGATGACCGACGAGATCGGCGAGGTCTCGGAGCAGCTGGACAAGGGCACGGTCGGTTCCTCGACCATGCCGCAGAAGATCAATCCGAAATATGTGGTGCGCTCGATTTCCCTGGCCGCAGAATTGCGCAGCCTTGCCGCCCCCGCGCTTGAGACCGGGCGGAGCAGCCACGAGGGGGATTCCGTGGCCAACCATTTGCTGTCGGCCGTTCTGGACCGCGCCGTGCCACTGGCCTGGCGCATGGCCGAAAGTTTCGCCGAGACGCTGGAGCGGCTGACGCCGAACCCCGGGCGCATGGCGGAAAACCTGGCCCGCAGCAAGGGCGCGATCACTGCCGAAAACCTGATGATGTCACTGGCACCGCTGGTGGGCCGGGCAGAGGCGCATGACATCGTGCACCATGTGTTAGAGACTGGCGGCGTATCGGATCTTTCCACAGCGGACGAAATCACGGCTCATATGTCCCCATCGGAAATTGCGGCGGCGCTGGACCCCGCGCTGTATACCGGCGACAGCGAGATCATCGCGCGAGAGGCGGCGCGCCTTGCCATCGGGTTATCCGCCCGGCTTGGTGGCTAAATCAGTTCCAGCAGGTCCCGCGCACGCGGCTCCGCGACGCGCAACGCTTCAACATGGTCCGACAGCGCGTCCAGAAAAAGCTCGGCCAGAGGAGCATGGGGGCCGGGGGGGTGCAGGCTTGCGTAGGTGATCCAGTGGGCGCCTTCGATGGGGCGCATGACCAGACCATTGCCAAGAACCGGTGGCGCACAGACGCGGTCGATCAGGGTAATGCCAAGGCCCGCGCGCACCATTTCGACCGTAACCACGGTAGATCCGGTTTCAAAGGCGACCGTATAGGGTAGCCCCGCACGCCCCATCAATTCATCAAGCCTTTCGCGCCAGCGCTGCCCCGGAGCCAGGGAAACAAAGGTCTCACCGGCAAGGTCTTCGGCGCGAATGGTGTCGCGACCGGCCAGTGGATGACTGTCGACCAGCAGCACGCAAAGCCGGGATCGCAGAAACTGCACGATCTGAAGGTCAATGATGGCATTTTCGACTGGCAAAGAAATAACGCCAAGATTGTAGCCGCGCACCGAAACCTTGCTTTCGATGTCAAAGCGGCTTTCGACGTTCACTGTGCACTGCAACCTTGGCATCGCCGCAGAAAGCCGAGCCAGAGCAGGCACCACCAGACCGTTGGCGACCGGCGCCGCGGTCACGATCGAAAGCCATTCCTGCGCACGGCCACGAATATCGTCGGCGACCTTGGGAATTTCATCAATCCCGATCAGGGTGTTGGCGATTTGGCGAAAGAAAAGCTGACCTTGTTCCGTCAGTTCCAGCCGTCGACGTTTGCGCGAAAACAGTGTCAGGCCGACATCGCTTTCCAGTTGCGACAACAGCCGACTGGCCGCTGAAACCGAGATGTTCAGCCGGTCGGATGCTTCGGATAAAGCGCCGGTCAGCACGATGTGACGGAACAATTGCAGGGCACGTAGATTCATTCCGGAATGCCTATCACGTCTGGCTCCACTTTATGCACTTTTCCGAACGAAACTTGGGCGCGCTTGATCGGGTTCTGTCGCAACTTTCTGAAGTTTACGGAAAAAGATGGAGGCGCGGAACCTGCTCACCCAAATTCCCATGCGCAAATCACGCCAGATGCGCGTCGGTTTCGATCATTCGCTGTATGCGCTGCGCGACCTAGTCGAGCGGTGCTTCAACAAACTCAAAAGTGCGCGGCGCGTCGCCACCCGCTACGACAATACGTCTGAGAGCTTTCAGGTCTTCATAGACATCGTTTCGATCCGCCCATGGGTGGCCCTGTTGTCAACATGACCTAAGTTAGTTCGGGGATTTGGTAGCTCTGTTGCACAAAGCGGGTGAGGGATTCATGTTGTGAATCCAGTCTGGTAGCTGATGGGCATGAGCAAACCGACATCTCCGACCTACAAGGCCACGAACTGGGCTGCCAAACCCTCCGGCAAGAGGGGCAGATCGCGGACGTTCAGTGACGCCGCGATCCAGACTTGCCTTAGCATGAAGGTGCTGTTCGGAATGGCGCTTCGGCAGACGACTGGCTTTGTGGAAAGCCTCCTGCGGCTGACGGGACGGGACTGGGAGGTGCCTGACTCCAGCACCATCTGTCGGCGCCAAAGGACGCTTGCGGTCAACATTCCGTATCGCGGCACGGAGGGTCCGCTGCACCTGCTCATCGACAGCACCGGCATCAAGGTCGAAGGGGAGGGCGAGTGGAACGCGCGCAAGCATGGCGGCCCCAAACGACGTGTCTGACGCAAGATTCACATCGGTATCGACGCACAAACGTTGGAAGTCAGAGCGGTCGAGATCAGCGGCAGCAACACCGGCCCCTGGCCCTCGTCAGAGACCATTGGTGCGAATTTTACAACCCATCGGCTCAGAGTCACATGGTCAACATCCATGCCGCGCTCGGCGATGGATTTTTTCAGCGCGGGACGAGACTGCATAGTGGATGTAGAGGAACACGGCGAAAAGGATCACGTCTTTCGATAATGCACGCCCTTAAAATCAATTGCCGCGTCCGTGTAACCGTCTGAAATTTCAAAGGCTCAGATGATCACAAGGCGGCGTGACAGAACCTGCGCGACAACCGTCTAGGTCATTTCACGATCTGAAGCAGAAACAGCGAAAGCGCGGGTAATGCGGCGACGATGGCGAGCCCGATCAGGCTGACGAGCAGAAAGGGAATTGCCGCCCGCGCGATGCGTTCAATCGGCAGGCGTGTGACGTTGGCCGCAACATAAAGGTTGATCCCGACCGGCGGGGTGATCAGCCCGATGGCCAGATTGACCATGACCAGCACGCCGAACCAGACCGGATCCCACCCAAGTTCGCGCACCACCGGCATGAAGATCGGCAGGGATATGAACATCACGGTGACCGGGTCCATGAACATCCCCGCGATCAGCAGGATCACCATGATCACCAGCAGGATCACCGCGCCGTTGTCTGACAGCCCCAGAAGCTGGCCGGAATATTGCCCGACCAGATCTTCGACCGTGACGACCCAGCCGAACAGGCTGGCGTAGGCGACCACCAGCATCACCACCGCCGAAGAGGAGGCCGCGTCGCTCAGCGCGTCATAAAGTACGCGCCATGTGAGGGTCCGGTAGGCAAAGGCCCCGACGGCCAGCGCATAGACGGTGGCGACAAGCGCGGCTTCGGTCGGGGTGAAGACGCCGGAATAGATGCCGCCCAGGATCACCACGGGTGTCATCAGCCCCCAGAACGAGTCGCGGAAGCTTTGGCCCAGATCGCGCCAGTATCCGGCGCTTGCCGGGGCGGGGGCCATACGATCCAGCGCATCGCGCCCCCGCGCCTTGATGAAGGGCAGGACCAGCAGCATCAGAAGGCCCATGAACAGGCCCGGCACGATGGCCGCGATGAACAGCGATGAAATCGACGTCTCGGCAATCACGCCGTAGATGACAAGGCCGATCGAGGGCGGGATGACGATCGACAGCGCCGCCCCGGTACAGACCAGCGCGGCGGCCGCGGCGCGGGGATAGCCGTCTTCCTCCATCCCCTTGATGATCATCGGGCCTATGGCCGCGACCGACGCAGGGCCAGACCCCGATACAGCCCCCCAGAACAGGCAGACAACCGTGCCGACCACGCCCATGCCCCCGGGCAGATCGCCGATCAGCACGCGAAAGAAACGGACCATGCGTTCAGCGATGCCAAGCGATCCCATCAGCGTCCCGGCAAGGATAAAGAAGGGGATGGCCAGCAGGGCGTATTTGCCGATGCCGGTGGCGATCAGATCCCCGACGAGTTCAAATCCGAAGCCGATCCGCCACATCGCGTACATGGCCGACAGGCCAAGCGCAAAGGCGACCGGCACCCGCAGGGCCATGAACAGGAAAAACGCCGCGATCATCTGGGTCCCGGCACCCATGCCAAACAGATCAGACACCGGGTGCCGCCGGTGGTTCAGCGCGGGGTGCGCGCCAGGTTTGTGCGGCGTGTTGCAGGTAGCGGATGATCACGAGGGCAAAACCAAAGGGCAGCGCGGCCTGATACCACCAGGCAGGTACACCCAGCGCATAGCTGCGCATCCCGTTGTCCATCAGGTTCATCAGCGTGGCCCAGGAAAACCAGGCCGATGCAGCGAGCAGCCCGACGCTGAGCAGGACCGACAGGGCGAACACGCCCTGCGCCAGCCGTGGCGGCAGTGCGTCCTGTACCAGTGTGACGGCAAGGTGTTCGCCGCGCCGCGCAGCGATAGCCGCACCAAAGACGGTCAGCAGGAGGAAGCCGTTGGTCAGAATTTCCTCGGAGGCGGCAAAGGAATAGTGGGTGCCGTAGCGCACAACGACATTGGCAAAGCCCAGCAGCGTCATGCCGAGAAACAGCACGGCGCAGACGATCTTTTCAAAATCCCGCAGAATGAACCGCAAGGCACCCTCCTCCCGAAAATGGGCGCGGCCCGGTGTCCGGTGCCGCGCCGATCTGGTTTAGTTGCCGGTCTCGTCGATGGCCTTGCGGAAGGCACCGACGATGTCGTCGCCAACCTTTGCCGCCCATTCATCAAAGGCGGGCTGCGTCGCCTCGCGGAAGGCCTGAAGCTCTTCCTCGGAGGGCTCATAGACCTCCATGCCCTTTTCCCGCAGGAAGGCGACGCCATCGGCAGTGCCCTTGCGGGTGATCTCGCGCTGGTAGGTCATCGCCTCTTCGGCGGCCGCGCGCATCGCTCCTTGGGTTTCGGCATCCAGTGAATCCCAACGCTTTTTCGACACGCCAAGGAAGATCGGGTCGTAAGAGTAATGCCAGGCGGTGAGGTACTTTTGTACTTCGTAGACCTGCTGCGGGATGATCACCGCGCCGATCGGGTTTTCCTGACCGTCGACCACACCCTGTTGCAGCGCGGTCATCGTTTCGCCCCACTGCATCTGCTGGGGATTGGCGCCAAGCGCGTTCATCACGTCGATGTACATCGGTCCCGCAACGCGCATGTTGAGGCCCTTCATGTCCGCAGGCGACTTGACCGGGCGGACGTTGTTCGTGACCTCGCGAAAGCCGTTTTCGCCCCAGGCCAGAACCTCGATCCCCTTTTCGCGCAGGATATCTTCGAGCATGTCGGCAGGCGCGCCCTGTGTCGTGGCGTCCACCTGATCGTAGCCGGCATAAAGATAGGGCAGCGAGAAGATGGCCATTTCGGGCACCAGCGGCGTGACGTTGATGGCCGAAGTCACAACCAGATCCAGCGCACCGCGACCGACCATTTCGGCCTGACGCATCTGGTCGCCGCCGGAAAGCTGCGCATTCGGGAAGACGCGGACGTCAAAGTTGCCGCCGGTCTTTTCGGCCAGCAGCTCTCCGAAACGCTCGGCACCCTTGTGCCAGGTCGTGGAATCACCGGTGTTGTGAGACAGGCGCAGCGTCTCTGCCATGGCTGAGCCAGACAGGATCGTCGTCGCAAGCATTGCAGTCAGCGCTGCCTTGAGTACCATATTCATGTATCTTCCTCCCCTAAGATTGCACAATGTGGATCAGAAACGGGAATAAAGGACAAGAAATTTCTTGCATTCTGGCATGAACTCCGCAGGCTCAGGGGCTGAAGACATCTCTTGCCTTTGGAAGTGGAACGCTGTGGTCCATATTGTGAATAAGTCGGAAGAGGGCCGCACCGTCAGCGGAACGCAGGCTGTTGATCGTTCTCTGGCTCTTTTGACGCTGGTGGGGCGTGGCGGTGCGAATGGAATTTCCCTGGCTTCGCTGGTCACGCAATCGGGGCTGGGCAAGCCCACCGTCCGGCGGCTTTTGCTGGCGCTGATCCGTGGCGGGCTGATCGAACAGGACGATGAAAGCCGCCACTATCATCTTGGCGCGGAATGTTATGTGCTTGGCACCCTTGCGACGCCGCGCCACGGCTTGCTGGAGATTGCAGCCGACGCCGTGGCGCGTCTGGCCCGCGACAGCGGCGACACGGCTTTTGTGACCATGCGTCGGGGGGCGGGCGCGGTCTGCCTGCACCGGCAGGAGGGGGCATTCCCGATCCGCACCCACGCGCTGACAACGGGGGCACAGCATCCGCTGGGTGTCGGCGCGGGGTCGCTCGCGATGCTGGCGGCGCTGCCGGATGATGAGGTCGAGGCGGTGCTGGACGACAACGCCGCGCTGCTGGCGGCCGAATATCCCGGTCTGACGGCTGAGGTGCTGCGTCACGAGGTGACCGCGACCCGTGCGCGGGGCTTTGCGCTCAATCCGGGGCGGGTGGTGCCGGGCAGCTGGGGGGTGGGCGTTGCGCTGCGGCGCGCCGACGGAACGGTCGCGGGGGCGCTGTCGCTTGCCGCGATCGAAAGCCGGATGCAACCACCGCGCGACAGAGAGCTTGCCGCCATGCTGACCCGCGAGGCAGAAGGTATTGAAACAAGGCTGGCGCGGCGTCTGGTCCGCGCAAAATCCGAAAGGGAGGCAACATGAGAGATCCGTATATCGTGGGCTGGGCGCATAGCGCATTCGGCCGCAGCGAAGCAGCCGACACCGAGGCGCTGATGGCCGAAGTCACCGGACCCGCACTGGAACACGCCGGCGTCACGCCCGAAGATGTGGACGGGATATTTGTCGGTGTCTTCAACAACGGCTTTTCCGATCAGGATTTTCAGGGCGCGCTTGTGGGCGTGGGGGACGAACGTCTTTCCCGTGTGCCCGCCACCCGCTACGAAAATGCCTGTGCGACCGGGTCTGCGGCGCTGCATGGCGCGATGGATTTCATCGCAAGTGGGCGGGGCAAGATCGCGCTGGTGGTCGGTGCGGAAAAGATGACGGCGACCCCGGGCGCTGAGGTGGGTGAAATCCTGCTGGGCGCATCCTATCGCAAGGAGGAATCCGGCGTTGGCGGGGGCTTTGCCGGGCTCTTTGGCAATATCGCGGCAAGCTATTTTCAGAAATACGGCGACCGCTCGGAAGAGTTGGCGATGATTGCCTCCAAGAACCACGGCAACGGCATGGGGAATCCCTTTGCCCATATGCGCCGCAATTTTGACGTGGCTTTCTGCAATACGGTGTCCGAAAAGAACCCCCATGTTGCCGGGCCGTTGCGGCGGACCGACTGTTCGCTTGTCTCGGACGGCGCTGCGGCGATTGTCCTTGCCGCGCCAGAGGTGGCCGCAGATCTGGAGCGGGCCATCGCATTCCGGGCCCGCGCCCATGCCAACGAACCGCTGGCCCTGTCGCGTCGCGATGTGACCCGGTTCGATGGCGCGCGCCGCGCGTGGGAATCTGCCTACGAGGCGGCAGGGATCACCGTGGGTGATCTGAGCCTTGTCGAAACCCACGACTGTTTCACCATCGCCGAGCTGCTGGAATACGAGGCGATGGGCCTGGCCGCGCCGGGGCAGGGGGGCCGCGCGATCCGCGAAGGCTGGACCGCCAAGGATGGGCGTTTGCCGGTGAACCCATCGGGCGGGCTGAAATCCAAGGGACATCCGATCGGGGCGACGGGCGTGTCGATGCACATCATGGCCGCGATGCAGCTGATGGGAGAAGCGGGCGACATGCAGATCTCCGGGGCCAGGCTGGCCGGGGTGTTCAACATGGGCGGCGCTGCGGTGGCCAACTATGCCTCGATCCTTGAACGGGTTTCGTGATGAAGCCTGTTTCGACCCGGGTGATGAACCTGTCGCATTTCCTGACCGAAAGCGCGCGGCGTCACCCTGACGATATCGGCCTTGTCTGGGGAAAGGCGCACTGGAGCTGGGCCGGGCTTGAGGCGCGTGCGACAGCTTTTGCCGCGGCGCTGCGCGACCGTTATGGCGCTGGCAAGGGTGACCGCATCCTTGTTCAGTCGGCCAACTGCAATCAGATGTTCGAAGCCGCCTATGCCTGCTGGAAACTGGGCTGTGTCTGGGTTCCGGCAAATTATCGTCAGACCCCGGAAGAGGTTGCCTGGCTCGCCCGATCTTCGGGTGCAAAGGGCTTGCTGGTCGGGGCGGGTTTCGCTGGGCATATTGCCGCCTGCGCCGATCTGGTCGATTTTACTGTGACCATCGGGGGCGACGGACCTGACGATTACGACGCCCTTGTCACGGATCACGAAGGTGCCCAAGTCACGCCCGTCCCCGTTGATCGCGACGATCCGGCGTGGTTCTTCTATACCTCTGGTACGACCGGCATGCCAAAGGCTGCAGTGCTGACCCACGGGCAGATGGCCTTTGTCATCACCAATCATCTTTGCGACCTGATGCCTGCCACCGGGCCGTGGGATGCGTCGATCGTGGTGGCGCCGCTGTCGCATGGTGCGGGCATCCATCAGCTTGCGCAGGTCGCCCACGGGGTCAAGACGATCCTGCCTGCCGGGGTGCGCTTTGATCCCGAGGACATCTGGCGGCTGGTCGCCAAGTGGCGGGTGACCAACATCTTTACCGTGCCCACAATCGTGAAGCTGCTGGTCGAGCACGAATCCGTCCACGCCTACGACCATTCCAGCCTGCGCTACGTGATCTATGCCGGCGCGCCGATGTATCGCGCCGATCAGGTGCGCGCGCTTGACGTTCTGGGGCCAGTGCTGGTGCAATACTTCGGCCTGGGCGAGGTGACGGGAAATATCACTGTCCTGCCGCCGCTGCATCATTCCGCCGACGATGCGCTCATGCGCCTTGGCACCTGCGGATTTGCCAGAACGGGGATGCAGGTACAGGTGCAGGACAAGTTGGGCCGCGAATGCGCCGCCGACGAAACGGGCGAAGTCGCGGTCATCGGCCCCGCCGTCTTTGCCGGCTACCATGACAACCCGCAGGCCAACGCCAGCAGCTTTCGCGACGGCTGGTTCCTGACCGGTGATCTGGGGCATATGGATGACGAAGGGTTTCTGTATCTGACCGGCCGCGCATCGGACATGTATATCTCGGGCGGGTCGAACATCTATCCGCGCGAGATCGAGGAAAAGATCCTGCTGCACCCCAATATTTCCGAAACCGCCGTGCTGGGCGTGCCGGACCCGACATGGGGCGAGGTCGGCATCGCCGTCTGCGTCGCCCGCGGGCAGGCGCCTGCAAGTGACGCGGTGCTTGACTGGCTGGACACGCGGCTGCCGCGCTACAAGATGCCCAAAAAGGTGGTGTTCTGGGACGAGATGCCCAAATCGGCCTATGGCAAGATCACCAAGAAAATGATCCGTGCCGAACTGCTTGCCCGTGGTGAAATCGCCGATGGCTGAGCCGCGCCGGATCATCCACCCCGGGCCGCCCGCGCCGGACCGGCTCAGCGCCGTGCCCTGCCGTGCGACGCGGCAGGCGGTCACCCTGCACGCCGGGATACCGTTGCTTGCGGCCATGACCGATGCCGTGGACGGTGCTGCGGCCTGGTTCGACCTGTCGGGCATCGACACCGACAGGCTGTCCTTTGTCCGACCGGCGCCCGCGCCGGGTGACGGGCATGTCGCGTGGTACAGCGCGACCACGACGTTGGATCGGGCCCGGATCGTCTGTGCAGGTGCACACCTCGGACGACGCGATGGGGCGGCTTTTGCCCATACCCACGGCGTCTGGGCGGATCAGATCGGCGGGCTTCATGCCGGGCACCTTCTCGCAGAATACACGGTGCTGGCCCGGGATGTGACCGTGGATGTTGTTGTACTAGAGGGCGCGCGCATGGAAAGCGCGAAGGATCCCGAAACCGGGTTTGTCCTGTTTCGATCAGTCCGCACCGGCAAAGTCGAACACGCCAACGCCGTCCTTGCTACTGCACGACCACACGAGCCTATCGACGATATCATCGTGAAAATAGCAGGCGATGCCGGTATGGAAAACGCTACGGTCACAGGGCTTGGCAGCCTTATCGGCACGAAATTTGCTGATCACGCCGCTGTCGGCAGCTATGCGACCGAGGTGCTCTTGACCAAAGGATGCCTGTCAGAAGGCCAAGTCGACCTTCAGGCGATGTCAGTCGGTTTCGACGGACCGCATGCCAAAGGCATCCTTGCGCGATCCGCGAATACAATTTGCGTGACTTTCGAACTTCTCCTTGTTCGCGATCAGCCGGTGAGCTGAGCCCCCTAGCATTTAAGGGTCCTGGATTGGGGGCGGCCTGGCCGAAATCCCAACCGCCAGATGTTTTGTGACCGCCCACTATTCACACAGGTCGTGTGCCCAGCAAGACAGGGTACCTTGCTTGGTAGGGAGGGCCGCGCTGACGGCAAGCTCTTCGACTGCCCGTGTTTTCCGTATCGCTTTATTCTGTAGTCTCTATACCAGCCGCAAGTCAAAGCAGGAGGGGGGTGCGCATGAGACCCAAGAAGGTCACACTTGATATGATTGCGCAGGTTGCGGGCGTATCGCGCGCGACCGTTTCGCTGGTGGTACGCAAGTCGCCGCTGGTGGCGGACCGCACCCGAAAGAAGATCGAACAGGTCATGGCCGATCTTGACTATGTCCGGGACATCGGTGCCGCGCGGCTGCGCAACAACAGCAGCCGGACAATCGGTGTCATCGTGCCGAACCTCGTGAATTCGTTCTTCACCGAATTCCTTTCGGGGGCCGAGCGGATCATGGGCGAGGATGACCGCGTCGTTTTGCTGGCCAACAGCCATGACGACCTTTCCCGGCAGGATGACATTTTGCAGCGGTTCAGGGGTCACGGCGTCGATGGCGTGATCCTCTGCCCCGCCGAAGGAACCGAACCGGGGCTGCTGACACGGATACAAGGATGGGGCATGCCAGTGGTGCAGTCCCTGCGTGAGGTAGGGCAAGACCTGACCGATTATGCCGGCGCGGATTACATCGAAGGGGTGCGGCTCGCAGTCCAGCATCTAGTCGATCACGGTTGGCGACGCATTGCGTTCCTGTCGGTGACGGCACACACTTCGGCGAGCGATGAACGGTTGAAGGGCTTTGCCCGGGCCCTGGCCCTGACCGGGGCAGAAGATGCCGACACGGTCGAGGTAGAGCTGACATGGGACGGCGCAGCAGGATCGGCGGAAAAGGTGCTGGCGCTGCCCAACCGACCAACCGGGGTTCTGTGCTTTAATGATATTCTCGCTGCGGGCCTGATGCTCGGCCTGCGCCGCGCCGGACTAGAGCCGGGTGTCGATGTTGCCGTGGTCGGTCTGGACGATCTGCCGCTGGCACAACTAACCTATCCGCCACTGACCAGCGTCGCCGTGTTCCCCGAACAGATCGGCGCCTCGGCTGCAAGGTTACTGGTTCGCAGACTTGCAGATGCGACTGCACCGATTGAACGATCCATTGTTTCACCACAACTGATGGCGCGGCAAAGTAGCTGGCAAGAAGCAGATTGACTTTTCCCTGCGTAAAATTTAGATCGATCTAATAGGATGAATTGATACATTCTCTGGGGAGGGCAGATGTATAACTTTAGCTTTCAGCCCGTGTTCGAAAATCTCGATTTGCTGCTTTATGGCGCTTGGCTGACGATTCGCATGTCGTTGATTGCGATGGTGCTCGGGCTGATCGTTTCGCTCTTGGGTGCGGTCGCCAAAACCTCGGGCATTCGGCCGCTGCGCTGGGTGATGGATGTCTATGTTGAAGTGATCCGCAACACGCCCTTCCTTGTGCAGATCTTCTTTATCTTCTTCGGCCTTCCCGCGATCGGCATATCGATGTCGCCTAACACTGCGGCGATTGTCGCGTTGGTCGTCAACGTTGGCGCCTACGGGACCGAAATCATTCGCGCCGGAATCGAATCCATCCCCGGCGGCCAGATCGAAGCGGGCCGCGCGCTTGGGCTGAGTCCGGTGCAGATCTTTCGCTATGTGGTGATGAAACCGGCATTGCGGAACATCTACCCCTCGCTGACCAGCCAATTCATCTATCTCATGCTGACTTCAAGTGTGGTTTCGGTCATCTCGGCCAATGATCTGGCTTCGGCTGGTGCCGATCTGAATGCCCGCACCTTTGCGAGTTTCGAAATCTATCTGATGCTGACCATCATGTATTTCCTGCTGGCGCTTGGTTTCTCGACACTGTTCGCCGCAATCCGCCGCAGCTTTTTCACCTATCCCGCGAGCCGCTGACATGATCCGCGAATTCACATCCGCCGAAGTTCTGTTCATCGTTCTGGCGGTCCGCTGGACGCTGATCCTGTCGGCCATCGCCTTTCTGGGCGGTGCCCTTGGCGGGTTGCTGATTGCCCTGACGCGCACGTCCCAGAGCAAGGCGCTACGCCGCATCGCCGCCGGTTTTATCCAGGTGTTTCAGGGCACACCGCTGCTGATGCAGTTGTTCCTCGTCTATTTTGGCCTTGCCGTGGTCGGGCTGCCGATCAATCCGTTGCTCGCCGCCGCTGTCGCGCTCACCTTTCATGCCAGCGCTTATCTGGGCGAAATCTGGCGCGGCGCTATCGAAGCCGTCCCCTCCGGTCAGGCCGAAGCCGCCACCGCGCTTTCCCTGTCCTACACCGACCGCATGCGCCATGTCGTTCTGCCACAGGCGCTGCGGCTGGCCATCGCGCCGACCGTTGGATTCCTTGTGCAACTGATCAAGGGCACTTCTTTGGCCTCGATCATCGGATTCACTGAACTGACCCGCGCCGGTCAGATCATCAACAACGCGACTTTCAAGCCGTTTCTGGTCTTTGGCACGGTCGCTGCCCTGTACTTCATCCTGTGCTGGCCGCTTTCCCTGCTGGCCCGTCACATGGAAACCCGGATGCGTCGTGCAATCACGCGCTGAGACCTCAAGGAGGAGGAAACCATGAAACTGAACCGCCGTTTGTTCACCACCCTTGCCGCCAGCGCGCTGGTCGCAGGCCTTGCCGCCCCTTCAATGGCCGCCGATCTGGCCGAAATCGAAGCCGCGGGCACCGTCAAAATCGGCATGCTGGTCGATTTCCCGCCCTTCGGCATTCAGGATATGTCGGGCAATCCCGATGGATATGATGCCGACGTCGCCAAGGCCCTGGCAGACTATATGGGTGTCACTGCCCAGATCGTGCCCGTAACCGGACCGAACCGCATCCCCTATCTGCTGTCGGGTCAGGTCGATGTTCTGGTTGCATCGCTCGGTATCACCGAAGAGCGCGCGCAGAAGGTCGATTTCTCGCGGCCCTATGCGGGGATCAGCATCGCCGTCTATGGCGACAATGGACTTGAAGTAACAGACAAGGCCGGTCTGTCGGGGCAGTCGATTTCTGTCGCGCGCGCCTCTACGCAGGACAGTGGCGTTACTGCCGTTGCGCCCGAAGGCACCGATATCCGGCGCTTTGACGATGACGCGACCGCCGTTCAGGCGCTGCTGTCGGGTCAGGTCAAACTGATCGGGGCCTCAAACGTCGTCATGTCGCAGATTGCTGCGGCAATGGGCGACCGCTTTGACAAAAAGTTCGACCTTTCCAGTCAGGTGCAGGGGATCGCGGTCGCACCGGGCTCTGACGCGCTGCTGGTCAAGATCAACGGCTTTGTCGAGCAGGCCAAATCGGACGGGGCACTGGACAAGATCCACGAGAAATGGCTCGGAGAGCCTCTGCCAGACTTCGTGAAAACCGCCCAGTGATGTTTAGCCGCCCGGTCGATACAGACCGGGCGCCTTTCAGGGAACCGATCATGACCGAACAAGCCATCCTCATGCGTGCCGTGAACAAGTATTACGGGGCCTTCCACGCGCTGAAAGACATCGACCTCACGGTCGAACGCGGCGAACGGATCGTCATCTGCGGCCCATCCGGGTCCGGAAAATCGACGCTGATCCGCACCATCAACCAGCTTGAGGCGATAGAATCCGGTACGATCACCGTGGACGGGATCGAATTGACGGCTGGCGGCGACAACGTGGCCAAGGTCCGTCGCGACGTCGGCATGGTTTTCCAGTCGTTCAATCTGTTCCCGCACATGACCGTGCTGGAAAACTGCGTCCTTGCCCCGATGAAAAGCCGCAAGATTTCCCGAACCGAGGCCGAAGCCACCGCACGGCAATATCTGGAACGCGTCCGGATCCCCGAACAGGCCGACAAATACCCGGCCCAGCTGTCTGGCGGTCAGCAACAGCGCGTCGCGATAGCACGGGCCCTGTGCATGAAGCCTCGCATAATGCTTTTCGACGAGCCGACATCAGCGTTGGACCCTGAAATGGTCAAGGAAGTTCTGGATACGATGATCGATCTTGCGCGGGAGGGCATGACCATGCTCTGCGTCACGCATGAGATGGATTTCGCCCGTGCGGTCGCCGACCGGGTTATCTTCATGGACAATGGCGTGATCGTTGAAGAGAACGCACCAGAGGCCTTTTTCAACAACCCCACCAACGAACGTCTGAAAAATTTCCTCGGACAGATCGCGTGACACGCCCGGGGCGTTCTGGCGCTCGGTAATCGGAAAACGGCGGTGTTCCGCGGGGCCATGTTCGGCGGCGAACCCAATATGCTGCCCGGTCGAGTGTGGTGATCCTGCAGACGTGAGCTGAAGATGTGATTGCCGAAATTCTCCTTCCCTTCGAATTCATCGCGCCATGGGATGCACCGCTGGCTGCTTTGGCGGAGTCAAATCATGGCATCCTCCGAAGTGCCGAAACAAAGTGGCGCTCGGATCTCGGGGATCTGTCGTCATCATCGCTTGACGATGCCCCTCGGTACCCATAAATCCGCGCCTTTCGATCTGGCGTAGAAAGACTTCGGGCATGGGACGACAAAGCCACGCGTTGGGCATAGATTTTGGTACTTCCAACTCTGCCGCAGGATACATGCGGGACGGCAAGCCGCATCTGATCCGGATGGCGCCGGGCCAGACTACCCTGCCGACCACGTTCTTCTTTGATTTCGATACGCGGCGGACGCTGATCGGCGAACCGGCCAATCAGGCGCTGCTGGCCGGAATCGAAGGACGGTTCATGCGGGCACTCAAACGGGTGCTTGGCACAAGTTTGATGCATGAAAAGCGCCAGATCCTGAACGAACGGGTGACTTTCGTCGACATCATCGCCCGCTTCCTGCGCGAAATCAGGATCCGCGCCGAGGCCGAGACGGGCCTTAGCTTTGAGCGCGCCCTGTCAGGGCGTCCGGTGGTGTTTCACGGCATGAACGATCCGCGCGAGGATCAGGCCGAGGCGGACCTGCGCGCCTGCTATCTGGCGGCGGGTTTCAAGGAAGTCGCCTTCATGCCCGAACCCGAGGCCGCCGCCATCGCCAGCGGCGCGCTTGAACAGTCGGGCGAGATCGGACTGATCGTCGACATCGGCGGTGGTACGTCCGACTTTTCACTGTTTCGCTCGGACGGGGACGGTGTGACGATCCTGGCCACCCACGGCGTGCGCATCGGCGGCACGGATTTCGACCGCACGATCAGTTTCAACGAAGTGATGCCGCTTCTGGGGCGCGGAACCCAGTTGCGCAATGTGATGGGCGACGGGTCGCTGCCTGCGCCGAACGGCATATTCAATGACCTCGCCACCTGGGAAAAGATTCCGTTTCTCTACACTCCGCAGAACCGCCGCATGGTCGCGGACATGCTGAAAGTGGCGGACGAGCCGAAAAAATTCACTCGGCTGGCCAGTGTGCTTGAGCACGAGCTTGGTCATGAAATGGCCTTTGCGGTCGAACGCGGCAAGATCGCCGCAAACGATGGCGATGCATCGTCCCGCATCCTGCTTGATCCACTCGAGCGGGGGCTGTTTGCCCCGCTGCCACCCGAAACTCTGGCTGCCGTCCTTGCCCCGCATGCGGCAGCGTTGCACGAAGGTGCGCGGGACACGCTGGCGCTTGCAGGACTTGACGCGGGCCGGATTGATCGGGTGATCTACGTTGGCGGTTCCAGTCTGATGTCGGTGGTTTCGGACACGATGCGGGATGTGTTTCCCGATGCCCGGCACAGTTTTTCAGAGGTGTTCACGGCGGTCACGGACGGGCTGGCCCGCGCGGCCGAGCGTCTTTAGGCAGATTTGGCGACCTTATAGGCCGCCATGAACAAGGTGACCGCACTGGTGACGGCGGCCTCGATCTCGTGGGGCGCGGGCGCTACGGTCCTTTGACCGAATAGCCGCGGCTTCCACAGGGTGGCGGTCGACAGCTCAAGGAACTGGGCGGCGGCGCGGGGAACGTCCGGTATGGCAAGCTGACCGGATGCCACGGCACTGCGGAGATAGGTGGCCAGAGCGGTCTGTGACCGCATCGCGCCGCCGGTGAAAAAGCGCGCGCCAAGCGCCGGCATCCTTTCGGCGATTCCGATGATGATGCGCTGTGCCTTGACCACTTCGTCCGAACAAACGATGGACACCACCGCACAGCCATAGCGATGCAGCACCTCGACCGTTGGATCATCGCTCGACAGTATGCTGGTCACGTTTTCGAAACGCTTGGCGCGCTCCTCCTCGACCATCGACTCGAACAGATCCTCCTTGCCGTCGAAATAGATGTACAGCGTGCTCTTGGAGACACCTGCAGCACGGCAGATGTCATTTACCCCGGCGGCGTCAAAGCCACGCTCCATGAAAACGCGCTTTGCCCCGGCAAGAATCTGGCCCCGTTTTGCCGGATCAGCACCGGCGGCGTGCCGGGCACTGCACTTTGAGTCATCCATTCAACACGCGTCCTTACCGATCATCATGACCCGTCACAGTGGATCAAATTAACTGCAAGCCTTTTAATCGAACTGATCGGTTCGATAAAGGCTTGATTGGAGGCGTGAGTTGGCCTAAATGCGGATCGAACCGATCGGTTCGATCAATTGCAGGAGAGCGGGACCATGTCCAGACACGAACGACTGACACCTGACTCCACCAAACTGGACGATCCCACCGCCGAAGCGCCCCGCAAGGGAAGCCGCAAGAAGGTGATCTTTGGGCTTGTCGGACTGATCGCTCTGGGCGTGGGCGGCTGGCAGGGCACGCAATACTGGACCGCCGGACGTTTCATGGAAACCACGGACGACGCCTATGTCGCGGCCGATGTGACGCTGGTAAGCAGCCGGGTGCAGGGCTATGTCGCCACGGTAAGCGTCGGATCGAACGACCACGTTTCCGCAGGTGATATCCTTGTCCGACTGGACGACGGCGACTATCGCAACGCGCTGGCCACATCGCAAAGCCGGTTCGCCACGGCGGGCGACACTCTGGCCCGGATCGATGCCCAGATAGCCGCTGCCCGCGCCGGGGTGGCACAGGCCGAAGCCGCACGGGACACGGCGGATGCGCAGCTGAGAACTGCCAGAACCAATGCCGACCGCACTGAAAAATTGGCCTCGAACAAGGTGACAAGCCAGGCGGCGCTCGATACCGCAACCGAAGATCTTGATGTGGCTCGCGCAGGCCTGGCCAGTGCCGAGGCCGCAATTGCCAGCGCCGAAGCGCAGGTTGCCGTGCTGCAGGCCGAGCGGGCCGAATCCGAAGGCCAGCGCCGTGAGCTTGGGATTGCCGTCGATCAGGCGCGCCGCGATCTGGATCTGACGGTCCTGCGCGCGCCCGCCGATGGCATTGTGGCCAACATGACGCTCGAGGTTGGCGACATGGTCGCGCCGGGTGCGCGGCTGGCTGCGCTGATCCCCGATGGGAGCCTTTTCGTCGAAGCGAACCTCAAGGAAACGCAGATGGCGGGCGTCGGTCCCGGCGCTTTGGTCGAAATGAGTTTTGACGCCCTGCCGGGGCAGACATTCGAAGGGCGCGTCGACTCGGTCGCGCCTGCGACGGGGGCCGTCTTTTCGCTATTGCCCGCCGACAACGCCACCGGCAACTTTACCAAGATCATCCAGCGCATCCCCATCCGCATCTCGCTGCCAGAGGCCGCTCTGGCCACCGGCCAGCTGCGCGCCGGGCTGTCCACCGAGATTTCCATCGACACCCGCACGACGCCGACCCCCGGCACCGCGACGGTTGCGGCCCTGTCGGAGTAGGATCCGTGGCCAGTACAGCCGCCCCCACTTTGACCGACGACACAGAACTGACGCCGCGCCGCATCGCCGCCTTCATGGTCATGGTATTGGGCATGTTCATGGCAATCCTCGACATCCAGATCGTCTCGGCCTCGCTACCTGACATTCAGGCGGGGCTGGGCGCGTCGCCGGACGAAATCAGCTGGGTGCAGACCTCGTACCTGATTGCCGAGGTCATCATGATCCCGCTGTCGGGTTTCCTTGCCCGGATGATGTCGACGCGGCTGCTGTTCACGCTGTCGGCGGCTGGGTTTACCGCGGCGTCCTTCATGTGCGCCACTTCCGGATCGATCAGCGAAATGATCGTCTGGCGTGCCCTGCAGGGGTTCCTTGGCGGCGGTATGATCCCGTCTGTCTTTGCTGCCGCCTTCACCATTTTCCCGCCGTCCAAGCGCAGTATCGTCTCGCCCATCATCGGGCTGATTGCGACCCTCGCGCCCACCGTCGGACCGACCGTCGGTGGCTACCTGAGCCACGCGATGTCCTGGCACTGGCTGTTCCTTGTCAACGTGATCCCGGGCATCCTTGTCGCCGTCGGGGCTTGGAGCCTGATCGATTTCGACCGCCCAAACTGGAAACTGTTCGACCGCTTCGACTGGTGGGGCCTTCTGGCCATGGCCGGCTTTCTGGGTGGCCTTGAATTCGTGCTTGAGGAAGGACCGTCAAACGATTGGCTCTCTGATCACGCAGTCGCCATCATGGCGCTGGTGATGGTCGTCGGCGGGGCCGTCACGTTCTGGCGGGCCTTTACCCGGGAAGAACCGATCGTCGATCTGTCGTCTTTCAATGACGTCAACTTTGCCGTCGGGTCGTTGTTTTCCTTTGTGATGGGCGTCGGTCTTTACGGGCTGACTTATCTTTATCCGCTCTACCTCGGTTCTGTGCGCGGGTATGACAGCCTGATGATCGGTCAAACAATGTTCGTTTCGGGCCTTGCGATGTTCGCCAGCGCGCCGCTTGCCGGGATCCTGTCGTCCAGGATGGACCTGCGGCTGATGCTGTTGATTGGCTTCATGGGTTTTGCCACTTCGACCTGGATGCTGACGGGCATGACCGCCGACTGGGATTTCAATGAACTGCTAGTGCCACAGATCCTGCGCGGCATGTCGCTGATGCTGTGCATGGTGCCAATCAACAATCTCGCACTCGGCACCTTGCCCCGGGAGAAGATGAAGGGGGCTTCGGGCCTTTATAACCTGACACGGAACCTTGGTGGTGCACTGGGTCTTGCCGTGATCAACACGCTGCTGACGGACCGTAGCGCGCTGCACTACGAACGCCTGTCCGAATCCGTGTCCTGGACCAACCCCGAGGCAGTCAGCCAGCTTGACGCCATGGCCCGAAACCTGACCGCGCGCGGTCTGGACGGCGCGAGTGGTGCGCTGGCGCAGATGGCCGCACGGATCAGCGGGCAGGCGGCGGTGATGTCCTTTATCGACATCTTCACGATCCTGGCGGTGATATTCGCAACTCTTGCCCTTGGCGCATTGCTCATGCGCCCGGCGGCCAAGGCACCGGCGGGCGCGGGACACTGAACAGGGTATCGGAAAAGTTGAGACCCGCAGGGCTCGGTGCCTTTACCAAGGCGGGACGCGATCCCTATGACGCGGAACCAGACAGTGACATCTGTCATGGTCCGGCCTTTCACCGGAAAACTCCACAGTAGGTGGTCGCCGATGGTCTGGGGTTTTGGTGCAACTCTGCACTGGTGCACCCTTTGTCGGGCCGATAAACGCATAATTTGGTTTATGTAATATTTGCGATGACAGGGAGAGGCGTTCCCGGGATCGAAGGGGTTCATGCTGCAGCCGCCCGAAAAGGCGGCGGTGCTGGCTTGCTGACGGCCCTATCGATACATCATTCCGGCCCGATGCGCCTCACCGCTGACACCGCAGGACAGGTTAGAACGACCGCAACTGCCCGAAATCACATCTTCGCCTTGACTTCTTTACGCCGCACTTTGATTGACGTGCCAAACAAACACTGGAACCGATCCGGGTAAGGGGGGAATGTGCGTTTTCTTGCTGGAATTGCCGCATTGATATGCGCCGTAAACCTTATCATCGGCAAAACGTTCGCCTGGCTGTCGCTGGCCATCGTCGCGGTGTGCTTTACCGTCGTGGTGCAGCGCTACTTTTTCGCGATCAGCTATGTCTGGATGCAGGACCTCTATATCTGGCTGAACGGGGCGATGTTCACCGCCGTCGCGGGTTTTGCGCTGTTGCGCGATGACCATGTGCGGGTGGACATCTTTTACCGCCCGGCCCGGATGCGGACACGGGCGCTGACCGATCTCGGTGGTGTTTTCCTCTTTCTTCTACCCTTCACCTGGGTGGTCTATCAATATTCCATGCCCTTCGTGCAGCGCGCCTGGGGCTATCACGAGGCTTCGGCGAATGTTGGCGGGATGCCCGGGCTCTATGTCCTGAAATCCTTTATCATCGCCTTTGCGGCCCTGATCGCCCTTCAGGGTGTGGCGATGATCATTCGGTCGATCCTGGTCCTGTCCGGCAATGCCGATCTGGTGCCAAAATCAATGCAGTACGGTCCTGACAGTGGCCCCGATCATCCGCAGGGAGCAATCTGATGGATCCGGTGACAATCGGCGAAGCGCTCGCCGCCCTGATGTTCTTTGGCGTGATCGGTTTCCTGCTGCTCGGCTTTCCGGTGGCCTTCACTCTGGCCGGTGTGTCGCTGATGTTCGGCGCTGTCGGGATGGCTTTGGGTGTCTTCGATCCGTCGAACTTTGGCGCGCTTCCCAGCCGTTATATCGGGTTCATGACGAATGAGGTGCTGGTGGCCGTGCCGCTGTTCATCTTCATGGGGGTGATGCTGGAACGCAGTCAGATCGCGGAACAGTTGCTGCTGACGATGAGCAAGCTGTTCGGCAACCTGCGCGGCGGACTGGGTCTGTCGGTTATCCTTGTGGGCGCGATGCTCGCCGCCTCGACCGGGGTGGTTGGCGCGACCGTGGTGACCATGGGGCTGATTTCACTGCCCGCGATGCTGCGTGCCGGGTATGACCCGAAACTGGCCACAGGCGTTATCTGCGCCAGCGGAACACTGGGCCAGATCATCCCACCGTCCACGGTGTTGATCTTCATGGGGGACATGCTGTCGGGCATCAACAGCCAGGTGCAGATGGCCAAGGGCAATTTCGCACCCGTGCCGGTATCCGTGGGCGACCTGTTCGCCGGGGCGCTTCTGCCCGGGATGCTGCTGGTAGCGCTCTACCTGATGTTTGTGGTGTTCAAGGCGGTGACCGATCCTGCTTCCTGCCCGGCCACACCTGTCCCGCCCGAGGAAAAGGGCGAGCTGCTGCGCGAGGTCTTTACCGCGCTGCTCCCGCCGCTCTGCCTGATCTTGGCCGTGCTCGGCTCGATCCTTGGTGGCATTGCGACCCCGACCGAAGCCGCGTCAGTGGGTGCCGTGGGCGCGATGCTGCTGGCGGCGCTGCGCTGGCGGTTGTCCTTTGGTATCCTGCGCGAAACCGTGGTGGCCACTGCGACGATCACCAGCATGGTGTTTGTGATCCTGCTGGGGGCGTCAGTGTTTTCCGTGGTGTTCCGGATGATGGGCGGCGACAACCTCGTCCACGAATTCCTGAGCAACCTGCCCGGCGGTACGCTGGCGGCGGTAGCCGTGGTCATGGTCATCATGTTCTTCCTCGGGTTCATCCTCGATACGTTCGAGATCATCTTTATCGTGATCCCGATTACCGCCCCGGTCCTGCTGGCGATGGATGTGGACCCGGTCTGGCTGGGTGTTCTGGTGGGTGTGAACCTTCAAACGTCCTTTCTTACCCCGCCGTTCGGATTTGCGTTGTTTTACCTGCGTGGCGTCGCTCCCGCAGATCTGCCAACCAGCGCGATCTACCGCGGTATCCTGCCCTTTGTGGTGCTGCAGGTCGTGGCAATTGCCATCCTGTTCGCCTTCCCCGGAATCGTCACATGGCTGCCCCGCCTGATCGCTGGGTGACGGTCACACGAAAAAAGGCCCGGTGGAAACACCGGGCCTTTCTGTTCGCGTGATCGCAATGATCAGTACTTGAGGTACTTCTGGCGCGCGGCCGTATAGGGCGCGTCGATCTTTTCGGTACGGGTCCGCAGCAGGTTCAGCGCCTCGATAAAGCTTTCGGTCGTCTTCTTGACCAGCGCGTCATCGCTGTTGCGCAGTTCTTCGATCACTTCGACCGACGCCTTGGCGCCTGCTTCCATGATGTCGTCGGGGAAGTTGCGCACCTGCACGCCGTGATCCTCGACCAGAGTCTTCAACGCGCGCGGATCGTTGGCGATGAAATCGGCCGCAACCATATCGTATTCTGCCTGGCTCACATCGCGGATGATCGCCTGCAGATCGTCGGGCAGTTCCTGATACTTCTTCTTGTCCACAACCAGTTCGGTCGCCAGACCCGATTCCACGAAGGACGGCATGTAGTAGTTCTTGGCCACCTGATAGAAACCAAGCGCGAGGTCGTTGTACGGCCCCACGAATTCAGCAGCGTCGAGTGTTCCCGACTGCAGCGCCTGAAAAATTTCGCCCGCAGCCATGTTGGTAACTGTCGCGCCCAGCTTTTCCCAGACCCGGCCACCAAGGCCAGGGGTGCGGAAACGGACGCCCTTGACGTCTTCGACGCTTTTCAGCTCATCGCGGAACCAGCCGCCAGCCTGCGTGCCGGTGTTGCCCGACAGGAAACCCTGAACGCCGAACTGATCATAGATTTCGTCCCAGATTTCCTGACCGCCCATGAAGCGGACCCACGCGGTGAGTTCGGGCGTGGTCATGCCATAGGGGACGCCGGTAAAGAACGACAACGCAGGCGATTTGTTCTGCCAGTAGTAGGCGGCGCCGTGGCTCATCTCGGCGCTGCCGTCGATGACGGCATCCAGCGACTGAAGCGGCGGAACCATTTCGCCGGCCGAATAAACCTGAACGGTCAGCCGCCCACCCGAAGCGAGGGTGATCCGATCCGCCAGACGCTGTGCGCCGACGCCCAGACCGGGGAAATTCTTGGGCCAGGTTGTGACCATGCGCCAAGTGATATTGCCCTGCGCGATAGCCGGAGCAGCAAGCCCCGTTGCGGCAGCGCCTGCGCCCAGCACACCGGCCGTGCGAATGAAAGAACGACGATCCATGATGTATCCTCTCGAAATCGAAATGTCTTGTGAAAGCGCGTCTGACAACATGACAGATATGCTTCGATCCGCAGATAATCCGGCGCCCCGGGAATTGTCCATGCCGCAGGCCCGGGATACGGCGTCTGACAGCGTTTATGTTGATCACTGGTCGCCTAAAAACCGGCTGCGTCCGCGATGAAAAAGCTTGCCGATCCCGGGTGGCTCACTGAACGAAAGGAAGAGGTTGATCCCCCCGGCGACCTGACGCAAGGATCGGCGGTATTCCCGCAGAGAAAGACAGCCGCCATGACGGATCATACCCTTGCCGCAACACCCGAAACCGTACACTGGGGCCGCTTCTGGTCAGAACTGCCACCGGTGCTGGCCATTGCGCCGGGCGACAGGGTGACGATCCAGACCTTTTCAGGACGCGAAGCGGTTCTGCCGCCCGAAGGTTCCGGCATGACGGTCGCGCCGGAACTGCGCGCGATCCTAGCGGCCGATCTGCCGGGGCAGGCGCATCTGCTGACCGGGCCGGTGGCAATTGACGGCGCGATGCCCGGGGACGTTCTGAAGATCGGGATCGAGCGGATCGAACTGGGCGCCGATTGGGGTTTCAACGCGGTGCGCCCCGCCGTGGGCACCCTGCCGGGGGAGTTCCCGGTGTCGCAATCCACTGTCACTCAGATCCCCATAGACCGCGAAAACCGTACCTGCCGCCTGCCATGGGGTGCGACCCTGCCACTTGCGCCGTTCTTTGGCGTGATGGGTGTGGCCCCGGCACCCGAGTGGGGCGAACTCACCTCGATCCAGCCGCGCCTGAACGGCGGCAACATAGATTTGAAACTGCTGTCCGAAGGTGCGACGCTTTATCTGCCGGTTCATGCGACAGGCGCGCTGTTCTCTTGCGGTGACGGCCACGGCTGTCAGGGCGATGGCGAGGTTTGCATTACCGCGCTGGAAACCGCGCTCACCGGGACGTTCCGGTTTGACCTGCTCAAAGCCGGGACGACCGGCATCGACATGCCCCGGGCCGAAACTGCGGACGAACTGATCTCGATGGGGTTTCACGCCAGCCTTGATACCGCGCTGCAGATCGCCCTGCGCCAGATGATCGCGATAATCCGCGAACGTACCGGGATCACCGAAACAGAGGCCTATCAATTCTGCTCGCTTGCTGTTGATTTCGCCGTCACCCAGTCGGTCAATCAGGAAAAGGGAGTCCACGGACGTCTGCGCAAGACGCTGCTTGAAACCGGCTAAGTCCCCGGTGCGGGGCTTACCCCGCGCGTAACATTATCCGGTTTGACTATCACCCGGGCGACCACTACCGTTCACATCACCAGGGGCGCCGCAAGGCTGAGATGTACCCTTTGAACCTGAACCAGATAATGCTGGCGGAGGGAGGTAGAAGTCGCCCCCTTGTGGCGCACTCTCCTTTTTTTGCCGAAAAGGAGAGTATGAATGTCCCCCGCAGATCTTTTGCGCAGGTTGCGCCGCGATGCCCCGCTGGTGCAGTGCATTACGAATTACGTGGCGATGAACATTGCCGCCAATGTGGTTCTGGCGGTCGGGGCGTCCCCGGCGATGGTCCATGCGGCCGAGGAAATTCCCGACTTCACGCCCATCGTCGGCGCGCTGACCATCAACATCGGCACGCTGTCCGCACCTTGGCGCGACTCCATGCTGGCGGCGGCAGAGGTGGCACAGGACCGCAATATCCCCTGGGTGCTGGACCCGGTGGCGCATTTCATCTCGGCCTACCGCAGGCAGGCGGCACAGGACCTTTTGGCGCGGCGCCCGACGGTCGTGCGCGGCAACGCCTCGGAAATCCTCGCCTTGGTCGGAGAGGCTGGCCTTGGCAAAGGCGCTGACAGCGGCGACAGCGTTGACGCAGCACAGGGGGCGGCACAGGCGCTGGCGCAGAAATCCGGCGCGGTTGTCGCGGTCACCGGGCCTGTGGATTTTGTGACGGACGGCGAAAGATGCGCGCAGGTGACGGGTGGCTCGCACTGGATGCCGCAGGTCACCGCGCTTGGTTGCGGGCTGACCGCGCTGATCGGGGGATATGCTGCCGTCGGTCCGGCCTTTGATGCCACGCTCGCCAGCCTTGCCCATTACAAGGTCGCCGGTTCGCGCGCCGGGGCCGAGGCCAAGGGGCCGGGCAGTTTCCAGGTTCATTTCCTTGATCAGCTGGCCGCGACCCGGCCAGAAGATCTGGCACAGGCGATCCGCGCGTGACACCGCTGCGCGATGCTCTGCGGCTTTATCTTGTGACGGATCCGGTGATGTGCGCGCCGGTTGGGCTGGTGGAAACGGTCCGGGCCGCCGTCGCGGGGGGCGTCACCATGGTGCAATTGCGCGACAAGACAGCAACAACGGCACAGCGCATTGCCGGGGGCCGGGCCCTGAAACAGCTGCTGGCAGGCACCGGCGTGCCGCTGGTGATCAATGATGATATCGAAGCAGCGCTCGCCTCAGACGCCGAGGGCGCACATATCGGACAGGATGACATCTCGGTCGCTGAAGCACGACAGCGCCTTGGGCCGGACAAGATCCTCGGGCTGTCCTGCGAAACGGTTGGCGCTGTCCGCTCTGTCGATCCGGGAATGGTCGACTACCTTGGGCTGGGGCCGGTCTTTGGCACCGCGACCAAGACGGATCACAAACACCCCATAGGTTTTGACGGGCTGGCCCGGCTTGCCGCGCTGTCGCCCCTGCCCTGCGTCGCCATCGGCGGCCTGAAACAGAACCATGTCACCGATGTGCTGTTCAGCGGCGCGAACGGTCTGGCCGTTGTGTCCGCCATCTGCGGGCAGGCTGACCCATGCGCCGCCGCCCGCGCCTTTGACTTCACCCAAAAGGACCAACACCGATGATCCCCAATGTTCTGAGCATTGCCGGTTCCGACCCGTCGGGCGGTGCCGGTATCCAGGCCGATCTCAAGACGATTTCGGCCAATGGCGCCTATGCAATGGCTGCCCTAACCGCCCTGACCGCACAAAACACCCAAGGTGTGAGCGGCGTGCATCTGGTCCCACCCGCCTTCGTGAAACAGCAGATCCGTGCCGTGTTCGACGACATCCGCGTGGACGCCGTCAAGATCGGCATGATTGCCAGCGCCGACATCGCCGATGCCGTTGCCGACGCGCTGGAGGATCATCCCGGCCTCATCATCGTGCTCGATCCGGTGATGATCGCCAAGGGCGGCGCGCCCTTGCTACAGGACGATGCCATCGCCACCCTGCGCGACCGGCTGCTGCCCCGTGCGACCATGCTTACTCCGAACCTGCCGGAGGCGGCGCATTTGCTTGGCGTCGAAACCGCGACCACCCGCGCAGAAATGGCCCGACAGGGCGCCGCGCTTTGCACGATGGGGCCGCAAGCGGTGCTTATGAAAGGCGGGCATCTGGGTGGCGGTGAAAGCCCCGATTGTCTGGTGACACCCGACGGCACCCACTGGTTCGAAGGTCCGCGGATCGATACGCCGAACACCCACGGCACCGGCTGCACGCTATCCTCTGCACTTGCGGCCCAACTGGCCACAGGGCTTTCCCTGCCCGACGCCGTGCTGGCGGCCAAAACCTATGTCGCCCGGGCCATTGCAGGGTCGGCCGCGCTCACCGTCGGGTCCGGTCACGGGCCCACCCATCACTTTGCCGGATTTGTCGCGACATGAAACACCACTCCAAAACCCCCATGGACCATTCCCCCTATGGCCAGAGCTTCACACTCTGGCGCGACGGGTGCCCCACAGCCTGGCAGGATTACACCGATCACGCCTTTGTCGAAGGATTGCGCAGCGGATCCCTCCCCCGGGCCGCCTTTCTGCACTACCTCGTGCAGGACTACGTCTTTCTTGTGCATTTCGCCCGGGCATGGTCTCTGGGTGTGATCAAGGCCGACACGCTGGACGAAATGAAAAGCTGCGCGCGCACCGTGGACGCGCTCGTCAATCACGAGATGGCCCTGCATGTGACAACCTGTGCGGCCGCCGACATCGACGAGGCCACGCTTTTCGCCGCCACCGAAGAGTTCGAAACCCTCGCCTATACCCGCTACGTCATGGATGCCGGGCTTCATGGCGACTACCTTGATCTGATGGCCGCGCTCGCGCCCTGCTGTTTTGGCTATGGTGAGATCGGCCTGCGCCTTGCCGGTTCTGCCGAACCGGGCACACCTTATCAGGATTGGATCAAAACCTACGCCGACGCAGGGTATCAGAACACGATGAAGGCTGTGGGCCGCATGATGGACATGGCGCTGGAACGCCGTCTGGGGCCGGACCCGACCCTGTCGCCGCGCTGGCCGCGCCTTCAGCACCGTTTCGCCACCGCCACCCGGCTGGAGTCGGCGTTCTGGGATATGGGCCTGCGGGCTGGGTAACCAAGGATTCGACAACGTGTCTGCGACGGAAACCGGCACCGCATACGTTTGACCTGAAAACCTCCGCCCGGGCGGGGGCAGCAAGGAGAAAGAAATGACACATCCAAGCCATGAACATGATCTGGGTTTCGCGCAGGATCTTCCCAGAATGGTCGGCAGGCGGCGTCTTATTGCGCTGATGGGCGGTCTGGGGTTGGCCTCGGCCACGGGGGTTCCGGCATCGGCTTTGGAATGCGTCTCCCTGCCCTGGGAAACCGCTGGGCCCTATCCGGCGGATGGCAGCAATGCAAAACGCGGGCAGACGGTGAACGCCCTGATCGAAGATGGCGTTATCCGCCACGATCTGCGCCCGTCTTTCGGCAATCTGACACCCGTGGCGGACGGCGTACCGCTTGAGCTGGAGCTGACATTGCAGGACGCCGCTGGCTGCTCCCCCCTGTCCGGACATGCCATTTATGTCTGGCATTGTGATGTGGCGGGTAAATATTCGCTCTATGACACGACCGACGCCAACTATCTGCGCGGCGTGGGTCTGGCCGATGCCGACGGCAAGGTACGTTTCACCACCATTGTTCCCGGCTGCTATGACGGGCGCTGGCCGCACATCCATTTCGAGGTTTTCCAGAGCGTCGAAGCCGCAGTCAGCGGCGAAGCATCGGTTCTGACCGCGCAGATTGCCCTGCCCGGGGAAACCGCCGCCACCGTATATGCCGGGGACAGCCGCTATCCCGATGGCGCCCGCAACCTTGGCCGGATCACGCTTGCGTCGGACAACGTGTTTGCCGACAACTCAGCGGAACAGTTGCAGCAGCAGACGCTGGCGATGACCGGAGACATCGCGACCGGCTATCGCGGTACGGTGACAATTCCGGTGGATTTCAAGGCCGAGCGTTCTGCCTCAAGACCGCCGCGCTCGGGTGGCTGGTTCTTTGGCAGAAAGCCGCCGCGCCCGCCGTCGGACAACTGAAACCAACGCCAAGGGTGCGGCGACCTGGCGATCATTCCGCCTGCACTACGGCGCCTGCGCGGGACGGGAGGCGCGGCGCGACCTGGTCCCGCTCGTCCATCTGTGGCTTGATCCGGCGCAGACGCAGCGCGTTGCTGAGGACAAAGACCGAGGACAACGCCATCGCCCCCGCCGCCAGCACCGGCGACAGCAGCACGCCAAAGGCCGGATAGAACACGCCCGCCGCCACCGGGATCAGCGCGGCGTTGTAGCCAAAGGCCCAGAACAGGTTCTGACGAATGTTGCGCATCGTCGCATGTGACACCGCAAAGGCATTGACGACCCCGCGCAGATCGCCGGACATCAGCACCACATCGGCGGATTCGATGGCCACATCTGTCCCGGTGCCAATGGCGATGCCCACATCCGCATGGGCCAGCGCCGGGGCGTCGTTGATGCCGTCGCCAACAAAGGCCACCCTGCGCCCGCCTGCGCGCAACGCATCAATGGCGGCAACCTTGCCATCCGGCAGAACTCCGGCGATCACGCGATCTATGTCGACCTCTGCGGCGATGGCCTCGGCCGTCTCGCGTTTGTCGCCAGTGATCATCGCGACCTCGAGCCCCTGCGCATGCAGTGCGGCGATGACGGCCGCGCTGGCGGGCTTGACCGGATCGGCCACGCCGATCAGAGCAGCGATCCGCCCGTCGATGGCGGCAAACAGGGCGGATCGACCACGCTTTGCCAGCGCCGTTTCAGTCTCGGCCAGCGGGCCTGTGTCAATCCCCTCACGGGCCATCAGGCGGTCCGCACCCACCAGCACATCGCGCCCCGCGACCCGTGCGCGCACTCCGTAGCCTGCGATTGCCGTGAAATCACTTAGTTCTGAATGATCCACGGCTTCGGCCCGGGCCGCTCGCACGATCGCATCGGCAATGGGGTGTTCCGAACGTTCCTCGACCGCCGCCACAAGTGACAGGATCTCGGCGCGCGTGAAGCCATCAGCCAGCACAAGGTTGGTCAGTTCCGGGCGTCCCTCTGTCAGGGTGCCGGTCTTGTCGACCGCGACCACATCGACCGAACACAAGGCCTGCAACGCATCACCCTTGCGAAACAGCACACCCAGTTCGGCGGCGCGGCCCGTCCCCACCATGATCGAGGTCGGCGTGGCGAGTCCCATCGCGCAGGGGCAGGCAATGATCAGAACCGAAACCCCCGCGACCAGCGCATAGGTCAGCGCGGGCGCATCGGCAAAGGTCAGCCAGGCCAGAACCGTCAGCGCCGCCAGACCCATGATCGCAGGCACGAACCACAGGGTGATCCGGTTCACCAGCCCCTGAATAGGTAGCCGCGCGCCCTGCGCCTCTTCGACCATGCGGATGATCTGCGCCAGCGTCGTGTCGCCCCCGACACGTGTGGCGCGAAACCGAAACCCACCCGCGCCGTTGATCGTGCCACCGGTCACTGTCGCGCCGGGGCCTTTGGACACGGGGACAGGTTCGCCGGTGATCATGCTTTCATCGACGTGGCTTTCGCCATCCACTACCTCGCCATCCACGGCCACCCGTTCACCGGGACGCACAACAAGGGTGTCGCCCGTGCGGATATCGTCGATCGACAGCTCCATAATTTTACCGTCGCGCAGCACATTGGCCGTGTGCGCCTGCAACCCCAACAGGGACTTGATCGCCGCCCCGGTGCGGCCCTTGGCCCGCGCCTCCATCCAGCGCCCGATCAGGATCAGAACGATGATCACCGCTGCGGCTTCGAAATACACCGCCCGCACCGCTTCGGGCAGAAGGCCCGGCAGAAAGGTGGCGACAACCGAATAGAGATAAGCCGCCCCGGTGCCCACCGCGACAAGGCTGCTCATGTCCGGCGCGGCCTTGAACAGTGCGGGAATCCCCTTGGCGTAGAACGTCCGTCCCGGTCCGATCAGGACCAGCGTGGTCAGGATGAACTGAATCACCCAGGACGTCTGCGTGCCGATCGTCTGCATGACCCACATGTGAAAGGCGGGGATCATGTGTCCGCCCATCTCAAGCACAAAGACCGGCAGCGCCAGCGCAGCCGCCTGCAGCACCGATCGCCGCAGCGAAGTGATCTCTTCCTCCTTGCGGGCGGTGGTGGTGTCTTCGCTCCGGCCAGAGGCATGCACCGTGGCGGGATAGCCCGCCGCAGTAGACGTCTGGGCGATCTCGGCCGGGGTCACCGCGCCGTCGACATAGCGCACCGTCGCGCGCCCGGTGGCAAGGTTCACCTGCGCAGCCGTGACGCCGGGCAAAGCGTTCAACGCCTTTTCCACCCGGCCCACGCAGGAAGCGCAGGACATTTCGGTCACGTCTATGGTGGTTTCGACCTCGCGTGCAGGATAGCCTGCCTTGTCGAGGGTTTCGGACAGCACGGCTGCCGTCACGGTTCCATCATGGGTCACGCGGGCGGTTTCTGTCGCAAGGTTCACCTCGGCCCCGCTCACCCCCGGCACGGCGTTCAGCGCCTTTTCCACCCGCCCGACGCAAGAGGCACAGGACATGCCGTCGACCCGCAGGTTCAAAGTGTTCGGAGCTGTCATGATGCTGGATCCCCCATGGTTTCGTTCATCTGCGATACAGATAGGGATTCCAGTTGCTGGAAGGTCAAGAGGTCGCTTCCGGCACAGGTAAAGATGCGTGAGACCTCTCCAGACCGCCACAGGTGATGACACATCCGCGAGACTGAACCGTCCCAACTCGGCCAGCCTGCAAGGCCTCCGTGATACGCTAATCCGAACAGCGATGAATTTGCGCTGCGCGCCAATCGATAACCCTGCTAATTCAATGGCTTGCCAGGCATAGAAAAAGGTTGGAGTTTGCCATACCATAGCGGATAATGGTTTTCAGTTGACAGATTAATACCAGAACCCTATCAAAATTTTGATAATAGCAATATTATTACAAAAGTAACTCCGAGGTTGGTATGATTAAAACTAGTATGCAGACACTTTGCGCTTTTTCCTTCTTGCTCTTGCCAATTCAGGCATCTGCCGCCACGCGGACTTTCAAGGCAGAAATAACACTTACCAGCAGTATTGCCGAACCGTGGACATACGATTTTATCGGTGCAAATATTGGCGATACAATAAATGCGTATTTCACATTGGACAGCGATGTCGCCACGTTTGACCGCTATGCAGCGGGCAGCACCAACTTTACTCCGCCATCATCGGGCACAACTTATGGCACTGGGATAGTGTCCGCATATTATCTCGATACGCCGGCCGGACGTCTGGGCTTTGAAGACACAGTAAACCCACCAGCCAAATTGCAAACTGAAGACCAAGATTTCATAGGTTTTTTCAACAAGAACGATAGCATCAGATTCTTGGCTACAACCTTTACTACGATTCCAATTGCTACTTGGAGCTTGTCGAGTAGATCGTGGACGACCAGCGGAGCAAATAATCTTGAACTTTGGGACCACGGTGATGCGATAACTGCTGATATCCTGAACACCATGAAATCCTATTTTTATTTGACTATACGAAAACCGATAGGATCCCCATCCGGGGTTATTACGTCTTCCACAGTTTCATATTCAGAGATAGACAGCATTCCTCTCTCCCCGGGTGCGTTTCTTGTAGGCAGCATCCCTGGCCCGTCCCCGGTTCCCTTGCCCGCGAGCCTGCCCGCTTTGTTGCTTAGCTTGGCGAGCTTCACTTTTTTCAAACGCAGAAAATCGGCGGCATAGACGGATCTGTCAGAAACTTGCGGCGCGTCGGATGATCTTTCCCCGCCTGCGGGAGCTATGCGTTGCCACTAGTTTATTTGGCTGAAGACTGCTCAAGCGAGCAACCCACATCGCCCTGCCCCACGTCGATCTCGATGGTGGAGTGGGCGATGCCGTAATCGCTGGCAAGCTGTGACTTGATCCCGCGCAGAACCTCGGCCGGATCAGCGGTATCCGTCAGCTGCACATCCATGGTCGCGGCGGGCTGTCCCGAGGTGATCGACCAGACATGCACGTGATCCACACGCAACAACCCCGGCACCGCCGCGACCAGCTTTTCCCGCAAGTCCGAAACCACGACATTGCCCGGCGCCCCCTCCATCAGCACGTTCAGCGACGCCTTGAGCAGTAGCCAGGCAGAGCGTAGGACAATAGCCGACAGAAGGACCGACAAGATCGGGTCGATGGGCGTCCAGCCGGTAAAGTAGATCGCGACGGCGGCTGCGATGGCGGCGACCGACCCCAGCAGATCGCCCATCACATGCACCATCGCGCCCTTGATGTTCACGTGATCGCGGTCACCCTTTTGCAGCATCCAGAACACGCCGGCATTCACCACCAGCCCCAGAACGGCGATGATCAGCATCGGGCCCGCCATGACCGGCTCAGGGTTCAGCAACCGCTGCACCGCCTCAAAGGCGATCCAGCCCACAAGCAGGATCAGCGTCACCGCATTGATGAACCCTGTCAGGATCTCAAAGCGCATGTAACCGAAGGTACGCCGTTCATCGCCTTTGCGACGGCCAAAGCGAAAGCCCGCCCAGGCCAGCGCCAGCGCCGCCGAATCCGTGAACATGTGGCCCGCATCGGCAATCAGCGCCAATGACCCGGACAGCAGCCCCCCGGCCAGTTCGGCCAGCATGAACCCGAAGGTCAGCAGGAACCCCACCAGCACCACACGTTCGTTGTTGCGGCTGACCTCGGGGGCATGGCTGTGCACACCGTCATGATCGTGGCACTTCTGATGGCCGTGATCATCGCCGTGGGAATGTCCGTGGTCGTGGGGCATGGGTCGTCCTTGTTTCAGTCCCCGGCGCTGCGGCGGGCACCTGCACACCTAATGCTTTTCCCGCCGATTCCAATCACGCCTGTCACAACAGCGCCGGGCACGGTCTGGTCAGCCGCTTGGCCAGACAGAACCCGATCACAGGTCGATCAGCACCGATTTCTTGCGCCGGTTGGCGTGATAGGCCTCGCGTCCCAGATCGTGGCCCAGACCGCTCGCCTTCCAGCCGTTGGTGGGCAGGATGTGATCGCGCGTGCGGCCATAGCGATTGACCCAGACGGTTCCGGCCTCAAGCCGACGGGTCAGGCGCATCGCACGGCTCAGGTCCCGGGTGAACAGCCCGGCACAAAGCCCATAGGTGGGATGGCTGGCAAGGGACATCGCCTCATCCTCGGACTCGAAGGTCTGGAAGGTGGCGACAGGGCCAAAGATTTCTTCCCGTATGGCGGGATTGTCTGAATCGACACCGGCGATCAGGGTCGGCTGATAAAAGCTGCCCTCATGGTCGAACCGCCCGCCGCCGCACAGCATCTCACCACCCTGCCCCGCTGCGGCCTGTACGATGCGATCGATCCGCACCAGCTGTGTTTCCGAAATGATCGGCGAAAAGGCGGCATCATCGGCAAAGGTATTCGCGGGCCGGTAACGCGCAAAACGGGCCTTCAGCTTGTCCGCCAGCTCATCGGCAATCTCGCGTGCGATAATCATCCGCGACCCTGCCACGCAGAACTGCCCGGCATTGGGCATGATCCCCTTTTCAAGCCCATCGGCGGCGACGTCCAGATCGGCATCGGCAAAGACCACCATGGGGCTCTTGCCGCCCAGTTCCAGCGTCATCGGCTTGATCCCGGTACGGGCGATGTTTTCCATGATCGCCCCGCCCGCGCGGGTTGACCCGGTGAACGACACCTTGTCGATGCCCGGGTGCCCCGTAATCGCCGTTCCGGTCACCGGGCCATCACCCAAAACCACGTTGATCAGGCCCGCAGGCATCCCGGCCCTTACAGAAAGTTCTGCCAGATACAGCGTCGAATAGGGCGTCATCTCGGATGGTTTCAACACCACCGCATTGCCCGCGGCCAGCGCCGGCCCCAGCTTCCAGGCCGCCATCGACATCGGGAAATTCCAGGGCGTTATTGCGCCGATCACGCCATAGGGTCCGTCCGCAATATAGGCGAAACTACTGTCGGCGACCGGGGCCAGAACGCCGCCCTCCTTGTCCGCGAATTCGGCGAAAAAGCGGATCTGTTCGGCGGTGGTGATCACGTCCCCCGCCAGCGCCTGTTTGTAGGGCCGCGACGAACAGACCGCTTCCAGCGCGGCCAGGGTTTGTGCCTCGGCCTCGATCAGGTCGGCCCATGCACACAGGGCGCGTAATCTGTCGCGCGGGGCCACACCGCCCCAGTTCGATTCCACCAGCGCCGCACGCGCCGTCTGCACCGCATGATCCACAAGCGCCGCATCCCCACAAGGAATGGAGCCAAGCACCTGCCCGGTCGACGGCGACCGGATCTCGATCGCGGCGGGCCCCGAGACGTAGGCGCCGCCGATAAAATGCGCGCCGGGCAGAGTGATATTGGCGGGGTCAAAGGCAAAAGACATCGGGAACCTCTTGGAGCATGGATTATGGACAGAATCGCCCGCTTTACGCGGAAATGATAGCCGAATGCCCCGACCCTGCGGCATTTTCAATCGCAGGACCATGGCCGATGATTGCCAATTCCGCCCGGCGGCAGCGGCGACCGGGCATCCAGCCCTAATTCTCCGGGTAAAACCCCAAGGCGTCGGATAGATTTGGGGCACGGCGCAGCGCGGCGATGTCCGGCCCACGGGGCGCCAGATCGGGCAGGCCCGCGATGATGGATTCCAGTTCTGCCGCGACGGCAAGGACTCCTGCGTCGTCGTGGCGCCGTCCGATGATCTGCAGGCCAAAGGGCACGCCGTTCGCATCCCGCCCGCAGGGAATGGTGATCGACGGGTGGCCCGGGATGGTCGAGGCATAGGCCAGGCCAAGCCAGTGATAATAGGTCCGGGTCGGCGCGCCGTCGATTTCTGTCGGGTAGAGTTCGTGCCAGTCGCGGGGAACCACTGTCGCGGTGGGGCAGATCAGGAAATCGCATGTCTCAAAAAACGCCTGCCAGCGCCGGTGATAGTCCCCCTGCATCGCCAGCGCCTGCGCCACGTCGGCCGCACTGTAACGGCGGCCTTCGGCAACGTTGTCGGTGACATTCGGCCCGACAAGGTGCGGCGTTTCATCGACAAACTTGGCGTGCGTGGCCAGAAACATCACCGCGCGGAGCACCGCGAAGATGCGGTCCGCATCGGTGCAATCGGGCGCGCGATCCTCGACATCTCCAAGGAACGGCAGAAGCGCGGCAAGCGCGGTGCGGAAATGGTTTCGCGTGGCGGCCTCGGTCGGGGCGAAACCGAAATCCTCAGTCACGGCGATGCGCAGACTGCCCAGATCAACCCGCTTGGGATTTGCAAAACCGGCAGGGTCCCAGGCCGTGCGCCCATCGACAACCATGGTGAACGGATCGCGGCGGTCAGGTGCGGCCATCACCGACAGCATCAGTCCGCAATCGGCAACACTGCGCGCCATCGGGCCAGATGTCGATTGCGGCAAGAGGCCCGTCACACGCCCGATGCCCGGAACCACGCCAAAGCTGGGCCGGAACCCCACGACACCGCAATAGGCGGCAGGCGTGCGCAGCGACCCGCCAAGGTCCGAACCCGAGGCAAGCGGCGCATAACCACAGGCCAGCGCCACCGCAGACCCGCCCGAGGACCCGCCACAGTTCCGGGTCAGATCATGGGGATTGGCCGTCGTGCCATAGACCCGGTTGCGGGTGTTGGCGCCGGCGCTCCATTCCGGGTTGTTGGTCTTGCCCATCGGCAGCGCCCCGGCGGCGCGCAGGCCCGCGACCAAAGCGTCGTCATGTGTCGGCACGTTGTCGCGAAAGATTTCCGAACCATAGGTGGTGGGCAGGCCCGCCACATCATTCATATCCTTGATCCCGACCGGAAGACCGTGCAGCGGGCCGAGCGGTTCGCCCGCAGCCTGCCGTGCATCCGCCTTGCGCGCGCCATCAAGCATCCCGTCGAAATCGCGGGCGACAAGGGCGTTCACGGCATGATCAACCGCCTCGACCCGGGCAATACATGCCTCGGCCAGTTCGGTGGCAGACAACTGGCGCCGCGCGATCAGGCGTCGGGCCTGCAGGGCGCCCAGATCGGCGGGGTTGGTGGCCTCAGTCATCTCGATCTCCTCAAAGGCAGGCTATACGGGTTCGGCAACGGCATCGCCCCATGCGGTCATGACCTCGGTCGCACCATAGCGTTTGTCACGAGTATCAAGCACCCCCGCCGGGCAGGCAAAGGGATAAGGCAGCAGGGACCGGCGAACTTCGGTCAGGGGCGCAACGGCCTCCAATGCCTTCATCACCGCAGGGGACAGGGCCGCATCTGCTGTGATGCCCTTGCCACCCGACACGTCGATCCGTGGCTGGTGAAAGGCCGTTTCCAGATCCATATCAAAATCGGCAAGGAACGACGCCAGCTGAACAACCGCGCCGACGATTTTGCGCCCGCCAGATGCCCCAAGGGCAAAGCGCTTGCCATTGGCCTCACCCAGCGCCGGGCAGACGTTCATCAGGCAAGGCTTGCCGGCGGCCAGCGAATTGGGCCGCCCCTGTTCCGGGTCGAACCACATGATGCCGTTGTTCATCAGGAACCCGGTCGAAGGTGAAACCACCCGTGACCCGAACAACGACAGCAGCGTCTGCGTATGCGCCACCATGTTGCCGTCCCGGTCCACGACCGAGAAATGGGTGGTACAGCCCGGGGTGGCAGGGTTTTCGCCGTCATGGCCCATGGACGCCAGCCGGTCACCGTAGGCGGCAAACATCGCCCGGGCATAGGCCGGATAGGCGTCATCCGGGGTGCGCAGATCTTCGCCCGCCAGATGCTCCATCGCGCGGGCAAAGGTCGGACCGGCGGTCAACCCCGGCATGACGTGGAACAGCGCATCGCGGTACGGCACGGACAGGGGTGCATGAAACTGCGCGCGGTTGGCGGCCAGATCCTCGGAAGTGAGGTAGCCGCCCTTGTCGCGCACGTCCTGCGCCATGGCCGCTCCCAGATCGCCACCATGCAGGGCGGCAGCGCCATCGCGGGCGAGGGTATCCAGGCTATCAGCCATCCGGGCCTGATTGATGCGGTCCGTGGCCAGCGCAGTCCATGAAAAGGGGCACGGCCACTGGCCATCCATCAGGAACATCGCGGCGGCATCGGGATCACGCGCAAGGTCACGGGTGGCCGAGGCGATGATGAGCGAGGCGTACCAGTCGATCGCCATTCCACGTTTCGCGTGTTCGATTGCGGGGGCCAGCAGTTCGGCCCAGGGCAGCCTGCCCCAGCGTTTGTGCGCGGCCGCGTGTCCGTCGACCATGGCCGGAACGGCGATGGCCTTGGCCCCCATGACATTGCGATCCTCGACCACGCGTTCCCATGGGAACAGGTCGCCCGCGACGCCTTCGCCTGACAGTGCGAAATCCCCGACCTGCAGCCCGGCGGGCGAACGCATGCCGAAATTCAGCGCATGCGCCTGCCCCGTGTCGGCGCGCCAGTGCATCGCCGCCCCGCCACCCGCAGGTCCGGACATCCAGGGTTCCAGCACACCGCAGACAAAACCACAGGCGACGGCCGCATCGACGGCATCACCGCCCGCGCGCAGCACCTCGGCCCCGGCCTCGGCGGCCTGCCGGTGCTGAGAGGCGACAACACCACGGTCGGTTTCCACCACGTGTTTATGGATCTGCATGGAACGGGACAGGGCGTCAGACATCTCAGGCCCCCAACCGGCAATAGAGCGCGGCGGCGAGTTTGGCGCGTTCCACCAGACTGTCCACGAAAATATGTTCGTTCAGCGTGTGCAGACCTTTGCCGCGCACCCCGATGGAATCCAGCGTCGGCAGGCCAAGGAAGCCGGTGAAATTGCCGTCCGATCCGCCACCCGCCGAGGCGCCTGACATCTCGAACCCGATCTCGCGGGAAATCTCTTGGGCCAGCGACAGCATTGCCATGGTGCCGGGCTGGTCCGGTTCCCAGACAGGGCGCGTGACGCCGCGCCTGACCTCCATCACCACATCGCCTTCGTCCGAGTTGAGCGCGAGCATCCTGGCGACACCTTCGTCCAGCAGTTCCTGCGTCTTGGCCATGGACAGCACCTCGGCATCGCAGACCGATGACACGCAGTTGACCCATAGCCCCGCGTTGAACACGCCAAGCGAGAAGGTGCAGTCGTCGCTGGTCATGCCTTCGATCACGGCCACACTTTTGGCCATCTCCGCAATGGCGGACCGCCCGTCCTTCAGCGCCCATCCGGCATGGCTGGGTTTGCCCCGGGTCTGCAGGTTGAAGCGCGCGATGGCATAGCGGCCGATCACGGCACCCCCATCGGGGCGCGCAGGTTCAGGGACAAGGATGTATTTGTGCCGCTTCGCCTCGGCTTCGATCAGGGCGCGGGTCGAGGGGGTTCCGATTTCTTCGTCGGGGGTGAAAAGGACCGTGACCGGCAGGGGCGTTTCCACGCCCGCCGCCAGCAGCTTGCGCAGGGCATCAAGGAAGACGTAGTTGCCGCCCTTCATATCCATGATGCCGGGGCCATAGCAGATATCACCGTCACGCCGGAACGGCAGCTTTGCCAGCGTGCCGACCGGGTGGACCGTATCCATATGCCCCAGCAGCAGGATACCGCCCTGCCCCGCCCGTGGATGCGGCATGGTTGCGCGGACGCTGTCGCCAAGCCCCATGCGGCCCGGGATACGTTCGACCCGGGCGCCAAGCGCGGCCAGTTCGTGCTGCACCAGATCCATCATGCGGTTGACTGCGGCGGCGTCGAACGTCGGGCTTTCTGTTTCGATCCAGGGCTTCAGCCCCGTCAGCATTTCGTCAGCGTCGAAAGGCAGGTCAAGCGGGTTGGTCATGAGGCGGCTCCTTTCCCGGCCTGCGTGCAGGGCCTGCCGGGGGATTTTGCGTATTTGGAAACAGAAGAAGCAGGGGTCGTGTCCCCGGCCCTAGGCGGCGCCCCCTATCGGCAGGCGCGTCTCGACGATGCGGGCATAGATCGAGGCGCCCACAGGCAGGATCGCATCGTCGAGCACAAAGGCAGGGTTGTGCAGCGGGATGCTGCCGGCATGACCCACGCGGCAATAGGCGCCGGGCACGACCTTGAGCATGTCGGCGAAATCCTCGGAACCCGTCGCCTGTTCGGTGGATTCCGACGCCATATCAGCGCCGACCACGCCCGCCGCAGCGGCAACATAGGCGGTGGTGAGGTCGGGATCGTTCATCAGCACATCAAAGACATTGCGCAGATCGACCGAGATTTCGACCCCGTAGGCCTGTGCCATCCCGGCGCAGAGTTCGCGGATACGCTGGTTTGCCATTTCCGACACTTCGGCGTGGAAATAACGGATCGTTCCCGCGATGGTCGCCGTGTCCGGCACCACGTTATAGGCCGATCCAGAGTTGAATTTCGTCACCGACAGGACGGCCGGTTTGGTGGGTGGGGTGTTGCGGCTGATGATCGTCTGCAACTGCTGCACCAGCGTGGTGCCGATAACGATGGCATCCCTGGACTGATGCGGCATGGCGGCGTGGCTGCCAGTGCCCTTGATCGTGATGTCAAAAAACGACGCCCCCGCCATCGCCGGGCCGGGGGTCACACTGACCACGCCGGGTTCGGAATTCGGATCGTTGTGCATTCCGTAGATTTCATCACAAGGGAATTTGTCGAACAGCCCCTCGGAGATCATGCGGCGTGCGCCGCCCAGACCCTCTTCGGCCGGTTGGAAAATCAGCACGACGGTGCCGTCAAAGTCGCGTGTATCGGCCAGATAGCGCGCCGCGCCCAGCAACATGGTTGTGTGCCCGTCATGGCCGCAGGCGTGCATGCGACCAAGGTTGGTCGAGGCGAAAGGAACGCCGGACGCCTCGTGGATCGGCAGGGCGTCCATATCGGCGCGCAGGCCGACGCGGCGATTGCCACCCCCCTGCCCCCGGATCAGCCCCACCACACCGGTGCCGCCGATGCCTTCGTGTACCTCGTCCACGCCATAGGCGCGCAGCTTTTCGGAAACGATCCCCGATGTGCGGATCTCTTCGAACCCCAGTTCTGGGTGGGCGTGAAAATCCTGACGGATCGCTGTTAGATCGTCGGCAAAAGCCTCGATTCCGGGGATGACGCTCATGCGGTGGCTCCTTGGTTGGCGGGCGCGCTGTCGAGCGCGCGGAAATTGGCAAAATCCCAGCGGCGACCCGGCGCCGCCTCGATCAGGTTTCGGGTATACTCATGCGTAGGGTTCGACAGGACCCCTCCTGCCGGGCCGTGTTCGACCACAAGACCCTTTTGCATCACCAGCACCTCGTCGCAGATCTGCGCCGCGACGCGCAGGTCGTGGGTGATGAACAGCATGGCAACGCCGAACTTTTCCTGAATGTCGTCAAGCAGGTCCAGCACCTGCGCCTGCACGCTCACATCCAGCGCCGATACGGCTTCGTCCGCGACCAGCAGGTCGGGCTTCATAGCGACGGCGCGGGCGATGGCGATGCGCTGACGCTGGCCACCGGAAAACTGGTGCGGATAACGGTCCAGCGCGTCGCGCGGCAGGTCCACCAACTCCATCAGCTCGGCGGCATGATCCATCGCCGCATCTCGGGGCGTGCCGAAATTGATCGGCCCCTCGCACAGGCTGCGCGCCACGGTCCAGCGCGGGTTGAGCGAGCGGTAGGGATCCTGAAACACGATCTGGAAATGCTTGCGATGCGGTTGCAGCTGGCGGCGTGACAGCTGGGCGATTTCGGTGCCCGCGACGGTGACCTTGCCTGCCGTTGGGTCTATCAGCCGCATGATACAGCGCGCCACGGTGGATTTACCCGAACCGGATTCCCCCACGATGCCCAGCGTGCGGCCCGGTGCAATCGTGAAATTCACGTCGCGCGCGGCCTTCACCCCTTCGGATTTGCGAAAGAAGCCACCACCGCCATAGGTCATGTCCAGCCCTGCAACGGTGATCACATCGCTTTTGGCGGACACCCCGCGTGACGGGCGCGGGGCAAGATTGGGAACAGCCTTCAACAGCTTTTTGGTATAGTCTTCCTTTGGATGGGTCAGCAGATCCCGGATCGGCGCGGATTCCACGATCCGGCCCTTTTGCATCACGCTGACCGTGTCGGCGATTTCGGCCACGACGCCCATGTCATGGGTGATGAACAGAACAGCGGTGCCGTGGCGTTCCTGCATTTCGGCGATCAGTTTCAGGATCTGCAACTGCGTCGTCACATCCAGCGCCGTTGTCGGTTCATCCGCGATAAGCAGATCGGGGTCGAGGATCAGCGCCATGGCGATCATGATGCGCTGGCGCTGTCCGCCCGAAAGCTGGTGCGGGAAGGCGGAATAGATGCGCTGCACGTCGGGCAGATGCACCTGTTCCATCATGTCGATGGTGCGCGCCTTGGCATCAGCGGTCGACAGGTCCGTGTGCATGTTCAGCACTTCTTCGATCTGTTCACCCACCCGCAGCACGGGGTTGAGCGCCGTCATCGGCTCCTGAAAGATCATCGCGATGCGGCGGGCACGCAATTCGCGCATCTGCGCGGGCCTTGCCGCGGTGATGTCGAACCCTTCAAGGTCGATCAGCCCGCTCTGGATTTCCAGCGCGTCCGGGGGCAGCAGACCCATCGCCGCCAGCGAGGTGACGGATTTACCCGACCCGGATTCCCCCACAAGGCAGTGCGTTTCACCCGCCCGGATATCAAGGTCGATCCCGTCAAGCACCGGTGCCGCCTTCGGACGCCCGGTCAGGCCCACATTCAACTTGCGGATCTTGAGGATGCGCTTCGCCGCGCTGAAGTCTCTGGATTTGAACTCCATCGCTCAGCCCTCCCGCTTTTTCATGCGTGGGTCGAGCAGATCGCGCGCCGTGTCACCCAGCAGGTTGATCGACAGGATGCACAACGACAGCAGCAGCCCCGGCCAGAAGATCAGCCCCGGCTTGATCTGAAAATAAACGCGACCCTCGGCCATGATGTTGCCCCATGTCGGGATCTCGGTCGAAACACCCGCCCCGAGAAACGACAGGATCGCTTCGATCAAAATGGCAGAGGCGCAGATATAGGTGCCCTGCACGATCAGCGGCGCAAAGGTGTTGGGCATCAGATGCTGGATCAGGATCTTTGGCATCGACGATCCCAGCGCGATGGCAGCCTCGACATAGGGTTCTTCACGCGCGGACAGGACGACGGACCGGACAAGGCGCACGACGCGCGGCACCTCTGGCACCGTGATCGCGATGATGACCGAAGACAGGCTTGGCTCGTTCAGCGCCACCAGCGCGATGGCCAGGAGGATCGCCGGGATCGCCATGAGGCTGTCCATGATCCGCATGATCACGCCATCGGCCACCCGGAAGAACCCGGCAACAAGGCCGATCATCAGGCCGACCGCAACGCTGACCACCGCCGCGCCGATGCCGATCAGCAGGGAAACGCGTCCGCCGGTCATCACACGGCTGAACGTGTCGCGACCGTAAGGATCAGTGCCCAGAAGATGCGCCTCGGACGGGGGTTTGAGCCGGGCCATGGCATCCATCGAAAGCGGGTCATAGGGCACATATAGCGGGGCAAGCACTGCGGCGAGCACGATGACCACAAGGATCACCGCCGCGATCATCGGGCCGATACCGATGCGCGCACCCGCAGGCAGGGAAAACAGACCGGTCAGCACCTGAAAGGCGCTGTGTCGCGATGTTGGGATCTCAGTCATGTCAGTAGCGGATCCTTGGATCGAAGAAGGAATATGAGACGTCGACAAGCAGGTTCACAAAGACGTAGATGCCCGCCGTCAGCAGGATCATCGCCTGGATCACCGGATAATCGCGCGCGAGGATCGCATCGACCGTCAGCCGCCCGATGCCGGGAATGTTGAACACCGACTCGGTCACCACCACGCCGGAAATCAGCAGCGCAAAGCCGGTGCCGATGATCGTCAGGATCGGCACCGCGGCATTACGCAGGGCATGGCGGAACAGCACGACGTTTTCGCGCACGCCCTTGGCGCGGGCGGTGCGGATGTAATCCTCGCCCAGGACCTCAAGCATGGAGGCGCGCGTCATCCGCGCGATCAGCGCGATGTAGATCGTGGCGAGCGTGAGCGACGGCAGGATCGCGCGGCTGAAGAAGGCACCAAACCCTTCGGCGGGCGATTTGTAGCCCTGCACCGGGACCCAGCGCAGATCGATCGCAAAGATCTGGATCAGGATGTAGCCGATGACAAAGACCGGCACGGAAAAGCCTAGGACCGAGAATGACATAACAAGGAAATCGACCCAGGTGCGGTGGCGCCATGCGGCGATCACCCCCATCGGAACGGCCATAGCGACCGAAATCACGATGGTCATCAGCGCGATATTGATGGTCGGGCCCAGCCGGTCGGCCAGCATGCCCGCGACGGATGTGTTGGACAGCAGCGACACACCCAGATCGCCGCGCAGCAACTGGCCCATCCAGGTGAAGAACTGCGTCAGCAGCGGATCGTTCAGGCCCAGCCTGTCGCGGATGCGCTCAAGCTGAGCTGGTGTGGCAGCGTCCCCGGCCAGAATAGCTGCCGGATCGCCCGGCGTGAGGCGCAGCAGCAGGAACACGAAGATGGCAACAATCACCATCACCGGGATCGTCGCCAGCACACGCTTGAGGATGTAGAGGAACATGCTCTGGGCACTCCTTGACGGGGGTCGGGCCTTGACGGGGGACGACGTGATTTCGGAACGTCAGTCGGGGTGGTTCAGCGCGCAGGCGCGGGGTGGAGGGCGCAGATGGCGCGCCCTCCGATGCGGATCACTCCGCTGCTTTGGTCACGTTCCAGAAGACCGGAACCGGCGACGGGATCATGTTCTGCAGGGTGTTCCGGCGCGCCTGAGGGATCAGGTATTCGCCCATCATGATGTAGTTCACGTTGTCCATCACGTGTTCCTGGATCTTGACGGCCACCTCTTTCTGGGTCGCGGCATCCTTGGCGGCAACGAAATCGGCGCGCAGCTCTTCGATCTCGGGATCTGTGGGCCAGCCGAACCATGCGTCGTCGCCGCGTCCGTTGACCATCACGTTGATCAGCGGATCAGACACTTCGGGGACCATCCAGTTGGTGAAGAACATGTTCCAACCACCTTCGGACACCGGGCTTTGCTGGGCGCGGCGCTGAACGACCGACTGCCAGTCCATCGACTGCATATCGACCTCGAACCCTGCTTCGCGCAGCGCCTGTGCGGCCACGACCGGCTGGTTGATCAGGCTGGTCACATCCGTCGGCGCCATCAGCACGATGGGTGTGCCGTCATATCCGGCCTCTTCCAGCAGGGCCTTGGCCTTTTCGATATTCGCGCCACCGGTCACGAGTTCCGAACCGGATTCGTCACCCAGCGGTGTGGAGCAGCCAAAGATCGCGCCGCAAACGTTGTAATATGCGGGGTCGCCCTGCATCGTCGCCAGCATGGATTCCTGATCCAGTGCGGCCATCGCAGCCTGACGGATCAGTTTGTTGTCAAACGGAGGGTGGAGGAAGTTCGGCCGCCCGATGGTCACATAACCCAGCTCATCGCGCTTTTCGACGGTGACATCCGGGTTGCTTTGCAGGATCGGCAGCAGGTCGATCTGCACCTGCTCAAGATAGTCGATCTCGCCCGCTGACAGCGCGTTGATCGCAGTCAGGGCATCCGGCATCGTCGTCCAGACAACCTTGTCCACGGTCACGACCTTGCCACCGGCCATCCAGGACGCCGGTTCGTCGCGCGGCACGTAGCCGTCGAACTTGTCATAGGTCACGTTCACGCCGGGTTCGTATTCCGCTTCGTTGAACACAAAGGGGCCGGAGCCTACATATTCGGTGATCGTCTCGTCCGAAGACGTCGCCGCCACACGCGCGGGCATGATGAAGGGCGGAACGGCGGACTGCTTGGAAATCACGTCCAGCAGCGGCGCGAACGGTTCGGTCAGGGTCCAGACGATGGTTTTCTCGTCCGGGGATTCGAGGCTTGCGGTCACGTCAAAGATCAGCTGACCACCGGAATCACGCTTGCCCCAGCGGCTGAGCGAGGCAACCACATCGGCACCTGTCACCGGCGCGCCGTCGTGGAACATCAGCCCGTCACGCAGGGTGAACGTATAGGTCAGGCCATCCTCGGAAATCTCCCAGCTTGCCATCTGCGGCTGCGGCGCGAAATCGGCGTCGACCGCCGTCAGCACGTCATAGATCATGTAGCCGTGGTCGCGCGTGATATGTGCGGTCGTGATAACCGGGTCAAGGACACGCAGGCCCGAGTGCATCACGGCGGTGATGGTGCTTGTGTCCTCTTGTGCCGACAGGGCGACGGGCGCAAGCAGCGCGGTCCCGGTCAGCAGCGCGGCGGCAAGGCCGCGGGTTTCTTTCAGTGCGGATCTCAAGGTCAGCATTTGTGTTTCCCATGTTGGTTGTCGTTTTGATGGTATTGGACCGCGCCGGTTTAACCGCCGGGGTCAGGGCGCACCCCTTTGGCACGCGCAGTCCCAAAGGCGGGACCGTTGGGGGATAGCCGCAAACCCGGATTCAGCCGTGTGAACGGCAGGTCGGCGGGGTTGAACGGCATCGGGCCGGGCGCGCAGGCCACAAGGATATCGCGCGCGATCGGCGCGAAATCCGCCCGGAAATGGGTCGAGCTTTTCACCACAAGGATATCCTGATCCTCGGGGCCGATGCCCACAAAACGGAACATCTCGCGGTCGGCCATCTGCGCGATGCGGCTGGTGACGACGACGCGCACACCGCCGATCCGCAGGCAGGCAGAAGGGCCAAGGTCCAGACGGGTGCCGCCATAGTAAGGGCCGGTCGCACTCAGCTTGCCGGTTGAGAGTGCTTCGACCACGGCATCGACCTCGACCGGCGCGTCGTCGGGCAGCCCGGGGTGACCGCCAATGCGGAACCGGGCGATGGCCCCCTGCCCTGCGTCATGTGCCTGTTGCGCGGTAACTGGGTCGACGATCAGACCGATGGCAGCCTTTTGCGCATCCGCGTCCAGCAGGGCGCGCAGCATTCCCGTGGTGGCGGAAACGCCCCCGGCCCCGGGATTGTCCTGCGTATCGGCAATGACCACTGGTCCCCTGCCCTCTTGCTGCGCCAGCAGTGCGGCCTGTTCAACCGCTTCGGCGGGGGTATAGGTCAGATTGTCAAACTCTGGTTCCGCAGCCTCATAGGCGGCGGCAATCGCGTCGGCCGCGCGGTTCGCTGCCTCCTGCGTTTCGGCGAATGTGATGGCGGTCGGCCCACAATCGGGAATATCCGCCGCCGGAAACCCCATGAACAACGATGCGGTCAGAACATCCGCAGTGGCCAGCCCGGCATAGAGCCGATCCGCTGGCGCCATATCCGTGGTCTGAAACGGGATCGGCACAAGGTAGGACATGCGCCGGAACGCCTTGGCCGGGCGCGTGCCGGTGGTCATGATGCCGTCCAGCAGGCGCGCGGCAGCGGCCCCGGTGGCCGCCATGTCCACATGCGGATAGGTGCGAAAACCCACCAGAACATCGACAAGGCTGACAAACTGCTCAGAGATGTTGCCATGCAGGTCCAGCGCCGCAGCGATGGGCATGTCCGGCCCGACGGCTGCGCGGACGCGCCGGGCAATCTCTTCTTCTCCGTCGTCAAGATGTTCGGCAACCATGGCGCCGTGCAGATCCAGGAACACCCCGTCAAGCGGCCCTGCCCCGGCGACACCGGCCACGATTTCATCGGCTATCTGCTCGAACGCGTCACGTGTCACATGGGCGGAGGGGATCGCCCCGGCCCAAAGCACCGGCACCACGTCCCAACCAAGATCGTCCGACACCGACAGCGCACCCGAAATGCCAAGGTTCACGCCACGCGCCGCGTCGATCATTGCCGGTCCGCGCGTCATGGGAATGTAGCCGCCGCCAAACTGGAAGGCTGGGAAATCCGCCCGCGCCGGGGCGAATGTATTTGTTTCGTGAAGAAAGCCAGCCAGGGCGACTCTCATACAGACCTCTCAGTCGAATTTCGATCTTGGCCGGTTTGGGGAAGATCATTCTTGCGTATCGCTAGTCGATATATTTATATCGCTGACAGATCATACGAACCCATTTCAAGATTAGTCAAGTCAGAGGTTTTCAGTGCCCAGCATTCTTCGAGCCGAGTCCCCCAGACCGACCAATTTTCAGGCAGAGGATGACCGGCTCTTTGTCCGCTCCGCCGCCCGGGCCATGCAGGTGCTCAGCGCCTTCCATCAGGCAAGCGGCCCGCTCAGCCTTTCGGAGATTGCCACGCGCGCCGGGATCGACCGGTCGGCGGCGCAGCGTCTTGTGCATACGCTGACGGTTCTTGGCTATGTGCGGCGCAGCGCGGATGATCGCGGGTATCTGCCCGGCATCAGGCTACTGGATCACACGCTGGACCTGTTGCGTCTGGATCCCGTTGTGCAAAAGGCGACGCCGGTTCTGCTTGAACTGCGCAAGACGATCCGCGAACGGGTCGATTTCAGCCTCTATGACGAAACCCGCCTGATCTATGCGCTGCGGATGCAAAGCAAGCGCGAAACCTTTTATGCGACCCTTGTTGGCCACAGCGTCCCGACCTACTGCACCGGTGGTGGCCGTGCCGTTCTTGCCGCGCTGCCCGAGGCCGAGGCCCGCGAGATCATAATGAGCGCACCGCTGCAAAAATACACATCCAGGACCGAGACGGATCCCGACGCGGTAATGGCCCTTGTGCGACAGGCGCGAACCGACGGTTATGCCGTCGTGATAGACGAATTCGTGCAGGGCGAGGTGGCGATCGGCGTCGCGGTCACCCGGCGCGATGGAATGCCGCTGGGCGCGATCCACGTCGCCGGATCACTGTCCGAATGGACGCCCGAGGATTTCGTCAGGCAGGCGGCCCCGCTGGCAACAGAAGCCGCGCGGGCCATCAACGGCAGCCTGTAAGCTCGGCCCAGATGTCAGCACGCGCCCCGAATGCGTATCAGATGCCACGACAGCAGGTGGCAATTGGATATGCCAGCCCGGAAGCCGCAGCATTCAGTATCAATTCATACAAGGCCGCGTAATGCGCATCAGGCCTCGACCTCGGCGGATCGCAGCATCTGGCATTTCCAACGGGCAACCTGCCAGTTGGGATGTTCATTCGCCCATTTGGCGAGCTCAGGCTGTGCGCCCATCATGCAAGTCATCGGTGTGATGTCTGTAAACAACATGCTGCGATCCTGACAGTCCGTCGGGGACACGCTCAGGCAAGTAACAAAAAACAGCTCTATCATGGCATCCTCTTGTCAAGTCAATCAATGGTCGTAGTGCACTATTGAAATACAAAGAGGTAAATGTCTGTATAACTCGCCGGAACTCGGGGGCCGCTATATGCGACGCCCCAGATTTTGGCGCACTTATTGTGCATACGCCAAAGAAGTGGGCAAAAATCGAATGTCTGCCCCTGAAAATCAGCCAATACCCTCAGATTATTTCAAAACAAAACGAGTTTTATCGCTGCGGGCGCGGCTGGGGCTTGGGGCCTTGTTGCTGGGTTTGGCGGCGCTGGCGACCACTGCACTGATCGTGATCGGCATGGAGCGGGTATCCGCGCGAATCGACGCATCTCTGGCCGCTGAGAAGCGAATCGAGCGGTATTCGGTCCTGTCGACCCAGGTGTCGACGTTCATCGTCGTCGCCGCCGAAGCGATCCAGTCGATCCTGCCGATCGAAGAACGCACGGCCCGGCTGGACAGCATCACCAGAAACGTCACGCTTACATTTTCCCATCTGCGTGAGGATCTAGAGGCGGCGGTGGAAGAGGCCCGTGCCCTGGGGCTGGACGAACAGTCGCGCCGCGCCACGCAGAGCATCGGCATTGCGCGAATGGAAGCCTTGTTCCTTTCCACCCGCGATGCATTTCTGTCCCCGGCGGCAGACCGGGAACGGTTGCAAGGCTACATCGACATCTTTGCGATCGGGTTCGACCCCCTGCTGAACAGCGTGATCACCAACGAAGTGCGCGCGCGCAACGATATCCTGTCGGGTATCGAAGATCTGCGTCGCAGGCTGACATGGATCGCGTTTGGCATCGCCACCGCGACCCTGTTGCTTATGACGGGGTTCTACCTCGGGCTTGTTCGGCCGCAATTTGAGCGGTTGAATCTGTTGCGCGACGCGGCCCGTAAGATCGGGCAGGAGGATTTCGCCATCGCCCTGCCCGACAGTCAGACGGATGAAATCGGGCAACTTTTCAACGAAACCAACCGGATGGCGGGCGCGCTTGCGCAGCGCAAGGCAGCGGTGGATGAGGAATGGACCCGTCTGAACGCAACCATCGCCGAACGCACCGAGGCGTTGCGCGCGGCCAATGCCGAACTGGCCCGGACGGACGAGAACCGCCGCCGCTTTTTCGCCGATATCAGCCACGAATTGCGGACGCCGCTGACTGTCATTCTGATGGAGGCGCAGCTCGGATTGAAGGTTCCTGCCGGTGCGGACCCGTCGCATGTGGCCTCCTTTGAAACGATCCAGAACCGGGCGCTGCGGCTGAACCGGCGGATTGACGATCTGTTGCGGATTGCACGCTCTGAAACCGGGCAGCTTGCCCTGTCTGCCGCGCGCTTTGATCTGGGCGAGGTCATGCGCGAGGCCGCCGAGGATACAAGCGCCGAGGTCCGCAGCGCGGGCATGACACTGACCTGTGCGCCCCCTGCCCCACTGTTTGTGATCGGGGACCCGAACTGGGTGCGCCAGGTTGTGACGGGGTTGGTCCAGAACGCCGTGCGCCATGCCCGTGCGGGGGGCCGCATTGATCTGCACACCGGACAGGCGGACGGCATGGGTCTGATCCACGTCACCGATAATGGCCCCGGCATTGCCGCCGAGGATCAGGCCACAGTTTTTGAACGCTTTGGGCAGGGGCGCAGCGGTGCCAAGGCAGAAGGGTTCGGCATTGGTCTGGCGCTGGCAAAATGGGTGGTCGAACAGCAGGGCGGCACCATCGCGGTTAACAGCCCGCTGCCCCGCGCCGATGCACTCGGCGTGGCACCCGGGACAAAAGTCACGGTGGGCTTGCCTCTGGACGCGGCCTAGGGTCACCGGATGAGCACCCCGACCCGCATCCTGATTGTTGATGACGACCCCGAGATCACCTCGGCGCTGGCGCGGGGGCTGGCGCTGCACGGCTATGATACGGTGACCGAGCATCGAGTTGATTCCGCAATGAAATTGTTGCGCGAAGATCCTTTTGGCGCCGCGATCATTGATGTGATGATCGGCGCGGACAGCGGCATCGATCTGGTGCGCGCATTGCGGGGCGAAGGGATCGGCTTGCCCATCGTGATGCTTTCGGCCCTGTCCGAGGTGGATGATCGCGCCCGGGGCCTTGAGGCCGGGGCCGACGACTATATCGTCAAGCCATTCTCGTTCGATGAGCTGGTGGCACGGCTGAAGGTACAGGAACGCCGCGCGCACAGCGAAAAACCGCGCCGCGCCAGGCTGGACCCGGCAACCCGCAAGGTGATCTGTTCAACGCGGGAAGTGGTGCTGACAGAGCGGGAATTCGGCCTGCTGCAGCTGCTTGCCCGCCACGCCGGAGAGGCGCAGTCACGCGGCCGGATTTTTGATGCACTGTGGGCCGGGGAAGGTACCAGTTCGGAAAATGTCGTGGACGTCTATCTTGGCTACCTGCGACGCAAGCTCGACCCGTCAGCCGACTTCGGATTCGAGATCAAGACGCTGCGCAACCGTGGTTTCATGCTGGATGGCACCGCGCCAGATTTGGATTAATGCATTGATACAAAACGATTTTTATTTTTTCTTAGAACATAAGAATTGCCTGGAATCGCAACATGGCCCAGCCTTCGAAGGTGTTCACGTAACAAATCCTGAGGAGGAAATATCATGGCTTGGGCAAAACCCATCATCCGCGAAATCGAGTGCGGCATGGAAATCAACATGTACGGACCTGACGCAGACGACGCCGGCGTCCTGTTCTGAAAATCAGCGCGCGGAGGGTTGAATGACATTCCGCGCGCGCATCCTAGGGGCAGCTGCCGGTGGCGGACTGCCCCAATGGAATTGCGGTTGCAAGAACTGCAACCTTGCCCGAGCGGGCAAGATTCCCGCACAAACCCAATCCTCACTGGCGGTCAGCGCCAATGGAGTCGATTGGGCCATCCTCAACGCTTCGCCCGATATTCGCCAGCAAATGGCCGACTGTCCTGCCCTGCATCCGACGGGCCTGCGCGAGATGCCGCTGCGCTCTGTCCTGCTGACCAATGGTGACATCGACCATGTGGCGGGTTTGTTGACCCTGCGGGAAATGCAGCCCTTTACCGTTTTCGCAACGCCCGGCATTCACGAAGTGCTGGACGCAAACCCGATTTTTGCAGCGCTTAATGAAAAGGTGGTTAACCGTACGACCATCGCGCTGAATCACCCGGCCGAGATCGCGCCTGGATTGACGGCAACCCTGTTCCCCGTACCCGGCAAGGTGCCGCTGTATCTGGAGGGCGAGACCGTGCAGACCGACCTGATCGGCGATCAGACCGTCGGCGTGCATCTGCAGGCGGGCGACACGGACGCCTATTATATCCCTGGGTGCGCCATGCTGAACGATGACCTGCGCGCGCGTCTGAACGGCGCGGCTTTGGTGTTTTTCGACGGCACGCTGTGGCAGGATGACGAGATGGTTCTGGCGGGGTTGGGATCCAAGACCGGCAAGCGCATGGGGCACATGTCAATGAGCGGGCCGGACGGGTCGATCGCCGCCTTTGAACAGCTGGACGTGGGCCGCAAGGTCTTTGTCCACATGAACAACACCAACCCTGTGCTTCGGCCCGATTCGAGCCAACGCGCCAGCGCCGAAGCGGCGGGATGGACCATCGGACAGGACGGAATGGAGATCACCACATGACCCAGAGCCGCGAAGATTTTGAAGCCCGCCTGCGCCAGATCGGTGCCGAGCGTTATCACGACAAGCATCCGTTTCACCACCTGCTGCACGGTGGCAACTGCACCCCCGATCAGGTGCGCGCCTGGGTGATAAACCGCTACTATTACCAGCATTCGATCCCGATGAAGGACGCGGCATTCATGTCCCGCGTCGAAGACCCCAAGCTGCGCAAGATCTGGCGGAGCCGGATCGAGGATCATGACGGCACCGACACCAACGAAGGCGGCATTCAGCGCTGGCTGCGGCTGGCCGAAGCCGTGGGGCTGGACCGTGACTATGTCGCCTCGACCAAGGGCGTGCTGCCCGCGACAAAATTCGCCGTTGATGCCTATGTCCGCTATGTGCGCGACAAGTCCCTGCTCGAAGCCGTGGCCGCATCCCTGACCGAATTGTTTGCGCCGCAGATCCACAAGGATCGGATTGCCGGGTTGCTGCAAAACTATGATTTTGCGGATGATTCCTCACTCTCATATTTCCAGAACCGCCTGAAGGAGGCCCCCAAGGACGTGGCCTTTGGCTTGGCCTGGGTGCTGGATCAGGCGGACACGCAGGAAAAGCAGGACGCTGCGGCAAAGGCGCTGGAGTTCAAGACGGATGTGCTTTGGTCCCAGCTTGATGCGCTTTATTCGGCCTATGTGGCCCCGGCCCGCATTCCGCCGGGCGCGTGGCAGCCGCATGAGGGTCTGGCAGTCGCCGCCAAGACGGCAAAGGCGTCATGATCACCGCGGACGACATACCCTTTCTGCCCCGCGGCGTGCGGGTGCACCGTGACCGTGTGCGGGACGCCTGGGTGCTGCTTGCGCCCGAACGCGCCATCACGCTGGACACCATCGGCCACGCCATCCTGACCGAGATCGACGGGCAGCGCAGCTTTGGCGAGATCACGGCCGCACTGGCCGCTAAATACAACGCCCCCGCCGAGGATATCGCCAAGGATTCCGCTGGCTTCCTGGGTGCCCTGCGGGACAGGCGTTTTCTGGAGGTTCAGCCATGACCGCCCGCCCCCCAATCGCCATGCTGGCCGAGCTGACGCACCGTTGCCCGTTGTCCTGCCCCTATTGTTCGAACCCGTTGGAACTGGCCCGGATTGATCAGGAAATCGACACGGAAACGTGGAAATCGGTGTTCCGTCAGGCCGCCGATCTGGGTGTTTTGCAGCTGCATCTGTCCGGGGGGGAACCTGCATCGCGCCGGGATCTTGTGGAACTGGTGCAGGCGGCCCGGGATGCAGGGTTGTATATCAACCTGATTACGTCCGGGATCGGGTTGTCCGAGCGGCGTCTGAACGAACTGGATGCGGCGGGGCTGGATCACATCCAGCTGTCGCTTCAGGGAACCGATGCCGAGATGGCCGACCAGATCGGCGGCTACAAGGGCGGATTCAAGCGCAAGATGCAGGTCGCCGAGTGGATCAAGGCCATCGGATTCCCGCTGACACTGAACGCTGTGCTGCACCGCCGAAATCTGCACCAACTGCCGAGAGCCATTGAAATGGCTTTGGAAATGGGCGCGCGGCGGATCGAGGTGGCGACGGTGCAGTTCCACGGCTGGGCGCTGAAAAACCGTGATACGCTGATGCCGACACGCGAACAGGCGCGCGAGGCGGATACCATCGTGATCGAGGCCCGTGCGCGGCTGAGGGGCAAGCTGGTCATTGATTATGTGCCTGCGGATTACCATTCGGATTATCCCAAACGCTGCATGGGGGGCTGGGGAACCACCGGCCTGAACGTGACGCCAGAGGGGAAAGTGCTGCCGTGCCACGCGGCAGAGACCATTCCACATCTGGTGTTTGATAACGTGAAGGAAACCCCCCTTCACAAGATATGGTATGAAGGGTCTGCCTTTCAGGCCTATCGTGGGACCGACTGGATGCAGGATCCCTGCAAGAGTTGCGAACGCAAGACGGTCGATTTTGGCGGCTGCCGCTGTCAGGCGATGGCCATTGTCGGCGATGCCAACGCGGTCGATCCGGTGTGCATAAAATCGCCGCATCACGGTGCCTTGCAGGTTCAGGCGGATGCCCATGCGTGCGCCGAAGGTCAGGATCTGATCTATCGATCTGCGCCCGGAAAACCGGTTCCCGAGACGGTCGAGTAGCCGACCTGCTGCCCCAAAAGCGGCGTATGGAGTGCGTATGGTTTCCGTATGGAAAGCGTATGGCTGCTGTATGGCTGGGCGACAGGCAAAAGGCTGGTGTCGCAAAGGTTCTGGGGAAACGAGATCAGGTTTCAGCTGGCGACATTTACCCTGCGAGGTGGCCGAACTGCGCGAAGCGGGACAGTCGTGACGGGAGTTGAAGACTGCGCCGATCCGATGGTCGAAGGCCGTGAACCGGCAGATCTGAACCTCAGGGATATTGCGGACAGAGCGGCGCGCAGGCGTGATCGCGATGTCGCAGACCAGAAGCAGGCCGGGCATCTGGCTGCCGCCGCGATTTGAATTGCTGTAGTCCCTTAAAAATCACTGCCGCTTGCATAAGAACAGTCTATAGCGACTGGCCTGCTGGTGGGGCATCTGCCATCTTTGGGCCAGCCTGAGGGGGGATGAAATGACTGGATCGACCAACCGACCTGATCACGTGGCATTTGTGGGATTTGGCGAGGCGGGAACGGCCTTTGCGACCGGGTGGAACGATGCCCGCCCGGGTGATCTGCGCGCCTATGACATCAAGACGGACATGCCGGAAACGCGTCAGGCGCTGTTGGACCGCTATGGCAGTCACGCGGTCAACGGACAGGACAGGCTGGCCGCAGCGTTAGACGGGGTGGAGGCAGTATTCTGCGTTGTCACCGCCGATCAGGCCTATGCCGCCGCGCAGGCCGCGGCGCCGCTGATCGCACCGGGCACGGTCTGGTTTGACTGCAATTCCTGCGCGCCCGGGACGAAGCGCCGCTCGGCCGAGGTGATCGGCGCCGCTGGCGGGCGATATGTCGATGTGGCGGTGATGGCGCCGGTCTATCCCAAACGCCATCACGTACCGCTTTTGATTGCCGGCCCTCATGTCGAGGCCGCCGAGGCCATCCTGAAGGCGCTGGACATGAAGCCCAAACCCGCCGGGGACGAAGTTGGTCGCGCCTCATCGATCAAGATGCTGCGGTCCGTGATGATCAAGGGGATGGAGGCGCTGACGGCTGAATGTTTCCTTGCTGCCCGCCGCGCCGGGGTCGAAGACGAAGTGATCGGTTCGCTCGAAGCATCGGACCCGGACATCAAATGGCGGACGCGCGGCACCTACAACCTGGAACGGATGATGGTCCACGGTGCCCGTCGCGCCGCCGAGATGAAGGAAGTCGCCATCACTGTCGACGAGCTGGGGCTGGGCGGGCACATGGCCGCCGCTGCTGCCGTCTGGCAGGAGATGATTTCGGATCTTGGGGCCGATCCGGGCGAGGATGATCTTTATAAGCGGGCCGATCTGATCCTGTCGCGTCTCTGACGCTTCAGTCGGCCAGATAGCGCGCGATCAACGCATCATATCGCGCGGCCTCGCTCAGATCCGCCATCAGATCGTCGGGCCGCGCCACGTCCCGCGCGCCCGGCGTATCGGCAAGGCTGTCCCAGGCCGCGCCCATTGCAGCAGGCAGCGTGCGGTGCGGCGTCAGGCAGATGCGCACGCCATGCGTGGCCAGATCGACCTCGGCCAGTGGGCCTTGCGGCTTTGGCACGATCAGCGGCAGGTTCGCCGCATCCCTTACCCGCGCGACCAGATCCGGATCCCGCGCCCCGGTGATAAACAGTGCATCCGCCCCCGCAGCCCCAAATGCCCGCGCCCGCGCGATCAGGCTGTCGCCGTCCTGAAGCCGCGCATTGGTCCGCGCCACTATGGCAAACTCGGGATCGGTCCGCGCCGCCAGTGCGGCGTCCAACCGCGCCACCGCTTCGCCCTGCGACACCAGACTGGCCCCTGTCGCGCCATAGGGCTGGGGCAGGCATGTGTCCTCAAGCGTCATGGCGGCCACGCCTGCGGCTTCGAGTTCCTCGACCGTGCGCATGGCGTGCAGCGCTGTGCCGAACCCGTGGTCGGCATCGACGATCAGCGGTAGCGCGCCGGCCCGGCAGATGCGCCGGGACAGGCCTGCGAATTCATCGAGCGACAGCAGCGCGTGATCCGGCGCGCCCAGCACCGCCAGCGCCGCAACGGACCCGCCCAGCATCGCCAGTTCAAACCCCAACCGCGAAGCCGCGCGTACCGTCAGCGCATCATAGACCGAGGCCGGCCGGACACAGCGATCACCTGCCAGAATGGCGCGGAGTTGCCTGCGGGCATCCTGAGCCGAGAGACGATCAGACATTGCCACGCGCCCGACGATCCTGTGCATCCCGCACAAGGGCGGTAAAGCGGTAGAATCCATGCGCCATTTTGGAATAGGGCGTCAGCAGGAAAAACGCGAGCACCCCACCGAGATGCAGCGCCAGCAGCGGACCGGTCAGCCCCGTCCCGCGCACCGCGTACAGCAGCAGACCGGAGAGGCCGACAAAGCCCAGCAGCCAGATGAACCCACGTTCGCCCGAACTGCGCCCCGGTGTGCCAAGCTCTGGATCGGCCTTCTTGCGCAGCATCAGCATCCCCGCACAGCCAACAACCAGCAGCAGGCCACCGGGCACGCCCAGCAATTTCGGCAGCGACCAGAACCCATAGGGCGCCTGCATGTCGAACAGATAGTGCAGCAAGGTCCCCGCAGATGTCGAAGCAAAGCACAGCAAAAATCCATACATCACCGCCTGATGCACGTGGCGGCGGGCGTCGGAAAACCGCTCTTCCTTTTCGAAGTTGCAGCCCTGCCCCTGCCCGCCGGACAGGTTCTTCATCCGCCCTGCCGCGAGCCCCGCATCGCGCAGATCGGCCCATGTGATGCGCGTGCCGCCCACCTCTTGCCAGTAGCGGCGCAGACCGATGGCGATGGCGACCAGCGGCAGGAAAAAGGCCGGCAGAAAGATCGCGACCATCGCGCCGTGGCTGAGCCATGCGTAGAACCCTGCGCCCCCGCCCGGCAGCCCAGCGATGGCGGCAAACATCAGCGCCGTGCCGATGACCAGCGCGGCGGCCAATGCCTCGCCCCGGGCCTGAAAGGTGCGCGCGAGGCCGCCCGGCCAGGCAAAGCGTTCCCAGCTGTCGGTGCGCGCAGAGGCCAGAGCGCGTGGCAGGTTCAGGGCGAATTCATGCGGCGCCGTGTACTGGCAGGCGTAATAGCAGCCCCGGCAGTTGTGACACAGGTTGGCCAGCTGCGTGATGTCGCCATCCGCGAACACCTTTTCGCGGGTGATCGCGGGAAACACCGAACAGAAGCCTTCGCAATAGCGGCAGGCGTTGCAGATTTCGATCTGACGGCGGGCTTCTTCGACCGGATCGGTGGAAATCGCGCCCGGGTCGGTTTGCAGGGTAACATCAAGCGACATGTTTTGCGGCCTCCTGTCCGGCGATGCGGCCAAAGACGGTGCCGATGGTCATGCCGAACCCGGCCAGATAACCCTGCCCCAGAATGGATCCTGCCATCATTTCGCCAGCACTCCAGATATTGTCATAACGCCCCTCGGGGCCGGTTGCGCGGGCGGTTTGGTCGACCTTGAGACCCAGATAGGTAAAGGTCACGCCGGGGCGCAGTGAATAGGCATAGTAGGGTGGTTCTGAAATCGACCGCGCCCAGTTCGTCTTGGGCGGGACCAGCCCTTTGGTCGCCACCCCGTCGAGTTTCTGGGGGTGAAAGTCGCCCGGACGGCAGGCGGCGTTGAATGTCGCCACGGTTTCGGCCAGCGCCTCTGCGGGCAAACCCAGCTTTTGCGCCAGTTCGTCAATCGTGTCGGCCGAAATCGGCGGATAGACCGAGGGCATGAACAGGTCGATCGAACGGCTGTCGATGATCGAATATCCCACCTGATCGGGCTGCGCCGCGACCAGCCGCCCCCAGATGGCGTAACGCTTGGGCCAGACGTCTTCGCCTTCGTCATAGAACCGCGCGGCGTTCTTGTTCACGACGATGGAAAACGGCACGCAGTCCAGTCGCGTGACGATGCCGCCATCGAATTTGGGCGCGCGCCCGTCGATGGCAACGGCGTGGCACTGGGTCGGATCGCCGACCGTTTCGGCCCCCTGATCCAGCATGTCCTTCAGCACGACACCCCGGTTATAGGGCGTGCCGCGGATCAGGAAATTGCGCGCCGACGGCCCCCATGCGCGGGCAAGCCATTCGATATCCGACTGGAATCCGCCCGAGGCGAGCACGAAGGCGCGCCCCTGAACCCGGTGCAGCGCGCCGCCGAATTCGACATCTATGTGCGTGGCGCGATTGCCCTCGATCCCGACGTGTTTGACCTGCGCCTCATAGGCGACTGTCACGCCAAGGTCTTCGGCGGTCAGGTAATAGGCGTTCACCAGCGCCTTGCCCCCGCCCAGAAAAAACGCGTTTGTCCGGTCAAGCGACAGCGTGCCCGCCAGCGACGGCTGGAAGCGCACACCATGCGCCTGCATCCACGGCAGGCAGTCTGCCGATGTGCGGATCGCGTGGCGGGCCAGCCCCTCGTCCGTCTTGCCCTTGGTGACGCGCAGAAGGTCCTGCCAGAATTCATCTTCGTCATAGGTTTCGACCAGCGGGCCAAGGTCACCGTGGTGCATGCAGCGGAAATTGCGGGTGTGGCGCGAATTGCCGCCGCGATAGGCCTTTGGCGCGCCTTCAAGGATCAGCACCTTTGCGCCGGCCTCTGCCGCCTCGATCGCGGCGCACAGGGCGGCATTGCCACCGCCCGCGATGACCACGTCCCAGACCCCGGCGGACAGTTGTTTCGGATCGCTCAGTGTCATTTCAGTGCTCCGGTCGCTGATTGGCGCAGCATCCGCAGGCGCGTCAGTTGTGCATGTTCCATATGTTCGCGCATCGCGGTTTCCGCCGCCGCCCCGTCGCGGGCGATCAGGGCATCCAGCAAGACCCGGTGTTCCGCCAGCGCCTGTTGCGCGCGTTCGGGGGATTCCATGCTGGACGGCCCGAGGATCAGCAAAGTCGTTTCGACCGAGGCCATGGATTTCAGCAGGAACCGGTTTCGCGCCGCATCCAGCAGCCGCGCATGGAACTGCCGGTTCAGCCGCACAAGGGCCGCGTTATCCCCCGTCGCCGCCGCCATTTCCGCGTTGATCGCCTGAAGCTCTTCCAGCTCGACAGGTGATGCCGCGCGCGCCGCAAGCCGCGCCGCGGTTCCCTCAAGCACGGTGCGCATTTCGTACAGCTCCATGATCTCGGGGTAATCCAGACTGCGCACCACGGCACCCGTGCGCGGCTGATGATCAACCAGCCCATCAGCCTCGAGCCTGCGAATCGCCTCTCGGACCGGGGTGCGGCTGATCGCCAGCCGTTCGGCAATTTCGGTTTCGGTCAGCCGTGCACCGGGGCGCAGAACACCGCTGCGGATCTCGTCGAACAGGCGTTCATAGGCGTTTTGCCCCTGCAACAGCCGCGCGGGCGTTTCGGAACCAACGACCTCAAGTTTCTCTTTTCTCTTCATGCATCCAGTCGTATACACTTGGATACACATGAGTCAACATACCTCCTCCCCCCGCCGCCGCCTGATGGGTCTTCGTGTCCTGACGATTGCGCTTGCCGCTGTCGGAACCCTTGTGTTCTGGTCGCTGAACCTGCCTTTGCCCTTTCTTTTCGGGCCGATGTTTGCCTGCCTCTGCGCCGCGCTACTGGGTGCGCCGCTGCGGGGGATCAAACCGGTGTCACAGGGCGCGCGGACGATCCTTGGGGTTGCGGTGGGTGCCTCGATCACCCCGGCGGTGATCCACCAGCTGCCGCAGATGGCGGGATCGGTGGCCTTTGTGCCGCTCTATATCGCCGCCATCGGCCTGATCGGCGTGCCGTATTTCCACAAGATCTGCGGCTTTGACCTGCCCACGTCCTATTTCGCTGCCATGCCCGGCGGGTTGCAGGACATGGTGATGTTCGGCGAAGAGGCGGGCGCCGATGTGCGGGCCCTGTCGCTGATCCATGCGACCCGGGTGCTGATCATCGTGACGATCGTGCCGGCCGTGCTGATCTATTTCTTTGACAGTCCGCTGTCGCATCCCATCGGCGCGCCTGTCGCGGACCTGCCCTGGAGCGAACTGGCCATCCTTGCTGTCGCCGCCATCGGCGGTTGGAAACTGGCCGAGCGTGTCGGGCTGTTTGGTGCCGCGATCCTGGGGCCGATGATCGTGACGGCGGTTCTGTCCCTGTCCGGCATCATCGAGCACCGCCCCCCGCGCGAGGCGATCCTGGCCGCGCAGTTCTTTATCGGGATGGGCATCGGTGTCGGTTATGTCGGTGTCACGATGTATGAACTGCGGCGCGACGTGCTGGCCGGGATGGTCTTTGTCGTGATCCTGGCCTTTCTGGCCTTTGGCGTGACCGAAATTGTCGTGCAACTGGGCCTCGCCTCCCCACTCGAAGGATTCCTGTCCTTCGCCCCCGGCGGTCAGGCGGAAATGACAGTGCTTGCCATCGTTGCAGGGGCTGATCTGGGATTTGTCGTGGTGCATCATCTGGTGCGCTTGACGCTTGTCATCCTCGGGGCGCCTATCATTGCAGCGCTATTTGGCCTGCGTGGCGGAAAGCCAAAGGCCTGAAGCGCTCATTCATTAGTTTTATGAAAGATAGCTTTCCTTAAATCAGTTTGATTTATGCCGCCAGCGCTGACATTCTCCGGCCGAGGCCGAAAAAACGGTCACAGCCAAAGACGGCTCGTACGGGTCGCGACGGTTACCAACGGGAGGAACACCATGAAACGCAATTCCATCATCACAACTGTTGTCGCCGGCATGATTGCCGCAACGGGGCAGACGGCCCTGGCGCAGTCCTTCGACGGCAAAACAATCGAATACACCATTCCCTTCTCGGAATCGGGCGGTTCGGCGCAGTGGGCCAACTTCTACGCCCCGCGCCTGTCAGCGGCGCTGCCGGGTTCGCCGACCATGGTCGTGCGCTACCGTCCCGGTGCGGGATCGACCGAAGGCGCGAACTGGTTCCAGGGCCAGCAGGATCAGGGCGATGGCCTGACCATCTTTGGTGATTCCGGTTCGACCAAATTCCCCTATCTGCTGGGTGATCCGCGCGTGCGTTATGAATACGCCGAATGGCAGCCGGTTCTGGCATCGGCCACGGGCGGCGTTGTCTATCTGCCGCCGGATCTGGGTGCCAAGTTCGACGGTGACATGGATGACCTGAAAGAGGAATTCTACCTCTACGGCAGCCAGGGCGCGACGACGCTGGACCTTGTTCCGCTGCTGGCGTTCAAGATGCTTGGCCTTCAGGTCGATCCGGTTTTCGGCGTCAAGGGTCGCGGCGATGGCCGCCTGATGTTTGAACGCGGCGAAGCCAACATCGACTACCAGACATCCTCGGCCTATATCGCCAACGTGCTGCCGCTGGTCGAAAGCGGACAGGCCGTGCCGATCTTCAGCTGGGGATCGTTGGATGATAACGGCGTGATCGTGCGCGATCCGACCTTCCCGGACCTGCCGACGTTCAAGGAAGTCTGCGAAGCGACCGATGGTTGTGAAACCGAAGGCGTCGCATGGGATGCCTACAAGGCGTTCTTTGTGGCCGGTTTTGCCAACCAGAAGACGATCTTCTTGCCGTCTTCGGCATCGGCGGAAACTGTCGCCACCTATACCGACGCGCTACGCTCGATCGTGACGGCCGAGGGTTTCAAGGATGACGCCGCCGAAGTGCTGGGGGTCTATCCGCAGATGACCGGCGCGGCAGCCGTCGAGGCAACCAAACAGGCGACGTCAATCACACCCGAGGCCAAGCAATACGTGCTGGATTGGCTCAAGGCCGACTACGACATCACCATGGAGTGATCCACGGCGAAACCTGACAAATCCCTGCCCGAAGGTTTCGGGCGGGGTGCTTAGCAACATTTCAGCCGGCGGAGTCAGCCTTGGACGTTTTCATGCAGGCCTTGCCGGAGCTCGGCAAAGCACTCACCCTCATTTTCCAACCAGAACAGCTCATGTACCTCATCGGGGGGGTGCTGTTGGGCCTGTCGATCGGCGTTCTGCCGGGGCTAGGCGGGATTGCCGGCCTCGCGCTGGTGATGCCCTTCATGTACGGCATGGAGCCCGTCGCGGGCCTCGCGCTCATGGTTGGCCTGATCGCGGTCATTCCCACATCTGACACCTTCTCATCTGTGCTGATGGGCATACCCGGTTCTTCGGCCAGTCAGGCCACGGTTCTGGACGGCTTTCCCCTGTCCAAACAGGGCCATGCCGCGCGGGCGCTGTCGGCGGCCTTTGCATCGTCGCTGTTCGGCGGGCTGTTCGGCGCGGTGGTGCTGTCGTTCTTTATCCTGATTGCACGACCGCTGATCCTGGCCTTTGGCCTGCCGGAAATGCTGATGATCACCATTCTGGGCCTGTCGATGGTCGCCATCCTTGCCGGGCGCATCCCGCTAAAAGGCGTTGTCGCGGCGGGTTTGGGGCTGATGTTCGGCACCATCGGCGCGGCCCCGGCGGGCGGCAGCCTGCGGATGTCGACCTATGACCTGCCCTATCTTGTCGACGGCTTCCAGCTGGTGATTGTGGGTCTTGGCATGTACGCGATCCCGGAAATCGTCTCGCTTTTGCGGCAGGACCGCGCGATTGCCGAAGGCGGCACATTGGGCGATGGCTGGACGCAGGGCCTGCGCGACTGGTGGCAGCATCGCTGGCTGTCGATGCGCTGCGCCACCATCGGCGTGCTGGTCGGGGTGATCCCCGGTTTGGGCGGCTCGGTTGTCGATTGGCTCGCCTACGGTTCCGCCGTGCAGACGGCCAAGGACAAGTCGATGTTCGGTCAGGGCGACATTCGCGGCGTGATCGCGCCCGAAAGTTCGAACAACGCCAAGGAAGGCGGCGGGCTGGTGCCCACGCTGATCTTTGGCATCCCCGGATCCGGGTCCATGGCGATCTTTCTGGGCGGTCTTGCCCTGCTCAACATGACGCCCGGCCCGCAGATGGTGCGCAACAACCTTGACGTGACCTATACCATCGTCTGGTCGCTGGCGCTGGCCAACGTCTTTGGCGCGGGCCTGTGCATCGTGCTGTCGAAATACATCGCCAAGCTGACGACGATCCGCTTTACCGTCCTTGCCCCCTACCTGTTCATGATCATCGCCTTTGCGGCCTTCCAGTCGCGCCAGTCCGCGCTGGATCTGGCAGCACTGGTCGGGATCGGCGCCTTGGGTATCTTTCTGCGCCGGTTCGACTATTCCCGGCCTGCCTTTCTCATCGGGTTCGTGCTGTCCAACCAGACCGAGGTGTTCGTCAATCAGGCCTATCAGATCGCCGGGTCGCGGTTCCGCCGTTCAGCCGAGGCCGGCTGGGATTACCTGCTGTCGCCGATCTCGATCGCGCTGCTGGTCCTGACCGTGGTGTCGGTTGTCGTCGGCATCAAAGCGGCCAAGAACATCCGCGAAAACATCGAAGCGCCCACGGCGAGCAAGACAGCGCCGGCACTGTTTCTGGGTCTCGCGGTGTTCTACCTTGCGGTGTCGACCTGGGATGCCTTTGGTATCGACCGTCTTCAGGATCAGGTGTTTCCGCTGACCATCGGCGCGGTGACGCTGGCCGGTGGCCTTGCGCTGCTTTTCCGCATGGCGACCAGACCTGCCACCGACGATGTGTTCATCGACCTTGAGGCCGGTGGCGAAGGTCAGGCACCGCACGGGTTGTGGGATACGCTTGGCTGGTTCGTCGGGCTGGTGGTCGCGACCTTTACCGTGGGTCTGATCCTGTCGCTGACGGTATTCCTGATCGCCTTCTTCCGGGTGCGCGGGCGGTTCGGCTGGCGGCATACGATGATCGCCTCGGCGCTTGGGCTCGGCTTTATCCTGTTCCTTGGCTACATCCTCGGGCGTGATTTCCCGCCGGGTCTGCTGCAGGCGCATTTCGATCTTCCCTGGCCCTTTACATGAGGTCCCATCACATGAGGGCGCAACCATGACTCAGACTGCCATTCCCTATCACTTCGTTCGGGGCGGCACTTCGCGCGGGCCTTATTTCCTCCGCTCGGATCTACCCGCCGATACCGAAACCCTGTCCGAAGTCCTGATGGCCGCTGTGGGTGCCGGCCATCCGCTCAACATCGACGGGGTGGGCGGGGGCAATGCCGTGACGACCAAGGTCGCCATGCTCAGCCGGTCCGAACGGGATGATTGCGACGTGGATTACTTCTTTGCCCAGGTCGCCGTCGAAAAGCGCGAGGTCGACTATCGCCCCACTTGTGGCAACATCCTTGTCGGTGTCGGACCCGCCGCGATCGAGATGGGACTGATCCCCGCGCAGGACGGCGAAACCACCGTGCGCATCCACGCCGTCAACACCGGTGCGATTGTCGAATCCGTGGTGCAGACGCCGGGCAGACAGGTGCAGTATGACGGCGATTACGCGATTGCCGGCGTTCCCGGCACCGCCGCGCCGATCCGCATGGGCTTCATGGGCACAGTCGGGTCGGTCACCGGCGCGCTGCTGCCCACCGGCAATATCCGCGACGTGATCGACGGAGTCGAGGTGACCTGCATGGACGTCGCCATGCCGGTGATGCTGGCACGCGCCGAAGATTTCGGCCTGACCGGATATGAAACGCAGGCCGAACTGGATGAGAACCGCGGCTTTTACGAACGTATCGAGCCGATCCGCCTGAAAGCGGGTGAAATGATGGGCCTTGGCGATGTGACCAAATCGGTCACGCCAAAGATTACCCTGCTTGCCAAACCGCGCAACGGCGGTTCCGTGACGGCGCGCTACTTCATGCCGTGGTCCTGCCATCCGTCGATGGCCGTCACCGGCGCGCAGTGTATTGCCACCTGTTCAATCCTGCCGGGCACCGTCGCGGACGGGCTGACCCAAGGGCTGGTGGGCGCCGAAACGCCGCTCATGGTGGCCATCGAACACCCCGCGGGCACGTTTGAGGTGCTGGTGGATTTCGAACGCAACGGCGACGGTATCGAAATCCGCTCGGCCGGGTTGGTGCGCACTGCACGGCTTCTGGCACGCGGCGAAGTCATGGTGCCTGACCATGTATGGAAGGGCTTTGCGTAACCGCGAGCGCGGCATACGATAGCATACAGTACGGAATCGCGCGAGAATCCCATGCCTGTCATAACCCCAACACCGCCGCCTTGCGCTGCGTTAACGCAGGACCCGCGCATTATGTCGGCCCGTATGCCGGGTCTGATGCCCGGCACAACCATCTTGCGGGTTGCCGGGGACCGCTGGAACGCGCCCGGCCGGAATTTATAGCGACACCCCGACGACCCGCCTGACCCAAAGGAACCACCCCATGGCCCATCATGTGTTCGAAACCCTTGCTGACAGCTTTGTTGCCGAAGGGGTCGACACCTGTTTTGCCCTTCTGGGCGATGCCAACATGAACTGGGCAACGGCGCTGGCCGAACGCGGCGTGCGAATGGTCTATGTGCGGCACGAACACTGCGCAGTGGCCGCCGCCACCGCCTATACCCGTAAGTCCGGCAAGGTCGGGATTGCGACCGTGACCTGCGGCCCGGGCCTGACGCAGGTGCTGACCGCCCTGCCCGCCGCCGTACGCGCCGGCATCCCGCTGGTGATCTTTGCCGGGGAATCGCCGCTGGGGGCCGCCTGGTACAATCAGGAGCTGGAACAGGCGCCGTTCATCACCGCAACCGGCGCGATCTACCGCCGCCTGCACCACATCCCCCGCATGACCACTGAAATCCGCGACGCCTTTGTCGTAGCGTTGGAGCAACGCTGCCCGGTTGTGCTTGGCGTGCCGATGGACCTTCAGAACCAATCACTGGACTCCGCCGCCGATCTGCCGCCGAATGCGCAGACGATCCTGCCGCATCCCGCGCCCATCCCGCCAAACGCGGCGGACGTCGCGGCCATCGCCCGGCGTATCGACACGGCGCGACGGGTTGTCGTGATGGCGGGGCTTGGTGCTGCGGCGTCGGGCGCGGTGGGTGCCTGCCGGGCACTGGCTGAACAGACCGGCGCACTGCTCGCCACGACCCTGCCCGCACGCGGGCTGTTCCACGGCGATGCGTTCAGTGTCGGCATTGCGGGCGGATTTTCCACCACTCTGGCCCGCGCGCTGTTTGAAAAGGCCGATCTGGTGATCGCTGTCGGTTGTCGGCTGACGCAGCACAATCTGGACAAGGGCAAGCTGTTTCCCAATGCCGAGATCATCCAGATCGACATTGATCCCCGTGCGCTTAGCCAAGGGAGAGTTGCCGCGAGCCACCACCTGCGCGGCGACGCAAGGCTAAGCGTCGAGGCGCTGACCACAGCGGTGGCGCCGCAGGACGGTTGGCGCAATGACCGGCTGGCCGATGCCATCGCCACGGCGCGTCCTGATACGGCAGAGTTTCCACACGAACCCGACGTTCTTGACCCGCGTGACGTGGTGGCGGCGCTGGACCGCGTGCTGCCGCAGAGTTGGCAGATGGTGAATTCTTCTGGCCATTGTTCGTTCTATTTCGCACACATGGACCGGGCGTTTGACACCTTTCTGACCATCCGCGAGTTCGGTGCCATCGGGAACGGTATTTCCTATGCCATGGGCGTCGCAGCCGCGCGGCCCGGAGATACGGTGGTGATGTTTGACGGCGACGGTTCGCTCCTGATGCATATGCAGGAACTAGAGACCATCCAGCGCCACGGGCTGAACATCCTGATCTGTGTGCTGAACGACGGCGCCTATGGGTCCGAGATTCACAAGCTGCGCGACGAAGGGCTGTCCGATGCCGGCGCGGTCTTTGGCCGTACCGATCTGGCGGCCATCGCGCGCGGCTTTGGCGTGGGCGGGCAGCGCATCGACGATCTGTCGACGCTGCCGGCGCTGCTTGATGACTTCAAACGGACCGGCGGCGCGGCGGTGTGGGATTTTCAGGTCTCGGACCGGGTTGCTTCGCCCGTCATTCGCCGCGCCCATCCGAATGGCCATTGCGGCACCGAACGCCCTGTTGATCTGGACGGGCTTTTGTGACGCGCGCAGCCGTCCAACAAAGGCAGTCAGCCCTTTGGCCGCGACATCCGGTCAAAGCCCGACGCCACATGGGCGCGGAAATTTTCCAGCATGTCGGTTTCGATCCGCGCCAGCAAATCCGAGGCATTGTCGGTCAGCGGCACACCCCGCCGCGACACGACGCCAAGCGTGCGCTGCAACCGTATCCCGGCGATCGGCACCGAAACCAGCGTCGCGGGGGCCATGGCGATGGCCGATTCCGGCTGGATCGTCATGGCGGCCCCCTGCGCGGCCAGCCGCATCGCGACGGTGGCATTCTGCACCTCGAATTGCCAGCGCAGGCGGTCGCGCATTTCGCCAAAGGCAAGGTCCAGCAATTCGCTGTTCTTGGAATGCGAGCGGATGCGCGCCAGCCTGACACCTTCAAGTTCCTGGACCGGTACCTCATCCCGCGCGGCGAAGGGGTGTTCATGGTGCACAAACAGGCGGTAATCCTCATCGACCAGTGGCCGCAGCCGCAGGTCGGACAGTTCCGCCGATACGATGGTCAGACCGAATTCCGCAGCTCCGCTGCGCACGGCCTCGGCTATGCGCCCGACGGGAATATCCAACAGTTCGAACGCGATTTCGGGGCGGTCTTCGGACATGGTCATCAGAACCTGTGTCAGAACCGAATTGGCAATCGACGGCAGGCAGGCAAAGGCCAGCCGCCGCGCCTGCCGCTGCGCGCCGGCGCGCGCGGATTCATAGGTGTCCTGCAGCGCCTTGAGCAACCGGCGCGCTTCGGGCAGCAACCCCTGCCCGGTCGGGGTCAGCGAAACTTCGCGGCTCGACCTTGTGAACAGGGGCGATCCAAGATCCTCTTCGATCTTGCGCACACGGTGGCTCAGCGCGGCCTGCGACAGGTGCAGCGCGTCGGCGGCGCGGTGAAACGATCCGTAATCGGCAATCGCCACAAAGGCTTCGAGTCCGAGGTAGTCCACGCGCATGGGGGTCGCTCCGTCAGGTCATCGCGCGCGAGGCTACTCGTCCCGGCGCCGGGGGCAAGCGCATGTTGACCCTGCCGGCCATCCTTTTGCCTGACGGGATGTCCGAACTTGTCTTTGCGGTCCTCATGGCCACCAGTTTTGCAGGGTCGCTGATCACCGTGGCCTTTGGCATCGGCGGCGGCGGCATGCTGCTGGCGGTGATGGCGACGCTGGTGCCGCCTGCGGCGCTGATCCCCACGCATGGCGTGATTCAGATCGGGTCGAACCTTGGCCGTGCGCTGGTGACATTCCGGCATATCTTCTGGCCTGCGCTGCCTGCCTTTACGCTGGGGTCGGTGATCGGAGCCGCGACGGGGGGCGCGCTGGTCGTCAACCTGCCCGCGGAATGGGTGCAGATCGGCGTCGGGTCGTTTGTGTTATGGTCCGTGCTGGGCCGCCCGCCCCGGGGAGTGCGCGACTGGCCGGTTCTGGTCGGCGCGGTGTCCAGCTTTCTGACCATGTTCTTTGGCGCGACGGGGCTTTTCGTGGCCACCTTCACGAAATCGCAGGCATTGCCGCGCCATGACCATGTGGCCACCCATGCCGCGCTGATGACGGTGCAGCACGGGGTCAAGACCATCGCATTCGGTCTGCTTGGCTTTGCCTTTGCCGATTGGTGGGCCTTTGTCGTGGCGATGATCGCGGCCGGATTCTGTGGCACGCTGGTGGGCAAGACGCTGCTGAACCGGCTGGACGACCGTCGCTTTAAACGCGCGCTCGACGTGGTTCTTGTCCTGCTGTCGCTGCGTCTGATTTATGCCGGTCTGCGTCAGCTTTTTGCGGGCAACTGACGGAGCACGGCTAGCGGATTTCCTGTTTCGTGAGGCCGCCACGCCCTGAATCTGACGCGGCCAGCTGGCGACGCAATTCTTCCATGAAGTTCAGCAACAAACCCGAATGCGGCACGCCCTTGCGCGTGAGGATCAGCGCGCGGACCTCGCAAGCCGGGCTAAAGGGGCGTGCGACAAGCCCGCGGCCAAGGTAGGGTTCGGCGGAAAAGGGGTCGACGACGGTCACGCCCATACCCTCGGCCACCAGCGCCGCTGCGGTCTGGCAATAGCGCACTTCGATCCCGCAGCGGTAACTTTCGCCGCCCACGTCGAACCCGCGCGCCACCAGCCGGCCAAGCTGCGAGGCCTGATCGATGCCGACAATGGACCGCCCCGAAAGCATTTTGGCCGTGACAGAATCCTCGGACGCCAGCGGATCGCTTTCAGGCATCAGCACGACCATGTGACTGCGCCCCAGAAGTTCGGAATTCACCGTTTCGAGCTTTTCCTCGTTCAGGACGAGCCCGATGTCCGCGAGACCCGTCTGCACCGCATCCAGAACGTTTTCCAGCCGCCGCACATCATAGCTTACCGTGACATCGGGCCGGGCAGCGTGAAAGGCGCGCAGCGCCTTGGGCCCCAGCGAATATCCCAGCGGTGGCGTCGACATGACCCGCAACCGCCCGATCCGCCCTGAACGCATATCCCGCGCACGTGTTGAAAACGACCGCAGAATGCCAAACAGCGGGCGGATTTCTTCGAAAAGATCGCGCGCTTCCATGGTCGGGGACAGCCGCCGCCCTGCGCGTTCGAACAGCGAAATGCCAAGCTGGGTTTCCAGCTGTCGCAACCCGGCGGAGACGGCCGGTTGCGAAATGCCCAGAAACTCTGCTGTCTCGACGGTGGTGGCGCAGCGCATCATTCCGGCAAAGATTTCCAGCAGCCTGAGCGAGACATCCGGCATATCCCCCTGGCGGGTCATCCCAGAACGGACCCAAGCGCCATCGCGCCGCCTGCCATCACCGGGTCGATCACGATCAGGCCGGTGTCGGACTCGAGCCGCGCGCGGATCGGGGCCATGCCGGCGCAACCCAGAACAATCGCCCCAGCGCCCATTTCGCCCAATCGTTCGGCGGTGGCGCGGACCTCGGCGTAAACAGTTTCGTCCCGGCCCGATGCCTCGGCGGAAACACCTGACAGCGCCAGTTCGCCCGCCAGGCGCGCCTCGACGCCCATCATCCGGATCTTGCGGCGGTGGCGCGGGATAGATTTTGGCCCCAGCGCAATGATCCCGAACAGATCGGCACGCGCCATGGCGGTCAAGATCCCGGCCTCTTGAATGCCAAAGACCGGCTTGCCTGTCAGGCTGCGGGCCAGATCCAGCCCGGGATCGGAAAAGCATGCCGTGACATAGGCGTCGGCGGCCATCTTTTGCACCAGTTCTGCCACACCGATTCCCGCGCGGGCGACGTCTTCGTCGCTGGCAATGGTCGCGGGGGATTGCGGCAGGTCAGTGACGGCAAAATGATCGCCCAGCGGAGCAAGAGCGGCGGCGATACCCCGCGTCACACTGGCGGCGCTGTTGGGATTGATGACCAGGATCTTCATCGCAGTACAGACCCGAAATTCTGGCTGGGATCGAATTCCGGTGCGGTAAAGCCCGGCTTGCCGCGCAAATCGACCGGCGCACGGCCAAAGAACCGGCCCATCCCTTCGGTGGCCTTCAGCGCGCCATGCGACACGATGGTGCGCCCGCGGTTCATCACCACTTCGGGCAGGCCGGTCAGAACCATGCCCTCAAACGGGGTGTAATCCATGTTGTCATGCTGATCGGCCTGCGTGACGGTGTGCGTGACATCCGGGTTCCAGATCGCGATATCGGCATCCATGCCCGGCGCAATGCGGCCCTTGGTGGTGCAGCCAAAGGTTTTGGCCGCATTGGTCGACGACAGCGCCACAAATTGTTCCGGCGTGATCCGGCCTTTTACCACCCCTTCGGAAAACAGATAGGGCAGGCGCGTCGCGATGCCCGGCATGCCGTTTGCGATCTTGGGATAGGCAACGTCCGTGCCATTCAGGAATTTCCCGGTCGCGTCGGCGCGATAGGGTGCATGGTCGGATGAAACACTTTCAAAGGTACCCATGGCAATGTGATGCCATAGCGTCTCTTGCGTGTCATGCCCGCGCAGCGGTGGTGAGCACATGTATTTGGCCCCCTCCATCCCGGGACGGTCAAGATCTTCGCGCGTCAGGGCCAGATACTGCGGACAGGTTTCGGCAAAAAGCTTGGCGCCGTTGAACTTTTCACGCCGGACAATTTCCGCCCCGCCTGCGGTCGAGACATGGACGATAAACAGCGGCGCATCGACCAGTTTTGCCAGCTGGATTGCACGGTTGATCGCCTCTTCCTCGGCCAGTTCGGGGCGGGAAATCGCGTGGTATCTTGGCGCTGTCAGCCCCTTGTCGGCCAGACGGCGGTTCATCCATTTCACCATGTCGTTGTTTTCGGCATGGACCATGGTGATCGCGCCGTGGTGGCGGGCCACCTCGAGGATATCCAGCATGCCGCCATCGCCAAGGTTCATCAGATCGTAGGTCATGAAAACCTTGAACGACGTGATGCCACGGGCAAAGGCGCGGGGCAGCTGATCGCGCAGCACCTCCTCTGTCGGATCAGAGATGATCAGGTGATAGCTGTAATCAATCACCGAGCGCGCACCACGGGCGTCATAGGTGGCGATCACGTCATCGACGCTTTGGCCGCGCTGCTGCGCTGCAAAGGGAATGAACGACGAATTGCCGCCAAACGCCGCAGAGATCGACCCGGACAGATAGTCATCCGCCGTCATCACACCAGAAGAGCTTTCCTGCGCGATATGGGCATGGGCCTCGATCCCGCCGGGCATGACCAGACGGCCGCCCGCGTCGATCCGCTCGGCCCCGCCGTCCAGGGTTTCTGCAATGGCCGTGATGCGCCCCTCGGTGATGGCGACATCGCCGTTGAACTGTCCGTCGGCAGTGACGATCGTGCCACCGTGAATGACAGTATCAAAATTCATTTCAAAGGTTCCTTTACGCCGGTCTGTGTCGCGATCAGCCCGTAGTGTTCGATCCGGCGGTGCGCGTCAAAGTTAAAGATCGTGGATTTACCGAAGGCGCATTTGTCGAAATCGGCATCGGCCACGATCAGCTCATCCCCTTCGCCCTGTGCCTTGGCTATCACAAATCCGTCCGGGTCCACGATAATCGATCCAGCGAACATGTGGTTGCCGTCTTCCATGCCGCATTTTGCAACCGCGATGGCATAGGTCGAATTCTGATAGGCACCGGCGCAGACCGACAGTTCGTGGTGGTACATCCGCCGCTCTATGCCTTCGTCCTTGGACAGGTTGTTCTGCGACGGCGTGTTGTAGCCGATTGATACCAGCTGCACACCCTGAAGGCCCATCACCCGCCAGCTTTCGGGCCAGCGGCGGTCATTGCAGATCGACATGCCCATGATGATGCCCTGACTGCGCACCACGTTGAATCCGGTATCCCCCGGCAGGAAATACCGTTTCTCAAGATGCTGGTGCGTGCGCTCGGGCTCGAACTCGGCATGGCCCGGCAGATGGGTCTTGCGATAGCTCAGCATGATCTCGCCCTCGGGCGACACGATGATCGAGGTGTTGAAATGCTCGCCCTCCGGGGTCAGCTCGCAATAGCCAAAGGTAAATCCCATGCCGTATTCCCGGGCGCGGTCAAACAGCGGCTGAACGGCGGCATTCGGCATCTCGGTTTCGAACCAATGGTCAAAGTCGGCGCGATCCTCGACATAGAACCGCGGAAAGAAGGTGGTCAGCGTCATTTCGGGAAAGGCGAGAAAGCCGACGCCCTTGCCATGGGCTTCGTCCATCAGGGCGATCATGCGGGCGACGACCTGTTCGCGGGTTTCGTCCTTCTGGATGCCGCCAATCTGGGCAGCGCCGATCATCATCTTGGTCATAACAGTTTCCTTTCGGGTCATTTCACGGCAAGGCCACGCTGATAGCGCGAAATCACGCGCACCAGCGGCCAAAGCACGAGGAGATAAAGGCCGGCCGCAAACACCAGCGGCGAGGCATTATAGGTGACAGATCGGGCCATATTGGCCGAATAGAGCAGCTCGGAGAGCGACACGACAGAGGCAAGCGAGGTCAGTTTCACCACCTCAACCGTGTTCGACAGAAGGTCGGGCAGGACGTTGCGCACCGCCTGCGGCAGCACCACATGGTACATGACCTGTGCGGGCGACAGGCCGGTGGCGCGGGCGGCCTCTGACTGGCCCCTGGGGATGGCTGCGATTCCGGCGCGGAACACCTCGGCAAAGTAGGCAGAGTTGTTGAGGAAAAACGCGATGACCACGGCCATGAAGGGGCTTAGCCTGATGCCTGCGAATGGCAGGCCGGAATAGACAAACACCAGCAGGACCAGCGGCGGCAGGGCGCGAAAGAAGTCGATCCAGACGATCGCGCACCATTTCTGCAGGCGGCTGTGCGACCGCGCCGCCAGGGCAAGCATCAGCCCGCCGATCAGGCCAAAGACAATCACGACTGAACATAGCTTCAGCGTCATCAGCGCGCCCTTCAGCAGCAGCGGCGCCGACTGGGCCATGATTTCGAAATTGAAGAATGTGTTGAGGAACGCTTCCATCTGTGTCCCCTAAGTCGCGTAGTGGTAATGCCGTTCGATCCGGTGGGATACGATCACGGCAGGGATAAAGATGACGAGATATGCAATGGCGGCCATTGTCAGCGGCGTGGCCGAGCCTGAAAAGCTTTGGGCGGACGAAGAGACCGACAGGATTTCCTTTACCCCGATGACCGACCCAAGCGCTGTCAGCTTTGTGGTGGCCAGCACCCGGTTGATCAGCGGCGGGATCACCATGCGGGCGGCCTGCGGAAAGGCGATGTAAAACAGCGTTTGCGCCTTGGACAGGCCCGTGGCGCGGCCCGCTTCCCACTGGCCTGCGGTAACCGCGGTCAGTCCGCCCCAGAACACCTCTTCGGAAAAGGCGATCAGAACCGCCGTCAGTACGATGTAGATCACCATCCAGCCCGACAGGTTGATCCCCAGCGACGGCATCCCGAAAAACAGGATCAGGATCAACACCAGTGGCGGCAGCGCCCGCATCACGTCGGCAAAGACGATGATGAAAAAGTTCACCCAGCGGACCCCGGCCACACGCAGGCACGACATCAGCGCACCCCCCAGCACGCCGCTGATGATCGTCGCGACGGCAAGCCCAAGCGTCACCCACACCGCGTCGATCAGATCAGGCAGGTAATTCGCAATGACCTGCATGTTGAAAAAGGTATCGAGGAACCCCATCAGGCTGCATCCTCGTTCGGATTGGATACCCGCGCCAGAAAGCTTTTGAGGCGGTCGGATTTCGGGTTGCCAAAGACCTCTTCGGGCGTGCCCTGTTCAACGATGTATCCGCCGTCCATGAAAACCACGCGATCGGCCGCCTCTCGGGCAAAGGCCATTTCGTGGCTGACCACCAGCATGGTCATGCCCTTGGCGCGCAGATCCTTCATCACCTTCAGCACGGACCCCACCAGCTCGGGGTCCAGCGCAGAGGTCGGTTCGTCAAACAGCATCACCTTGGGGTCCAGCGCCAGCGCCCGCGCGATGGCGACACGTTGCTGCTGACCGCCGGACAGCTCATTTGGCATGGCCTCGGCCTTGTGCTTCAGCCCTACCTGATCAAGCATTTCCAGCGCGCGCGCTTCGGCTTCGGCCTTGGGACGTTTCAGCGCCTTGGTCTGCGCCAGAACGACGTTTTTCAGAACGGACATATGCGGGTAAAGGTGAAAGCCTTGGAACACCATCCCGACCTTGAGGCGCATCCGGTCCAGATCACGCCGGGGGATGTCGGTGATCCGTTGCCCGTCGATCATGATCGCGCCGGATGTCGGCTCTTCCAGCCGGTTGCAGCAGCGCAGCATGGTGGATTTGCCGGAACCCGACGGGCCGATCACAAAGACCAGCTCGGCTTCCCTGACCTTCAGGTCGATGGCCCTCAGGACTGCGGTCTGGTCAAACCGTTTTTCGAGAGCCGTGATCTCGAGCATGGTGCGGCCTTGGGTCATCTGTGTCGCCTTGCGGTTAGCGCGTCTGTTGTTCGGCGGGGCCCCAAAGGCCCCGCCATTTCCTATCGGGCAGGATCAGAAATCGCAGGTCACTGCGTGGTCGCTGTCTTCGTATCCGGCAAAGCCCGGCACGCCATAGCCCGGGGTCGGGGTCACGATGGTTGTGCCTTCGGTTGGCGTCACTTCGAACCACTTTTCAGACAGGGCGACCATGGTCCCGTCGGATTTGAGGCACTCAAGCACGCTGTCGATCAGGTTGCGGGTGGCCGCATCATCCTTGCGGAACGGCATGGCCCAGACCAGACCGGTGGGATGTTCATAGGACAGTTCAACCTGCGGATTTTTCTTGGCCGCCCAGGCCGATGCTGTCGCGCCCGCCATGTTGGCATCGGCACGGCCGGACAGAACCGCCTGGATAGCGTCGGTGTTGGTGCCGAAGCTGACGATGGTCCAACCCATTTCGGGGGTCTTTTCTTCCAGGAAACGTTCGTAGACCGACCCCTTGTTGACCGCGATGGTCATGCCTTTGAATGCCTCAAGACTGCCAAACCCGGCAGCCTCTGACCCGGTGGGGACAACAAAGCGAAAGTTGGTGTCCATGAAGCCTTCGGTAAACAGCAGGTTTTCCGCACGCTCTTCGGTGACAGTGGTGGGCGCGACCAGAAAGTCATAGGTCCCCGCCTGCAGCGCCGGGATCAGACCCGAAAACTGTGCCGCGGTGACAGTGACCGGCACGCCGAGTTTGTCGGCAATGGCGGCGGCCAGGTCGATGTTAAAGCCTTCGACTTCGCCGGACATCGTCGGCATGGCATGGGGCGCAAAGGTCCCGTCAAGCGCTGCGGCATAACCGTCGGCCTTGATTGGGGCCACTTCGGCAAAGGCCGCACCGGCAAGGCACAGCGTGGTGGTGGAGGCGAGGAGAAATTGTTTCAGCATTGCGGGATCCTGTCGGTTACAAGAGGTGGACGCACGTTCTTTGGTGCATCCTTGACCCCAATTGGCCCGCGGCGGCGCTGAAAAGCCAGTATAGAACAGGATTATTATTCGACTAGAAATATAAGCTGTTATTATACATTGAGGGCGCCTCAGACATGCGAAAAGCCATCCATGATGGGATAAGTATTTGAATTTCATATACTTGAAATGAAACCAAACTGGCTCTCACGGCTCGCAAAACCCGTTATACGTGTAGGGCTGTCTCTCGCCACACGCTTTGCCGTTCAGCTCTTATGCACAAGAAAGCAGCAGACAGGGCCGCCCGTTGGTTCTGGCTAACTGTCTGGGGCGACCGGCGGGGAACCGGGGATGGGGAAAATTCGTTGATTCACCACAATAAAGGATATCAGTCATGCCACACGACCCCGATGCGCCGCAGTCCATTCCGGACGACACGCCCAACGAATCGCCTGTTGAGCAGCCCAACGAAGAGCCGCCCGCAAATCCGCCAGAGAACCCTGTGCAAGTGCCCCAAGAGCAGCCGGATCTGCCTCCGAATGAAATGCCCGGGGACCCAGCCGTCTATTAAATAGCAGCGGGCCAATAAATCGGGGCCCTGCGATGTCCGTCAAGATCGGCTGCGTCGGCAGGTAACTGCCGACGCCAAAGTGCCGTGGTTATCAGACGACGACGACCGTCATGGAACCAAGGCCCTCGATCGCGACTTCCATGCTGTCGCCCTTGACCACCGGACCGACGCCGGACGGCGTGCCCGACATGATCACATCGCCCGCCGCAAGTTCGAAGTATTCCGACAGGTAGGAAATCATTTCCGGCACCTTCCAGATCAGCTGGTTCAAGTCACCTTCCTGACGCAGCTCTCCGTTCACCTTCAGGGTAACGGCGCCGCTGTCCGGGTGGCCGACTTCGGCAACCGGATGCACGGGGCCGGTGGGCGCAGAGCGTTCAAACGCCTTGCCGATTTCCCAGGGGCGGCCTGCCTTCTTCATTTCGCCCTGACGGTCGCGGCGGGTCATGTCCAGCGACAGCGCGTAGCCATAGACATGGTCAAGCGCCGATTCGACCGGGATATTGCTGCCGCCGGATTTCAGCATCACCGACAGTTCCACCTCGTGGTGCACATCCGAGCTGTGCGGCGGATAGGGGAATTCGCCCGTGGTATCGAGGTTGTTGGGGTTCTTCTGGAAAAAGAACGGATCCTCGCGGTCGGGGTCGTGCCCCATCTCGATGGCATGCGCGGCATAGTTCCGACCAATGCAGTAGACGCGGCGGACCGGAAAATCCCCGCCACCGACGACAGGAATCGTCGGAACGGGCGGAGCGGGGATAACAAAATCTGGCATTTATGACCTCTCGTGGCTGCAATTTCACCATTTGGATAGCCGAGCGTTTTGCATAAATCAATCCCAACCAATCATAAAATACTTGATCTGTTCGATGTAATCGTCAATGGTTTGGCATATCTTTGCTGAATCGCACCACATTGGTGCACCAATAAGGGGTGACCTTGCAGTATTCCGAACGCGCCTTGAAAGCTGACCCAATGGTCGAAAAGCTGCGGGAATTCATCCAGGAGGGTGATTACACCGCCGGTGATCGGCTGCCCGCCGAACGCGACCTGACCGTCCGGCTGGAGATGAGCCGCACCGAGCTGCGCAAGGCGCTGGATGCGTTGGAGCGCGAAGGATTCATCTGGCGGCATGTGGGCAAGGGCACCTTTGTTGCGGAACCCGACGGCAACCGCGCCTCGGATGAACTGGTCCAGTTGGGGCGCAACCTCACGCCCTTCCGGATGATGCGGGCGCGGCTGGTGATCGAACCCGCCATCGCCCGCGAGGCGGCAATCAACGCCTCGGGCAAGGATCTGTCGCAGATGAAGCGCGCGATGGAACGCGCCCGTTCCGCCACCACCTGGGCCGAGTACGAGGAACAGGACGACCACCTGCACAGCCATATCGCCGAGGCCAGCGACAACCTCTTGCTGGTGTCCCTGTTCGAACATCTCAACCAGGTGCGGCGCGCCGTGGTCTGGGGCAGTGTGATCCGCGACACCCCCCGCCCCCCGGCCACCCACACCAGTTTTGCCGAACATGCCGCCATCGTTCAGGCGATTGAATCGCGGTTCCCCGACGCCGCCTACGAAGCCATGCGAACGCACCTGCGTTCCGTATCCGACCGCCTTTTTGGAGAAGCTTGAAACGAAGCCACAAAAACGACGGCAGTCGGAGAGTCGGCCCTAACCGGCACGACCAACACATCGAAAAAGTTCACTGGGAGGAGAACAACAATGATGCATTTCGGAAAGTATATCGCAGCCACCGCGCTGGCCATATCGACGATGGTGACAGCCGTCACCGCCGAGCCGCTGAAGATCGCGCTGGCGGAAACACCCTCGGACGAACTCGCCGCATTCTTCGTGGCGCTGGACCGGGCCAAGGCCAACGGGCTGGACTATGAATGGACCGCCTTTGCCGACGAAGAGCTGGCCATTCAGGCCATTCTCAGCGGTCAGATGGACATCGGTTTCGGCACGCCCTACGCGGCCATGCAGCGGTCCAAAGCGCCCCTGCGGATCATCTTTCAGCTCTCCAAGCTGAAGTTTTTCCCGGTCGCGGTCGAGGAATACACCGACCTCAAACAGCTCGACGGGCATCCGATCATGCTGCATTCGCGCGGCGGCGGCACGGATTCCATCGCCAACGTGATCGAGGAACGCATCGGCATCAAGTTCGGTGAACGGTCCTATGTGCCGGGGTCGTCCAACCGCGTCGTGGCAATGCTGGCAGGTCAGGCCGAAGCCACCATTCTGGACCTGTCCAACAAGAACAAGATCATCGCCGAAGCGGATGACCGTTTCAACGTCCTGCCGATGTTCGATGTGGACGCCAGCGACGAGGCGCTCTTTGCCAACCTCGACTGGATCAAGGAAAACAGCGAACAGGTCGATATCCTTGTCTCTGCCCTGCTCAGCGTCTGGCAGGACATGTCCGCCGATCCCACCATCATCAGCCGCGAAACCAACCCCGATGGTCCCATCGGTCAGTTGCCGGCTGAAATCCTTGGTGAACTCGACGGCTTTTATACCGAAGCCGTTGCAGGCGGGCTGTATGATCCCAACGGTGGGGGCCGCAAGGCCGCTCAGGCTGACCTTGAATGGTACACTGCCGCCGGTCAGCTTGACGGGAATCCCGCAGAACTGAACATCGAGGATTTCTGGTACCTCGCGCCGCTCGACGCTGCGGCAAAGTAAGCGCTTCCTGCCCCCGGCCAATAATCCGGTCGGGGGCACATTGCCCTTCTGCCACCCGAACCCGACACCCGAGGTTTCATGATACACAGATCCCTGCTCCTCAAGATCCTGTCGGCTGCCGTCGTCTTTGGCGCCTGGGAAATCGCTGGCCGCATCCCGGTCAGCTATGCCTTTCCGACCTTCCTTGAATCGATGGATTCGCTGCTGCGCATGACGCTGGATGGCAGCATATTTCACGCCTACGCCGAAACGCTGAAGCCCCTGATCGTCGGTGTGGCGATCTCGACCGTGCTTGGCATCGGCCTTGGCCTCTGGATCGGGCTCAGCGAAAAATTCGAATGGCTGTTCTCACCGATCTTCATCGTGATGCAGGCCGCCCCGCTGGCCGCGCTGATCCCGCTGCTGGTCATGGCCTACGGCATTGGCCTCACGTCCAAGGTCTTCGTGGTCTGCATCATGGCGATGCCGGTCATCGTGCTCAACACCTCCAGCGCGGTGCGCAACACGCCCGAATCGCTCAAGGAAATGGGGCGGTCGTTCTTGGCCAAGGATCGCGATGTCCTGCTCAAGATCATCATCCCCGCCGCCTCGCCGGTGATCTTTTCCGGGCTGCGGCTCGGGGTTTCCGCGGGCTTCATCGGGGCGATCCTGTCGGAACTCAAGATCACGCCGACCGGGGTTGGCGACATCATCTCCTACAGCCGTTCGATCGCGGATTATCCCAGCATGTATGCGGCGATCTTCTCGATCATCCTTCTGGCGGTGCTGTTCCTCAACCTGCTGGAAAAAATAGAAAATATACTCTTTGAAGGGAATGACCGTGGTTATGTCACAGACTAGACAGGCGTTTGACGACGCGCAGCCGTCGGATCAGGACATCGCCGTCTCCGTACGCGGTGTGTCCAAGAATTACGGCGCGGTCGAGGCGCTCAAGAACATGTCGCTGGAATTCCCGCGCGGGCAGCTGACATCGCTTCTGGGGCCGTCGGGCTGTGGCAAGACGACCCTGCTCAAGATCATCGCCGGGTTGCTGAAACCCGACAGCGGCGAAATCATCGTGAACGGCAAGGCGGTGTCAGGCCCCGGCCCCAACCGCGCCTTTGTTTTTCAGGATTTCGCGCTGCTGCCCTGGGCCAGCGTGTTGCGCAACGTGGCCTTTGGCCTTGAACTGCGCGGGGTGCCCCGCTCTGAACGCGAAGCCAAGGCCGAGAAATACATCCGCGATGTCGGCCTTGCCGGGTTCGAACGCGCCTTTCCGCATGAACTCTCGGGCGGGATGCGTCAACGTGTCGGCCTCGCCCGCGCGCTGTCGGTCGATTCCAAAGTGCTGCTGCTGGACGAACCCTTTTCGGCGGTCGACGAACAGACCCGCCGCAAGTTCCAGGAGGATCTGCTGGCGCTGGTCGAGAATGAGAACAAGACCTTCATCTTCGTGACCCATTCCATCGAAGAAGCGGTCTATGTCTCGGATCAGATCGCGATCCTGCTGCCCCGCCCCAGCCGCGTGTCCGAAATCATCCGCCCCACCAGCTTCCGTACCAAGGGCGTCGGCAACATCCGTCGCGACCCGGAATACCTTGATATCGTGGATGAAATCTGGGCCTCGCTGCGCAACTATGTCGAATAGGGGACGGACATGAGGATTTACGGACACAAGCTCCCCGCCATGTCGTCCCTGCTGCTCTGGGCGCTGTTGTGGGAAATCATCGGGCAGACAGGGGCGACCTTTTTCGTCCCGCCCCTGTCAGAGGTCTTTGTGACCCTGTTCAAGATCATCGGCACACCGGCCTTTGTGACCGCGCTGACCGAAACGGCGCAGGCCTTTCTGGCCGGGGTGTTCTTTTCCATCGTGATCGGCATTCCAACCGGCATCCTGATGGGCAAAAGCCGCCTGCTGGACGAATTGCTGCTGCCTTGGGTGAACATCTTTGTCAGCGCGCCGCTCACCGCCCTTGTGCCGGTGCTGATGGTTCTGTTCGGCTTTGGCCTGACGTCGATCATCATCACCACGACGCTGTTCGGGATCTGGATCATCATCCTCAACACCCGCGCGGGCGTACGCCAGATCAACCGCTCGCTTGTCGAAATGGCGACCAGCTTTGGTGCCTCACCACTGGACGCCTTTGTGAAGATCTACTTCTGGGCCGCCCTGCCGGAAATCCTCGGTGGCGTGCGCATCGGGGTGATCCGCGCGGTCAAGGGCGTGATCATCGGCCAGCTGCTGATTTCCATCGTCGGCTTCGGTGCGCTGTTCGAACTCTACGCCAGCAATTTCCTGATGACCCACTTCTGGGCGGTGCTTATCGTGCTCTTTGCACTGGCCTTTTCGATCTCGGAATTTCTGGCCTATCTGGAACGCAAGGTCGCCTACTACGCCGCCAAACGGTAACACCGGCCCTACCGGTACCCGGGCAAAGGAAAGCCCCGCCAGAATGACTCTGGCGGGGCTTTTTTTCGTATCAGCCGATGATCTTGTTCATCGTCGGCGAGGGCCGCATGACCGCCGCCGTCTTGGCCGGGTCGCTGTGATAATACCCGCCGATGTCCGCAGGCTTGCCCGCATCCGCCGTCAGTTCGGCAAGGATTGCCGTTTCATTATCGGCCAGCGCCTTGGCCATCGGCGCGAAATGCGCGGCCATTCTGGGGTCGTCCGACTGCCCGGCCAGCGCCTGCGCCCAGTAGAGCGCAAAGTAGTAGTGGCTGGCGCGGTTGTCCGGCTGACCGACCTTGCGGCCCGGGGATTTGTCGTGGTCCAGCACGCCCTGCGTCGCCACATCCACGGCTTTGCCCAGAATGCGGGCCTTGGCGTTGCCACTGACCTCGGCCAGGTACTTCAGGCTTTCACCAAGCGCGCAGAATTCACCCAGCGAATCCCAGCGCAGGTGGTTCTGTTCGACCAGCTGTTGCACGTGCTTGGGGGCCGATCCCCCTGCCCCGGTTTCGAACAACCCGCCGCCGTTCATCAACTTGACGATCGACAGCATCTTGGCCGAGGTGCCCAGCTCCAGGATCGGGAACAGGTCGGTCAGATAGTCGCGCAGCACGTTGCCGGTGACCGCGATGGATGTCTTGCCCGCGCGGATCGTCGCAAAGGACACCTTTGTCGCCTCGGCCGGGGCCAGAATGCGGAACTTGTCCGACACGCCCTTGGCTTCCAGCAGGGGCTTGACGTATTTGATCAGCTCGGCGTCATGGGCACGGCCTTCGTCCAGCCAGAAGATCGCCTCGCAGCCCTCAGCCGCCTGACGGTCGATGGCCAGCTGCACCCAGTCTTCGATCGGGGCCTTGCGGGTCGATGCCGAACGCCAGATGTCACCAGCCTCGACCGTGTGTTCATGCAGCAGATCGCCGTTGGCCGCGATCATCCGCACCACGCCGTCCGCCGCGATTTCAAAGGTTGTCGGGTGTGATCCGTATTCCTCGGCCTTCTGCGCCATCAGGCCGACGTTCTGCACCGTGCCTGCGGTGGTCGGGTCCAGCGCGCCGTTCTTTTTGCAGTCGTTGATCGCCTCGGCATAGACCGCAGCGTAGGAGCTGTCCGGGATCACGCAATTGGTGTCGTGTTCCTTGTTGTCCGGGCCCCAGCCCTTGCCACCGGCGCGGATCAGCGCGGGCAGCGATGCGTCGATGATCACGTCAGACGGCACATGCAGGTTGGTGATGCCCTTGTCGGAATTCACCATGTACATCGGCGGGCGCGTTGCCATCACCGCGTCGATTTCGGCCAGGATCTCTTGACCCTTGGGGGCGGTCGCGACCACCTCCAGCAGGCTCCCCAGACCGGAATTCGCATCCACGCCTGCGGCGTCCAGTTCGGCTGCGTATTTGTCAAACACCGGCTTGAGATACGCCTTGACCGCGTGACCAAAGATGATCGGGTCCGAGACCTTCATCATCGTGGCCTTCAGGTGGATGGAAAACAGCACACCATCCGCCTTGGTCGCGTCGATCTGTTCGACCAGAAAGGCATCCAGCGCCTTGGCCGACAGGAACGTCGCGTCCACAACCGTGCCCGCAGGAAAGCTCACAGCGTCCTTCAGCACGGTGACAGTGCCGTCCCTGGCCACATGTTCGATCCGCGCGGCACCGGCCTGCGCAGTGCTCAGCGTGACCGATGTTTCGTTGGCGCGGAAATCATTGGCGCCCATGGTCGATACATGCGTTTTGCTGTCCGCCGTCCAGACACCCATCGAATGCGGGTTTGCCATGGCGTATTTCTTGACGGCGATCGCCGCGCGACGGTCCGAATTGCCTTCGCGCAGAACCGGGTTCACCGCCGACCCCTTGATCGCGTCAAACCGGGCGCGCGCGGATTTTTCGGCGTCGGTTTCGGGGTTTTCCGGGTAGTCGGGAATGTCATAGCCCTGCGACTGCAATTCCTTCAGCGCGGCAACCAGCTGCGGCACAGAGGCCGAGATGTTCGGCAGCTTGATGACATTCGCCGTCGGCGTTTTCACCAGCTCACCCAGTATTGCCAGATCATCGGACTGGCGCTGCGCCTCGGTCAGGTTTTCCGGGAATGCCGCGATGATGCGGCCCGCCAGCGAAATGTCGCGCGTCCCGATCGTTACATCGGCTGCCGCCGCAAAGGTCCGGATGACCGGCAGAAAGGATGCCGACGCCAGTTCCGGCGCTTCATCCACCTTGGTGTAAACGATATCGGGGGTCTTCTGGTCTGCCATGGTGTTTCACGCCTTTTTTGTTGTCTACAATGGCATACCCAACCCCGTTCCGAAAATCGAGAGGCAGAGCGCCAAAGCAGAAAAAATATGGTCCGGGGCGGAAAGTCGTGTCGGCTCAGGAACCAATGGCGATGTCACACGGCCGCGGCACCGGCTTTCAGCGCAGTCTTTCCTGCACAGCGGCACGCGCGCCCACAGCCGTGATCCGCGCATAGGCACCGCCGACTGCGTCACAAAACGGGCCGCGCTTTGCCAGATCTTCGGGAAAGACCTCTCGCAGAGCCAGCATACGACGCAAATAGATATCAGCATCCTTGGTTGTGGCAATGTCGCGCAGACGTTCGGCAAGCGGGTCGGACAGCGGCAGCGCAGTCGCATCAACAGCTGCCTCACGCACATAGGCCATCCACCCCGCAATGCAGAGCGAAAGCAGCGGCCAGCCTTTACCTGCATCCAGATGCACGCGCGCAGGCGCCAAGATCCGCTGCGGCAGCTTGGCCGAGGTGTCGGTCGCAATCTGCGTCGTCCGGTGGTTCAGACGCGAATTCGAAAACCGTGCCAGCAGCGCATCGGCATAAGTCGGCAGATCCACCCCCGGCAATTGCGCAAGCGTCGGCGCCTGTTCGCTCAGCATCAGCTGCCGAGCGGCGCGGCGAAAAACCGGATCCCCCATGCAGTCGGCAATCTTTGCATGCCCTGCCAGCGCGCCAAGCGTGGCAAGAAAGGTATGCGCCCCGTTCAGCATCCGCAGCTTCATCTCTTCATAGGGACGGACATCGGACACCAGTTGGGCTCCGGCCTTCTCCCAAGCGGGGCGACCGGCAGCAAAGTCATCTTCGATCACCCACTGGCGGAACGGCTCGCAGACAATGCCGTTAGGGTCGGGTTCGCCAGTCATGCGGGTGATCAGCTCGCGCCCTTCGGCGTCCAGCGCCGGCACAATCCGATCCACCATGGTGGCGGGAAACGTTACATGCGCCTCGATCCAGATCGCCAGATCCGCGTCGCGGGCCCGTGCGAATTGAAGCACTGCCGCCCGCGCAAGCCTGCCATTCTCTGGCAGGTTGTCACAGGACAGAACGGTTAATCCGCCCAGCCCCGCCGCCCGCCGCCGCGACAGCCCCTCGACAATCACGCCGATGGCGGTACGCGGGGCACCGGGATCGGCCAGATCAGCGCGGATCGCGGGATGATTCCGATCCAGCGATGTGCCCGACAGGCAGTACCCCTTTTCAGTGATGGTCAGCGACACGATGGACATCGACGGCAGGGCGAACAGAGCCAGCAGCGCATCGTGCCCATCACGTGCGGGGTGGCAAGTGGCCACAACTGCACCAATTTGGCGGGCGGTCACGCTGTCGCCGTCCGCCTCGAGCACGGTATATAGCCCATCCGCCGCATCCAGCGCCGTCAGATCCCCGACCCCCGAATTCAGCCGCACGGCCACCACACCCCAGTCTTGCGCAACCCCGCCAACCCCAATCGCGCCGTCAAGATAAACCAGCGGATGCGCCCGGGCAAAAGCGCCAAAGCCAAGATGCAGAATGCGAGGTCTCAGCGCGGATCGATCATAAGTTGGGGGCAGGCGCACGGTTTCCATCACGTGGCGCCAAGTGTCACTATATCACCTGTGGCCACGGAGATGCCATTCGCCGACAGGATCCGCTTTTCGCCCCGTGGCAGCACAACCTTTACGCTATCAAAGCCCGGCGTGTATGCGCCCGTCATCGACAATTCCAGCTTCAGCGCCTGATCCCCTGAGAGCCGCGCCATGATCAGGCAGTGATTGCCGTCCAGCGCATCCGCGGCCTGCCCATCATCTTCGTAGAGCAGCGATGTGCCATCCTGTGCACCCATTGCCGGGAACACCGCCAGCACCCGCGCACCCGATGCCGCATCCGCCCGCGCCGCCCCTTCGGCCAGCGGAATGACCGCCCCGCCCCGCACAAACAGCGGGATCGACCCCAGATCGACCGGCAGCGTGATCTCTTGCCCGCCCTCATGCCAGGTGCCGGCGTGATAATCCCACCAGCCGGTCACATTCGCAGGCAGCCAGATACGCCGTTCGGTTGCGCCCTCATCCATCACGCTGGCAACCAGCAGATCGCGGCCTAGCATGAAATCATCGCTCTGCTCAAAACAGCGCGCATCCTGTTCGTGGTCAAGAAAGGTGGGCCGCAGCATCGGTTCATCCGCCGTAACCGCTCGGTAAAGGAGCGTGTAAAGATAGGGCACCAGCGCATAACGCAGCGCCAGCGCGTCGCGCACCTGCGGCAGGATCTCGGGGTACATCCAGGCCTCATTGGCCGTCGCGTTGTCGTTCCACGAATGGATGGTGAATCGGGGGTGAAAAATGCCGTTCTGAATCCAGCGCAGGAACAGTTCCGGCCCGGGCTTTGGGCCGGAAAAGCCGCCAACGTCATGCCCGACGTTGAATATGCCCGACATCGACAAGCCAAGGCCCATGTAGGTGTTGTAGCGGATCGTCTTCCACGCCGTGCGGTTGTCCCCGGTCCAGGTCTGCGCGTACCTCTGGATGCCCGGCGCACCGGCACGCGAAATCAGATAGGGCCGGACATCCGGCGCATGTTCGATCTGCGCCTCTTCGGATGCACGGGTCATCAGCACCGAATGCAGCGGGCGGATCAGACTGACGTCGATGGATTTGCCAAAGCCCGCACAAATCGCCGTATCGTCCCAGACCTCGTATTCGTTGTTGTCGTTCCATGTGGACGCGATGCCATGGTCCAGCAAGGCCGTCGTCACGTTGGATTTCCACCAGTCCACGGTTGCCCGATTGGTGAAATCCAGATGCGACCCTTCTGCATCCCAGAATGTCGAAATCTCGGGCGTAGCGTCTTCGCTGTCGGTGATGAACAGCCCGGCTTCGGCCACCTCATCATACCTTGGATGGTCCTTTAGCAGGCACGGCTTGATATTCGCGACAAGGTTCACACCAGCATCCGCAAAACTGGCCGTCATGCTGTCGATGTCGGGAAACTTCGCGGTGTTCCAGTTGAACACATACCGCTTTGCCCCGATCGAGGTATATCCCGATGACATCTGGAAACTGTCACAGGGGATGCGATATTCTGCCAGCCGGTCGAGGAAAGTGTTCAGCCGTACCTGTGCGTCCGGCTCGTCGGTATAGCTCATCGTGGACCCGGAATACCCCAGCGCCCAGCGGGGCGGAAAGGCGGTGCCGCCGGTCAGCCGCGCCTGCCCCTTGACCAGCCCCAGCAGGTCGGGCGACCAGCGCAGATAATAATCCAGATCGCCGTCTTCGGCCCGGTAGGCACGGAACGGCAGGTGATAATTGTCCAGCTCATTGCCCAGATCAAACCAGCAGGTCGCGAGGTTGTCGTAAAATAGCGAATAACTGCCCGCATCCGGCGTTTTGGTCAGTGTCACCGGAAGATGTTTATACAGTGGGTCGGTGGTTTCCGCGTCGTAGCCCATGGCGTCAAGATTGCGCATCTCATAGCGCCTGCCTGACCGCTCCAGCTCCCCGGTCTTTTCGCCCAAACCATAGAACCGCTCTCCGGGGCGGCGCAGCAGGAAATGTGAATGCCGGTAGTCGCGAATACCCGCCATATAGGCGCTTGTCGGGCGTTCTTGGGCAAAGGTCACCCATGCGCCATCGTGAAACGCCTGCCATGTCAGGCACAGCGGCGTCGACACAGTGAGCCGCACCGCGCCCGTGGCGATTGTCAGCGTGGATTCGCCCTGATCCAAAGTGAACCCGGGGCAACTGAACCCTTCCACGCTATCGCGCGACCGGCCTTCCCAAGGTGTGTCCCCATCGGGGGCGATGGACCAGGTGCGCCCCTGCCTCCAACCTGCATCCCGCACCAGCGAAACGCGGAACAGCGCATCCTCCAGCACCGCGATCCGCAGCTGCCCACGGGTCCCCAGTGTCAACGTCACACCAGTGGCATCCTGCCCGTCCAGCGCCCAGGTTTTCAGTGTCTTCATGGCATAGCCCCGTGTCAGTAATTGAGGATAAGTCGCGGCAGGAACAGGCTGATGTCGGGGACATAAGTCACCAGCAGCAACAGCGCGATCAGCACCGCGTAGAACGGCAGTAGTGGCCTGATGACCCGGTCAATCGGCACATTCGCAATGGAACAGCCGATAAACAGCACCGACCCCACCGGGGGCGTACAGACCCCGATGCACAGGTTCAGCGTCATCACCACGCCGAAATGCACCGGGTCCATGCCGAGATTCTGCACCACCGGCAGAAAGATCGGCGTAAAGATCAGCAGGGCCGGCGTCATGTCCATGAATGTGCCCACAACCAGCAGCGCCACGTTGATCAACAGCAGCACAACCAGCGGATTGTCCGACAACCCCAGCAAAAGATCCGAAACGGTATAGGGAATGTCGCCAAAGGCCATCGCCCGCGACATCGCCATCGACGCGCCGATCATCAGCAGTACGGTTGTCGTCGTCACGGCGCTGTCCAGAATGATCTTCGGCAGGTCGCGGATCTTCAACTCTCCGTACCAGATCAGCGCCAGAAACAACGAATAGATAACCGCCGCCGCGGATGCCTCGGTCGCGGTAAAGATGCCCCCGACGATCCCGCCCATGACAACAACGATCAGGCCAAGCGGCAGGATCGCGTCACGCACGGTGATGCCGACCTCACGCCAGCTTGGGCGTGGCATCAGCGGATAGCCCCGCTTTTTCGCGATGAACCCGGCCACCATCATCAGCGACAGGCCCATCAGTATTCCCGGCAAATACCCCGCGACGAACAGCGCCGAAATCGACGTGCCGCCGGTGATCAATGAATAGACGATGAAGGTGGTCGACGGCGGGATGAGCAACCCCGTCGGCGAAGATGCGATGTTGACCGCAGCGGAAAACGCTGGGTCATAGCCCTCTTTCTTCTGTAGCGGCGCCATCACCCCACCCACAGCCGCCGCCGAGGCAACGGCAGAGCCGGAAATAGACCCGAACATCATGTTGGCGATTACGTTGCAATGCGCCAGCGCCCCCGGCAGACGCCCGCCCAAAACCTGCGCCAGCGCAACCAGCCGTATGGCGAGCCCGCCCCGGTTCATGATGTTGCCCGCAAGGATAAAGAACGGGATCGCCAGAAGGGTAAAGCTGTCCAGCCCCGACGCCATCTGCTGCGCCACAACAAAGACCGACTGGTCAAAGCTCATGAACAGCAGGAACGTCAGAGTGGCCGAGATGCCGATGGAAAAGGCGATTGGAACACCCACCGCCATCAGCACAAAGAACGACCCGAAAAGGATTATTACTGCCCAGTTCATCTGACTGTCCTCACTCTACCGGCGGTACATCTTGGGTGATTGCGTCGGGCAACCGCCCGCGGGCCAGCGTGATCAACTGCGATACCGCGTAGCACAGGATGACGACCCCACTGATCGGCACGGCGCAATAGACATAGCCCATGGGAATACGCAGCGACGGCGATATCTGCCCGGCCGACAGCGTCTGAAACACCAGCTGCAAACCGCCCCAGACCAGCACACAGGCAGCAAAAGCGGCGACCAGGACGGTTATGCAGGCCTCGACAATCAGTCGGTTGCGCCCGGTCAGGGATCTGGCGATTGTGTCGATCGCCAGATGCCGACCCTGCCCATAGGTATAGGCCCCGCCTAACAGCGCCAGCCAGATGAACAAAAAGCGGGCGATTTCGTCCGTGATGGTAGATGGCACACCAAGGATATACCGGGTGATGACCTGCCAGCTGACGCAGATGACCAGCACGACGAAAACAACAACGATTACGCTTCGTTGCAATGAATCAAGGGCCTGTTTCATGCGGGACGTCCTCCCGCACGGAATGCCAATGTCATGATATGCCCCCTCCTCCGGGATCTTCGTGTGATGTAACGGCCGCGCCGTTTCAACAGTGGCGCGACCATGACCAAGCGGCTTGCTTTGGTCAACCTATTTTAAATTTTGGTTGACATCATGGCGTTGAAATTAGACCTTCCTTGGCTGAAAGGTCAAAATAAGTTGACCAATCTGCGCTGGAAACCGATCTTCCGGCTAATACAAATGGGGGGAGACCCAAATGAGAAATACGCTGCGCACCCTGGCCCTGGCCGCCACCGCGCTCACTGCACTCGGTACCGCCGCCGACGCCAAAACCCTGCGTCTGAACCATAACAACCCGCCGGAACACCCGCTTCACGTGGCAATGCAGCTGATGGCGGACCGGGTCGAGGAACTGACCAACGGTGATCTGAAAATCCGCGTCTACGCCAACTCGCAGCTTGGTACCCAGCGCGAATCGATGGAGCTGGTGCAGAACTGCTCGCTCGACATGGCGAAATCGAACACCTCCGAGCTCGAAGCCTTTGACACCGATTACGCCGCCTTCAACTTGCCCTTCCTGTTCCAAAGCGAAGAACACTTCTGGAACGTTATAAATGGTGAAATCGGTCAGGACGTGCTGGACGCCTCGGTCGATCATGGCTTTCGCGGCATCTCTTACCTCACCGAAGGCGCGCGGTCGTTCTATGCCAACAAGCCGATCCTCAGCCCCGATGACCTCAAGGGCATGAAGATCCGCGTGCAGCCCAGCCCCTCGGCCATCCGCATGGTTGAACTGCTTGGCGCCAGCCCGACCCCGATTTCCTGGGGTGAACTTTATTCCGCGCTTCAGCAGGGTGTCGTCGACGGGGCCGAAAACAACCCGACCGCGCTGACCACCGGCCGCCACGGCGAAGTGACCAAGCATTATTCGCTGGACGAACACACCATGGTACCTTCGGTTGTCGTGATCTCGAACTGCGCCTGGGATGACCTGAGCGACGAAGAAAAAACCGCTCTGAACGAAGCGGCCAAGGAATCCATGGCATTCCAGCGCGACCAGTGGCAGGGCATCGTCGATGCCACCTTTGCAGAGGCCAAGGCCGACATGGGTGTATCCATCCACGAGGTAGACAAGGCCCCGTTCATGGCAGCCGTCAGCCCGATGATCGAAGAAACCGCTGGCAGTAGCGAACGCATTGGCGATTTGATCGACCGCATCCAGAAAGCGGCGAACTAGACGCAGCAAAACGGATGTGATGGGTTGTCCGTCACGTTTGGGGGGCCGGGGATCAGACCCCAGCCCCCATGGCGCGACGGGCATCCCGCCGCATTGATCAAATCCGGCAACTCTTGCAGATAAACCCCTGTCCGCGCGTCTGTCATGTGATTAGTAAGGAAGGCATCAGGATGAAGAATTCAGCCCGCCTCTATCAGGACGTTGCCCGCGACCTTCGGAAACTCATCGTCTCCGAAGGCTACGCTGTGGGGGATCGGCTGATTACGGAACGCCAGATCGCCGAATACATGAAAATCAGCCGTGGCCTTGTGCGCGACGCAATCATCATGCTCGAAGTCGAGGGCATCGTTCAGGTCCGCAAGGGTTCGGGCATTTACCTCATGCGCGACCCCAAGGGCGAAGAGCAGCCCCCCCATGACGACATCGGCCCGTTTGAACTGCTTCAGGCGCGCCAGCTGATCGAAAGCGCGATCGCCGGATTTGCCGCCGCCATGGTTACCAAGGCCGATATCACCCGGATGCGCGAGGCGCTTGAAACCGAGCGCCGCGGGATCGAAGCAAAGTCGGACGACTATTCCGGCGACGAAGCCTTTCACCGCCTGATCGCCGAGGCGACCCAGAATGGCGTCCTTGTCGAAATGGTCGAAACGCTGTGGTCCAAACGTCGCCAAAGCCGGATGTGGGCACAGCTGCACGATCGCATCTTCGATGAAAGCTATCGCCGCCAATGGCTTGACGACCACCACGAAATCCTTGCTGCCCTTCAGGCCCGCGACAGCGCCCGCGCCCGGCTGGCCATGCGACAGCACCTCACCAATGTCAGCGACACCCTGATGGAACTGTCGGACGTGGGGGATACCGCCTTTGACGGCTTCCTCTTCACCCCGGCCAGCCTTCCCGAAGTCTGACCAAACCACCCAATTTACGGAGAATGATGTGAGACAAGCCTGGCGCTGGTTCGGACCAGACGATGCCATCAGCCTGCAAGAGATCCGCCAGACTGGGGCCAGTGGAATTGTCACCGCCTTGCATCATCTGGCGAACGGTACCGTCTGGCCGTGCGACGAAATCATCGCACGGCGCGACATGATTACCGCCGTCGGCCTGACCTGGGACGTGGTCGAAAGCATTCCGGTACATGAGGACATCAAAACCGCCGCCCCCGGCTGGGAACGCCACGCTTTGGCATGGGCGGAAAGCCTTACCAACCTTGGCGCCTGCGGCATCCGCACAGTCTGCTACAACTTTATGCCGGTGCTGGACTGGACCCGCACCAACCTGTGGTACGAACTGCCCGATGGCGCGCGCTGCCTGCGATTTGACGCCACCGACTTTGCCGCCTTTGACATCCATGTGCTTTGCCGTCCGGGGGCCGAGGATGACCACGACCCCGACATGCGCGCCCGCGCCGCGACCCGCGCGGTCGAAATAACCCAAGCCGACCGTGACGCGCTGACCGCCACCATCCTCGCCGGTCTGCCGGGGTCCGAAGAAAGTTATACTGCAGAAGGGTTTAAAGCCAGACTGACCGCCTATGACGGGATCGGCCCGGACGATCTGCGCGCGAACCTTGCCGCCTTTCTTGCGATTGTGCTGCCCGCAGCAGAGGCGGCTGGCATCGTCCTTGCCATCCACCCCGATGACCCGCCCCGCCCGATCTTTGGTCTGCCCCGGATCGTGTCCACCGCTGCCGATATGGAGGCTATTGCAGCGATGTCACCATCACCTGCCAATGGCTTCACCTTTTGTACCGGGTCTTACGGTGTGCGCGCGGAAAACGATCTCCCCTCAATGCTGAAGGCCCATGCCGACCGAGTCTATTTTCTTCACCTGCGCTCGACGCGCCGCGAGGCGGATGGGCTATCCTTTCACGAGGCACCGCATCTTGACGGCGACGTCGACATGGTCGCAATTGTCCGCGCGGTACTGGAAATAGAGCGCGACCAGAGCATCACCCTGCCCTTCCGGCCCGACCACGGCCACGCTATCCTTGATGACGTCACTCGCAGGACCGCTCCCGGCTATCCCCTGATCGGACGCCTGCGCGGGTTATCAGAGGTACGCGGGATCGAACGTGCCCTGAAATCGATGATCTGAAAACCCGGGATCTGGCCGGAAGCGGCAGGGTCTTTGAACGCCCTGCCGCCCTCATTCTTGTTGGTCCGCTCGCCCGGCAAGCGGACCAACTCGTGTCGGATGTGATCCTATTCGCCAACGACCAGCGGCCAAGGTCAGGTCCTGTTCTTGACGGGACTTTCTGGATCGCTCGGACTGGGGCACCCTGGCGTGACTTACCGAATGAATTTGGCAAATGGGCCAGTGTCTACCGACAGTTACGGGATTAAACACTGTGGGGCTCTGAGAGCAGATCATGGGTGCTGAACGAGAGCCGGACCGTGTCGGACTGGACCTGCCGCGGTTTAATGCCGCCCCTTTGATAGCATTTATTTCACCAAAGGAGACGATCCATGGGGCCTGGAAGAACGGTTGAATTCAGTAAGGGTGCCGTGCGTATCGCGTTGGGGTAATCCGCCCATTTTTAACGTGGTGCTGCCGTAGAATTCACGCGGCCATTTTCAGTTTCTGTGCGGGTGTGATGCCGCCGATGCCCATGTTCGGTCGGTCCGCTGGGCATTGTTGCAGAACTCACGCCTGAGGCATGACTTCCCCTTACCCCGCTGGCGTTATGCCACGCGAATGATCTCGGCAGTGCCGAGGGCATTGA
>NZ_FZNN01000052.1 GCF_900188035.1 Puniceibacterium sediminis | reverse complement strand
GTAAGCGCCGCGCCATCGCCCTCATTGTTTGAAGCTGCCGACTGTCTGAGATGCGCCCTGCATAGCAGGAGGTGTCTTATGGATCGTGATGTACAAACTTACGGAAGTTTTCACAGTGACGGCGAAGGGTATTCTGGGCGTATAGATGTTGTTACGGGTCCGACAGGCCGTCGGCGCTGGCCGGAGCATGTAAAGGCGGCAATCGTGCTTGAGACTTACCGCGACGGGGTGTCTGTTGCCGACATTGCGCGAAAGCACGACGTTTCGCCCCCGCAGCTGCATGCGTGGCGCCGTGCTGCGCGCGATGGGCTGTTGCCGATGCCGGACGATGAAGCGCTCGAGTTTCTGCCGGTGTCGGTGGCAGGCGCCCCTGGGGCCCCCGACAGTGATCTCTTTGGCACTCTGACGCTGGAAATCGGTGATGTCCGCGTCATTGTTCCGCAGAATTTCGATGCAAACCATCTGAGCCGTACGATCGTTGCGATCCGGGGCTCCTTGTGATCCTGCCGGGCGGCCCGCTCCGGATCTATCTTGCGACGCGGCCGGTCGACTTCCGGAAGGGTCATGCTGGTCTGTCAATGATTGTGCAGGAGGTTCTTGGGCAGGATCCCTTCAGCGGAGCGATCTTCGTCTTCCGTTCCAAGCGCGGTGATCAGCTGAAATGCCTGGTCTGGGACCAGACGGGGCTGGTGATGGTCTACAAGAAACTCGAGGGCGGTGCGTTCCAGTGGCCGAAGCCATCGGACGGAATGATCCGGCTGTCGCCAGCGCAGTTCTCGACCCTGTTCGAAGGCATTGACTGGCGGGCTGTTCGGGCGGAACGGCGTCGGCGCCCGAGGCTTGCGGGATAGCTGCAACAGGATGACTCGGGGCCGTATTTTGCAGCGGCGCCCCCATGGCCGGGGCGGTATATTCTGGCCATGGAATCCAGCGGAGTCATCAGCGCGGCCAAGGTGGCCGAACTCGAACGGCAGCTTGCCGCCTCCGAGGCTGCTCGCATCAAGGCAGAGACGCGCCTCGCCACCTCCGAGGAGGCCCGAACACGACTGGAACGCATGATTGCGCAGCTTCGCCGGGACAAGTTCGGTGCGAAATCCGAAAAGTCGGATTCTGACCAGCAGCATCTGCCCTTCGAAGATGTCGAGGTTGCCGAGGGTATGCTGGCCGCAGCCAGCGAGGCGGCCGAGAAGGCCCTTGGGGACCGCAAGAAGAGCGCCCGCGCCCCGAAGCAGAACAAGGGCCATCTGCCAGCGCATCTCGAGCGGATCAAGCGGGTCATCGAACCGGACAACACCCTGTGTCCTTGCGGCTGCGGCGAGATGGTCAAGGTAGGCGAAGACCGCAGTGAGCGTCTGGATGTAATCCCGGCCCGGTTCCGCGTGCTGGTCACGATCCGCCCGAAATACGTTTGCCGGTCCTGCAATGGCGCCTCCCATGCCCAGGCACCGGCGCCTGAATGGCTGGTGCCGCGCGGCCTGCCGACGGAGGCTCTGGTGGCGCATTCCATGGTCTCCAAGTTTGCCGACTACCTGCCATTCTATCGCCAGGCTGACATCTACCGTCGGCAAGGCATTGATCTCGACCGAACCATGCTGGCGAACTGGACGGGACGTGCGGCGCAGCTGCTGCAGCCAGTGATCGATCACATGATCGCCTCGCTGAAACGGTCTGACCACCTGCAAATGGACGAGACCATCGTGCCGGTGCTGGCGCCGGGGACAGGTAGGGTACGCAAGGATTACCTCTGGGTGGTTCTGCGCGATCAGCGTGGCTGGGGCGGTGGCGATCCCCCCATTGTGGTGTTCCACCACTCCCGAAGTCGCAGCGGCGAGGTCGCGCAAGGCATCCTCGAAGGGTTTGCCCCTGGCACGCTGATGGTTGATGGCCATCCCGGATATGACATTCTCGCCGATCCGAAGAAAACGGAGAAGCCATGGGATATTGCGTATTGCTGGACCCACTGGCGGCGCCGGTTCGTGAAGTTCGGGCAGGACACACCGTCGCCAATATGCGACGAGATGGTCGCACGCATCGCTCAGCTCTACGCTATCGAGAAGACGATCCGTGGCAAAGATCCCGAAACCCGCAAGGCCGTCCGTCGAGAGTTATCCAAGCCGATCGTCGACGCACTGCGGCCATGGCTGGAAGCGCGCCTTGACGACCTCTCCTCCGCCAGCGAGCTCACGCGGCACGTCCGTTATGGACTGAAGCGTTGGAACGGTCTCACTCGGTTCCTCTCCAACGGCCGCCTCGAGATGGACACCAACGGCGTCGAAAACGCCATCAGACCCGTTCCCATGACGAGAAAAAACGCACTCTTCGCCGGTTCAATCGAGGGCGCCGCGACATGGGCGCGTGTCGCCTCGCTGATAGGCACATGTCGCCTGAACGCCGTAAACCCCGAAGCCTATGTCGCCGCCACACTCCGAAAG
>NZ_FZNN01000029.1 GCF_900188035.1 Puniceibacterium sediminis | reverse complement strand
CGCCTATGCCAAAAGCGTCGCGGGATGGAGCAGCCCGGTAGCTCGTCAGGCTCATAACCTGAAGGTCGTAGGTTCAAATCCTACTCCCGCAACCACCGAAATCTTACTACATTCCAAATAGGCCTCCTTCGGGAGGCCTTTGGCGTTCAAGCCTCCGACATCACTCAGAAAACCGCCGTGGAGCGCCCAAGCGGTGTAAGTAACTCCATCCTGTGCGATGCTTTTGGCGTGGCAGTAGCTCGCGAATACCAAAGCCCGTGCAAATCACCCCCGCGATTTAACCTTTTTTCAGTTACTTGGGCTTTATCGTCTGGTCTTTTCAGAAGCCAGAAAGAGCGAAACACATGCATCTGACAACTGTCCGATCGTTCGTTCTTGGTCTCTGTGCCACGATCACCAGTTTTGCTGCGCAGGCGGAAAGCATTGCGGTGGGCTGGTCGTCCGCACCTGGGCTCTACGAGGACCTTGGAACCGAAAAACCCAGCGGCTTCTTTGGGGATTTGGCAGACCGCATCGCTACAGACGCAGGGCTTGACGTGGAATTTGTGCGTTACGGATCCATGTGGGAAGCCATAGATGCTCAGGCAAAGGGCGAGGTTCAGATGCTCGCTGGCGTGACGCGGCTGCTGCCGCTCAACGCAACAAACATCTACTCCGACCCTGTTGCGCAATCTGGCCACTACCTTTTCGTTCGAGCTGAAGATCGGGCCACATTTGACCTCGAAACAGGGCCTCCCAAGCGTATCGGCGTGGTCGAAAACCGCCGCATGAAGTTTGAGGCCCGCGATAAACTGGCGCGGCATCAGATCGTACCCTACGAGAGCGGACCAGACGGCCTCCATGCGCTTCTCGTTGGTCTCACCGATGGGCTTGTGGTCATCGGTGAACCGTTTTTCCACAACCTTCGGATAAAACGGATCGACCACCGCGTTGCACCGTTCAACGCTCCCCTGCAGACGTTTGACCGCGCCGTCGCGCTGCATGTTTCCCGCGCGGATCTGATGCCCGCTATCAATGCAGCCGTCGGACGGCTCGAAGCTTCAGGCGAACTGAGTTTCCTTCGCCAGCAATGGGGGCTGGTGCCGCCCATAGCGCCGCCCGATGTACTCACCGTCGGCGTCAATCATTTTCCACCTTACCAAGTCGTCGACGATAATGGTGTCCTGACTGGTTTCGCAGTGGAAACCATGCGCGAACTTGGAGAACGCGCAAACCTCAGTCTGCGTTTTGAAGCAATTACCTCCGAGGAGTTTGTCGCAGGCCCGCACCCCGGGACCTATGACATACTCCCCCAGGTTGGCGTCACACCAGCGCGCGCAAGACGAATGGATTTCGCCTTGCCCACCTCAGGATCGGACTTCGCTGCCTTCGTTCGCGCGGATGACGATTTTCGCCCCCTGACGCTCGATGACCTCGCCGGAGAGCGGGTGGGCGTGTCGAGCGTGAACCTTGCGCGTGGCCGCCTGGAGGCCACTGGTGAAATCGATGTCGTTGTCTTTCCGCACATTGCAGACCTGCTCAAGGCATTGGCACGCGGCGAGATACGCGTTGCAGTCAACGTCGCCAATGCTCTGCGCGCTTATGCAAAGGACAGTGGTCTTGAGAAGTCGGTCGTGGAAGTTGTGCCACCTCTCTTTACCGCCCAACGCGCGCCGGCACTCCGGTTTGGGCTTGGCGAGGTGCGCGAACGGCTGAACGCCGTGATCCCCGGCTATCTGGCATCAGATGACTATCGCGAGCTTCAACTTGACTGGTTCGAGGCCAAGCCGCTGCTCACCAGCTCGCGCCTTGCGCAAATTGGAGCAGTCATGGTTGCCATGCTGCTTTTACTGAGTACCTATGCTGTCTTGGAACGCCGTGCCAGGCTCCTCCATCAGCGCGATGCAGCTCACAAAGACCGTCTTATGGAAGTCCAATTAGCGCATGCCAAGGAGGCGAAAGCGCTGGTCGCAAAACTCGAAGCGGCCAACGCGGATCTTGCGCGCACTAACAGCGAGCTGGACGCTTTCGCTCGCGTAGCTTCACATGACCTCAAGGCCCCGCTCAACGCGATCCAAAAGACCTCGCAATGGATAGAAGAAGACCTTGAAGCAGTCTTGACCGAGGATACCCGCGAGTCATTTCGGATATTGCGCAGCCGGGTCAGCCGTATGTCCTTGCTGCTGAACGATTTGTTCACGCACGCCAAGATCGGTCGCAACCAACCGAGCGGGCGCCGGGTATCAGGGCGTCAGCTCGTCGATGAAGTTATCGAACTTGCGGGGGTCCCGGAAAGCTTCGCGGTGGAGCTAGATCCAAGCCTCGATAACGTGGTTGTAGAAGCGATGCCGCTGCTGACGGTATTGCTGAACCTTGTACAAAACGCTGTCAAGCATTCCGAAAGCCACGACGGCACCATTCGCATATTCGTAAAAGATGTGGGAAAGACCCACTTCTTCATCGTCGAAGATGACGGCCCCGGTATCGATCCGAAATACCACGAGCGCGTCTTTGGGATGTTCCAGACCCTCAAACGCCGCGACGAGGTTGAGGGCAGCGGCATGGGTCTGGCAATTGTTCGCAAAACCGTCGCCCTCGCCGGTGGTCGCATAACCCTGGCCTCTGAACTTGGACAAGGATGCCGTTTCACCGTGGAATGGCCAATAGCATCTGAATCTGATCAAATGTACCAAAATGGCCAAGACGCAACTTAGTTCGCCCTGAACAAGTCATCCCCCTGAATTTGTTCAGGGGCGGGATCAGGGGCTGCAGAGCTATGAGAAAGTCATCCAACGGAGCAGCCTGTGGCACCGACACGCTATGAACACGCAGCTGCCTCAGTCAGGTGAATTAGGCTCGATGTGATCTGAAACCGCCCCCTTCCCAAGGAACGGAACCGGGGCGGCGCATCTCTTGAATGAGATGATGGTTGTCCGTTTTGATGGAGGTGCAAACCGAACCACCAACCAAGGAAACCATGATGTTGAATACTACCGACAAGATCATCAAACACAAAACTGGATTGCTGAACCTGGCGGAAGAGTTGGGTAACGTATCCAAAGCTTGCCAAGTGATGGGCATGTCCCGCGGCACTTTTTATCGCTACGGATCGGCGGTCGTGGATGGCGGTGTCGAGGCCCTTTTTGAGCGCACCCGGCGCAAGCCCAATCTGGCAAACCGGGTGCCCGCGTTCCTCCCGGATTACGCGGGCAATTGATCTTGGTCAAAAAGCCTGACCGCCTTGTCGGTAGCGTTGGCTGAAAAATCGGATCGCCAGATGTGCTCGCAACACAAGTCCAACCAAGAACCGCGCACACTACCGACCATAGGGAGGAAGCAAATGACGACGTTCACATACACCTTGCGCAACCTGGGCAGCGCGACGGCATTTTTGCTGGCTATGATTGGTCCCGCGCACGCTTTTACCGCGTGCCAGGTGACTGACACCGGTGGCATTGACGACAACAGCTTTAACCAGACGGCATGGAAAGGCGTCGAAGACGCAATGGCGGATTTCGCCATCGACGGCCGTTTTCTGGAATCGCAGGCCGAGACGGATTATGAAGCGAACATCAACTCTCTGATCGAGGGCGATTGCGATATCATCATTACGGTTGGTTTCCTCTTGGGGGACGCAACGCAAAAAGCCGCCAGAGCCAATCCGGACCAGCGGTTCTCGATCGTCGATTTTGCCTACGAACCCGCAATCCCGAACGTTCTAGGGCAAGTCTATTCCACGGATGAGGCTGCCTTTCTTGCCGGATATCTTGCGGCTGGCGTGAGCGAAACGAAAATTCTGGGCGTCTTTGGTGGAATCAACATTCCGCCCGTCACGATCTTCATGGACGGGTTCGTCCGGGGTGTTGACCATTATAACGCTCAGAAAGGCGCCAGTGTTTCCGTCCTGGGTTGGGATATCGACAGTCGTGAGGGCCTGTTCACCAACAACTTCGAGTCCCTTGATGACGGACGGGCCTTTGCACAAAATCTCTACGACGAGGGGGCTGATATCGTTCTGCCCGTCGCCGGGCCTGTCGGGCTTGGGTCTGCCGCACTGGCGGACGAGTTGGGTACGGACAAACTCAAGATCATCGGCGTCGATGCCGATCTATATTTCACGGACCCGCAAAAGAGCCATGTCTACCTGACCTCCATCACCAAACGCATGGATGCGACCGTGCGACAGGTGATCGAGACCGCGATGAATGATACGTTCAACGGCGGCGTTCTGGTCGGCTCGCTCGAAAACGGTGGCGTCGATCTGGCCTCGTTCCACGACCTGGACAGTGCTGTGCCGCAAGAGATGAAAGCCGAGCTGGACACCATCCGCGAGGGCATCATTGCAGGGACCATCAAGGTCAGGCCCTGACGCGAAGGGTTCGGAGGGCGCGCCATGGACATCGAACTTCGCGGCATTACGAAACGGTTCGGCCCGGTGACGGCAAATGAAGACGTCAACCTGAGTATCCGCAGCGGCGAGGTGCTGGGGCTGCTGGGTGAAAACGGCGCCGGAAAATCCACGCTGATGAATGTGCTGTGTGGGCTGTACAGTCCGACGGACGGTGAAATCCTGATCGATGGGGTTCCGGCAACATTCGACGGGCCGGGCGACGCGATCCGTGCGGGGATCGGCATGGTGCATCAACATTTCATGTTGGTGCCTGTCTTCACCGTGACCGAAAATGTCGTGCTCGGCGTCGAACGCACTGGCCGGTTCGACCATTTAGATCTCGCAACCGCGCGTGCGCAGGTTCATGCGATCAACGATCAATACGGCCTGCACGTGGACCCCGATGCACTGGTCGAGAACTTGCCGGTCGGCGTTCAGCAGCGGGTCGAGATTATCAAGGTGCTGTTTCGCTCTGCCGATGTTCTGATCCTTGACGAACCCACCGCCGTTCTGACGCCCCAAGAGGTCGATGATTTTTTCCAGATTATCAAAGCGTTGCGGGACGCGGGAAAGGCCCTCGTTTTCATCACGCACAAACTGAATGAAATACTGGAAATCGCAGATCGGATCAGTGTTATCCGGAACGGTCGGATTGTTGGCGAGGGGCTGCCAAAAGACCTTACAAGGCCGCAGCTTGCCGAGATGATGGTAGGCCGACCGGTCAGCTTTGATGTCGTCAAGAAACCTTTTGCCCCAGGTGGGACGCTGCTGGAAACGCGCGATCTCACGGTTCTGCGTGACACTGACGAGATTGCGATCGATCATCTGAACCTGACGGTGCGAAGCGGCGAAATTGTCGGTATAGCGGGCGTTCAGGGCAATGGCCAATCTGCCCTGATCGAGGTCCTGACTGGTCTGCGCCGTGCCACCGAAGGGCAGGTCATGTTCGACGGGCAGGATATCACCCGCACCTCGGTCCGCGAACGGCACCGGCTGGGCATCGCCCATATCCCCGAAGATCGCCAGACGGTCGGGCTGATCAAGAATTTTACCGTCGCTGAAAACATGGTCCTCGACACCTACTACGACGCCCGGTTTTCGCGGGGCCCTCGGGTGGATTGGGCACAGGTGAACAAAGTGTCGGCAGGGTTTGTGCGTGATTTCGACATTCGCACGCCTTCGGTCTTTCAGGCCGCTGGACACCTGTCCGGCGGCAATCAACAAAAGCTGGTCGTCGCTCGCGAATTGTCGCGTGAAACAAAACTTCTGATCGCCGGACAGCCGACCCGCGGCCTTGATGTCGGGTCGATCGAATACATTCACAAGCGCCTGATCGCGGCCCGTGACGAAGGCGACGGCGTGTTGATCGTTTCATCCGAACTGGATGAGATCATGGCTCTGTCGGATCGTATTCTTGTCATGTTCAAAGGCCGGATCGTCGCGGAATATGATGCCAATGCCGGCCCGGTCGACAAAAGTGCCATCGGTCTGGCGATGGCGGGGGCAGCCGCATGACCGATACTTCGATGAATGATCTGATGAAGGCAAAAATGATTGGTCGGTCCGAGATCGAGGACCTGATCATCGTACCGCTTTTTGCGATTGTGGCCGCGTTGATCCTCGGCGCATTGACGATGCTTGCCACCAATGTCGATCTGGCCACGATCGGCCTGTCGTATGTTGCGCTTTTGAAAGGCTCTGTCGGGTCCCTCAGCGCGATTTCGGAGACGCTGACAGCGGCGGCTCCACTGATCCTTGCGGGTTTGGGGCTCGCGCTCGGGTTTCGCGCTGGATTGTTCAACATCGGGGCCGAGGGGCAGGTGCTGATGGGTGGAATGGCCGCAGTGATCACAGGGTTCACATTTACCGACCTGCCCGCCGCAATCCTGATGCCCATGTCGCTTTTGGCAGGGGCACTGGTCGGGGCGCTCTATGCCTCTATAGCCGGGTGGCTGCGGGTGGCAACGGGCGCGCATGAGGTCATCTCGACCATCATGCTGAACCTGATTGCCTATCGCCTTCTGGATTACATGCTGCGTCTGCCCTTTATCCAGAAAGAAGGCCGCGCAGATCCAATTTCGAAATCCGTACCGGACGCGGCCGAACTCCCAAGACTACTGGCGTTCATCGATCCGAATTTACGGGTCCACGCCGGTATTTTTCTGGTGCTTGTCGCGGTTGCTGTCGTCTATTGGCTCCTGTTCCGCTCGAAGCTGGGGTTCGAATTTCGTGCCAGCGGGGAAAACCCGCAAGCGGCCCGCTACGCTGGAATGCGCTCGGGGTTGATTATTGTCCTTGCCATGGCTTCGGCAGGCGCATTGGCGGGGCTCGCGGGGGCAAATCAGGTTCTGGGCGTTCTCGGACGTGCCACGCCGGGGTTTTCTGCTGGTATCGGGTTTGACGCCATCGCGGTCGCATTGCTGGGTCGGTCTCACCCGATCGGGGTTCTGTTTGCGGGCCTGTTGTTCGGTGCTTTGGAAGCGGGCGGCCGACAGATGCAGGTCGATGCGGGCGTCTCGATTGACCTGATCGGTATCATTCAAGCGCTGATTATTGTCTTCATTGCAGCACCGCTTCTGGTGCGCGCGGTCTTTCCCTGGGGATTTCGCAAAGGATCACGGCAAACGGAGGGCGGCCAATGACAGCCGTCCCCGCGCCCCGAATCGAACCGGGCAAGACACGGCATGCCCGTATCACAGGTGGCATCCTGATCGGGCTTGCCATTCTGACGGCTGTGGTCTTCGCCCCTGATGGAACCGGCATTGCCACGTTCCGTTTGTCGCGCCCCACGGATGCCCTTGTCCTGCCTAATCTTGTGGTCCCCGCCGTGCCATTCATCTACGCCGCCGCGGCAGTTCTTGCCTTTCTGGGCGCACGGCAGTTTCTGCGTGGCGGGACGCGATGGACGTCGCTGTCGATGGGGATTGGGCTGGCGGTCGCGGTTGCAGCGTTTCTGGTCTGGGCCACAACAGGCAAGGCCTTTTCGCTGACGGGGATGCTGCAGGCCACAATGGTCCGGGCCGTGCCGATTGCCTTGGGGGGGCTGGCAGGTGTTCTTTCCGAACGGGTCGCCGTCGTGAACATTGCAATCGAGGGGATGCTGTTGGCCGGGGCTTTTACCGGTGCATTGGTCGGATCGCTCTTGGGTGGAATGGGTGGATTGGCCGCTGCCGTCGCCATAGGCGGGCTGTTCGGTTTCATACTTGCTGCGCTGGTCGTCACCTATCGGATGGACCAGATCATCGCCGGCGTCGTGATCAACCTGCTGGTGCTTGGGCTGACCTCCTACGTAAGCTCCCAAGTGTTTCAGGAATATCGCTACCTCAATAATGCCCCGGTGTTTCGCGCAGTCAAGGTCCCGCTACTTGGTGACATTCCGATCCTGGGCCCGATGTTCTTTCAGCAGAACATATTTGTCTACGGCGCGCTCATCATGGTCGGCGTGGCGACCTACTACCTGTTTCACACGCGAATGGGCCTGCGGGCGCGGGCGGTTGGTGAACACCCCCGGGCCGCCGACACACTTGGCATCAACGTCTACAGAACGCGCTATATCAACGTGACACTGGCAGGGATGGTCGCGGGATTTGGCGGCGCGTGGTTCACGCTGGGCTCCGTCGGACGCTTTGACGAAGGGATGACCGGCGGACGTGGATATATTGGACTGGCCGCGATGATCTTTGGACGCTGGCACCCGGTGGGCGCGCTGGCCGCTGCCTTGGTGTTTGGCTTTGCCGATTCCCTGCAGCAAAAGCTGGCTTTGCTGCAAACCCCAATCCCATCCGAATTTTTGGCAATGGCACCTTATGTTGCGACAATCATCGTGGTGGCGGGGCTCGTCGGGCGTGCGCGCCCACCGGCCGCTGACGGCAAACCGTATGTCAAGGAATAGCGCGCAGAAGGCGCCAGATACGCCATCCCAGATCCTGCGACTGCTGGAGCAAGAATACCCTTCGGCGCAGAGTGTTACGATAACCGAGACAAGCAAATCCTGGATATACATCACTGCGCAATTTGTCTTCAAACTCAAGAAACAGGTTCGGGACGATTTGCAGGATCTAACGAGCTTGCGCGCACGCCATGACAACACCCTGACCGAGATTGACCTGAATCGGCGGCTGGCTCCGCAAATCTATCTTGGCGCCATCCGCGTGGCTGAAAACGCCGATGGCGGGCTGTGTCTTGGCGGGCCAGGACACACCCGCGACTGGCTGGTCAAGATGAAGCGCCTGCCTGCGAGCCGGATGCTGGATGTCTTGATGGCAAAGCATGAAACCGAGCCAGCGGTTATGCTGCCAGTCATGGACAGGCTGACGACCGAACTGGTCGCCTTCTACCGTGATGCCCCCGCGACTAACCTAAGAGCAGAGGAGCTCACGACAATCTTGCAAGACCAGCAAGAGATGAACCGCGCCACCCTGCTTCATCCGCAGTTTGCGGCGCTCCATGCTCGTTTCAATGTCGTATTCACGGCCTATGAAACCATGTTTGACCGGTTTTTTTCACAACTCGTCACACGTGCCGAGGCTGGGTGGATTCGGGAGTGTCACGGCGATCTGCGCCCTGAGCATATATGCCTGAGCGATCCGCCAGTCGTGTTTGATTGCCTTGAATTCAACCGCAATCTTCGGCTGGTTGATCCGTTCAGCGAGATCATGTTTCTGGGTCTGGAATGCGATCTTTTGGGCGCAGAATGGATTAAACCGTACCTGATCAAAGCCTTGGAAACCGGGCTTCAAAATTGGCCAGACCCAGAATTGCTTCGGTTCTACGAAGTCATTCACGCGCTGTTGCGCGCACGCCTGTGTCTGGCGCATCTTTTGGTCCCGAAACCAAGAAAGCCCAAGAAGTGGATGCCGCTGGGGCTTCGGTATCTGGAGGTGGCCGAGCGGGCGTTGCTCTGATTGCTTTGTCAGCGCTGTCCAATACTCAGGCGCTTGACGGTGTCCGCAAAAACCTGCGCTGTGGTTGCAATCTCAAACCGGGCGGTCTTGTCACCCAACGGCAAGCGGTAAGGGGCAATGCTGTCGGTCACAAAAACGCGTTCTATCAGGTCGCCTGAAAACAGAGCTGTCGTATCGCCCGTGAACAGACCATGGGCCGCCATTGCGTACACCTTTGCCGCCCCGCGCTGCCTGCATTCACCGGCGGCCGTTAACATCGTGCCGCCGGACGCGATCATATCATCCACGATCAGCACCGAGGCGCCCGCAAAATCACCTGTCATCTCGCCATGCGTCATCAAACCGGCGCTGCGCCGCTTGTCCATAAAGCCGAACCCGACGGGCTGGCCGAGCCGCTGTTCCAGCGCTTCGCGGAACAGTTGCGCCCGCTTCACACCACCGGGGTCGGGCGACACGACAACAAGCCGTTGGCTGTCATCCTGCCACGACATCTTTTCCCGAAAGACATCCCCAAGCTCCAAATGGACGGTCTGACAGCGAAACGCGTTCTCGAACGCCGCGGTATTATGCACCTCCAGTGTCACGATACAGTCGCACCTGACGGCCTCGAACAGTTGCGCGACATAGCGCGTCGTTAACGGATCACGTGGTTTGGTGCGCCGGTCTTTGCGGGCATAAGCCAGATACGGCACAACCGCCGTGACACGCGCGGCACCATGGTCACGCATCGTGGCGATGAGAAAAAGCAGCCGACCCAGCTTGTCATGCACACCAAGATCAGGCTCGGCAAACAGGCTTTGCACGACATAGACGTCCTGCCCCCGGACACTCACCATTGGCCGGATTTTGGATTCACCGTCGGAAAAGTCGCGATGCTCCAATTCGCTCAGGTCGATCCCGATCGACGCTGCGATCCCCTGACCCAGATGGAGGCTTTCGTTCAGTGCGAATACTTGCATTGCGCCATTCCAACTTCTTGTCTGCCCGGATCAGGCAGGAGACCATTCATTGCATCGCCTGAGTGCCTCGACGACGTCGTCATCCGAGGTTTGCGAAAAGTTCTGATAGGCGGCACCAACCGCCATGAACGCGTGTGGCTGGTTAAGGCACACCGTCTGATCGGCAAGTTCGGCAAGTTCACGCAGCGCATCGGGTGCCGCGACCGGGAGCGCCAGAATGATCCGGCTAGCGCCGCTTTCGCGCAAAGCCCGCAGACCTGCCCGGGCCGTCGCGCCGGTGGCCACCCCGTCATCCACCACGATCAGTGTCTTGCCTTTCAGGTCGGGTAACTTGATGCCTTGCAGATAAAGCTGCCTGCGCCTGGCAATTTCGGGCATCAGGGCCTGCGCCCGCGCTTCGACATCCGCATGGGTCATCCCAAAGGCACGCGCGACGCGTTCATTCACGGTCACCTGGGGGAACGCCCCGTCCGTGACGGCACCAACCGCGACCTCGGGCTGACCCGGGGCGCCGATCTTGCGCACAAACACCAGATCAAGCGGCACATGCAGGGCCCGACAGATTTCTTCTGCAACAGGGACACCGCCGCGCGGCAAGGCAACCACCACAGTCTCCTCGGGCTGGACCGGTGGAAGGGCGGCGGCCAACTGGCGCCCGGCCTCGCGGCGATCCTTGAACAGATGCAGCGTGTTCATCATCCAGCTCCTTCGCCTGATCCGGTTCGCCAGCTTCGTACCGCAGGACAGCGTCGTTCCTTTTCAGGGGCCATGCCTGACCCCATCCCCAATGCCTGATCGCTCGCCCGCATTCGGCGACCTCCCTTTTGTCACAATATTACGCCGCCCTGTGTTCCGGTTGATTTCGCTCAATTGGCAGACGGTCCGGGGTGACCCATACTTCGGACAAACAGACAGGAAGAGCCCTGCCCATGACAGAAATTCTTACCATCACTCTGGCCCCTTCAATTGATCTGGCGACGTCCGTCGATCGGGTCACAGCGGGGCCAAAAATGCGCTGTGTACCGCCACGGATGGATCCCGGAGGCGGCGGCGTCAATGTTGCACGGGCCATAAGGCAACTGGGTGGACACAGCCGCGCATTGCTGGTGATCGGTGGTGCGACAGGGGAACAGTTGATGGACCTTCTGAACGCCGAGGGGGTCGAGACACTCCCCATCCGTGTCGCATCGCAAACACGGCAAAGTCTCGCCGTCACGGATCAGAGCACCAACGAACAATACAGATTCAGTCTGCTTGCCGAACCGCTTGGCGCGGACGACGCCGGAAAGATACTCGACGGCATCGCTTCGGCCGTGAACAAAGACACGCTTGTTGTCCTGAGCGGCAGTGTTGCGCCCGGGCTTTCAGTTGATTTTCCGCACGAAATCCAGTCTCGTATCGCTCATAAAACGGATCGGCTGATTGTAGACACTTCCGGCCAGCCGCTTGCCCACCTGATGGCGCATCCCACACAGCCACTGCACGTTTTGCGCATTGATCAGAAAGAAGCGGCCACTGCCGCAGGCGTTCCGCTGGAGACCGTGCAATCCAGCGTGGATTTTGCTGCCTCTTTGGTAGACCGTGGCGTGGCCCAAATTGTCGTCACCGGGCGCGGCGCGGACGGGTCAATCATGGTTACAAAGGATCAGCATATTTTCTGCCATGCACCAAAGGTGCCGGTCCGCAGCAAGATCGGGGCGGGCGATGCGTTTGTCGGCGCCATGACACTCAGCATGTCACGCGGGGAACCGCTGGCCAGAACATTGCAGTGGGGTGTAGCGGCCGCCAGCGCGACTGTGTCAACCGAAGGGACTGCGCTTTGCGGCCTCGAAGATGTTCAACGCCTGCTGTCGGCCTGTGTCACGACCATAATTTGAACGGATGGAACCCAACAGCGTTGGGGAACTGACTGGCTATTATGATGTGACTGTCCCCGGCGGCATCGATGTACCAAAGACGGTCGGCGGGCAAATCGGACGGATTTACACCACCTTGCTCCCCCTGCCCCCAGCATGCATCCTGAGGCGTTTTGTGCCAAGAAGACCGATGCTTCGGGTCGCCCTTCGTTTTGCCTGCTGACTGGCCCTCACTCCGCGCTCAGGTCTTCAGCACACGGTAGATTGCTGGGATCACGAGCACGGTGAGCAGCGTCGAAGACAGCAATCCGAACAGTAGCGAGATCGCTAGCCCCTGGAAGATCGGGTCCGTCAGGATCACCACCGCCCCGATCATCGCCGCGATGGCGGTCAGCAGGATCGGCTTGAACCGGATGGACCCTGCCTCGATCAGGATTTCCACCGGGGTTTTACCCGCAGGATCGGCATGGCGGATGAAGTCGACCAGCAGGATCGAATTGCGCACGATGATCCCGGCCAAGGCGATGAAGCCGATCATCGACGTGGCCGAGAACGGGGCTCCGAACAGCCAGTGCCCCGCGACGATGCCAAGGAAAGTCAATGGGATCGGTGTCAGGATCACCAGCGGCAGGCGGAATGACCCGAACTGCGCGACCACGAGGATATAGATCGCCAGCAGGGCCACACCAAAGGCCGCGCCCATGTCGCGGAAGGTGACATAGGTGACCTCCCACTCGCCGTCCCAGAGCAGGGTGCTCACCGACTCATCCTCGGGCTGGCCATAAAGACTGATCACGGGTTTGGTGCCGGGCGCCCATTCCATCGCGTCGAGCGCCTTGCGAACGGCGATCATTCCATACAGCGGCGCCTCAAACGTTCCGGCCATCTCGCCCGTCACCATTTCGGCGTCCCGCCCGTTGTGGCGAAACACCGGGAACGACGCGTGTTCCTCGGCCACGTGGATGACATCGCCCAGTTCGACCACCCCCCGCGCACCAGGCAGGACATTGGCCGGGATCGGCGTCGACAGGAACCGTTCGTCCAGCACCTGATCGCCCTCGTCCCGCGCGATGCGGATCGGGATAGGTGGGCGCCCCTGTCCGCGGTGTGAATACCCAACCGTGCGCCCGCCGTTCAGGATGGCAAGCGTGTCGAACACATCGCTCTCCTCGACGCTGAAAAACTCGAGATCATCGGTGCTGATCGTGGCCCGCAAACGGCGGGGCTGTATGCCGAAGCTGTCATCCACATCAACGACATAGGGCACCTGCTCGAACGCCTCGCGCACCTTTGTCGCCACCGTGCGCCGGGTGTCGGCGTCGGGGCCATAAACCTCGGCCAGCAGGGTGGCGATGACCGGGGGACCGGGGGGCGGTTCGACCGTTTTCAGACGGATGCCCTCGGACAGCGGCAATGCGTCCAGCCGGGCGCGGAGATCGAGAGCGATGTCATGACTGGGCCGGTCGCGCTCGGCCTTGGGCGAGAGGGTGATCTGCACCTCGCCCAGATTGGGCTGTCCGCGCAGGTAATAGTGCCGCACCAGACCGTTGAAGTTGAAGGGCGCAGATGTCCCGGCATGGGTCTGCACCGACACGACCTCGGGCAAACCCAGGGCCGTGCGGGCAACGTCCTGCGCCACGCGGTCGGTGGCCTCGACCGACGCCCCCTCGGGCAGGTCGATGACCACGGACAGCTCGGATTTGTTGTCGAAGGGGAGCAGTTTGACGGTCACATCCTGAGTGTAGAGCAAGCCCAGCGAGCCAAACGACAGGGCGGTCGTGACCAGCAGAAACACCGCGCTGCGGGTTTTGGTCGCCAGCAGGGGCCGCGCGACGCGGGCGTAGTTCCGACCCAGAGCGCCGCCAGCGTGGCCGGACGCATCGCCATGGGCAGACATAGGCGCGCGCCCGGCCACCTTGACCATCAGCCAGGGTGTGATGATCACCGCCACAAAAAAGGAAAAGATCATTGCCGCACTTGCGTTCGCGGGGATCGGACTCATGTAGGGGCCCATCAGGCCCGACACGAACAGCATCGGCAGCAGGGCCGCGACCACGGTGAGGGTCGCCACTATGGTCGGATTGCCGACCTCTGCCACCGCTTCGATCGCGCCGGTCAGGCGGCTGCGGCCATCCTTCATCGCCCAATGACGCGAGATGTTTTCGATCACCACAATCGCGTCATCCACAAGTATGCCGATCGAAAATATCAGCGCGAACAACGACACCCGGTTGAGCGTATAGCCCATGATCCAAGCGGCAAAGAGCGTCAGCAGGATCGTGACAGGAATGACAATCGCCACCACAGTCGCCTCGCGCCAGCCGATGGCGAGCCAGACCAGCGCAATGATCGACAGCGTGGCGAGCCCGAGGTGAAACAACAGCTCGTTCGCCTTTTCGTTGGCGGTTTCGCCGTAGTCCCGCGTGACGATCACAGCCACGGTTTCGGGAATCAGACTGCCCTCCAGTGCCTCGACTCTATGAAGAATCGCTTCGGCCACGATCACCGCATTGGCTCCGGCGCGCTTGGCCACCGCCAGGGTGACGGCTGGCGTCCGTGTCACCGTGCCATCCGCCGCGCGGCTCACATTGGCAACGATCACATCGGTATTCTCCGAGACGAGGCTCACCTGCGCCACATCGGCGACATAGACCGGACGCCCGTCCCGGGTGGTCAGCAACAGGTTCCCGATTTCGGCCGGGGCCACCAGCGTTTCACCCGCCACAAGGTCGATCTGATCGCCCCCGTCGCGGATTTTGCCGGTGTTTTGCGACCGGTTGGCATTCGCCACCTTGGCGGCAAGTTGCTGCAGGGTGACACCGTAGAGCGCCAGCCGTTCAGGGTCGGGCGCGATGCGGATCCGTTCGGGCACTTCGCCCACCAGATAGGTCAGCCCGACATCTGCGGTCTTGGCGACCTGCGTGCGCAATTCGCGGGCGATGCGCGTCAGGTCGTTGGCACTGATCCCCTCACCCCCCGGCTTGGGTGCCAGTGTGAGCGAGACGATTGCCACGTCATCAATCCCGCGCCCGACGATCAGCGGCTCGGGGATACCAATGGGGATGCGATCCATGTTTCCACGGATCTTGTCATGTACTCTCAGGACCGCCGAATCTGCCGAAGTGCCGACTTTGAACCGCACTGTGACCAGCACATTGTCGTCATGGGTGGATGAATAGACATGTTCGACACCGGCGATGCCCTTGACGATGCCCTCCAACGGTTCGGTGACCAGCTTGACCGCATCCTCGGCCCTCAGGCCGGGTGCCTGCAGGTGGATATCCACCAGCGGGACGGAAATCTGAGGTTCTTCCTCGCGTGGCAAGGCGCCGAGCGCGACCAGCCCCATCGCCAAGGCGGCGAGGATGAACAGCGGCGTGAGGGACGAGGCGATGAACGCCCGCGTCAGGCGCCCGGCGATGCCGAGATTGACAGTTTCTGGGATGTTACTCATGCCCGGTCACCACCCGGTCACCAGCGACGAGACCCGACAGCACCTCGATCATCGCGGCCCCATCCACCGTCTGCCGCTGGCCCAGCAGAACCGTGCGCAGAACCGGTTCGTTAGCTTCCGCAACCTCGACGAAATCAATGCCTGTGCGGGTGATGATAGCCGTCTCAGGCACCATCAGAGCAAAGCGGGTATCGACGGGTAGGCGCACAAGCACACGCGCGTCGATGAAACTCTCAGGAAGATCCGGCACCTCGACATCCGCAACCACCCGCCCGTTTTCGATCAGCGGATAGATCCGCGCCAAGGTGCCCTGCGCCGGACCGGTCGCAGTTTCAATCTCGATCACCGCCCCCTCTTGCAGGAACGCAGCATGGCGTTCGGGCACCGCGATACGCAGGAATATCCCGCCGCCGCCGATGGTGGCCACGGCCTCTCCGGGCAGGACCACGGCCCCCGCCGCCACCGGCACCGTCAGCACGCGGCCCGCGATCGGCGCCAGAACCGACCCCTCAAGCGCCTGCTGTTCCACAACCTTGCGATCCGCACTCACGGCGGCGATCTGACCGGTCAGCACATCGACCTGAGTGCGCAGCGCGTCCAGCCTTTGTGCTGTGGTCACACCGCGGCTCAGCAGATCCTCGCCCCGTGTCAGCTCGGTCCGCGCATTGTCCAGCTGGGCACTCAGCGCCTGCATCTGCGCGTCGATGGCCGCAAGCTGGTAGTCGATCTTGGCATCGACGACCCGAGCCAGCACCTGCCCGGCACTCACCACATCGCCTTCGCTGACGTTCAGCGACACCAGCGTGCCACCCAACCTGGCGCGCGACGGGATGCGGCTGCGCGCCTCGATCCGACCATAGACCGCCTTCCACTCCGTCACCGAGATCGGGGCCAGTGTATAGTCCTCGGCCAGTACGGCGAGTGGCAGGGATATTGCCAGGGCGAGTACGGAGATCAGGGTGCGCATGATTATTTCACTTCACGGAAAGAAAGTTTGGATGGTTCAGAGAAGACGCAGGGTCAGAACGCCTTACCGGGCTGGACCCCCAGCGCCTTGAAAAATATCGCCGCCGGACAGAACCCGGTAAAGGCCGATTGGATCTGGTTCACACCGACGAACACCGTCAACCAGATGAAATGGGGCGAGACCCAAAGGGTCAGTGCCAGGGACAAAAGGACCATGCAGCCTGCGAAGGCCATAACCACGCGATCAAGTGTCATTTGCATTCTCCATGCCCATACGGTCGCCTGGCAACCTGGGGCGTTGTGGGTTGACGCCGCGCCGCTACGGACGGTCGAACAGAGGTTAGCCGACGCAAAAGGGAGCGTTGTTGATTTGGGTCAATGTCACGCAGGTCGCTCTTTCGGCGGTATCGGGGCGTTGTCATTGGGCGTGTATGATGGGGATTTCCGCTAAGCCGCCGATTTCTGAGAAGGTGGTCGAAAAACTGCACGTCCCGTCGCCCTGCAGTGCATGTTTGCATACACGAGAGGGAAGATCGGCCAGCTGATCGTGGAGCGCGATTTTTTTGGCCGATGCCTCCGGTCTCATCCTCGGAACTGGAGGCAAGAAGCGGTGAAGCATGATCAACCTGATATGAGCGTGCGCTGCCAATGTGTGTTGCTCTCCCTGTCGCGCTCGGCGGTTTACTATCAGCCACGCGGCGAAAGCGCCGAGAACCTGCGTTTCATGGAAATCACCCACTGCCCGGTAGTGGTTTACCCGCAAACCATTAGAGGGATGGGTTGGTACAGTCGAGTTGGCGGCTGTCGAACGCGATGGAGGCGGGGTTCTGCGTCTAGGCAGTGAAAGAAGCCTTGGCCCAAAACGGTCCGCCGGAGATCTTCAATACTGATCAAGGATCGCAATTCACCAGCACAGATTTCACCGAAGTGCTGCTCGACGCCAAAGTGAAGATTTCCATGGATGGACGTGGCCGCTGGATCGCCAGCCGAATGATCGAAAGGCTCTGGCGGTCACTGAAATACGAGTGCGCCTACCTGAATGCCTCCGAGACGGGCTCAGAGTCGAGGGGCGGGATCGGCGTCTGGATCACCCACTACAGTGAAAAACGCCCGCACTCATCGCATGGCCTGCTGACCCCGGCAGATGCCTTTGATCCTCAAGATCCGAAACCGAAAGCTGCCGCATCAAATGAAACCGATCCTATAGATTATTGCGGCACAAAGCTCGGCCGAAAACCTCGACCACCTCTTTGCTCACAGCACCCGACCTTTCAGGGGAACACTAATGCTCCAGGACGATCCGCACCGCGCGGGCGCGGATCTCTGGTGAATAACGCTTCGCCATCTTGCTCTTTTCCGTGGCTCCCAGCCTTCTATGGTTTAAAGCTCCCGGAAACTTGGCGTAGTTCACACCTTCTGAACCAGCTGACAAAGCCATGACATGGGCGCTAACGCAGAACTGCTTGCAGCCAATCCGTCATGCACTTCAACTGCGTTTCGGCAACGTCACAGTATTCCATTGACCGTAGGTATCCGTGGATCAGCCCCGTGCCGGGATCGTCCGTCACGCTGACACCCGCTGCTTTCAGTGCTTCGGAATAGGCAAGGCCACTGTCGCGCAGTGGGTCATTTTGTGCTACGGCGACAAACGCCGTCGGCAGCCCCTCGTGGGTTTCCGCAACCAGCGGCGCAATATAGGGATCCGTCTGCAACTGCACCTCGTCCGCGCAATAAAACGCATTGGTCCGGGCCATACCGGCAACCTTCAGCAGCGGGCCTTCGGCGTTTTCAACATAGGACGGGCGCGTCCTGTCAAAGTCGCAAGCCGGATAAATCAGAAGCTGCGCCTTAAGTGCCAGCCCTTCCTCACGGGCCTTCAACGCGACCGCCGCGGCAAGATTGCCGCCAGCACTGTCCCCGCCAATGGCAAGCCGTGCCGGGTCGATCCCCAAGTCTTTTGCCTTGTCCTTCGCCCAGCGCAGAACGGCACAGCACTGCAGAAAGGCCGCCGGATAGGGATGCTCGGGCGCCAGCGCATAATCGACCGAGATCACGGTCATTTTCGCCCAGGCTGCGATCCGCGCGGTGATGTCCCAGTGCGTCTCGGGAGAGCCCTGCATCCAGCCGCCGCCATGCATGTAGATCAGTGCAGGCTGCGCGCCACCACTGTTGTGGCGAAACAGCCGGACGCGAACCGGGCCGCCATCAGAATCGATCCAGTGCTCTTCGTCCGTATTGACGCCTTCCGGCGTGGGCAGACGCATCTCGCTGGCGATGGTCTCGAACAGGGCGCGACGCTCGGCGGCATCGGCCTCGGGCGGAACGGTAGCCCATTTTGCATCCCAGACTTCGAGAAAGCGGAAAATATCGGGGTTGATCATACGGGCATACTCCTGCGCGCGGTTAAGTCCCCGTTTCGGCCATCACCCCAGACTGCATCACGAAACGCAGGAGTGTGTCGCGGACGTACTGGCTCAGCATTCGTTGGCCAGGCTCGCCGAACAGATCCTCGCCAACGATGCGGCTGAAGGTCGCCCGATTGGAGACGTTGAAAAAGTGTGCGTGTCGAAACGCGCCAGCCTAATTCCAGAGAGATCAGGTCGTGCCAAACCGCTTCGCCCCGTTCGGTCGTGTCCGTTTGGCCCATCTGATCCCCCTTGCAGTGCATTCAGGGCTGACCGCGAAACCGTCGCAGCAGCCTCTGTTGACTTCGCACGCGCAGCAATTGAACTGCCGCGAACATTATGTTGACATATTTAAATGCAGCGAACAATATGTACTTAAGACAGCCGGGGAGGGATGTTTGACAGCTTCATGGAATCAGGCGTTCGCACCAAAGTGCACGACCCAGGGCGCAGTTCTCGTCGGCCTGCTTGGCACCGGTGTCAGTGCATCACGCACGCCACGGATGCACATGGCCGAAGGTGCCGCTCAGGGTGTGCCGTTCGAATATCGCCTTATCGATGCCGATACCGCCGCGACCACGCCGGACATCCCCGAAGTTCTGAGTCGTCTGGAAGATGCCGGTTTTGACGGGATCAACGTTACCTTTCCGTTCAAGCAGGCTGTGATGCCTTATCTCAGCTCCCTGTCTGACGGGGCGCAGTCGGTCGGCGCAGTAAACACCGTGCTGTTTCGCGACGGCGCGCGGCGGGGCGACAACACCGATCTCTGGGGTTTTCGCGAGAGTATGCGCCGCGGACTGCCGTCGGTGCGTCGTGACACAGTCCTTCTGCTGGGGGCTGGCGGTGCGGGTGGCGCAGTGGCGCAGGCATTGATCGATGAGGGCGCAGGGCGTGTTCTGGTCCAAGACACCGACCGCGCAAAAGCGGAGAACCTGGTGGAACGTCTTGGAGCAGGACGCGGCGTTGTGGTCACCGATCTGGCCGCCGCTGCGGCATCAGCGGACGGGGTTGTAAACGCAACACCGGTCGGGATGGACAAACTGCCCGGTCTGCCCCTGCCCGAAGCCTTGATCGAACGGCGTCACTGGATCGCCGACATCGTCTATTTTCCGTTGGAAACGGCACTTTTGGCATTGGCACGCCGCCGCGGCTGCGCGGTGCTGCCCGGGTCGGGCATGGCGCTGTATCAAGCAGTGCGCGCGTTTGAGCTTTTTACGGGACGTCGACCAGATCCGGAACGGATGTGGTCGGCTTTTACGGCCGTCGGCTAAACCGGCAAATCATCGCGATCTCAGGGAGGAGACCATGCGAAAACTCAACCACCTGAAGGGTGCCGCCGCAGCGCTTGCACTCGGGCTGTCCTCTGTCGCCGCCATGGCGCAGGACGTAGTAGAACTGACCTATTCCGACACGGTACAAGAGACAGACCGCCGCAGCACTATCCTGCGCGAAACCTTCGCCACCTGTCTGGGGGACCAGTTCAAATTCACGCCCTATTTCGGTGCCACCCTTTTCAAGCAGGGCACCGAACTGACAGCGATGCAGCGCGGCAACCTCGATATGGCGGCGCTTGCGATCTACGACTTCAACAATCAGGTGCCCGAAACCTCGATCCTCGGCACCGCATATCTGTTCCGCGACTATGACCACCTGCGCAAGACCTACGATTCAGAAGAGCTGAAGCCCCTGATCGCCGCAATCGAGGAAAAGACCGGGATCAAGGTCCTGGCCTGGCCCTACATCGGCACCCGCCACGTCAACATCCGTGGCGACAAGAAGGTAATGACCCCCGCCGATCTGGCCGGTATCAAACTTCGCATGCCCGGCGGCGAAGGCTGGCAGTTCGTTGGCGAAGCTTTGGGTGCCAACCCCACACCGCTTGCCTTTACCGAAGTCTATACAGCGCTTCAGACGGGCGCGATCGATGGTCAGGACAACCCGCTGCCGGCCGACAAGCAGATGAAGTTCTACGAAGTGACCGACCAGATCATCCTGACCGGGCATCTTCTGGCCGCAAACGTGTTTTCAATGGCAAAATCCAAGTGGGACAGCCTGACTCCTGATCAGCAGGCCAAGCTTCAGGTCTGCTCCAAGGAGTTCGAGACAGCGCTGAGCAATGACACGATCCGTCAGGAATCCGAACTGGTGGACTTCTTCAAGAACGAAGGTCTCGACGTCTACGAACCCGACAAGGCGGCATTCCGCACCCATGTGCTCGAATACTTCCGCAACTCCACTTACTCGAATGACTGGCCAGAAGGGCTGATCGAAAAGATCAACGGCCTTTGAGCCAAAGTGGTGCCCGTTCGCTTGGATCGGGCGCCACAGTCATAACACATGAGAGGAAAATGGAATGATCATTCAACCCACACGGTCAGCCCGGACGCTGGCATCGGCCATCGGCCTCGCCGCCGGACTGGCGGCCGGTGCCGCTCTTGCCCAGGAAGCGCCGACGCTGATCTATTCGGATACGGTCCAGGAAAGCGATCCGCGCAGCGCCATTCTGGACAAAGGATTTGCAGGCTGCCTGAGCGACGCGTTCGACTTTCAGCCCTACCACGGAGCAACCTTGGTCAAGCAAGGCACCGAGCTGACGTCGATGCAGCGCGGCAACCTTGATATGGCCAGCCTCGCCGTCTTTGATTTTTACAATCAGGTGCCCGAAACCTCTATCCTCGGCACCGCCTACCTGTTCCGCGACATTGAACATATGCGCCGGGTCTATGACAGCGACGTCCTGGACGATCTGGTTGCCAAGATCGAGGATTCAACCGGAATCAAGGTTCTGGCCTGGCCCTATATCGGCACCCGCCATGTGAACATCCGCGGCGACAGGAAAGTGATGACACCCGCAGACCTGCAAGGCGTCAAGCTGAGGATGCCGGGCGGTGAAGGCTGGCAGTTTCTGGGCGAAGCACTGGGCGCGAACCCGACCCCGATGGCGTTCACCGAAGTTTATACTGCACTTCAGACCGGCGCGATTGACGGTCAGGACAACCCGCTACCTACAGACAAGTCGATGAAGTTCTACGAAGTCACGGACCAGATCGTCCTGACCGGGCACCGTATGTCCAACAACGTCTTCGTGGTGTCGATGTCCAAATGGGACAGCCTCTCATCAGACCAGCAGGAACGGCTTCAGACCTGCGCCGACGGATTCGAAAATGACATGGCGGACTATGTCCTCACGCAAGAAGCGGAACTGGTCAGCTTTTTCGAAGCGGAAGGCCTGAAGGTCTACGAACCCGACCTGACCGCATTCCGCGAACACGTTCTCGGGGTCTACAAGACGTCGAAATTCGCCGACGACTGGCCCGAAGGGCTGCTCGACAAGATAAACGCAAACTGAACCAGACGGCCCCGGCACCCCCGGGGCCGCATCATCGGGGAGTCATGATCATTCGTACGAGACCATTGTTTGGCTGGCTGCACCGGCGCGCCGAAAACCTGCTAGCGCTGATTCTTGGGGCGCTCTTTGCCAGCTTCCTGATCCAGATCGTTTTCCGCTATCTGCTGAACCTCCCTCTGGGCTGGACAGTCGAATTTGTCGCCATCGCCTGGCTCTGGGGCATCCTGTTCGGATATGCCTTCGTCGTCAGCGAACGCGACGTGATCCGGCTCGATATCCTTTACACCCTGCTGCCGCGCAACGCGCAAAGAACGCTCGATATCATCACGGGCCTGACCTGCGCGGCGATTTTCGTTTGGACGCTTCCGCAGATCTGGGACTACGTCACCTTCATGAAAATCGAAAAGACCGCCTACATGAAGATCCGCTTCGATTGGGTATTCTCAATCTACATCCCCTTCGCACTGGCTGTCATCCTGCGCTGCCTGATCACGGTCTGGCACGCGGTCCGCAATACCACGCCAGTCCCTGTATCCCACATCGTCACGGCGGAAACACACGACTATGACTGATCCCTTTTTTCTTTCGATCCTGTTGCTGGCCCTGCTGGCTATTGGCGGTTTGTCCATCGGCCTTGCGATGATCTGTGCCTCGTCGGTCTATCTGGCGCTAAAGGGGTTTGATTCCTCCATCGCCGCCGAGACCCTGCTTCAAGGCCTGTTCAACAGCTATACGCTGCTGGCGATTCCCCTGTTCATACTGGCCGCCGACATCATGAATGTCGGTTCGCTCGCTGACCGGCTTCTAAGGTTCGCCGAGGCACTGGTCGGCCGCTTCAAGGGCGGGCTTGGCCACGTCAACGTGGTCTCATCCCTGATCTTTTCCGGCATGTCCGGATCGGCCGTCGCCGATGCAGTGGGTATGGGCAAGATCATCATCGGAATGATGACCAAGGACGGGCGCTATTCAGCCTCTTATGCCGCCGCCATCACTGCGGCCTCCGCGACCATCGGGCCGATCATTCCACCGTCGATCCCCATGGTGCTTTACGCGCTCGTGTCGGATCAATCGGTGGGCTATCTGTTCGCCGCAGGAATGATGCCGGGTTTGCTGATGGGACTGGTCCTGATGGTCATGAACATGATCATCGCCCACACCCGCAATTTTCCCACCGATACCTCGGTCCCGCTGCGCGACATCCCGCGTGTGACCTTTCAGGCGATTCCCGCGCTACTGTTGCCGGTGATCCTGCTGGGCGGCATCTACGGCGGCATCATGACACCGACCGAGGCCGCCGCTGTCGCTGCCTTCTATGCGCTGTTCGTCTCGGTGACCTTCTATCGTTCGGTCAGCATCAAGCAATTTTACCAAACCCTGCTCGGCTCGGCCCGGTCGACCGCGACCATCGGCATTCTCATCGCCGGCGCCCTGACCTTTCAGTATGTCGTGACGCGCGAAAACGTTCCGGTGTCTCTTTCCAACTGGCTGGCCCATTTCGAACTGTCGCGCACCGGCTTTCTGATCGCGATCAACGTGCTGTTCCTGGCGCTTGGCTGCATTCTGGAATCCGGCGCGATCCTGTTGATCATAGTTCCGATCTTTATCCCGACGGCCCAAGCGCTTGGGATTGATCTGGTGCATTTCGGCGTGATCGTTGTGGTGAACGCGATGCTGGGTCTGATCACGCCACCCTACGGGTTGCTGTTGTTTATCGTGGCCTCAGTCACGAAAGAGCCGCTGACAAAGATCGTGCGCGAACTTGTGCCGTTCCTGATTGCCCTGTTCATCGCCCTCGGGATCATCACCTTTGTTCCGGACTTCGTACTCTGGCTGCCACGGCTTCTGGGATACAGGGGATGAAAAACCCTGTCATAGAGGTGGCACATCGCGCGGCTGCGCAATTGGGCGAAACCCCCTTGTGGGATGCGCGGGCGCAGCGGCTGCGCTGGATCGACATCGAAAAGCCGACTCTGTATTCGCTCGACCCCGAAACAGGTGCGACCGATGCGACCGAGCAGCCCGGCACCTATCTTGGCGGTATCGCATTGACGCGCTCTGGCGGGGTGCTGCTGGCACGGGATCTGACGTTGGTGACCGCCAGCGCCGATGGCACCAACGCGCGCGTGCTTGCCGTGACGCCGGATGAAACCCACCCGGATACACGCCTGAATGACGGCAGGGTAGACTGCCACGGCCAGCTCTGGATCGGCACGATGGACAACGAACTGCACCGCAGCATCGGCGGCCTTTACCGCGTGGATCCCGACGGGACCATGACGCGGCATTTCAGCGATGTTGTAGTGTCAAACGGTATCGCCTTTGCCCCCGACGGACGGCGGATGTGGTTCACCGACACCCGCCGTCACCTGACCTGGACGATCACTCTGGACGAAACTGGCGCGCCGACTAGCCGTGGACTCCTCTCGGATTTTACCGCGACCGCAGACCGCCCGGACGGCGCCTGTGTCGACGCCGACGGGTGCCTCTGGCAGGCGGTCTTCGCGGGCGGCCGGATCATCCGTTATGCGCCCGACGGACGTATTGACCGCGAAATAGCGCTGCCGGTGAGCAACCCGACCTGCCTCTGCTTTGGCGGGCCGGATCTGAAAACGCTGTTCGTCACCACCGCTACAAAATTCCTGCCCCCCGACGTACTGGCAGCCGAACCGCTGGCCGGTTCAGTCCTCGCCATCCAAGGGCTGGGGCAGGGGCTGCCGGAACACCTTTTCGACGCCTGAACTGAAGAAGCAAACCATGGGAGAGACAAAATGAAATCACTTCACACCATCGCACTGGCGGCCATTGCCGGGCTGGGGCTGACATTGTCGGCCGCAGCTCAGGACAAGACCCCGCTGATCTTCTCTGACGTGAACCAGCCTGATGTGCCCCGCTCACAGGCCGTGGTCGACATCTTTGCCAAGGAAATCGGCGGTGATTTCGATTTCCAGCCTTATTTTGGCGCCACTCTGATGAAGCAGGGCACCGAACTGATCGGCATCCAGCGCGGTAACATCCAGATGGCGGGCCTGCCGCCATCCGACCTTGCACAACAGGCGCCGGAATTCGATATCCTTGGCGCAGCTTATGTGGTGCGTGACCAGAAGCACCTGAAGTCGATCTTCGCATCGCCGGTCGGCGATCATTTCCGCCAGATCGCCCATGATCAGCTGGGTGTCGTGATCCTGGGCACCTTCTACTATGGAACGCGTCAGGTGAACCTGAAGGGTGACAAAGAGATCAAGACACCGGCGGACATGGCAGGCGTCAAGCTGCGCATGCCCGGCGGCGAAAGCTGGCAGTTCCTTGGCAAGGCTCTGGGCGCGAATCCGGTGCCGATCGCCTACTCCGAACTGTATACCGCGCTTCAAACCGGCGTCGTGGATGGTCAGGACAACCCCCTGCCCAACGACAAGGCGATGAAGTTCTATGAAGTCACTGACCAGATTGTAATGACCTCGCACAACGTCGGCTTCGGGATGCTGCTGATCTCGGCCAAGGTCTGGGACGCGATGACCCCGGAACAGCAAACGACCATGCAAGCCGCCGCCGACAAGGCGACCGCCTGGTCAGACGAACAGTACCTGGAGCAGGAACATGACCTTGTTGAATTCTTCAAGGGCGAAGGACTGAAGGTCTATGAACCCGATCTGAAAGCGTTTCAGGACCACGCCCAAAAGCTCTATCTCGACTCGCCTCTGTCGGCTTCGTGGCCACAAGGTATGCTGGAAGAGATCAACAAGCTCTAAAGGCCCCATCAGCGGCCGACTGGTCGGCTGAAGCACGCCTGGCGCATCAGGGAGGACCAGCGATGTGGCCAGCAAACTGTGTGGACAAGGTCTGTGACCAGGCCAGCCACTGGGTATCCTGAAGGCCGATTTTTCGCTCGGCATCGCTTCGGCCACAATGGTCGGGGCGAAGCCGAGTCCTCCAAAGTCGCCAGTGCAACAGGCGGCCCATCCCGCATCGTAGCCTTCCCCGGAAGGCAGACCGCCTGCTGGCATTGCGTCCAGCAGGCGGTTTCAGATCGTACCTGCTACTAATAGTGTGGTGGGCAGCGCTCCTTCAATCTCAGGAGCCAAGTTCAGCATAAGACAAGCCGCTTCGTTCAAATTATCACCGACCGTCCCGCAGTGGCTGCTAATTATGGCGGGTTCTGTTGAACACTCGCTATTCGCGGCACAGCAATGAAGCCGGGTGTTCCGCATTCGGGTATGTTTTTCGGCATTCTGCCGGTCAGGACAGCGCTTGCAGCAACACGTTCTCCAAAGGTTTTGAGACGGCGCATTCTGGCTTCGATCCAGCGCCGAGCATGGTATCCGGTCCTCTGCTTCCGGAACGTCCCGTCATAGTGTCGTGTGTATCTAAACCAAGGCGGTGGCGATTCAGAGGGGCGTGCCCCCGGAACATCGCTTCGGCGCCAAATTGGGTATATTTTGTCCAGCCGCCTTGAAGAGATTACATCCAGCCTCACGATAAGGCCGAAATGCACTCATTTTTGCTGATATCAAGTCGGTTACGATGCGCGCTTGGTGGCAGTAAGCAGGCTATTCCGCCCAAAAATGGTGGTCATGCAGCGCGCTCTAGAACGGTCGGGCCCCGCAGTCAGCGCAGAGGGATCAGATGATATGCCACGCACCTGTCGCCAAAGCCCAAGCGACGATAAGTCCGTTGGCCATGGCATGGGCGGAAATCGCATCGGTCAGGTTGTCAGACCGCCAGACCAGCGCCCCGAATGCAACGCCCGAAAGGCCGGCCGCCAGCCACCTGTCATGCAGCAGGGCAAACAGGACCGCGCCCAGAACGATTGCCACGATCATCGGAACCACCTGCCGTGACGGCGCGAGGCGGTCGATCAGGTAGCCGCGAAACAGCGCCTCTTCTATCAGGGGCACCAGAAGCGTCGTGCCGATGACGCGGGCGCCGATCCACAGCGCGGTCATCCCGATTCCCATCCCGGCAAAGGGGGCGGACTGTCCCTCTGCTGCCGGCGGGGACGATGCGATCCAGGCCAGCCCGACCGCCGCGCCGGTCAGCAGCGATACCGGGTCCAGCCGCCATGGCAGGGCCCGGAACCACGGCCAGACCAGCGCCAGCGCCGCCCCCACCGCCCCTGCGCGCAGGGGATAGACTCGGGCCGGATCGGCGACAAAGGTTGACGCCAGAAGCGCGCTGGCCATGAAGACGATAAAGGGCAGGATCTGCGCCGTCACAGGATCGCTTAGAAACGAGGGCAGGGGGTGCGTCTGTCGCGGCTTTGCGGCAAAGGCCGGAGTGGTGCGCGATACGGCGATCAGGCCGATGGACAGCAGCGTAAACGCGAGCCAGCCCGCATGGGAATGAAATCCGCCGATGGCCAGTTCCGGTGCGCCTTCGATCCCGATGACGATCAGGGCGGTGATGCGCAGGACGTTGAACACCCAGCTTGCCAGAAGCCCGATGGGAAACAGCAGCAGTGCGTGGGGAAACCGCAGATCACGGCGGAACAGCGCCACATAGAGTGTGAGGAAAACTGTGATCAGCGCAAAGCCCTCGACACCCGAACATTGCGGACCGACCCGCACAAAGAAATTACCGGCGCCTATCGCCTTTTCCGCGATGTCGGTTGATGGCGCATAGCCCAACGCCTCAAGGCTGAGGCGGACGGCGGCAAAGGTGATGTCCGTGACCGCCGGAATGCTCCACAGCGGCATCAGGCCAGCGCCGATTTCCGGCAACAGCGCGCCCACGACGAACAGCGCCACAAGCAGGCTGCCCTGTCCCGCCAGAGTATTCCTCCAGGCCTGCGCGGGGGCGATCATCCGCAGCACGCCGGTGGCGGCGATTGCCAGCCCCACAAGCCACAGGAGAGCGCCAAAAGCGATAACCGCCGCGCCGCTGGCATCCGTCAGCAGGGCCCAGGGCGCCAGGATAAATGCAAACCCGGCGAGGTTCACCCACAGCCCCCGGCGCAGATCGGGCGCGCCCCACAGGCCGGAAATCCGCCCCCGGCGCGCCACGGCAAACAGCGACAGCGCAGCAAGGATACCCACAGCGCGCGGCACAGCCCGCCCCAGCGCGGCGCAGAGCATGACCGGAAGGCTGTCGCGGCAGGTAAAGACAAAGTCATGCTGGTAAAGCAGGCTGAGCAGGAGGAGTTCCACGCCGACCAGCCCGCCGATTGCGACAAGGGCAAACCGCTTGCGGGGGGCGGACGGGTGGGTGCTGGAAACGGCCATATGCGAAAACTCTAGCTCAACTCGGTACCTGAAACAAAGAGAGGCCCCATCCGATCCCGGACAGGGCCGTCCCAATCATGTCATACCGGGCGCATCAGGCACCCGGATATCGTCTTTTCAGACGGCGCGGCGGCGGCGCTCCCACGCCAGCAGAACGACGGCTGCCAGAACGGCCAGACCAGCGGTGCCCTCAAGTGCCGAAATCTCGGGAACGGCCGTGGTTGCGGCACAGGCAATCTGTGTGCCAAAAATGTCGTAGCAGGCACCAGCCATTGCAGAGCTTGCGGAAAGGACGAATGCTGCTGCGGACACGTAAAGTTTGGTCATTTTTTAAACCTTTGTTTTATAACCTGTTTCAGGTCATGGATCATTATTTTTACAAGGATTCACACGACCGGAGATGTCCAGCCGCGGTATTCTGGTCACCTATTAGCAAAGGCAATCATACGCATCGAACGCGAGGCCGATGATGAAGGGCTGTACATTTTCCACCGTCGACGGCGACGGATCGATGATCAGACCGACCTGGCCTTCGGTTCCGAACTGGAAGCCTTCGCCGTGGGCCAGAGCCTGGTTGACGATATAGTCGGTATCGGCCAGCTGTCCGAAGGACGGCGTCGCGCCAAAAGCCGCGTCCGAGTTGAAGTTGTCGGTAAGTTCCCAGATCGCGAACTGAACTTCCCAGCCTGAGAAGCCCCCGTTGACCGACTCCGCACCGTTGTTTTCAAAGTTCTGGGCGATCACCCAGCTAACCAGATCAAGGTTGTCCTCGGCCGCTTGACCGTTGGCTGCGCTGGTCTGACCGGGCGAGAAGACGTCGATCGCTTCGGCGCTCTGCACCCCGTAGAAGGCACCGGGGTTTTCCGGAGTGGTCTCGAAACTTCCGCTGGTATTCGCGGCGGTCGCAAAGTCCAGGCAATAAGCCTGTTCATAGACCATACCGTCAAAGCGGTCATCGCCGGTGCCCACGATCCGGATGTCAAAGCCGAAATCGCCCAGCGGGTTCAGATCCGCAGCATACGCAATTTCATAGGTTCCGGTCGTCGGGAAGCTTGCCACAAGCGATGCATAGCTGTTGGCATCTCCACAGAAGGTCACGTCCAGATCTGCCGTCGCCAAACCGCCCAGACCGTCCGAAACGGTATACGCGATCGTGTGCGTCGCCTGTTCGCCGATGTCCAGCGCCGCATAGGCCGCAGCACCGTCAACGACCAGTTTGCCGTCAATCAGGCTGACGAATACGCCGTCCACGTCGACGGTGGCGCCTTCGGTGATCGCGATGCCGCCGACCGCCGTGATGGTCAGCGCCTGCTCATCAGTGTCGTTGGCCAGCACATCCACTGTCACGGCTTCATCCGAACATGTCATGGCGGTGTCGCCCAACGCCTCGGGGTTTTCGCTGACAATGCCCGCGTCCCAGGTCAGATCGATCTGACCCGCAGCAAGCGTGATGACAGAGGTCTTGCCAGTCGTCTGGTCGGCGTCGCTGTCAGCGGCGTCGTCACCTGCGTTTGCCGTGGTGAAATCGAAGGCGTCGACTTCGGCAAAGCCCACGACATAGTCGCCGGCCGCAAGCTGGTCGAAAAGATAGGTGCCGTCGGCTGCGGTTGTCGTGCTGGCCGTGATGTCATCGGCAGTGCCGAACACCCCGTCAGCGCCCGCACCGGTCAGTGTCACAGCGACGCCGACAACACCGGCTTCTCCGTCATTCTGGATGCCGTCGCGGTTATCATCGTAAAACACCCTGTCGCCAAGCGCGCCCAGAACCGGCTCGGGCTTGTCACAGACGCCCAGATCGATGGTGCTGTTGCTGCCTGCGGTCACGACGACCGTGCCCGAAACGCCATCGCCGTTCACGTCGCTGTCGATGCCGTCCTGGCTGTTGCCGTCAACATCCTGAATGGTGAATTCGGTTCCGTCGGGTGCAACGCCCATGATGGTGTATTCGCCAACCGGCACCGATTCAAAGCTGTAGGCCCCGTTCGCATCGGTCAGGGTCGTGGCAATGACAACGCCAGCCGCATCAAGCAGCTTGATCGTGACGCCTGCCTTGACGGGTTCGGACACTGTGGTGACCATATCGGCGCCGACAAAGTCGAGCTTGTCGATCCGCACGTACTCACCGCAGTTGCCATCGACGGCAAGCATGATCTGGTCGCCGGTGTTCAGCGCCACATTCGCGATGACATAGGTCGAGAAGCCGCCGTTATTGCCGCCCGATCCGTCGTTGTCGCCGTCGAGTTTGATGGCTTCGACAAGCTGGCCGTTCACTTTGACATAGATCTTGGACTGGCCGTCATTTTCGTCCTGAACGGCAATCTTGATGTCGTAGGTGCCGTTTTCGCCCGCGAAATTCGTTTTGAGCGTGCCGTCGATGCTGTTCGAGGTCGACCGCAGCTTTACCAGCGACCCGCCCGAGGCCTGGCTGCCCGAAACCGTGTCGAAATTGCAGTCCTGCATGTCTTCGGCTTCGACTGTATAGGTCTTGCCGGGGACAGTTGTTGTCTCTTCGCTCAGGCCGTCGCAGTCGGTATCGCAGAACACCGTGCCGGAAATGGTCCCGGTCGCCGCCTTGAGGCCCGCATCGATGTTGCAGACGTTCTGGCCGCTTGAAACCGAAATGACGTCTGTCAGGCCATTGGCATTGGCATCGCTGTCTTCGCCGGACGCGCCGACATCTTTTTGCGAGAATTCATACCCGGACACACCGGGGAACTTGACCTGATACTGGCCCGGCGCCACGTCAAACGAATAGTTGCCGTAGCCATCGGTGACGGTGGTGGCAACAACTGCGCCAGTGCTGTCGATCAGTTCGACGGTCTTGCCTTCAACACCGGCATCCCAGCTGTTGGTTTCAGTGTTCCATTCAGTGTCGTTGCCATCGGCGTCAAAGGTCAGGCGACCCTTGATGGTCGCGGGTTCCGGCGTCTTGTCACCGCACCACTTTGTCCAGCTGTCGTGGGACCCGTAGCCAGAGCTTGTGTTGCAGTCATAATAGGGCTTGGTCGATGTCGAGACCGAATAGCTGCCACTGCAACTGGCACTGCCGTAGCTGGACCCACCGTATCCGGAACTGCCATAGCTCGAACCGGAAAATCCGTAAGAACCACCCCCACAGTAAGAACTATAGGAATTGTAAGAAGAATAAGAATTGTACGTCACTTTTGCACCCCGAAACCACACCACTTAAAAATACAAGGCCGCGCACCCAATGATCCGCGACCCCCGAAACTCCCCGCAGGCCGCCAGAATCACGTCGGCCACCTTCATTGCTCTTGTGTAATTTTTTATATCTAAAATGCAACACAATTTCGCCGCAATTTTGACGCAAAACGGCTTAAGTCTTTCCGCGCTGTTGATTTTGCTTGGTATTCCTCCCCGAAAGTAACGGGGTGCGGAAGTAGAATGTTCTCGGCAGGATAACTGAGGAGATTTTGAATGAAGATGACGAGATACAGCAACCCCCAGATCGGCTTTGTTGCACAAATCGGTTGCTGGGCGGGCTTCCCCTTTCCCCGGACAGGCTTATCACGGCCTCTGTGACGGGTATGCCAAGAGCGGTGTAACAACGGTTGAGGACGGCGATGCGGACCTGGATTTCCGCGACCTGGCGGTCGAAGTCCCGCGTCATGAGGCTTTGCCCCAGCAGTTTCACACAGGGCACCTTGGTTTCGACGCGGCTCCGACGGTGGTATACGCTTAATCGTTGCCAGAGCGCTCGGCCGAGGTATCGCGATGCGTTGACCGCCTCGTTTCGGGCCATGGCTCCGGCGCTTGTAGGTTTCCACGGCTTGGCGTTCTTGCGCGGTGGAATTACCGCATGGGCATTGCGGGCGGCAATCGCGTCGTGGCATTTGCGCGTGTCATACGCGCCGTCGGCGGTCACTGATCCGATGTTCTGATCAAGTGGGATCTGACCGAGCAATTCCGGCAGCATCGGCGCATCACCAACATTGGTGGTGGTGACCCCGACAGCCCGAACCTCCAGCGTTTCTTCGTCGATACCTATGTGCATCTTACGCCAAATCCGGCGTTTGGAGCCACCCTGCTTACGGGCGGTCCATTCCCCTGCGCCTTCGGCCTTAATGCCGGTGCTGTCCACTGCCCGGCAGGGTATCGCGCAGCAATGCCCGAGAGGGGATCAAGAGGTTTAGCGGGCCGGTTCCGCCACGATACTGCAGGCTCACATTCAGTGTTCTTTGACGGCGGCACAGGGTGCTGAAATCCGCAACAGCCCAGTCAAGCCCGACCAGCTGCAACAGGCTTTCCACGAAGCCTGTAGTTTGCCGCAATGGCAGGCCTAACAAGACCTTGAGTGTTAGGCAGGCCTGAATCGCGGCGTCACTGAATTGGCGTTGCCGACCACGTTTGCCGCCCGGTGGTGGCACCCAGACCATCTCAGGATCAAACCAGATCGGAAGTGAGCCGCGTTGCTTCAGCGCGGTGTTGTACGAAGGCCAGTTCCTGGTCTTGTACTTCGTAGGGGACCAACTGCTCATGCCCCTCACCTATCACGCTGGATCCACACAGTGAATCCCTGACCCGATTTGTGCAACACGGCCCTTCCAATTCATAGGCTCATTGAGGAGCACCAAGAGCGCTCCATCAAGCAGCACACCTGCTGGGCGGCAGTGCTGGAGCCGACATCGTCCATCAGATCTCTGGCGCTCTGAGCCGAGAGCTGGTGCTGTCTCGCCGAACAACCGGTTTGCTCAGCCAGTTGAAGGACATCCTTTTCCTGGAACACGTGGACAACCCTGAACGGGTGGAATCTGGCTTTTTCGCAGCCATCAATCCCGCTGATCCGGTCGTTGAAGATATCTGCCTGCTGGCGGACGGTCTGGCTCAATCGCCGCGCCCCCCGCCCGCGGTCACGTCCACGCTTGCAGGTAGTGCAGTTGACGCTAACGGCACACAAGGTCCTCATTGCCGCGCCAGTGCGCAAGAAATGGGAGAGCTGTAATGGGCGTGGAACTTTCTCACCGAGAATTTCTGTTGGCGTTGACTGCGGATGCAGTGATGCAAGCGCGCATTGCGCGCGACCAGCTCCATGATGTCATCATTCCGGCCTTGCCTCCGCAACGACGTGCGCTTGCCGAGGCAGTGAAACGCCACCTGAATGCGGATATGTTGCTCACTGAACCTTTTTGCGCGACTTGGAGATCCTGATCGATTTCATGCGCGTGGAAATCGAAAAGGGTATTCAGACAACGTGGAGCGCGGATGAGCACAATGTGCATGGCGGCCATCATGAGCGCTATTTCGAAATGCGCGCACATTCTCTTGCAGCTGCTGTCGGGCATCTTATCGGCCTGCACGAAGCCGCGACCGAAGTCATCGACTTTGCGAAAGCCGAGCGTCTGATTGAGGACTTTCTTAAATGATAATCCAGGACGGCGTTCACCATCAGCGCCGTCATCTTGAGGGTAGAGATGCCCGCGGACTGGCTTAGACAGCCACTCCCAAGCGTGCCGACACCTATTCCTTCTGCTGTTCAAACGGCGGCGCGCTTTTTGACAGAAATCAGCGGTGATACCGAAGAGAAAGCGGTTCTGGGGCGAACCCGGTTAGCGGGGCGGTGCAGTTGTCGAGGATGGCTTGGGTTTGTCAGGCTGTCGTCGAGAGAAGCATTTCGCAGCCAGTGTGTGTGGAGAATTCGCTTCTCGCTTTGATCTCCGTTCTCGCAGCTTCAGCGAGTAGATCCTGGTCGGTATGCCGAACCCGTAGTGTGGAGCAATTTGAGAGGTCAAAATGGCAAAACACCCCTATAATCATATAATGTTACTTTTAGGGGGTTGATTTTGGTGCCCAGGAGATGCGTTTTTGTGGTTGCGTTGCTAGAGTAAGTTGCTGTTTTTAAGTCGAAAATAAAGGCATCGTCTTTGGGTGTGTACCTATTTGTGTCACCTTTTTTTGTGTTGGGCAGGCTAGTGTCCGAGATGCTTCTGCAAGGAAGGCAGGAAGCAAAAGCCTCCCGCCACAACTGTTCACACAATTCTGTAGACTGACCTTTCTGATATTCCCAACTCGGTGGCGATCTGTCGTTTGCTCATGCCCTGCGATGCCAGCTCCTTTGCTTGTGGCTTCATACGTTGTGCCGTGGGACTGCGACCCTTGTAGCGTCCCTCTGCCTTGGCCTTGGCGATGCCTTCCCTCTGCCGTTCCAGCATCATCTCACGTTCGAACTGAGCGACGGACCCAAGGACGTTGAGCATCAGCTTTCCGGTTGCGTTGGTTGTGTCCAAGCCAAGATCAAGAATGCGAAGGCCGACACCCTTGGCCTCTAGCCGTTCAACGATGTCTCCTAGATGCCTGACTGAGCGTGCCAGCCTGTCTAACTTGGTGACAATGAACACATCGCCGTCCCGGCAGAACTCCAAAGCCTCTGAGAGCGCTGGGCGGTGGCCTACAGAGCTTGTCTGTTCCTTCGTAAGCGGCAGTCCATCACCCATGGCACTGTGGTTTTACTACTTGCCGAAGTTCCATGGCATGAGAGTGTCGATGTCAGTCTGCATGTGCTGATCGAGGATCTTTCGGAGTGTGGCGGCGACATAGGCTTCGGGGTTTACGGCGTTCAGGCGACATGTGCCTATCAGCGAGGCGACACGCGCCCATGTCGCGGCGC
>NZ_FZNN01000018.1 GCF_900188035.1 Puniceibacterium sediminis | reverse complement strand
GCTGGCACACATCAAGGAACAGTCGCGTTTCAGTCTGGGCAGCTATGGCGGACCAAGAATGACCGAAGAGCTGAAGGAGATCGGCCTGAATGTCGTGCATCCATTGCCCGGCAGGCGATTGCAAAGCAATCTGCCGAGAGGGGGCATATTATCACCAGCTGGCGTGCCGCACGGACCCTACCAAAGCCTCGGCGCGCCATCCGCGGGATCGAGAGCTTTGCCCGGAGATCAAACGGGTCTGGGATGAGAACTACCAGGTCTATGGGGTTCGCAAGGCTTGGCATCAGCTGAAGCGCGAGGGCTTTTCGCTGGCGCGCTGCACGGTGGACCGCCCCCTCTCGTGACATCGCTGCGCGATGCACTGCCGAGCAACGGATGCTTTGAAGAATGCCCTGCACGATCGACGGCCCGTCCAGAAAAGTGGACTGGTTCACCATTCGGACCGCCCCGCTCATGGTTTGCTTTGCAAAGCACTGCCGGGCAGTGGGACGGGCAATATCTGTCCATTCGATACACCGAGCGTTTGGCCGAAGCGGGCATCGAACCGTCGGTCGGAAGCGTCGAGGTCTCCTATGACAATGCCCTCGCTGAGACCATAAACGGTCTCTACAAAACCGAACTGGTCCATCGCCAAGGGCCATGGCGCAACATGCAAGATCTGGTCGCGTGAAATGAAGCTATAGGTCTCCGACAGACCCGGGGCGATTCAAACCGGCGCGGTTCGAATAGATGGTGTTCCGGTTCCCGGACTGCTCGGCTAACTGAATTCTGTTATCCATAAGGATGGTATGGACTTAGTAGGGCACGGCTTCGAGTATACGCTGTAGGAACTCTTAGGCCGTGCGCCGGTCAGCCTTTTCAACGAGTTGGATCACGGCGAATTTGCTCGTGCGGTCGATACCAACGAAAAGGTAAAGCTTGCCCTCTGCGGTTTCGCACCTCGGGAATGTCGATGTGGAAGAACCCGGTGGGATAACGCTTGAACTTCCGCCGCTTCGGCTTGTCTCCATCGACGTCGGGCAGGCGAGCGACCTCAAAGCCACCCAAGAAATGCCGAAACCCACAACGCGATGGTGCTAGCGGTGCTCTGTCGGTAAAGCCGCAGCCGCGCGAGGCCGGTGAGGCGTCCCCAGAGCCGCGCATCATGCACCTCGGCAAAGCGCTCCAACCGGGCGCGGTTCTGCGGCGTGAGCCGGTGGGCCGAGGCCGTGAGGGCGGCGATGTTGATCCGGTTCCACTCGCGAAAGTCTCCGCGCAGCAACTGGCGTACCCGCCTGATCCGCGCCAGCGTCGTGTCATTGGCGCCGATCTGGTTCACCCCGTGCTGGCGGTAGAGCAGCGAAGGCGCGTCGTCATGCGCGACCCAGCCCCCCGCCCCGGTGACAATCTGGTAGAGCCACCAGTCGTGCACCACGACCGCCCCGACCTCGGCTGCCGCCGCCCGGACCAGCGCAGCGGCCGGTGTGTTCAGCAGGATCGTGTTCCCCGACGCGATGTTCTGTACCAGCGCGTTGCGGAACCCCGTCGGGCGCGGGCGCGGCATCGACAGGCGGCGTGTGCTCAGGGTTTCATCGGTGATCCAGGTCCGGCTGCAGTAAAGCCCCGGGCGCCCATCGGGCAGATCGCGTAGCGCCGCCACTCCGCGCGACAGCTTGTCAGGCAGCCAGATGTCATCCTGATCGGAAAAGGCAATCCAGGCGCCGGTGGGCAGATGATCCCCGGCGCGGCGGATCAGCGACAGGAAATTGTCCGCCGAATTGCCCCTGCGCGGGCCTTCCATGCGAGTCAGCTGGTGCTCAGCGGCAAAGCGGTCGAGTTCAGAGCAGCTGCCGTCTGTGGAACCGTCGTCACTGGCCAGCACCTGCCAATCCGCGTGGTCCTGCTGCGCGATGCTGTCGAGCTGTTCGCGCAAATGGCTGGCACCGTTGTAGACCGCCATCAGGATGCCGATATGCGGCTCTGTTCCTGTCCCGGGCAGCTCGTCCGCCATCTCAGGTCAACGTCGCCTGCGGCTCTGGGCCGGCAAGCTGGCAAGATAGGCGCCATAATCGTTCTTGGAAAACAGTGCCGCGCGTTCCATCAGCGCCGCCTCGTCGATCCAGCCCTGGGCAAAGGCGATCTCTTCCAGACAGCCGACCTGCTGGCCCTGCCGGGTTTGCAGCGTGCGCACGAAATTGCCCGCATCCAGCAGGCTGCCGTGGGTACCAGTGTCAAGCCAGGCATAGCCCCGCCCCATGAGTTCCACCGACAGGGTGCCGTCGTGCAGGTACATTTCCAGCAGGGTGGTGATCTCAAGCTCTCCACGCGCCGAAGGCGTGACTTGCCGTGCCCGCTCCGAGGCCTCTCCGTCGAGGAAATAGAGCCCGGTTACCGCATAGTTCGAGGCAGGCACCTTGGGTTTTTCCACGATCGACATGGCATGGCCCTGATCGTCGAAATCCACCACGCCGTAGCGTTCGGGATCCGCCACGCGGTAGCCAAAGACCGTGCCGCCCTGCGTCTTGGCATCCGCCGCCGCCAGCTGTTCAGGCAGGCCGTGGCCGTAAAAGATGTTGTCCCCGAGAACGAGCGCCGAGGGCGCGCCATCCAGGAAATCTTCGGCCAGAAGATAGGCCTGAGCAAGGCCGTCGGGCGAAGGCTGCACCACATAGGTGAAGGTCAGCCCCCATTGCGTGCCATCCCCCAGCACACGGCGGAACTGATCCTGATCCTGGGGCGTGGTGATGATGCAGATCTCGCGGATGCCAGCCAGCATCAGGGTCGAGATCGGGTAGTGGATCATCGGCTTGTCGTAGACCGGCAGCAGCTGTTTCGACAGGCCCATGGTCACCGGATAAAGCCGCGTGCCCGAACCGCCGGCCAGGATGATGCCTTTGCGGGGCTTGCTCATGTCGTCTTCTCCAGATCATGCAGAACCCGGACCAGTCCGGCCTGCCAGTCAGGGGCCCGGATACCGAAAGCCACGCCTATGGCGGCGCAATCCAGCCGGGAATTGAGCGGGCGCGCCGCGGGGGTGGGATAATCGCGTGTGGGAATGCCGGTCACAGTCACACCCCGCCCGGCCCGGTCAAAGATCGCGCGGGCAAAATCGGCCCAGCTGACCGCAGGCTGGCCGCCAAAGTGATAGATGCCGGATTTCGATGCATCCTGGCTCAGCTGCCCGGCGATGTTCAGGCAGGCGGCGGCGATCGCATCTGCGGGTGTCGGCCCGCCGATCTGGTCATCGACCACGTTCAGCGCGTCGCGGGTTTGGGCAAGGCGCAGCATGGTTTTCACGAAATTTGCGCCATGGGCCGAAAACACCCAAGAGGTGCGCAGGATCGCATATGTCCCGCCTGCCGCCACGACCGCCTCTTCGCCCGCAAGCTTGGTCCGGCCATAGGCGTTCTGCGGCGATACAGGGTCGGTTTCGCGCCAGGGCGCCTGCCCGGTCCCGTCAAAGACGTAATCGGTCGAGATATGCACAAAGGGAATGCCAAGCTCTGCGCAGGCGCGCGCCATTGCGCCGGGGGCCTCGGCATTGATCATCCGGGTTGCGGCCTCTTCTTCCTCGGCGCGGTCGACGGCGGTCCAGGCGGCGGCATTGATCACCGCATCGGGCCGGTGCGCGGTGATGGCTGCGGCGCAGGCGGCGGGGTCGGACAGATCCGCCACGTCACGCCCAAGGGCGATCACATCCCCCTGACGCTGCACTTCACTCGCCACCTGTCCGGTCTGGCCGAACATCAGTATCTTCATGCTCATGCTGTGCCCAGCCGCTGACCCACACCGGCGCGGTCCTGCAGGGCGCGCCACCAGGGTTCGTTGTCGAGATACCATTGCACGGTCTTTTCCAGCCCCTCTTCGACGGTCACGGAAGGCCGCCAGCCCAGTTCCTCGCGGATGCGGGTGGGGTCGATGGCATAGCGCGCGTCATGCCCCGGGCGGTCCTTCACGAAGGTGATGAGGTCCGCGTAGGATGCCGCCGCGCGGGGCCGCTTGGCATCGAGCAGGGTGCAGATCGTGCGCACGAGGTCCAGATTGCTGCGCTCGTTCTCTCCGCCGATGTTGTAGCTTTCGCCAAGCACGCCCTTTTCCAGCACCAGCAGCAGCGCATCGGCGTGATCCTCGACATAAAGCCAGTCGCGCACGTTCGCCCCCGCGCCGTAGATTGGGATATCCTTGCCCGCCAGCGCGTTCAGGATCACCACCGGCACCAGCTTTTCGGGGAAATGATAGGGACCGTAGTTGTTCGAACAGTTGGTCAGCACCACCGGCAGGCCATAGGTTTCGCCCCAGGCGCGCACCAGATGGTCAGAACTGGCCTTTGACGCGGAATAGGGGCTTCGCGGATCATAGGGCGTGGTTTCGGTGAACTGCCCGGTGGGACCAAGAGAGCCGAACACCTCATCGGTCGAAATGTGGTGAAACCGAAACCCCTGCGGGCGACCCTGTTCCTGCCAATAGGCACGCGCGGCCTCGAGCAGGTGGAAGGTGCCCATAACGTTGGTTTCGATGAATGTGCCGGGCCCGTCGATCGAGCGGTCCACATGGGATTCAGCAGCCAGATGCATCACGGCGTCGGGCTTGTGTTCGGCAAACGCCGCATCCAGTGCCGCGCGATCGCGGATATCGGCCTGGACAAAGGCGTATTTCGGATCATCCGCCACAGAGGCCACGTTGTCGAGACAGGCGGCATAGGTCAGCGCGTCAAGGTTCACCACCTCGTAGCCGCGCGCGATGGCCAGCCGCACCACGGCGGACCCGATGAACCCGGCACCGCCGGTAACCAGAAGCTTCATCGCTCAAGCCTCCCAAACAAAGGGTGTGTCGAAATCGGCGAGCGCGGGCGCCTTGGCGTCCTTGTCCGACAGCAGCGGTGTGCCGTCAAAACCCCAGTCCACACCGCAGCTGTCCCAGCGCACCGCGCCGTCGCAGTCGGGGGCGTAGTAGTCGGTGCATTTATAGATGATCTCGGTATCCGGCTGCCGCGTGATGAACCCGTGCAGAAAACCCGCTGGAACCAGCAGCTGGCAACCGTTCTCGAATGTCAGCTCGGCGCCGACCCACTGTCCGTAGGTCGGTGAACCGCGCCGGATATCCACCGCCACATCGAACAGCGCGCCGCGCCCGCAGCGCACAAGTTTCGCCTGGGCATGGGGCGGCGCCTGGAAATGCAGCCCGCGCACGGTGCCGACCTGCGCCGAGAGCGAATGATTGTCCTGCACAAAGGTATAATCCAACCCCGCGTCGGCCATGCGCTGCGCGTTCCAACTTTCGCTGAAGAACCCCCTCGCATCGCCATGGCGGGCGGGGGTCAGGATCACGACACCGGAAAGGGCGGTCTGTTCGATCTGCATCGGGACCTCTTACTGTTTACTGTTTCCTCTGGGGCAAGTGTTGCCAAAAACCACTCTCAACCACCAGTGTGAAAGGCCGAAGACCCTTCATGTGTTACCCGGACAGCACCTGTTGCAACTCCAGCGCCAATGCCGCGCGCAGTCTTTCGCGTTCTTGCAGCAGCGCGGCGGGTGTGGCGAAAAGCCCCGCGAGCCTGGTCTGGGCGGCGACATAGGCCTCCAAAACCTCAGTACTGGCGGTGAAATCCGCAATCCGCGCACCCGCCGCCTCTGGGCTCAGCCCATAAAGATTGAGAAAGGCCGCACCGGGCACCACATCCCGCACCCGGTGCGCAGGCCCCGCGATATAAAGCGGCACCGCCCCCACCGCGAAGGCGTCAAAGATTTTTTCCGAAACGTAGTTGTCCTGATGGGTGTTCTCAATCGCCGAGAGCAGGCGGCACTGTCCGTCGAGATCGAGGTACTTTTCGAGATGCCAGTCGGGCAGATCCTGACGCCGGGGCAGAGTGTTCCAGCCCGCCCCTGTGCGCAGCACGGACCCGGTGTTGCAAGCCAGCGCGATGCGGGTGCGCCGCGCGCCCAGGCCAAAGAGGTCCTGCCCGGGCCAGTCCACATCGAACTGTGCCTCCTGACGCAGTTCGGCCATGAAGGCCACGTCCCAGCGGGGCGTTGCCAGACGCTCGCGCCAGTCGGACAGGCTCAACCCCGCATTACGGGCAAACCAGCTCGCGTAGCGGGTGAAGAAGGCCGTATCGGTCAGCAGAAAATAGGGAATCCGCGCAAAATCATAAACCGTCGAGGTGGCGTGGTTGAGCATCGTGAAAGGCACGGCACCTGTTGGTGTGTCCAGGCTTTGCTTGCGGGTCAGGGGATCGGCGGACCAGACCGTATCCCAAAGCGGCTCTTCCGACAGTAGGACCAGCTTTTGATCGCCGTGCAGCGCGGCGGCAGCGGCGGGCAGGTCACGGCTGTGCGCCACAAGCAACAAATCCGCCTGCACCGCCTCTGCGGTCACGGCAATGGATACACTGCACAGATCGCGCAGCGTGTCATAGGCCAACGGCAGACGGTGGGCATAGGCCCCAAAGGGAAAGACCCGGATCATGCTGGCCTGTTGCTCCTTGTCGGCGGGTCAGGTCGGGCGGATTTTGCGGCACACCCGCCCCGGCCCGTCGTTCCCCCAGAGCCGGACATCGGCGCATTGATTACGAATATCCGGACGATTGTTATGAAATTGTAAACAATTCGCAAAGAAAAGGGTAAGTCTGGAATGACTTTGCGCCAGACCGGATGCGCGGCACATGGATCTACGGAAAGGGCGAAACCAGTATGAACATCCCCGCAGAGGCACGGCCTGCCCCGCGTGAAAAACCTGCGGCGGAGGCCCACGCGGATCTGCTGATCTGCTGTGGGGGGCTGTCCGACCAGACCAGCCTTGAAGATGTACTGCGCCAAGCTGGTCCCGGCCACAGGGCGGTGACTCTGTCGCAGGCTGCCGCCGCGATGCGGGCGCAGCCCGAAAGCCGTCTGCTGCTGATCTTTACCCCGGCAGAACCTCGGATCGCCGCCGCCATGATGCAGAAGGTCGCCCCCATGGCCGCGCTCAAAAGCTGGGAGGCCACAGCGTTGGCGCTGCTTGACGTACTGCGCCGCAACCGACGACGCACCACCCTGGTCGACTCCCGGGCGGTGCAGGCCCATGCGGGTGCGCTTGCCGCCGGGCTGAATCTCGAGCCGCAGACAGTTGCAGCCCTCGCCGCCCTGCCCCGACCGCGCCCCGATCCGGTGCTGCTGGCCCTGGCCGAGGTCTGCGTGCTGCGCACGCCCCGCATCCATACCCTGAACGAAGAACTGGTTGCCTGCACGCTGGGGCTGTCGGACGCCCTCCCCCCGGAACAGGATCTGGATGCGGCCTTTCACCACTATCTCAAGACCTGCTCGGCGCTGACCAAGATCCGGAGCGATCTGGAAGCGCGGTATCTGGAGGGTCAGGGCCATGCGGGTGTGCAGACTGCCGGGGCTACCCCCCAGCAGCTGCACCTTAGCGCCACCGGTGGACTGGCCGCCGAGCGCGACAGTCTGCAAACCGCGCTGAGCAACCAGCGTAAGACGGCGGAACAGGAACAGGCCCGGCTGCGGAACCGAGCCGCAGAACTCGAAAGCAAACTGGCCGGGGTCGAAGCCTGGATCCACGGAATCCAAGCTTCGCGTTCTTACCGCATCATGGAACCGCTGCGCCGCCTGCGCGCGGCCACCAAACGCAAAGAGTAGCCCGTATGAACGTCTGGACAGACTGGCTGGCCACGTTGGACCAGAATCATAAGATCGACACGCTCGTGCTGGTCAACGCCGACGGCCCCGGCGCGCTCGAACCAATGCTGGCAACCCGCGCGGCGCGCATAGTTCTGATCAATGCCAACCCCACCCAGCAGGATGCGCTGCAGCGGGCCGCAACGCGCGACGCCCGCCTGAGCCTGACACCGATTGCCGTCGCCGCCACAGATGGCAGCGCGCCCTTCCACGCCCAGAGCTTGACTGGACTATCCGGGCTCTGTCCCCCGCAGGATCTGCGCGACCTGTTCCCCGGCTTACGCGAGACCGCCCGCTCCGACGTGCCCACCCTGCCGCTGGAACAGGTGCTGCGCCAGATCGACCTGCCTGAGCATGGCTGCCACGTACTGTGCCTGGACCTGCCCGCCGACAGCGTTCCCATCGCGCGACAAATCGCGGATCTGCCGTCGGATCTGGCGCCGGAACATGTGTTCCTGCGCACCGCCCTGCCCGGGCTTTACGAAGGCGGCACAGCGGTCGAGCCGGTTCTGGAAGCGCTTGAGGCGCAGGGCTACAGCCTTGACGGGAGCCTGACCGAAGATCCTGACTTCCCCGAATACTGGCTGCGGCGCGACCCGCTGCGGCTGCGCTGCGCCCAGCTCGAGAGCGAGGCGCAAGAGTTACGCCGCGCACTTGAAACGGCGCACGCCGATGCCAAAGAGGTCGGCATGGTCCTGGCAGAAAGCCAGTCAAGACTGGCCTCCAAGGACTCCCGGATCGAGGAACTGGTCAATGAACGAACCGCATCCGACGCACGCAGTCGTGCACATGAAGGCAGAATCCGGTCCCTAGAAACACAGATAGCCGAGGCGAGTACCGCGGCCGAAGCCGAAAAAGAGGTCCTGCGCCAAAAGGTCACCGGTCTGGAGAAAATTCTTGAGACCGCACAGGAGGAAGCCCGCAGCAAAGCGGAAGAGATCGAAAAGGCGCAGGACACGCTACGGAAGGAAAGCGCGGCGATCCATACCAGAGCCCAGCAGGACACAGCCTTGGCGATCCGCCTGCAGACCCTGGCCCGGGAGGATCTGCAGGATCTGCGCCGTCGCTATCAAGAACTTCTTGCGGACAAGACCGCGCAGGACGAGCTGCTGCGCAGCGTCACCGCCCGGCTGCAGCAGGCAGCAGAGTATCTGCAACAGCTTGATCCCGCCGTGCCCCTGCCCGGGGCGGGCTCCGACCAGACCACCCTGTTGCAGCCGAGCGAAGGGGCATCCCCACCCGATTACGGACCCATGCCCCCCCTCCACAAGGTCGCGACAAAGTTTAAGCGGACCAGCAAGGCGCGCGGAAGAAAGAAAGCACGAAAATGAGTCAGGACCCGGCCAACCGGGCCGAGCTTCTCTCGGCGCTAGAGGGTACGCTCGCGCTGTTGCACGAAGCCGGGAGGACCGCAGGTTCCGATCTGCCCGACCTGCCCCTGCCCAGTCTTTTGGCGCAATGCGCCGACCGGGTTGCCGCCCTGGATGTGGCCGCAGCGACGCCGGTGCGTACGCTGCATCACATGGCCTGCAGCGGCGGCACCCTGATATCCAAGGCGCTGGCAGCCATGCCCAACACCGTGATGCTGAGTGAGATCGACCCACTCAGCACCCTCCATCTGCGCGCGCCCAAGCCGCCGTTCCTACCCACCGATCTGATTGCCGGTCTGCGCTACAGTCCCCGCGGCATCGGCGAGCAAACGATCCTGCATATCTTCACCGCCGGCCTGACCGCCCTGCGGGATGATCTGCATACGCAGGGTTTGGCGTTGGTGCTACGCGATCACGCCCATTCCCAGTTCTGCACCGATCAGGACCGCCAGGCCCGCCCCACCCTTCACAAGCTGGTGTCCGATGCCCTGCCAGTGCTCTCGGTGGTGACCGTGCGCCATCCGCTCGACAGTTTTTTGTCCCTGCGCAACAACAAGTGGGCGCATTTCCAACCCGCAACCCTGCAGGAATACTGCCTGCGCTATCTCGATTTTCTGGATGCGCACGTCGATCTGCCGCTCTACCGCTACGAAGATTTCGTGGCCGATCCGGCCCGCGTGACTGCGGAAATCTGCGACGCTCTCGATCTCCCCTTCAACCCCGGGTTCGAACCGCTTTTGCCGCTGATGGCGTTGTCTGGCGACAGCGGACGGGCGGGCGCGCAGATCGAGACGCGTGATCGGCGCGCTGTGTCGGCGGACCTGCGTGCCGATGCAAACCAGAGTCCCGCCTATGCCAGGCTCTGCGCCCGGCTTGGCTATGACGCGTGACAATGTGACGATCCACCGACCAGTTACAGGCAAGCCAGATGCCGAAACACCCAAGGATGACCCCAGAGAGCATGACTACAGTAGAATACATCGCGTTTTTCGGTGCTTCGGTAACAGACCAGGACATCCACCACGCCACCAACGAAGTGACGGGCTTTGTCTCTTATTTCGAACGGAACCTGACCAAGGATCTGGGGGCAGGGTGTCGCGCGTCCCGGCGGGATCAAGCAGCATGATGGATGCGGGCGTCGTCTATGTGGAAAAGGTGCTCGACCTCAAACCCGACATCTGCATCCTTGACTGGGCGACCTCGGCGCTGCAGGACTGCGACCCGCGGATGGTACAGCAGATCTATCACCGGCTCATGGAACACGAAATCCTGCCCGTGACCTTGCTGTTCCCGCCCCGAGATCGGGTGCAGAAGGACATTCCCATCGCCCGGAAAATGGCGCGGATCGCCGACATTCTGACCCGCCCCGAGGCGACGCCGCGCGCCCCGCCCGCTCTCCACTGTGCTGACTGTCGAGCCGATGGAGGGCATGCCGGTCAGTTGCAAGAAAATCACCGTCAACATCCAGAACTCTCACGACGAAGAGGTGCAGCTCTGTTTCCCACTGGAACGCCGTGTCGGCGCCTATTCGTCGCTGCTGGAAGTGGTCTTCATATCCATCGGCGAAAAAGGCCCCACACCTTTGCGGTCTTTGACCCCTGGTGGCACCGCCAATGGCAATGCATCAAGGGAATCATGGACTGCAAGGTCGCCAGAAACCTGTCCAGAGTGGAGTTTTCGACCAGTCAGACCGTGCCCAGCCTGCACGCAGCAGTCACGGTGAACAATCCGATATCGGCCGCGGATCGTCATATCAGGCCGCACGGCCAGCTTTACGTCCTTGCAGCCCCCCATGGTCTGCACCGCGCGCTATGCCTAGACCTCCAAGAGGGACTCTACTAATGGACTGTATTCTTCACGTCGGGATCGGAAAGGCCGGTTCGTCCAGTATCCAGGGCGTTCTGCAAGCACAGCGGGACGCTCTTCTAAAACGGGGAATCCTTTATCCGAGGGATCTGCTGCCCTCGGGCGCAACCGGCGGCGACAACAACAAGTGTCTGGCCGTCAGCAGCATTAACCAGAGCAGGCCGAACTTCGTGCTCCAGCAGCACCGTGTCAGGAATGCCGGTCAGCGCAAGACCTTTGATCGCAAGGTCATGGAGGTATACAGCCGCCAGGTCGCCGAAAATGGCGACGCGCTCTGCCTCCTCTCGGCTGAACATTTCTGGTCCTGCCTGCCCACAGAGCCCGAGATCGCCCGACTTCGCACCCGGATGGCGAACATCGGGCTGAACCCGGTGCGTCTGATCATCTACATTCGACGTCAGGCGGACTGGTTCGAAAGTCATCAGCACCAGCGCATACGCGAGGGCCAGGCTCTGCTGCCGCTAACTGCTGAAGGTCTGGCCAGTACCCCCCCAGCATTGCAGGTGCACTACGACCGCGTGATCGCCAAGTGGGAACAGGGCTTTGCCGGTACCGAGGTGGTGCCGCGCCTGTTCGAACGCAGTGCGATGCGGGACAATGATCTGATGACGGATTTTTGCGATGCGGCCGGGATCGAGCCTATCCATGCCGAAGTCCCGGAAAAGAACGTCTCTTCGGTCTCGAACGCCGGGGTCAATGCGCTGCTGCAGTTGCACGGCTGGTTACAGGCGCGGCGCGGCGCGGGGTTTGAGAATGCGGAATGGCGGCGCCTGACCACCCACATCACCCGGATCATGCCGGGGCGCTGCGCAATCCTGCCGGACTCCGAGTTAGGCCAACTCGACGAAATCTATGCCGACTCGAACGAAGCTGTCCGCAAACGCTTCTTTTCCGACAGGCCGACGCTGTTCTCTTTGCGAACCGACACCGCCCCGAAAGAAAGCTTCAGCCGACTGGACAGTCCCGAATTCAACGAACTGCTCGAAGCGGTGCGGACACGCTGGGAAGAGAAAGAAGAGGCACGCCGCACCGCAGGCTGAGGCAGGGCGCTGTCCCCGTGACTTGTCGACTAACCCTATTTCGCGTTGATCCTCATCTCGGCGGCCATGTTGGCCAAGCCAAAGCCAAGGGCGTCAAAGCTGTTGAACACCTGCGGCGGGGCCTTCGGGCGGCTGCGGTTCCTGGCCAGAAGATCGGCAAACAGTGCCTCATAACCATGGGCCTGTTTCATGAAAGACAGCGTATTCACGGCATGGTCGCGACAGGCCTTGCTCATGTCGTGGCCGCTCAGAACCTCGCGGATGCCCTGGGCCAGCCCCGCGACATCGCCCATTTCGGCGGTGTAGCCGGCCCTGCCCTTGATGGCGAGGTCTGGGATCGCCCCGGTGCGGAACCCTACCACCGGCACACCGCAGGAAATCGCCTCGGCGGTGGTATTGGAAAACGTCTCTTCGAGCGAGGGCACCACGACCACATCGGCGCAGGAATAGGCCCGCGCCAGCCTGTCATTGTCCGCGATATACCCCAGCGCCTTCTTGTCCTGCCGGATCTGCGCGGTGGCGGGTGTTTCGTTGCCCACCAGCATCACGTAGGGGTCGAACCCCAGCTGGGCCGGATCAAGCATGTTCAGCGCCGCCACCAACTCTCTGTAGCCTTTGATCTCGCTTGCGTAGCTGGGCACATAGCCAATGATCTTGCGATCCAGGGGCAGGCCGAACTCACGCCGCCGCGCCTTGCGGTCATAGGGGCGGAAGACATCCGTCTCGATCGAATTGAGGATCGTCTCGATCCGGCAGTCGCGGAAATAAGGCGCGCGTTCGAGAATGCCCCGGGTGTGGTTCGAGATCGTCACAAGCGTCAGGTTGTCGAAATTGTAATGTGCCCGCTTGGCCGCCAGAACAGAGGCGGGAAAATCCGTGTAGGCGCTGGGGATCTGCGGACAGTCGGCGCAATCCGTCTGCCATTTTTCGCAGCCATGAAAGAAATGGCAGCCCCCGGTGATCGGCTGCATGTCGCGGATCGTCATCACCACGGGTTTGTCCGAGTGCGTCAGCGTCGCGATATTTTCCGCCGACAAAAAGCGGGCGTGCCAGTGCAGGCTGATAACGTCATAGGGTTCGACCATACGCAGAAGGTCTTCGGAGTGCAGATGCGTCTGGTTTACAGTAAAGATCGTATTGCCCGGCTTGGCCTGGGGCTGCAGCGTGCGCCAGCGGGTGTTATCCGTGCTGGGGTGCGCGATGGGTCTCACACCCGCTGCGCTCTGGTGGTCGCGTACTGTCGTGAAGATGGTCGGCGCGACACCCGGCAGGGCCACCAGCCCCCGGTGCACACGATAAGCGGCATAGCCTGCCCCCTGCAGTGTCGAGCTTGAGAACAGCGCCACCTTGATCGGATCTGCCATCTTGCGGATCAGCTGGTCGAGCCCGGTGATCTGCTTGGCAGCCGAAAAGGCGTCAAGCCGGTCCTGCGCATAGGGCAGGTTGTCGGTGAAGGTCGCGGGAGCCCCATGCATGTCGCGCAGGGCAGAAAACAGCGCATCCGCATCGCCGTGCGGCACGATGCAGGCCTGGGGGCTGTCCTCTCCGAGGACCTCGGGCAGACCGCCGGCATCGGTGGTGATCACCGGCAGGCCCGCCGCAATCGCCTCGAGCAGAGCAACGCCGAAGGTTTCCGACTTGCGCGCGGAATCCTCGGTATAGGTCGAAGGATGCAGGTACAGGTCGAAACGGCTCAGGAAATCCGGGCTCCTGCCGAAATCCACGAAGGGCTGGAACACCACCGCATCCGTCAGGTCCAGTTCGGCGGCAAGCGCGGTGAGGTTTGCCAACTCGTCATCGCAATTGCCGTAGACGATGGTGAGGCGCACGTCGCGGCTCACCTCGGCGCGGAACCGCGCAAGCGCGCGCAACAGAAGGTGGTGCCCCTTCCAGGGGATCAGCCGACCCATCGACAGCAGTTCGAGCCTGCGCGCGCCGTCATAGAAGCCATCGGTCTTGCGGTGTTTGAAGAACCGCGGATTGACGCTGTTGGGCAGCACAAAAACCTTTTCGCGTTCGATGCCGACGGCGATCAGCTCGTCTCGCAGATAATTTGACACGGCGGTAAAGCAGACATCCCCGCGCGGCGCGAGCTTGCCGCGCACGTAATCGGTGTAGGGCGACTTTTCCTTGAGCAGGAAGACGTCAATGCCATGGGTCATCACAATTGTCGGCAGCGTGATGCCGGTGTCGGCAACACGCCCATGCAGCCGGTGCTCGTTGATCGCAAAATGCGCGATCATGAGGTCGATGCCGCAGGTGTCGATCAGGTATTCATAAAGGGCACGGGCCACCACGCCGCGATATTTTTCCCAGACGATCTGCAGGGATTTGTCATAGGCGCGTTCCTTGCGCAGCTCGGCGTGCTGGAAAAGCACGATATTGTCATGCTCTGTCTCGGCCTCAAGCCGCTGCACCAGATCATAGATGAAGGTCTCGGACGGGGCGGAAAAGACGGTGACGTAATGCAAGATCCGCTGCGCGCCGGGTTTGCGCGGCTTGAGCGGCATATTTGCGATCTGGGCAAGCTGCTGCGAAAGGCATCCGTTGGCGGTGTCCATGCGGATGTGGCGGCGGTCCACGCCCAACTCCTTGGCGACACGCCAGTAGAGGGTGAACCGCTCTTCCTGATCGTAGGCTAGCGCAAATGCGTCCCGGTCGCGAAAGCAATGTTCGACATAGGCCGCAAGGGCGGCGGCAAAACGCGGCTGATCCGGCCCGTAACGCCGCCCGATTTCGGCTGCCGCCTCAAGCCGACTGTCGCCAAAGCGCAGAAGGTACAGCGTTTCAGCCTCTTCCTGGGTCAGGAAGGGGAATTCCACCCGGTAACACTGGCCGTTCTCAAAGATGATCTTGCGGCGCCGTTCCGGGCTGTTCCCCGAGGATGCCCCCCCGGGGGTAAAGCGGAAATGCGCCTCGCTCAGCAGATGGAACCGTTCCTGGGTCGCATAGGCGCGCCGGATCCACACCATATCCGAGACGATCCCCAGATTTTCAGCATAGGGGCCGACGCGGTCATAGCAGTCTCGGTGCACAAGAAAGGTGCAATGGTTGACGTTGAGATTGCCCAGAAGGATGCCGTCGTTCAGCGGCTGCGCGGGCAGCATATTGTCCCCATCCCAGAAGTCGGAATAGACGATGTCGACCGCGCCCACGGGCCCCTGTGCCAGCGCCGCCTCGACCGCGCGTTTCACATGGTCGGGGCCGTGCTGATCGTCGGAATTGAGCAGGCAGACGTAATCCCCGCGCGCCAGACGCAGCCCCTTGTTCATCGCCGAGTAAATGCCCCGGTCGGGTTCCGAGATATAATAGTCAATAAAATCGTCATTGGCGCCGATGACATCGACCGTGCCCTGCGGGCTGCCGCCGTCGACGACGATGTATTCCACGTTTGCGTAGGTCTGTGCGCGGACCGAGTCGATGCAGCGCTGAAAGCTGTCCTTGTTGTCGTAGACGGCCGTCACGATGGTCACCAGCGGCAGATCCGGCTGCGCGGACTTGAGGATGCCGCGCAGACGCGCGCCGCCCTCCGCCTGACGCCGACCGGTCAGATCCGGATAGCGGTCGTATTTCCCGACAAGCCCCGCCCCCACGCGGATACCGTCCAATTCGGCCAGCCTCTCCTCGATCCAGGTGGCGGCAGGGTTGAGCGCGAGTGCGCGGATATAGGCGGCGCGGGCGGTTCCTTCGTCGCCTTCCAGCAGGGCAATCTCGGCCAGACGCTCATGATAGAGAAAGAAATCGGGATGCGCCTTCATCGCCGCCTGCAGCATGGTGCGGGCCGACAGGACATCGCCCTCCTCCAGATGGAGGTTGACGGATGGCAGAATGGCCTGCGCATTCATGAATAATAGCCCTTCCTGATCGTCGGAGGCGGCTGAACGACGATCCTTAAAATGGGTGTGCCCGTTTTTGTGTTAATTTTATCTTTCTTACCTTTTGGTTAATTTTGTCTTTCTACACGCACCCTGCTGCCCGCCGGAGACAGAAACTCTGGGGCGCGGTGCAGAATCATTGCACACAACAGAAGATGCCCCGGCATCAATCCTGCCGGTGACGTTCAGGCCGTCTGATCGAGAAGAGAGCTGTTATGCGACCCCGGGAGAAGGCTGCGCGCAGGGTAGTGGATGGGGGGATCATCGCCCGGGGATGGGCAATGATCTGGATCTTGTGCAGGGGGCTTACTGCCCTTGCCGCGAGGCCTCAGCTGCGGGCGTAGACGTCTTCGTAGCGGATGATGTCATCTTCGCCAAAGTATGTGCCGGTCTGCACCTCGATAAGCACCATCGGCACCTTGCCGGGGTTTTCCATCCGGTGCACAGCGCCCAGCGGGATATAAACCGACTGGTTTTCGGTCACGAGCTTCACGGTCTCGTCCACGGTCACCTTTGCGGTGCCCTCGACCACGATCCAGTGTTCGGAGCGGTGGTGGTGGCTTTGCAGGGACAGGGCCGCGCCCGGATGCACGACGATGCGCTTGACCTGAAAGCGTGTGCCGATGACCAGACTTTCGTACCAGCCCCAGGGCCGGTAGTCGCGCGGCAGTTGCACCGCCTGAGAGGCACCCTTGGCCTTGAGCGCGGAGACGGCTTCCTTCACCCGCTGGGCTTCGGATTTGTGCGCCACGAGAACGGCGTCATCCATGGCGACCACGATGATGTCCTTGAGGCCGATCCCCACCACCTGCAGGCGTTCGGATTCAGACCGCAGCAGCGTGTCGGAGCAACCGATCGCCGTGGCGCGGTCCGCGGCGACATTGCCCTCTGCGTCAGGCCCGGATTCCAGCCAGACCGCATCCCAGCCGCCCAGATCCGACCAACCCGCGCTATAGGGCATGACGGCAAGGTTGTCGGCCTTTTCCATGATCGCGTAATCGACCGAGATATCCTCGATCCCGGCCCATGGTTCTGGCGCGAGACGGGTAAAGCCAAGGTCGGTCTGTGCCCCATCCAAGGCCGCGCGCACGCCTTTGACAAGGTCGGGCGTATATTTTTCATAGGCCGCGCGGATGGTGGCGGCGGTGAACAGGAATATGCCGGCGTTCCACAGGAAATTGCCTGCCGCCAGCATCTCGGTCGCGCGGGCCGCATCGGGTTTCTCTACAAAGCGAGCCAGCTTCTGCGGCTCTGCTGCCTGCGGGCCCGCCCCCTCGGCGAGTTCGAGATAGCCATAACCAGTCTCGGGGCGATCCGGGCTAATGCCGAAGGTGATGAGCTCGCCGCCTTGGGCGCGCGGTACGGCAGCCTGAACAGCAGCGCGAAAGGCCGCCTCATCGGGGATGACGTGATCCGACGGCGCCACCAGCATCAGCGCCTCGGGATCCTTTGCTTCAAGAAACAGCGCAGCGGCCAGGATTGCAGGCGCAGTGTTGCGCCCCTCGGGTTCGATCATGATGGCCGAGGCCGCCTGCTCGATCGCCGCCAGCTGTTCGGTCACGATAAAGCGAAAGGGATCGCCGGTCAGCACCATGGGGGCGGTGAACCCCTCGCCGGACAGACGCTTGGCCGAGGCCTGGAACAGGCTTTCATCACCCATGAGTTTGGCAAATTGCTTGGGATAAGATTTACGTGAAAGGGGCCAGAGGCGCGTACCGGAGCCTCCACATAGCAGGATGGGAGTAATCATCTGGGAGCCTTCTTTAATGAATTAAGCTTACACGGGTTTTGTTGGAGCCGATGGCAAAACTCAAGCCCCGTCAGCCTATTTGCCGGGCAGGAGAATGATAGACGGCACCTCATGCCTAGATATTCAGATTGAGAGGCGTGAAAAAGGTCCGGCAGTCAAAACCGCCAGCCCCTGTTTGGCGCAAAGCGTGTCAAAATAATGCGCACAATTTCGGTTCCGCCTCTTGTGGTCGCTTAACCGCCATTGCTGCCAAAAGCAGTTCATACCCGGTTCTTTCGCAATTCCGGACCGGGTGCTCCAATAAAGCCCCGGTCACAGGACCGAACCCCGACGTAACGTTTGGACGCTCTCTGCGCCTGCTCTCTACCAGTAAGAGGATTGGTCGATCCTGTGATGCAGCCGTGGCAGTTCGGACTGATCGGGCCTGATCCAGCCTTCGCCGAAAACGTCGTCATAGAGCGGATTTTTTTCCCATCGGGCCCCGATGATTCCGAACAGCAGCTGCAGTGCGCCGCCAAAATGCACCGCCCGCTTGCCCATCGTCTTGACGAAGGATCCCAGCGGCATGCCATAGGCACCGGCTCCGACAAAGACGATGTCGAAATCGCGCCGTGCGATTTCGGCGCGGGTCTTGCTCAGCTCCTCTACCCATTTGCGGCCATCTGCTTCCCCTGCAAAGGTGATGGGTGCGCGCAGGGTGTCGAAACTCACATCCTCGGGCCAGAGGTCGCGCACCACATGGATGTCCTGCAACCGCTGAATCTGGGCACGAATATCATTTTCGAATGGATGCACGACAAGGATCTTCTTACCCGAGAGCGCCCGGGTCCAGGGCACCAGCCCGTGCTTACGCAGCGCGACGATAGGGTTGAGGTGATCCAGCCCGCAGATGTGCGGTGGGTTGCAGAACCCGGCAAGCTTGACCTGATTTTGATAGCTCCAAATGGCCAGAAGATCCGTGTTCAAACCCGCCGTCATGGTTTCATAGACGAATTTGCGGATCGTCAGCGGGTTGCGCGGCGAAACGCCCGACTTCATCTGAAGCTCTTGCGCAAAGGCCTCTGATGCATTCGCCTTCTTCTGAAAGACGATTTCGTTGAGTACCTTACTTTCGGACCCGCCGAAGCGGGCGGCCAGAAACGGCTCGTCCCCGGACAGTGACCTGGCGAGAAGATCGTTCGCCGCCTGCGCCCCCCGCATTCGGGGTTGGAGCCGTTCTGGCAGTATCAGAGGAGGTTTCTTGACTGGCTGATCACTCATTACATCACTTCCATATCTGTTGTCTGGCCTACTCAGACCGCCACACGGCAGGCCGCTGTTCAGACGCGACTCTGCGATGGTGGGGCAGCTGATATTTCAGTCGCGTCCCAGAATCGTATTCTTGGACCACTAATTTATCAAGTTTGGACATATTTCCCCCCCGTTCGGGCAGAGTCCGCTGTAGCCCGTCACGAGGTATGCGCGACGGGCCCGCAGTACTGCGGATCACGCCCTGCCGTAGATTAGTGCAAAGGGCTGATTCTGGGGGTTGGGCATGCGGAACAGAGCCCGGTCGAACACCGTCAGCCCCAGTTCGCTGCACAGTGCTTCATAGTCATGACCGAAGACATGGGTCGAGGGGGTGCGCTCGGCCTCGGATTTGGCGCGGGTCGATACATTGGCGTCAAAGACCACCACCCGATGCGAAACACGCAGCATTTCCAGCATGGTCTTGCGAATGTATTCGAACGGCACGTGCAGCAGCACGAAGGACGACACTGTCACGTCAAAGCTCTTGTCCTCGAACGGATAGGGGTCGTCGGGGTTTTTGATGTGGTTCTGCTTCACTGTCAGCCCCTCGGCGGCGGCGGCGGCATCCAGCGTGGCGCGGTGCTGCTCGGTCAGGTCGACGGTGGAAAAGGTAGCATCCCTGGCCCCGGCATAAAGCGGGAACATCCGTCCGATACCCGGCCCCATCTCGAGGATACGCGCGTCAGCCGAAACATGTTTGGCAAAGAAATCCGCGTGGGGCTTGCTGACACCAGGTTTGGCGCCTGTGTTGGGCTGGTCGCGGGTGTTCCAGTATTCGGCGGGATTATATTGTTCCGGTATGAAGTTCTTCTTTTCGGACATGTCTGAAATAAACCTTTGACTGAGAACACACGAAAGATGCCCAGACGTTATGGCCGGGGCAACAAGGGGTCAAGAGTCACATCACCGCAGAAATCAGACCTCGCGCAGGGCATCGCTGCTGCGAAACCAATCATATGTGCTGCGTAGGCCGTCCGGAAGGCCTATACTGGCGCGCCACCCCATGTCCGCTAGGCGGCTCACGTCCATCAGCTTCTGCATGGTGCCGTCAGGCTTGGTCGTGTCCTGGGTGATCTTGCCGGTAAAGCCAGTCACCTTGGCCACCATTTCGGCCAGTTCGCGGATCGATACATCGCTGCCGATTCCGACATTGATATGGCTCAGCATCGGTTCTGTATTGGCGTCATAGACGTCTTTGGGCAGGTCCAGCACAAAGAGCGAGGCTGCGGCCATATCGTCCACATGCAGGAATTCGCGGCGCGGCTTGCCGGTGCCCCAGATCACCACCTCTTCCACGCCATCGCGCGCGGCTTCGTGAAAGCGGCGGATGAGGGCGGGCAGAACGTGGGAATTTTCGGGGTGGAAATTGTCGCCCGGCCCGTAAAGGTTGGTCGGCATGACCGACCGGTAATCGACCCCGTGCTGGCGGTTGTAGCTTTCGCACAGCTTGATGCCGGCGATCTTGGCAACCGCATAAGGCTCGTTGGTGGGCTCCAGCACGCCAGTCAGCAGCGCCTCTTCGCGCATCGGCTGGGGCACGGCGCGCGGATAGATGCAGGAACTGCCCAGCTGCAACAGCTGCTCCACCCCAGCAGCAAAGGCCTGATGGATCACGTTGCATTCGATCATCAGATTTTCGTAGATAAAATCGGCCGGATAGGTGTTGTTGGCATGGATACCGCCCACGCGGGCAGCGGCCAGGATCACCGTATCAGGCGCTTCGCTTTGCATGAAGGCCGCGACCTGCGCCTGGTTGGTCAGGTCCAGCTCGGCATGGGTGCGGGTGATCAGTTCGATTGCCTCACCGGCATTCTTGCGCGCCTGCAGCTGGCGCAGGATCGCGCCCCCCACCATGCCGCGATGACCTGCCACATAGATCTTGCGCATGGGACTAACCGTTCTCCAGAGAGACCGGCAGATCGAATCCATGCTGCTTCAGCAGGGCGTGGCGCTGCGCTGACTTGAGGTCTTCAGCCACCATTTCCTCGCACATTTCCTGTGTGGTGATCTGCGGCGTCCAGCCGAGTTTCTCCTTGGCCTTGATCGGGCTGCCCAGCAGGGTCTCGACCTCGGCGGGGCGGAAATACTGCGGGTCGATGCGCAGGATCACATCGCCGGGTTTCACGCCGGGGGCCTTGTCACCGGTCACCTTTGCCACGACGGCTGTTTCGTTAACGCCCTCGCCCTGGAAATTGAGGCTGATCCCCAGATGCTCTGCGGACCAGATGATAAACTGGCGCACACTATATTGTACGCCAGTCGCGATGACAAAATCGTCCGGCGCATCCTGCTGTAGCATCATCCACTGCATGCGCACGTAATCCTTGGCATGACCCCAGTCGCGCAACGCGTCGATATTGCCCATGTAAAGGCGGTCCTCAAGACCCTGCGCGATATTGCACAGACCGCGGGTGATCTTGCGCGTCACGAAGGTCTCGCCGCGGCGCGGGCTCTCGTGGTTGAAGAGGATGCCGTTGCAGGCATACATCCCGTAAGCTTCACGGTAATTCACAGTGATCCAGTAGGCGTACATCTTGGCGACGGCATAGGGGCTGCGCGGATGGAACGGCGTGGTCTCGGTCTGCGGAATCTCCTGGACAAGGCCGTAAAGCTCTGAGGTCGAGGCCTGATAGAAGCGGGTCTTCTTTTCCAGACCGAGGAAGCGGATCGCCTCGAGCAGGCGCAGGGTGCCAATCGCGTCCACGTCGGCGGTATATTCCGGTGCCTCGAAGGACACAGCCACATGGGACTGCGCGCCAAGGTTATAGACCTCATCGGGCTGCACTTCGGACAGGATCCGCGTCAGGTTCGAACTATCGGTGAGATCGCCGTAATGCAGTTTCAGCTTGGGTTTAGCTTCATGCGGATCTTGATAGATGTGGTCGATCCGCTGGGTGTTGAAGAGAGAGGCACGGCGCTTGATCCCGTGGACCTCGTAGCCCTTTTCCAGAAGAAATTCCGCAAGATAGGATCCGTCCTGCCCCGTGATACCTGTTATAAGGGCAGTCTTGTGCATTCGATTATCCATTCACCTGTTAAAACTGTCGCATCTGGGGTCACACACAATGTCCAGACAAATTCAACCTAGCCTCCGCCCGGACGACTGGCAAGCCTTCCCCCCGGAGCGACGCAAGCCCACAGGCCTCTTGTCGCTGGGCAGGTTCACTGCATAAACTGCCAGCAAAAGAGGCTGTGGAACGGATCAGTGACAGTGACAGGCGGCACGGACAGTGAGACGGAACAGCGCGGCCCCGATGGCTACGAGACGACAGATCTGCTGGCGATCCTGTCACGGCAGGTGCCTTTGGCTGACCGGTTGCGGCATCTGTTGCTGGCCACCGAAGGCCGTGGTCTGTCGGCGGCTGATCTGGCGCAGGTGCTGGCCGCACTGATGGCCGCCGAGGCGCGCAATCATGCGACGCTGACTGCCCAGGCGCAGAAGGCGCAGTTCGAGGCGCAGCACTATCGCACCGCCGCGACACGTGACAGGCTGAGCGGTGATACCCATGCCATGGGCCTGCTGCTGGCAGAGGCAATGCACGCCCTGCCCCGCTGGCGGCGCGGTGCCTTTCTGGATGCTCCGGCCTATCTTGCCGCCAACCCAGATGTGGCCGCAGCAGGTGCCAATCCGCTGAAGCATTATCTGTCAAGTGGTGCGGCTGAGGGGCGCCTGCCCCGCGATCTGGTGGATTATTCTCCGGACAGCTATGCCGACCATGCCCGCCCCGCGACGCTGGAGGCATTGTCAAATGTGGTGCATCCCCGCTTTGCCGCAGAATTTCCCGCATCGCTGCGCGATACAGCTCTCGCCGCCGCACGCAGCGATGGGCGCAACATCAGCGTGGTGATGCCAACCTGGAACCGCGCGCATGTGATCGTCCAGGCGATCAACTCGGCTCTGTTGCAGTCTCGCCCCCCGCAGGAGATGATCGTGGTCGATGACGGCAGCACGGACGGCACGGTGGCGCTCTTGCGCGAGCAGTTTCCCGAACCGCTGGCCGAAGGGCGGTTGGTGCTGATCGAAGCCCCCCATGTCGGCGTCTCGGCAGCGCGCAACGCGGGGCTTGGCGTCGCGCAGGGCGAGATCATCGCCTATCTCGACAGTGACAACATATGGGAGCCGGACCATCTGCTCTTTGCCTGCAGCGGGTTGATCGGCACGGCGGGGCGCAAGGCACCGTCACTGGCGTATACCGCCCTGTGCCGACACAATCTGATCGCGCAGCGGAGCGATATCCTGTTCCACCGCTTCGACCGTGCCGCCCTGGAGGCAGAAAACTACATCGACCTCAACAGCCTCGTGCATACCCGCGCCCTGTATGAGCACCTGGGCGGGTTCGATCCCGCGCTGACGCGGCTTGTGGACTGGGATCTGCTGCTGCGCTACAGCGCGGCCAACCCCGCCGTCGCCATACCCGTGCTGACCGTGCAATACTTCCTTGGCGGCGCGGGCGGGCAGGACAGCATCACCCTGAGCGAGCCCCAGGAACCGAACATGGCCCGCATCCGCGCCAAGTTGGCCGGGAGCCGGTCCGCAGATCGCGGAGCAGGGGCACCGTGACGGAAGAGATCCCGCAAGAGGATCCCCCCGACAGCCAGATCGCCACGCTGGCTGCGCAACAGCGTCTGCTCGGTGCCCAGGTCGATGCCCTACGCGCCGAACTGGCCCGGCGCGATGCTGCAATCGCGGCGCTGAGCGCCCGGCTGCTTGAGCCCGATGCCCCCTTGCCGCACCGATTACGTGCCCGGTTGAGGCGCGCCCGCTTTGCCCGTGCACTGCGACACAGCGGCCTGTTCGATGCCGCGTGGTATCTGCGCCACCATCCCGATGGGGCGCAGGGCGGGCCTGACCCGCTTGCGCATTTCCTGCGCCTTGGCCATGCGCTTGGCCGCGCACCGGGGCCGCAGTTCAGCCCCCGGGCCTATCTGTTGGCCAACCCGGATGTGGCGGCCGCAGGTGTCGACCCCCTGCACCACTACCTGAGCCGGGGCCGGGACGAAGGGCGCGCGCTGGATGTCCAGCCTGCCGTCCAGAGCCGCGCCGGACATCTGCGCGGGCTGCTGGAAACCGGCGGGCTGGAGGAGAGCGGGTCGGGCGGTGGACCGCTGCGCGCGCTCACCGCCCTGGCCGAGGCGTGCCCACCCGATCCGGAGGCCCGTCAGGCGCTTGCGGTCTGGGCACTGCACCAGGGCCAGCCCGCCGAGGCCGCGCGCTGGCTAAGGAATCTTGGCCCCGCCATGGCTCCGCTGCACCTCATCTCCACCGCACAGGCCGGGGACGGCGCAGCGGCCCGCCAGATCCGCGCCACCCCCCCCGTAAGTGACGATCTGGATCTGGCCGCCGCGCATCTCGACCCCCGGCCCGGCGCGCGGCTTGCCTGTCTCAACGCCGCACTGGCGCGCGCAGGTCTCGCACCGATGACACTGCGCGACGGTGATGGCCCCCTGCTCGATCGGTTGACGCCAAAGACGCCTCCGCTTCCGCAGGGGGGCGACGGCCCGCTGGTCAGCGTGATCCTCGCCGCACACAATGCCGCCGCGATGCTGACAACCGCGCTGGATGCGGTCCTGGGACAAAGCTGGCAGGCGCTGGAACTGATCGTGGTGGATGATGCCAGCAGCGATGCAACGGCCATGATCGCCGCGCAACGGGCCGCGCACGATCCGCGCCTGACAGTGATCCGCCTGCCGCAGAACCAGGGGGCTTATGGCGCCCGCAATGCAGGGCTTGCGGCAGCACGCGGCACCTATGTCACCCTCCACGATGCCGATGACTGGTCACATCCCGAACGTATAGCCCGGCAGGTGCAGTTCCTCGAAACTCAGCGCGGCTTTGTCGGCTGTCTGACGCTGCAGGCCCGCGTTACCGCAGACCTTGCCGTCAGCCGCTGGACCGGAGAGGGGCGCATCCTGCACGAGAACATGACTTCGCTCATGCTGCCCCGTGCCCTGCTGACTGACACGCTGGGTGGGTGGGACGAACTGCGGGTGTCGGCGGATGGGGAACTGCTGCGCCGGGTGCGCAGGCTGTATGGCGCCGGATCGGTGCCCGAGTTGCCCGGCGGGCCGCTGGCGCTGCAGCGCGATCACGGCGGCAATGCGACCGCTGATGCGGCGACCGGCATGGGCTGGTTCCTCTACGGCGCGCGGCGGGAATATTTCGAGGCGCAGAGCGCCTATCACGCAAGTGCCGCCACACTGCGCTACACCGGCCGCGCCCCCTTTCCCGCCCCCGCAGTCCTGCATCCCGGATTTGATGCCGAGGCCGAGATGCCGCTGGATCATGTCTATGCCGGACTGCTGGGTCTGCGAAATGACGCCTTCGAGTCCTTGCTGCGTTGGCTCGACGCCGACCGTGCTGCGGGGCGGAGGGTCGGTCTGGTGCCGCTCTATGGCATGGCGCTGCCCACAGGCGCAGGCCTGTCGGTACATGCCAGCTTGCGCGCGCGCATCGACGGGGTCGGACTGCGGGTGCTTTGTTATGGCGAACGTATTCGCTGCGCACGCCTTCGCTTTCTGCCCGGGCAGGAGGATCTGGCGGAGCCTTTACGCTATCTGCCGCAGATCACCGTGGATGGCCGCCTGGTCATGAAGCCGCGCAAGCGCACCACGGATTGACGCTGTCTTAACACCCCGACCGGGGGCCTCACGCTTTGGCAAGCCTCTGCCGCAGACAGTAGCGCACTTGCAGCCAGCCCCGGAGTACCCCCCATGCCCGACAATTCGATCCGCCTGTCCCTGCCCTTTCTCTTGCCCTCGCAGGCGCAGAAACATGTCACCCACAACAGCGCGCTTGAGGTGCTGGATGTTCTGGTACAGCTGCGCCTGCACGGATTGGACTTGGTGACTCCGCCCGGATCGCCACAGGATGGTGCGGTCTTTGCAATTGGCACCGGGGCCACGGGATCCTGGGCTGGACAGGATGGACAGCTCGCGGCCTGGGACAATGGCGGCTGGCTGTTCGTGACCCCGCAGGTGGGCTGGCAGGCGGTCCTGCTACCTGCAGGGTGGATCTATACCTATACCGGCTCCGGCTGGGCCTTGTCGCAGGGCGCGACCCAGAACCTTGACGGGATCGGCATCGGCACAGAATCCGACAGCATCAACCGTCTGACGGTGGCCGGTGACGCCAGCCTCTTCAGCCATGTCGGCGGCGGTCACCAGATCAAGATCAACAAGGCGGCGGCGGGTAGCACCGCCAGCCTGCTGTTCCAGTCCGACTGGATCGGCCATGCCGAGATGGGGTTAGTCGGCGACACCGACTGGGGGCTCAAGGTCAGCCCCGATGGCAGCGCCTGGACCACGGCGCTGCAGGTCAGCAGTACCTCCGGCCATGTGACCGGGGCGGCCGTGCAGACCGATCCCGCGGATGTAACGCCGGGGCGGCTGATGCGGGCGGACTACGGCTATGGCCCCGGCAATCTGGTGGGCGCCGTCTCTCAGCTGGCCGGTCAGCCCACGGGGGCCGTGGTCGAACGCGGCGAAAATGCCAATGGCACCTACATGCGTCTGGCCTGTGGCACCCAGATCTGTTGGATCAGCGGCTTTGGCGCCTATGCAACCAGCATTGCCCATGGCGCACTCTTCCGTTCGGAAAATCAGAACTGGTATTATCCGGCCACCTTTGCCGCGCCGCCCTCTGTGATATGCTCTGCCGAAGGATCAAGCCGCTGGGGCACGGTGGGATCGCGCTCTGCCATCTCTTGCGGCAGCCAGATCTACGCCCCCACCCAGTCAATCACCGCAGGCACCGCCGATCTGCTGGCCATCGGCCTCTGGTTCTAAGGAGGACAGAATGTATCTGACACTGATCCCTCTCCGCCACGACACCCCGCTGATTGCCGAACGGCATGGCGACGTTCTGACACTCAATGGTAAGATACATGATTTCAGCACCCTGCCCGAGGGTGGTGAACTGTCGGCCGAAACACTAGGCAGTCCTTGGATCCCGGAACAGGTGCGCCGCCGGGACGGCGTGCTGCACCTTGTACTGCTGATACCGCACGGGGCGGATGCGCCCGCGATCAGCCGCTATCCCGCACCGCTGACGCTGGAACAGGACGGCCCTCTGGACCTGCCACCCTATGGCGCGACGGGCACGGCGAACTAAGCCGTCAGGAAAGTTTGATCAGGATTTTCTGTCACCCCGAGCCCTGACCCAACCAAGGAAGGCTGCATCGGGATTGCCCAGACGGGGGCGCCCAGTGCTGGCCCACCAGTCCTGCCAGACCGATTGCAGCGCATAGACATCCGCGCCGGGGGCGATCTCGCGGGCGGTGTCCAGCGTGGCGGGTTTCAGCACCGGTGCGCCGCGGGTCTCGGTCACCGCAGTCGCGCGTTCGAACAGGATCAGGTCACCGTCCTTTTCCGACATCACATAGTCAGGCAGATGGGCATCCTGGATCATGCGCCGGATGGCGGCCCGGAACACCCGCACGGGTGCGGTCGATCCGGACTTCTTGTGCAGCACCGCGACGCTCACCGTCCAGCCCGCCTGACGGCCGCAATGCTTGCGGGCGAGTTCGTAGACCCGCCGTTCCAGCGGTTTGCGCAGGCGGAAATAATCCCGGCTGAGTGTCAGGACCGATCGCCCCAACACCGCCCGAAACAGCCAGTCCGACAGGGTCACCGTCACCGAAATCATCCGCCCGCCGCGCGACCGGCGCACAATTTCCCAGGCTTCGATCAGACCGAAGCCGCGCGTCGTTTCGTGCCCACCGGTCGCGATGTTCGTGGTGATGCGGGTCCCGGCCAGCCGTTCAAAGGCTTCCTTGAGCCGGGTGTAGGCATCGCCCGAGGTGTCGCGATTGGTCGCCACAAGCAGGTCATGCGCCTTGAGGTGCAGCGTGCGACTGACGGCGCGCCCCGCGTTCAGCCCTGCCATCAGCTGGCTCACGCAATAGATCAGCACATCCTTGTCGTGGATCGTCGCGCGACCCTTCACGCTGGGCGTGACCTCGACCTGAGTGCCGTTGTGTTCGTAACTCAGCACCCGCCGGTCCGGTCGGGTACTGAGCGAAAAGATCGGATGCTCCATGGTGCCAAGGTCATCCTTGGGGCTGGCCCCGAACATGTCGCAGACAAAGAAGTCCGCTGTCGGATGCCGGTCGGGCATGAGGTTACCCCCGCCCCCGCCCGGGATCATAGCTGATCCGGCCATCTGCCTGTCCTCGCCTTTGGTGCGACTGCTCTGCCGCTTTGCCTGCCCCCGACTTTTTGATGCGATTCCGCTATCGGGGTTTCAGTGACACCCACCCTAGAGTTATCCACAGCATGCGTCCAGCGCGGGCTGCGCCGCGAACCATGGATCAGAGTCGCCTTGTCGGGGGATCGGAGTCGCCTCAACGGGGGATCAGAGTCACCCTTGTCCAAAAGGCGGCATTCCGCGCCATGTAAACAAGGGCTTTGCGACAGCACCGCTTTCCCCGTAACGTATCAACTAACAAAAAATAACAGGGCGAACAGCAAAGCAGTGCTGAAATGCCGCCGCTTCCCCAGATTTCACCTCTGAATTTGCTAAGAAAAAGAGGTCGTGTACGGGTTTTTCTTTCATGTATGACGTTTTGTGTTATGCTGATGAAAAGCGCGTACACCTTTAGAAAAACGCGTAAGTATGAGGCCTATACAGAGGCAGACAAGCCTCTGTATCCGAAGAGGACGCGCAGTGATGAAACCCGACACCCGGGGGCCTCTGCCCCCCTATTTCAACATCGATCCGGACGCCGCCCTGGCGCATCTGGGCAACCCGGCGACAACCAAGGGGTTCGGCGCCATGGCCCGCGCCTGCGAGGCCGGGCGTTCGGATCTGGCCTCGCGCGGGCTTGAGGCGGATGGCCATAGAACCCTGCGGCTGTTTTCAACATGGGAGATCACCCGCTATCTGATCCCCGTCGCCACGGGCCATTTCCGCCGGGTGCTGAAACAGAACCCCGACTTGCCGCAGGGCCGCTCGGAAACTGAAGGCGGCGCCAAGTGGTTCACCCTGGACGAGGTGCTGCGCCTGCGCGCGCATTTCGGAACCGAAGGGTCCAAGGCCAAGGAGTACCTGCCCTATCGTCCCCAGGGCCTGCCGGCCAAGATGGTGGCCGTGGCGAACTTCAAGGGCGGTGTGGGCAAGACCAGCACGGCAGCGCATCTGGCGATGTCCGCGGCCCTCGACGGCTACAAGGTGCTGGTGATTGATCTCGACTCTCAAGGCTCCATGACCTCAATCTTTGGCGGCAAGGTTCAGGACGAATGGCAGACGGTCTTCCCACTGCTCGCGCGCCATTACGCCCTGCACCTGCGCGGTGAAAATCAACGCCGGATGGACCGGGGCGAGGCGCCTCTGCCGCTGGATGACACCCTGTCGGATGCGCTGGATGTGAAGGCCCAGAGCCTCGTGCAGAAAACCCACTGGCCCAACATCGATCTCATCGGTGCACAGCTGAACCTCTACTGGGCCGAGTTCCAGATCCCGGTCTGGCGCATGTCCGGGCGCGGCTGGAAGCTTTGGGATGCGTTGACCGACATGCTTGAGGCAGACGGAATTCTCGATGCCTATGACATCGTCTTTCTCGATACGCCCCCCGCGCTAGGGTATCTCACGATCAACGGGCTGGCGGCCTCGGACATCCTGCTGGTGCCGCTCGGGGCGTCGTTCCTTGAGTTCGACTCCACGGGGCGGTTCTTTGACATGCTGCATTCGACATTCTCCAGCATCGAGGATGCCGAGAATATGGCCGCCCGCGCGCTGGGGCGCGACGAGCTGTCGTTCCAGTGGGATGCGGTGCGTGCGGTGGTCACGCGCTATGACGGGAGCCAGCAGGCGGAGCTTGCCTCGCTGATGCAGGCTTACCTTGGTCAGACCCTGAGTCCCCACCGGCAGGATTTCACCGCCCTGATCGGACAGGCCGGCGAACAGGTGCAGGGCATCTACGAGGCGGATTACCGCGACTTCAACCGCGAGACCTATGTGCGCGGGCGCGAAACGTTCGATGCTACCTATGCCGCCTTCAAGCAGCTGCTGATCGGCGCCTGGCGGCGCGACGCGTTAGGCCTGCAGGAGGCCGCAGAATGACCCCCCTGCCCCACCACATCCAAGGAGCCATGTGATGGCCAAGCGCAAACGCCTTACCCCCGCGAACCCGACTTATCTGGACGACACGCCGACAGAACCCACAGGCATCTTTGCCCGCGCGGCACCCATTGCCGATGTGGCCCGCGCCGCATCAAGTACCGCCGCTTTCGAAGAAATGGCCGACACCCTGACCCGTGCCCGTACCGAGGGGCGCATGGTCCTTGAACTGCCGCTTGATGCTGTCGATGTGGGCTATCTGGTGCGCGACCGCATCGTGGTGGAGGACGCCGAGATGGAATCGCTGCGCGCCTCTGTGCTGGCGCGCGGCCAGCAGACCCCGATTGAGGTCGCCGATCTGGGGGGCGGGCGTTATGGGCTGATCTCGGGCTGGCGGCGCTGTCAGGCGCTGCGCCAACTGGCCGAACAGACCAATGATGCGCGGTTCACCCAGGTGCTGGCCCTGCTGCGCCGGCCCGATCAGGCCTCGGATGCCTACCTCGCCATGGTCGAGGAGAACGAGATTCGCGTCGGTCTTAGCTATTACGAACGCGCCCGCATCGTGCTGAAGGCGGTCGAACAGGGCGTCTTTGATACTCAGAAGGCGGCCCTGCAGCAGCTGTTTCACGCCGCCTCGCGCGCCAAGCGGTCCAAGATCGGCAGCTTTCTGGGGATCGTTCAGGCGCTGGACGGCAGCCTGCGCTTTCCCCAGGCTTTGGCTGAACGCACGGGGCTGACTCTGTCACACGCGCTTGAGGATGATGCCGGACTGGCCGGGCGGTTGCGTAATGCGCTTGACGCGGCGGCCCCGGACACGCCAGAGGCAGAACAGGCCGTGGTCCAGTCGATCTTGACGCCGCAACCTGCGCCTGAAGGGGGTGGCACCTCCCCTGCCCCCGTCGTCGCGGCACCGGCCGTCTCCACCTTGCCCGGTGTGCCGCAGAACATCGCCCCAAAGGGGGGCAGACCACAGAACGAGGTCGAGGAGGTGGCGCCTGACCTCTGGTTGCGCCAACACGGGAATGGCGCGCTGACCCTGTCTGGGGCAGCCCTGACCGAAGACCTGCGCCACGCCCTGACCCAGTGGTTGCGGCGGCAGGTGGATTAATTTTTTTGACCAAATGGTCAAATGTTTCGCGTGCGAAACAAATCCCTGCCCCTGCCCCTGCCCCGCGGCACGTCGGCAGGTTCATATGTTGACGATGTCGCGGTGATAGCGGCGCAGCAGCAACAGCCCAAAGGCTAGCATCGCCGATGACAGACCGAAGACATACAGCGGTGAGACATAGCTGTGGTCATAGGTGGTATAGATCCCGCCGCGCACCTGACCCACCACATGCACGAGGGGGTTCCACCACAGCCAGTCACGATAGGGCAGCGGGATGGTTTCAAAGGTGAACAGGATGCAGGATATGAGGAACATCGGCCGGTTCAGGATTGCCCAGACCCGTTCCCAGACAGGATAGAGCGAGAGCAGGTAGCAGTTCAGGGTTCCCACCGAGACGGCCACCGAAAGTGCCATGAAAAAACCAAGCGCGATAGCCGGAATGTCCAGGATGACGTCAACGTCGTAGGCCACCAGGATGCCGATAAAGACCAGCCCCGAAATCAGGATCTGGGTCATCGTATTCAGTAGGACGCGCGCAATCATCGCATCCACAAAGGTGACGCCGGGATAGAACAGCAGCTTGCTCGAAAACTTGAGCGATGCGGCCAGCTTGCTCGATATATCCATATAGGCCATGAACGGGAGGACCCCTGAGGCAAAGAACAGCGGAAAGCTGGTGCCGAGTCTGGGGGTTCTGAAGGCCATGGAAAAGATCAACGTCATCAACATGATCCCGAGAACGGGTTCGAGAATGGCCCAGAGATACCCCAGCGCCGAGCGACCATACGTGGTCGACATCTCACGCAGCATCAGCGCCACGATCACGCGCAATGTCACGAACCGCCGGTGCGGCGGGCGCGCGCGTTGGGAGGGAAGCGAGAGGGGCGCAGGCTGGTTCATGGCAGTGATTGGCTTTTCCTCATCTTCGATAAGGAATTATTAACGCAAACTCGGATAATAAAAGATTAACGCGGGATGGCCCGGCGGCGCAGTTGAAGAGGCCTATTTTGAAACACGCGATCCCAGGGAGCGACAGCACCTCGGCCACTGTGCCGCAGGGACGGCAGGATGCTGCCCCGCGCCCAGCTGCAGGCCCCACACGCGTCCGGCGCCGTCACCGGCTGCTGATGCTGAGCTTTGTGCTATGGGTGGTGATCCCGCTTGTGGCGACGGGCTGGTATCTCTTCACCGTCGCCCACGACCAGTTTGCCAGCAAGGTCGGCTTTGCCGTGCGCACCGAAGAGGTCGGTTCGACACTCGCATTTCTGGGGGGGGTCGCCGGGCTTTCGGGGTCCTCCTCGTCCGATACGGACATCCTTTATGAATATATCCAGAGCCAGCAGATGGTGCGCGCCGTAAGTGCGCGGCTGGACCTGCGCGAAATCTATACTGTGCCGGGAGATCCGGTCTTTGCCCTAGGCGAGGATGCCCGGATTGAGGCGCTCTGGACCTACTGGCAGCGCATGGTCAAGGTCTTCTATGATCGGGGTTCGAGCCTGATCGAGGTGCGGGTCCTAGCCTTCGATCCCGCCGACGCCACGGCCGTGGCCACGACGATCTTTGACGAAAGCAGCGCGATGATCAACACGCTCTCGACCATCGCACGGGCCGATGCCACGCGCTATGCCGAGGGAGATCTGCAGCGTGCCCAGGAGCGGCTCAAGCAGGCGCGCCAAGCCACCACGGCGTTTCGCAACCGCACCGGGATGATTGATCCCCTAGCCGATATCCAGGGGCAGATGGGAGTGGTCAACGCGCTGCAGAGCCAGCTGGCCGACGAACTGGTGTCGCGCCAGACCCTGCTGGACGCTGCCACCAGCGTCTCTGATCCGCGGGTGACGCAGCTGGACGGCCGGATCGAGGCGATCCGCAAGCAGGTCGTCGAGCAGCGCAGTCAGTTTGGTGGCAGCGTGAACGGCCTTGTCGGGTCGGCTGCGGACCAGGTTAGCGGCGATGCGGCGTATGCCACCCTGCTCGAGGAATACGAGGGGCTGGAGATGGATCGTGAATTCGCCGAGAAAAGCTTTCTCGCGGCACTGGCGGCGCGCAATGATGCTATGGCAAAGGCACAGCGCCAGTCGCGCTATCTGGCGAGCTACGTGGCCCCGACCCTGGCGCAGACGGCAGAGTATCCGCGCCGGTTCGTGCTGATGTTCACCATCGGGGGCTTTTTGCTGATCTCGTGGTCGATCGCGGCAATGATCTATTATTCGCTGCGCGACAGGCGCTGAAGCGGGGATCGACCGGATGATCCAACTGCGTAACCTGTGTAAGACCTTTGTGCTGGACGGGCGACGCAAGATGGTGGCGGACAATCTCAATGCAGTCTTTCCCAGCGGGGCTTCCGTGGCGATCCTGGGGCGTAACGGGGCAGGAAAGTCGACCCTGATGCAGATGCTGTCCGGCGCGACGGAACCGGACAGTGGCGAAGTCCTCTCAACGGGGACAATATCCTGGCCGGTCGGGTTTGCCGGATCTTTCAACGGCGATCTCACGGGGTTGCAGAACGCCCGCTTCATCGGACGGGTCTACGGCGTGGACACCGACGAGCTGGTCGATTTTGTTGAGGGGTTCGCAGAGCTGGGCCAGCACTTCCGCCTGCCAATCCGCACTTATTCCTCGGGGATGCGGTCGCGGCTGGCGTTTGGCGTATCCATGGGGCTGCGGTTCGACACCTATCTGGTAGACGAGGTGATGGCGGTGGGAGATGCTGCCTTCAAGGCCAAGAGCGAGGCCCTGTTCCATGAACGGATGCGTACCAGCGGGGTGATCATGATCACCCATTCGCTGGGCCAGGTGAAACGCATGTGCTCCAAAGTATACGTGCTGGAAAAAGGTCGGCTGAGACGCTTTAATAATGTGGACGATGGCATTGCCTTTTATAAGGCGCTGATGCGCAGGCCCCACCCGGACACCATCGCGGCAGGTTAGCTTTCGGGCAGCCGGTTATCATAGCCGAATTTTTCCAGCAGGGCGGTATTCTCTGCGGCAAAGGCACCCTCGATCCGGGCGATGCGTTCGGGCGTGCGCCCGCTATCCGGTGCGCGTGTCTTTCGAAATGCCGCGCGGAACATGCTGCGAATAGCTCTGTCCGTTACGGCAGGGTCGTGCATTGCGACGGTAATGCGGTCGCAGTCTTCCATACGCAGGGACGGATTGGTGCTGTGATGCGGCACCTCCCAGTCCAGCGCCGCCCCCGCTCCCAATTCATGCTCCAACACGTTGCGCATGGCGCGGTGGCTGCTGACGCGTATCGCGGTGTCCGGGAATTGCTTTTGCCAGTTCGTCAGGAAGGCGGATGGTTTGAGCGTGCGCACGCGCCGCTGCACGAAGGCGGGGAAATCCATACCGCCATAGGGCTTGCGCTTGGCGAGGAAGGTTTCGAAGTGCTGCTTCATGAATTGTGAATAATCGCCAAACAGGAATTCGCTGAAGGGGCGCAGAAACGCCAGGACCTGTACGGTGGTGCCATCCTCGCGGGCCAGGGCTGCCAATGGTTTGGCCAGACCGGCACGGGAGTAAAGATCCTCGTGGCTGAGCACCACGGTGTGCGCGCCGCCCGCGAACAGCGCATCGAGCCCCGCGCGGTCGATCTGGTCCAGATCAGCGGCGTTGCCAGGATGGTCCGGTGCAGCAGGGCGGTCGTGTGGATAGCGGATGCCACGCAGGGCCAGAGCCTTGGCGTTTTTCAGCATCACCTGTTGAAGGTAGGTCGATCCGCATTTGGGAGAGCCTATATGCAGCAATATCCGGCGGCTCATGAGGCCTTCTCCGAAGTCGTGTCGGAAGGTTGTACCGATTGGGGGGCGCGGTGCAGCTTGGCCGTCGGCGTGCAGGACAGCATCCGGCCCAGCCGCTCTGCCAGCCCGTCGATCATCACCTCTGGCGACAATCCAAGTGTGGTGAGGTCGATGGCGCGATCAGTGGCTGTGACAGGGCCGCTGTGCCATGCCTGCGACAGGGCCGCGGCCAGGGCAGGGGCGGTGGCTGGCGCCGACAGGATCGCGGGGGTGAGTGTGCTCAGATCCTTGGGGCCAAAATGGTTGGTCACAACCCGTACGCCCGAGGCCGCCATTTCGATAGGCGGATGGCTGGGGTGTGGGGAATACATCAGCGACAGACCCAGATCGGTGCCCAGCAGATAGTTGGGGTAATCCTCCCATGGCAGCTTGCCCAGGCTTTCCAGCAGCACGCCGCCGGGCAGGCGCACCGGATCATGGCGCAGACCGACAGACACCGGGGCGATGTCCTGCGGTCCCAGTTTTTCGGTCTCGATAAAGCGCGACAGTGCCTCGATCGCGGTGGGGTACATGTTGCGCGCCACTTCGGGGCGGCCATAAAGCGCCAGACGGCGCGGCCCGGTTGTGTCGCGGCGCGCGCCCGCCGCGTAGCGCGCAATGTCGATGGCCGGGTGAAAGGCCAGCGTATCCCCGGTCGCAAAGCCAAATCCCTGCTGTGCAAAGTAGTCGCGCAGCAGGGTGGTGTTGAACACTGGTTCGAAATCGAAGTCATAACTTGCCATGGCATCGGCACAGTCCGATCCCCAAGCGTAGAAATTCGGCTCGAAATCCTGAAGGAGATAAAGAAACCGGCTTTGGGAATAGCCATGGTCGCGGATCAGCCTATCGGCCAGATGCGCGCTCCACCAAGCGGTGGCGAGAAAAACATCACCCCGGTGGGCTGACAACTGGCCCCCCCGCACGCCACACTGAAGCGAGACGCGCGCGGCGGCCTCGGCCGCCAGCCCGGGCTGGCGCTGCAGCACGAAGCTGCGCGAGACAGCGGGGGATGAGACCGGCAGGTCCGTGGCGACAAAGCGCACATGGAACCCCCGTGCCGCCAGCCCCAGCCCAATATCCAATGCGGTGACGATGCCGGCAAAGATCTCGGTCGGGTTGAGCGTTGGCACCATCACTGTCAGCGCCGGAGCAGGGGCGTCGAATTGCGGGTGCCAGCGCGGCACCTTGCGCTGATCAATCAGCCTGTCGTGCTCCACTGGTTTCAGGACCCGGGCGATGGCGGCCCGGGGTGGTTTCGGTGCGATACCGGGTGCCATGGAATAGAGCCGTGTATCAAAATCGCCTATCGCCTTGTCTCGTCCCGGTCCCAACGCCTCGCGCAGGATCCAGGCCGCGCGGCCCAGATTGACCACGGCAAAGCCACCCGCGATGCGCGCCAGCGCCAGATGGCCGCTGAGCGCCAGTTTCGCGCTGTCCCACAGATGGGTTGCCGCCCCGTCCATACGGCCCAGATAGGGCCGCAGCGCCCGCGCCTGGGCATCCCCGGCGGGCAGCCGCCCGTCATCCACCGCATCGCTGATCCGATTGTGGGCGGACTGGGCCAAATAGCGGGCCAGCGCATAGGCGGCGGCCTCGTGGCGGATCCACATGCCATTCGGCAGATGCCGTTTTCCAGCGCGCAGCCAGCCTTTCTGCCGGTCCACGGCGCCGATGGCATTGGCGCCGTGCTGACGATAGTCGACAAGTTTTGCGCCGATCAGCCCGACGCCTCCCGTGGCCGCCGCGATCAGCCCGAGCCATAGGTCATGGTAGTAATGCACCCCCGACTGCGGTGGAAAGGGCAGGGCGATGCGCGCCACCCGCGCTCGCATGGTCAGCGTCATACCGGTGATGTTGTTGCGATAGAGTAACCCGCGCAGGCCGGGATGGCGATGGCGACGCTCAAAACGAAACATCGAGCCATGTGTCTGCGCCGCGCCATCCGGTCCCACCAGTCGGGCATCAGAATGTACCATCTGGGCTGGGCTGTCGGTCAGTGCAGCCACCCCGCGCGCCAGCCGGTCGGGGTGCCAGATATCATCCTGATCCGACAGGGCGATCAATGGTTCCGGATCGCCCTGGGTATTCAGCACCGGGATCAGGTCCAGCGCGTTCGCCAGCCCGGCTTCGACCGCGCGTACGGCGTCAAGCTCGGCATCGCAGGGCACGCAGGTGCAGGGCAGATCAAGCTGTGCAGCGAGGCCGCACACCAGATCGGCGGATTGCATATCGGCAATCACCGCCACCAGATGCCGCTCCTGATGGCTTTGCGTCTTGATAGAGGCCAGCTGCGCGCGCAACTGGTCGGGTTTCGGCCGGTAGACGGCCATGACAACTAGGATCAGCGGCGGCTTGGGGGCGGTCATGGATGTCCTTCTGGACCTTGGGAGAGTGGGCCCAAAAGGAGCTTATGTGCAGAATGTTGCGCTGTCACGCAGCGCTGCCACCCAGGGCCGCGCGCCCGATGCTGTCGTAGCAGGAAAAGCCCGCAGCCCCGGCATCTTCGGCTGAATAGACGTTGCGCAGGTCGGCCATATGGGGCGTGGCCATGCCAGTGGAGATCCGCTTGAGATCAAGCGCGCGGAATTCATTCCATTCGGTCAGGATCACCAGCAGATCGGCACCCTCGCTGGCGGTATATGCATCCTCGATCCAAGTGACTCCGGGCAGGAGTGCCTCGCCTTCATGGCGGCCTTGGGGATCGCAGACACGCACCTTGGCTCCGCCGCCCACCAGCGCGGGCACAATGGTTAGGCTGGGCGCATCGCGCATATCGTCGGTGTTGGGTTTGAAGGTGACGCCCAGAACCGCAATCGTCTTGCCGTTGAAGGACCCGCCGCAGAGATCGCGCAGCTTGTCGATCATCCGGCGCTTGACCTCTTCGTTGACCTTGATCACCGCCTCGGTGATCTGCATCGGGATGGCATGCTCTTGGCCAATCCGGGCCAGCGCCTTGGTATCCTTGGGGAAACAGGATCCACCATAGCCGGGGCCGGCATGCAGAAACTTGTTACCGATGCGCCCGTCCATGCCCATGCCGCGGCTGACCTGCTTCACATCCGCACCGACCTTTTCGCACAGGGCGGCGATTTCGTTGATGAAGGTGATCTTGGTCGCAAGGAATGCGTTGGCAGCGTATTTGATCATTTCGGCGGATTCCAGATCGGTGGTGACGATCGGGAAGTCGCGCAGATAGAGCGGGCGATAGATATCGGCCATGACCTGTGCGGCACGGTCGGACTGCACGCCCACAACCACGCGGTCGGGTTTCATGAAGTCGTCGATGGCCGCCCCTTCGCGCAGGAATTCGGGGTTCGAGGCGACATCGAAGTCGAGATCGGGGTTGGCAGCGGCGACCACGTCGCGCACCTTGCGGTTGGTGCCCACCGGCACGGTGGATTTCGTGACGATCACCACATAGTCCTTGGCGACCTTGGCGATCTCTTCGGCTGCGGCCATGACATAGGTCAGATCAGCGTGACCGTCCCCGCGCCGGGTGGGTGTGCCCACGGCGATGAATACCGCATCGGCGCCCTCGACCGCGCTGGCCAGGTCCATGGTAAAGGTCAACCGGCCGGCTTCGACATTCTTGGCCATGAGCTGATCGAGGCCGGGTTCGAAGATAGGCACTTCGCCGCGCTCAAGCATCTCTATCTTGCGGGGGTCCTTGTCGACACAGATAATATCGTGGCCAAAATCCGAGAAGCAGACCCCAGAAACAAGGCCGACGTAGCCGGTACCGATCATTGCAATTTTCATAAAAAGTCTCCTTCAAACCCCGTAGGCTTAATAGCATGTATGGCAGATCGGGTTTGACCCAGACCGGTGATGCCGTCAATGCGCAGAGGGGCGGATTGCGCTTTGCTCATACGGCTGTGCCTAGGAGCCGCCGTTTTCCGCGCCGCTGGTCTGTGAAAGGGACTAATGTAGCCTCTGGCGGGTCTGGATTGGGGCGTGCCTTGTAGACATTCGTCGGGACGACACGGTATTGGATATTGGCCAGCAGAGTAAGAGGCGATTCCGGCTGCCGCCGACACCCGAATGCAAGAAAAATGCAAAAGAGTAGACAGGATGGATGCCTCCCTTCCCCAAGTCCAGAAGGCCCACCAAGCGCTGACAGTACCCCCCTTTCTGATCTGTCAGAGCTTTCCAACTGCCGCGCAGAGAGCCCTTGTCGCTCTGCTGGATAAGGCAGGGGCGCTGGTCGGGCCAGGGCTGTGCGTACCGCAGGCAGGCGAGGCGCTCGTACAGAATCCCGACTGCGATCTTGTGGTTCTGACGTACTGTGCGCGCAATGCCGTGGCCGACGCGATGAGCGAGGGGACCTTGGCCGAGCACGCCCTGGCGCAGTGGATGACCGAGACCGGGGCGCTCTTGTCGTTGTGGCGCCAGAACCGGCGTCGGGTGATCCTGCTGCAGATCGATTCCGGAGGGACGCAATCCGCTGACCTTGCCGCGCGCCTCGGCCTGGACCCGAACAGTGCGCTGGGACGGGAGATCGCGGCGCTGCCCACCCCGGCGCAGGATCCGGTCATCCTCTGTCTGGCCGAACTGGTGCTGATGCAGTCCGCCGAGGCGCACGCCCTGTGCGCAGACTTTGCCGCAGCCGGTCACGATCTTACGCCGAATCCAGTCTCTGGGTCGGTGAATGTCGCTGCTGCGGCGGCGCTCTATGCCGCGCAGCAGCGAGGTGCCCGGATGCAGGGGGAGCGCGCCACGCATGATGCCGATCAGATCCGCGTGCCGGAGCTGCCACAGGAAGAGCAGCAGGACGCGGCCTCTCTGTTGCGGCAGCAGGAGCTGCTCATGACGCAACTGCGCGCCGGTCAGGCTGGGCTTGAAACGCTGTATCTGAGGCACCGCAAGGCAGAAGCCGACAATGCCGCCCTGCGTGCCGAACTGGGGCAGGCGCGGCAAAGACTTGCAGGGGTCAGGCGCTGGACCCACGACTTCCTGAGGCGGCTGCGTCTGGCGGCAGGGCGGAAAGGCGACTGAGCGGAGGCGGCCTCAGCCGGGATTCTTGGTCAGATCGTCGATGGCGCGCAGGCCTTTCAGCATCTTTGCCAGCCGGTTGATCGGCACCATGTTTGGCCCGTCTGACGGCGCGTTGTCCGGGTCTTCGTGGGTTTCGATGAACACCGCAGCCGCGCCCACGGCAAGTGCCGCCCGCGCCAGCGGTTCCACATACTGCCGCTGCCCGCCCGACGATGTGCCCTGACCACCGGGCAGCTGCACCGAATGGGTGGCGTCCATCACCACCGGATAGCCGGTTTCGGCCATGATCGGCAGGGAGCGCATGTCCGACACCAGCATGTTGTAGCCAAAGCTTGCGCCGCGTTCACACAGCAGGATGCGCTGGTTGCCGGTGCTGGCGATCTTGTCGGCCACATGGGCCATGTCCCAGGGGGCAAGGAACTGCCCTTTCTTGACGTTGATCGCAGCACCGGTTTCGCCCGCGGCCAGCAACAGGTCGGTCTGGCGGCTGAGGAAGGCGGGGATCTGTAGCACATCGACGACCTGTGCCACCGGGGCGCAGTGGTCGGGGGCATGCACGTCCGTCAGCACCGGGCAGCCGAATTCAGCCTTGATCGCGGCGAGGATTTCCAGACCGGCGTCCATGCCAAGACCGCGCTTGCCGCCCAGCGACGACCGGTTGGCCTTGTCGTAGCTGCCCTTGAAGATCCAGGGCGTGTTCGCCGCCTCGGCGGCCTCGGCAATCCGCGTGGCCAGCATCCGGGCATGGTCAAGGGATTCAAGCTGGCAGGGGCCGGCGATCAGAGCAAAGGGCGCGTCGTTTGCGACCCTGATATTGCCGATGGAAACGGTTTTCGGGGCTGTCATGGCTGTCCTTCCCGGGCCAGCACCGCTTCGATGCGGGCCACGTCGATGGGGTTGTTGAGTTCCCAGAACACCCGGCCCCGGCCTTCGACCGCGACGCAGTTGACGGGGGTGCCGTTTTCAAGAAACCGCAGTTGTTCAAGGCCTTCGGCGCGTTCCAGCGGCCCCTCGGGCCATGTGCCATAGGCATCAAGCGCTGCGGGGCGGTAGCCGTAGACACCGACATGGTGCCAGACCTCGGGCGGGCTTTCCAGCGAACCGACGTAGGGCAGCACTTCCTTGGAGAAATAGAGCGCTCTGCCATCGGCGCGCATCACCGCCGTGGTGCCGCCGACGCGGCCATTGCGGCGGTCGGTGACAAAGTTTTCCAGCGTTTCGGTATCGCATTTCAGCACCGGGGTGGCCATCTGCACCGATGGGTCCGCGGCCATGCGGTCGATCAGCGCCTCGACGAACCAGCCGGGGGTCAGGGGGGCGTCGCCCTGCAGGTTGATCACGATGTCGGGCTTTGTCTCCAGTTGGGCAAGGCCCTCGGCGCAGCGTTCGGTGCCGTTGCGGGCAGCCTCGGAGGTCATCAGAACCTTTGCGCCGAACGCCTGCGCGGCGTCCGCGATGCGGGCATCGTCGGTCAGGACATAGACGGCATCAGCGCCTTTGACCGAAACTGCCGCCTCCCAGCTGCGCTGGATCAGGGTCTTTTTGACGCCCGTCGCACCCGTCAGTTCCACCAGCGGTTTGCCCGGATAGCGGGTCGAGGCGTAGCGCGCCGGGATGAAGATTACCGCACTCATGCGACACCCGCCCGCAGCGCGTCATGGATATGGACAAGTCCCACAAGCTGTTCCTTTTCAACAACAAAAAGCGCGCTGATCTTGGCGGCGTTCATCAGGCCCAAAGCCTCGATCAGCAGGATGTCGGGGCTGATGCTGCGCGGATTGGGGGTGGCCACGTCGCCGGCGCGGCGCTCCATCAGCCCATCAAGATTGCGGCGCAGGTCGCCGTCGGTGATGACGCCGGTCAGGCGGCCGTCTTCGACCACGGCGGCGACGCCGAAGCCTTTTGCGCTCATCACCAGAAGGGTTTCGCCCATGTCGGTGTCGGGCCTGACGATGGGGAGGGCGTCGCCTTTGTGCATTACGGCGCGGACCTTGATCAGCTGGGCGCCGAGGGTGCCGCCGGGGTGGAAGGTCAGGAAATTTGCGCGGTCAAAACCACGGTGCTGCATCAGCGCCACGGCCAGCGCATCCCCCAGGGCCATAGTCATTGTGGTTGAGGTAGTCGGCGCCATGCCGATGGCGCAAGCCTCGGGCGCATCGGGCAGGGTGAGGGTGAAATTTGCCTGCGTTGCCAGGGTACTGGACGGGTTTTTCGTGATCGCGATCAGCGGAATGGCAAAGCGGCGGGTGTGGGCTATGATATCGGCCAGTTCGCGCGTTTCACCGGAGTTAGAAATCAAAATGACTGCATCAGACGCCGTGATCATGCCCAGATCACCATGGCTTGCCTCGCCGGGATGCACGGTCTGGGCAGGCGTGCCGGTCGAGGCAAGGGTGGCGGCGATCTTGCCCGCCACATGGCCGGATTTACCCATGCCCGACACGATCACACGCCCCGGGACCTGCAAAAGGCGCGTCACTACATCGTTGAAATCACTTGGCAATTCTTCACCAAGACGCGTCAGGGCCGCGGCTTCGGTCGACAGCACGCCACGGGCGATATCGGCGGGGGTCTGGGTCATCTCGGGGTGGCATCCTGTGCTGGTCTTGGGATGTCATACCGGGCGGGCCGGGGCGTGTCCAACGGATCGCGGCAGAGCGGCGTGGGGCAGGGCAGGGGGCGCAAACAACCGTATGGAACCCGTATGGCAAGCGTATGGAAAGCGTATGGCTGGGATATGGCTGTTGGGGGACAGGGTACGGGGTAGGGCGCGGGGGGCGTGTGGCGGGGGAAACCCCGCCTAGGGGCGCGCGAGGCCGGCATCGCGCAGGCACTGGCGGGCGCGGGTCTGCGGCGGGCTGCCCGCGTCAGAGACCAGCACGCAGTCCATCGCAGAGGCCAGCGCGGGCATGTCGCAGGACAGGGTCTGGTACAGGCCGGCCGAGCCGTCCACCCGCGCCAGTGCCGGATCGATCACCGCCGGGTCACCCGAGCCGAGCGTGCCGAGCAGGTCGAGCCAGTGCGACAGGGCGATCTGGCCGAGCAGGTAGCACCGCTCGGGGCTGGGGCCGGGACCCGGCTGCGTGGTCTGCGCCGGGCCGGCGGTGGCGGCCAGGCTTAGCGCGGCGGCCAGGCTAAGCGCGGCGGCAAGGGCCGGTTTCATGCCCGGGGGGCGGCGGCGCGGCGCGCCCAGCCCAGGGCCATCAGCCCGGCGAGCATCAGCCAGACACCGGCGGGCAGCGGCACGGTTGCCGGGCTGCTGTAGAGGTAGGCCGAGCCGCTGTTGCTGCCATTGTCGTCGTCCAGATATGCCCCGACGAGGACGGTGTTGCCGGAGATGGCAACGGAGCTGCCGAAGGAGTCGGACGCCGCGCCGTCACTTGCCGTCAGCTTGGCGAGTTGTGCCCCGGTGGGGATGTCGAACAGATAGGCAGAGCCGCTGTTGCCGCCATTGTCGTCGTCGCCATATGCCCCGACGATGGCGGTGGTGCCAGAGATGGCAACGGACCTGCCGAAGTAGTCACTCGCTGCGGCGTCACTTGCCGTCAGCTTGGCGAGTTGTGTTCCGGTGGTGATGTCGAACAGATAGGCCGAGCCGCTGAAGCTGCCATTGTCGTCGTCGCCAAATGCCCCGACGAGGGCGGTGGTGCCAGAGATGGCGACAGAAAAGCCGAAGTAGTCATACGCCACGCCGTCACTTGCCGTCAGCTTGGCCAGCTGTGTGCCTGTGGTGGTGTCGAACAGATAGGCCGAGCCGCTGGCGCTGCCATTGTCGGCGTCGCCATATGCCCCGACGAGGGCGGTGGTGCCAGAGATGGCGACGGACGTGCCGAAGTAGTCATTCGTCGCGCCATCATTTGCCGTCAGCTTGGCGAGTTGTGTGCCTGTGGTGGTGTCGAACAGATAGGCCGAGCCGCTGTCGGCGCCATTGTCGTCGTCCGCATCTGCCCCGACGAGGACGGTGGTGCCAGAGATGGCAACGGACCTGCCGAAGTAGTCATTCGTCGCGCCATCATTTGCCGTCAGCTTTGTGAGTTGTGCTCCGGTGGTGGTGTCGAACAGATAGGCCGAGCCGCTGTTGCCGCCATTGTCGTCGTCCGCATATGCTCCGACGATGGCGGTGGTGCCAGAGATGGCAACGGAGAGGCCGAAGTAGTCATTCGTCGCGCCATCACTTGCCGTCAGCTTTGTGAGTTGTGTGCCTGTGGTGGGGTCGAACAGATAGGCAGAGCCGCTGTTGCCGCCATTGTCGTCGTCTCCATGTGCCCCGACGAGGACGGTGGTGCCAGAGATGGCAATGGAAAACCCGAAGGTGTCACCCGCTGCGGCGTCGCTTGCGGTGATCTTGCTCTCGGTTGAAAAGGTGGCGGCGCGGGCGGCCGGGGCCGCGGCCAGACAGGCCAGGGCGACAAGCGCCGGTTTTGCAAAAGCTGTCATTCTGGAAATATCCCTGAAGAAAATAAAATTGCGAAGAGTCTTAAAAAGACTTCGCACAGGGTCAGGCGCAAAGAAAGGTACATTCTGCCCCGGCCCGCCTCGGGCGCGGGGGGAGGGACAGAGGTTCTGGGGTCAGTCGGAGGTGGGGGCCCGGGCCGGGCGCCTGTCGTGGGGCAGGATCAGCGCAAAGAGCGCGCCGCTGAGGAAGCCGCCGGTATGGGCCTGCCAGGCGACGGGGGTGCCAAGCAGGACCCGGCCGGCGATGTCGAACAGGATCAGCGCGCCGGCGCAGGCCAGCAGGTTCAGGAACTGGATCAGGGGGCGGGGGGCGGCCATGGGCCCCTTGGGCGAGAGCAGGCCTGAATCCACGGCCCAGGCCCCCAGCAGCCCGAACAGCGCACCCGAGGCGCCGACCATCGTGGCATGGGGCGGCCCCACCAGGGTGAACATCACCGCCGCGCCAGTGGTCGCGACCAGATACAGCCCCCACAGCCCCCGGCCCGAGCGGCGTTCCAGCGTCAGCCGCCCAAGATAGAGCAGCGCGGCCATGTTCCCGGCCAGATGCAGCAGGCCGGTGTGTATCACGCTGTAGCTGAGGAACATCACCACGGGCTGGGCGGCATAGACTTGCAGGCCCTGACCGGTCAGCAGATCCGGTTGGAAGGCCCCCAGCTGGTAGGCCAGCAGGCGCAGATAGGGCGGGCCGACGACCCCCTGATCCGCCAGCGTCAGCACCAGTTCGGGCAGGATGCTGGCGAGCAGCAGCACCAGCAGCATCGGCGGCCAGGGCAGCCAGCGGGACGGGTGTTCATGGTGATAGTGCGGTGCAGGAGAGCGCATGCGGCAGGATGTTACCAGGCTGGGGCAGGATGCAAGCGCGCTATCACGTTTCCCCGACGCCCGGGAAGGGGGCAGGGGTGGTTATGTCGGCCAGAGGTATTTGGGCGAAGGCTATTCCGGAATGAACCGTGGCAGCTGTGGCAGCATTTCGGCCATGAAGCCCTGCAGGCGGGTATCGGCCTCTGCCTCGGACTCGCCAGCAGCGAACGGCGTGACAAACCGCACCAGCGCGCCGTCGGTGCGCCCGATGGTCAGGCTGTCCCAGACCACGCCGGCCTTGGCGACATAGTCGTTGGTCTGCCGCTTGCCGCGCTGTTCGAACCAGTAATAGACCAGCTGACGCGACAGGCCCTTTTCGATCACCGCCCGGTTCAGGGTGAAGGTGCCATAGACCGTGTCCGGAAAGGACACCTGCGTCGGTTCGATGGAAAATACCTCCCAGCCGCCGACGGGCAGGCAGACCTCGGGGGAATGGATGCCCGAGCCTTCGGTCTGCTTGTCGTAATAGGCCGAGAAGAAGTTCACATAGCTGTCGGATTTTCCCGGTTGGGCATAGACCGCGTTGATGTAGTCCGAGGCGTTCAACACCTTTGCCGTCTCGGCGTCGAGGGGGATGGTATAGCTGTTCCAGTCACCGATGCCGCGCGGAAACAGGGTAAAGCTGTCGCGGTGCGGCAGGACCCGGTCGGGCGCGGGGGTGAACAGAAAGGCCGCTGTCACGGCAAGGCTGACAAGGGTGGCAATGGCGATACCGCGCGCCGGGCGGATCGACAGGATCCGCGCGGCCTGGGCGCCCAGCCCGTCGAAATCCATGTCGATGGTGTCACGCAGCCCCATCGGGTTGGGCGTCAGGCGCTGCAGCAGAATGGCCGTCAGGAACAGGATGCCGATGCAGGCGCCAAAGATCACCCAGCCTTCAAAGAAGTGCAAAAATCCTTCGGCCTGACCGATGCCATAGCTGTTGACCAGCACTCCGATCATGCCGATGCGGAAGGAGTTCATGAAGATGGTCAGGGGGGCCGCCATCGCGAACATCACCACCTTGTGCCAGAACGGCCCGCGGTAGAGGATGGCGAAGAGGTAGGAAAACGACAGGATCGGGAACAGGTAGCGCAGGCCGGAACAGGCCTCGGCGACCTGGAGCTTGTAGATGCCGAGGTCGATTACATTGCCCTCAAGGAACACCGGGATTCCGGCCAGCTGGATAAACCAGACGCCGAGTTCCGAGGACACCAGCTGCAGAAAGATCGTGAGCTGCCAGTAGACGAACTGCGGCAGGGGCAGCATGAAGACCAGATGCAGCACCGGCAGCTGGTGGGTTTTGCCACGTTGCCAGCCAAAGCCGGTCAGCACCACCCCGCCAAGCCAGATGATGAAGGCATAGGTGACGATATCGGGAATCTGCACCAGATTTCCGAAGATGCCAAAGATCAGCCCGACCGCAATCACCGCGATCCCGGGCCAGCGGTTCACCGGAGCGGAAGGGTCACGCGGTGGCGCGCGGCGCAATTCGCGCAGGAACAGATAGAGCGATATCAGCGGGATCAGCGGGCCGTGGCTGTATTCCGGGGTGATCCAGGCGCTGGCGAGCGACTGGAACCCCAGCCAGAAGATCGGCAGGGCGACCGCGATGAGTGCTGCGAAGAGCAGCACCCCGAGGGGATTGACGGCCCGGCTACCGGACAGATCAAGACGGTGGCGACTGGTGACATCTGACATCGGAGAAATCCGCTTCCTGGTACAAAATACGCGACAGCGGAACAGGGGGACCGCTCCGGATGGTCCTATAACAAGATTATCGGCTGGAATCGATTCCTGTTGGCTTAAAAAGACGCAGGTTACGCAGTTGTGTTGTGGTGTGCCGAAACCCGGAGCGGGGTTTGGCGCAGGTTGCGGGTGGCCAGCGCGCTGTGCAGCACCGTCAGGATATGATGGATGAGCGCCGAGATCGCAAAGGCGCCAAGGCATCCCAGAGCGGCCATTGTCAGGCTGTCGGGGGCGATGTCGGTGGTTCTGTGCAGGATCGACAGCACCATCGGATGGGCAAGATAGATGCCCATCGCCGCCCCGCCCAACCGGCTGTGCAGCGCGCCGGGTCTGCCGGGCTGCGCGCCTGGGCGGTTCGGCAGGGCGATACACAGGGCAAAAACCCCTGCGGCAAGGGCGATCTGCAGGCATCCCGATGTCCAGCCCGCACCAAGGGCCAGGGCAAAAAAGCCGGTCAGCAGCGCCGCCATTCGCCCCGGCCGGTTGCCGGTCAGCATGAAGGCGAGCCCCAGACAGACCGGTGGCATGGCATAGAGCCACTGGGCCAGGGGCGCGGGAAACACCTGTCCCTGCCGCAGGGCCAGAAAGCCGAGGGCCAGCGCCGCCAGAGCGGCGGACAGCAGATCGGCGCGGGCGCTGTGCCGGTCCTGTGCCATCCCTTGCGCCGTGGCCTGTGCCGACAGGCGGATCAGGGGATGCACAAGCAGGCAGGCGACAAAGGCGAAGGGCAGGAACCACAGATGCAGCGCCGGGCCGGTCAGGATCATGCGCGGCGCGAATTCAGATTGCAGCGGTGCCCCGGTCACGGCCAGTTCGGCCAGTTTCAGCCCGCCATAAAGCGCCGACCAGGCGAGCCAGGGTTTCAGCAGGCGGTTTGCCCGGCCGCGGGCATAGTCACCAAACCCCTGACGGGCCGCGGTCGGGGCGGCCAGCACCACAAGCACGATCAGGAAGAACGGCAGCGCGGCATAGCCCACAGCGGCCCCCGGCGCGCCGGTATGGAAGACGACGATGCCGCAAGCGGCCAGAAGCCGGGCGTACTCAAGCGATGTATTGCGTCCTATGGCACCGGCCCTCTGCAGCGTTTGCGCTGCCCTTCTGACAGCCCGCGCAGGGTGCATGTTTTCGATTAATGAGGTCCTAACCGGCAAAAGATCGCAGATCGGGCCACGAAGGGGTGGGGGCAAGGCTGCGGAACGGCCCGGCAATTCCCGTCGCCATGTCCGCCCGCCGCATAATCCCGCTGCAATGACGGGCAATGGCCGGCAATGGCCGCAGGGGGCGTTTTAAACGTTGTGGATACTGGCCGATCCTTTAGTAATCGTGTTGAAATATTGCCCGGATACCCGCCCGACCCAATGACACATTCTGAAAATCCAGGCCGCGACGACGCGCACACCCCGGATGCCGCGCGCATTTCCGTGGTGATCCCGCACCTGAACCAGCCCGAATTTCTGAAGCGCTGCCTGCTGTCGCTGCAGGCGGGAAGCCGCGTGCCGGAAGAGATCATCGTGGTGGACAACGGATCGGTGGCGCTGCCCCGGGATATCTGTGACGCCTTTGACGGTGTGCAGCTTTTGCATCAGCCCGAACCCGGCCCCGGGCCTGCGCGCAATCTGGGCACGGCGCGGGCCACTGGCGACATTCTTGCCTTCATCGACGCCGATTGCCTTGCCGATCCGGAGTGGCTTGCCGTGGCTGAACGGGAAATGGCCGATCCGGATGCGCAAATTCTGGGCGGCGATGTGCGGATTGCCTATGACGATCCCGACAGGCTGACCATGCTCGAAGCTTACGAGAGCATATTCGCCTACCGGATGGATCGCTATATCGCGCGCGAAGGCTTTACCGGGACCGGCAATCTGGTGGTGCGGCGCGCCGTGCTTGATGCGGTGGGACCCTTCGCCGGGCTTTCGGTGGCCGAGGACCGCGACTGGGGCCAGAGGGCGACCCGGGCTGGATATGTCATCCGCTATGTGCCCGGGCTGAAAGTGTTTCACCCGGCCCGCAAGAGTTTTGCCGAGTTGCGCCAGAAATGGGACCGCCAGATGGCCCATGATTTTTCAGGCGTCCGCGGGAATGTCCGCAAAGGCTTTGTCTGGACGCTGAAAACCCTGGCGATGATTGTCTCACCGCTGTTCGAATTGCCCCGGATCGCGACATCCGATCGCATTGCGGGGCTGCGCAGCAAGGGGCTGGCTCTGGCCATGCTGTTCCGGATCCGGCTCTACCGGTTCCGCTGCATGGTCCTGCTGCTGGCGGGGGCGGATCCCGATCGGCTGTCGGGCAGCTGGAACCGCCCCGGTCCGGGCTGAGGCCCGCCCTTTCAGGCGAAACCCTTCAGGAAGTCCCGAAGCCGGGTTTCATAGGTGGTCAGTTTCTCGCGGCCTTTCTTCAGCGCCGCGTCGGCCTCGGCCTTGAGGGTCGTGCGGTCGGTATAGCCCTGGACGATCGCCTCAAGGATGGCCTCGGCGGATTGCGAAGTGCAGTCCACCGTGCGGGTGTAGCCCATGGTGCCGAACAGGCCTTCGAATTTGCGCGAATAGGCCATCGGCACCACCGGCACGCCCGAGGAAAACGCCGCGATGCAGGCATGCATCCGCGCCCCCATGAAGAAATCGAGGCCCGCGATATAGCTCTTGGCCTCGGACGGGGATTCAAAAGCCGGGGCCAGCACGGTGCCGGGGAATTCGGCCGCCAGCGCCTCGCAGGCGCGGTAGTCGTCTTCGCCGGTCATCGGACCCGAGCGCACGATCACATGCGCCACCAGATGCACCTCGCAGCCGTCGGGGTGGGACTGGAAATGCCGGATCAGGTCGCGGATCAGGCCGGGGTAATCCATGGTCAGGCCGAATTCGTTCTTGCCGGTATAGCCGCCGCCCATCAGCAGGCCCGAGACGTTGATCCCGACCCGGACCGGCCCGCCGGGGGCACGCGGGGCAGGGGGATCATAGGGCAGGCGCAGCGCCACATCCGAGGCTTCGATCACATCCTTGCAGCCAAGCGCGCGGGCGGCGTCGGTGGACAGGCGGTCGCGGCTGGCGACCACGGCGCAGAACCGCATCGACAGACGGGCCAGCGCCTTGGACCAGCCCCGGGTAAAGGGGCCCACGGTCTGTGGCGCCATGACCAGCGGCGTGCCCGACAGATGGGTGAGGTATTTCAGTGCGAACATCCGCTTGAGCCGCCCCGTGCCGTAGATATCGGCAAAGCTGTCGCCCGCGCCGATGTCGATGACCAGATCCGAGGCCCGCGCGATGGCAAAGAAGCCCGAGGGGCTGCGGATGAATTTGCCGTCCACGTCGATCACGGTGATATCCGGCCCGGTGACATAGGGGGCGCGGGCATCCTTCCAGTCGAGCACGGTGATGTCGATGGCGCGGCCGATATCGCGGGAAATATCGCGCAGGATCTCGACCTCGGACACGGTCAGGGCGCCAACCCCGAGGTTGTCAGAGCGGGTCGAATGCATGATCAGGCAGATGCGCAGCGGTGTTTGGGTCATGTAAATCCTGTTCTACTCAAAATCATCAGCCCCGATAGGGGCCTGTCACAATCTGCATGCGCCGTCTGCCCGGTCATCGTTTGGCCGGGCGCAGGCGTCGGCGCAGGGTGCCCAGAAAATTCTTCAGGTTCCGCGCCATAGGATTTTGCCGCGCCGCAGCACCTATTTGCAAGCCTTGATATCGCGGGACCGGCATGCCCGTCAGCCTGAGCGCCAGAAGCCGGGCAAACAGCGCGCGGCGGCGTTCGCGCTGCCCGGGCTGGATCGCATCCAGCGTGGCAATGTCGAAGGGTTCGGTTGTGATCCGCCCGGCGTCGCGCGCGCCCGCCACCAGCCGCGCCCCGAGGTCTGTGCGCGCCATGATCAGGCTGACGCCATCGGCCTCTTCAAAGACCGGATAGCCGGCGGTGTCGCTTTCCCAGGCGTCGGCGCAGACGATATCGGCGGCGACGCCGGTGCCATCGGCGCAGATCTTGCAGCGGTGCTGGACATGTTTCGACAGGATCTTGCCCCAGCTGTCGTGGTAGCTCATGGCGCGTTCGGTGCCGTCATGGGCGCGGGCAGTGGCCTTGCCCGGCCAGCCATTGCCACGGAACCGAAAGCTGGCGGTGGCGGGCAGGTCGGTGCCAAGCGCTGCCAGAACCGCGGCACCCCCGGCATGGGACGGCACGCCGGCGCAGAAAAACGACAGGATCACCGGAAAGGCGGCGGCCACCTGCGGATCACGGGCACACATGGCCCGCAGCGCGACGGCATCGCAGGGTTTGCCGACAAAGGCAAAGCGCCGACCCGTGGCGGCATGTTCGGCCAGCCTTGCGGGCAGGTCCGACAGCGGGGCCGAGGGGGCATAGCGCGATCCGGCGGCCCGGGTGATGCCGTCGGCATCGGCGGTGATCACGGTGGCATTGCCGATGGCGAGATCGGGCGAGGCGGCGGTCTGCACCACCGCATCAACCGTGCCGCTGTCCAGCAGATGTACCAGCATCATCGACAGCGCCCCGCCCGAGGCCCCGGAAAAGCGGATCTCGGGGTCGTTGGCCCAGCCGGTATTCACCGTCCGGTAGGGCCCCCAGAGCACCGGATCGGGGCGGCCATCGGCGGAAACCTTCTGTCCGAGGCCGGGGCAGACCGCGGCAATGGCGGTGTCTTCCTCGGCGCTGAGCGCGGCTGTGACCACCGGGCGCAGATATCCCGGGGCCTGCACCGCCATCGTCACCTTGCCGGGCGCGAGCGCCGCGCAGCCCCCGCAGCCGGCACAAAGATCGCCCCGCGCCACCCGGGCAAGGGCAGGGCTTTGGTCGGGCTGAGGCGTGTCGGTCATGGGAAAAGCGCATCCTTGGGTATGGAAACTGTGGTTACGGGCTTTGTTAAGCAGAAAACACCCAATGCGCACCAGTCCTTATGCATAGAACTTGACCCCGGCGGACCAAACCGAAACAAGCAGACTGAATTCTGTCAGACTTCCGGGGGGTGCGCCCCTTTGTTCGGCCATCCGTGAAAGGCCCGCATATCACATGCTGCGCTCTGCCCTGCTGATCCTGTCCGGCAATGCCGTGACATCGCTTATGCTGCTGGCGCGCAATCTGCTTGTGGCGCGGCTGATCCCGGTGGCCGATTACGGTGTCGCGGCGACCTTTGCCATCGCCATGGCGGTGGTCGAGATGGGATCGCAGCTGGGCTTGCAGCAGCAGATCGTGCAGGCCCGCAACGGCGAAGACCCGCGGTTTCAGGCCGCCCTGCAGGGGTTTCAGGTGCTGCGCGGCGTCATCGGCGGGATCGTTCTGTTTGCGCTGGCCGGGCCGATTGCCGCCTTTCTGAACGTGCCCGAAACGACCTGGGCCTATCGGCTGATGGCGCTGGTGCCGGTGTTCAACGCCTTTACCCATTTCGACATCCACCGGCTGAACCGGACGATGGTGTTCTGGCCCGCGATCCTGAGCGGCGCCGTGCCCGCCTTTCTGGCGCTGCTGGTGGTCTGGCCGCTGGCGATGTTCTACGGCGATTACACCGTGATGCTGTATTCCATCCTGCTGCGGGCGGCGATGATTGCCGTGACCTCGCATCTGGTGGCGCGGCGGCCCTACCGGCTGGTGCTGGACCGGGCGGTGATGGGGAATTCCCTGCGCTTTGGCTGGCCGCTGCTGATCAACGGCATGCTGCTGTTCGCCGTCTTTCAGGGTGACAAGCTGATCGTCGGGCGCGAGCTGGGGATGGAGGTTCTGGCGATCTTTGCCATGGGCTTCACCCTGACGCTGACGCCGACGCTGGTGATGGCGAAATCGGCGCAGAACTTTTTCCTGCCGCAGCTGTCGGCGGTCGATCGGGATACCCCCGAAGGACAGGCGCGGTTTCAGTATCTGTCGATGGTGACGATGCAGATCAGCCTGCTGAATGCGGTGATCCTGGTTGTGGTCTTTGCGCTGTTCGGCGCGCCGGTGGTGCATCTGCTGCTGGGGGTCAAATACGCGGCACTGCCGCCGCTTCTGGTGGCGCTGGCGATCCTGCAGGGGCTGCGCGTCGCCAAGGCCGGGGGCGGGGTTGTGGCGCTGTCCTGCGGACACACGAGCAATGCGATGCAGGCCAATCTGATGCGGGTCGCGACGCTGCCGATCATCTGGTATGCGGTGGTGCAGGGGGCGACGCTGCCGGTGGTGGTACTGATCGGCATCCTTGGTGAAACCGCCGGATATGCGCTGTCGCTTTATCTGGTGCGGCGCAATCCCGGGGTCGCGCTGGGGCAGATGCTGGGGCCGGTGCTGATGTCGGTGGCGCTCATGGTGGCGGCGGCGCTTGGGGATGCGGTTTCGGGGGATGTCTTGCAGGGGCAGGGCTGGATTCAGCCGCTGGCACTGATCGTGCTGCTGGGCCTGACCGTCCTGACAATGAAAGATCTGCGCCGCTACATCACGCGGCGCCGGAAAAACCGCTGAGGAACACCATGGCGCAGCCTCTCGTCATCCATATCGGATACCACAAGACCGCCACGACCTGGATGCAGCGCCTGCTGTTCACCCCCGAGCACGGCTATCGCCAGATTGCGGACCATGGCGATGTGTTTCGCCATATCGTGCAGCCGCATGGTCTGTCTTTTGATCCCGAAGACATGCGCGCGCTGATTGCCGAGCGTCTTGCGCCGGTTGGCCCGGCCGAGGTGCCGGTGATCTCGTCCGAGATCCTGTCGGGGCATCCGTTCTTTGGCGGTCACGGCAGCGATGTCTATGCCGAACGGCTGGCGCGGATCGCACCGGGGGCGCGCATTCTCATATCGATCCGCGCGCAGCTGAGGATCCTGCCGTCGGTCTATATGCAATACGTGCTGCGCGGTGGCACCATGCCCTGGCAGCGGTTCTTTGACGGGACCGAAGAGCCGGGATATTTCGGCTTCAGCCCGCGGCACTTTGAATATGATCTGCTGGTGGCGCAGTATCAGCGGCTGTTCGGGGCGCAGAACGTCCATGTCCTGACCCAGGAAAGCCTGAGCGCGGATATGGACGCAGCGGCGTTGCGGGTCGCGGAATTTGCGGGAAATACCGGGTTCACGACACTGGCCGCCGCCGCGCGCCGGGTCGATGCACCAAGCTATCCGGAATTCGGCGCGCCGTTGCTGCGCCGTCTCAACCACGTGCAGTCCAGCACGCTGAACCCCTGGCCGATCCTGAGCCTGGGCCGCACCCCCAAGGGACTTTACAAGGGAGCGGGCTATCTGCTCAAGCGCAAGTGGGTGCGCGGCATGATGTCGGGGCGCAAACCGGTTTCGGACCACGTCCGCGAAAGGTTTGCGGGGTGTTTTGACGACAGCAACGCGCGGCTTGCCGCGCTGGTGCCCCATCCGCTGGATCTGTCCGGCTACAACTGACCGGCAGTGCTAGAGCCCCGCTGCCACCCCGTATTGTGGCGTGTCGCCTCCGGTCACGCGCAGCCTTGCGCCAAGCGGGCCGGGATGGGTGCTGTCGCCGGCATAATAGGTCGTGTCGGCGGCATCGTCCGAGGTCAGGAACACGCTTTGACCGCCCTGTTCGATCAGATCGGTCGACACGATGGAGACCTGGTCGGCAAAGGCCTGACCCGGGCCGCTGGCGGTGTCGGTCAGGAACTGCGCTGCGCGCAGAGCGGCACGGTGCGCGGTGATTTCGGGCATGTTGCTGGGCGATCCGGCGATATTGGCCATGGCGCGCACGCTCCAGCCCCGCTGCAGGATCCCCGTGCTGGCAGAGTTGAGGTAGGCCACGACATTGGCATAGTGCTGCGCCGCGCTCTGGCCGCCCGACACGAAATCGTTGCGCCCGATTTCAAAGGCCATGACATTGCGGCCCGGCAGCAGCTGTTCGGTCCAGCTGTTGGACGTGTCGCGCTTGATCACCAGATCACTGACCTGATTGCCCGAGATGCCCTTGTTGATCACCCGCCAGTTGCCGGGAACATGCGATGCCCCGGGATCGGTCAGGATCGCGGCGGCCGACAGCGCCTCGGTTACCGCGTCCGTGCCCTGCATGATGCTGTCACCCTCAAGCACCAGCTGATGTTCGACCGGGCTGATCCCGTGGGCCTGCATCAGCGCCTGACTGACCGCCAGCGCATCGCTCTGGTCCAGACCGGGCGAAAAGACCACAAGTTCGTAAAGGTCGAAGATGCCCCATTTTCCCGACGCGCCGGGCGACCAGGCATAGCGCCCGATTTCGGCACCGCTGACGCCTGTCGCATTGTAGGCGGCGGCCACATCGACGAAGCGTTCGTTCAGAAAAAGCCGCGATCCGGAGGCCTCCGTGGCGGTGCCGATGACCTGCATCTGCGCCCCCGGCACCATCCATTCCGCCCCGGAGGCGGCGGTATAGGCGTTCTTGCCAAAGGTTGAGATATGTCCGGCGCTCTGGCTGACCGACCGGCTTTCCAGCGGCGCGTTCAGGGTGTTCACGGCACTGCCCTGCGCCACGTTGCCGATGCTGAAATACCGGTTCCACGAGGCTGGATGCCGTGGCACGCGACCGACCATGAAGGCCGACATGTTGCGCGTGTCGCAAACAAGACCGGCGGCGACGTTCAGGAACTCTGCCCCGGTAAAGCGCCAGAACTTGCGGCCCAGCCCGTCGGTCATTTCACGCGGGCCGATCCCGGCGCCGCCCTCGGTCAGTCCGGCCAGCCCGGCAAGGTCGCTGGCGGAAACGATGCGCCCCTGCGCGGTGGTGACGTCGGAAAAGCCAGGATGCCAGCGCGCGGTGGCCGCGACCGGCAACTGGGCCGGTGCGGCCACGGGGGGCGGCGGCGTGATCTGCGGTGCAGAGGCCCCCGGCGTGTCAAAGCGCAGGCCTGTTCCAAGTCTGATCATCACCAGCACCCGACAATGTCGGTTGCGGTGGTTCCCGTGGCGCGCACCCGTGCCACCCGGATCGGGTGCCAGCCGACAGGCATGCCGACAAATGTCACCGTGCTTCCGTCCGCAAGGTCGATGCGCAAATCACCCGCGCCTCCGACATAGATCGCCCGGGTCAGTCGCGTCAGGTCGGCGGTGTCGCTGGGGGTGATGGCGACGGCATGGGCGACAGGACTTTCCATGCCCGGTGAATAGCTTTGAAAATCGTCCACTGCCGGCATGTGTCTCTCCAGTATTGTGATGTCAGTTCATTCGAACGCTCTGGCTAACATGGCGGCGTCCGGGGTTGCACAAAGCGGGGAGGAGCGCACGGTCGCCACCAGCACCAGCGGTGGTTCCGGCACCAGCACCAGCGGTGGTTCCGGCACCAGCACCAGCGGTGGTTCCGGCGGCGCCGGGTTTTCCGGATTGTGACGGCGGCCATTTTCGGCGCGAAAACACAGGGTTTGCTTTGGCGCAGGAGCATTCCGGAATTGCATCGGCGTTTTTACGCGTCTTTACCAGAGCCACAGGGGATTGGCTTATCAGTGGCCCTGATCGGGTATAACGAATAATATAAAGCCCCAATAGCTATCGGAAAAGGTGACGCATGCGGCAATTTCCAAGTCTGGCGGCGGTCCTCGCTGTTCTGATTGTGCTCTTGCCCGCCGTGGGCCGGGCCGGCGAAACCCTGCGGGTCGGATCGGCCAGCGAATTGCAGCAGATTCTGAAGACGCCTTCCAGCGGCCTGACGATCGAGCTTGCGGGGGGGGAGTACGGCATCCTGTCGCTGCGCAATCGCGACTTCGGCGGTGACGATGCCGTGGTCTTGCGGTCAGCCGATGCCGGATCACCGGCCCGGTTTTCGGGGATGACCCTGCGCCGCGTGAAAAACCTGGTGATCGAGGGGGTGGTCTTTGACTACCGCTTTCAGACGGGTGACAAGCTGCGGTTGCGTCCTTTCGACATAGCCAACAGTCAGAATATCAGGATTCGCGATACGCTGTTCGATGGCGACACGGCCCGGGGGCTGACGGCGGCTGACAACGGCTTTGGCGCGGCCTTCGGGCTGTCGGTGCGCGATGTGTCGGGGCTGACGCTGGAGAACAGCGAAATTCGCGACTTCTACAAGGGGCTGGTGATCAGCCAGAGCCGCGATGTGACGGTGCGCAACAATGACCTGCACAGCATGCGGATGGATGGCATGAACTTCGCGGGCGTCGAAAACGTGCTGATCGAGAGCAACCGCATCCACGATTTTGCCCGCTCGCCCGAAAGCAAGGATCATGCCGACATGATCCAGTTCTGGACCAAGGGTACGGAAACACCCTCTGTCGACGTCACGATCCGGGGTAACCTCCTGAACTCGGGGCAGGGCCTTTACACGCAGTCGATATTCGTGCGCAACCAGGAGGTGGATCAGGGCCGGGCCGGCGCGGAAATGTTCTATCGCAATTTCACGATTGAACAGAATGTCATCGTCAACGCCCACCTGCACGGCATCACCGTGGGCGAAACCGATGACCTGGTGATCCGCGCCAACACCGTGGTGCGCAACGCCCGGTCCCTGGACCCGCGCAAAGGCATGGGGCGGTGGACACCAATGATCCGCATCGCGGAAACGGCCCGCAACGTCAGAATCCTCTCGAACGTCGTGCCCAAGATCGTTGGCCACGGGGGCCAGCGCGACTGGCAGGTGGAGGATAATTTCATCGTGCAGAACAACGGGCGTGGCCTTGCCGGTTTCTATGGCGCGGTCTTTGCCGGAGACCCGGCGGACCCGGCCGCGTTTCGCTATCGCAGGGGCGGTCCGCTGGACGGCGCGGGCATCGGTGCCGCGCGGTTGCAGCCGCGCTGATCCATCAGACCTGCGCGCCTTGCGCGCCGCACAATTGCGGTGGTATGTGTTCCGGCGTAAATTTGGTTTGAAAGGGTTGCAGATGGCACTGCCTGACACTTGGCAAGGACCGCTTTTTGTTGTGGGTGCCTCGCGGTCCGGAACGACGATGCTGCGGTCGATCCTCAACCGCGCCCCGGAAATCCAACTGGCCGGCGAAACCCATTATTTTGACGATCTGCGCCCGCGTTTCGACGGCAGGGCGCTGAGCGGGATGAGTGCCGAAGAACAGGCCGTCTGTGCCGATTATTTCCGCTCCCAGTCGATCCGCCCCTATGGCGTACGCGCCAACCCCGAGGAAAGTCCGTTGTCGCGCGACGATCTTCTGGGACCCGCCGCCGCGGTCGACGGGCCAACCCGCGACAGCGTTGATGCGGTGTTCGAAACCTATTGCCGCTGGCACATGTCGCAGGCGGGTGCACGGATCTGGGGCGAAAAGACCCCGCGCCATATCTTTCGGATCGACGACATCCTGGCCGCCTATCCCGAGGCGCGGATCCTGTGTACCGTGCGCGATCCCCGCGCCGTGGTCGCATCCTACCGGGATTGGGAATATCAGGGCGGATTGCGCAAGGCCGAGGGCAATGCGGATTATCAGGCTGCCATCGCCGAAGACCAGAAGCGCAAGGAAACATCTTATCACATCGTCATCGCCTCGATGATGTGGCGGGCTGCGGCGCGGGCGGCCTTTGCCGCGCAGGCAAAGCATTCCACCGACCGGGTGCGCGTCGTGCGCTATGAGGATGTTGTCGGTGCACCCGCCGATACGGTGCGCCCGATCGCAGAGTGGCTTGGGGTTGGTTATGATGACAGCCTGCTTGAAATCCCGCTGCACAACAGTTCAACCACGCGCTTTGACGAAAAGGCAGGCCCGAGTGCCGCCCCGAACCGGCGCTGGCATAAAGTGCTTTCGCCACAGGAAATCGCGATCATCCAGCGCGTCGCGGGCAAGGCCCTGGATGACGCGGGATATGCACGCGAACCGGTCAAGGCGGGACCTCTGGACCTATTGGCAGCCTATGCGAGCCTTCCCGGAGTCGTCGTGCGCGCCGCGCGTGCGAACCGGTCGCGTTACACGTCGCTGCCGGCCTACGTGATGCGCCGCCTGAAGGCCGCGCTTGGGTGATCATCGACGCGGCGGGAACCCACCCCGTCCGGGAATGGAAGGCGCGGGTCACAGGGCGCGTCCGGGACACTGAGGACGGGGCTGTCACGACTTGGCCATTGCAGAAAATCTCGCAGGAGCACGGAAGCTGCCGCTGACCGCCGGTCTTCAGACCAGACTGCCCTGGCAGGCCCTGGTGTATCTGCTCTGTGTCGTCACGCCGATATGGTTCAACCTGGGGCCTCTCAAGCTGTCGGTGCTGCGCCTCTTTCTGCTGGTCATGGTCCTTCCGTTGACCTTCCAGCTATTGTCCGGGCGCTTTGGCCGCGTGCTGGTCACCGATATACTGATGTTCCTGCACATCATGTGGGCCACCGTGGCGCTGGCCGTGAACAACCCTGAACAGGTGGTGACGCAGATCGGATCGGTCGGTGTGGAGTTCATTGGCGGCTACGTGGTGGCGCGGGCCTACGTCCGCACACCAGAGGCATTCCTCGCGCTGTGCCGCTGGATCGTGCTCATTATCATGTGTCTGACGCCCTTCGCGGTATACGAAACCCTGACCGGCCATCCGCCGCTGATTCAGATGATCCGTGCCTTGCCCGGCATCGATTCCGTGACCATCGGTCATCAGGAAAAACGTCTGAATCTGCACAGGGTGCAAGCGACCTTTGCTCATCCGATCCATTTTGGTCTGTTCTGTTCGGTCAGCGTGGCGCTGACATTTGTAGCCCTGAAAGACGTCATGTCCACGCCGGCGCGCTGGTTCCTTGCCCTGCTCAGCGGGGCTACCGGGTTTCTCGCGCTGTCCAGCGGTGCCCTGCTGGCCATTGCCCTGCAAGTTGCGCTGATCGCCTGGGCGACGGTCTTTGATCGCATCCGCTGGCGGTGGTGGCTGTTGCTGGGGCTGTTTGCCCTGGCCTGGGTGGTGATCGACATCCTGTCCAACCGCACGCCGCTGCAGGTGTTCATGAGCTATGCGACGTTTTCGGCCCATAATGCCTATTGGCGCAGCATCATCTTTGAATGGGGCATGAAAAGTGTCTGGGCGCATCCGGTCTATGGCATTGGTCTGAACGAATGGGAACGCCCGCATTTCATGCATTCCGGCAGCATGGACAATTTCTGGCTCGTGATGGCGGTGCGATACGGCATCCCGGGCTTTCTTTTCCTCGCCGTGGGGTATGCTCTGGCCGTGTTCCGGATCATGCGGCGGAACTTTGATGACGATCCGATCCTGAGCCATATCCGCAGGGCCTGGGTGTTCACCTTTCTCGGGCTCAGCTTTACGCTGTTCACCGTGCATGTCTGGGCCACGATCTATTCCTTTGTGTTCTTCATGTTCGGGGCGGGCATCTGGCTGATCACCATCCCGGCAGGCGCGCACAAGGATGCCGACCCGGACGAGTCCCCCCGGGACCCGGTCCCCCGAGAGGGCGGCGGAAGCCGTTTCAGCCGCTCGCCCATCATAACCCCGGCGTATCGCGCGCGATCAGCCCAAACAGTCACGGACACTGAATGACCCTTGCTCCTCTCGGCGTTGTTGTCGTCACTTATAATGCGGCGGACGTCATTCTCGACTGTCTTGAAACGCTTCTTGGTGCCGCCGCCGCTGATGGTGCCGCGCTGCGCGTTGTCGTGGTCGACAATGCCTCGACTGACGGCACGCCTGCGGTGATCCGGGACTGGGCGGCAGGCCGGGTGCCCTACGTGGCGCCGGACGATCTGCCGTTTGCGCATCTGCCGGTCGCCAAGCCGCTGCCGCTGGGCAGCGCAGCGATACCCGGGGGGGCGCGCTGCGAAGTGGCGCCGCTGACGCTGATCGAAACCGGATCCAATGGCGGTTTCGCCGCCGGGGTGAACATCGGACTGGCGCATCTGGCGAGTGACCCGGGAATCGAACGGTTCTGGGTGCTCAACCCGGACAGCGCCGTTCCCGCAGGCACCCCGGCGGCATTTGCGACGCGGGATCCGGGGCCTTTCTCTCTTATGGGGGGGCGGGTGATCTATCTGGACGCGCCGGACAAGATCCAGATCGATGGTGGCTTGCTGGATCGCCGCACCGGCGTCACGCACAACAGCAACCAGTTTTGCCCACCTGACGTGCCGCCCCCCGATCCTGCCGCGCTGGATTTCATCACAGGCGCCAGCATGGTGGCCAGCCGCGCCTTCTATGAGGCGGTCGGACCGATGTCGGAAGACTACTTTCTCTATTACGAAGAGGTCGACTGGGCCCTGCGCCGGGGGGATCTGCCCCTGGCCTACTGTCCCGGTGGCATCGTCTACCACCGCGCGGGCTCTGCGATCGGATCGCAGGCCGTGAACCGGCCCGCCTCGCCATTCTCGCTCTATTTCATACACCGGGCACGGATGAGATTTGTGCGGCGGTTCTTTCCGGCAAGCCTGCCGCTTGCCTTTGCCTTTTCCCTTGCCAAGGCTGGGCAGCTTGCGCTCAAGGGCTACCGGCGCGAGGCGGGTACGCTTCTGCTGGCCAGCCTGAATCGCCCGCCGCCCGCCCATGTGCGCATCATGCTGTCGGATGATGCTGCGCGCCGTGCGATTCCCGAGCATATCGGCAAGTCCTGATATTTCGCCATGTTCGCGCCGCAAACGTGGCAGATCTGGAAACAATGGACAGGATAAGAACAGACTGTCGCCATACCTCCGCCATGCCGCCTGCCTAAAACCTTAAAAAATGGTTAAGCAGAGGCAGGTGCATGCAAATTTCACGATCCCGGAAGTTTTTTGGTGCCGCCATCAGTGTTGACAGCCCGCAGCCTGCGGTGTCGCACCGCCGGGGGCGCGCAAGCCTGCGGTTTATCCCTTATAGCTATGGCCCAAAGCGATTTTCCGGAGTGGGAAAAGAAAGCCCGGGCCAAGGGTCCGGAGCTGCCGCGCGTCGCGCTTTAGTTCTTTGAGATTGCCCGACGTGGAAAATTTTCCCCAATATTCCCAGTTTCGCCTGAATTTACCCATTTCTGGACCACGGCCGCACCCCAGAAACCGGTCAAGCCTCATCAGGGGTAACATTCATGCCGGAGCCAGATATGTCTGACACACTCACAGTTTCCTCCCTTGCAGAACTTCACACCGCGCTTGCCAATGCCCAGGGCGGAGAAACAATTCTGCTCGAAGGTGGAAACTACGGCGATCTCTACATCGGCGCAAAATCGGGATATGACGTCACCTTCCCCGACAATGTGACCATCGCTTCAGCCGACCCCTCGAACCCTGCAACCTTTTCCGGTCTTGATGTCCGCGATGCGGCGAACCTGACCTTCGACGGCATCCTCTTTGACTATACCTTCGAAGCCGGCGATCCGATCTGGTTGCGTCCGTTCAGTGTGACGGATTCGGACAACATCACGATCCGCAATTCGACCTTCGACGGCGATCTGGCTCAGGGTGTTTCGGATATCGCTGACGGCTATGGCTACGGGATCGGCCTGTCCCTGAAGGGGACGACCGGCGCCACGATCGAAAACAACGAGATCTTCAATTTCCACCGCGGCCTGACGGTTACGGAAAGCGGTGACGTGACAGTGCGTGGCAATGACGTCCACTCCATCCGCTCGGATGGCATGGATTTCTCTGAAATCACCGGCGCGCTGATCGAAGATAACTATCTCCATGATTTCCGCGGTTCGCTGGAATCGGGTGATCACCGCGATATGATCCAGTTCTGGACCAAGGGAACCGACGCCCCGAGCACCGACATCACGATCCGCGGCAACACTCTGGATATCGGTGAGGGCGACGCCACACAGTCCATCTTCATGCGCAATGACCAGGTCGATCAGGGTCTGGCAGGATCCGAGATGTTTTACAGCAACATCCTGATCGAGGACAACGTCATCGTGAACGGCCATATGCATGGTATCACGGTGGGGGAAACGAATGGCCTCGTAATTCGCGGCAATTCGGTTCTGCATGCAGATGGCGGTGCCGTGGACGGTCTGGACGAGAGCTACGAGATCCCCAAGATCAATGTGGCGCCGACCTCGACCGGTGTGCTGATCCAAAGCAACGCCACAGCAGAAATCACCGGTTGGTCCGACCAGTCTGACTGGATGGTGGACAACAACGGCTTCGTGCAGGATCAGGACAGCGCGGCAGACGGTTTCTATGGCGATGTGTTCCTCAACTCCTCTCTGACTGCGGTGGACGGTGTGCATGATTTCCGCGCCCTGTCTGACAGCCTTCTCGTGCTGGATGGGATCGGCGCTGCCGCCACCCTCGAGATGCCGACCTCCGCCGAGGCTTCGGCCGATTTCAACGTGGACGGTTCGGAAGATAACGCCACCCTCTACCATTTCGACGGTACTTTCAGCTCTGCCGATCTGGGCAACCTTCCCGAAGGCACCGAGTTTCTCTGGGACTTTGGTGACGGCCTGACGGCATCCGGAGCAGAGATCGACCATGCCTTTCTGGCGGGCGGATCGTACACCGTCAGCCTGACCATTGAACTGCCCGACGGGCGGACGGATACCAGCAGCGTGGTCGTCGAAGTGCAGGGGTCCGGTGTTCTGACCTATGTACAGGGCACGGGGTTTATTGCCTATGACAATGGTGTGGAAGTTGTGCTCGGCTCGGTTGCGGACGACACATCCGCCGCTCTTGCTCTTGCAGGCGATCTGAGCCTTGGCCTTGCCGATGCGGGCGGTCTGATCCTTGCCGACGCTGACGTTGACGCCGACGCCGAAGCAGAGGGTCTGAAGCTGGGCGCGACAGGCGTCGCGGTCAGTGTTGCCCGGGAAAATGTGAGCGCACTTCTTGGAGAGGACGAGTTCCGCATCTCCATGAGCCTCACCGCCGATGGCGCAGAGAGTGCCGGAGAAGTGGTTCGCCTGCACGGCAGTTTTATCGCCACGGTCACGGCGAAGGGCGAGCTGCAGTTGAAGGTCTTCACCACCGATGGCACCCAGATCCGTCTGACCACAAGCGGCGCGGACCTGATCGACACGGCAACGCATGACATCGACATTTCGCTGGAAGATGGCGTGCTTGCAATCATGGTCGACGGCACGGTTCTGGCCGAGACAGAGATGTCCGGTACGCTGGCCTCGACGGGTAATCAGGACCTTTCCTTTGGCAATGCCTGGGGCAAGGACAACTTTGCGGGTACGCTGTCGGCATTCGAGATCACCGTGAACGAAGATGACTTTGCCGCGGCCAATCTGGCCAGCGTCATGGCGGCCAATCTGGAGAGCGTCGACACTCTGGACGGCCTGCAGCTGGGCGCGACAGGCGTCGCGGTCAGTGTTGCCCGGGAAAATGTGAGCGACCTTCTTGGCCAGGATGATTTCAGCATCTCCATGAGCCTCACCGCCGATGGCGCGGAGAGCGCCGGAGAAGTGGTTCGCCTGCATGGCAGCTTTATCGCCACGGTCACGGCGAAGGGCGAGCTGCAGTTGAAGGTCTTCACCACCGATGGCACCCAGATCCGTCTGACCACAAGCGGCGCAGATCTGGCTGACACGGCAACGCATGACATCGACATCTCGCTGAAAGATGGCGTGCTTGCAATCATGGTCGACGGCACGGTTCTGGCCGAGACAGAGATGTCGGGTACGCTGGCCTCGTCGGGCAAACTGGACATGACCTTTGGCAATGCCTGGGGCAAGGACAACTTTGCGGGTACGCTGTCGGCATTCGAGATCACCGTGAACGAGGACGATCTTGCCACGGCCAATCTGGACAGCATCATGGCCGCCGAGGAAGAGCGCCTGGCCGTCGAAGCCGTAACTGTCGACGCCGAGTCAGACGCTTTCATCTTCGTATCCACCGACACATCCGATCTGGTTCTGGGTGATACGACAGAGACCCTCTATGCCGCCGATGACCTGCTCATCTCTTCGGATGTCGACGTTGCAAGCGTTGAAATGGCCGACAGCAGCCTGGCGCTTCTTGAAAGCCAGATGGTTCTCACTCTTGTGGATGCGGCCTACGATACACTCTGAGGAACACGCGGCGGCAGGTTCATAAACAACACCCCTGCCGTGTTCTCTTTTGCCTTCAGGTTACCCCGTTTGTTCCGGGTATGCCCTGCACACAGGCTTAGGACAGCCAGACGGCGCTGCCCAGCACCTTTCGCACCACGCCGGGCTGACCCGAGACCCCCATCCGTGCAAAGATCTGCTTTGAGCAGCTGCGCGCGGTTTCAATGGTCCAGCCCAGTTCCACGGCTGCGTCCTGCAGGCTGAAGCCATCGCAGAGCAGCATGGTCAGGCGCGCCTCGCTGCGGCTGAGTCCGAAGTATTCCGCCACATGTTCCACCGGCAGTGACCGGGCAAGCAGCCCCTGTCGCAGGATCGCGACCAGCGTCCGTTCGTCGGCGAGGGTGTCTTCGCAGATCACCAACTGCAGGGGTGGGTTGCGGGACAGCTCCACCATACCGGATGCGGCAGGGCCGACCTGCGCTGTCGCAAGCGCCTGGCGAAATGCGAGCGCCGCTGCGGGGTCTGAAAATTCGAGCCAGCCATTGGGCTGGAGCCGCAACCCCGAGAGCGAGGCAAGCCGCGCGCGCATTTCCGGCGCCATGTCGATCACCCGGCCCGAGGGGGTGAGGCGCAGCCAGAAAGCACCCAGATCCTGACCCAGCCGGCGATCCAGCGCGGCGCGGGACCGTTCCCGGCCAAGCGCACGCCAGCCGCTCAGGGCCGGGCCCAGATAGGGCGCAAGCCGTGACAATTGTGCCGCGTCGGCTGCCCGGAAATCCCGGGTCCGGCGGCGCAGGACCAGGGCGGCAAAGCCATTAGCCCCAACTGCCCACCGCAGGGCGCGCAGCGGCTGTTCCGTATCTTCGGCGCCGGGCAGGTCAAGCTGGGAATAGACCCGTCCGGTGCGCATCTTTTCAAGGTTTGCGATTGCGGGCTCTGTCTGCGTGGCACCGATCTGCCAGACCTGCACCAGCCGACCCTGCGACACGACCTGCAGGCTGACGCTTTGCGCCCCGAGCGCCGCGCCGAGCTGCTTGAGGAAGGCCGGCCAGAGATCCACGGGATGGTTTGCGCCCGCAGAATCAGCGTCGGTATAACCCGAAGCGGCCGCGAACAGCGTCTTCACCATGTCTGTTTCTGCCGAAATGATGCAGATCCCTTTACTAAATTACCCCCATATGGGGGGTTTCTGACGTTTTGCGCGGGTCTAGGTCTTGGGTCAACAGCCTTCTGACAGAGATTTTCCCATGACCGATACATCCCTCACGCACCTGCAGCGCCTGGAAGCGGAAAGCATCCACATCCTGCGCGAAGTGGCTGCCGAAGCCGAAAATCCCGTAATGCTTTACAGCGTCGGCAAGGACAGCGCCGTCATGTTGCACCTGGCGAAAAAGGCATTCTATCCGGCGCCGCCGCCCTTTCCGCTGCTGCATGTGGACACCACCTGGAAGTTCCGCGACATGTATGCGCTGCGCGACCGCGCCGCTGCGGATGCGGGCATGGAGCTGCTGGTCTACAAGAACCCCGAAGCCGTCGAGCGTGGCATCAACCCCTTTGATCACGGCGGGCTGCACACCGACATGTGGAAGACCGAGGGCCTGAAGCAGGCGCTGGACAAATACGGCTTTGACGTCGCCTTTGGTGGCGCGCGCCGGGACGAGGAAAAATCCCGCGCCAAGGAACGGGTGTTCTCCTTTCGCTCGGCCAACCACCGCTGGGACCCCAAGAACCAGCGCCCCGAGCTTTGGCGGTTGTACAATGCCCGCAAGGCCAAGGGTGAAAGCGTGCGGGTCTTCCCGATCTCGAACTGGACCGAGCTGGACATCTGGCAGTACATCCACCTTGAGGGCATCGAGATCGTGCCGCTGTATTTCTCGGCGCCGCGTCCGACGGTCAAGCGTGACGGGATGATCCTGATGGTGGATGATGACCGGTTCCCGCTGGAAGACGGTGAAACACCTGAAATGCGTTCGATCCGGTTCCGCACGCTGGGCTGCTACCCGCTGACCGGTGCCGTGGAAAGCGAGGCGACGACGCTTCCGCAGGTGATCCAGGAAATGCTGCTGACCACGACATCGGAACGTCAGGGCCGCGCAATCGACCATGATCAGGCCGCCTCGATGGAGAAGAAGAAACAGGAAGGCTATTTCTGACGCCCCCGTTTTTCCGGTTCTTTTTTCCTGGCCCTCTATTCCAAGCAGGTATCCCCATGACGACCCAAGATACGATCTACAAGACAGACGCCCTCATCGCCGAAAACATCGACGCCTACCTTGAGACGCACCAGCACAAGAGCATGCTGCGCTTCATCACCTGCGGATCGGTGGACGACGGCAAATCCACACTGATCGGGCGGCTGCTGTATGACAGCAAGATGATCTTTGAAGACCAGCTTGCCACGCTTGAGGCCGACAGCAAGCGGGTCGGCACGCAGGGGCAGGAGATCGACTTTGCCCTTCTGGTCGATGGCCTCGCGGCCGAGCGTGAACAGGGCATCACGATCGACGTGGCCTATCGGTTCTTTTCGACCGAAAAGCGCAAGTTCATCGTCGCCGACACCCCGGGCCACGAACAGTACACCCGCAACATGGTGACCGGTGCTTCGGCGGCGGACCTTGCGGTGATCCTGATCGATGCGCGCAAGGGCGTGCTGACCCAGACCCGCCGTCACAGCTATCTGGTGCATCTGCTGGGCATCCGCCACGTCGTGCTGGCGGTGAACAAGATGGACCTTGTCGGTTATGATCAGGCCGTATTCGACCAGATCGTCGCGGATTACCGGGCCTTTGCGGACAGCATCGGCATCACCGAATTCACCGCCATCCCGATTTCGGGCTACAAGGGCGACAACATCACCACCCAGAGCGAGAATATGCCCTGGTACACCGACACGCCGCTGCTGCCGCATCTGGAAACGGTCACGCTTGACGATACGATCGAGCAGACCGGACCATTCCGGATGCCGGTGCAGCTGGTGAACCGGCCCAACCTGGATTTCCGCGGATTTTCCGGGATGATCGCGGGCGGTCAGGTGCGTCCTGGCGATGCGATCCGCGTGCTGCCCTCGGGCAAGACGTCAACGATCGCGCGCATCGTCACCCTGGGCGGTGACAAGGATGTGGCGGTGGCAGGCGAATCCGTGACCCTGACCCTGACGGATGAGATCGACTGTTCGCGCGGGCAGGTGATCGTCGCGGCGCAATCGCCGCTTGAGGTGGCGGACCAGTTTGAATCCACGCTGGTCTGGATGGACGAGGTCGAGATGGTTCCGGGCCGGGCCTACTGGCTCAAGATCGGGACGCAGACGGTTTCGGCCACGGTGCAGCCGCCGAAATACGAGGTCAACGTCAACACTCAGGAACATATGGCCTCCAAGACGCTGGATCTGAACGCCATCGGCGTGGCCAATATCACCACTGACCGCGAGATCCCCTTTGCGCCCTATGCCGAGAACCGCGATCTGGGTGGCTTCATCCTGATCGACAAGATCACCAACCACACGGTTGCCGCCGGCCTTATCAACTTTGCCCTGCGTCGCGCGCAAAACATCCACTGGCAGGCCACTGATATCGGTCGCGATCACCACGCGTCGATGAAGCACCAGAAACCTGCGGTTCTGTGGCTGACCGGCCTTTCGGGATCGGGCAAGTCGACCATTGCCAACATCGTCGAAAAGAAGCTGGCCCGGATGAACCGCCACACCTTCCTTCTGGACGGGGATAACGTGCGCCACGGTCTGAACAAGGATCTGGGGTTCACCGAAACCGACCGGGTGGAAAACATCCGCCGCGTCGGCGAGGTGGCGAAGCTGATGACCGATGCGGGTCTGATCGTGATCACCGCCTTCATTTCGCCCTTCCGGTCGGAACGCGACATGGTGCGCGGCATGATGCAGCCGGGCGAATTCGTCGAAGTCTTTGTCGACACGCCGCTTGAGGTCGCTGAAAGCCGGGATGTGAAGGGGCTTTATGCCAAGGCACGCGCCGGACAGCTGAAAAACTTTACCGGGATCGATTCACCCTACGAGGCCCCGGATGCCGCGGAACTGCGCATCGACACCACCGAGATGAGCCCCGAAGAGGCGGCAGATCTGATCATCGCGCGACTGATCCCGTAACCGCGAAGGGAATAATGATGAAATCGTCTGTGTCCTCTACAGTATCGCTTCTCTGCTTTTAGGCACGGTCCGCATCCAGCCCGTCTGAGTGATCAAACTGCGGGAAGGTCAACCGCAAGTGAGGACACTTGGGGTAATCCGCCCATTTTCAATGGGGCCCAGCCGTAGAACTTACGCAGCCATTTTAGGTTCATTGCGGGGTGAATGGCGCTTGGGGTTCAAGGTTGAACGCCGGGCCCATGAGCGCCAACATCAAGGAGCCGACCGCATTGGTCTTCGCCCTCGTACCATGCGCTTCGGCAAACCGGCGCTCCTGCAGGGGTTCGCCTTCACCAAGAGGGCATATCACGACCCTCGCCACCTGGGCGTTGCATAGCCATCTGGCCAACGCGCGAAATCCCGCGACGGAATTATCAAAGCGTTTCGTCATGCTATCTTTCAGTTGGAAAACGCCGAGATGGGATTTTGAAATGTCCACGCCAATGTTATGATCTGTCATCTTCTCCGTGTCCTGTGTTTTTCATGCGTGACTTGTCCCACGCATATCCGTTCAGGCCCTTTGGCAAGACGGCGGCTGATCAAACTCTGAAATGGTCCATCACGAGCCAGCCACTTGCGACCCAACCGCTGCCACTGCCCGGCAGGGTATGCGCAGCAATTTCCCGAGAGGGAGCTTGCCACGAATGAATTCGGGGCAATAGCACGTCGGGAAGAAGGGCTGTTTGTAGGTTATGCTCCCCAGATGTGCTATTTGGCGGCTGCGCAGACGGCCATAACCGCTATTAATCTATCCCTTCGACCTTGTTGGTCGCCATCGATATTTCCAAACACCGTCATGAGGTGCTGGTCGGCATCCCTGGCAAGAAGCGCCGCCGTCATCTGGCGATCACAAACACCTTGGACGACTTTGAGCGCCTTGCACGGTTTCTTGCCGGTTATGACCTGCCAGACCGGACCGGATCGGGTTCGAGGCAACGGGCAATTATCATCGCACTCTTGCCCATAATCTCGGCCAGGCAGGGTTCGATCTCAAACCTGTCTTTTTTGTTCCGGCGGCGCGAACCCGGGAGGCCCTGCGCGACAGCTGGAACAAGAACGACCCGAAGGATACTCAGGTCATCCTGCACATGCTGGAGATCGGTGCGGTGCAATTCTTCCATGATCCATTGGTCACCGGCTCTGCTGACATTCAAGAACTTTCAAAACCGCATGAGATTATCTCGCGTTCGAAGGCCGAACTATGGCATCCATTGCCCGGCAGGCGATTACAAAGCAATCTACAGAGAGGGGGCATCCTGTCGCATTAGCTGCCGCTCTATTTTCCAGAATCCGAGCGGTTTCATCGCAGCTCGCGTACGGACTGGTTTCAGGCCTTTCCGGAGAAGTACCCATCACCGCATGTGATCTCAGCGATGAGCCGGGACGCATTTGTCAAAGACGCATGCATGTCGTGGGGCGCGAAGTTTGCAAAGAGCAAATGCTCTCTGATATTCAGACTACAGCTGCGACGTGTGTAGGCCTGCCGGTTCATCCAGATTCCGACGCATTGCGCATGTTCCGCAGCATTCGGGGCTGAAGATGCGCTCACCACGTGAGTTCATCACAGCCCAAACCGCGACCGGCTGAGTGTCCGGTGAAACAGGGGTAACATCGCCTATCATTGATACCATCAGAGTGGGCGCTGCCATCAACTGCTACGCCTGTCAAAAAATACGCTCTCACGCACGCATCCGGATCACCCGGGCTGGAGCGCCTGCCGCGATGGCGCCTGCGGGTACATCGCGGGTCACCACCGACCCGGCACCGATCACGCAGCCATCGCCCAGGGTGACGCCGGCCGTGATCACCACCTTGGTGCCGATCCAGCAATCCGCGCCGATGGTCACGTCCCGTTCGAGCATTTCCTGTTCAGTGATGCGCTGATCCGCTGCCAGTCCGTAATTCGCCGCGGTGACGAAACAGCCCGGGCCAAAGGTGGTGCGGGCGCCGACGCGGATCCAACTGCTGCTGCGTCCGGCCCAGAGCGCGCAGTATTCCCCAATCTGCACCTGCTCCCCCAGGGTGATCCTTTCGCCATTGCGGAACGAACTGTTGGGCGCCAGCCGCACATTCCGGCCCAAGGTCAGCAGGGGGCGCTGAAGCGCGTGGCTGTAGCCATAATAGTGCAGCATCCGGAACGGGTGGATCAGGACCTGCGGATGCGAGAAAGACCGCAACACACGCCCGATCTGCGTCATCAGGCCGCTTTTCCTGGCCGCCATGTCCGTTCCCCGCCTTACGCTCAGTCGTAGTAGCCCGAGCCGTATTCCTGCCCCATGTAGCGGCACTTGTTCAGAATCACACCCATCACATTGGTCTGCCCGGCCAGTTCGCGTTCGCACATGTCGATTTCCTTGATCGTCGTCGCCTCGGCGGCAGCCACCAGAAGCACGCAGTCGACCTGACCGGCAAAGGCCATCGTGTCATCGGCAGCCAGCATCGGTGGCGTGTCAAAGATCATCAGCGTCGGATCATAGCGCGCCTCGATATCCGAAAGCACCTCTGCCACATGCGGCCCGTTCAGCAGTTCGGCCGGGTTGCGGCTGGGGCCCCGATTGGTCGAGATCGCCAAATTGTCGCCATGGCGCAGGGCGTTATCCTCGAAGCGGCGCGAACCATCCAGTACGCCGGCAAAGCTGATGTCCCGGCTCACGCCCAGCATGGAGCCAAGCGTGGGCCGCCGCAGGTCGAGTTCTATCAGCACCGTGCGCAGATCGGGCTGGCGCGCCAGGCTGAAGGCCAGGTTGAGCGAGACGGTGCTCTTGCCGCAGTTGGCCGAGGGCGAAGTGATGGCCAGCCGCCGCCAGTTGTTGGCCCGCATCTGCTGCAGCACCCGGGTGCGCAGCATGTCCACCGCGCTCGCCGGGCTGCCGCCCTGAAAGGCGACGATGCGTCTGCGCTCCATTTGGCGCTCGTTCAGCATCAAGGTCGGCAGAGCCTGCCAGGCCGCTTTGACATCCGCAGAGGGATCGGGCGCAGTGCCAACACCGCTGCGAGCAGTCTGGCCGATGTGCGGCGGAGTGCCGGAACGTTCGGCCCGGGCCTTGGCGATGGCGCTTTGTATCTTGTCCATATGTTTTTCCCTCAGACCTGTGCCGTCGGCAGCGGATCAAGCAGCCCGGCCAGACCGATCCGCTGAGCGAGCGCATCCAGCAGCTGATCCAGCGGTATGTACCAGGTGTTCATCGCCCAGAGGGCTACGGGAATCCCGACGAGAAAGGCCCCCAGAACGATCAGGATCAGACTACGGCGGCGCAGCACCTCGTAGCGGGTACGGTAATAGGGCAGCGTCGCAAACGGCTGGATCCCCAGATGCGTGGTCAGATCCACAGGCCGACGAATCCCGGCATTCAAAAGCTCCAGCAGCACCACCGTGCCGAGGCCCAGCAGCGCGCCGAGACCAACCCCACCGGCCGCAATCAACGCACGATTCGGGCGTTCCGGTTCGACCGGAACCACCGCTTGTTCGATGACCGTGATCCGCTGCCCCTTGGACAGCGCCTCGATCACGTCGCCGGTTTCGGCGCGGGCCTTGTTCGCCGCGGCCTGGTCGTATTGCATGCGTACGTTGGCATAGTCGCGCTCAAGCGTGTCCAGACTGATCGCATTTCCCGGGGTCGCCTCTATCGAGCGGGCCAGTGTCTCAAGCGTGGCGTTCACATGGGCCTTCTGGGTGGCGATGAAGGCCAGCTGACCGTCAATATCGGCCAACTCGATATCATATGGGTTCATCGCCACGCCGCTCTCGGAGGCACTCGCGCGCGATTGCTGATCCCGTACCACCGCCTCCATCGCGGAAATGCGCGTTTCAAGCAATGTGATCTTGGGGTTTTCCGGGGACAGGACTGCCATCAGGCCGGACAGTTCGTCCCGCATGCTCTGGAGCTGTCGTTGCTCCGGGGTTTGGTCCCGGACCGGGGTATTGTCCTGCAGCCCGCTGTTCGCATCACGCAGGCTGAGGCCCCGCGTGCGGCGATCCTTCAGCGCGGCCTCGTCCCGCTCCAGCTGGAGCAGGCGCTCCTGGCTGGCTGCCTGTTGCGAGCGTCTGAAATCCAGACTGTCGGGAAGGGCCTCCTGATTTGCTTCCTTGAAGGCCAGAATCGTGGCGCCCCGCTGTGCAAGTTCCTTGTCCAGCCGCGCCACTTCCTGCTCGAAGAATTCCAGAGTCTGTCGGGCGACGCGGGTCCGCATCGCCACATCCTCGCGCAGAATCTGTGTGACAAGTTCGTTTGTGACAATGGCCGACAGGCGGGCCGAGGGGGCCTCGAAGCTCACCGAGACCAGAGTGGCACGCGCCGGGCCACGCGGCGTCGGGCCGCCCGAGGTGACAATGGAGATGCGCTTGCGCATGTCTGTGACCAGGGCGTCGGCGTCCAGTGCCTGCTGCGGCTGCCCGGCCGGGACGGCGTAGATCTGCAGGCGATTGGCCATGTCCACCAGCGTGTCGCGGGTGAGGATGCGCTGCTGGATGATCTCAAGCTGTTCGGTCGCCTCGGTCTGGACGGTCGAGGCGGCGAGATTGTCGGGGATCTGTTCGGATTCCACCAGCAGCCGCGCCTTGGCCACGTAGACCGGCGGCAGGACCTTGGCGAGGGTCAAGCCGATGGCCGAACCGATCACCAGGAACAGCAGGAACCAGTGCACACGCCGCAAAAACAGGGAGAAATAGAACTTCAGGTCCATGCTTACTCGTCCGCCTTTATCTTCTGATGCTGCCCGAGGATCGCCGGCGTGGCCGCCGTTACCTGGCTGGGAAAGAATACACCGTCGTCCAGCACTTGCTGCACGGTCAGCGCTGTAACCATATGTTCGCTCCGGGTGAAGGCATAGACCATAGACAGATCACATAGCTGATTGACCAGCCGTGGCACCCCGCCTGTCGTCTCGGCGATCAGCACACAGGCCTCGGGGCTGAAAATCTCGGTCTCGGTCTCGGCCCCGGCGACCGTCAGGCGGTGGGTGATGTAGTCCCGTACTGTCGCGGCCTCCATCGTCGACAAGTGAAAGGCTGAAGATACCCGCTGTGCGAACTGCCGCAGGTCAGGGCGGCGGATCATCTCGCGCAGTTCAGGCTGTCCCACCAGGACCAGCTGCAGCAACTCGTCCTTGTTGGCGTTTATGTTGGTGAACATCCGCAGCTCTTCCAGCGATTCACGCGACATGTTCTGCGCTTCGTCGAAGATCAGGATGACCCGGCGCCCGGCGGCATATTCCGCGATCAGAAAGGCCTGGAAGCGGGCGAACAGATCGACATACCCCTCCTCCGCGGCGGCGGGCTGCCCCAGCGCCTGCAGCACCCAGCGCAGCAATTCACCCCGGTCGCCATGAGCATTGGCGATCAGCCCGACGTGCACATCCTCTCCGACCGAGCGCAGCAGGTGGTGCAGCAGCGTTGTCTTGCCTGCGCCAACCTCTCCGGTGATCAGGGTGATCGGGGCGCGGGTCAGGATGCCGTATTCCAGCATGGTGTAGGCACGGCTGTGCTGATCCGACCAGAAGAGGAAATCCGGGTCCGGCACCAGCGAAAAGGGTCTTTCCGAAAGTTTGAAATAGGCCGTGTAGATATCGAGAGTGCTGTTCATACCAAGCCTGAAATCTGCCGTGAAAATCTTGCCGCATGAGAAGGGCGAACTTGTGACTGCCCGCTGATAAACAAACTGGACCTGTTTCACCTACCGTGTCCGGTGCATCCGGACAAGCGCGACCGGGGTGCCGTTGCGTCGATTGCAGTAGCCCTCCTCCTAATTTGGCCGGCTGCAATTGTGGCGGGCCTCCAGCGTCTTTTCTAACCGACTGTCTCTGAAAATCCTTTTTTTCAGCAGAAAAATATGGTTAACAAGTTTTAGGCACAATTTAGCCTTATTGTAGTCATTATTTTTGGTGCTTAGGCCGGGTTATCTCTGGTCATGAGTTTGGATATGTATTTTGGAAAAGTTTTCTTGTTCGATGGATCGTCTCGTCAGCACCTGCCGCGTCGCAGCGGCAGCAATCTCCGCCTGCCCCGAAGGGGCCTGGTCGTGACCGCTTATTGCCAAAATACCGCAGCCCAGACGACACCCTCTGCCATCCCGGTGATGCGACAGCGGACTGGAAATGCCGGCATTTACCGCAACGTCGGCAAGCGCATGCTCGACCTCACGCTGGTGATGCTGGGCGCGCCCATCGTCCTGCTTCTGGTGGCTTGCCTCGCGGTTGTCGTGGCCCTGGACGGCGGCCAGCCATTTTATAGCCAGACCCGGGTAGGCCGTAACGGGCGCCTCTACCGGATGTGGAAACTTCGCTCGATGGTGGTGGATGCGGATACGCGGCTGGAAAGCCATCTCGCCTCGGATCCCGAGGCGCGGGCCGAATGGGACCGCACCCAGAAGTTGCGCCATGACCCGCGAATAACGGCCTTCGGGCGGATCCTGCGCAGCAGTTCACTGGATGAGCTGCCGCAGCTGTGGAATGTACTGCTCGGCGACATGTCCCTTGTGGGGCCGCGCCCGATGCTGCCCTGCCAGACCACACTCTATGCCGGCACCGCCTATTACCACCTGCGCCCCGGTCTTACCGGCCCTTGGCAGGTGTCCTCGCGCAACGCCTCGGCCTTTGCCGACCGTGCCCGTTTTGACACCATCTACGACGACGAACTGTCGCTGAGCGCCGATCTGGGACTGCTGAGCGCCACGGTTCAGGTGGTCTACCGCGGCACCGGGTGCTGACCGAAATAGCGGCTCCGCGGGCCGAATTGGTGCCTCGAAATCACACAGTTTTGAAATTTCATAAATCTTTCTGACACTTTTACAATTCAGTGTTCGCAAGAAGCGGTGTAAGTCGGCATCGGTTGATGCATATCGCCCTTCCTTGAAACGTAGTAACAGAGTGGCATGATTACCGATTTCCCGCGCTTTCGCCCGATCCTCATCCTTGTTGTCCTGTGCAGCGGCCTGTTTCTGGCTGCCTGCGAAAGCTCTGAAGAAAAGGCCGAGCGCTATTTTCAGTCGGGTATGACGCTGCTTGAGGCAGGTGATGAAGACCGTGCGCTGATCGAATTCCGCAACGTGTTCAAATATGATGGCTTTCACAAGGAAGCACGGCAAGCCTATGCCGATATCCTGATGAAAAAAGGCAAGCCGCAGGAAGCCTACAGCCAGTATCTGCGCCTGATTGAACAGTATCCCGACATCCTCGAAGTGCGCCGCACCCTTGCGGAAATGGCCATTCAGACCGGCAATTGGGAGGAAGTGGAGCGCCACGGCAAGGCCGCGCTTGCGCTGGCCCCGGACGACCCGCAGACTCGAGCCATCGGCTTGGCGCTGGATTACAGGCAGGCCTCTGTCGACCGGGACCAGAATGCGCGCGCCCGTATCGCTGGGGATGCCGATACCCTGCTGGCAACGTTGCGCGCGGGCGGCGGGCCGGACAATGCGGCGCTGGTGCGTATCGTGATCGACAACCTCGCCTCGGGCGAGGATCCCGCCGCAGCGCTGCCCGCTATAGACGAGGCGCTGGCCCGCACGCCGGATGCGCTGGATCTCAACACCATCAAGGTGCGAATGCTGGCACAAATCGGCGATACCGAAGGCACCGGCGCACAACTGCGCCGGATGATCGAGATGTTCCCGGACAGCCGCGAGATCCAGCAGGCGCTGATCAATTGGTACATGTCCCAGAACGATATCGACGGCGCAGAGGTTTTCCTGCGCAAGCTGGCCGGGGACGACACCGCTGACAGCGCCGACCATCTGAGCGTGGTCCAGCTGCTGCGGACCGCACGCGGGGATGACGCGGCGCGCGCCGAACTCAACCGCCTGAGCGCGGTCAATGCTGGCACGGAAAATGGCAGACTCTATACCGCGATGCTGGCATCGATGGATTTCGAGGCCGGGCAAACAGCGGACGCCATCACCACCATGCAGGCAGCCCTGGAGGGGGCAGAACCCAACGCGCAAACCGGGCGGTTGCAGGTGATGCTGGCCCGGATGCTGGCGAGCACCGGTGCAATCGATGATGCCCACACCCTGGTGGACCAAGCACTTGCCGAGGATTCCGGCAACGTTCCGGCGCTGAAGCTTCAGGCAAGTTGGCTGATCGACGCGGACAAGCCCGGCGAGGCAATCATCGCTCTGCGCACAGCACTGAACCAGAACCCGCGGGACCCCGAGACGCTCACGCTCATGGCCATGGCGCATGAGCGCGACGGCGACGTCGATCTGATGGGCGAACGCCTGGCCCTGGCGGTCGAGGTCTCGGGTTCGGCACCGGCGGAAGCCCTGCGTTATGCCCGCCTCCTGCTCGAACAGGGACGCAATCAGGTGGCGATTGCCGTGCTCGAGGATGCGCGCCAGCGCGCGCCGCTGAACCTTGATGTGCTGTTGCTGCTAGCCGAGACGCATCTGCGCGGCCGTTCCTGGCCCCTGGCCCAGAACATCGTGGACGCCCTGCGTGCCATCGACACGCCCGAGGCACAGCAGGCCGCGCCGACGCTTCAGGCGGCGATCCTGCAGGGCCAGAACCGGACCGAGGACAGTCTGGCCGTGCTGCAGGCCGAAGTCGGCGACAATGTCTCCGAAGCGGATCGGCAGGCCACCCGGGCCGTGGTACTGATCGTTCAGACCCAGATCCGCAGCGGCAAGATCGAAGAGGCGCGCGCCTATCTGGACGATATCCTGGGCAAATCCCCCGACAACGCGGACCTGCAGCTGCTGGATGCCAACCTGCACGCGCTGATGGGCGAAATGGACCAGGCCGAGTCCGGTTACCGTGCCCTGATCGAACGCTTTCCGCAGAATGATCTGCCGGTGCGTCTGCTTCTGAGCGTGCTGTCCGCCACCGGACATGGAGATCAGATCCCTGACGTCATTCAGCAGGCGCTCGAGCGGATGCCGGAGGCCCCCAACCTGCTCTGGATCCAGGCCAGCCTGCTGGAACGCGATGGCGATATCGACGGCGCGATCAAGGTCTACGAGGCGCTCTATGCCCGCGATAGCGGCAATGTGGTGATCGCCAACAACCTCGCCAGCCTGATCACCTCTCACCGCGACGATCCGCAGAGCATCGAACGGGGATTCACCATCGCACGGCGTCTGCGCGATACCAAGGTTCCGGCCTTCCAGGACACCTACGGTTGGATCGAATATCTGCGCGGCAATTTTGACGAAGCGCTGCGCTATCTCGAGCCAGCCGCTGCAGGGCTGACCACTGACCCGCTGGCGCAGTATCACCTGGGCATGACCTACGCCAAACTCGGGCAAACTGCGCAGGCCGGAGCAGCGCTGACCCGGGCACTGGACATGGCGGGCGACAGCCCGCTGCCCCAGTTCGAAAAGGCGCGCGAAACCCTTGCCGCACTCCGAGAACCTGCGGTGCCATCCGACCCCTGATTCCGGCTGCACCATCCGATTGTTGCTCCGTCGGCACAATCGGACTTTGATGGGCCGTTCTGGGGGGATGATTCCCGGAATTCCTTTGAATTCGCCCACAGTCCGGCCCTACAATTTACCAGATACCGCAAGAGGGCGCAGGCCCCGGGAGACAGAGCAGAATGACCTTTCTGAAATCAATTCTGTCGGGCCGCGCCACGCGCTGCCTGCTATTGCTACTGGGCCTTGCCGGGTTCGCTGTGGCCGGAATTGCCGATGCGCAGGGCTATAGTGTCCAGCCCGGTGACACTTTGCGGATCGAAGTGCTGGAAGATCCCAGTCTGAACAGAACCGTTCTGGTCGCGCCTGACGGGCGGATATCAATCCCCCAGGCCGGGAGCCTTGAGGCCTCGGGACGTACGGTCGAGGCCATCGAGAGCGATCTGATCAGTCGTCTGGCGGGGGCTTTCGCCGCGGCACCCAACATTTATGTCTCGCTTGAACAGCTGGCCCCCCGTGAGCCAAGCGCCGCCTTCAGCCCGCAGGCACCGGCGTTGATCGGAATCTATGTGATGGGCGAGGCCAACAGCCCCGGCCTTACCGAGGTCGCCACCGGCACAACCGTGCTGCAGATGTTCGCGGTGATGGGCGGATTCACGAAGTTCGCTGCCACCAAGCGGATCCAGCTGCGCCGTACCGACCCGGTGAGCAGAACCGAAACGATTTACAAGCTGAACTACCCGGCGATCGAGGCCGGGACTGATCCCAACGCGCTGACCACACTGTTGGATGGCGACGTAATCGTCATTCCCCAGCGCCGCCTGTTCGAGTGACACCACAGGCCGACCCGCCTGTTCCGGGAGCGGGACAGCGCCGAGCGGCCAGGGGAAACCGCATGACACAGCTCTGGAACAAGGTATCGGCCAGGTTCCCCGCCCTGATCGCCGCCACGCTGATCACGGCGGCCAGCGTACCCGCCCCAGCTGTCGCCCAGTCCTATGAAACGGGCGGCATCCAGCTGACCTTTGGCGTCCTGCTCAGCAGCTCGGCCGAGGACAACCGCGCCATGGCTTCCGAGAGCGCCGGAAACAGCACTGAAAGCACGGCCCGCCTGTCGCTCGGCCTACTCAGCGAAACCCGAACGCAGCGCCTGGCCTTGGATCTCAATGGCAAATTGCGCGCGCTCGACATGCCCGATGGGTCGTCGCAGGGCAACGGATTTGCCGATCCTGGCCTGTCCTTTTCCTATGATCGCAGCAGCATCAACGCCAGTCTGGCGCTGAGCGCCTCCCTGCGCGAATCCGAACTGTCGCAGGACTCTCTTGACGAGGACGGGCTGGATTTCGTCACCGGCACCGCCACCCGCCGCCAGACCGGGGCCGAGGCCAGCCTGAACTGGGGCGAGAACAGCCCGCTGGGCTTTGGCACCTTCGCCCGCATTCAGAACACGACCTATAGAGACGGCACCGCCAGCGGGCTGGACGACACCGCGCTGGACGACAACACCAGACGCACTCTTGGCGCTTCGGCACGGATGAATCTGGACCCTGTACGTCGGCTCGAGCTGGGTCTGACCTGGAGCGATTTCGAACAGGACAGTGTCCCCGGGCGCCGCGAGGCGCTGTCGCTGAACACTTCCGTGACGCAAGATCTCATTGCGGGCACCATTACCGCCAATCTGAACATCACCGACACCGAAGATGGCGAACGCTATTCTGCCACCGTCGGCCGATCACGTGCCCTGCCGCTGGGATCGCTGTCAGGACAGATCGGCCTGAGCCGCAGCGCCAGCGGCGACACCTATCTGAGCGGCGGCCTGGACCTGAGCCGCGATCTGGTGCGGGGGGCTCTGACCTTTGGCCTGTCGCGCGCCGTTTCCTCCAGCGACACGGAAGACAACGAAGTGCTGCGCACCCGAGCGTCGCTGGGGCTGACCCAGGACCTGACGCCTGTCTCGGGAATTCGTTTCGGTCTTAACGTGAGCCAATCCGAGGAAACTGCCAGCGGTGCTGAAACGTCAGGCGCGGATTTCGGTGTGACCTACAATCGAGAGCTGCCCAGCGACTGGACCTTCGCAACTGGCTACAATCATCGCATCCGCGAGGCCGACTCCGGGGATACCGCCCGTTCAAACCGGGTCTTCCTGCAGCTGCAGCGCAGTTTCGTCACCCGCTTCTGATCCGCTACACAGTCTGCGCCGTGTGCCTGCCGTCCTGCTGGCCGCTCCTCCGGGACCCTGTCGCTATTAGGACCTGCGCCCCATCTTTGCAAAGATCCGCTCGTACGCCGCCAGAAGCTTTGGCGTGGTATGTGCCCAGGACAGATCGTTCAGCACCCGGGCACGCCCCAGCACCCCCATCCGCGTGCGCGCGTCGGGATCGTCAATCAGCTCGGCGATCTTGGCGGCAAAATCCTCGGGATCGTTGGCCCGGGCATAAAGCGATGCCTCGCCGGCCGAAACGCGCCCCTCGGTCAGATCGAACTGCACCACAGGCTTTTCCAGAGTCATGTATTCCATGACCTTGTTCATGGTCGAGATGTCGTTCATCGGGTTCTTCGGGTCCGGTGACACGCCGATATCGATCACGTTCAGCGCGGCCAGCAGGTCGGGGCCATACAGCGCACCGGTAAAGGTGAAATACGCCCCCAGCCCCCGGTCCGCCACGTCCTGTTTGACCTCTTCCAGCGTCGGGCCAAAGCCGACGATGATGAAATGCACATCCGTCTTGCCCAGGGTCTGGATCAGATGCTCGGCGGCCAGCATCAGAAGGTCCATGCCCTCCTGTTGACCGATCACGCCGACATAGCCCATCACGGCGCCTGCGCCGCGGCGCATCTCGGGGTTGCCGGGGCCGGGCGTGAAGGTTTCGATCTTGGGCGCCGAGCGGACGACAAAGACATCCTCGGGCGCCATACCGCCGCGCCGGATCGCGATGTCGCGGAAACTGCCGTTGGTGGCCATCGACACGGTCGCGGTCTTGAAGGTCAGCCATTCCCAGACCCGCATCACGCCATAAAGCAGGCCGCGCTTGCCGAACTTGGCCTCGAACAGCTCGGGGCAGACGTCGTGATGATCGAACATGTAGCGCACGCCCCAGAGCCGGTACCACAGCGCCAGAACAAAGATCAGATCCGGCGGGTTGCAGCCCTGGATCACGTCGAATTTCTGCTTGCGCCAGATCAGCCGCGCCAGCCGGAACCAGTGCCAGACCGCCTGCCCCCATTCCCGGGCATAGGCCACAGCACCGGAATGGGCCTCGGGCGGTTCGGGGTGGCGGTAGATGTTCACCCCCTCAATCACCTCGAAGGGCTCAGTCCAGCCCCGCCCCATCGGTGAGATGACCGAAACCTCGTAACCCGCGTTCACCAATGTCGTGGCTTCCAGCCAGACACGGCGATCCAGGGGAACCGGCAGGTTCTCGACAACGATCAGAATATGGCGGTCTGGGGAAACAGTCATCGATCTTCCTGAAATTACAAAGGGGTCAAACTGAGTCTTGCCTACTCAATTACAATTAAGAGAGCGGGTTTCAGGATGAAAGCGCTTTCGCACATGCAGCACAGAGTGTGACCCAAAGGCACAACAAGGGATACACTGACGCTGTTGACCTGCCGCCCGCAAATTTCCTCAGTCTAATGTAGAGTCTGCTCCAAATACGCAGGAGCAGACGAGATGAGGAAAAGCCGTTTCACCGAAGCGCAGATTATCCGCTGCCCGGCAGGCGCATGCGAAGCATGCTGCCAAGTATCCGTGATGATCAAGCAGGTTCTGGAGCCCATTTCAGCCTGTCTCTCAGGAGGGCATTCGCGAGGACGATGAGTTTTCGCATGACAGCGGTGACAGCAACTTTTCGCGGCTTTCCTGCTTGAACGAGGTCTTCGAACTTGGCCCTGGCAGCACTCTTGTGCTGGATGGCGCAGAGTGTCGGCATGAAGAGCGCCTGCCGGACAGCTCTTCGGCCTCCCTGGATCCGTTCCTGACCTTGCCATTGCCCTGATTGGCGCGACATAGGAGCCAGCCCGGCCAGGGCAGCCGCTTCCTTTCCAGTGATTGCACCGAGCTCCGGCATGTCTGCGAGCAAAGCCGTCGCGGAGGCAATCGATATGCCGGGGATGCTGACCAAGATATCCAGGCGTGCTACCGGCTCCGCATCAGAGGCGACGAGCGCGTGCATCGTGGCCTCCACCCGCGCAACCTGTCGCTCGATCTGTGCCAGCCGTTGCGCGAGGAGACGCCGCAGCATGGCCTGCCTTGCGGTCTTGAGCCGCGTCTTCGCCGCGGTCCGATCCTTGATCTGGTCTTGTCGCGCTTACGTTCCGGTCTCTCAACTCATTCAGGCAGCCTTTCGTTCGAAGGCCAAGGGGCTTTTGCCACCTAACGACGCGTCGGTGTTTGTCAAAGATGTTGTCCGCTGATTTCATGCGGCGGCTCTGATTTCAGGGGCGCTGATTTCGTTTTCGGGGTTGAGCCAGACGGGCCCGACCAGTTGCCAGTTGCGGGTTTTACCTGACCAGCGTTCCGGATGTTGTGCGCGTGCATTTGCATAGAGAGTGGCGCGGCTGGCGAGCGTTGCGCGATCTTGAACAGCATGACGCGCATTTGGCGAAACGAAGCGGATGGCGCTGTGCAGATACGCGTCGTTATACCAGCTGGCGAAAGATTTCACCCAGGCCTGTGCATCAGCCTTGGTGGTAAAACCTTTGGTCGGCCAGTCTGGGCGGTATTTGCAGGTTCGGAACAGCGCCTCTGAGAAGGGGTTGTCGTTGCTGACGCGAGGCCGGCTGTAGGACGCGGTGATGCCAAGCTTCTCCATCGTGGTTTTCATCGTCGCGCCTTTCATGGGACTGCCGTTATCAGCGTGCAGCACCAATGGGCGCGCGATGCAGCCCTCGGCCAGAACGGCCTGACGGATAAGGGCGGCCGCCAGTTCCGCGCCTTCGCGCTCATGGACTTCCCAGCCCACGATTTTGCGGCTGAAGATGTCCACGATCAGGTAGAGATAGAAGAAAATGCCCGCGACCGGCCCGGGCATCCAGGTGATATCCCAGGTCCAGACCTCGCAGGGCCCGCTGGCCTGATAGCTGGTGGGTGGTTTGCGCCGGACCGGAGGCTTGGCCCGGCCCCGGTGATGCTGCTGCCCATCTGCGCGCAGGATGCGGTAAAAGCTGGATTCCGAGGCCAGATACCGTCCCTGATCGGCCAGTTTTGGCACGATCTGACTGGGCGGAAGGCTGGCGAATTCCGGTGAATATCCCAAGTCATCGTCCTATCCCGCCCACCTGAAAAATAGAGGAAAAGTAGAGCGGCGGACAACATCCCTGACGCAGGGGGGGATGATCATGAACCACAAGCAGCTGTATAGGCTCTACCGGGAGGAAGGGCTGGTCGTGAAGCGACGGCGGGGGCGCAAGCGGGCCCGGGGTTCGCTAACACAGAAGGCCTGAACATTATCTACGAGTTCGAATGGTCGCCTCTACGGCCCTTACAGAGAAAGGTCCTTCTGCGATCGATCACC
>NZ_FZNN01000060.1 GCF_900188035.1 Puniceibacterium sediminis | reverse complement strand
CGGCACCGCAGCGTCAAAGGCTGGTGCGGCCTGTTCCATCAGGTCGGTCACGGCTTGAGCCATTCCGTGCATCTTCAGGCTGCGCAGCATGATGATGATAGCACCGGTGGCGGGGTCATGACGCATTGCGACCTCCTGTGCTCAGGGCACGCAGGCCATCATATCGTTCGACATTGGCCTCTGGTTCGCGCTGCAGGATCAGCGCCTGCGGCGTGTCGATGTCGGGCCCGCCGATCGTCTTTCCGTCGATCAGACGATGCAGAAGGTTCAACACGTGAGTTCTGGTTGCGACCCCCTCAGCCAGCGCCATTTCCACGGCGACCAGCACGGCCTGTTCGTCGTGATGCAGAACCAGTGCAAGGATGTCGACCATCCATTGGTCGGCAGGCGATGCAAGCATCGCCGAGAGGCTCTCTGTCACCACCAGGTTTGCGCAGCATGAGGTCTTGCAGCTGTTTGAAGGCCGAAGGGAATTCCGCAAAGGGCGCGCCGTTCCGCAATGCTCCGGGCTTGCGCTGAAGGACGGCCAGGTAATGGCGCCAATCGAAAATCGTCCGTGGCGGGAGTTGGTGGCTGCGCTGGATCACCCGCACATGTTCACACAGGATCTGTCCTTCGGCAGCGATCACCAGACGTTCGGGATAAACCCGAAGGCTCACCGGGCGGTTGGCGAAGGATGCCGGAACGCCGTAGCGATTGCGTTCAAAGCTGATCAGGCAAGTGGGCGATACCCTCTTGCTCAGTTCGACAAAGCCATCGAAGGCGGGGGGCAATGGCATCAGCGCTGCCTGCTCTGTGGCCCAGACGTCGGCAACGCTCCCAGGCAGCGCTGCATGCGGGATCTCAGTCCACAACGCGACACAGCGCTCTTCCAGCCAGTCATTCAGTGCCGCAAGATCGGCGAAGTCCGGCATGGGTTGCCACAGTCGGTGTCGGGAATCCTGCACGTTCTTCTCGACCTGTCCCTTCTCCCAGCCGGCAGCGGATTGCAGAACGCCGGATCGAATAGGTAATGGTTTGCCATCGCAAGGAACCGCATGTTGACCTGCCGGTCCTTCCCGCGACCGACACGATCAACCGCGGTGCGCATGTTATCGTAGATGCCGCGCTCCGGGACCCCGCCGAAGACCCGGAACCCGTGCCAATGGGCATCGAACAGCATCTCGTGCGTTTGCAGTAGATACGCCCGGACCAGAAAGGCCCGACTGTGCGACAGCTTGATATGGGCAACTTGCAGTTTGGTGGTAAGCGGCAGTCCATCACCCATGGCACTGTGGTTTTACTACTTGCCGAAGTTCCATGGCATGAGAGTGTCGATGTCAGTCTGCATGTGCTGATCGAGGATCTTTCGGAGTGTGGCGGCGACATAGGCTTCGGGGTTTACGGCGTTCAGGCGACATGTGCCTATCAGCGAGGCGACACGCGCCCATGTCGCGGCGC
>NZ_FZNN01000038.1 GCF_900188035.1 Puniceibacterium sediminis | reverse complement strand
TTCGATGCTTTCATGTGATTCCGCTCCTTTCCCAGCCAGGAAATCGTAGCGGGAAACTCCAACTTCAAACGGTCCAGTTTCCGGGGGGCAGATCATTTCAGACTGGCAGTGTGGTCGGTCGGTTTGGGCAAGCGCGCCGGGCGCGGAGCCGTCAAATTGCTCAAGCGTCCGGCGCGCTTCGAGCGGCGTGTGGTTCCCGAGCAATGAGTGTGGCCTGACGGCGTTATGATCGTAGCGCCCAAGGGCAAGCTTGCGGCGGGCATCGTCCAATGTGTCAAATATCTCCTCGTTCAGAAGCTCGTCGCGCAGGCTGCCGTGAATGACTCGACAAAAGCGTTCTGTTGCGGCTTTCCTGGATCGAGTTAATGCCAAGGAACGTCGTTCTTGTCGGCCCATTTCAGGATGGTCTTGCCAGTGTTTATTTCCGGTCTCTTTCGAGCAATGTTTGCGATGAAGGAGACAAGGAATGGCAACGAGATAGACAGACGAGTTTCGCCGTGATGCTGTGCGCATCGCCACGACCAGCGGCTTAACCCGCCCTCAGGTTTCATCTGATTTGGGTGTTGGGCTTTCGACGCTGAGCAAGTGGGTTCACAAACACCAGCATGATGATTTGATGTCGGGTCCTCATGAAGATGTGGAACGGGAGAACGATGCCTTCGCAAGCAAGTCCGGCTGCTTCGCGACGAGAGGGAAGTGTTGAAAAAAGCGGCGATCTTCTTTGCAGGCCAAAGCCCGCTCTCGTGCATGAAAACACGCACTGCCGGGCAGTGGGTGAGGTTCGCCTTCATTGCCGCCTGGAGAGACGAATGGCCGGTTGAATTATGAAGGTCACATCACGCGGGTATCGTGCGTGGCGCGTCGCAAAACTGGCGGGCACAGAGTAGCGATTACGGTCAAAGTTGATCAGACACGTGGGCAAGACGCGCTTGCTTTGCTCCACAAATCCGTCAATGGCCGTGGGCAGAGGTATCAGAGATGACTGCTCTGCCTCCCAGATATCGGAAATGCTTCCGGGCAAACTTCCATGCGCAGTCTCGGTCCAGAGCGCCTTGCAGCGCTGCTCCAGCCAGCCATTCAGGGCTTCAAGGCTGGGAAAGGCGCGCACCAGCTGAATCAAGCGGGGCCAAGGTTGCACATGGGTCAATTCTCAATGACAATTTCTGCAGTTTCCGGGTCAGTTCTCAGTGACAATCAACCGCCTATGGCCCCTAGAAGTCATGCCACTTATCCAGCGCTGCGTTTCCGTTCGCGTTAGCCGCAATTGGCTCAGCAACGATCCCACCCAAATCCCAATCATCATCCCCGTCGGCCGTTGGCTTTGATGCGTGGAACTGTTGCATCGGCGTAATTTTTGCGCCGCCTGTGATCTTGAAGTGGGCGACCCGTTCCGCAAGGTTGGTAGCATCGCTCTTCAACATATGACTGGCAGCAGTGGCCTCTTCAACCATGCCCGCATTCTGCTGGGTAACCTTGTCTAGTTGCACTACGCCAGTGTTGATTTCTCCCAGGGCAGTCGATTGTTCAACCGCGCCCAAGGCAATATCAGTGACTAGCTTCGAGATGTGGTTGACCCGTTCAACAATGCCGGTTAGCGCCTCGCCAGCTTTGCCGACGAGGTCGACACCGCGCGTTACCTGGCTTCTGCTGTCAGTGATCAACGCCTTGATCTCGGTTGCCGCCTCGGCTGACCGCTGTGCCAGTCCGCGCACTTCTGAAGCAACGACCGCAAACCCCCGGCCAGCTTCTCCGGCTCTTGCTGCCTCCACGCCCGCATTCAGCGCCAGCAGATTTGTCTGGAAGGCGATGTCGTCAATTACGCTGATGATCTGTGCGATGTGAGATGAAGACACCTCAATCTCAGTCATTGCGGCGACCGCACTCTGCACGACCTCGCCGCTATTCTCAGCTTCGGTACGGGCTTCACCCATGATGTTTTCAACACTGCGGGCTCCGTCGGCAGAGGATTTCACCGATGCTGTCAGCTCGTCAATCGCGGCGGCTGTTTCCTCGAGCGTTGCGGCCTGGCTTTCCGTTCGGTTGGAGAGATCATCGGACGACTGGCTGATTTCAGTCGCACCGTTCCGGATATTTTTAGAGATTTCGATGACCTCTGTTACTGTTGCACTAAGAGTGGAAACAGTCGAATTGAAATCCCGCCGCAGCTGTTCGTAGTCTTCGGGAAAACTGCACTGAATCTGCACTGTCAGATCCCCTTTAGCCAGGTCTGACAGACGACCGCTGAGTTCTCGTACCACTTCCGCCTGCTGCGCATCACGTACCTTTTGCGCTTCTTCCAGCTCTTTCTCTCGGACCAGCGCTTTGCGGAACACATCCAGAGAACGCGCCATAGCACCGACTTCATCGCCACGGCTCTGGCCTTTGATTTCAACGGAGGTATCTCCCTCGGCCACGCGGCTCATTGCCTGGGTCACAGTCTTTATGGCGCTCCCGATGCTTGAGCCGATCAGCAACGCAAAAATTGAGCCAAGTAGGATCGCTGCACCTACGGCGCCCAAAATCATTGTTTCTGTATTCGCTGAAGTCTCAATATTGGACTGTTCACGCTGCTTCTTCAGAGCATCTTCGATCGACATGAATTCAGCCATAGTGTCGCGGAACTGGTCAAAAAACAACTTTCCATGAGCCTCGCCAACCAAGCGCGCCATGTCATCCATGGTTGCGGAATTTCCAATCGAACGGCGAAGGTCAAGCATCGGTTCGACGACACTGGTGCGCCAGTCAGAGATTACTTTCTCAATCTCTGTCAGACGCGCCACCTGGGCCGGGTTGTCGCTTACAGTTTCTGACAGTCCTTTCACCCGTGTGGCAAAGCTCTCCTGTCCTCTTTCATAAGGTGCCAGAAAAGTCGGATCTCCGGCCAGCAGGAACCCACGCATGCCGGTCTCCATGTCAACTGCGGCGCTCAGGATACGCTGTGCCTCCGCAATCACCTCATGAGTGTGGTTCACCATTGTGACGACACTTCGGATACTGTCAGCACTGGTCTCGCCAAGCTCGATCAGATCTGTAAATTCTAGCGATCTTTCTGCAAGCAGGGCTTGCTCTGCCTGAATGAACTCTGTGGTCAGCTTCCTGAACGCATCAAAATAGGTCTTCCCTTCGGCCTTTTGAACCTGCCTTGACAGATCCACCATGGTTTTGGAATTACCGATCTCGCGCCGCAGTTGAATCTGCTGTTCGGCAACTTCTGACTGCCACTGCTTCAGTACGTTCTCTGCCTCAGTTAGGCGTTGAACCTGAGGTGGGTTGTCACTGACCGTTTCGCGTAGTTGCTCCAAGGCCGAATAGGCCTTTTCACCACCGCTTTTATAGGGGGCAAGGAACTGCTCGTCACCCGCCAACAGGTATCCCCGCATCCCGGTTTCCATGTCGACAGCGGATGAGACAATGGAGTCGGCCTCTTCAAGAACAGTCAGGGCATGTGCAACCCAGCCAGAGGTTTCCGACATTTTGCTGAAACTCGTTTTTGCCACGAATCCAATACCAACCGTGAGCAGCAGTGGCACCGCTACAGCGATCAATACTTTGGTTTTGGTGCTAAAATTCGCAAAGGACAACTTCCGTGCCTTGATCTCCGTGATCGCACCCATCTTACCCACTACCTTTTCACCTGAAATATAAAACTCCCGGAATTAATCGCAGGCAAATCTTTATAAGTGGTTGGGATAGATTTGCAGGCGCAGAATATTTTCTGGTAAGCTAATGAAAATCCTTAACTAACATTGTACCTTTCGTCGGCTTTGTTGCACAAAGCGGTTGCTGGGCGGGCTTCCCCTTTCCCCGGACAGGCTTATCACGGCCTCTGTGACGGGTATGCCAAGAGCGGTGTAACGGTTGAGGACGGCGATGCGGACCTGGATTTCCGCGACCTGGCGGTCTTAGTCCCGCGCCATGAGGCTTTGCCCCAGCAGTTTCACACAGGGCACCTTGGTTTCGACGCGGCTCCGACGGTGGTATCCGCTTAATCGTTGCCAGAGCGCTCGGCCGAGGTATCGCGATGCGTTGACCGCCTCGTTTCGGGCGATGGCTCCGGCGCTTGTAGGTTTCCACGGCTTGGCGTTCTTGCGCGATGGAATTACCGCATGGGCATTGCGGGCGGCAATCGCGTCGTGGCATACGCGCGTGGCATACGCGCCTTCGGCGGTCACTGATCCGATGTTCTGATCAAGTGGGATTTGAGCGAGCAATTCCGGCAGCATCGGCGCATCACCAACATTGGTGGTGGTGACCCCGACAGCCCGAACCTCCAGCATTTCTTCGTCGATACCTATGTGCATCTTACGCCAAATCCGGCGGTTGGAGCCACCCTGCTTACGGGCGTTCCATTCCCCTGCGCCCTCGGCCTTAATGCCGGTGCTGTCCACTGCCCGGCAGGGTATCGCGCAGCAATGCCCGAGAGGGGATCAAGAGGTTTAGCGGGCCGGTTCCGCCACGATACTGCAGGCTCACATTCAGTGTTCTTTGACGGCGGCACAGCGTGCTGAAATCCGCAACAGCCCAGTCAAGCCCGACCAGCTGCAACAGGCTTTCCACGAAGCCTGTAGTTTGCCGCAATGGCAGGCCAAACAAGACCTTGAGTGTTAGGCAGGCCTGAATCGCGGCGTCACTGAATTGGCGTCGCCGACCACGTTTGCCGCCCGGCGGTGGCACCCAGACCATCTCAGGATCAAACCAGATCGAAAGTGAGCCGCGTTGCTTCAGCGCGGTGTTGTACGAAGGCCAGTTCCTAATCTTGTACTTCGTAGGGGACCAACTGCTCATGCCCCTAAGCTATCACGCTGGATTCACACAGTGAATCCCTGATCCGATTTGTCCAACAAGGCCCCGTGAAACGTCCAAGATCAGATTGTGCAATAACGCCCCGCCAGCGATTCAATTCATGCACTTGCATGATAATTCCGACTGTAATACTCGTGTATCCAGCAGCCAGGTTCGTCCCCAGCCAGACAGAAAAGATACGCAAATCGTCGGGGACAGCATGATTTATCAACACAACTTTCACCTTCAACGGATGCGAGTGCTGCTACTTGGCAGCGCTGCGGCGATTGTCGCCGGGGCCGCCGCTGCTCAGGACAACCAGTTCGTATATGAACTCGATCCCATTGTCGTTGAAGCGCGGGATGCATTCGTCGGCGCGGCGGACCGGGCCACAACCATGTATGTATCGGATTTTGAGCTTGAGCGCGCGCGCACGGGTGACCTGAAAGACGTCTTTGCCGGAATCGCATCGGTTTCGGTTGGAGGCGCGTTGCCGCTGACACAGAAGATCTACATGAACGGTGTGGACATGCTGAACCTCGGGGTGACCATCGACGGGGCGGCGCAGAACAACCGGGCGTTCCACCATGTCACGGCGAATGCGATTGATCCCGGTCTGCTAAAGCAGGTGCGGGCGGATGCGACCATATCTCCGGCCGATGCCGGACCCTATGCTCTGGCTGGTTCGGTCGTCTTCGAGACAGTGGACCCGGAGGACGTGGTGGCCTCTGGTCAATCGCTCGGCGGCAATCTGCGGCTCAGCTATTCGGACAATGGCGGGACAAGGCAGGGCGCACTGACTGTCGCAGGCGTCCAAGAGGGATTCTCGTGGCTCGGATATGTCAAACGTGCTGATGGAGACGATTACGAAAGCGGCAATGGCACGACCGTCCTGGGAACAGAGGCAAACCTGACGAGCTATCTGGGCAAGATCGCCTACGAAAGCGGCGAAGGGCACCGCTTTGAACTCTCTGGCCAGCAGCTGAAGGACAAGGAGCTGCGTCAGTTTCGGGCCAACTTTGGTGGTCTCAGCGGCGTGACGGATAGCCTGCGGGTCTATGACACAACGCGGTCCAGCTATTCCTTCAGCTATGAAAATGTCCTGGCGAACGGGATGTGGGACCCCAAGTTCACGCTGGGATATTCCGAAAGCGACATCGTCGTACCTGAGCCCTATGACAGCAACGGGCTGTCAGGGACATGGTCGGCCAGTTTGCAGAACACCTTCAATCTGAGCGAGCACGACACAATCGTCGCAGGGATCGACTACCAGAAAAGGTTCGGCAATTACACAAGCCCGACGTACTCAACGGACATTCGCGAAGAATCGCGGAATGTCGGCGTTTTTGCACAAGCGCGTCTGGAGCCGACCGATCGCCTGAGCGTATCCTTTGGTGGCCGCTTTGACCAACAGGAGTTCACCGGGATCGACGGCAAGCAGCTGACAAATTCCGGCATTTCGGGCAACGTATCCGCAACCTTTGCCGTTACGGACGCCTTTTCGGTCAGGGGTGGGATCTCTTCGGTCTTCGGCGGGATCGATATCGAAGACAACTACACCTACCGGACGACCTGGAACTACGACGCACTTGAAGCGTCGCGGGCAAAGAACGCCACGCTCGGCTTTGATTGGAACATTGGCAACCTCGGTCTGGGCGGCGAACTGTTTGTGACACAGATCGAAAATGGGCGCGGTGGCGTTTCGAATTTCGACTTCGAAAGCCGTGGCTTCAATCTTGGTGCAACTTACGGCTGGGCGACCGGCTTTGCCCGGACAACGCTGTCTCATAGCGATGTGAAGGTGAACGATTTGGCGGCGGACGCCTATACGGCGCTCGACTTCGGCGCTCCCCTGGGCACGGTCGTGGCAGTCGAAGTTGAACAGGAGACCGGTTTGGCAGGGCTGAGGATTGGTGGCGGGTTTGATGTCGCTCTGGATTATTCGAGCGCCGGTGACACTGATTTCGAAGGGTACCAGATCGCGAACGTCTTTGCCGAATATGTGCCGCCCTCGATGACAGACTTTACGATCCGCGCAGAGATTTCGAACCTGTTCGATAAGGATTTCGCGGATCGCGCGACCTACGGGGCCGAATTCGCATCTGTAACGACACTGCAGGAACCCGGTCGAACAATATCGCTGATCGCGGTTGCGCGGTTCTGAACTTGCTTGCGACACACCACCTTGCAACGAAAGGACACCGGCCCAAAGCGGCCGGTGTCCTTGATACGTCAGGGGTAAAGCCGGATCAAGGAGTGGACGAGGTCATAGGCCTCGTCGGTCGTGAGCCTGGAGCCGAATTCATCCTGGATGATACGCGCGTAAACGGGCCACAGAGAACGGTTCTTGTCACGGCCCGCCTGCGTCATCATCAAACGCTTGCTGCGCCCCGGGCCAGAGGCCGCGACGCTGTGCACCAGGCCCAGGTCTTCCAGTCGGCCGACATGGCGCGACAAGGTATATTGCGGGCAGTAAAGCTTGCCCTCGAGCTCGGACATGACGATGCCGACGTCGCCGGCCCGGTCGATCTGGATCAGGATTTCATGCCAGATCGGATCACCGATTCCATTTTCCCGCAGCTCGCGTGCAATCCGCGCCATCGTACTGCGCTGGATCCGAAGCAGATTGATCCACAGGCGGTTGTACCCGATGCTGGGGTCGGTATCCTCTTCGAAAAGGGCCAGTTGTGGTTTGGTGGGGTCCGCCATTGTGCACATCCTATTCCCGCGGGCGGGGAACCTCGTGGTGACGTCCGGAACTGGCCGGGACCATCAGCGCGTCACATGCCCGTTGCGTGCCGCCGGATCAATTTAACCTGCTGGAGTCCCCTATGAAACGATCAATTTTTCTGTTCATCGCTTTCTTGCTGAGCGGCGCCGCTCCGCTGCTTGCTGAAGAGGTGCAGATCGAGACCTACTCCGGTCCCGCCACGGTTTCGGTGTCTCCTGAGACGACGTTTGTTTATGATATGTCCGCCCTTGATACGCTCGACGCGCTTGGCGTCCGCAACATCGTCTCGATCAGCAATACCTATCTGCCGTATCTGTCGGGCTACGAGGGTGAGGTCGGTACTCTGTTTGAACCGGACTTCGAAGTGATCCACGCGGCGGCACCCGATCTGGTGATCCTTGGCGGCAGGTCGATGGAGCACCTGAAGGCCGTCAGACGTATTGCACCCGCCATCGACATGACAATTTGGGGCACGGGTCTGTTGGAGCAATGCCTTGCGCGGCTGGAAGCCTATGGCGTGATCTATGACAAGCCAAAAGAGGCCGCAGCCCTGCGCGCGCAGTTAGAACAGGCCCTTGCCGAGACTACAGCAGCGGTGGCGGGCAAGGGCAACGCGTTGATCGTGATGACCAACGGGCCAAAGATTTCCACCTATGGCGGCGGGTCCCGCTTCGGTTGGATCCATGATGCCGTCGGGCTGCCGGAAGCCGTTTCGGAACTGGAGGAGACAACCCACGGACAGGCGATCTCTTTCGAGTTTCTCCGCGAGACCGACCCCGACTGGCTTATCGTCGTCGACCGCGTTGCCGCAATCGGCGGAGACGGGACCACGGCGCGGGCGACGCTGGACAATCCCTTGGTGCGGGATATGCGCGCCTGGCAGGAAGGTCGTGTCGTCTACCTTGATGCCGGACCGATCTATATTGCAGGCGGCGGGATCCAGTCGATCCTTGGAACGCTCGCCACAGTGCAGGACGCTTTCGCCGCCGCCGGACGGCTGACGGATTGAGACCTGTCCTGCTGGTCGCCGGAGCTTTGACGGCACTTTTTTTCCTGAGTCTGGCGTTGGGGGCGGGGCGACTGGGAACCGGGTCAGATGCGGTTTGGCTGCTTGCGGTCAGCCGTCTGCCCCGCACGGCGGCGGCGATGCTGGCCGGGGCGGGGCTGGCCGTGGCCGGTGTCATCATGCAGATGCTGGCGCGCAACCGCTTCGTTGAACCGGCCACTGTAGGGACCGGTCAGGCCGCGGGGCTGGGGCTGGTGGCCGTAGCTTTGCTTGCCCCTGGCGCGCCGCTTTGGTTCAGGATGCTGGTGGCGATGGCATCGGCCCTTTTGGCCACCGCTGGCTTTCTGGCACTGGTGCGGCGACTGCCGTTTCGCGACCCGCTTCTGGTTCCGCTGACCGGAATCGTCTACGGCGGCATCCTGGCCGCCGTGACCGGCTTCATCGCCTACGAAAATGATCTGCTGCAATATATCGACATCTGGATGAATGGTGAATTTTCCGGGGTTATGCTGGGGCGATACGAATTTCTCTGGCTTGCCGGGGCCGCAACGCTCGTCGCCTATGCCTTCGCCAATCGGTTCACCATCGCAGGGATGGGGGAAGAGATGAGCCTCTCGCTTGGCCTAAGCTATGGGCAGGTGATGGCGCTAGGACTGGCCATCGTCTCGGTCGTTACCGCAGTGACGGTTGTGACCGTGGGGATGCTGCCTTTTGTCGGGTTGGTCGTGCCAAATATAGCCAGCCAGCTAAGGGGGGACCACTTGCGCCGATCCTTGCCATTGCTGGCGAGCGCCGGTGCGGGGCTGGTCCTGACCTGCGATATTCTTGGTCGGATTATCTGGTACCCCTACGAGATTCCTGTTGGCACGATCCTTGGCGTGATCGGTGCGGCTGTCTTCATATGGATGCTTCAGGGACGGCGCGCCGATGCGGGTTAATGTCCTACTGATTGCAGGCGCCTGGTATGTCGCCGCGGCACTCTTGTTCCTGACGCTTGGCGCGCGGGGCGACTGGGGGTTCATCCTTGCCTTCCGGGGGCAGAAGCTGTTGGCGCTGACGGTCGTAGCCGCGGCGGTTGCAGTGTCTACAATGGTGTTCCAGACAATCACCGCGAACCGCATCCTGACCCCTGCAATCATGGGGTTCGATGCGCTTTATGTGCTAATACAGACCATGCTTGTCTTCACGCTTGGGGGCGCTGGGGCCTTTGCGTTGAAAGGCATGCCGATGTTTGCGCTAGAAACCGCGCTAATGATCGGGGCCGCCGGGATACTGTTCGGAATCATGCTGCGCCGAAGCGAGGATCTGAACCGTATGGTGCTGACCGGGATCGTGCTGGGAATCCTGTTGCGCAGCCTCAGCGGGTTGCTGTCGCGCCTGATCGATCCGTCGGAATACGCTTACGTCATGGCCAGTTCCTATGCGCAGTTCACCAATGTGGAAGGTGACCTTCTTTGGGCGGCCACAGGGATCACGATCACCGTGCTGGCGCTTGTTATGCTGCATGCCCGGCGGCTGGATGTCATCGCGCTTGGCCGGGACAACGCAATGATCCTGGGGCTTGAACACCGCCGGGAGGCGCAGCGTCTCATGGTGCTGGTCACGCTGCTCGTGGCCGTTTCGACTGCGCTGGTCGGGCCGATCGTGTTTTTCGGGCTGCTTGTTTCAGCCATTGCATATCAGGTTGCCGGCACTTGGCGGCATGCAACCCTTTTGCCGCTTTCTGCCTTGATCGGCGCCGGGATGCTCGTGGTCTGCCAGACACTCTTCGAACGGGTGCTAGACCTCCAAAGCAACGTGCTGGTCGTTGTCGAAGCCGTCGGCGGCCTTGTCTTCATACTGCTGCTGATCCGGAGGGCCCGCACATGATCCGCTGCCAGAACCTCACGTTCTCTGCCGGAGGCAAACGCATTCTGGACGCGGTGACCGCCGATGCGCCGCCCGGGCGGATCACCGCACTGGTCGGGCCGAACGGAGCGGGAAAATCCACTTTGCTGGGCCTGATGGGTCGATTGAAGGAGCCCGAGCGCGGACAGGTCATGCTTGGGGCCGAGGACGCTGCCGGGATTCCGCGTCCGATTTTTGCGCGGCGTTTGACGGCGCTGCGTCAGGCGACCCGCATTACGCCGCGCCTGACCGTGTGCGATCTGGTGGGATTCGGTCGCTATCCGCATAACCCTGGCCATCTGACCAAGGAAGATCAGCGGATCGTCGAAGCCTGCATGACCGACATGGCGCTGGACGACCTTGCTGACCGGCAGATCGACACCTTGTCGGGGGGACAACAGCAGCGGGCCTTGATCGCAATGGTGCTGGCGCAAGAGACAGAGATTTTGCTTCTGGACGAACCACTCAATAACCTCGACCTGTCCCATGCGCGCCGTGTGATGAACAACCTTTCAGCGCGCAGTCGGGCCGGACGCACGATCGTGACCGTGCTGCATGATCTGACCATCGCCGCAAGGTTTGCCGATCACGTCGTCGCACTGAAAGACGGGCGTGTTCATGCCGAAGGCAGCCCGGACGAGGTCTTCACCCCCGAGGTGCTTCGCGAGCTTTATGGCGCGGAAGTTGAAGTGCATCGGATCAACGGCAAGCCCGTGATCCTGCCCATTTGATAAGACGTTTTCCGGCGGGAGTTCCGGTCGAACATCCGCTCGTCCGATAGCTCGGGGCGGGAAGCTGTCGGACTGAACAGCGAGTACCTCAAACACAGCCGTCAATCTGCAAATCCGAAAACGCAGACACCGCGCTCCGGTTTGGCCCCAGACCTGCGCCGACGAACCGACCCTTCTCAAGCCGTTTGCTGAACCGGCATGCCCTTTGGCCCCGCATCATATGATCTTGATCAGATCGCCACGGCGACCACGAAAGACAAACATGTGACCCGCGAACAGCTCCTGCTTCAGCGTTCGCGGTGCCGCAGCCACCAGCGCTGTAAACCCACGCCGCATGTCGGTCACACTCGCCGTGAGCCAGATACGCGTGTTCGCCGGGAAAGCGCCTCAGGGCCGTAACCTCTGATGATCCGCAGGCGGTGGCCGCCCGCATGTCTATCTCTATGGCATTTTGTGTTGGGGTCCGAAAACCGCTTACATGGGAGCTGCGATGCGTCATAAATCAAATCGGCGCATGACTGGGCTGGGTACGGCGCGCCGTTCGCTACTGAATGGTGATCGCGACTTTGCATAGGGCGCTTCTCTGATTGGGGGATTGGGTCAAGTTCGTTTCCTCTTGTGTCGTGTGAAAGATCGTTTCTCCCGGGCACGCTTCTCTTCTCAGGCTTGTTTGGTGGCTCAGTTGGCACCGCTGCATGCCTGTGTTGGATCGGCTGTGGGGAGCCATGCTTTCTCGCGCGATCTGGACCGCAGCGCCATTTTTCCGCTTCACCCACAAACCTGGACCGTAGTGAGAGGTGGTTCGGTTTGTCTGAACAGGTTCCTGGCGTTTTCTAAGTGGATTTCCGCCTCGCTTATGTCACCGCCGCTTCGGGCATCGGCTGGTTGAAGTAAGCCTGATCGGGCGTTTTACCACCAAGCGATGAATGTGGGCGGCGGCTGTTGTAGCAGCCCAGATAGCGTCCGATTGAAGCACTAGCCTCCGAGACGCTGACATAGGCCCGCAGGTAGACCTCTTCGTATTTGATGGTCCTCCAGTCGCCCAGCGATCACGCTGGTTTCACGACATGAACCCCTCACGAGATTTACACAACAGAGCGGCTTTGTTGCAAGATGTAGCGTCAGGTCGGACTTCCCTTTGCCGCAGGTGACCAGCACCTGTTCAAATTTCCGGCGTCAATCTGCTCCAACGCACTATCCCGGTAACGATGTAATCCCTACGCCGTCTATCGCCGCCCGTTGCGTCATTGAGAAGCCATCGAAAGCAGTGCAGTATATTCGCAGCACGCGTTGAGAGCTTCCGCTTCGGTCTTTCTGCACCAAGTGAGGTGAAAGCGTGCAGGCACATTTTGAAATGCGGGTTTCTTTGAGGATATGAAGATGGGGTCTTTGCTTTTTCACACCGGCACGGCGTTTGCTCTCTGCTTGATGATAGGCCCCATGGCTCATGCCCAGCCGTCGCTGCCTGTGCTTGCGATTCCAGAGCCTATACCAGCCCCGCCGATGACCGTCCTGCTTCCGGTGCCTCAGGACAGGATCGAAAGTGCTATCGTCTCGCTGGACGATCTCGGTCAGGAGATGCTGGAGCGTTCTGGCATCCCGGGGCTCGCCATCGGCGTCGTTCAGAACGGCGATATCGTTTACATGCGTGGCTTTGGGGTCCGAACCGCAGGTCAACCCACCCCTGTCGATCCGAACACCGTCTTCCTTCTCGCCTCCCTCTCAAAAGCAGTGGGCGCGACTGTGGTCGCGCAACAGGTCGGCGAAGGACGGGTTGACTGGACCAGTCCAGTGCGGGACTTTCTGCCCTGGTTCGACATGGGCGACGCCTGGGTCAGCGACCACGTCACCATTGGGGATCTCTATGCCCACCGTTCGGGGCTGCCGGATCACGCGGGTGATGATCTTGAGGACATCGGCTACGACCGGCGCGCTGTGCTGCAGCGGCTTGGCCTGCTCCCCCAACATGCGTTTCGCGCGCATTACGCCTACACCAACTTCGGACTGACGGTCGCGGCAGAGGCAGTTGCCACAGCCGTCGGCATCGACTGGGCAGACCTGTCAGAAAATGTCCTCTACGGCCCCTTGGGAATGACTTCGACCAGCTCGCGCCACGCGGACTTCATGGCACGAGAGAACCGAGCCAGCAGCCACATCATCACTGATGGTCACTATGTCGAGACGGACCTGCGCCAACCTGATGCCCAAAGCCCGGCTGGTGGTGTCAGTTCTTCCGTTCGTGACATGTCGCGTTGGATGGCGATGGTGCTGAACGATGGCACGATTGATGGCCTGCAAGTCGTTCCGGCCGAGGCGCTTCGCCCGGCCCTGTCACCTCAGATGATTTCCCGCGCGCCGATGGCAACTTCGGCCCGGACCAGCAGCTATGGCTATGGATTCAATGTCGGCGTACGCCCGTCCGGGCGCGTTGAGCTTAGCCATTCCGGTGCGTTTGCCTTGGGCGCAGCGACAAGCTTTACCATGATCCCTGATCTCGGCCTTGGGATCGTGGTGCTGACCAATGCGCCTCCCACGGGAGCCGCCGAAGCAATTTCGGCGTCTTTCGCGGATCGGGTTGAACTTGGGCAGGACAGCCGAGACTGGTTATCTGGCTATGCCCCGTTGATGGCGGCGCTTACCGCCCCGGTTGGGAGCCTCGTGGGAGTGCCCGCGCCGACCACACCCGAAATGCCCAGGCCGAACGCGGCATACGTCGGCACATACGAGAACGAATATTTCGGTGCCACGACGGTCGAGGAAGTAAACGGACGCCTGGTTTTGCGGCTGGGACCCGACCAACATACGCTCACCCTGACCCATTGGGACAAGGATAGCTTCGTGGCGCATCCGGTAACCGAAAACCAACCAGAGGGCTCAGTGTCGCGGGTCGATTTCGCGAGTATCGACCGCATCGCGACCACGGTGCGGATCGAACATTTAGACCACGAAGGACTCGGCCGTTTTGAACGCTTGGATTGACCCGCGAGCGCGCCCGCCATGGCGCTTGGCACCCAGCCACTGGCCGGGTTTTGCGCCGCCGCGTGGCCGGATTTGTCTCCGCCGCTGACACAAGGGTCTTGGCATGGGGATGGGCCATAGCCGTATCCGCGCCTATGTACATGATCAACGTCCATAGAGGGGATCGGCACCACCGGGTGCGGTCTATCGGTTCGCACTGGACTGGAAGGGGACAAGCAGGCGCTCAGCCAACTGGCCGACGCGCGCGGCATCCTTCAGCCGACAGCGACAAAGGCTATGCCAAGCTATACGCGCCTGCACTCACTGGTGCGCCCCGTTTGCGGGAGGTGGCCTGTTGGGTCCATCCTTTTTGATTCAGCGCAAGGGAGGACAGGTCTTTGTGTGTTACGCAGAGACTGAATAATGACTTGGAGCATCAGATGGGCGTTAAACTCGTATGCCTTGTGTGTGGTCAGGGAAACCGTATTCCAGAAGCCAAACTTGAGGCTGGTCCCAAGTGTGGAACCTGCGGAGCCGGATTGCTTCAGGACCAGCCAACTGAAATTTCGTTCGACGTTCTTGAGAAGGCCGCGCGGATCGACGACCTCCCGCTTATCGTGGATTTCTGGGCTGCGTGGTGCGGACCCTGCAAGATGATGGGACCCGAGTTTGCCAAAGCGTCCAAGGTGCAAAAGGGTCGCGCTCGCTTTGCCAAGCTCAACACCGAGACTTTCCCGCAAGCCGGGGAACGTTACCAAATACGTGGGATTCCGTTGCTGATCGCGTTTCGTGGCGGGCGCGAGGTCAAGCGGCAAGCGGGGGCGATACAGGCGGCGCAAATCGTGGAATGGTCATCAGGACTGGATCGGGCTTGAGCCCCTGAGGTCGGGTCGGATTTTTGGAAGAACTGCGAGTTCCACAGGAGGGGAAAATGCATAGTGATCTGGCAACGAGGCGACATGTTTTATTGGTGACTTACCAACGTTATCTGGACGCAGACCGTGCTTGGAACACTGCGCTGCGGGAGGTCAAAACTTGGTTTCCTTCAAGCAGCCAGCCCGGTCCTTCTGCAATCGGAAATCCTGGCTCCGCAATACGACGACTATATGAGCAGCGTGAGCGCGCTTTGCTTCAACTGGAAGCCGCGCGCCTCAAGCTGGAAACGGGGAGACAACGCTTGGCCGCGAAGCGTCAAAAAGCGCATGTATCTCGGATCTTTCTTCTTACCTATACATCCCCATAGACCCAGGAACAAAGCTCGGATCAGCTCGCCCTACACGGCAACGCTTTGGCGCCACTTGGTCTGCACATCCCGACGATAATCAGGTGTGCGACCATCAATGACCAGAACATATTCGATTTCCGACCTCTCGTCCTGAGGTCACCCCATCCCCTGAGCAGGATCTGGCGTTTTTAAGCTACTCTTTGCGCCTGCTGATCGGGTTGTGTAACTTCGTTTTGGAGCGAGGAGGCCACTGCCGGTGCTCGACCGGCACGGGCCTTGTGTGCGATGGCGGTTATTGTAGAACTCTATCCACCAACGGGGACCGGCGCGGGCTTGTGATCCAGTCTCCCAACAGACCTGGTTCGATCGGTGCACACGCAGCCCTCGCATGAGGTAGGCATAGGTCTTTTACCCCTGTGCGGGCCTGCTGGTGTTGGGCTTCTGGTTCCCTCTCGTGACATCGCTACGCAATGCACTGCCAGTCAACCGATCGACATCAGCCCCACCTCAAAATGGTCTTGCCAGTGTTTAGTTTCGGTCTCTTTCGAGCAATGTTTGCTATGAAGGAGACAAGGAATGGCAACGAGATAGACAGACGAGTTTCGCCGTGATGCTGTGCGCATCGCCACGACCAGCGGCTTACCCCGCCCTCAGGTTTCATCTGATTTGGGTGTTGGGCTTTCGACGCTGAACAAGTGGGTTCACAAAAACCAGCTTGATGATTTGATGTCGAGACCTTAGGTAATCCTCCCCGAAACTAAAGGGATGCGGACGTAGGATTTTCTCAGCAAGATGACTGAGGAGATTTTGAATGAAGATGACGTGATTTAGCGACCGTCAGATCCTTGCGATCCTACGCCAGGCGGAGGGCGGTGTGCCGGTGGCTGAGCTGTGCCGCGAGCACGGCCTGAGCCCTGCGTGCTTCTACATCTATGGATGTCTCTCCCATTGCAAGATTTTCGCTGATCTGTTCCGCCGCCAAGCCCCAGGTTGCAAACATCTATCCGGCGTCACCGGTTGATGGTGCGCCCAAATGGGAATTCCGCGTGGTGAGCCTCAACAAATGGTCGGCCTCATCGGGCCATTATAAAAGCCAGGTTCCTCACACACCGGAGTTTGCCGGTCGGTCCATTTCTTTGGTCGTCTTGCAATCCTTGTTCCGCGCTCAGGCTTGGGCGCGGAACTCCTCGTTTCTGTTGAACATAACCCAGATGATCCGGGCATTCTTGTTGGCCACGTCACGCTGCAAGCGTGCCTTTGGCACGACGATGGCGCGGTTCATGCCACGTCGTTCGCGGAGGTTGTTGACCCATTGACTGAAGGGGTCTTTCGTTGCGCGACCCGGACCACGGACCGGGCACCGTGGATAAGCAGGGTTCGCAGATGCCTGTCCCCGCGCTTGCTGATCCCCATCAGCAGCCTCTTGTAGCCGCTGGAATGCTGTCGTGGAACCAGCCCCATCGTCGTGCCAAAGGCACGCCTCCAGCGTGACGCCGCCAGATGCCGACCGTTCTTGAACTCCCGACCGTCGCCCACTGCGGCGGTCGCCGTCTTTGGGCCGACACCGCAAATGCGTGAAATCCGACGGCAATCCACGTTGGATTTGAATATTGCGTCGATCCGATGATCGAAGGCTGTGATCCGAGCGTCGATCTGTCCCATGAAATCGAACAGATCGCCAATAATCTCCCGGGTCATTGCAGTCAGCCCGTTCGTCCGGTCTTCGAGGATCTCTGGGATAGCGCGCCGCGCACGCCCGATTGATAAGGCGATCAGTATGCCGCGGTCAGCGAGACGTGCTATCGCTACAGCCCGTTGCTCAGCGACGAGAACGAACTCATCGCTGACCTGCCGGTCGGCCTGACCGACGCCCGCAAGACGTGGGGATTTGGGCTGTGTTTTCTGCATCTGCGCAACGTCAAAGGGCACCCGTGGAATCACAAACGTGTCTATCCCACTGGCCTGACGGTGATTGCCTGCAATCACCGTCAGGCGCATCTACTGCGCCTTGGAACTGAACCTGCGCCCCTCTCGGGACATTGGCTTCGCGCAATGCCCTGCCGGGTGACAATCAAGCCGCGCAAAAGG
>NZ_FZNN01000021.1 GCF_900188035.1 Puniceibacterium sediminis | reverse complement strand
TGTACATCACGATCCATAAGACACCTCCTGCTATGCAGGGCGCATCTCAGACAGTCGGCAGCTTCAAACAATGAGGGCGATGGCGCGGCGCTTACGATCCGGTGTGGCGTGAGCGATCGGTTGCGAAACCAACCTGCAACGCCTTCCGGGTCCGCAGGGCACGTCCCGCGCGCGACGGTCTTGCCATCATGATCGACAACGCAGATCGAAATTTCTTTCAGTGACACATCCAAACCAGCATAATGTTCCATAGGTCGTTCTCCTCACGGCTTATATCCATGAGGCCAACAAACCGGACCTTGTTCGCCACTGGAGAGCGACCGCCGCAATCACACCATGTCGTTTTTGGGAAGGCTGTGCTAGCGCGACGAACGACTGGTTCGCGTGCTGGTTGACTAAATAAATGCGGTGTGTTGGTTTAAACTTATAATGGTAATCTTACATTGATGAGGTAATGCGCATGAAATTCTCCAGAATTATTTTGGTTACTTCAACGCTCGCGCTGGCAGGTTGTGCGCCAAATATGGATTTTGGGGCTAATCCGACGACCTCTGATTACACTGAGCCAAGCGCTTCGGGGTTATCTTCGGTGCGGCCTTATCCAAATCCTGACGACGTTTGCCAAGTTATCCGAGAAAATGAGGCAATTCGTGAGCCAGTTAACAATGGAACATTTCTTATCGCCTGCCCAAAACACGAGCGGGGTGCGATACGTGATCGGTTAAATGAAGGTGCTGAAGTTATTGGTCATGCCAAGCACTGGACAGTCTTAGCTGTACCAGTCGTTCTATGACGAAGGTCTAGCAACAAAACTCGCATAAAATTGCGACCGACTTTGTTAATGTTGCTCATCTTGGCGAGCCGTTCCAAAAACCCTCGTTTTTGGAACGGCCTCAAACCACCTCAGTTTACGCTGCCAAAAACCCCATTCAAAACCTCGATGGTTGTTGAAGGTTTTTGACTGCGTGACGTTAGCAGACATTCGCGACTTTGCAGAATATCGGTAGTCTGGGCTCGAACCTGCCCTTCGCCGCCTTTTGATCAAGCGCCCGCATTCACCTGACAACCCCCGTCGACAAAGCCCCCGCAACCTCACCCCGGTTTGTCCCAGATCAAGGATTCTCCGGCGCTGTCCCGCTACCTGATGCTTCACCTACGCGCCGATAGGCGATAGACCCGCGCCAATCAGACAGGACAGTGACATGACCAACGACCTCGCCCCCCAGAAAACCCGCGCCGCTGCATGGTTCCGCGAATTGCGCGACCAGATCGTGGCCGCCTTTGAGGGGCTGGAAGACAGCCACACCACCGGCCCGCTGTCGGACATGGCCCCCGGCAGATTCGAAGTCACGGAAACCAAACGCAAATCCGACGACGGATCGGATGCAGGCGGCGGGCTGATGAGCGTGATGCGCGGCGGGCGGGTGTTTGAAAAGGTCGGCGTGAACGTCTCGACCGTCTATGGCACCCTCGCCCCCCGGGCGCAGGCCGCCATGGCCGCGCGCAAGGGCATTCCCGGCATGGACGCAGACCCGCGTTTCTGGGCCAGCGGCATCTCCCTTGTCGCCCATATGCAGAACCCGCATGCCCCGGCGGTACACATGAACACCCGCATGTTCTGGACCCCGCAGGCCTGGTGGTTCGGCGGCGGCTCTGACCTCAACCCCTGCATCGAATATGCCGAGGATACCGCGCATTTCCACGCCACCCAAAAGGCACATCTCGATCCGCACGGCACCGACCTTTACCCACGGCTCAAGGCATGGGCGGATGAGTATTTCTACATCCCTCACCGCAACCGCGCGCGCGGCGTTGGCGGCATCTTCATGGACGATCACAACACCGGCGATTGGGAGGCTGACTTTGCCCTCCCCCAGGACATCGGCCGCGCCTTCCTGCCCGCCTTTGTGCCACTGATCGAAAAGCGCCGCGCCACCCCGTGGGACGACGCCGACAAGGACACGCAACTGGTGCACCGCGGCCTCTATGCGGAATACAACCTCGTCTATGACCGCGGCACCAAGTTCGGCCTCGAAACCGGCCATGACGCCAACGCCGTGTTGATGAGCCTGCCGCCAATGGCCAAGTGGGTCTGATCCAGCCCCCGTCACCTTGACCCTCCCCGGGGAGCAAAAAACCGACCTTACGTCTCAATCGCACCAGCACCCAGCTGACATTCCGGCCCATGTGAATCACCCTTGAGTCATGCAGGGCAAGATCATCGACGGCGCGCTTTTGGTGCTGTGCAGACAGAGCGGGAAGCCACGCCAGCGAACATCCTCAAGGTTGACATGAAGCGAAAAGGAGTGACTTACGCTCAACTTGTTGAAAAGCTGGCCGCTATTGGAATCAGCGAGAAAGAGGTGAACGTCGCGAACAAGCTTTCCAAGGGGGGAGTTTCCAACGGCGTTTATGTTGCAATGTTTAAGGGCTATCGGGACGGAACATTTGCGATTGGACTGACCGTCGGGATATGTTTGGCAATACTACTGCCGCTACTCGTTTCACATGGTCAGCAAGACGTTGCTTATTTGCCCGATGCTGTAGACCAAAGCGTCAACAAGCCAAGCCAATGCGGCGATGGGAATGAGCCAGTATGGGGGCCATGGTTTGGCCTGTGCTTCGGCTTGCACGATAGCATCGCGCAGTGGCTCATGATGGCGTTCACAATTATTGCCGCTGGCCTGCTTTATGGTACTCTTTTACAAGCTAACAGGACAAATATTGCAGCCATCAAGGCTGCGGACGCCGCTATTGAAGCTAACCTGATCATGCGCCACGAACAACGTCCGTGGATTACCCTTGAGCGTGATTTTCTTTGCCATTTTTCTGACACCGGCGGATTTCAAGGCACAATAGCGTGGAACTACAACCTCACCAACAAAGGCAAAACCCCAGCCTACGCTATCGCCTCGCACGGCAAGATACTGAAAAGTAAAGATTTTTTTGGCATTCTTGGCGAAGCTGAGGAATTCACTGAAAATTGCCTTTTGAAGCATGGAGCGGGCTCGGTTCCGATCATCTTTCCAGGTGAAAGAACTGACAATGTAAAGTATCGCGGATTTACGACTAGCGCCTATGATATTACCAGCAATGCTGATGGGAGGATCGAAAAGAAGGTGGTTGATGGGAAAAAGGTCAGTTTTTTGTTCTGTATCACCTACAGGACTGGACTAGCCAAGGATTCGCCTATCGGGGTTGAGACAAGATCCTTCCAAATCGAAGAGCGGCGTGGATTCTTCGGGCCTTGGCAACACCAAATGTTTGAGCTCTCCGCATTTCGGATCGTGAGATAAAGCTGAGAGAAGCGTCAAAATTTCGATCAATCGTACCTGCCCTCGGCTGGGGTTGGTACGTCTGATACGTAAGGCCGGATATGCAGGACCCAGAGAAAACAGGACCGGCGTCCTGTTCCATCTGCCGATAAATATCCCCGGGGGCTCGGCCTTGGCCGGGTGGGGGCCGACAGCCCCCTCTGCCCCCGAAACTGCGCGACAGCCATATGCCAGCCATACGGGAACCATACGGTTTCCATACGCTGACCATACGGCGTCAAACCGCCCCGTCGATCCATGTTCCGGGGTCGATTCCATCCAGCGACCACGCTCCCACCGACCAGCGCACCAGCCGCAGACAGGGCAGCCCCACATGCGCCGTCATGCGCCGCACCTGCCGGTTGCGCCCTTCGGAAATCGTGATGCGCAGCCAGCCGTCGGGCACCGTCTTGCGAAACCGCACCGGCGGGTCACGGGGCCACAGTTCCGGGAGGTCGATCCGCGAAACCCGCGCCGGTCGGGTCAGCCCGTCCTTCAGCATGACACCGTTGCGCAGATCGGCGATCTGGGCATCCGTAGGCGTGCCTTCGACCTGCACCAGATAGGTTTTTTCCAGCTTGAATTTCGGGTTGGCGATCCGCGCCTGCAACGCCCCGTCGTCAGTCAGAACCAGCAGCCCCTCGCTGTCCCGGTCCAGACGACCTGCGGCGTAAACCTTTGGCACATCAACATAATCTGACAGCGTCGCACGCGTGCTGCCCTCTGTGCCCTTGTCGGTGAACTGTGACAGCACACCATAGGGTTTGTTGAGCAGGATCACCCGGCCCTTATGTGGCATGTCATCCTTACGCATCCCCGCGACGCTCCTCAAAAAACCTACGCAGCAGGGATTCCGAGTCCTCTGCGCTGATGCCGTCATAAACCTCGGGGACATGATGGCACTGCGGATGGGTGAACACCCGCGCGCCATGCGCGACGCCGCCCGATTTCGGGTCCGCCGCGCCGTAATACACCCGCCGGATCCGCGCCGCCGATATCGCCGCCGCGCACATCGCGCAGGGCTCCAGCGTCACATACAGATCGTGGTCCACCAGCCGTTCCACCCCCAAGGCCGCACAGGCCGCGCGAATCGCCACGATCTCGGCATGGGCGGTGGGATCGTGCCCCTCGCGCGTCCGATTGCCCCCCGTCGCCACCACCCGGCCCGCCGAATCGACGATCACAGCGCCCACCGGCACCTCGCCGCGCGCACCTGCGGCGCGTGCCTCGGTCAAAGCGGCCTGCATCTGGCTGGTAAACGTCATTGATCATCCCTTGCGCAGCGGCGCTCTTTCCCAAGCGCGCAATATAGGCTAGCGGATGGAAATGAGCAAAGACACACAGCCCCAGAGCACCACCCCCGGAGACCGCATCGCCAAGGTATTGGCCCGCGCAGGCGTTGCCAGCCGCCGCGAAGCCGAACGCATGATCGAGTTGGGGCGCATCGCCGTCAACGGCAAGGTCATCACCCGCGCCGCGCTGAACGTCACCGACAAGGACAAGATCACCGTCGATGGCAAACCGCTGGGTGCGCCCGATGCCGCCCGCCTTTGGCTGTATCACAAGCCGACAGGCCGGGTGACGACGACGAAGGACGAACAGGGGCGGATGACCATCTATGACGACCTGCCCGAGGATATGCCCCGGGTGATGTCCGTCGGCCGGCTCGACCTCAATTCCGAAGGCCTGCTGCTGCTGACCAATGACGGCGGCATCAAGCGCAAGCTGGAACTGCCCAGCACCGGATGGCTGCGCAAATACCGCGTGCGGGTCAACGGACGGCCCAATGATGAGATGCTCAAACCCCTGCGTGACGGGCTGGTCATAGATCGTCAACGATATCTGCCGATGATCGTAAGCATCGACCGGCAACAGGGCGCGAATGCCTGGCTCACCGTGGGCCTGCGTGAAGGCAAGAACCGCGAAATCCGCCGCGCGATGGAAGATATCGGCCTTGGCGTGAACCGCCTGATCCGAACCTCTTACGGTCCGTTCCAGCTGGGTCAGCTGAAACCGGGCGCGGTCGAGGAAGTGCGCCGCAAGATCCTGCGCGATCAGCTGGGACTGGATGGCCCTGCCCCCGACGCACCGGCCAAGCCCGTGCCCAAGCGGCGCCGCCGTACCGGCCCGGGAACGGATGATCGCTAGCGGCCCGGCGCCTTGGCGCCGACCGCGTTAACACTTTGTTAAACATGAAATTTTTTAACGAGCCTTTAACCTGGCTCTGCCGTTTTTTTGCCTGATTTCACCGGCAAATGTTCCGGCATGATAACAACATCAATCGCCATAGCCGTTCTGCTCGCCTCGATGCTGCTGGTAATGTCAGATCTCAAACTGATCGCCATCGACACGCTGCAAGCCATGCGCGACGCAACGTCCAGGGTCATCGGCTCTGGCCGCGTCTGGCAAATTCTGGCGTTCGGGGCTCTCTGGGTGCTGATTTTCACCGTGACAGTGCTATGAGCCAAACAGGAGCAAAACACATGATCCGCAGCTTTACAAAACCCTGCGAATACAAGGGGCAAATCCCCCCCCTCAGCCTGTTGTTTGTTTCCGCCTGCCCCTTATTCGTCTGGGTTCTGCATGCATCCGTGTCGGGCATCTTTCTGGCTTTTGGCTTTCTGACGCTTTTTACCCTGGCCCTGGGGCTGATCGCAGAAGGCTCCTGTCGTGAGGCGGCATATGACGCCGCCGAGGTCGCCCGCAAACCGCGGTTGCCGCGCAAACTCTTGGGATCTGTGATTATAAGCGCTCTGGTACTGGCCATGGGCGTGCTGAAATTCTCAGAGATCATGCCAGCCGTTGCCTGTGGCGCGCTTGCCATGGGTCTTTGCGTCCTCGCCTTTGGCGTTGATCCGATGAACGACAAGGGCGTTGAAACCCCCGATTATCTTTTGCGCCAGCGGGTGCAGGATCTGACGAACTACACTGAGCGCACGCTGGACGAACTTGTGCTGCGAATCCACCACCTGGATGACAGTGACCTAAGCCGTCGCACCGAAGCCGTGCGCAGTGCAGTCAATCGTCTGGTGCGGACATTGTCCCAGGATCCGATAGCGATCCAGTCGGTAAGAAAACCATTGATGAAATTCCTGCACATGTCCGCCCACGAAGCTGACCGTCTTGATGAGAGCTGGAACAGCGCATGCCGCAACTTTGCCCGTCAGCGTTATATCAACCAGCTGTCAACCATGGCGACGGTCTTCGAATCCCGCGCCCGCCATCAGGGGCTGGCCACGCGCAACGACAGTTTCGAACTTGAGGCAGAGTTGCTAATTGATCGAATGAAGCATGAAAACGCCGCCTGAGAGCACAGTTTCGCCTTTCCCCCTAGCAAGCGTGCGGCGATTCACCTAAGTTCACCTGTAGTTGTTATGCCTAGGGGGTGACATGTCAGGCACCGGCCTACAGAAAGTGGCCTATGTCCTTCTGATTGTGCTCCTTTTTGGGGTAAGCTCAGGCTTTCTCGGGGGGCTTTAGGTCATGGCGCAACGCTTTGGCGGCAAGTACAGCCCGGACGACACAGGGCCATCCGACACCGACCGCCCGGCCTATGACGGTGCGCGGATCGATCCGGTTGGCGCACGCAGCAACCTTTTGTTTCTGCCCCCAGTCCTTCTTGCCTTTACGTCACTCACCGCAGGCGCCACCGGTCTGGCCATTGGCCTTCTTGGGGCGGCATCGCTGACCCTTGGGGCTTGGCTGCTGCGCGACGGATTGCGCGCCGAGGCGGAATACAACGCCCGCCGCGTTGCCCGCCGTCCGGCCTTCCCACGCAAGATCATGGCCGCAATGCTGGCAGGCATCGGTGCCGCTCTGGCGGCCTTCAAGGCTGATCCCGGCCTTGCGGCACCTTTGATCTATGGCATCGCCACCGGCGCACTGCATATCGGTGCTTTTGGACTGGACCCGCTGAAAAGCAAGGGAATGGAAGGCATCGACACCTTCCAGCAGGACCGCGTTGCCCGCGTCGTGGACGAGGCCGAGAAATACCTTGCTGACATGACCGACGCCGTAACCCGCGCCGGGGACCGTCAGGTCGAGGCCCGCGTCGAACGGTTTCAGATCCGCGCCCGTGAATTGCTGCGCACGGTCGAAGAAGACCCCCGCGACCTGACCGCCGCGCGCAAGTTCCTTGGCGTTTATCTCATGGGCGCGCGCGATGCGTCGGTGAAGTTTGCCGATGTCCATTCCCGCACCCGCGATGCCAAGGCCCGCGCCGATTACATGATGCTGCTGACCGATCTCGAAGAGACGTTCGGCGCGAAAACCAGAAAACTGCTGCTGGATTCCAACAGTGATCTCAACGTCGAGATCGAGGTCCTGCGCGACCGTCTGCAACGCGAAGGGGTGCGCCTCGACTAGGGGCCCCCGTTCCAGAAATGAGGATTTGCCATGTCTGAGAATGTCCGCGCCAAGGCGCAGGAAACGCTGGCTCTTGTCGAAGAAGTCAACGCCGTGATTCTGCCCGAGCCGAAAGATGCCAACGCCATCGTGCCACTGGAACAGGCCGACGCCCATTCCGGCGAGGAAATCCGGTCGCGCATGGCCGAAATCGACATGGCCGACACCCAGTCCATCGTGTCCTTCGGCTCTGCCGCGCAGGCGGAATTGCAGGAAATCAGTCAGGCCATGCTGGCCGGTGTGCGCAACAAGGACGTCGGCCCGGCAGGTGATTCACTGCGCACGATGGTCAGCGCGATCCGCGGCTTTTCGGTCTCGGAACTGGACGTGCGGCGTGACCGCAGCTGGTGGGAAAAGCTGTTGGGCCGGGCCGCGCCCTTTGCCAAGTTCACCGCCCGGTTCGAACAGGTCCAGTTGCAGATCGACCGCGTGACCGAAGACCTGCAGAAACACGAATACACCCTGCTCAAGGACATCAAATCGCTGGATCTGCTCTACGAAAAGACCCTCGATTTCTATGATGAACTCGCGCTCTATATCGCTGCGGGCACCGAAAAGCTCAAGAATCTGGACGAGGTCGACATTCCCGCCAAGGATGCCGAGGTCAAGGCCGCACCCGAGCCGGATCAGGTCATGAAGGCGCAGGAGTTGCGTGATCTGCGCGCCGCGCGCGACGATCTGGAACGCCGGGTGCATGACCTGAAACTGACCCGTCAGGTGACGATGCAGTCGCTGCCGTCGATCCGGCTGGTACAGGAAAACGACAAGAGCCTTGTCACCAAGATCAACTCCACGCTGGTGAACACCGTACCGCTCTGGGAAACCCAGCTGGCACAGGCCGTCACCATCCAGCGCTCTGCCGAAGCAGCGAATGCCGTGCGCGAGGCGAATGACCTGACCAACGAACTGCTCACCTCGAACGCCAAGAACCTGCGCGATTCCAACAAGATGATCCGTCAGGAGATGGAGCGCGGCGTCTTTGACATCGAAGCGGTCAAGCAGGCCAATGCCGACCTGATCGGCACCATCAACGAGAGCCTCCAGATCGCGGACGAAGGCAAAGCCCGCCGTGCAAAGGCCGAAGATGAACTGAAGAAGATGGAGGCCGAACTGCGCGACACGCTGGCCGCGGCCAAGGCACGCGGTGATGGCCGGGGCGACACCACCGGTACTTCGGTTCCGAAGGCCTGATATGATCCGGCGCGGACTTACAGTCTTCCTTACCTTGCTGGCCCTCGTGGCCTGCGAACCTCTGCCGACTGTTCCGCCGGATCCCACGCCGCAGGAGCGTTCGGCCGTTGTCGCGCCTCTGGATACCGTCAAACCAGAGGCCAGGCATGTGCCCTCACCAGCCAGCGCCGCGCTCGCCAGTTACTACGCGCGCGTTCAGGCCGATCTGCTGTCGCAGGGCCTGTTGCGCATGGACGGTGGCGGACCCGATACGCCCTTTACCGACACGATGCTGGTGCGCGACTTCGAACAAATTGCTCTGGCCGAGGAATACGAACGCGGTCAGGGTTTTCGCCCATCATCGGGGCGGCTGGGACGGATCAAGAAATGGACCCAGCCGGTGCGCGTGACGGCCGAATTCGGCCCATCTGTCACCGATGCGGAACGCCGCAAGGACAGCGCCATGCTGTCGCGTTATGTCAGCCGCCTTGCCAATGTGACCGGCCATTCCATCACCATGTCCGACAGCAATCCCAACTTTCACGTCCTGTTCATGAGCGAGGATGACCGCGCACTGGTGGTGCCGCGCATCCTGGACCTTGTGCCGGACATCAACCCGACCTCGCTGCGGATCTTTGACAACATGCCGCGGGCGATCCACTGCCTCGTCATCGCCTTTTCCGTGGACAACGGCGGGTACAACTACGGCAAGGCCATAGCGCTGGTCCGGGCCGAACATCCAGGCCTGCTGATGCGATCCTGCGTCCACGAAGAGGTGGCACAGGGTCTGGGGCTGGCCAACGACAGTCCGCAGGCCCGCCCGTCGATCTTCAATGACGACGACGAATTCGCCCTGCTCACCCGGCATGACGAACTTCTTCTCAAGATGCTGTACGACCCCCGCCTGACCCCCGGCATGACCGCCGAAGAAGCCCGCCCCATCGTGATGGAGCTTGCAGCGCGTTACGTCGGCGGACCAAGCTGACGCCAATCACCGACAGGAGACCATGACATGGGCATTTTCGACTTTCTCAGCGGACAGTTCATCGACGTCATCCAGTGGACCGACGACACCCGCGACACGATGGTCTGGCGTTTCGAACGCGAGGGCCACGAAATCAAGTACGGTGCCAAACTGACCGTGCGCGAAGGTCAGGCGGCGGTCTTCGTGCACGAAGGGCAGCTGGCGGATGTGTTCACGCCGGGGCTTTATATGCTCGAAACCAACAACATGCCGGTCCTGACGTCATTGCAGCACTGGGATCACGGCTTCAAATCCCCGTTCAAATCCGAAATCTATTACGTCAACACCACCCGCTTCAACGATCTGAAGTGGGGCACCAAGAACCCGATCATCGCCCGCGATCCGGAATTCGGACCGGTCCGCCTGCGGGCCTTTGGCACCTATGCCATCCGCGTGACGGATGCCGCAAAGTTCCTGACCGAGATTGTCGGGACAGACGGCGAATTCACCATGGATGAGATCAGCTTTCAGATCCGCAACATCATCGTGCAAGAGGTGTCGCGCGTGCTCGCCTCGTCCGGCATTCCGGTGCTGGATATGGCGGCCAACACGGGCGATCTGGGCAAGCTGGTTGCCGGCGAGGTGTCAAAAACCATCGCGGGCTACGGCCTGACCATGCCCGAGATGTATATCGAAAACATCTCGCTCCCCCCCGCCGTGGAACAGGCGCTGGATAAACGTACATCGATGGGCCTCGCGGGCGATCTGGGCAAGTTCACCCAATATTCCGCAGCCGAGGCAATGACCGCCGCCGCCAACAACCCCGCCGGTGGTGGCATGGCCGCTGGTCTGGGGGCAGGCATGGGCATGGCGATGGCGGGCCAGATGGCCAGTCAGGGCCCCTGGGGCACCGCCCCCGCTCAGCCGCAGCCCGCGGCAGCGCCGCCCCCGCCGCCGGTCGAACACGTCTGGCACATCGCCGAGAGCGGCCAGACCAAAGGCCCCTTCTCGCGCGCAGCGCTTGGCCGCATGGCCGCAGCCGGTGACCTCAGCCGCGAAACCTATGTCTGGACCGCCGGTCAGGATGGCTGGCTGCGGGCCGAGGATGTGACCGAACTGGCCCAGCTTTTCACCGTGCTGCCGCCGCCCCCGCCGGGCAGCTGACCCCCGACTTCATCCGCCGCTGAACATTCCCGCCGGAAGCAAAAAGTCCATGTCCGACACCCCGCCGACCGCACCGATACACGAGCACCGTTTCCCCTGCGATGCCTGCGGCTCGGACATGCGTTTTGCCCCGGCGCAGGGGCTTTTGGTCTGCGACCACTGCGGAAACACCCAAAAGGTCGAAGGCACCAGCGGCCCTTGGGGCGCCGGGATCAAGGAGCTGGATTTCCGCCGCGCGCTCGACAACCTTCTGCCGCTGCAAGAGATTGAGGAAACCCGCGTCACCACCTGTCCCAACTGCGCAGCACAGGTGGAATTCGACCCGGATGTCCACGCCACCGAATGCCCGTTCTGCGCCACGCCCGTGGTGGCCGACACCGGCATCCACCGCCATATCAAACCACGCGGCGTGCTGCCGTTCGAACTTGATGAACCCAAGGCCAAGACCGCGATGACGGACTGGCTGGGTGGTCTCTGGTTCGCGCCAAACGGCCTTACGGATTATGCCCGCAAGGGCCGCCGGATGCAGGGGATTTACGTCCCCTACTGGACCTATGACGCCGACACCAAATCCAGTTACCGGGGCGAACGCGGCACGATCTATTACGAAACCCGCACCGTGATGCGCGACGGCAAACCCCAGATGCAGCGCGTCCAGAAGATCCGCTGGCACCCGGTTTCCGGCCGCGTCGCCCGGTTCTTTGACGATGTTCTGGTGCTGGCCTCGACCTCGCTGCCCAAGCGGTTCACCGATGCGCTGCAACCCTGGGATCTGACCCGGCTTGAACCCTATCGCCCCGAATTCCTGGCCGGCTTCCGGGCCGAGGGCTATACCGTCGACCTCGACACCGGTTTTACCGAGGCGCGCACCCTGATGGATCAGCAGATCGCGCGGGACGTGAAGTTCGACATCGGCGGCGATCAGCAGCGCATCCACAGCCTTGATACCGATGTCAGTGCCGTAACCTTCAAACATGTGCTGCTGCCGGTCTGGCTGGCGGCCTACAAATACCGTGGTCAGACCTACCGGTTCGTGGTCAACGGCCAGACCGGCCGGGTGCAGGGCGAACGCCCCTGGTCCGCCTGGAAGATCGCCTTGGCCGTGATTCTGGGGGCGATTGTCGCGGCCGGCGTGGGCTATGTGATCGCGATGAACCAGTAGGTCCGGGCCACCGCTCCCTTCCACGCTCAGGCTGCACAGGGGCTTGCCCCCGCAGCCTCCACAAGGCAGTTTAGCGCAAACACAAACCGGAGGTCCCCATGATCCTGTGCTGCGGCGAATCCCTGATCGACATGTTGCCGCGCGTAACCGTGGCAGGCGAACCGGCCTTTGCGCCTCTGCCGGGTGGGGCGGTTTTCAACACGGCCATCGCCCTGGGTCGTCTTGGCGCGCCGGCGGGCTATTTCGGCGGCCTGTCGACCGACCTGTTCGGCAGCCAGCTCTGCGCGTCTCTTGATGCCTCGCAGGTGGATTATTCCCTGTCCCCGCGCAGCGACCGGCCCACAACGCTGGCCTTTGTGACGCTCACTGACGGCCATGCCCAATATGCGTTCTATGACGAAATGACCGCCGGCCGGATGCTCACCGCGCAGGACCTTCCTGACCTGCACGACACGGTCAAGGCCCTGTTTTTTGGCGGTATCAGCCTTGTTTCCGAACCTGCCGCAGCCACCTATACGATGCTCTGCCTGCGCGAAGCGGGCAAGCGCGTGATAATGATAGATCCGAACATCCGGCCCGGTTTCATCACCGACGAAGACGCCTATCGCAACCGTCTGACCGCCATGCTGCCCCGCGCCGATATCATCAAGGTCTCGGACGAGGATATGGCCTGGATCGGCACCACGCCCGAAGCCTTGATTGCCGATGGTGCGGCCCTTGTGCTGGTCACCCGCGGCGCCGAAGGCGTGGATGCCACCACCGCCACCGAAACCCTGCGCGTGCCCGCCACCAAGGCCACCGTCGTGGACACCGTTGGCGCGGGCGATACCTTCAACGCCGGTCTGCTGGCCGGGCTAGCCCGCGATGGCCTGCTGGACCGCGCCACCCTGCGCGCGGCGACGCTGGACAGCCTGAAACCCGCCGTCGAACTGGGTGCCCGCGCCGCCGCCATCACCGTCAGCCGCGCCGGGGCCAATCCCCCATGGCTGAACGAACTGTGAGGGCACTGCTGCAACGGGTCACTCACGCCTCGGTGACTGTCGAAGGTGCCGTTCTGGGGGAAATCGGTCCCGGGCTGCTGATCCTCATCTGCGCCATGCACGGCGATACCGAGGTCGAGGCAGACAAGCTCGCCGCCAAGATCGCGAAGCTGCGGATTTTCACCGACGACGCGGGCAAGATGAACCGCTCGGTCCTCGACACCGGTGGTGCGGCACTTGTCGTCAGCCAGTTCACCCTCGCCGCCGACACCTCGCGCGGCAACCGCCCCGGCTTTTCCACCGCTGCCCCGCCTGAGGACGGCCGCCGCCTATATGAATACTTCGCGGGCTGCATCCAGTCGCAGGGCATTCCCGTCGCCTCCGGGCGCTTTGGCGCGGACATGGCTGTCAGCCTCATCAACGACGGTCCCGTCACGATCTGGCTCGATACCGCCGCCTGAACTGCGCGCCTGCGATATTCAGACACCAGTGGGCCGCGTTCAGGACTTCTTGACGAACTGCGTCAGGATCACGATGCGCTGCCCCTCGACACGGCCCTCGATATGCTCGGCATTGTCCGCCACCAGCGAAATGCCCCGCACCGATGTGCCCCGCTTGGCGGTAAAACCCGCACCCTTGACGTTCAGATCCTTGATCAGCACCACCGTGTCACCCTGCACCAGCACCACCCCGTTGCTGTCGCGATGCACCACATCCGGCGCTTCCGTCACGCCCGCCTGTGCCCAGTCCAGATCATCGGGTTCAAGATAGGCGATTTCCAACAGCTCTTTCGCCCATAGGGCATCCAGCGCGTTCAGCAGACGCCAGGCCAGCACCTTGACCGCTGACTCCTCGGACCAGATCGCCTCGTTCAGGCATTGCCAGTGCGGCACATCCTGCGGGCCGTTCTCAAGTCCATCCCGACAGGTATCGCAGACCGCCACTTCGACTTGCTTTGGTGCGACGGTAAATTCGCGCGCTTCGTCGGCGCCGCATAATACACAGGCCATCCCGGCTCCTTTTCAGCTGATCCCGCTGCTCAGCTATCCTTCGATGCGACCAAAAGCGACCCACAATCGCCCGGCGCACCGCCTAGGTCGTACTAAGCCTCTGGTGCAAGGCTCACGGCCTGACCGGTCGACGCGGATTCCTGCGCGGCCAGCCCCATCCGCACGGCGGCATAGCCGTCACTCAGGCTGACCTCGGGCGATCCGCCGCCACGCACCACAGCCAGAAAACGCTGATGCTGATAAAAGGTCGATCCGTTGTGATCCCCCGCGGCCAACAGCGTGGGGTCGACCGGAATTTCGATCCGCTGCGGCCCTTTCGGCATACGCGGGCTGACGATCAACTGCGGTACCGGTGGACTGCCCAGTTGCACCGGCCAGAACCGTCCCGGCCCGGGCACAAGCGCCTCGATCTTGCCCGTCGGGCCGACCGCGCTGATCTCTTCCTGATACCGGCTGCCTTCGGCGAACATGCACAATTCCAACATTGCACGGGCACCAGAGGCGAAATCGACAATCACATAGGCATGGTCCCAGACATCGGGCACCTCGCCGCCGTAACTTTCGTCCTTGTGGTTCACCGCCTGCCCGCCGCTGGCCATCACGCGCACAGGCTCTGACTTCAGTACCAGCCGCATCAGGTCAAAGAAGTGGCAGCACTTTTCAACCAGCGTCCCGCCGGTATTGCGGTTGAACCGGTTCCAGTCGCCGACCTTTTCCAGGAACGGGAACCGGTGTTCGCGGATGGTCAGCATCTGCACGCCGCCAGTGGCCGCCTGCGCCTGATCCAGAAGCGCCGCGATGGGCGGCATATAGCGGTATTCCATCGCCACCCAGACCGGCGCCGGGTAGGTTTCCATGATGTGCCGCACCCGCGCGGCATCCTCTGTGTTGGTATAAAGCGGCTTTTCCACCAGCACGGGCAAAGGGCGCAGCGCCGCGATCAGTTCCAGCTGCGCCAGATGCAGATGGTTGGGCGACACCATCACCAGCGCGTCAAGATCGGGCAGGTCCAGCAACGCCTCAATCGAAGGCATACGCTGCGCGGCGGGCACCAGATCCAGCGCGGCCTGCGCCATCGCGTCGTCGGGTTCATAGATCGCGGCGACGCGGGCACCGTCAAGCAAGGCGATGTTGCGCAGATGCTCCTGCCCCATCATGCCGCAGCCGATAATGCCATAGTTGATCGTCTTCATGCGTTCCGCCCTTACGCCAGGCGCGCCACATAGCGCGCCACGGTTGTGTCTATCCAGTTGCGCGACACCTCGGCCCGCGCGCCGTCCTGCCCCCAGCTGATCCGTTCGACCATCACGCAGGGTTGCCCCGGGCGCGGGCCAAGCCTGTCCGGTGCCCAATCCGGCACCCTGCCCAGACCGACGCGGTCCTCCACCCGTGTGATCCACAGGCCCAGTGCTTCGCGGTAATAGAGGTAGAGGGATTCCGACATCTCCCCGGGGTCCAGCCGATCGGCGTAAGCGCCATCAAGCCAGATTTCCTCAAGCACGGCGGGGGTGGCGTTCAGGCTGCGCAGGCGGCGGATGCGGTGGGCATCGGGCGCGGTGCCAAAAGCAGGCAACCCGGCGTCCTTGGCCACCCGCGCCACATCCAGCAATTCGGCGCGCGGCAACCCGCCACCCTCCAGAAGCTCGACCCGAAAGAAGGAATAGACCGACTTGGCGTCCGGTTTCGCACGCACATAGTTGCCCGACCCCTGCACGCGTTCCAGCAGGCCCTTGTCGGTCAGATCGGCCAGCGCCTTGCGCAGCGTCCCGACCGAGGTGCCAAGCTGCGCCGCCATCTCACGCTCGGGCGGAAGCCGCTCGCCACTGACCAGCCGCCCCGCGCTGATTTCGCGGATCAGCATCTCGCTCAGCTGCACATAGAGCGGAAGGGCATGGCGGTCGGCAGTCACGGCTGGGCGCATCCAGAGGATATTGATACACTATTGATCTACATCATTGACGATGCTACGCAAGTGAAAACCCGGCTACCCGGAAAGTGCCCAGATGACCGTCGTGCCCATCACTTCGCCCGATCTTGACGCCGCCGAGGTGTCCTGGTTCTCGGCCCTCTGCTCGGACGATTATGCCTATCTGGGTGTGCCCGACGGGGCGCTGCGCTCCAGCTGGCAACATTGTTCGGACATCGTGAAAGAGGCCGAGGCGCAGGGCTTTCGCAACATCCTCTGTCCCTCGTCCTATCAGGTCGGGCAGGACACCCTGTCCTTTGTCGCGGGCTGCGCACCGATCACCGACCGCATCAACATGCTGGCCGCCGTGCGCTGTGGAGAGATGCAGCCGATCATGCTGGCCCGCACCATCGCGACGCTGGATCACATGTTGCAGGGGCGTCTGACGGTGAACATCATCTCGTCGGACTTCCCGGGGCAAAAGGAACCCTCGCCCTTTCGCTACCAGCGGTCGCGCGAGGTGGTCGAGATCCTGAAACAGGCCTGGACCCGGGACGAGATCAATTACACCGGCGATGTCTATGATTTCAAAGGCCTGACCACCGACCCGGTCAAACCTTACCAGACCGGCGGCCCGCTGCTTTATTTCGGCGGTTATTCACCGGATGCGCTGGAATTGTGCGGCCAGCACTGCGACGTTTACCTCATGTGGCCCGAAACCAAGGACGCCCTTGCCCAACGCATGCAGGATGTTCACGCGGTCGCGGCCAGATACAACCGCACGCTGGATTATGGCCTGCGCGTCCACGTCATCGTCCGCGACACCGAGGCCGAGGCCCGCGAATACGCCCGCCACCTTGTCAGCCAGCTTGACGATGATCAGGGCAAGGTGATCCGCGACCGGGCGCTGGATGCCGGGTCGCTGGGTGTGTCGCATCAGGCAAAAAACCGCGAGCTGGCCGATATGGAAGGCTTTATCGAGCCGCATCTGTGGACAGGCGTGGGCCGCGCCCGGTCAGGCTGCGGCGCGGCGCTGGTGGGGTCGACCGATCAGGTGCTGTCAGAACTGGAAAGTTACCAGAAAATGGGCATCCGGGCCTTTATCCTGTCGGGCTATCCGCATATCGACGAATGCAGGCACTTTGGCAGCCGCGTATTGCCGCAGATGAAAACCTGTTCGCTTCCGCACGCCTACGGTCGCGTGCCTGCAACGACACCCCAAACGCCGCTTGGCGTAGGAGAAAGACGCTGATGGACCGCATTTCCCTGACCCCCGATGTCACGTTCAGCCGCCTTGTCTATGGCATGTGGCGGCTTGGCGATGACAAGGATCACGGCCCCCAGCATGTGCGCGCCAAGATCGACGCCTGTCTGGATCAGGGCATCACCACCATCGATCAGGCCGACATCTACGGCGGCTACATGGCCGAAGAGATCCTGGGCGACGCGCTGACACCCTCCCTGCGCGCCAAGATTGAAATCATCACCAAATGCGACATCGTTGCGCCTGCGGGGCGGTATTCGAATGCGCGTGTCAAACATTACGACACCAGCCGCGCACATATCCTTGCCTCGGTCGACCATTCCCTGCGGCTGATGAAGACCGACTATATCGACGTGCTGCTGATCCACCGCCCCGACCCGCTGATGGACCATGTTGAAACGGGCACCGCGCTGGATGAACTGGTTGCCTCCGGCAAGGTCCGCGCCGTGGGCGTGTCGAACTTCCGGCCATGGGACTGGACCCTGCTGCAATCGGCGATGAAGACACCGCTCTGTACCAACCAGATCGAGATTTCGCTGCTGGAATATGGCGCATTCACCAATGGTGACATCGCCTTTTTGCAGGAACGTGGCGTCCCGCCGATGGCCTGGTCGCCGCTTGGTGGTGGCTCGCTGTTCTTTGACACCAAACATGCCTCTCTGCTGACCGCGCTCAAGGACGTTGGCGCGGCGCACGGCACGGATGAAACCGCCGCCGCCATCGCCTGGCTCTTGGCACATCCCGCGCGCATCCTACCTGTTCTCGGCACCAACAATCTGGACCGCATCGCCCGCATCGGTGATGCTGCCAAGATCAACATGGATCGGGAGACCTGGTTTGAAATCTATACCCACGCCATTGGCGAAGAAGTGCCGTAGCGCCATGTCCCCGCAAAAAAAGGCCCCGGCATGACCGCTCCATCCCTCAGCTTTGATCCAGCGACAGAGGATGCCCGCACCTTCCGCGAGGCGCTTGGCCAGTTCGGCACCGGCGTCACCATCGTCACCTGCGCGACCAATGACGGCCCGCTGGGGATCACCGCCAACAGCTTTGCAAGCCTGTCGCTCGACCCGCCGCTGGTGCTCTGGTCGCCGGCCAAATCGTCTTCGCGCTACCCGTTTTACGCCGCCGCAGAGCACTTCGCGATCCATGTGATCGGCGACGATCAGCTGGACCATTGCAAGGGTTTTGCCCGCAGCGGCGATGCCTTCCATGAATTCGACTGGACGACAGGGGCGCATGGCGTGCCACTGCTCAGCGGCTGCCTGTCCCGCTTTGAATGCGAAAAGACCGCTGAACATGAAGGCGGCGACCATACGATCATCGTGGCGCGTGTGACGCGCGTGACCACGCGCCCCGGCACGCCGCTGCTGTTCTTTGGCGGCACTTACGGGGGCTTTGCACCAGCGTCATAGACCGCCCTCAGAGACAACAAAACGTGGGGGCATGAGTGGGAGGAGGAGACCGATGGCCATGTTGCTGGGGATTCTACGCCCCCTGCAAATAGCGCTGGACCACGTGCTGCGGCTGGGCCGCGCGCTGGCCATTGTCGCGATTGCGCTGATGGTGGTCTGCATCCTGTTGCAGGTGTTTTTCCGCTACGTCCTGAACAACGCCCTGCCCTGGCCGGAAGAGGCCGCACGGTTCCTCATGCTCTGGATGACGGGGCTGATTGCGCCTTCGGCCTACCGTCGGGGCGGATTCGTTGCCATCGACATGCTGACAGCCCTGCTGCCGCGCAGCCTTGGCGCGGCGCTGTCGCTGCTCCTGCTGCTGCTGTCCGGCGCGGTCCTGATCATGGGTCTGGAACTGGGTCAGAAGCACGTCACCTCGGGATGGATGTTTGCGTCTTCGTCCCTGCGCGTCCCGATGGAATGGATCGGCATGAAGGGCTTCAAGATCAAGCTCGCCTGGATGTATCTGTCGCTTTACACCGGGCTGATCCTGCTGCTGGCGGTGAATGTGGAACTGGTTCTGCGGTCCCTGATCGCCATGCTGGGGCATGGCGCGCGCCTGCGTCCGGTGATGGATGCCGAGTTGAGGGTCGAATAGATGCTGGTCTGGTTCCTGCCCCTGTTTCTGCTGTTCCTCATGCTGGGCCTGCCGGTGTTCTTTGGAATGCTTGCCGCACCCGGAATCCTGCTGCTGCTGAACGGCCAGGAACGCGATCTGTCGCTGCTTTACCGCAATGTCTACAACGGCATGGACAGCTTCCCTCTCATGGCCATTCCGTTCTTCATGCTGGCCGGGGAACTCATGAACCGCGGCGGCATCACCCTGCGGCTGGTCGAGTTTTCGCAGGCCATGATGGGCCACTTTCGCGGTGGCCTTGCCCATGTGAACATCCTGTCTTCGATGCTCTTCGCGGGGCTTTCCGGCTCTGCCGTGGCGGATACATCTGCGCTGGGGTCGATGCTGATCCCCGCGATGGAGCGTGAGGGCTATACCCGCCGTTTCGCCGCCGCCATCACCGCCGCCTCATCCGTGATCGGCCCGATCATCCCGCCCTCTGGCATCATGATCATCTATGCCTATGTCATGGGTGAATCCGTCGCCGCGCTGTTTCTGGCCGGGATCGTCCCGGGCATCCTCGTCGGGCTGGGGCTGATGCTGATGGTCAAGGTCATGGCCAACCGCTACGATTTCCCCGCGTCACGGACCAAGGCGACCTGGCCCGAACGCGGGCAGGCGTCGCTCAAGGCATTCTTTCCGCTGCTCACACCAGTGATCATCCTTGGCGGCATCCTTGGCGGCGTCTTCACCCCGACCGAAGCCGCAGCCATCGCCGTCGCCTATGCCATCCTCATCGGCATGTTCGTCCTGCGCACGCTGACCCTGCGCGACCTGCCCGACGTGCTGTCCCGCGCGGCCATGACATCGGCGGTGGTGCTGCTGCTGGTCGGGGCCGCCATGGCGTTCAAGACGGTGGTAAGCCTGTCCCACGCCCCCGAACATCTGGCCGCCTTTATCCTCGCGCTCAGCGACAATCCACTGATCCTGCTGTTCCTGATCAACCTGCTGCTGTTCGTCGTCGGCATGTTTCTGGACGCCGGCCCCGCAATCATCATCCTTGGCCCGATCCTTGGGCCGATCTTTGTCAGCCTTGGCATCGACCCGGTACATTTCGCGATCATCATGTCGGTCAACCTGACCGTTGGCCTTGCCACGCCGCCGATGGGGCTGGTGCTGTTCGTCGCAAGCTCGGTCTCGGGCGAACGGGTCGAAACGATTGCCAAGGCCATCCTGCCATTTCTGGCTGTCGAGGTGGTGGTGATCTTCCTGATCACCTTCATCCCGGCGCTTTCGCTGACGGTCCCGCGCCTTGCGGGATTTGTCCAATAACCGACCAAAGATACGACCACACAACAGGGAGAGAGAAACATGTTCAAAGGTCTGACAAAGGTGGCGCTTACCGCCGCACTGCTCGCCACCAGCGCGATAGGCGCCGCGGCGCAGGATTTCACCATCCGCGCCACCGCAAATTCCAACGAAAATGACGAAGATTACGACGGCCTCGTCGTGTTCAAGAATTACGTCGAATCCGCATCGAACGGCGCCATCGCGGTCGAACTGTTCATCGGCACGCAGCTGTGTTCAGGCGGGGCGGAATGCCTTCAGGGCGTGGCGGACGGGTCCATCGACGTCTTCGTCACAACCTCGGGCGGCGCTGCGGGCATCTTTCCCTATGTGCAGGTTCTGGACCTGCCGTACCTCATGTCCAGCGACCGCGTGGCCGAGGCCGTGTTGTCGGGCGACTTCACCCGCACCATGCGCACCATGGCGCTGGCATCGTCGGGCGACTCCATCCGCATCATGACCATCGGCAACACCGGCGGCTGGCGCAACTTTGCCAACACCCAGCGCCGCGTGACCAAACCCGAGGATCTGGCCGGTCTCAAGATCCGCACAGTTGTCGCCGACCTGCCGCAGGAACTGGTCAAGGCAATGGGCGCATCCCCCACGCCGATTTCCTGGCCCGAGCTGTTCACATCCTTGCAAACCGGCGTGGTCGAAGGGTCCAAGAACGGCATCACCGACATCATGAACATGAAGTTCCCCGAGGCGGGGCTGAAGTACATGACACTGGACGGGCACGCCTACATGGGCGCGATCTGGGTGATGAACAACGAAAAGTTCCTGTCCATGCCCGAAGATATGCGCCGCGTCGTGGTTGACGGCTTTGCCGAACTCCAGCAGGCCACATTCGCCAGCCCCAAGCGCAAGTCGATCCAGGCCTATCAGGATTTCGTGGCAGACGGCGGCGATCTCTACGTGCCGACGCCCGAAGAAAAGGAAGCCTTCCGCAAGGCCGCCGAGCCGGTCTACGACTGGTTCCAGGAGAACGTCGAAGGCGGACCGGAAATCTTTGACGCGCTCACCTCGGCCGTATCCGAAGCCGAAGCCGACCTGACCAAGGGCTACGCCAGCGACCTGAACTGATCCGCCGGACGTCCCAGACAAACGGCCGCAGTTTCCACGCAAGCCGTTTGCATACATCATGATGATTGCGCTCCCATCGGGCGCAATCATTCCGCCACGAATGCCTGCATTGAGCCCACTTTGACGGATGTTGCATCCGCAGAAATGGTGATAGTCAGGCGTATGGTTGCCGTACTTCATACCCAGACAAGCCTTCTCGATGATCTTATATCGCTCGGCGTTCACGCGGGAGACGGACTTTTTGTGCATGGCTCGATGAGTGCCGTAGGCGCTACCGTGGGCGGTGCCCGAACAGTTGTGGAAAGCCTTCTGAAAACGGTGGGTGGAACAGGTCTTGTAGGAATGCCCGGGTTCTCTTCCGACGCCTACTTTCCTGCTGGAGTTGATCCGTCCCGTTTAACCCAAGACCAGACTGCCGAAATCGAAGACGCGGTCCCCGGTTTCGATGTAGCGAAATCCCCAACGTCTGGCATGGGTGTCATTGCGGAGACTTTCAGAACCTGGCCGGGAACCCAACGCAGCGACCACCCGGCTGTATCGATCTGCCTCAATGGCGAGAAAGCAAACGACTTTCTCAAGGAGCACAGCCTCGCGTGGGCAACGGGCGAGAAAACGCCCCTTGGGAAGCTTCGTGATCGCCATGCCATGAAGATCTTGCTGATCGGGGTCGGCTGGAACCGATGCTCAGCCCTTCACACAGCCGAGACCTTTGCACAACACAAGCGGACCAAGACGCGGCGCTTCAAGAACGGTGGCCCCAACGGGTCATGGATCGAAACACCCGACGTAGCAGATGATATGAACCGACTGTTTCCGGCAATTGGTGAGGCGTTCGAAAAAGCCGGCGCCGTTTCTTTCGGAAAATTCGGAGGTGCCGAATGCAAGGTATGCGATTTTCGATCTCTAGTCGATTTCGCCTCTGACTGGATCGACTGCGCCAACAAACGAAGCGGTGATCTCAGCTAAAGGAGCTGTGCTGCCCAATGGCAGGTTTGTCACGCACACCCGCCGAACACACCCCCTCTCACTCTGGCAGAGAGCGTCGTGGCCGCGCCGCCGGTATGGCGGCGCAGCCATACGAAAACCATACGGTTTCCATACGCATGCCATACGAGGGTTTCACGGCCCCTCCGGCCCAAGGGTCGCCACATCAGGCAGGCGATTGCGCCCGCGTCTCTGCCTTTTTCCGGTCACCCTGCGCCCCTCATCAACCTGTCACAAAACCCAAATAAAACTGTCACAGAACCCGACTACCCCGGCCCCACCGAAGTATTCAGGAGTCTCCCATGACACGCACCCTTCTTGCTGGCGTTGCGGCAATCGCCCTCGCCGCACCCGCATTCGCTCAGACCACAATCGCCCAGGCCGACGATCCCTGGTTCACCGCCGCGCAGGAAGTGATCGCCGCGCATATGGCCAACCAGCCCAACACCAACCGCGCCAAGAACGTGATCCTGTTCACCGGTGACGGCAACGGTGTCGGCACCAACTACGCCATCCGCCTGTTCGAGGGTCAGTTGAACGGCGGCACCGGTGACGATTTCGTCCAGCCGCACGAAGCTTTCCCGAACTCGGCTCTGGTGAAAACCTACACCACCAACGGCCAGACGCCTGACTCTGCCCCCACCGCATCCGCGATGAACACCGGCGTCAAATCCAAGAACACCATGATCAACGTCTCTGACGCCGTCGCGGTGAACGATTGCGCGGGCATGAAGGGTCACGAACTGACCACCTTCGCCGAGATCGTTTCCGGCATGGGCAAATCTGTCGGCGTCATCTCGACCGCGCGCCTGACCCACGCGACCCCTGCGGCTGTCTACTCCAAGACCGTGAACCGCAACTGGGAAGACAACACCGCCGTCCCCGAGGATTGCACCAATCAGGAAGACATCGCAGCCCAGCTGATCGCCGCAATGAAGGCCGGCACGATCGACGTGGCCATGGGTGGCGGTCGCCGTCACTTTATCGGCACGGACGTGACCGATGCCGAAGGCAAGACAGGCAAGCGCACGGATGGCCGTAACCTGGTCGAAGAAGCACAGGCCATGGGTGCCCAGTACGCCCAGACCGAAGAAGAGTTTCTTGCTCTGACCACGGCAGGCAGTAACGCTCCGATCCTCGGCCTGTTTGAACCGTCGCACATGATGTACGAACAGGACCGCACCGGAGAGCCGTCGCTGGCCGAAATGACCGAGGCGGCAATCAAGACGCTGTCATCCAACGAAAACGGTTTTTACATGTCGGTTGAAGCCGGCCGTATCGACCACGCCAACCACGACGGCAACCTGCACCGCACCCTGACGGACGGTGTTGCCTTCAACGCCGCCATCCGCAAGGCGATGGAGATGACCAACCCCGAGGACACGCTGATCATCGTGACCGCGGACCATGAACATGCCATCGCGTTCAACGGCTATTGCGGTCGCGGGTCGCACATCACGGGCCTCTGCATGGATATCAACGACAACGGCATGATGAACACCGGCGAACCGCTGCTTGGCGCCGATGGCAAGCCCTACACCGTTGCGGGTTACCTGAATGGCGTCGGTTCGGTCCTGACCGAACAGGCCGATGGCACATACGCCGGTTCGCGTCCCGACGTGACCGACGAAGAGGCGATGGACGCCGACTACATCCAGCAGGCGCTGATCCCCACATCCTCCGAGACCCACTCGGGTGAAGACGTCGCCGTCTTTGCACAGGGTCCCTGGGCGCACCTCTTCAACGGCGTGATCGAGCAGAACGTGATCTTCCACGTGATGAACCAGGCCGTCACAGCCGAATAATCCCCGGCTGACACGATCCGAACCGGGCCGCCCGTCGGCCCGGTTTCCCGTTTGGAACCGCTACACCGGAGAATGCAGATGCAGCGCCGCACCTTCCTGACCTCCCTCGCCGCGACTATGGCCCTGCCCTACCCCGGACATGCCGCCCAGTCCGGCGTCATCAAGATGCGCGATCTTTACAACAAGGATCTCAGTTTTTCGGACCTCGCCCTCACGAACCAAGGCGAACAGATCACCGTCTCCGGCTTCATGGCCCCACCGCTCAAGGCGGAATCGCAATTCTTCGTGCTGACCAAGATGCCCATGGCCATCTGTCCGTTCTGCGAACCCGGCACCACCTGGCCGCGCGACCTGCTGGCCATCTATGCCCGCCGCATCGTCGATGTCGTTCCGTTCAACGTTTTGATCAACGTTACCGGAACGCTGGAACTTGGCGACTACGTTGACCCCGATCTTGGCTTTTATTCCAAGGTGCGGATCGCTAACGCCACCTTCGCGCGGGCCTGACCATGACCTCTGCCCTGTCCCTCTCCCTGCGCGATGTGCGTGTCACAGCACCTTCCGGGCGTATGCTTCTTGACCTGCCATTCCTTTCGCTGCCCGCCGGTCAAAGTCTCGCCATCCGTGGCCCTTCGGGTGCCGGTAAATCCACGCTGCTGCATGTGCTTGCCGGATTGCAGCCTGTCCAGCGCGGCGAGGTTCTCTGGGATGGCACCGACCTTGCCCGCCTGACAGAAACACAACTCAGCACATTTCGCCGCCTGCACATCGGGCAGATCTTTCAGGATTTCCTGCTGTTCGACGAACTCCCGGCGCTGGAAAATGCCGCCGTTGCCCGGCTGTTCGCCCCTCGTTCCGCCCGCGACAGCATCTTGCAGCGGGCCGATCATTGGCTGACCACTCTTGGGATTGATCCAAGGGATCCGCGCCGGGTCGCGACCTATTCCGGCGGCGAAAGACAGCGCATCGCCGTGGCCCGCGCACTGGCCCAGAACCCCGCCGTGTTGCTGGCGGATGAGCCCACGGCCAGCCTTGACCGCGCCACTGCCGACCAGCTGACGGATGACCTGATCGCCGCCGCACAAACCACGGGCCTAAGCCTGATTTGCGTCACCCATGACGAGGCCCTGTCGCGCCGTCTGAACCGGGTTCTGACGCTAAGCGATGGCACACCGGAGGCCGCCCATGCTGCCTGAAACACTGACACGCCTGTGGGCTGACCTGCCCAACGCCGCGCAGGACACCGTGACCTTTGTTGCCCTGCTGCTGCCGGCCGTGCTGATCGGCATCTGGGTTCTGCGTGGACTCGCGCCCGGGGCGCTGATCACGTCGATGCTGCGCCGCTACGCCGCCGTAAACCTGGTCTTTACCGGCCTTGTCGCCGTATCGGTCGCGCTGGGTGTCGGGCTGATCGCGCAGGAACGCGGCTTGCGACAGGGCAGCGCCCGCGCGGCGGACAAATTTGACCTGATCGTCACCGCGCCGGGATCCGAGATCACCGCGATGCTTGCCGCCGTCTATCTGCAGCCCACCGACCTGCCGCTGCTGAACGGTGCGCAATATGCCGAAATCGCCGGGGCCGAAGGCGTTACATTTGCCGCCCCTCTGGCGTTCGGCGACAGCTGGCAGGGGCACCCCGTCGTTGGCACAACCACAGACTTCATCACCCACCTGTCGGGCGCGTCCGTGCAGGGCCGGATGTTTGCCGACCACGAAGAGGCCGTTGTCGGGGCGCTTGTCCCGCTGGGCATCGGGGACGAAGTCGTGCCCACCCATGGCGCGGTCGAAACGATGGACGAAGAGGATGATCACGGCCACCATGATATCCACTACAAAGTCGTCGGCAAACTGCCCGCCACGGGCAGCCCCTGGGACCGTGCGATCCTTGTTCCGGTCGAGATTGTGTGGGAACTGCACGGCCTTGCCAACGGCCACACGCCCGAGACCGCAGAACAGTTGGGCCCGCCCTTCGCGCCCGAGAACTTTCCCGGCACCCCGGCAATTCTGGTCAAGCCGGAAAAGCTGTTTCAGGCCTACGCGCTGCGCACCGAATTTTCGCGCGCTGACATGATGGCCTTTTTCCCCGGCGCGGTGCTTAGCCAGTTGCACGGGCTGGCATCGGACGTCCGCGAGGCGATGTCGCTGCTCACTGTGGTCAGTCAGATCCTTGTCGCCGCCGCGATATTGGCGGGGCTTGTCCTGATCACCCGGCTGTTTGCGCGCAATCTGGCGGTGCTGCGTGCACTTGGCGCGGCACCACGTTTCCTGCTGGCCGTGGTCTGGAGCTATGCGGCGACACTGCTGACCCTTGGCACGGTTGTCGGCTTTGGCCTTGGCATCGGGGCGGCGGCGGTATTGTCGCGGATCCTCACGGCGCGCACTTCGGTGCAGATCAGTGCGACACCGGGCTGGAGCGAGTTGCACCTTGCCGCCGCGTTCCTGTCGCTGTCGCTGATCTGCGCGCTGTTGCCCGGCCTGCTGGCCATGCGCCGCCCGCCCCTCGCGGATTTGCGGGCATAAGGGTGCCGGAATAAACAACGCCCGCCCGACAGCATACTTGCTTTTGGTCCGGGTTTGTTTTTCTATGTCGCGAATTCTGTAAACCATGCCTATAAAGCGCCCCCTATACATCCTGCGAAAGAAGGATTAGGGAACGACCCTTGCCCGGGCCCCGTCCGGACCACCCGTTTCCAGGACGCCCCGCTGCCATGATTCAGACACTCGCCGATGCACTAGCCGAAAAAGGCTACACCACCCTCACCCCCGTTCAAGAGGCGGTCACCGACCCTGCCCTTGAAGGACGCGACCTTTTGGTCTCGGCCCAGACTGGGTCTGGCAAAACGGTGGGCTTTGGCCTCGCCATTGCCGACACACTGCTGGACGGCAGCGAAAAGATGGGCCGGGCCGGTACGCCGCTTGCGCTTGTCGTTGCCCCGACCCGCGAACTGGCCTTTCAGGTCATGCGCGAACTCACGTGGCTATATGCGCGCACCGGCGCCATTGTCGCCACATGCGTCGGCGGCATGGACATGCGCGCCGAAAAGCGCACGCTTGAACGCGGCGCGCATATCGTTGTCGGCACCCCCGGTCGTCTGGTCGATCACATCAAGCGCGGCTCGCTCGACATGAGCTCCCTGCGCGCCGTGGTATTGGACGAAGCGGACGAGATGCTCGACCTCGGCTTCCGCGAAGATCTTGAATTCATGCTGGGCGAAGCCCCTGCAGACCGCCGCACGCTGCTGTTCTCGGCCACCGTGCCGCCGATGATCGCGACGCTGGCAAAGCAGTACCAGAACAATGCCGAACGGGTGAACACCACCACCGGCACGAAACAGCATGCTGACATCTCTTATCAGGCGATGGCTGTTGGTGAACGCGACGGCGAAAATGCCGTGATCAACCTGCTGCTGTTCCATGACGCTGAAAACGCGCTGGTCTTTGCCAACACCCGCGCCATGGTCGCCCGCCTCACCGCGCGGCTGTCCAACCGCGGCTTCGCCGTTGTGTCGCTCTCGGGCGAGCTGTCCCAGTCCGAACGCACCCACGCCCTGCAGGCGATGCGCGACGGTCGGGCCAAGGTCTGCGTCGCCACTGACGTCGCCGCACGTGGCATCGACCTTCCGAACCTCGACCTTGTTATCCACGCCGAACTGCCCAGCAATGCGGAAACTCTGCTGCACCGCTCTGGCCGTACAGGCCGCGCCGGTCGCAAGGGCGTTTCTGCGCTGATCGTGCCGCAAAAGGTACGCGGCAAGGCGATGCGTCTGCTGAAATTTGCCAAGCTGAACGCCGAATGGACCGTACCGCCTTCGGCCGATGATATCGTCGCCCGCGACGAAGAGCGTCTGCTGAACGACCCGGCCTGGACCAATACCCCCAACGAATCCGAGGCGACATTCGCCGCCAAGCTGACAGAACGGTTCACCCCCGAGCAGATCGCAACAGCCTATCTGCGCCTGCATCAGGCCCGCCGTTCGGCGCCCGAAGACCTCTCGGCGCCAGACTCAAAGCCCGATCGCAAGCCGCGCGAATTTGGCCCATCGGTCTGGTTCAGCCTGTCCGCGGGTCGTGATCAGAACGCCGAACCCCGCTGGCTGCTGCCGCTGCTTTGCCGCGCGGGCAATATCGACAAGGACAGCCTGGGCGCGATCCGCGTGCAAGAAAACGAATCCTTTGTCGAGTTGCGCGCCTCTGATGTCGACAGCTTCATGGCGGCCATCGGCCCCGACGGTGCGCTCGAGGACGGCATGACGATCCGCAAGCTGGACAAGGCACCCGACATCGGCCCGCCCCCGCGCCGCGACAGCAAGCCGCGCAGCCCCCGCCCGGATTCAAAGCCCCGTTCGGAATACAAACCGAAATACGATGCTGAGCCCCGCGCCGAACAAGCGCCGCGCCCGGCAGCACGCCCCGCAGGCGAAGACGCCCCGGTCGCGCCGCCTGCGTTCGACGATACCGCCGAGGCGCCCGTAAGCCCCCGTGCCCCCGCGAAAAAACCCTATGCGCCGCGTGACGACAAGCCGGGCAAGCCCAAGCCCTACAAGCCACATCGTGACGACGAAGAGCGCCCGCGCGCCAAACCCTACAAGGCGCGCAGCGACGATAAGCACGAAGGCGCCAAAGCCCCCTACAAGGGCAAACCGGCTGGCAAGTTCGGCAAGCCGGGCGACAAGCCCTATGGCAAACCGGCAGACGGCGGCGGAAAACCCTTTGGCAAACCCGCCGGGAAATTCGGCAAGCCGGGTGGAAAACCCGCAGGCAAACCTTATGGCGATGCCAAGCCCAAGCCCGCTCCGGCCAATGCAGGCGACACGACCAAACGCTTTGTTCCGCCGGGCACCAAGGGCAAACCGCGCGGCCCCAAAACGGGCAAACCCGCCGGTCGTCCGGGTGGCCATGACGTGCCACGCCGCAGCAAGGACTAAACGCAGAAATTACTCGGCCGCTGATGCAAGTTCAGCGGCCGAGTTTCGATATTTGAATTGACCACAAGCCCAAGCACTTCGAGCGCACTGATGTTCGGAATATTCAGGGTCCCTTCGCTGCAGCTTAACAGCAGCTGTTCGCACTTCCGTGCCAGGGTTTGTTTGGCGTCCCAGTGACAAGCCCACAGCATCTGCTCGCTCTGCGTTTGCTGCCTTCGGAGGTCGCGTGTGTGGCTCACCCCGTCAGCGCCACTTTGACGGCCGTGTCACCCTGTACCAATAACACAATCCGGTTATCGCTGGAACAACGCGCTGATCCTACGGCACGGGTCTGAATAGGTCCGGCGGCATCTTCCCGGGCATGCCCTGCTGCTTCAAATCGGATTAGCCGCTCACGAAGATCCGTGTAGGAAAAGAACCCAGCCCCGCTTTAGTCGGAGCGGCCTTGATGTCTTTTCCACCGCTCAGACCTTCAAATTCGACGATCTTTCAAATCCGGCGAATTGGAAAACAAAACTTGTCGGTCTGCCGGCCAGTAGGCTGCATCAACAAGGATTCCTCCTATCCGGCGCGCAGAAGATTCTGGATAACGGGCTGTTTGCGAGGACGTTTGACAAGGGTCGCAAGCAAATCAGACAGATCCTGTTCGGCCACCTGCTTGGCGGCGGACTTCGGGCTGAACCACTGGCGTTTGCGTTCCTTGCGCTCTTTCCAATTGCGTTTCAGCTTTTCCACGATCATCGGGTAGACCTGCACCCGGCACGGCACAATGGCTCCGCCGTCCATTATTTTGGGATAGCGATAAGAGCCGATTGCCTGTTTCGATATGTAGCCAACGGCACCGGCCTCTTCCAGCGCTTCGATTTCCGCGGCGGCCCAGGGTTTGTACCCATCCATGGTCCAGCCCTTGGGCATTACCCAGCGGCCTGTGTCACGTGAGGTGACAAGTAAAATCTTCAAGTCGCCATTGCTGTCCCAGCGCATTGGCAAGGCCGCAATCTGCTCTCCTGTTTCTGGCATTCAACTACACCGTTCTCTTTACTAACTGCTTAATAAATGTTCGCATAACCTTAACAAAAAATCTACATATAGTTAAAATGTCAACTTTTTATACAAGTCCCTGCGTCATGTTGTGGGTTGCAGAATTCTCCGGGCCAGGTCGCCCATTTCGGCCACTTTCAGGTCTGGTTTGAACCCCGCAATAGGCGTGCGCTGATATCCACCTTCGAAATAGGCAAAGCGGATTCCGGCTCGGCGGGTAGTCAGATAATCCGTCTCGCTGTCGCCGACGTACAATGTTTCAGGCGCGGTGCCGCCAAGCGCCGCAACCACATGACGCAACGGTGCCGGATCGGGTTTGCGCACGGCCAGCGTATCACCTCCCAAAATAACCTGAAAAAACTTATCAATATCAAGAGACTGACACAGATCACGCGCCGGTTTTTCAGGTTTGTTGGTGCATAACCCAAGGACAAGACCGGCCTCCCTCAGCGTTTCCAGCAATGTGAGCACACCGGGATAGGGCCGGGTCAGCGTCGTCAGGTCACGTGCATAATACCCCTGAAACAGCGCCAGCGCGCGGCCAAGATCCTGTGGATCCTGCCCGACATGACGCAGACAGCGGCGCACCAGCATTTCGACGCCGTTGCCGATAAAGCCGATAACGGTTTCAAGTTCGATCGGTCCATGCCCCAGATCGCCAAGCATCCGGTTCGCAGCAGCCTGCAGGTCCGGGGCGCTATTCACGAGCGTGCCATCAAGATCGAAAACGACTGTGCGAATCATGTATAAACTCCGGGACTTACAGCGTGCCAATACGGCCTGCACATGGTGGCGACCTTAGGCAGAAGGTTCCGCCGCTAAAACCCCACCATTCCCCGGATGGGGCATATTTTCCCGAACTCTTTGGACCCGGCACAGCCCCGCAGAAACCCGGTACACTGGGACCAATGGCCGAATGTCTTTTCTGCCGCCCCCATGTTTCTATCCCACCGAAGGACAAGCAGGGGGGAGACTGCAATGAAGGATGCAACAGCACTTTCGCGCGAAACGCCGGAAAACGCATCGGCTCGGGCGCTCGCTGCGCGGATGGAGAGCGGCCTTATCGGCCACGAGGCGCTGGTCGAGCGCCTGCTGATCGCTCTGCTGACAGGGGGCCACCTGCTTATCGAAGGGGCACCTGGGCTGGCCAAGACGCGCTCGGTCCGCCGCCTTGCCGACAGCATGGAGGCGCGTTTTGCCCGGATCCAGTGCACGCCAGACCTTATGCCTTCGGACATCACCGGCACACAGGTCTTCCGTGCCGATGCGGGCGACATGGCCTTTCTGCCCGGGCCGGTCTTTCACGAATTGCTGCTGGTCGACGAAATCAACCGCGCCCCGCCCAAGGTGCAGTCCGCCCTGCTCGAAGCCATGGGCGAGGGTCAGGTGACGGTCGGTGGTACCACGCGCGCACTGCCCGAACCCTTCATGGTGATCGCCACCCAGAACCCCCTGGAAAGCGAAGGTACCTTCCCCCTGCCCGAGGCGCAGCTTGACCGGTTCCTGATGCATGTCATCCTTGACCTGCCGGACGAAGCGCAGGAACTGGCCATCCTCGATTTGGTCGAAAGCGAGCTGAAACAGCCACCGCTGGCACCGACTGAGCGACTGACTGCCAGCGGGTTGGCGGCGATGAAGAAGGCGGTGGCCGCGGTCCACCTGTCGCTTGCCCTGCGGCAGTACATCGTCGCGCTGGTCATGGCGACGCGGCGCGATGGCGAAGGCATTGCCGTGACCGACCGCATCCGCCACGCAGTTTCCCCGCGCGGCTCTCTCTCGCTCGCGGCCTGTGTGCGCGCCCGGGCCTTTTTGCACGGGCGCGACTACGCCATCCCCGAAGATGTGGCAGCACTTGCACCGGACGTGCTGTGCCACCGTCTGGCCCCGACCTGGCGCGCGCTCGCGGCTGGCGAAACGGCCCGGTCGATCTTTGCCGAGGTCCTGCAAAAGGTCGCGCCGCTGTGACCCAGCCGGACGATGGCATCCACCTGAGCCTTGACCGGCTCGTCGCGCTCCGCCGTCTTGCCTTCGGGGTGCAACAGGGGGGACACGCGCAAAGCCACAGCGGCGGGACTGCTGGCCGACGGCGCGGACAGGGCGGCGACATCCATGACCTTCGCCCGTTTCAGGACGGCGACGATCCGCGCCGGGTCGACCCCGCCGCCACCGCCCGCAGCGGTCGCCCACACGTTCGGACCTATCACGAGGATGTGGACCGGACCCTGCTGCTGGTCGCGGATTTCCGCAGCCCGATGCTGTGGGGAAGTCGGGGCCGTCTTCGGTCGATCGCAGCGGCCGAGGCGCTGGCGCTGGAAGGCTGGCGCACCATCGCCGCCGGCGGACGTGTCGGGCTGCACGGCGAACATGACGGCGGGGGCGTCACGCTTGCCCCCCGCCCGCGTGAAGCGGCGATGCTCGACATCGCGTCGGCACTTGTGCGGATGCACGAGGCGGCAGTTGCGTTGCCCGCCGACGGGGTAACACCCGATCTGGGCACACTTCTGGCGCAGTCAATCGCGCGTGCGGTGCCGGGTACTCAGGTGGTTCTGGCGACCGGCTATGACCAGCCCGGGCAGGATTTTGCCGAAGTGGCCGAGGCGGCGATGCGCAAATGCCGCCTAAGCATCCTTCTCATACAGGACCGGATCGAACTGGACCCACCGCGTGGTGTGCTCCCCGTGAGGACACCGCAAGGTCTCCGTCAGGTGCGGTTCAGCGCGGGCACGGCCCGGGACACTCTTGAACGCATCGGTGTTCCGGTCGTTGCCGTATCCGCCGAGACCGATCTTTTTGCAGACCAATCCCGGGCGCAGGCATGAACGAAGGCGACCTTCTGTCCCAACTCGCGCCAGTGCGCATCCCGGCAGAATTCGCCGCCTTCGGCCTGCGGGATGCACTGCTGCTGATGGCACTGGGAATACTTACCGGCGTCCTTCTGTCGCCCCTTCTTCGGCTTCTGACACGACCACGCCCATCGCGGCTGTCTCTGGCGCGCACAGCGATCAGCCGCTTCCGGCAAGTCCCAGACGAGGCACGGGTCGTCGCTTTGGCAAATCTTCTGCGCAAACTCGACCCATCTGCGCCCCTGCCGGATGGCATCCACGACGGCCTCTATGACCCGCGAAACACTATGGACGCGGAACTGCTGGAACAGGCGGTTCTCGCGGCGGCTCGCAAGAGGGCACGCGCATGACCTTTGCCGCCCCCCTTGCCCTGCTACTTTTGCCGCTCCCGCTGCTGGCGCTGTTCCTGCCGCCCGAAAAGCTACGCCACGGTGCCATGACCCTGCCCCCGGCAATCCTCGCACAGGCCCGCGATGCTGTATCGGGCCGCGCCGCGCGCCATCTGGGCCTTGTCGCTCTGACGCTGGCCTGGATCTGCGCGGTGCTGGCGCTGTCCGGGCCGCGTATCCTTGTGACCCTTGACACTTTGCCCGCAACGGGGCGCGACATCGTGCTGGTGCTCGACCTGTCCGGGTCGATGGAGAAAGAGGATTTCGACATCGACGGGACACGCGTTTCGCGCCTTGCCGCCGTGCAGTCGGTGGCCGCGCAATTTGTGCGCGGGCGTGTCGGCGACCGTGTCGGGCTGGTGGTGTTCGGCGATCGCGCCTATGTCGCGGCGGCCCCCACCCACGACGTCTCCGCGGTTGCGCAGGTGATCGAAACCTCGGTGATTGGCGTGTCGGGCAAGGCAACCGCAATTGCCGATGGTCTGGGGCTTGCCATCAAACGTCTGCGCGACCGCGATGCAAAATCCAAGGTGGTCATCCTGCTATCGGACGGACGCGACACCAGCGGCGTGGTCGACCCCGTCGCAGCGGCGAAAAAGGCCAGCGAACTCGGCATCCGGATTCATACCATCGCCCTTGGCCCGGACGACGCAGGCACCGCCGCACGGCCCGACGACGTTGTCGATACCGAAACGCTGGACCAGATCGCCGCTACGGCAGGGGGCGAGATGTTCCGCGTCCGCACCACCCAAGATCTGAGCGCCGTCACCCGATCCATCGATCAGCTGGAGCCGAGCGCCGCCGCGGCACCGCCCATCACCGCCTGGCGCGAGCTTTGGATCTGGCCCGCAGCAGCGGCGCTGGTCATGCTGCTGGGGTTGCTCTGCGCCCGCCCGGGGGCCGCCACATGATCGACCTTGGCGACCTTCTGATCCTGCGCCCGCTCTGGATTTTGGCTGTGCCGCTGGCGCTGCTTGGCGCGCTGTTGCTGGCACGCCGCTCGGACGGGTCGGCTGCATGGGCGCGGGTGATCGATCCGCAACTTCTCGTCTTTTTGCAGGGGCGCGGGATGATTGATCCGGCGTCGCGCAGCGCACGGCCCTGGCTTATCGGCACCTCTGCCGTGCTGTTGGCGCTTGGCCTTTCGGGGCCGGCAACACGCCGTGCCGACGCGCCGGTATTCCGCAATCTCGATGTCATCATGATCCTGATGGACCTGTCCCCCTCGATCATCCAAGGCGGCAGTCTTGACGATGCCCAGGCAGCCGTTTCGCGCCTGCTGGATGTGCATGGCACGCGGCCCGTCGCGCTGGCGGTCTATGCCGGCGAAAGCTTTCTGGTCAGTGTCCCGGTCGAGGAAACCGCGAGCCTGCAAACCGCGGTCGGCGCGATCGACGCCGAAACGATGCCCGTAACAGGCAGCCGCCCTGACCGCGCGCTCGCGCTTGCCCGCGGCACTCTGGCTGACGCGGCGGCGGAAAGCGCGGATGTGGTACTGGTGACCGATGGCGGCGCGCTGGGTCCGGATGCCCTGAGTGAGGCGCGGCTTCTACAGGCGGCAGGTGCACGGGTTTCGGCCGTGCAGATCATACCGCAGAACGCCCCCTACGGCATGACCCCGGCAGACCCGGACGGGTTGAACAGCCTTGCCGCGGCGGGCGGTGGCATTGTCGTAACACCAGACGACCTTCAACCGCTCCTCAAACAGTTGAACGCACGACAGAGCCAAAGCCAGGCTGATATCACCCGGCGATCCGTGCTTTATCGCGATCAGGGCCGTTGGATCGTTGCGCTGGCCTGCCTCGCCCTTCTACCGTTGTTCCGGCGCAGGAGGGTCGCATGAAGCACCGCAAAACCGCCCTTCTGGCGCTGGCCGTTGTTATGGCCGTCGGTGCCGGACCGGAAGCCTGGGCAAAATTGTTCATGCGGGTCGGTGCCCCCGCGCTTGCGCTGCCTCTGCTGACCGACGACGCAACCCGGGGTGCCGCTCTCTATGAACTTGGCCGCTACGCCGAGGCCGACTCCGCCTTTGAGGCGGTTGGACGCAGTGCAACTTTCGACAGGGGCCTTACGCTCGCCATGACGGGGGACTACCCACTTTCCGTCGCCTATTTCGACGCCTACCTGTTTTCCAATCGCTTCGACGAAGGCGCGCAACGCAGCCGCGCCGCCGTGGCGCGGTTGATCGTGCCCGTGGTGGGCGAGGCGATGGGCCATGGCCGCATCCGTGCGGTGCTGAACGCATCCGGTCTGACAACCGAGGCGTTTGATCCGGAAAACCCAGAACTAACTTTGATGTCTTCGGAGCGTAACGCCGCGCGGCGCAGTATTAAACGGGGCGTGGACAACGAACGCACCCTTTCAGCGGGGGATGACTGGTTGGATGCGCTGGCCGATGCCCCCGGTGCCTATCTGCAGAGCCGGTTAGAGGCCGAGATGGAGCGCCGGCGCGTCAATGGCACCGCCGCACAGCAGGAAGCCGACAGATGGTAAGGATTCTGCTGATCCTGTTTCTGGCAGCTACCGCCGCATCGGCGCAGGAGACGGACCTGCCAACGGAGCGCGCCCGGCTTGATCTGGTTCTGGACGATCCCGGTGCGCAACCGATGGTCGGGCGGATGGTGCTGGCCACGATCCGCGGAGTTTACGCTGTCAACATCACCCTGGAAGAGCTGAAATTGCGCCGCATGACCGGGGTCGATTGGGTCCGTCTCGGGCAGGACAACTGGTCACAACAGCGCATCGACGGGCGCAGCCTGCGGGTTTTTGAGCGGCGCATCGCGCTGTACCCCAAGGCGTCCGGCAGTCTGACGATCCTGCCCATCGCGCATGATCTGGAATATCTTGAGGCGGGCCAGCGCCGCCGTGCCATTGTGCGATCAGAACCCGTGACGATTGAGGTCCGCGCCGCGCCGGTGGCAAAGGGTGATACCTGGCTTCCTGCCCGCGCCGTGGAGCTTTCGGATTCCTTCAGCGCCGATGCCGCGCAGCTTGTCGATGGCGAAAGTGTCGAGCGGCGGGTGATCCTGCGCGTGTTTGGCGCCACTCCCGAAATGTTGCCGCCGCAACCCGCCATGCGTGCACCCTGGCTCATCACCTTCAGCCCCCCCGAAGAGCGCAGCCAACAGCTTACACCAGAGGGGCCCGTGACCACAGTTATCTGGCGATGGACCCTGCGCCCGACGACCGGCGAACTCGGCGTGCTGCCGGCAGTCACGATCCCGTGGTACGACACCGACCGGGACCAGTCACAGACGGTGACAATTCCCGCAGCCCCCATCGGATACAAGAGCTTTGCCGACAATTCCGCATCCTCCTGGAGCGAAGGGTTTGCCGGGGGCTGGCGCATCCTGTTGATCTGGATGGCGTCCGGCATAGTCTCTTTGACTTTACTTGCCGCCGGGCGCGGGTCGCGTCGGGCCGGGGTTTCCGCAGCCCGCAAGGTGCTGACGCGCTGGAAAATGCGCAGCCGGTTGCGGCGTGACGCGCGAAGGGACAATGACGCAGACTTCAGAAAGACCGCCGTGGCGATCCTGCGCTCACAGCAGGATTCCAGCAATAAACCCGAATTCCTGCTCCTCCGCCCGTTGGACGAACAGGTCTTCGGCAAAGGCCCGACGCCAAGCCGGATCGACCTGCGTGTTCTTGCCAAAACTATTCTGCACCGGCCACGCTGAGGGCCGGACGTTGGCGCGCGGCCAATATTCCTTGAGATCTTTAACGGTTGGCTCCGTGCGCCCCCTGCGGGGCGCCAGCCAATCCAGCGGTCGGCAAATCCGTATCAGCTCGCTAGCGGCATAAACCGGGGCCATCTGTCAGATCCACGGACCACAACAGCTCTGCGCCCGCACATTCACGGATCACCAGAGCATACTCAGACAAATATTAGCGTAACATCAGATCCGACAGAGTCACGAGACTCCGATAGGCATCGAGAAACCGAAAAATCTGCAGGTTCTCCACGCCGCTTTCGGTCCTGAGGATGTAGCCGGCGACATTCAGGTCATAGGCCGCATTTATGTCCTTCTTTTCGGACGAAGTGGATAGAACGAAAATCACCGAGCGACGGAGTTTCGGATCACTGCGGATAGTGGTCAGAAAATCATAGCCGTTCACCTGTGGGCTGCTGAGGTCCAGCAGGATGATGAATTTCCCCGACAGTAGACCATGTTCCCGCTGGAGGTATTCAAGCGCCTCGGTCCCATCAACACACCGCTCCATCCGGCAGTCGATACCATTCTCCAAAAGGGTTTGGCACAGCGCGTTGGTATCGAAATCGTCATCGACCACCATCAGGATGTCCAGTCGGTCGGAACTGCGTCTGAAGGTCATTTTCATCCTGCCCCCCCCCTGGCCAGCAGATAGCGATGCAAGATGCCATCATCCGGGTTCGGTTTATAATTTGTTCCAGCCGCCCCCGCAGGGCAGGTCAGCCGTCTGTTGTTGTTCAATGTCAAAACGTCAGCCCATCCACCATCACGAGCAAAGATTTCCCCTTGGTCAGTCTGCAAGGTTCGACTGAAGGAAGTCCTAATCTCTCGGTATGACGTCTAGTAAAGCCGATCCAATTTGAATGGTCGGGCAATTTCCCGCCTGCCCGGCGCCGGTTTACAGGACTGATCGCGCCGCCCCACCCCTGCAAACGACCAAGGCCAGATCGGCAACACGCCTATGGTATTTGGCACGGCAATCACTAACATCGCCAAAGGTATCCGAAACCATGTCGCTGGCGGCATCGTGTTACTCAGCCTTTACACAGCTGGATCATAGGGCCTTACTGACTGTACTTTTTGGGAGAGACATCATGAAATCCAGATTCACCTTGGCGGCCACTGTCGCCGTTCTGGCGCTGAACGCCCCGGCCCATGCCGACACTCTTCGCCTGCTGACCTGGGGCGGTTACGCACCGGATGCGGTCATCGACCTGTTCGAGGCAGAGACCGGCCACACGGTCGAAGTGACATTATCAAACAACGAAGAAATGGTCGCAAAGCTGCGTGCAACCGGCGGCGGCGGCTTCGACCTTGCCCAACCCAGCCAGGACCGCATCGCCGGCCCGCAGGCCGAATTCGGCATCTACAAACCGATCGACATGTCCAAGATCGACACCGCGCTCTTCATCCCCTCGATGCTCGAAGCGACCAAAACCAACACCACCGTCGATGGTGCCGTTTATGCGGTTCCTGACGTCTGGGGCACCTCGGGCCTGATCGTGAATGCGGCCGAGGCCAGCAGCGTCGCCGACTACACCGACCTCTGCAACGCGGATCTGACCGGCAAGGTCACCTACCGGCTCAAGCGTCCGACGCTGATCGGTTTTGCATTTTCCATGGGGCTCGACCCCTTTGCCGCCTATGGCGACATTGCCGCCTATCAGGCAATCCTCGACCAGGTCGAAGCCAAGCTGATCGAATGCAAGCCGGTGGTAAAAACCTACTGGAGCGGCGGCGACGAGCTGATCAACCTCATGCGTTCGGGTGAAACCGTGGCCGCGATGGCCTGGGACACCGGTGGCTGGAAACTGAACACCGACAATGCTGACATCAACTTCGTCGCGCCCACCTCGGGTGCTCTTGGCTGGGTCGACACCTTTTCCCTGCCCGCTCAGGGCCGCGCGGATGATGCCGCCTATGCCTGGATCAACTTTGTGATGCAGCCCAAGATCGCTGCGATGATCACCGAAGAGGCCGGCAATTTCACAGCCTCCGCCGGGGCCGACGAATTCGTCAACGATGCTCTCAAGGCACAGTACCAAAACAGCTTTCCGCCCGCAGCCGTGGACAACATCCGCTGGTATCCCCCCGTCCCCGCCGAGATTGAGCGGATCGAGGGCGAGACTCTGGATCGCGTTCAGGCCGCGGGCTAAGGTCTGATACGATCTTTGGCGGCCCGGAGTCAGATCCGGGCCGCCGCTATTTTTCGAAGGAATACCCGATGATGACGGACACGCCCCCGGATCTTGAATGCCGCGGACTGGCAAAGCGGTTCGACAATGTCACGGCTGTCGACTCGGTGGATTTCTCAGTCCCCGCAGGCTCCTTCTTTTCCATCCTCGGGCCATCGGGCTGTGGCAAGACCACGATCATGCGGATGATCGCCGGGTTTCTGGAACCCTCCAGCGGCGACATTAGAATCAAGGGCCGATCTGTCCTTGGCGTGCCACCGAACAAGCGCCCGGTAAACATGGTGTTTCAGCACCTCGCCCTGTTCCCGATGATGAACGTTGCCGAAAACATCGGCTATGGCCTGCGCCGCCAAGGCGTTTCGAAATCCGAAATCATGCGCCGCACTGGCGAAGTTCTGGAACGCATCAGCCTGCCCGGCATCGGCGGGCGCAAGGTGTCAGAACTATCCGGCGGTCAGCGACAGCGCGTCGCCATTGCCCGCTGCATGGTACTGGAACCCGATGTTTTGCTGCTGGATGAACCGCTTGGCGCGCTTGACCTCAAACTTCGCGAAAAGATGAAGGTCGAACTCAAGGCGCTTCAGGCCGAATTCGACACCACATTTGTCTACATCACCCACGATCAGGGCGAAGCACTTGTCATGTCCGACAAGGTCGCCGTGATGAACGCCGGACGGTTCGAACAGGTCGGCCCGGCGCGCGAACTTTACTACAATCCCGCAACCGCATTTGTCGCGGGGTTTGTGGGCGATGCCAACCGTTGGAAGGGACGCGTGACCGCCGCGCATGGTGCCGATGTGACCGTCCTTTTGGACAGCGGCCTGACGCTCTGCGCCCGGGGCACCGGCCTTGCGCAGGGTGACAGGGTCGAGATTTTTGTCCGTCCCGAGGCGATCAGCATCGCGCATGATCCGCACGCCATGGGCGAGGATGCCAACCAGATTGCCGTGCAGGTCACGGCGATGCTGTTCAACGGCGCCAATTCGCGCGTTCTGGTGCGCGACCCGCAATCCGGGGCTGAAATCGACGTCGCCCTGCCCCAGTCCGCTGCCTTTGCCGGGCTGGACAAGGGCGACGCGGTCCATATCGGTTGGAATCGCGACCAATCCCTGTGTTTCGCGGATTCGGGCACATGACCCCGGGTCGGCTAAGCTTTTTCCTGCTGCTCGCACCCTTGGTGCTGTGGCTGGGACTTCTGATCGTGATCCCGCATATCGACATGGCGCTGGTGTCCCTGCGCGCCCGCGTGGCCCCGGGGGAATATACCCCCAGCCTGCAGAACTACGCCGATTTCTTTACGCAGCCCCTGTATCTGGTGACCTTTGCCCGCACCGCGATCATGTCCATTCTGGCGACGGCGATCACCCTGATCATCGGCTTTCCGATCAGCTATTACATCGCCAAGATCGCCAAGGGCCGCAGTCAGGCAAGTTTGTTCCTGATGTGCCTGATCCCTTTTTGGGTGTCCGAACTGGTGCGCACCTTCGGCTGGATCATCCTGCTGCGCGAAACCGGGGTTATCAGCGGGCTGCTGCAGTGGGCGGGCCTTGCCGATCAGCCGGTCGAGATGCTGTATAACGACTCTGCGATGATGCTGGGGCTGGTCTATACCTCGATGCTGTTCATGGTCGTGCCGCTGACAACGACGTTGGAAAGCCTTGACGACGCGGTGATCGAAGCGGGCTATGATCTGGGCGGCAACGGCTTTTCCGTGCTGCGCGAAATCGTCATCCCCCACGCCATGCCGGGGATCGTGTCCGGCTGCATCGTCGTTTTCATGCTGTCGCTTGGCAACTACCTCACCCCGACGATGCTGGGCGGCAAGGATTCGCTATGGTTCACGCAGCTGATCTATTCACAGTTCATCGTCCGCTTTAACTGGGAATTGGGCGCGGCCTTTGGCTTCTGCCTGCTCGGGGCAAGTTCGCTGATCGTCTGGGGGATGCTGCGGCTCACCGGTCAGACGCTCGAACGCACGATGGGAGAAGGGTCATGATCCCCTCGATCCCGCAACCGCGCGGTGTGCGCCTGATCTACAAGGCCTACGTCGTGGCGTTTTTCCTGTGGCTGGCGCTGCCGCTGGTCGCTGTGTCGGTCTTTGCCTTCAACGACAGCCAGTTTCCGTCCCTCCCGTGGGAGGGTTTCACCTGGGGCTGGTTCTTTGGCGATGCGCGCCCGCAGATCGGGCTGTTCCACGAACGCCGCATCCTGTCGTCCATCTGGACCTCGGTCTTTGTCGCCTTTTGGGTATCGCTTCTAGCGGTCACGGTGGGCACCACAAACGCCTTCCTGTTCAACCGCTACAGCTTTCGCGGACGCGGCTTTCTTTACGTGCTCATGCTGTTGCCGCTGGTGGTGCCCGGGATCGTTCTGGGCATTTCCATCCTGATATTCTCGAGCCGGGTTGCGGGAACGGTTCAGGACCTGAGCGGCCTTTACGTCGAGGCGCTGCGCCCCGGCCTGCCGCTGGTCATCGCGGGGCAATTTTCCTTTATCACCACGATCGCGACACTGGTGATTTCGGCCCGACTGATCAAATTCGACCGGTCCTTGGAAGAGGCCGCACTGAACCTTGGCGCATCGCCGCTGACGGCTGTACGCACGATCACGATCCCCTATCTGATGCCTGCCCTCGTCGGGGCATTCGTAGTGGCCTTTCTGATGAGCTTTGAGAATTTCAACACAACACTGATGCTGGTCGGTTCTGACGCGCCCCTGACGATCACCATGTTCGACCGCCTCAAGGAAGGCTCGACTCCGGTATTGAACGCGGTGTCGCTGCTGCTGATGGTCGGCTCGGGTGTCCTGGCTCTGGTGATGATCTCGTTCCAGCGGCGCTGACGACACAAAAGCGCCCGCCTCTGACGAGGCGGGCGCTTTTGTGCCATTATTCCGGGCTGGTGCCCATCACAGGCGCGGCTTCAGAAACAGGCCTTCAGCAGGGCCGTGGTGTTTTCCACCGTCATCTCTACCGGGTTGCCACCAACGCTCGGGTCCTGCAACGCCGAAGCCACCAGCGCGTCGATATCCGGATCCTTCACCCCAAGTTCAGTCAAGTTGGCCGGGATCTTCAGCCCGGCATTCAGCTCACCGACAAAGTCGTAAAAGCCCTGAAACCCGCCCTCGATCCCCAGATACCGCGCCGCCATCTCCAGACGATCCTCGACCGCAGGGCGGTTGAACAGCAGCACCGGCTGCATCACCACCGCATTGGTCGTGCCATGGTGCGTATGGTGCCATGCGCCGATGGGGTGGCTGATTGCGTGGATCGCGCCAAGCCCCTTCTGGAACGCGGTGGCACCCATGGCGGCGGCTGACATCATCTGACCGCGCGCCTCGATATCGGTGCCGTCGGCAAAGGCGCGTGGCAGGTAGTCCTTGACCAGCCGCATGCCTTCCAGCGCGATGCCCTGGCTCATCGGGTGGTAATGGGGCGAACAGTAGGCCTCAAGACAATGGGCAAAGGCATCCATGCCCGTTCCCGCAGTGATCATCGGCGGCATGCCGACAGTCAGTTCCGGGTCACAGATCACCACCTTGGGCAGGATCAGCGGGTGGAAGATGATTTTTTTCTCGTGCGTTTCGGAATTGGTGATCACGCTGGCGCGGCCCACTTCGGACCCCGTTCCTGCGGTGGTCGGCACGGCGACGATGGGGGCGATCACGGACGCATCGGCACGGGTCCACCAGTCACCGATGTCTTCGAAATCCCACAGGGGCCGCGTCTGCCCCGCCATAAACGCAACCATCTTGGCAAGGTCGAGCCCCGATCCGCCGCCAAAGGCGATGACCCCGTCATGCCCGCCATCGCGGTACACCTTAACCCCGGCGGCAACATTGTGTTCGGTCGGGTTGGGATCGACGTCAGAGAAAATCGCACGGCCCAGACCGGCCGCTGCGATCAGGTCGAGCGTCGATGCGGTGATCGGCAGGTTCGCCAGCCCCTTGTCAGTGACCAGCAGGGGTTTCTTGATACCCGCAGCGGCGCAGGCTTCGCCGATTTCGGCGATGCGCCCGGCACCAAAGCGGATGGCGGTGGGATAGGACCAGTTGGCTTTGAGCGACATGGGTCAGGCTTTCTTGAGGTGATAGGATTTCGGTCGGGTCAGCGCACGATAGCCGAGTTCGGACAGGCCCGCGCCACGCCCTGTCTGCTTGCAACCGGTCCAGCACAGCGCCGGGTCAAGGTAGTCCGCCCGGTTCATGAACACCGTGCCGGTTTCAAGCCGCGCGCCAATCGCCTCGGCCGCGACAGCGTCCTTGGTAAAGATCGCAGCAGTCAGGCCAAAGACGGAATCGTTCATCAGCGCGATCGCTTCTTCGTCGCCGCTCACCGGCATGATGCCGACGACCGGGCCAAAGCTTTCGTCGCGCATCACACGCATCTTGTGGGTCACGCCCGTCAACACCTGCGGGGTGAGGTAAGCGCCGCCATCATCTGCGGGCATCTTGGCGATATGCGCGGTCGCACCCATGGCCACGGCTTCGTCGATCTGCGCGCGAACCTCTTTGGCAAAGCGCACATTGGCCATCGGGCCAAGCGTCGTCGCCTGCTCCAGCGGGTTGCCCAGATTCAGCGCGTTGACCCAGGCCACGGCCTTTTCCACAAAGGCGTCATAAAGGCTTTCGTGGACATAAATCCGTTCGATCCCGCAGCAGCACTGACCGGCGTTGAACATCGCGCCGTCCATCAGGCTGTCGACTGCCCCGTCCACATCCGCATCCGCGCGGACATAGCCTGGGTCCTTGCCGCCAAGCTCGGTTGCGACGCCGGTAAACGTCCCCGCCGCCGCGCGTTCCATCGCCTGACCACCGCCGACCGAACCGGTGAAGTTGATGAAATCAAAGGCGTTGTAGGCGATCAACTGCGACGTGGTGTCGTGGTCCAGAACGATGTTCTGAAACACGTCCTTGGGCACCCCGGCCGCCGCGTAGGCATCGGCAAGGTGTTCGCCCACCAGTATGGTCTGCGAGGCATGTTTCAGGATCACCGTATTGCCCGCAATCAGCGCCGGCGCGATGGTGTTGTTGGCCGTCATGTAGGGATAGTTCCAGGGGGCCACGACAAAGACCAGACCATGCGGTTCAAAGGCGATCTTGCGCAGGGCCTTTTCGCTATCCTCGATAACCTTGGGTGCCAGCGACTCGACCGCGATCCGACCCATGTGGCTGGCGCGTTCCTTGAACCCGCCGAATTCACCGCCATAACGCACAGGCCGACCCATCTGGTGGGCCAGTTCAAGGGTCATACGGTCCTGGGACTGTTCGATCTGGTCGATGGCCCCCATCACGATATCGATACGCTCTTGCAGCGGCCGCGCGGCCCAAGCCTTTTGCGCGGCACGGGCACGGGCCACGGCGTCCAGCGCGGCCTCTTTGCTCAGGCATTCGCGGGTGGCGTAGACCGATCCGTCGATCGGCGAAATACAGGTGATTGTGGTCATGTTCTCAGGCCCTTTCAAAGCCGCGGGCGATTTCCCAGTCGGTCACCGCGCGGTCAAATTCTTCCTGCTCCCATTCTGCTGCCCGGGTGTAATGGTCAACCACATCGTCGCCCAAAGCGGCGCGCAGGAAGGCAGAGTTGCGCAAAGTGGCAGTCGCGGCCACCAGGTTTTGCGGGATATCCCCGGCCTTGGCGTCCTCATAGACGTCGCCGCGCGTCGGGGCGCTCAGCTCCATCTTGTCCTCGATCCCCTTGATCCCCGCAGCCAGCATCACGGCCTGCGCGAGGTAGGGATTAAGGTCGGACCCGCCGATGCGGCATTCGACACGAATACCCTTGGTCCCTGCCCCGCAAAGGCGGAAACCGGCGGTGCGGTTATCAACGGACCAAACGGTTTTCGTGGGCGCAAAGGTGCCCTTGGAAAAGCGTTTGTAGCTGTTGACATAGGGCGCAAGGAAATAGGTGTAGTCGGGCGCAAAGGCGATAAGGCCGGCCATGTAGTGTTTCATCACCGCCGACATGCCGAGTTCGTCGTGCTTGTCCATGAAAGCGGGCGTGCCGTACTGCCAGAGCGACTGGTGGACATGCGAGGACGAACCGACACGTTTGGCGTCCCACTTCGGCAGAAAGCTTGCCGCATGGCCGTGCTGCCAGGAGATTTCCTTGACCGCGTGTTTTGCGATGGTGTGGTGATCGGCGCAGTCGAGCGCTGCGGCATAGCGAATGTTCAGCTCTTCCTGACCGGCCTCTGCCTCGCCCTTGGAGTTTTCGATCGGGATGCCGGCGGCGTAAAGGTGATTGCGCACCGGGCGCATGATCATCTCTTCCTTGGTGGTCTGGAAGATGTGATAATCTTCGTTGTAGCCGCTGATCGGGGTCAGGTCGCGAAAGCCGCCCTTACGGATCTCGTCCAGGCTCTTCTCGAACAGGAAAAACTCCAACTCGGTCGCCATCATCGCGTCAAAGCCAAGCTCTGTCAGTCGGGCAATCTGCTTTTTCAGGATCGCGCGGGGGGAATGGGGCACCGGCAGGTGCTTGTGGTGATCCAGCACATCGCAAAGGACCATTGCCGTACCTTCGAGCCACGGAACCGGGCGGATGGTCGTCAGATCGGGTTTAAGAACATAGTCGCCGTACCCCTGCTGCCAGCTGGTCGAGGCAAAGCCTTCGGGTGTCGACATTTCAAGGTCAGTGGCGAAAAGGTAATTGCAGCAGTGTGTTTCTTCGTACGAGGATTCAATGAAGTTCGCGACGTGAAACCGTTTCCCCATCAGCCGGCCCTGCATATCGACCGCGCAGACCAGAACGGTGTCGATCGCGCCGCTGGCGGCTTGGGATTTCAGGTCGTCAAAGCTGAGGATGCCGGTCATGTCTGTCGTCCATTCAGTTGGTGGGCAGGGGCGATATTGTCCGCCTCTGCGTTGTTTAAACCTGGTGCGTCGCGCCCGCCATCCCTGTGGGCCGGAGGGCATCGCCGGTCAATGTGACAGACGATGCCCGGCCTCAAGACGCCTTAAGGCCGGGCAGGCGCTTTGCTTATGCGTCAGGCTTTGCCGTAACGATAGGGGCGGCCGGCTTTGACCATATCGGCGTTGTACTTCTTCAGGATCTCGACAACCTTGGCCTTTGTCGGGCTTTCGGCGGCGATCTCGTCCCAGAACTTGACGGCGGCATCTTCGACGGTCTGCCATTCTTCGTCCGGAATGGAGGTCAGTTCCATCTTGGTGCCATCAACGCGCAGCGACGCCTCGCCGCCCCAGTACCACCACTGACGATAGTAGTGCGACTGGTCCATGCAGACCTTGAGCAACTCCTGGAGGCGCGGCGACAGCTCGTCCCAACGCTCCATATTTGCAAAGAATGACCCCGCCCAGGCACCCGAGATGTTGTTGGTCAGGAAGTAGTTGGTCACATCCGCCCAGCCGACGGTGTAATCCTCGGTGATGCCGGACCATGCGATCCCGTCCAACTCGCCGGTCTGCACGGCAACTTCGATGTCTTCCCATGGCAGGTTCACCGGGATGACGCCGAACTGCGCCATGAAACGGCCCGCAGTCGGGAAGGTAAAGACGCGCTTGCCCTTGAGGTCAGCCAGGGAACGGATCGGTTCCTTGGTCGCGAAATGGCAGGGATCCCATGCACCGGCGCTGATGTGCTTGACGCCAACCTTGGAATATTCCTCGTCCCAGATCTCGTTCAGACCATACTGGTTGAACAGCACCGGCACATCGAGCGAGTAGCGCGAGGCAAACGGGAAATAGCCGCCAAAGACCGTGACATCGGTGGGTGACGCCATGGAATCGTCATCAGACTGCACCGCATCGATGGTGCCGCGCTGCATCGCCTGAAACAACTCGCCCGTCGGGACAAGCTGGTCGGCGTAATAAAGTTCGATCTGCATCTCGTCGCCGGCGATCATGTTGAAGCTGTCGATGGCGGGCTTGATGACATGCTCGGCCAGCGCGGCACCGGCATAGGTTTGCAGGCGCCATGTGATCTTGGACTGAGCGAGGGCCGGAGCGGCGAGGGCAGCAGCGGGGGCCGCGGCGGCCGTGGTCAGAAACTTGCGTCTTGTAGTCATGGAACTTCTCCTTTGTTGGGGAATGGCTACCTTGGCGGCGGCTCTTAGGGTTTGTTGTATACGTATTCGGGCAACCATGTGGCGATCCCGGGGAACATCATCACCAACACCAGCGCCAGAACCATCACCGCAACAAACGGCGTGATCGACGCATAGATGTCGCGCAGGGTAATCTCGGGCGGAGCCATGGCGCGCATAAGGAACAGGTTATAGCCAAACGGTGGCGTCATATAGGCGATCTGCGTGGTGATCGTATAAAGGATGCCATACCAGATCAGGTCAAAGCCAAGCTCCCCGACCAGCGGCACATAAAGCGGCGCAACGATGACCAGCATGGCCGTGTCGTCCAGAAACGTGCCCATCAGGATAAAGCTGAGCTGCATCAGGATCAGGATCATCCATGGCGACAGGTTCAGGCGGTCGGTAAACAGCCCCTCGATCGCCTTGACCGCGCCCAGCCCGTCAAACACCGCACCAAAGGCCAGCGCGGCCAGGATGATCCACATGAACATGCAGGTGATGCCCAGCGTGTTGCGCACCGAATTCTCGAACACCTCTTTGGTCATCCGCCCCTTCAGGACGGCCGCCAGAAACGCCGCCAGCGCGCCGATGGCCGAACTTTCGACAAGGCTTGTCCAGCCGTTCACGAAAGGCACCATCATCGTGGCAAAGATCACCAGCGGCAGGATACCGGCGCGCAGCAGGCGCAGCTTTTCGGCGCGGGGGATGTTGCGCTCTTCGGCAGGCAGCACGGGACCAAGAACCGGATTGATCCAGCAGCGGATCACGATATAGGCGATGAACATTGCGGCCATCATCAGGCCCGGCACGACCCCGGCCAGCCACAACTGCCCCACCGGCTGACGGGCGATCATCGCATAAAGCACCAGCACGACCGAGGGCGGCACAAGGATGCCCAAACTTGATCCCGCCTGAATCACCCCCGTGACCATCCGTTTGTCATAGCCACGCTTCAGCAGCTCCGGCAGCGCGATGGTCGACCCGATCGCCATGCCCGCCACCGACAGCCCGTTCATCGCCGAAATCAGCACCATCAACCCGATCGTCCCGATGGCAAGCCCGCCGCGCAGCCCCCCCATCCAGACGTGGAACATCTTGTAGAGGTCGTCGGCAATCTTGGATTCCGACAGCACGTAGCCCATGAAAATGAACATCGGCAGGGTCAGCAGCGGATACCATTTCATCAGCTTCATGGCGGCGGAAAACCCAAGGTCATAACCGCCCCGGTCGCCCCACAGGAACAGCGCCGCGATCACAGCGACAAAACCGATGGCGCCAAATACCCGCTGCCCGGTCAGCAGCATCAGCATCATCGTCGCGAACATAAGCGTGGCAATCAGGTCATAGGACATCAGATCGTCTCACCCTTCAGACGCAGAACGTCCTTTAACAACTCGGAAATGCATTGCATCAACATCAGAAAAATCCCCAGGATCATCACCGATTTGATCGGCCACAGCCAGGGCCGCCAGGCCGTTGGCGAGGTTTCCATCCGGCCCACGGATTCAGCCCCGGTGATCAGACCACCAAAGAACGAAAACGGCTCGGAGCCGTAATATCCCAGCGAATAGGCCGTCGATCCCACGGCGCCGTATAACAACACGCCAAGATAGAAGATCAGAAACAGGACGGTGATCAGATCCACCCAGGCCTTCTTGCGCAGCGACCATTCGCCATACAGCAGGTCCATCCGCACGTTCGACCCCAGCTGGATCGAATAAGGCCCGCCAAGGATGTAATAGGTCACCATCGCAAACTGCGCCATTTCCAGCGTCCAGAGCGACGGCATAAAAAACGTCTTGCTGACCGACGACCAGATCAGGATGCCCATCAGCACAAAGATCCCGTACATCACGATCCGCCCGATCCGGTGGTTCACCGCATCGACACCACGGATGAATCCATAGGCATATTTACGCATCCTGCCCCCTGCCTATCTGCGCCAGGGCCGCCGCCAGCCATGCAGACATCATCGCCGCCATGGTGTTTTGCTGCGCTTCGGTCGCAATCAGGTCGTTGCGGATTTCGATCATCACGTTCAGATGCCCGCCCGGCAGCGCATGTTCACGCAGGGTATGGGTGACGCGATCCTCGGGGCCGTAGGGGGCATTGCGTTCGGTTCTATGCGCCGTGTGGTCCCCCGCGACGGCCAACATTGCATCGGCAAGCCGCGCATCGCTGTCGTGCAGCACGCCAATCTCGACCGATCGGGGCTTGCCGTAATAGACCGGCGTAAAACTGTGGATGGTCACAAGGACCGGCGCCGGGTGCGCTGCGACCTCTGCTGCCAGCGCGGCGCGGAAGGGTTCGTAATAAAGCCGCACACGCTCGGCCCGGTCAGCATCGCTCAGGGCGGCGTTGCCGGGCACCACGATCACCTCGCTTTGCGCGGGCATCGCATCGGGGGCCTCGGGCGGGCGGTTACAATCATAGACCAGACGCGAGATTTCAGACGAGACAAGCGCCCCACCCAATTCGGCTGCCATTCCTTTGGCCACAGCGACTGCGCCCGGATCCCAGGCGGCGTGGCTCAGACGGTCAGCATCTGACAGGCCCAGAGCCTTCAATTCCGGCGGGATCATGGCGGACGCATGTTCGCAGACAAGCACCAGACCAGAGGCGCCGTGGCCGGGGCGCACGGTCACAACCGGTGACAAGTCTGGCGTTGCATTCAAAGGCATCTGATCCCCGTCCCCTCCATGTTGTGTCCATGGGTTGGTGCAGACACTCGGGTGAGCAAGGGATTCTGTCAATCACTTAATGTAATAAATCCCACATCTGATATAACGCTGTAACGAATATCATCAAAACAGGCGATTCCCTTGTCCCGGACTGACCTCACCATCGCAGAGCGTATCCAGTCTCAGCTCGACACGCTGACCCGTGCCGAAAGGCAGCTGGCCCATGCGATCCTTGAGAATTATCCGGCGAGCGGCCTTGGCCCCCTGTCGGCGCTGGCAAGGGATGCCGGGGTGTCGGGGCCGACGGTTCTGCGCATGGTTCAGAAACTGGGCTATTCAGGCTATCCCGATTTTCAGGCCGAATTGCGCGAAGAATTGCGCGCCAAGGTCAAGAGCCCCATCGCCAAGTATGACAACTGGGCCGAGGGCGCACCGTCTGGCCATATCCTGAACCGTTTTACCGAAGCCGTGATCGACAACATCCGCCATTCACTGGCCCAGATCGAACCCGAAGCCTTTGATGCCGCCTGTGCCCTGATCGCCGATCCCGACCGCAAGGTGCATATTGTCGGCGGGCGGATCACCCATACCTTGGCGGAATATCTCTATCTGCACATGCAGGTCATCCGGCCGGGGGTGACGCATATTCAATCGACCTCGAACACCTGGCCGCATGACCTTCTCGATGCCGGACCGGGCGATATATTCGTGATTTTCGACATGCGCCGGTACGAAAACAACACCCTGAAGCTGGCCGAAATGGCCGTTGCCCGGGGCGCGCAAATCATCCTGTTCACCGATCAATGGCGTTCGCCCATCCACGCGCTGGCCGGGATCTGCTTTTCCAGCCGCATCGTTGTGCCCTCGGCCTGGGATTCGCTCGCCACCCCTCAGCTACTGGTCGAAACGATGATTTCCGCCGTCCAGGGATTGTTATGGGAAGACACCCGCCGCCGCATGGAAACGCTGGAAGAGATGTTCGACCAGACCAAGCTGTTCCGGAAATTCACCTGACATAGACCCGCGCCACAGAGGGCAGTGCCCAACCGTGGCCGGGTCCGGCCCGGCGGTGCCAAACCGACTTGATTCCGGGCTGGACCTACTGCGGCACGGTTCACGCCCGCGCCTCTCATTCTGGACCTACTGTGCCAGAACCGCCCGCACCACCTGACCATACCGCTGCGCAATTGCATCCCGTGCCCTGTGCCGCCCATCCTGCACCAGATGCGCCCCCCGCACCCAGACGTCGCGCACCCGAATATCCCGGCCAAAAATCCAGCGATCAAGCGTCTGCGCCCCGCCAGTGCCCAAATCAAAAGGATCCTCCAACGCCACCAGATCCGCCGGGGCGCCCACGGCGATCACAGGCTCCGGCGCGCCAAGCGCCTGCGCGCCCCCTGCCAGAGCGGCGGTAAATAGCTGCTCGCCGGTTGACCCGGGCACGGGCGTCAACACGTTGCGCTCGCGCAAACTCAGGCGCTGTGAATACTCCAGCGCCTGCAACTCCCCCGCCAGCCCGATCTGCACATTGCTGTCGGTGCCAATCCCGAACCGCCCCCCGGCAGACAGGAAATCACGCCCGGCAAAGATGCCGTCGCCCAGATTGGCCTCAGTCACCGGACACAGCCCCGCGACCGCGCCGGATTTGGCCATGCGCGTGACCTCATCCTCGCTCAGATGGGTGGCGTGGATCAGGCACCAGTCGGGCGTGACCTCCATATGGTCAAACAACCAATCGACAGGGCGCGATCCGCTGAAGGCAAGGCAATCCTCGACCTCCTTTACCTGTTCCGCGATGTGGATATGCACTTTGCGGTCGGTCAGTGCAGCCGTCAGCGCCATCAGGTCCCCCTTGCTGGCCGCACGCAGGGAATGTGGCGCATAGCCGACCACATCCCCGGGCCGCGTCGCCATCGCATCGCAGCGGCGCACCAGATCGACAAAGCCATCCACCCCGTTCAGGAACCGCCTTTGCCCCTCAGTCGCAGGCTGCGGGCCAAATCCGCCACGGGCATAGAACACTGGCAGATGTGTCAGCGACAGACCCGTCGCATCGGCGGCGGCAAAGATCCGCGCCGACATCTCAGCCCGGTCGTCAAAGGGCCGCCCATCAGGCGCATGATGCAGATAGTGGAATTCGCCGACGCGGGTAAAACCGGCCTCAAGCATCTCGACATAAGCCATCTCGGCAATCGCCTGCGCCCCGTCGGGGTCAAGCTGGAGCGCAAAGCGATACATCATCTCGCGCCAGGTCCAGAAGCTGTCCCGCGCCGCGCCCCGCTGTTCGGTGAGCCCGGCAAAACCGCGCTGAAACGCGTGGCTGTGCAGATTGGCCATCCCCGGCACCACGGTTCCCGCATTGGCGGCAGCGCCCGGTCCTGCAGGTGCCACCGAAGCGATCAGACCATCCTGCACCGTGATGGCAACGCCTTCTGCCCACCCTTCGGGCAGCAGGGCCTGTTGAGCGATGATTTGCATGACAACTCTCCCGACCACTATGTTTTGCGCTATGCCGATGCCGCTTTAATATGTATATACTTAATATGGGCATAGGAAAAGGCGGAAGATTGGGATGTTGAGACTCTGGACCAATGCGCGGGTGATCACGGGGCAGAGTGAACAGATCCACCCGGAAACTGTGGATGCACTGTGTGACAACGGCCGGATTGTTCAGGTGGCGCCCGGTATTGACGCGCCCGGGGCCGAGGTTGTCGATTGCGGCGGCGCGTTGTTGACGCCTGCGCTGGTGGATTGTCACACACATCTGGTGTTTGGCGGCGACCGCGCGCGGGAATTCGAATTGCGCCTTGAGGGTGCCAGCTATGAACAGATCGCCCGCGAAGGCGGCGGGATTGCGTCGACCATGGCGGCGACCCGCGCGTTGACTGTGGAGGAGCTGGTAGAGACCGCCCTGCCCCGGCTTGACCACCTGCTGGCCGAAGGCGTCGGCACGGTCGAAATCAAATCGGGTTATGGTCTGGATATCGAGGCAGAGCTGAACATGCTGCGCGCGGCCCGCCGGTTAGGCCAGCTGAGGCCCCTGCGTGTTGTGACCACCTGGCTCGCGGCACACGCATTACCCCCCGCCTACAAGGGCCGCGCAGCGGCGTATATACAGGAGGTGGCGATCGCCGGCCTAGACCGCGCCCTGACCGAAGGGTTGGTCGATGCCGTGGACGGATTCTGCGAAGGCATCGCCTTTTCGGTGGATGAACTGGAGCCGCTTTTTGCACATGCCGCTGCTTTGGGTGTGCCGATCAAACTGCATGCGGAACAGCTTAGCCGGTCCGGCGGGACGCTTCTGGCAGCGAAATACGGCGCGCTGTCGGCGGACCACGTGGAATACGCAAATGCCGAGGATGCCGCCGCGATGGCCGCTGCCGGATCGGTCGCGGTTCTGCTGCCGGGGGCGTTCTATACCTTGCGCGAAACCCAGTCGCCCCCCGTCGCCGCCTTTCGCGCGGCGGGTGTGCCGATGGCGCTGGCAACCGACTGCAACCCGGGAACATCGCCCGTCACCTCAGTTTTGCTGACCATGAACATGGGGGCGACGTTGTTCCGTCTGACGGTGCCTGAATGCTTTGCCGCCGTCACACGTCACGGCGCGCAGGCCCTGGGCCTGCAAAATAAAACCGGGCGTATCGCGCCAGGGATGTCTGCGGACTTTGCGCTTTGGGACGTGGACAGCGTTGCCCTGCTGGTCAACCGCATCGGGTTCAACCCGCTGAAAGCCCGGGTCTTCAAAGGGGAATACGTCTGATGGCCGATACCTTGACATTGATCCCCGGCACGGTGGATCTGGCCACGCTGGCACAGATCTACTGGCATCGGACTCCGGTCACGCTGGATGCCTCTGCCCTGCCGGGGATCACCGCCGCCGCCGCCCGGGTGGCTGAGGTCGCGGCCGGTGATGAACCGGTCTACGGCATCAACACCGGCTTTGGTAAACTCGCATCAATGCGGATCGCGGCCAAGGATGTGACGACCCTGCAGCGCAACCTGATCCTGTCCCACTGCTGCGGCGTTGGCGAGCCGCTCGCGCCTGAGATCGTTCATCTGATCCTGACGCTAAAGCTGATGTCGCTTGGGCGCGGCGCGTCTGGCGTGCGTCCCGAACTGATCACCCTGCTCGAGGGAATGCTGGCGCGCAGTGTGCTGCCGGTGATTCCGGAAAAGGGATCGGTAGGCGCCTCGGGCGATCTGGCACCATTGGCGCATATGGCCGCCGTGATGATCGGCGAAGGCGAGGCTGATTTTGACGGCGACCGCCTGCCGGGGGCCGAGGCGCTGTCGCGCGCCGGGCTGGCCCCTGTGGTATTGACCGCCAAGGAAGGTCTGGCGCTGATCAACGGCACACAGGTGTCCACCGCGCTGGCGCTGGCCGGGCTGTTCCGTGCGATGCGGGCGTTGCAGACATCGATCGTCACGGGCGCGCTGACCACGGATGCGGCGATGGGATCCACGGCGCCCTTTGCCGAGGAAATCCAGACCCTGCGCGGCCAGCCCGGACAGATCGAAGTTGCCGCCTGCCTGCGTGCGCTGCTGGACGGGTCGGACATCCGCAACAGCCACGCAACGGGCGACGAACGGGTGCAAGACCCCTATTGCATCCGCTGCCATCCGCAGGTGGGCGGCGCCTGCCTTGACCTGCTGCGCCAATCCGCGACCACCCTGCGGATCGAGGCGAATGCCGCGACGGACAATCCGCTTGTCCTGTCGGACGGGTCCATTGTGTCTGGCGGGAACTTTCATGCAGAACCGGTGGCCTTTGCCGCCGACCAGATCGCACTGGCGGTGGCCGAAATCGGCGCGATTTCCCAGCGCCGTATCGCGCTTCTGGTGGACCCGACACTGAACTACGGGCTGCCCGCGTTCCTGTCGCCCGCGCCCGGGCTGAATTCGGGCCTGATGATCGCCGAGGTCACGACCGCCGCCCTGATGAGCGAAAACAAGCAGCTGGCCCATCCCGCCTCGGTCGATTCCACGCCGACCAGCGCCAGCCAGGAGGATCACGTCTCGATGGCCTGCCACGGCGCGCGGCGGCTGTTGCAGATGACGCAGAACCTGTTCTGGATTGTCGGGGTCGAGGCGATGACCGGCGCGCAGGGTATCGACATGCGCGCCCCGCTGGTCACATCCCCGGTTCTGCAATCCGTCATCGCCACACTTCGCCAGACCGTGCCTGCACTGGCCGAAGATCGTTACATGGCACCCGATCTTGACGCCGCCGGTGCGCTTGTCGCAAGCGGCGCGCTGGCGCAGGCCGCGTCAATATCGGGCGGCATTCCCCTACCGGAGGTTTTCTGATGCATCCCGTTACCGTCACCCGGGGCGACAGCCCGCTGGTTCTGGGCTTTCCCCATACCGGCACCTATGTGCCCGGCGATATCCGCGCCCGCCTGAACGGCGAAGGCCAGCTGCTGCGCGACACCGATTGGCATATCGATGCGCTCTACCGCGATCTGGTGCCGGGGGTGACCTGCGTTGCCGCGAATTTCCACCGCTACGTGATCGACGCCAACCGCGACCCCGGGGGCGCGAGCCTGTATCCCGGACAGACCACCACCGGGCTGATCCCGCAAAGCACCTTTGACAACGCTCCGATCTGGCGCGAGGGGCAAGAGCCGACCAAGGCTGATACTGCCGCACGCCTGACCGCCTGGCACCGCCCCTATCACGCAGCACTTGAGGCTGAACTGGCCCGGGTCCGCGCACGGCACGGCGTTGCCATCCTGTATGATTGTCATTCGATCCGCTCGGTCATCCCATGGCTGTTCGACGGCACCCTGCCCGATTTCAACATCGGCACGAACGAGGGGGCGACCTGTGCACCCGCTCTCTCCGACGCGGTCAGGGCGCGCTGCACCGGCTCGGGTCGCAGCACCGTTCTGAACGGGCGGTTCAAGGGTGGCTGGACCACGCGGCAGTATGGCACGCCCGACGCTGGCATCCACACGATCCAGATGGAGCTGGCACAGTCCAGCCATCTGGCGCGCGAAGAGCCGGATTTCGCACTGGACGCAGACAAGGCCGAAGCGCTGCGCGGCGTCCTGAAACACATTTTGCAGGATCTCATCGACCTTGCCCCCACGCTTGCCTGAAAGGATCGAACCCATGCCAGAGTCCCGCCACAACCTGCGTGACATCTATCCGCCCACCGGCCCGGAGCTGACCGCCAAAAGCTGGCAGACCGAAGCGCCGCTGCGGATGCTGATGAACAACCTGCACCCCGACGTGGCCGAAAACCCGCACGAATTGGTGGTTTACGGCGGCATCGGGCGCGCGGCCCGCACATGGGAGGATTTCGACGCCATCTGTGCCAGCCTGCGCGACCTTGAGGCGGATGAGACACTGGTGGTGCAATCGGGCAAGCCCATCGCCATCATCCGCACCCATACGGATGCCCCCCGCGTGCTGATCGCCAATTCCAACCTTGTGCCGGAATGGGCCAACTGGGACCATTTCAACGAATTGGATAAAAAGGGCCTGATGATGTACGGCCAGATGACCGCCGGGTCCTGGATCTATATCGGCGCGCAGGGCATCGTTCAGGGGACCTATGAGACCTTTGCCGAGGCTGGCCGCCAGCATTACGACGGCAACCTTACCGGAAAATGGATCCTGACGGGCGGGCTTGGCGGCATGGGTGGCGCACAGCCGCTGGCCGCCGTGATGGCCGGGGCCTGCTGTCTTGCGGTGGAATGCGACGAAACCCGCGCGGATTTCCGCATCCGCACACGGTATTGCGATGAAAAGACCCATAGCCTTGATGAGGCGCTGGCGCTGATCGACCGCTGGACCAAGGCAGGCGAGGCCAAATCCGTCGCGCTGATCGGCAACGCCGCCGAGGTTTTTCCCGAAATCCTGCGCCGGATGCAGGCGGGCGAACCTTTGCCAAACGGGCGGCCCGATATCGTGACCGACCAGACCTCGGCCCATGACCCCTATCGCGGCTATCTGCCGGCGGGATGGTCGGTGGCCGAATGGCACGCCAAACAGGAAACCGACCCCAAGGCGGTCAATGCCGCCGCGCGTGCGTCGATGAAGGTTCACGTCGCGGCCATGGTCGGTTTCTGGAACGCCGGTGTGCCGACACTGGATTACGGTAACAACATCCGGCAGGTGGCCAAGGATGAGGGGCTGGACGATGCCTTTGCCTTTCCCGGCTTTGTGCCCGCCTACATCCGTCCGCTGTTCTGTCGCGGCGTCGGGCCGTTCCGCTGGGTGGCGCTGTCTGGCGATCCCGAAGACATCTACAAGACCGATCAGGCCATGAAGGAACTCTTTCCCGAAAACGAAGGGCTGCACCGCTGGCTGGACATGGCACGCGACCGCATCGCGTTTCAGGGACTGCCGGCGCGGATCTGCTGGATCGGTCTGGGTGACCGGCACCGCGCGGGACTGAAATTCAACGAAATGGTCGCCAGCGGAGAGCTGTCCGCGCCAGTGGTCATCGGACGCGACCATCTGGATGCCGGTTCGGTCGCAAGCCCCAACCGCGAAACCGAAGCGATGCGTGACGGATCGGACGCGGTCAGCGACTGGCCATTGCTCAACGCGCTGGTCAATACGGCGTCGGGGGCGACCTGGGTATCAATCCACCACGGCGGCGGCGTCGGCATGGGATATTCCCAGCACGCCGGAGTGGTGATCTGCGCCGATGGCACGCCCGAAGCCGCGAAACGGCTGGAGCGTGTGCTGTGGAACGACCCGGCCTCGGGCGTGTGGCGGCATGCAGATGCCGGGTACCCCGAGGCGATCGACTGCGCGCGCGCCAACGGATTGCGCCTGCCCCGGATCCTTGGGTGAAAATCTGGCGCGCAGCGGACCGGGTGTCTGCGCCGTGGAAGAACGGCGCGGGCACGATGTCCGTCATCCTCACCAGCCCGGAAGGTTCCGGCTGGGACACCCTTGACTGGCGGGTGAGCACAGCCCTGATCACGCGCTCTGCCGCGTTTTCGCATTTCCCCGGGCTGGAGCGGGTGTTCTCGCCCTTTCAGGGCGGGGCGGTCACCCTGCGCCTGCCCGGAATGGAACAACATATCGGCCCGGGCGATGCGCCCTTTGCCTTTTCCGGCGACGCAGACTGTTTCTGCACCCATGACGGGCCCAAGACGCAGGTTCTGAACCTGCAGACCCGGGCGCCGTACCGCGCAGTTGTCGGCTATGACGCCTCGATCCTGGGCGCGGCCGCCGTGGCGCGGTATCTCTTTGCGCTGGAGCCTGTGGCCGAGATGGGTCTGGAAGCGGGCGATCTGGCCGCAGTCACGGGTACAGAGGTTCGCGCAGGCAAGGCGCTGTATGTGGCAATCCGGAAACAGGATTTGGCCGTTTCGTCCGATTGAACAGAGAAGCCGGGTGAGCGCCTGCCCGTGGGGTGGCGCTGCCAACGGTTGAGCGAGGCGCTTTATGGTCAGGTGTTGGTCGTCACTCGGATCTGCGCGCTGGCTTTACCAAAGCGCCAAAACGGCTTTATTCCGGGCGGCCCTGCTGTTCCAGGGACTGCCCTACCCCTGATCGCTCTGGTCCCTCGGTGCAAAGGCCGCGTGCAGCTGATGGCTGTCGCCCGGGTAAACCAGCCGCGCCCAGGTGACCCAGCCTTCGGCGGTGCGGGTGCGGCGGACGATCTCAAGACAGGCATCCCCATCATTCAGCGCCAGACTGGCCGCTATATCCGCATCGGCGTTCAGGGCGCGGATGCGGTGGCTTGCCTCGCTCCACGGCACCTGCCGCAGCAGCCATGTGCCCGGCGGCGTGGCGCTGAAATCCTGTTCCAGCACGCCGGGCGCCTGATCGGGATTCACCAGACGGGTTTCATGGCAGAACGGCTGACCATCGGCACTGTGCAATCCTTCGACCCGCAGGGCGCTCTGACCTCTGACCGCACCGCAGCCGACATCTGCCGCCTCGAATTCGCTCATCGCGATCACCTTTCGCGACAACAGCACAAAGCGGTAATCCTGCCCCATCGAACCGACCTCGGCCTCGATATCCGCGATTTCCATGACGGCGGACTGGGCGCGCGGCTGGGCGACAAAGGTGCCGCGTTTCTTGCGGCGGATCAGAAACCCCTCGCGCGCCAACCGGGTCAGCGCCTTGTTCATCGTCATGCGCGACACGCCATAGAGCTGCGCCAGATCCGTCTCGACCGGCAGCTGATGCCCCGGCAGCCACCTTCCCGACACGATCAATTCGCGGATTTCAGCGGTGATTTTGTCGTGCTGGCTGATCCGTCGTGGCTGGGTCATCTATGCTCCTCCGCGCTGATCTCTGACCCGCGCTACTGCACCAGAAAGGCACCGCGATCCAGATAGGTATCGAGAAACTGTTCCAGCCGTGGATTGCGCGGGGCGGCGAAAACCTTTTCCGGCGTGTCATGGAACAGCAGCCTGCCGTGATCCAGGAAACAGACATTGTTGCCAACCGATGCCGCAAATCCGATCTCGTGAGTCACGACGACCATGGTCATCCCCTCATCGGCAAGGGTGCGCATGACGTTCAGCACTTCGCCCGTCAGTTCCGGATCCAGCGCCGATGTGGGTTCGTCAAACAGCATGATCGTGGGGTCCAGCGCCAGCGCGCGGGCAATGGCCACCCGCTGCTGCTGGCCACCCGACAGCTGCGATGGATAGTGATGCGCGCGGGGGGCAAGATCGACCTTTTCCAACTGCGCCATCGCCTTTTCCTCGGCGTCCTTGCGCGACATCTTGCGCACCCGGCGCAGGGACGCGGCCACATTCCCCAGCGCCGTCATATGCGGCCAAAGGTTGAATTGCTGGAACACCATACCGATCTTGCTGCGCGTCCGGCGCAACTCTGCTGCCGTCTGCTTGCGCCTCCCATTTGGGCCTTCGACAAAGCCCAGCGGCTCGCCCTCGATCAGGATCGTGCCTGCATTGGCCTCTTCCAGAAAAGCCATGCAGCGCAGCAGGGTCGATTTGCCGGACCCCGACGGCCCGATGAGGCAGGACACCTGCCCGCGCGGCACCTCAAGGTTGATGTCGCGCAACACGACCGTGTCGCCGAACTGTTTCGAGACGTTCTTGATGCTGATGGCGCTGTCGGTCATGTCAGGTCAGTCTCAGTTTTGATATTTTGCGTTCTGCGATGCGGCCCAGGGCGTTGGCCAGTTCGACAAGGCCCCAATAGACCAGCGCCAGCACCACGATGGATTCAACGAAAGCGTATTGCTGTGATCCGATGGCGCTGACCGTCATCGTCATTTCCGGCACCGTGATCAGTGACAGCAACGCCGTGTCCTTGAGCAGGATCACCACCATGTTCAGCGACGGCGGCAGGACCAGCAGGGCCATTTCCGGCAGCTGGATGTACAGGATCGTCTGCACCCGCGAAAACCCGACGCAATCCGCTGCCTCGACATGGCCCGGCGGAACCGAAAGGTAGCCGGCGCGGAAAATCTCGGAATAATAGGCCGCGCCATAGATCGACAGGCCCAGCAGGCCCGCCGTGATCGGGTCAAGCCGCAGACCGATATAGGGCCCGCCGAAATACAACAGGAATATCTGCACCAGGAAGGGCGTGCCGCGCAGCACCTCGACCGGGATCATCAGCGCCGTGTTGACAAGGCGCCCGCCAAAACGACGCGCGGTGGCGACAAGAAAACCTAGCACAACGGCCAGCGCAGTGCCCACCACCCAGATCAGGATAGTGACACCCAGACCGGCCAGAATCTGCGGCCCCTTGGCAAAGATGACGGCGAAATCAAAACTCATTTGGCTGGCAATCCGGGCAGCGCGTCTTCGGCCCGGCGGGCGGCAAAGGCGACGGTCAGGTTGATCACAAGATAGATAAGGCCGGCCGAGGCAAAGATCGGCAGCGGCTGATAAGTCGATGCCGACAGGTTCTGCGCCATCTTGGTCAGCTCGACCAGCCCCACGACCGAAACAAGGGATGAGGATTTCAGGATCAGGATCGCCTCGTTCACCAGCGCAGGAAAGGTCAGGCGCAGGGCGATGGGGGTGCGGATATAGATGAATGTCTGCACGCGGGAAAACCCGGCCATTTCGGCGCTTTCGATCAGGCCGATGGGCACGCCCTCAAACCCGCCCCGCAGATTTTCCGCCTGATAGGCGGCGGTGCACAGCGACAGGCCGATGATCGCGGTGGCAAGGCTGGGCAGGGTGATACCGATGATCGGCAGCAGGTTGAAGATCAGCAGAAGCTGGACCAGCAACGGCACACCGCGAAAGAACGATATGAAAAGGCCCGCGCCATTATACAGCCAGCCATTGCCGGACATGCGCATGGCCGACAGGAACACGGCGAAGACCAGCCCGGCCAGGATCGAAATCGCGCTGACAAAGATCGTCATCAGCGACGCCTGCAGCAGCAACTGGAATAGATACCAGGTCATCGGGGGGACGCCTTGTCAGTAGGTGCGCGGCGGGAAGACATAGCTGCCCCGCCACGCATTTTCACAATCAGATGCTGGGATCTGTCACATAGTCGGGCATGTCAAAGGTGGTGCCGAACCACTTTTCCTGCAGCGCACCCATGCGTCCGTCGGCCTTCATCGCCAGCAGGATCTCGTCGATTTTGTCCATCAGGCTGGCGAATTCCGGTTCGATACGGCCGGGAAAGCCAAAGTAGGTCGGGGTGCCGAATGCGGGTGTCACGACCTTGAACACTTCGGGGCGCTGGCTGGCGACAAAGGCGATGTTGGGCAGCGAATTGGCCATCGCGTCGATACGGCCAGCGGCAAGGTCGGCATAGGCTTCGTTGAACGAAACGTATTCGCGGTATTCGGTCGGGGCCGGGTCAAGCGTCGCGCCAAAGGCCTGAAGCTGTGCCAGCTGCGCCGTACCGGTGCCAGAGCCCACAGGCTTGCCCGCGATGTCGGCGGGCGCTGCGATATCGCTGTCCGCACCGACCAGCAGGGCGACGGTCGCCTCTGCAATCGGGCTGGAGAAACGGTAACGCGTCATGCGTTCCTTGGTGATGGTCGCAGGGCCGGCAACGACGTCGAAACGGCCCGCTTCCAGACCGGGCAGAACGCCGGTCCAGTCCAGCGTGATCCACTCGATCTCGACGCCCATTTCCTTGCCGATCTCTTCGTAGATGTCCATGTTGAGACCGGTGTGGGTGCCCGCATCGATATAGTCGAACGGGGCAAAGGCTGTTTCGGTGCCGACCTTCAGCGTACCGGCCGCCATGACGCGTTCCAGCGCGTCCTCAGCCTGCGCGGTGAGGGTGGTTCCAAGAAGAAGGGCCGCTCCGGTGAGGGCGGCAAGTAAGGGCTTGCGCATGGATAGTCTCCCTGTGCGCCCCTGACGGGGCATCTTTGTTGATGGTTCGTGTGGCCGTGACGTCGCAGAACGCCGCATTTATTTTGTGTATACAAATGGCAGTGAACAGCAAAATGAGGCGTGTGGGAAGTGGGTATCCGTAGGTCACCGCCCGCCCAATGAGCACCTTTTCCGCTGACCGCCCAACAATTGGGCGCATGCCACAACCATGCCCAAAGGTCTATGAACGACAGATCCCGGCCCGATACGCCCGGGATCAAGCCGGTGGCAGGTGCCTTTTGCGCCGACCGGTAGCTATTGACCTCTGCCCCAGTCCCTACAGATCGAAAATCTTGCCCGGATTGAGGATGCCCTTTGGATCAACCGCCTGCTTCAGTCGCCGCATGAGGTTCAATGCTCCGCCGTGCTCGGCCTCCATGAAGGCCTTTTTGCCCAGACCGACGCCATGTTCTCCGGTTGCGGTGCCGCCGCATTCCAGCGCCATCGCGACAAGACGTGCGTTCAGTTGTTTTACGCGGGTCTGTTCCTCAGGAACTTCGGGATCAAAGAGCATCACGAGGTGGAAATTCCCGTCACCGACATGACCATGCAGGGGGGCCACCACCCCCGCCGCCGCGATTTCGGACTGAATTGCGTCGATGATGCCGGGCAGTTCCGACACCGGCACGCAAACATCCGTGGACAGGCTCTTGCACCCCGGGCGCAGGGCACGCGCCGCATAAAGTGCCGAATGTCGCAGCGCCCAGAGGGCATTATATTCCTCGGTCGTGTGGCAAGGCGCCAAAGTCGCCCCGTTTTCGGCGGCAAGCTGGCCGAACGTGTCCTGATCTGCCGCGACCTGCGCCGCACTGCCGGTCATGTCGATCATCAGGGTCGCGGTTTCTGGATGATCGGTCTTGTTGTAGGCATTGATCGCGCGCATCTGCAGCGCGTCCAGCAGCTCGATCCGGTTGAGGCTCAGCCCGCATTGCAACGCCTCGACCACCGTCTGCGTGGCATCGGATATCCGGGCGAAACTGTACATCCCCGCCCGGGCCGCTTCGGGTATTCCGGTCAGGCGCAGGGTCAATTCGGTGATGATCCCCAAAGTGCCTTCGGCACCGACAAACAGCGCGGAAAGGTCGTAACCCGATGACGATTTGCGCGCCCTGCCCCCTGTGTGGATGACCTCACCATCCGGCAGCACCACAGTCAGCCCCATCACCAGCGCGCGCATGGTTCCGTGGCGCACGGTCATGGTGCCCGACGCCCGGGTCGAGGCAAGCCCACCCAGAGTGGCATGGGCGCCCACGTCGATTGGCAGGAACAACCCGGTGTCACGCAGGTGTTCGTTCAGCTGCTGCCGGGTGACACCGCATTCCACTGTGGCATCCATATCTTCGGGTGACACCCGCAGGATCGCGGTCATGGCGGTCAGGTCGATGCTCAGCCCGCCGTGAACCGCCTGTGTCTGCCCCTCGATCGAGGACCCGTGCCCAAAGGCCACAACCGGAAATCCATGTTCATGGCAGATTGCCAGCGCGTCCGAGACATCTGCGGTGGTGGTTGCAAACAGCACGGCATCCGGGGGCGCGGCGGCGTGCCAGCTGTCGCCCGCGCCGTGCTGGTCGCGCAGGGCGCTGCCGGTTTCGATCTGTGCGCCGAACCGGGCAGTCAAAGCGACAAGAGCGGGATGGATCATTTCGGGCACCCTACTCGGCCGCATCGCGCGCTGCGGCGTAGCGGTTCACAGGAAAGGACAGGCCAAGGTTTTCGCGCAGGGTTTTGCCTTCGTACGCATCGCGGAACAGACCGCGGCGGCGCAGTTCTGGCACCACAAGGCGCGTGAAATCCTCCAGGCTTGATGGCAGCGTGGGGCACATCAGGATGAAACCGTCTGCGGCCTCTGCCTCGAACCACTCCTGCATGTAGTCCGCGACCTCAATATACGATCCGGTCAGACCATTGCCGGTGTGCTGGCGGGCATAATGCGTGATGAGTTCGCGCAGGGTGTGCCCCTGCTCAACGAATTCCTTTACGCCCTCGAACATCGCAACCGATCCTTTGGCCTTGGCGGGCATCCGATCCATCGGAAAGGGTTGATCAAGATCGGCGCCATGCAGGTCCGTCTCAAGGAACTCCTGAAGCATCAGCAGGCCCACCTCGGGGTGCATCACATCGACCATTTCCTGCGCGCGGGCCTCTGCCTCGGCGCGGGTTTCGCCGACGTTGACGACAATGCCCGGCATGATCTTCAGGTCCGACGGGTCGCGGCCATATTTGCCCATGCGTCCCTTGACGTCCGCATAGAACGCCTTGTTCTTGTCGATGTTCGAGGCAAGGGAAAACACCACCTCGGCGGTGCGCGCGGCGAGTTCGCGGCCGCGTTCGGACCCGCCCGCCTGGGCGATCACCGGCCGGCCCTGAGGCGTGCGCGCGATGTTCAGCGGCCCGCGCACCTGGAAATGCTTGCCCACATGGTCCAGTGTGTGCAGCTTGTCCTTGTCGTGATAAACACCATTTTCGCGGTCGAGCAGCAGAGCGTCATCTTCCCAGCTGTCCCACAGGCCCAGCACCACATCCAGGAATTCCTCGCCCCGGTCATAGCGGTCTGCGTGGGGGTCCAGCCCTTGGCGGTTATAGTTGTAGCCCGTTTCGTCATGATCCGAGGTCACCACGTTCCAGCAGATCCGCCCACCCGAGATATGATCCGCCGAGGCGAACAGCCGCGCGATATTGTAGGGTTCGTAATAGCTGGTCGAAGCGGTTGCGACGAAACCGAGGCTTTCTGTGACCATGCTAAGCGCGGTGATCGCCGTGATCGGCTCGAACCGGTTCATCTTGGTCGGCTGGCGGGCCAACGCCTCTGGATGGCCCACGGCGGCGGCGGGGCTGTCGGCAAAGAACATGAAGTCAAGGCAGGCAGCTTCGGATATCTGCGCGACCTTTATCATGTGGTCGATGTTGTTGGCCCCCGTCACATCCGACCCCGGATGAAGCCAGGCGGCAGGGTGGAAGCCGAAGGTGTAAACAAAAGTGCCCAGTTTCAGCGTATCGGTGCGCGCCATGCCCGTTCTCCTGTGTGCGGATGTTGCCGCACTATGCCCAGCAGGCCCGCCGTGCAAAAGCCGATATCCTCGCAATCCCTTAAGATGGCGCAGAAAAAACCGCCCCGGCGCGGTTTTATGCCACTCCTTTGATCGCCTTTGTTGCACCAAACGAGACGCACTATGGAACATGGAAGAACGGATGGTCAGCCTTGCCAAAACTGTGTGGTGAAATCGCAGGGTTTTGTATTCTGGCTGTAGAACCCTTGTGAATTCCAGAGCCGTGATGAGGCCTCATCTCTGACGCGGTGGCGCAGGCGGATCTGGGAGGACGTGGCCGAATGGTTGCTGACCCAAGCAGCCAGCTTCACCCGACATAGAACGCAGTAGGTCGGGTGAAGAGCTATGGTCCGGAATACATCAGCGGCATCACACCGTAGTGAAAACCGAAAATGGCTGCGTAGGGTCTACGACCTCGTCCCGTTCAAAACGGGAGTATTACCCTGTTTTGTACCTTGGCTGGGCTCAAACAATTCGCCGAATAGAGGGTTTGTTTCGAGCAGAGACTGGGGGGTGTCAAACGCGACCAAATGGCCGCCGTCCAATAGTATCACCTTGTCCACATGCTCAAGCGTAGACGCGCGGTGGGTGACGAAGAACGCCGTTGCGTCCGACAGAGCTTCGTCAAGCGCCTCCATCACCGCGCGCTCGGTCTGGCCATCCAATGCGCTCGTCGCTTCGTCGAAGATGTAGATCTTGGCATTTTTGACGAAGGCTCTGGCGATTCCGACGCGCTGTTTCTGACCACCCGACAGCGCACGTCCGTTCGGTCCGACCTGACTATCGAGTCCTTGCGGCGCTTCGGCGATCAGATCGCCAAGTTGCGCCAACCGTGCAGCCTGTTCGATCTGTGCGTCGGTGGCGGCGACGTTGCCATCACGAATGTTGTCGCGGATGGACCCATCGAAGAGGAAAACGTCCTGCGAGATCAGCGCGATGTTACGACGAAGCGACTCCTCTTTGATTTCGCGCAGGTTAATTCCGTCAATCTCGATGACACCCTCGGTAGGGTCATAGAACCGCTGGATGAGGTCGATGAGCGTGCTCTTACCTGCCCCAGAGCGCCCGACAATGGCAATGCGCTGGCCAGCGACCGCTTCGAAACTGACCCGGTTCAGAGCGGGCACTTTTTTGCCGTAGGCAAAGCTCACATCACGAAAGCTGACCGAAGCGACCGAGTCGTCGATTTCCGTGGTCCCGTCTGTTCTCAGGGTCGGCTTTTCATCCAGAAGGTCATACATTCTGCCGGCCTGGACGAGCGTCTTCTGCAGTTCCACCCAGATTTTGGAAATGCGTTCAGCAGGTTGATAGGCCATTAGAAACGCCGTGATGAAGGCAGTAAATTCACCGGGCGTCTTGCCATGATTGACCGTCTGCCAGGCCGCATAAATAACGAACAGGCCAATGACAACACCGCCAAGCAGCTCCATGATTGGCACGGTCGCTGAGGTCACTTTGGCGATGCCGAACAGGCGCTCTTCGAGCTTGTCGACCGCCGCTTCGAAGCGGCGTATGGACTTGCCCTCAAGCTGATAACTTTTGACCGTCTTGATCCCGTCGATCGCTTCGGTACCCAAGCTGAAAAAGGCCCCCGTCAGCTCGGTCTCTGCGTTTGCCGCAGCGCGGACACGCTTGGAGAGGTGAGCCACGAGCCAGAAGATGATCGGGATAAGCGTACTTCCGACAAGCGTCATGACCGGATCCTGGAACAGCATGACGCCGAAAAGCGCAATCAGCGTGAGCGTATCGGTCAGCATCTTGTTGCAAAGGTTGATTACGCTTGAGCCACACGCCTTCCCGAGAATCTTGATCTGGGACATTTGTGTCGAGCCATGTTTACCCGCGAACTGTTCGACATTCTTTGCGATGGTGGCCTTGAAGATGCGCTTTTGGTAATGAGCGGAAATCGATCGGTCAAAGAGCACGGCAATCACTGAGTTCGCATACTGGAAAAAGCTCTTGCCGATGGAAACGCCGATTACCAACAAGGCCACCCAGATAGCTTTGTTCGTGTTTTCGTCGACAAAGACATCATTCACGATCAGCCGGGTGGAATAGGCGAGCGCGCCGGTAAAGGCTGCAACGCCAAGCATGCAGATCAGCGAGATCGCAAAAAGCTTCCAGCGCGTGGCAAGGGCCTCGCTTACCAGTCGGCGCGCCGTCGAAACCGCTTGGCCGGCAGATACCGTTTTATCTTTGGCCATCAGTTCAGAGTCCTTTTGGGCCTTGCGATACCAAGCTTGCTTAGAATCCGATATCCAATGCCGTTAGATTTGCGCTGCCCCGCCGGCAGATCAAACCGTTTGGCAAAATCCTGTAGCCAGATTGTGTGTTCGGTGCTGCGAAATTTCTTTGCCTTGGCAAGGTCACCGACCATGTCCGCAAGCCGGGTGCGATCGACGTTTACTATGTCGGTTACATCGCTTGGTGTTTCAATAGGCCCGGCGAAATCACCACGTTCCAGCCTGCCGTAATCAAAATCACGGAACTCGATACCGTAGGAATCGCGCAGAATAAGCGGGCTGGGCGAGGAATAGTCGATGGAGTCGCGGATCTCGGCTTTTAAACGTGGTCTGGGCACGTTGTGCTCTTTTTCAATCTTTTGCAAAAGGCGAAAAAGTCTCCCTGATCCAGACTTAAAAACGTCGTCGTCATGAGGGAAAAACGTCCGCCGGTAATCCTGCAGCAAAGCCATTCCTTCGGCCGAGCTCGATTCATTGCTCCACGCAGCTTGCGCTGCTGTCAGAAGTGCGGCGCGGCAATTAGGGGCATAATTTGATGCAAAGTCCGCAACAACATCTCCTTCTTCGAGACTATTGCGATCAAAGAGTCTTACCGTAATATCTGCTGCGGGAAACAAAGTGCGGAAGTTTTCAAGTACACCACACACATCCCGCGGTTCTTGCGCAGAAAGCTGCGAGGACGCTCTCAACCGTTGCTGAGAGGCGGACAGATAATAATCTGAGGGGCGGCGGATATATACCAGAATTTCAATTTGATCTGCACCGAGATCCGTAAAGAATTTTAAGAAATCCTCTGCGTTCTCTGACAAGTAGAATCGGCTTAAATACTCGGATGATAAAATCAAAAGGTTGTGAGGCACATCGCGAATTTGGCGACGCAGGCCTTCAAGAAACACCTCGGTACGTTCTTGTAGATCACTTTCCTCAAGAAAGCGGTATTCCCGGGGCAGTTCATCCCTGGTCATCATCGCCGCGGCGAGAAGGCCGTGATTGTAAGCCTTGGGGACAGTCGGATCAGGATACAGGATGCCCTGCGACCTCAGATCCATCTGCGCATCATGCAACGCATGCTGCAGAGCCGTGCTGCCCGTCTTTGGCAATCCGATATGAATCAGTGTCTTCATTCTGCATTCCCAGATTTCGTTAGTGAGGTGGTCGCTCCGGTTACCCCACGCTTCTACCTAACCGCCACCAGAGCGCAATGCCATCATGGGGCGGAAAACAGGCAGGCGCATCAGCCGACAAAGACACATGTTCGCCTGATCGCGCCATGAGAGACGAAGCTAGTGGCACAAGACGTCGGTGATCAAATGGCTTGATCTGTGGCAACGTCCACGTGGTCGTCGCCTCGTTCAGCAACCAACTGGTGGCAACCACGAGCCTCTGCCCCGCTTGACTGTTCCATGGGTGCAGACCTGTCCCTTCGAGCAAATCAAACAGATTGATCCAGCTTTGCAGATTGAAGACGCCGTAGTGCAGCGTCAGAGTGCGCGCGAATTCATGCGGTTGGTCCCCGTCCTGAGTGATACTCGCCAGGAGGCGCGCTTGCGCCCGATGATTGATCTGCTGCAATTTGTCTTCGTCGCCAAGAAAGGCAGCCAGAGCGGCGCATTGCAGGTCGTAGCAGGTACCATGATTGTTCAGCGCAGACCGTTCTTTGGTGCCCTGCTCGCTGTTTTCGAGCCAATCGAGGAACTTAGTGCACCAGGCCCGCATTCCGGCTGTCAGATCCGGGTCGTCAAGCAGGGTGATTGCATCAAGAAAGTAATAGAAATCCTTGGTCTCGATTAGACCTGATGGCTGACCACGATCTCCTTGATGGCCGCGCCGCACTTGTGACGATGTCAGGTTCGGGGCCATGCAGGTTTCAGGATTTATGAACCAGGTTCGGACAAGATTGCAGGCGTGATCGTGATGCTTCTGCGAAGCGCCAAACCGGACGGCCAGCGCAAGAGTCGTGGTATCATCGAAGACACGCTGCAAACCGCTTCGATCATACTGCTCGCTGCCAGCTTCGTACATTTCTGTTCCCGGCACACGTTCGCCGTCTTTCCGAATGTAGGGCAGACCGCCCGGCTTTTTCGGATCAGGCCACCAGTACGGGGCGGGGTGGTAGTAATCATGCAGGTTGCCGCTGGGCCCCGGTTTTGGCTTGTCCGTCACAGAAAACGGCCCACGGGTCATCGCTTCGTCTGCCGCTTGGTGCAATACTTGCTCGTCAAAACCCTCAGATGATCGCCCGGCGAGCTGATAAAACACTGGAGCTTGCGCGGCATCACCAGCCCGAATGGCGCGTTTTTCAAGTGTATCGAGTGTCAGACAGATCGCCTCATCCCGAGCAATACCGCGTTGCGCGGTATTCTTTTTGCCAGACCCCTCAAGTTTTGCCTCGCCGGAAAACAGCCGGGCCACCCACCCTGCTGAACCTACGCGATACCCTTCGGCGCTGACTTTACGGGGCGGCTCGTCGAAGTCATTTACCGGCCAATCCGTCCATGGACCTTCGATCCCAAGGTGCACAAATAACTCGACCTTCGGTCGGCGGCCATACGGATAGGCCGTATCGAATCGCGCAAGCGCATCATTGCGGAACGCGATCTGAGGTTCATCCTGCGCGATGGGTGCACAACCATCCACGAGCAGACTTTGATTGTCGAGCATCCGCGCCATTGGAACTGTAAAATACCGCTTGTCACGGTTTGCCAGGATGCCAGAACGAAGCGCTTCCCAGGCATCTTGCGTAAAGTAGCAGTTTCCGTCGAAGGGCAGCGCCCATTTCGCATGCATACGGCACATCTCGAGCGCGTGATTGCGCGCGCCGTTGTTGTTCATGACATAGTTATTGCGTGCACGATACGTCTGCAACCGCAGGCGCAGTGCAATTGCATCGCCCATCTCATCCAAACGGCCATCCAAGAAGATGGACCCGTCCCGGATCGTTGCGAAATCATATCCTATTCGCGGTACTTTCCCAGGATCGAAATTCAGCCGCTCATAGGTCTGCCCGTGTGCTTCGAGAAGGTCGATCAAGGCCACCTCGGTATCGGGATCGAATATCCGGTTAAGCAACCAAAGCTTTTTGCAGTCCGCCAGCTCTGGTTCGTTTTCGAGAATGAATTTCACATTTTCAAGCGCCTGACCGGATCTGTGACGCGGAACAAGGTCGTTGCCGATGATCCGGCACAGCGCAAAGGTATCCACCATTTCGTCCATCCGCGCTTCGGCTTGGGCATCGCGCAGAGGCGGCGACAGCGACGAAAGTTTGCCTGCCAACTCACCCATTTTCGGTCGGTTGTCAGTTGCGCGGCCTGCCTTTGCGGCCTTCCGTGCCTTCCTCCTCCGGTTACGGATCACAAGATAGATCGGGAGGCTCACCGGCAGTGTCGGCAGCAGAAATGGCGAGACGACAAGAAGTGCTCGATTGCGTGGCTTGCTCCAGAGTCTTCGGAGCTTGGCTCTCAACATTTTTCAGAGACGTCCTTTTACTTCGGCGCAATTGTTAATCAACGCACACACCCGATCTTGATGAATTTGATATGCTTGACCGGATATATCTTCGGCACTCATCTTTAGAAGAGAGCCCCCTATCGCAACAGATTACCAGCGCATCAAGCCAGCGTCGATCAATTGCTGGGGGTTTTCGTAGCGCTGAGACCGATCAGTCAGGAACCCGTCCTCGACATCCGACATCCTATCGAGAAGTTCCTGATAGTACCGATATTTGGCGGCGCCCTTCACGTGCGCCTTCCACTTGCGCGCATTCTGGATCTTGCGCGCAAAGTTCGATGTGAAGACGAAATGAGCCAAGGTCAGAAGAATTTCTCCCTTGGGAGGGGTGATGGCATCATGACATGTGAACAGAAAAGAGTCATCCGTGCGTTTAAGGATAGGAGTTTTGTGCCGAGCAGATCGGTTGAACTCCTGATTTTTCTTTTCCTTTGATGACAGATATATTTTTTCGCGCAATGTCTCTCGGATGATTGACGGTTGCACCCCATAGTGTTCGAACAGGCGCATGGATTTCGAAGGATTGACGAAAATCGGTTTTCCTCTGCCATCCATTTCTGCCATGGGATCGAACAGAGGCTCCGCCTCGAACCAGCCATAAGCGTCCATCAGGCCGTCAAAAGAATGCGGTAGTGGCTTTTTAAACTCAGCCGTGGAGCGCGGGAAAAACTCCACCATCGTCGCCAATGCGCCCGAACTTCCGATTTCCTCGATCCGATCATAGACCTCTCGGATATGAGTGACACCCGGCGGTAATATCAAAAACTCGTCAGCGTCGAAATACGCGACAAATTTTCCATTCATGAAGTACGGCGGGATGGCCATTTTAGCGAATGTTCCGAACCGCTGAACCCGCGAGTTCTTGTGCGTCTCGCCAGTGTATATCAACTCTTCTCCGAAGGTCATGGCTGTATGGATTACCACACAGTCCTTCTGTTTTCGAAGGTACTCGAACGTGCCGTCATTTGATCGGTCATCAAAGACAAGAAACTGCTCAAATCCCAGTCTGCGGTAATGGGCTAGAAAGGCTGGCAGGAGCGGTAGCTCGTTCTTGACAGGCACAAACGCTGACAACTTTTCGGGATCTACATCACCGAAAACCTGCGAAATGAGCGAACCAACATCCTGAATATCATATTCTGGAAGAGTGGGTTTGCGAAACATGTAATGACCTGTTATTTTGTTGATCCGCTCGTAAATCACATTCAATTTTTCAAGTCAATTATGAGGGGACCGACCAACTGTACTTATTCGACTGACTAAAGCCGCCAACGGGGGTGGTCCAGTTCTTTCGACCCCATAGCGGCCGTGTCAAGGTGAAGCAGGGCTTCAAATCAGGCTGCCGCCTTTATGGTCTCGGCTTTGCTTGCATGGACCACCTCGCGGATCAAGATTCCGTGATCTCATGGGCGAGCACCACGCATTGAAGTACAGATATGGTGCCTTATGCGCCATTTCCGGGCGCACTGTGACGCTGAGACGGCAACATGGGTATAGTTCGGCTAAGTGCTGTTCAATACGCGTATAATACCCACTGATCTGGCCGATCAAGGGCCGTTCAAGGGCTAGCAGGCTGCGGAACTGGAAACTCCGCTTCCCAGTTATGTTCATGCCTCCCAGAACAGGATAACCGATATGAAAACATTAGGTTACTAGTTTTTCAAGGTGCTACAGCGCAGAGCTATTTGAGAGCAAATTTTCGCCAGGAGCGCGCAACATACTCGATCGCCCATGCGACGCTTGAGTCCCCGACTTGCCCCTTATGTGAGGGTCTGCGTATGATCTACCTCAGCCCTTCTCGAACATTCCGACGGGCATTGTTGCACAACTCTGACTATGGACGATTCACAACGTGAATCTATGCGGTTAGAGGGTCTTTATGAGCAAGCCACCTCCCGCCCGCTACCG
>NZ_FZNN01000022.1 GCF_900188035.1 Puniceibacterium sediminis | reverse complement strand
ATCCCTGGCATATGTCAGATAGGCGTCCATCAGAGCTCCGTCAGCATCACAATAAAAAACCCGGGGCGCGCAGCCAAAACAAGCCACAATCCCTTCAGACCATAAAACCTACTGTTATAGTAGGGATTGTCAATGCAGCCCGATCAGTGACGCCGCCACCGCTCCAAGGAAGAGATTTCCTTCCCGCGCGGAGCATTGGATGCCGTTCGGCACGACACCATCGCACAGTACCGAAAGCCCGCTGAACAAATGATTTTATGGCATATAGAAGCAGGTCTTTCTGCCAACAATCGCATGCTCCGCCCGAAAAATTGAGTCCCCAGCCGGGATCAGCGCTAGGTGGCCCCCTTCTCAGACCGGAGCCACCCCATGATGCTTTGAAGAAATTTCTCAGTGAGGCAAGTAGCTGTGCACTTCTCGACCGCAGCCGTTGGCGTAGTCACGCGCCAGCGCCTGCCAGTCGATCTGGGCTGCACGGCTCCAGTCGGGCATGGCCTCCTGCGTCGCTAAATCGTTCAGCGCGGCATCAAAGGCGTGCCCGCGGGCATAGTCCACGACGCGGCTGCCTTCCTCAAAGGCATCAATGGATTGCTCCCATCGCGCATTTTGCCAGTGCAGACAGATGCCACCCGTCGCTGGGTTATATTCGGCTGTGAACAGGGTGCCAAAGCCTTCGCCGTAGCGGTCCTGATGCAGGGGGTGCTGCAGGAACTGACGGTTAAGGGCGTCTGGCGCGACCCTCAACTTTGACAGGTGATCGTGGCGTTCGTAGGTCCGGGTAAAAGGCGCCCGATCCGGCAGGTCAGACCCGCTCTGGTGGTTGGTTGCAATCGCCCGGGGCATCAGGCGCATTCCGCCGCCGGCAATCATCTCGACACTGGCTGTCGCGCCTGACGCATCGGCCAGCACGAGGTTATAATCCATGTGCGATGGCACGCGCCGCAGAACCTTCAGCGCACCGGCAACGGTATCGCAGGTCTCAAGCACATAGCGCAGAATCGTGGTGATCCCGAACCCGGGCCCGGTACACGACCGCCCGCCATAGGCCAACGCCACGCTGAGACCGGCATCGTTGATCCCGTCAGACAGGCCCCAAAGGAATTCGACCATGCCCATGACCGCCCGACCGCCCCATTCGGTGCGCAGCAGCAGGCCTTCGTTCAGGTCCGGGGACAGGTCGTAGTTGCGCACCAGACGCACTTCAGCCCCATCGGCCATAGCGGCGAGCGAGCAGCCGCCAAGGTATTTTGGCGGGCACCAGGTCGACAGGAAACGGGCCGCCCTGTCGCCGCCCCCGGTCAGCGCCACCAGCCGGTCATAGACCGGGACCAGTTCCGGCATATGCTTTTGCAGTGCGTCGCGGCTGGCAGCTGCGGATGGGCCCGCGTCACCGCCGCGCCCGAGGAACCAGGCCTCGTAAGCAGGCCAGGACCGGTTCCACCGCGCGAGCCATTTCGGACCCGGAGTCGCCTCGTTCACCGCATCAAAGGTCAGGGACATGCTGGCCATCAGACAGCTCCCCGGTCGGTCTCGAAGAAGAACCGCACCATCTCGGCACTGGCATCCGGGCCGCCCGCGTCGGTATAGGTTCCCGCCGCCTGCCCGCCAGACCAGGCATGGCCCAGCCCGTCGATGACCCAGTAGTCCAGCATGGCCGCCCCATCCGTCCCGGTAACGGTTTTGCGCTGGTAACTGCGCCCCCCCGTGCTGCCGCTTGCATCGGAATGCAGTGTCTGCGCCGCACCACGGTTCAGGGCGTGCTGATAGATCCGCTCGCCGTTCATGGGATGCACTGTGGCATCCGCCGTGCCATGAAAGACGATCGTTCGCACGGTCTGCGTACCTGCCACCGGTGTGGCCAGATCGGGACCGTTCCCGGCCATCGCCGCAAAGGCCGATGCAACGTCGCGGGCGGCCCCGGCGGGCAGGCCGGAGTGGGCGCCAACGGCGGAAAAGACTTCCGGATAGGTCTCGCCCAGAATGACGGCCATCGCCCCCCCGGCGGACAGGCCTGCGGCAAAGACCCGGCCGGTTGGCACCTCATTTTCCTGCGCGACCTGCCGGGTCATCCCGGCAAGAATGGCCGGTTCGCCCCGGTCGCGGCGCTGATCACCAATGCTGAACCAGTTCCAGCAGGACTGTGCATTGTCACCGCGCGATTGTTCAGGATAAAGCACAACAAATCCATGCCTTTCCGCCAGGGCATTCATGCCCGTGCCGATAGCGAAGTCTTCGGGATTCTGCGTACACCCATGCAGCATGACGACCAAGCCGCTTGCGCCCTGATCCGCCGACTTTGGCACATAGGTCCGATAGCGGCGGGTTCCGGCGGAGCAGGTATAGCTGCCGGGCAACATCCCCTCGATCGTCACGCCAGAGGTTGACTGCCCAAAGGCGCCGCCCATCCCCTGCAGTTTCGACATCATGGACTGCAGAGTGTCCTGCATCGTCGCGCCGCCAAATCCGGCAGGTGATGCCAGACCATGTTGGGCGAGCGTACGGTTTACGAGGTCATTTGCGGCGGACACATGCGCTGAGCGTGCATCTTCTGTCGTCGAGCGCGGTGCGCCAACGGTTCTTTTCATCTTATATCCAGTCTTGGTGATCGGTTTCAGCTTTCAGAGAATTCGGTCGGCAAGGGCCTTTTTGACATCCGCACTTGCCTGCAACGCACCAAGCACGGTCAGGGATCCGATGGTTTGCAGCGCAAGTTCCGGGGTTACGTCCGCCGCGATCCGCGCCAGCCCCACAACCTTGATGTGCAGGATCTCTCCGGCGGCCTTGGCCGATTCGAGATCCGCTGCGGAAAAGTCCCTCAACCCCAGCTCCATCGTGTGACGTTCGATCGAGCGGGTCACCGTTTCGCCGTGGCTTTCGATCTGGTTGCGGATCGCGGTGCGAATGAAATCACTGCGGTTGGAGTAGAATCCTTCCTGCACCAGCAGGTCGATCCGCCCCAAATCCACAAACCCAAGATTTATGGTGATCTTTTCGCTATCAGGGGTCTTGTCCCGCAGTTGCCGAACGTTGCTCATGTTCAATTCTCCATCCGTATGGATGGTATATGGATGCCGTGCAGCATCCTTACAAGAGGCATGCCGTTCTCACCCCCCCGATTTCCGCCTGCCGGACTCGAACCCACCGGCATGAGTCTGCCAAAGCCAAATAACTGGGAAACAGGTGGTGGACCGCACGGGCCCTTGGGACTAGACACGGCGAAAACGCGGCAGACTCGAATCTGCGGCAGGCCCTGAGCAGGAGCAGCAGTTGAACGTGGCAGTAGATGATCCAATGGAACGTCAAGCAGAGGCGCGCACTTCGGTGCGGCCCATCCAGATTCGTGGCCGGTTTCTGACCGCTGTCGCGCTGCGGGTCGATGGCGGCCCGCCCGATGACGCCTTTTACGCCGGATTGGACGACCTCTTGCGCCAAAGGCCGCATTTTCTGGTCGATGCACCGCTGATCCTTGATCTGGACGGGGCCGAAGGTCTGACAGATCCCGATGATTTGCGGCAGCTGGTCGAAAACCTGAAGGCGCGCAAATTCATGGCCTTCGGTGTGCAGAATGCCAGCGACGCACAGTTGGCCGCCGCGACTGAGGCTGGTCTAATCCCCGTCCCCCCCGGGCGCGACGCCCCGTTGCGGGACGAACGGCCGGATCGCCGCCGCACCACCGAACGAACGCCATCCGCCGCCACCCGTGTCGTGACAACGCCGGTGCGGTCGGGTCAGACAGTGGTTGCGGATCATGGCGATCTGGTGGTGATCGGCCCCGTCGCGTCAGGTGCCGAACTGATCGCGCGCGGCAATATCCATGTTTACGGCACCCTGCGCGGACGGGCCATGGCTGGATGTCATGGCGACCTGAGCGCGCGGATCTTCTGCCAGAGCCTGGATGCCGAACTTCTGGCCATCGCAGGCCTGTACCGGACCAGTGAAAACCTGGAGCACGAGGTCCACAAACGCAACGTACAAGTCTTCCTCCAGGATGAACGCCTTTGTGTGGAGACACTCGGATGACATCGCAATTGAAACAAGACACCCCGGCAAAGGGCAAGATCATCGTGATCACCTCGGGCAAGGGCGGCGTGGGCAAGACGACCTCGGCCGCCGCCATCAGCGCTGGCCTTGCCATGCTGGGCCACAAGACGGTTGTGATCGACTTTGACGTGGGTTTGCGCAACCTCGACATGATCATGGGCTGCGAACGTCGCGTGGTGTTCGACTTTATCAACGTGATCCAGGGCGATGCCCGGCTGAAACAGGCGCTGATCAAAGACAAGCGCCTTGAGAATCTGTCGATTCTGCCCACCTCGCAGACCCGCGACAAGGACGCCCTGACCAAGGAGGGCGTGGAGAAAGTGCTGAACGAACTTCGCGAGGAGTTCGATTATATCATCTGCGACAGCCCCGCCGGGATCGAACGCGGCGCGCATCTGGCAATGTATTTTGCCGACGAAGCCGTGGTCGTGACCAACCCCGAAGTATCTTCGGTGCGCGACAGCGACCGTGTACTTGGCCTGCTGAGCAGCAAGACAGCCCGCGCCGAGCGCCCCGGCGCCGAGCCGATCAAGGCGCAGGTCCTTCTGACGCGTTACGACGCGAACCGCATCGCCAAAGGCGAGATGATGACGGTCGAGGATGTGCTTGAAATCCTTGCCGTGCCGCTGCTGGGCATCGTGCCGGAAAGCACCGCCGTTCTGCGCGCCTCCAACGAAGGTGTGCCGGTCACGATGGACGAACCTTCGCCGGCTTCGGCAGCTTATATGGACGCCGTGGCGCGTCTGACGGGCGAAGAGGTCGAAATGCGGGTTGAATCGGACAAGCGCCCCGGCCTGCTGCAGCGGCTTTTCGGGATGACGGCGTAACGATGTTCGGTTTCACCTTCCGCCCCCGCCCCCGCAAGGCCAAATCGGCGCAGACCGCCAAGGACCGCCTGCAGATCCTTCTCGCGCATGAACGCAGCGCCGGATCGGGTCCCGATTGCCTGCCGGAACTGCAGCGCGACATCCTCGAAGTGATCCGTCGGCACATGAAGATCGACAAGGACGCCGTCGAGATCAAGATGGATCGCGGCGATGAATGGTCGAGCCTTGAGATCAACATCGAGTTTCCGAGCACGGAAAAGGCCTAAAGCGCATAATCCTGTCCGGGCAGTGATATATCTCACTGTCCGGACAGCCCCATTGGATAAGCCGTAGATCAACCTCGACTGAAACCGCAGGCGAGGTGCTGTACCCAAACGGCGAACTGTGCGTCAGGGTTCTGCTGCCAACTGCGGCAAGTCGCTACTTCACCCGCAGCGGATGTCCACAGACAACCAGATCGATCCGGTCAACGACGGCCCCGAGCCTCTGGTTCATCGCTCCGCATCTGTCGCGGTAAACCCGTCCCAGCGCCGTCGCCGGGACGATGCCTGATCCGACCTCGTTCGTGACCATCACCACCGGGCTCACCTGAGCCGTCAGCGTCTCCAGAAGCGCGTCCAATTCAGCATCAACATTTCTGTCCTGCATCATCAGGTTCGAAAGCCAGAGCGTCATGCAGTCCACCAGCCGCGGCCCCTGTCCGTCGCTACGCACCAACGCGCCGCACAGATCCAGCGGCTCTTCCACCGTGTGCCACCCGGCCCCACGCTGGACAAGATGGGCAGCAATGCGCTCTTCCATCTCGGAATCCAGCGCCTCGGCGGTGGCGATATAGACCAGCCGGTCGCCTATACCGCGCACCAGCCCCTCGGCAAAGCGGCTTTTGCCGGATTTGGCCCCGCCGGTGACAAGTGCGAGTGTCCTCATGAAAGACCTCCGTCAGAGGGTCGGACAATGGCAGCGGCATCGAATATGGCGCTGACGTCCAGATGCCGCTCCATATGATCGGCAAGGGCATTCAGCGTTTTCTCGATCGTGTCGCCATAGCAGGTTGCCCCCACCGTGGCCCCCTGCTCGGCCAGCCAAGCCGCGCGAAAGGCGTCATCGGAAAAGAGCCCGTGCAGATAGGTGCCGCTGACTTGCCCGTCAGAAGAGTACGCGCCATCCAGATCGTTCCCGATCCGGGCAAAGGGCCGCGCGCAATCCGGGCCGGTGGTACGGCCAATATGGATCTCATACCCGGAAAATCCGACACCTGTGGGTGCGTGTTGCGCCGAAACGCGGGTCAGCGTCTTGTCTGCTGCCATCACCGTATCGACCTCCAGCAATCCCAAACCGGCGACCGACCCCGGTGCGCCCTCAAGCCCATCTGGATCGTCGATCCGCTGGCCAAGCATCTGGTAACCGCCACACAGGCCGAGGACCCGGCCACCCCGGCGGATATGCGCGAACAGATCAATGTCCCAGCCCTGCACGCGCAGAAACTCCAGATCACCACGCGTCGATTTCGACCCCGGCAGGATAACCATATCCGCATCACCGGGCAACGGGCTGCCCGGCGGAACCATTGTCAGCCGCACACCAGGCTCTGCCGCCAGCGGATCAAGGTCATCGAAATTTGCGATGCGTGACAGCATCGGACAGGCGATGTGATATGCACCGTTGCCCTTGGCCCGGGCCAGATCCACAGCATCCTCGGCAGGCAGCAGATGCGCCTGCGCGAACCACGGCAGCACGCCGAACCCGCGCCAGCCTGTGCGCGCGGCGATATCGGTATAGCCATTGTCAAACAGGGAAACATCACCACGGAATTTGTTGATCAGGAACCCCGCGACCATGGCCGCATCTTCCGGGTCCAGAACCGCATGGGTCCCGACAATCTGCGCGATCACGCCGCCCCTGTCGATATCACCGGCCAGCACAACCGGCACCCCGGCGGCACAGGCAAAACCCATGTTGGCGATGTCACCCCGGCGGAGGTTCGTCTCGGCCGGGCTGCCAGCACCTTCGACAATGATCAGATCCGCCGTTTCGGCCAACAGCGCAAAACTTTCTAACACCGGCGCCAGCAGGGCACCTCGCGCACGGCCAAAGTCGCGGGCGTCAAGTCGGCTGACCACCTTACCCTGAACAACAACCTGCGATCCAGTATCGCTTTCGGGTTTCAGCAGGACGGGGTTCATATGCACGCTGGGCGCCCTGCCGCAGGCGATGGCCTGCAGCGCCTGCGCACGACCAATTTCGCCGCCGTCTTCGGTCACGGCAGCGTTGTTGGACATGTTCTGCGGCTTGAACGGCGCGACGGACAGCCCCCGCCGCAAGGCCGCCCGGCACAACCCGGCCACCAGCATCGACTTGCCCACGTTTGACCCGGTGCCCTGAATCATGATGGCGCGCGCGGTCATTGATCACGCTCCAACGCCGCACGCGCCGTTGCCACTGTGTCGACCGCACGCAGGCTGAAGGGCGTGCCGCACACCCAGTCCGAGGTGCTGAAAATCAGCCTGCCCTCATCGGAATAGCGCGCAAGCACCGGGTGAAAGGACAGGTCTTCGGACCGCGAATGACCCGGATAACGCGGCGCGGATATCAGGACATCCGGCGCATGTGCCACCAGTTGTTCCAGCGCCAACCGACCGCCACCGGTCATCCCCAACGCCTCGGACAGGTTGCGAAAACCGGCCGCCGACACGATCTCATGGCTCAGCGTATCCGCACCCAGTGAATAGCCGTTGGGATAGAAAAAAGCCGCCACAGGGGCATCCGGAGAAGGGGTGCCATAGGCTGCGATCCGTGGGGCGACTTCACCCGCCAGTCGCTCTGCCCGCGAATCTTGCTGCAACATCGCACCCACCGTTCGGATTAGTTCCGGGATCTCGTTCAGCGCGGCGGTGATCGGGATCTGCTCGACCCGAAGACCCAGACGGCGCAGCATGGCCAGCACCGTTGGGTCAGAATAGCGCCCGGCCAGGACCACGTCGGGGTTCAGCGCAAAGATTTCCTCGGCCGCGCCAGTGTTCAGTGGATAGGCTGCGGCCTCTGCCATCATCGACGACGAACGCGGATCACCCGCCAACCGGCTGAGCGACAGGATTTGATCGGGATCGGCAAGAAGCAGGACAAGCTGATCGGTACACAGGTTCATCGACACAACCCTTGGCAGGGTGTCCGCGGCGCAGACCCCGGCAGGCAGCGTCGCAAACAGCGTCCATGCAATGGTGCGTGCCGCGCTGGTGACCCGGGCAAAGACGGTCCGGGATCGACACTGAGCTGTGGTGCCTTTGCGCACGGATTGATTCCTGTCGCCTGTCAAAGTCATGGCCACCAGATGACCTTTTGCGCGACAGGACACAACACCAAGCGAACTAATTGCCGCCGACACGCCACCGCATCACTATGCCCGCCACCCGTATCGCCGTTAGCTGAAGTGGGTTTCGTGCGGGAAACTGCGCGTCAGCCCTTCTGCAAGCCCCATGGCCCTTGGCCTCTGCCCATGCCGGCGGTATGTCTCGGCTCCCGAATGCTCACAGGAGGCGCAATTGGACACCGAAAAGCGTATCGCACAGACCATCGCGACCGAAATCGCCGCCCGCCCTGATCAGGTCTCCTCGGCGATTGCCCTGCTTGACGGTGGTGCCACGGTGCCCTTCGTCGCCCGCTACCGCAAAGAGGCGACCGGGGGGCTGGACGACACCCAACTGCGCAAGCTGGCCGACCGCATGACCTATCTGCGCGAACTTGAATCCCGGCGCGCGGCGATCGTTGATTCGATCCGTTCGCAGGACAAGATGACTGACGCGCTTACCCGTGCTCTGGCCGGAGCCGAGACGAAATCCGTGCTCGAAGACATCTATCTGCCCTTCAAACCAAAGCGCCGCACCAAGGCGATGATCGCGCGCGAAAACGGCCTGGAGCCGCTGCTGGAGGCGATCCTGTCGGACCGTGCCACTGATCCCGAAGCCCTGGCAAAAACCTATGTGAGCGAAGCCGTTCCCGGAACCAAAGAAGCGCTGGAGGGGGCCCGCGACATTCTGGCCGAACGGCTGGCCGAAAACGCCGCCCTGCTGGGGGATCTGCGCGGCTTCATGCAGAACGAGGCGCTGCTGACCGCCCGCGTGATCGAGGGACAGGAAGAGAAAGGCGCGAAATTCTCGGATTACTTCGCCCATTCCGAACCTTGGTCCAAGGTGCCGTCGCACCGCGCGCTGGCGATGTTGCGCGCAAGCAAGGAAGGCGTCGTCTATGTCGACATCGCCCCTGATCCCGAAACCGGCGCCGCCCGGGCCGAAGGCATCGTGTGCAAATATATCGGTGTTCCGGGCAACGGGCCCGGCGACACCTGGCTGCGCAAGATCGCGGGCTGGACATGGCGGGTCAAGCTGAGTTCGACCATGATGCTGGATCTTCTGGGCGATCTGCGTGCTCGCGCCCATCAAGAGGCCATTGACGTCTTTGCCCGCAACCTGCGTGACCTTCTGCTGGCGGCACCTGCAGGGGCCTGCGCGACTCTGGGTCTTGATCCGGGCATCCGCACCGGGGTCAAGGCGGCGGTGGTCGATGCCACGGGCCGGGTGCTCACAACTGAAACGCTGTATCCGTTTCAGCCCAAGAACGATCTGCGCGGGGCCGAGGCGGCGATCCTGCGGTTGATCACCAAGCATAACGTCGAACTGATCGCCATCGGCAACGGCACAGCCAGCCGCGAGACGGAACGGCTGGTCGCCGACACGCTGGCGCATCTGCCCAAGGACGTGAAAAAGCCGACCAAAGTCATTGTTTCCGAAGCCGGGGCCTCTGTCTATTCCGCCTCTGAACTGGCGGCAAAGGAGTTCCCCGATCTTGATGTCTCCTTGCGCGGTGCGGTGTCCATTGCCCGCCGGTTGCAGGATCCGTTGGCCGAACTGGTCAAGATCGAACCCAAAAGCATCGGCGTCGGCCAGTACCAGCATGACGTGGACCAGTCCCGTCTGGACAAATCGCTTGAGGCCGTGGTCGAGGATGCAGTGAATGCCGTCGGCGTCGACCTCAACACCGCCTCTGCGCCGCTGCTTGCCCATGTGTCGGGCCTTGGACCCGGGCTGGCCGAGGCGATTGTGGCGCATCGCGATACTTCTGGCGCGTTCAAGTCGCGCAAGGAATTGCTGAAGGTGGCCCGGCTTGGCCCGCGCGCCTTTGAGCAGTGCGCCGGCTTCCTGCGCATCCGCGATGGGGCCGAGCCGCTGGATGCCTCTTCAGTTCACCCCGAAGCCTATGGTCTGGCTCGCAAGATCGTGAAGGCCTGCGGGCGGGACCTGCGCGCCGTGATGGCGGACCCTTCGGCTCTGCGCCAGTTGCACGCCGAACAATTCGTCGATGACACATTCGGCCTGCCGACCGTGCGCGACATTCTGGCAGAGCTTGAAAAGCCGGGCCGCGATCCGCGCCCGAGCTTCAAGACGGCAGTCTTTGCGGACGGGGTCGAGGATATCAAAGATCTGAAATCCGGCATGGTGCTTGAGGGCACCGTGACCAATGTCGCGGCCTTTGGTGCCTTCGTGGACATCGGCGTGCATCAAGACGGGCTGGTGCACGTGAGCCAGCTGGCAGATAAGTTCGTCAAGGATCCACACGAAGTGGTCAAGGCAGGCGACGTGGTTCAGGTCCGCGTGACAGAGGTCGATATTCCCCGCAAACGGATTGGTCTTTCGATGCGCAAGGACGGCGGTTACTCCGCGCGCGAGGATCGTGCGGAACGCGGACCCAAAGGCGATAAGCCGCAGGGAAATTTCCGAGGCAAGAGCAAGCCGGTGACCTCTGCCGCACCGCCAAAAAGCGATGCACCGGGTGCGTTTGGCTCAGCGCTGCTGGATGCGATGAAGCGGCGATAAGGAACCCCGGCGAGCGCCTGCCCGTTGTGTGGCGCTCGCCCGGCCCTTACGCCTTGGCTCCGGGCCGGGGTCTGTAAATTCATTGTTGGATCAATGCCGCCGACGCACACTTTGGGGCCGCCCCTCAAGTGCCAGTCGCGCGTCATTCCGCGCCTTTTGTGACACTAGGCGGCCCTTGGATACCACGGCAAGCCGGTCTGGCCGCAGGCGAACTGCCTCGATCGGGTCACCGGCATCCAGAACCACCAGCGATGCGACAGCGCCTTCGTGCAAGCCATAGCCCTCAAGCCCGATGATCCGCGCATTTTCCACGGTCACCATGTCGAAACACCGGCTCATCTGTTCCGGTGCCGTCATCTGCGCCACGTGCAGCCCCATAAAGGCAACGTCGAGCATGTCGCCGGTACCAAGCGAATACCACGGATCGCGCACGCAATCCTGCCCCCAGCCGACAGTGATGCCCATGGCCTGCATCTCTTTCACCCGGGTCAGGCCGCGCCGTTTGGGGTAGGTGTCGTGCCGTCCCTGAAGGGTAATGTTGATCAGCGGGTTCGGGATGGCGGCCACCTCGGCCTCGGCGATCAGCGGCAAAAGCTTTGAGACGTAGTAGTTGTCCATCGAATGCATCGAGGTCAGATGCGACCCCGCCACCCGCCCCTGCAGGCCAAGGCGCTGCGTCTCATAGGCCAGCGTCTCGATATGGCGGCTGAGGGGATCATCGGTTTCGTCGCAATGCAGATCGACCGGCAGGCCACGCTCTGCCGCGATTTCGCAGAGATCGCGCACCGAAGCGCGCCCCTCTTCCATCGTGCGCTCAAAATGCGGGATGCCGCCCACGACATCGACACCCATATCCAGCGCCCGCAACAGGTTGGTCCGTCCTGTCGGCGTGCGGTACAACCCGTCCTGCGGAAAAGCCACCAGTTGCAGATCGAGGTAGGGGCGCACGATCTTCTGCACCTCAAGCATCGCGGTCACGGTATTCAGATGATCCGACGTCGTGTCCACATGGGACCGTATCGCCAGCAGCCCCATGGAAACCGCCCAGTCGCAGTAGGTCAGCGCACGGGCCACCATTTCGTCCACCGTCGCGGTATCCCGCAACTCACCCCACAGAGAAATCCCTTCAAGCAGAGTACCGGATGCGTTGATCCGCGGCGTTCCGTAGCTGAGCGTCGCATCGAGATGAAAATGCGGATCTACAAAAGGCGGCGCGACAAGATCCCCTGTGGCGTCGATGACCTCGCCCGCCACCGCCCCGGACAGCGCACCGATGGCGATGATCCGATCACCGCGGATGCCGATATCAGCATGCGAACCATCGGGCAGCGTACCACCTTTCACCAGAAGATCGAAATCGGCCATCAGCGTTCTCCGCGATTGTAGGGGGTCATCAGTGCGGCCGGCACATTTGCGCGGCGCGACATGAGGATCAGGGCCAGAATGGACAGGATGTAGGGGATCATCAGGAACACCTGATAGGGCACCAGCGTGCCATATGACGTCTGCTGCAGCCGCACCTGCAAAGCATCAAACGCCGCGAACAGCAGAGCGCCCAGAAGCGCCCGGGATGGCGACCAGGCGCCAAAGACAACCAGCGCGATGCAGATCCAGCCGCGCCCGTTCACCATCTCAAAGAAGAACGACGAAAACGCCGAGATTGTCAGGAATGCCCCGCCGACCGCCATCAATCCCGATCCGACGATGACCGCCCCCATCCTCAGGGCCGTGACCGAAAGGCCCTGCGCCTCGACCGCCGAGGGGTTTTCGCCAACCGCGCGAAGTGCCAGCCCAAGCGGCGTGCGGTAAAGCACCAGCGCCACCACCAGCACGGTAAAGAAGGCGAAATAGGTGAGCGGCGTCTGCGAGAACAGCGCCGGGCCGACGAATGGCAAATCCGAGAGGCCCGGGATGTCGATCGGTTGGAACGGCTCAATCCTGGGCGGCGATGACACCTCGGGCAGGCTGAGGCGGTAGGCGTAATAGGCGGATGATGTGGCAAGCAGGGTGATCCCGATTCCCACAACATGCTGTGAGAGGCCAAAGGGAACAGTCAGTACGGCGTGGATGAGGCCAAAGAACATGCCCGAGAGCATCGCCACCGCCACACCACCCCAGAGCGGCAGGCCTGCGTAAACCGCAATCCAGCCAGCGAAGGCGCCGATCACCATGATTCCCTCGATCCCGAGGTTCAGCACCCCGGCGCGTTCGCAGATGAGTTCCCCCATCGTCGCAAAGATCAGCGGAGAGGCAATGCGCAATACGGCCGCCCAAAAGCTGGCCGAGATCAGGATATCGACAATCTCGCTCATCCTTTGCGCACCCTGAATTTGGTCAGAAGAATCGCCAGCACCATGAACAGCAACGCACAGGCGAGCAGGATATCGGCGATATAGGTCGGCACTTCGGCCGCGCGGCTCATCCCGTCGGCACCGACGAATATACCCGCGACAAAGATTGCCGAGACGATGACGCCAAGCGGGTTGAGAAGCGCCAGCATCGCAACAACGATCCCCGTGTAGCCAAACCCCGGCGACAGATCGAGCGTGAGGTTGCCCTTCAGACCCGCCACCTCGGAATAGCCGGCGAGTGCCGCCAGCCCCCCCGACAAAAGCGCCGTCTTGACCATCACCGCGCCGACCGGGATGCCCGCAAACCGCGCCGCTTCGGCGTTCAGGCCCACCGCGCGGATTTCATAGCCCAGCGTCGTACGGGTCTGGACCACCCAGACCACCACAGCCGACAGGATGGCAATTCCGAACCCCCAGTGCAGCCGCAGCCCTTCGACCAGCCTTGGCAGGCGCGCATTTCTTGGGATCGCCTCGGATTTCGGCCAGCCCATTCCCATCGGGTCCTTCAGCGGCCCTTCAAGCAGCATTGAAATCAACAAAAGCATAATGAAGTTGAAAAGCAGCGTCGTCACCACCTCGTCCACGCCCAGCCGGGTCTTGAGCAGGACCGGCCCCAGCAGAACGACGCCCCCAGCGATCATCGCCCCGATGCCCATCAGTGGGATCAGCAAAGGCCCCGGCAGCGCCAGCTTGGTCCCGATCAGGATGGTGACCAGTGCCCCCGCGTATAACTGTGCCTCGGCCCCGATATTCCAGAGCTTTGCACGAAAGGCGACCGCGACGGCGAGGCCGGTAAAGATCAACGGCGTCGCGCGGTTCAACGTTTCCAGCAAAGCGAATTTCGACCCCACCGCGCCCTTCACGATCAGCCCGAAGGTCAGCAGCGGGTTGGCGCCCGCAAGCATCGCGAGAAACCCACCCACCATGAATGTCGCCACCAGCGCCAGCACAGGAAGGCCCAAAGAGCGGGCCAGGGTTGGATTTTCGATTGCCTCAAGCCGCATGATCAAACCCCTGCCCGGCCATCCACTGGCCAAGGTCTGCGGGCTTCATCGTGCCACGGGGAAATCCGCGCGACAGTCGGCCTTCGGATATCACGTGGATCACGTCCGACAGCGTGAGGATCTCGTCCAGATCCTCGGAAATCAGCAGCACTGCCGCGCCTGCATCGCGCGCCTTGATCAACTGGTTCTGCACATAGGTGACAGCGCCGATATCAAGGCCGCGCACCGGCTGGTTGGCAATGATCACGCGCGGATTTCCCTGAAGGACCCGGCCCAGGATCAGCTTTTGCATGTTCCCCCCCGACAGCAGCCGAATGCGGGTCTGCGGCCCGGGACAGCGTACATCGTACTGCGCGATGATGTCCTCTGCACGCTCGCGCGCAGCGCGCCAGTCCATCCAGCCCCTTCGGCTGGCCGGGGCTTGGGCGTAGGTTTCAAGGATCGCGTTCTCGGTCAGGGTAAAATCCGCAATCGTGCCGGTGCGATGCCGGTCCTCGGGGATCCGCCCGATACCGGCCGCAATGGCGGCGCGGGGGCTCCAGCCTGTCACCCGCTCTCCGACAATCTCAAGACTGCCTTCGGTTGGCAACGCAAGCCCTGACAGCAGATCGGCCAGTGCCCCCTGCCCGTTGCCCGAAACGCCCGCCAGTCCAGTGATCTGGCCCGCGCGCAAAGACAGCGAAACGTCGTGCAGGCCGGGCCTTTGACCTTGGGGCTCGGTCGCCACCCGGTCCAGCACCAGAAGCGGCGCGCCGGGAGTAGCTTTGGACGGTGCAGGCGGGGTAATTTCCGCCCCAACCATCAATTCGGCCAGCTTTTGGCGATCTGTCTCTGCCGCCACAACGGACCCAGCCAGCCGACCATGCCGCAAGACCAGAACACGGGACGAAATCGCCATGACCTCGTGCAATTTGTGGGAAATGAAGATCACCGACAGCCCCAGTGCCACGGCCTTGCGCAGCGTCAGAAACAGTGCGTTCGTCTCTTGCGGAGTGAGCACCGCAGTGGGTTCGTCAAGGATCAGGATCTTTGCGTCGCGGTAAAGCGCCTTGAGGATCTCGACCCGCTGGCGTTCCCCCACCGACAGCGCGGCGATGGTCTCATCCGGGTCGACCTCCAGCCCAAAGTCCCGCGACAACGCCGCCACACGGGCCCGCGCCGCCCTGCGCCCCAGACCCAGCCGCCACAGCGGTTCGGTCCCCAGCAGGATATTGTCCATCACACTCATGTTGTCAGCGAGCGTAAAGTGCTGATGCACCATGCCGACACCGGCCTTTAGCGCAGCACCCGGCTGGCCCGGCGGCAGCGTCTGGCCAAAGACCTCAACACTTCCTGCATCGGCGCTGTAGTGGCCAAACAGGATGTTCATCAGCGTCGTCTTGCCCGCGCCGTTTTCGCCCAGCAGGGCGATGACTTCGCCACGGGCGAGGTCAAAGCTGATGCCGTCATTTGCAACAAGCGCGCCAAAACGTTTGGTGATGCCGGACAGACGCAGGACGGGATCGCCCTGCGCTGCGGTTTCAGATGTCATCAGGCCAACTTCCCGAAGGGCATCAGACCGATGTCGGTTCGGTATCGTCGATCTCGACCACGAAGCTGCCCGCCTTGATCGCGGCCTCCTTCTCGGCCACCAGATCAAGCGCGCCCTGCGGCACCTTGCCGTCGAAGGTACCCAGTGGGGCAAGCGAGCAGCCGCCTTCCTTCATGAAGGAGAAGAGGCCGTAGTCATCCGCCTTGAAAGTTCCGGCTGCAATGTTGGCAAGCGCAGCCTGAAGGGTCGGTTCGAAATGCCAGATGGCCGAAGCGACAACCGTATCGGGGTATTCGGCTTGGGTATCGATCACATTGCCAATGGCCAGGATGCCCTTTTCCTGAGCCGCGTCCGAGACGCCAAAGCGTTCAGCGTAAAGCAGATCCGTACCGCCCTCGATCATGGCGAATGCCGTCTCCTTGGCCTTGGGCGGATCGAACCACGACCCGATAAAGCTCACCTGGAATTCGGCGTCTGGACGGGTTTCTTTCACACCGGCCATAAAGGCGTGCATCAACCGGTTGACCTCGGGGATCGGAAATCCGCCGACCATACCGATCTTGCCGGTCTCTGTCATCGCCCCGGCAATGATTCCAGATAGATACGATGCGTCCTGAATGTAATTGTCGAAGACGGCAAGGTTTGGGTATTCGGGATCCGCTGGCAGGGACGACCCCAGCAGAAACGCGGTGTCGGGATAATCCAGCACCACCTCGCGCGCCTCCTGCTCAACGCCGAAAATCTCACCCACGATCAGCTTGACGCCGCTTTCGGCATATTCGCGCATGACACGGGGATAGTCGGTGTTGGCGGTGTTTTCCGAGAAGGTATAGCTGATTTGCCCAGCTTCCTTGGCCGCTAAGGCGGCGATGTGGATGCGGCTGACCCACTGTTGTTCCACCGGCACGGTATAGATGCCTGCAACCGAAAGAGGTTCCTGCCCAAAGGCGCGCAGCGGAAGGCTGGCAACGCCCGTCGCCGCGGCGGCGACAAGACCCCGCTGCAAGAGGCCGCGGCGGCTGATCAGGCCAGTCTGTGAAAGGAAGTGTCGGTCGCGCATGGCTGTATCCTCTGGCTGTCGGAAGCGTTTTATTATTTCTGCTGCGACCCTAGGGGGGGGCTTTGCAGCGGGTCAAGAATCTTGGCTGATTTTTTGATCAAAGATACGAATTCCGCCGTTTTTTCAATCGCACAGCATTTGACGACCAGCGCGGGGCACAGGGGAAATGGCCGTTTTCGTTGCCACTCGGGATCTTCGGAGGGGCGCGCCGTTGTCTGATCTTTCCCTGCGCGTTTCGCCTGGCCTTGCGTATGGGCTTTCCGGAAAACGCACATTAAGGTCCGCCTGCATCTGAATAGACCGACCTACTGTCTTGGAAAGGCACGACATGAACCTGCGTCACGACTCACTCTATGCCTCGCGGCGCTCTCCCGTTCTGGCCGACTCGATGGTCTCGACCTCACACCCCCTTGCGGCGCAGGCAGGCCTTGCGATGCTGGCAAAGGGTGGAAACGCCGTTGATGCGGCCATCGCTACTGCTGCGGTCCTGACCGTGGTGGAACCGACGGGAAACGGTCTGGGGTCAGATGCCTTTTGCATCCTTTGGGATGGCGCGGAATTGCATGGCCTCAACGCATCAGGTCCAGCGCCGATGGGCTGGACGCCGGAACGCTTTGCCGGACAGGACAAGATCCCGTTTCGTGGTTGGGAAAGCGTGACTGTTCCCGGCGCCGTCGCCGCATGGGCTGCGCTGTCCGAACGGTTCGGCAAGCTTGACTTTGCGACGCTGCTGGAATCGGCCGTCGGCTATGCCGAAAACGGCTTTCCCGTCTCCCCCGTCATTGGCAAGCTGTGGGAGATCGGGGCCAACACCCTGAGCGATCAGCCGGGTTTCGCACAGAACTTCATGCCCGGCGGGCGCGGGCCACGCGCCGGAGAACGGTTTGCCAACCCGGCGATGGCCAAAAGCCTGACGCGGATCGCGGAAACCAAAGGACGCGATTTCTACGAAGGTGCGCTGGCCACAAAGATCGCCGCCTTTGCCCGTGAGCATGGCGCCGCGCTGAACGAGGCGGACTTGGCTGCCTTCAGCCCGGAGTGGTGCGGGACGATTTCCATGGGCTTTGACGACGTGGCCCTGCACGAGATCCCACCAAATGGGCAGGGCATCGCCGCGCTGATGGCACTGGGTATCCTTGATCACACCGCCATCCGCGACTTTGGGCCCGATGATCCACAGGCCCTGCACCTGCAAATCGAGGCGATCAAGCTCGCCTTTGCCGACCTCTACGCCTATGTCGCCGATCGCCCCCATATGCAGGATGTGACGCCTCAGGCGCTGCTTGATCCCGAATACCTAAAATCCCGTGCCGCGCTGATCCGGGCCGACCGGGCGCAGGACTTTGGATCAGGCGTCCCCAAGAATGGCGGCACGGTGTATCTGAGCACGGCGGACAGCAGCGGCATGATGGTGTCCTTCATCCAGTCGAATTATGCCGGTTTCGGTTCGGGCGTTGTAGTGCCGGATACAGGCATCAGCCTGCAAAACCGCGGCGCGGGATTTTCGCTGAAGCCGGGGCATCCCAACCTTGTCGCGCCTGGCAAACGCCCGTTCCACACCATCATCCCCGGGTTCCTGATGAAGAACGGCGCGCCCCAGATGAGCTTTGGCGTGATGGGCGGGCCGATGCAGGCACAGGGCCATGTGGTAATGACACTGCGCACTCAGCTTTGGGGTCAGGATGTGCAATCGGCGGTGGACGCCCCCCGCTGGCGGTTCACCCAAGGGGTCGAGGTGGCTGTTGAAACCGCCCTGCCCGCCGAAACGCGTGACACGCTGAGCGGTCTGGGTCACGGCATCGTGGTCGAGGCCCCGGACAGCGCCTTTGGCTTTGGTGGTGCGCAGCTAGTTCACCGGATGGAATCGGGCGGCTATGCGGCGGGGTCCGATCCGCGTAAGGACGGCCAAGCGGTCGGGTTCTAAGGACCTGCCGGGCCGAAAACCTCCAAGATTGAGAGACGTAACAGGCAGGCGCCAAGTAGCGCCTGCCATTTAGGCCAAGATTGGCAGCCCGAAAACTGTGCTTTACGCTCCGGTCACGCGCCAGATCACGTCGCCGACATCGTCCGCCATCAGCAGCGATTTGCCGTCCGGCCCGATCGTCACGCCGACAGGACGCCCATAGGACACCTTTTCATCCTCGGATAGAAAGCCCCACAGGATGTCGCGCGGTGCACCAGAGGGACGACCATCCACAAACGGCACAAAGATCAGCTTGTACCCGCTGAGGGTCGAGCGGTTCCACGACCCGTGCTGCCCGATCACCATGCCATCGCCAAAGCCGGGCAGCGTGCCCTCGGGCATCCAGCACAGACCCAGCGACGCGGTATGACCGCCCAAGGCGTAGTCGGGCGTGATCGCACGCGCGACCAGTTCCGCGTCCTGTTCGACCCGGTCATCCACCGTCTTGCCCCAGTAGCAGTAAGGCCAGCCATAAAAACCGCCGTCCTGTACCGAGGTCAGGTAATCCGGCGGCGTCTCGTCGCCCAGGCCGTCGCGTTCATTCACCACAGTCCAGAGTTGGCCTGTCACCGGCTCCCACGCCGTACCGACAGCATTCCGCAGACCCGAGGCAAAGATCCGTGCCTTTTCGGTCGCCAGATCCAGCTCCCAGATCGCGGCGCGACCCTCTTCGGCTTCCATCCCGCTGTCACCGATGTTGGACAGCGATCCGACCCCGGCATAGATCTTTGTGCCATCGGGCGAAACGATCAGACTGCGCGTCCAGTGCCCACCAGGTTTGAAATCGACCAGCTTACGCCCCGGTCCGGTCAGTTTTGTGGCACCTTTTTCGTAAGGAAAGGCGACGATCCCATCGGTGTTCCCGACGTAGAAAGTGTCCCCCACCAGTGCCATGCCAAAGGGTTGGTTCTGCCCTTCCAAAAACACCTTGCGCACCTCGGCCACGCCGTCACCATCCGGGTCACGCCACAGGCTGATGCGATTTGCGCTGACGCCGATCGCCTTGGCCCGCTTCATCGTGGCCTGCATCACCCGGTCCATCAGGCTGGTCGGCGGGCGCTCCGTCTGCAGTGCTTCGGCAACCAGAACGTCGCCATTTGGCAGCACTTCGATCCACCGCGGATGGGCAAGGCCGCTGGCAAAGGCGTTGACCTTCAATCCCTGCGCCGCAGTCGGCTTGTGGCCCGGTTCCCAGCCTTTCGCCGTGGGCATCTTCAACGTCATGATGCCCTGCTTTTTCGCCTCGGGGATGGTCGGCGTCAGCCCGACGGCCTGCGCGGCAGGTGCGCTCATCCGTCTCAGTAAGACCATCGTGCCCCCCACGATGGCCGTCGCGCGTGCGATGAAATCCATGATATGTCCCAATGATTGTGCGGTCGCAGCATAGAGGCTGGCAGCGGATTATCAACGCCAGATCCCGTGTTTTGGCGCCGTTTTTCAGCGTCTCGAAAGATGCGGTGCAGCGACTGGAGACGACACTGCTCGACGCACGCTTGGCGCTGATTGCCGAATTTCCACGGACCTACAGGAATACCGTCACAGTCCACGGCACCAGCGCGACCAGCACGAGGATTGCGACCATCACCAGAATAAACGGCATCGTCGCGGCAAAGATCTGCTCAACCGACACATCCGGATCGTTCAGCGTGTTGTGTACCGTGAAAACGGAAATGCCAAATGGTGGCGTGAGCAAGCCGATTTCGACCGCCAGCACCGTGACGATCCCGAAATGGCTGAGGTCTATCCCAAGGCCCTGGGCAATTGGTGCTGCAATCGGCACCATGATCAGCAGGATCGACGTGCTGTCGAGGATCATCCCCATCAGCAGAATGATCACCGCATGGCAGAACAGGAACCCCAAGGGGCTGAAACCGCCGGACCGCACAAGATCACCGATGGCGTTCGGCAGGCCCGCAATCGCCAGCATCCGCGAATAGAATCCAGCCGCGATCAACAGCAGTAGGATCGAAACCGAAATCGTGCCGGTTTGCTTCATCACCTGCCAGAGCTTGCCCCGGTTCAGGCTTCGGCGCCCCAGAGCGATGAGCAGCGCGCCGAACGCGCCGATGCCGCCCGCCTCGGTCGGGGTGAAATAGCCGGAATAAAGTCCCCCCAGAACAAGGAACACCAGCAACAGGATCGGGGTGATCTTTGCGAACATGGTTGTCGCGCTCATGCCACGGACGTCAACCGCAACCCGTCTCTCTCTCGCTGCCTCGGGGTCGGCGAACACGAAACCGGGAAACAGCAGCGTCACCCCCATCAGCATCGCGACGAACCCAAGCGCCAGCAACAGCCCCGGCACGATCCCGGCAAGGAACATGCCACCGATGGAAACCTCAGCCAGCACGCCATAGATGATCAGAAGCAGGCTGGGCGGAATCAGCATGCCCAGTACCGAACTGCCCGCTACCGTTCCGGCCGAAAACGCGGGGCGATAACCGTGCCGCGTCATTTCAGGCACCGCCACGCGCGTGAATACCGCCGCCGAGGCGATAGACACCCCGGTGACGGCGGCAAACACGGTATTCGCCGCCACGGTCGCCACGCCCAGTCCGCAAAGCATCCGGCGCAGCAGTTCTTCGGCCACCTCGAATGTGTCGCGCCCGACATTCGAGACGCTGACCAGAAGCCCCATCAACACGAATAGCGGAATGGTGGCGAAAAGATAATCGTCGATCCCGCTGTAGGCCGTCAGCTCCAGCATCTTGAAGGACAGGCCCAGATTGTCACGGATCAGCCAGATCCCGGAAAAGGCTACGATGAACAGCGCATAGGCGATCTGCATGCCCAGCAGCACCAGCAGGATCAGCACGCCGATCAGGATGAACCCGAGTGTCAGGGTCGTCATACCCCGCCTCCCTTCAGCGCGCGGATTTCGCAGGCGGCGCGGTAAAGACTGCAAAGCGATGCCAACCCGGCGCCAACGACCGTGATCAGGCGAAAGGGAAAGGTCGGGATGGTGAACACCCCTTGCACGCCAAAGAATTCACCGGTGGCCAGCGCCTCCCATGTCTTGGGCCAGGATGCCCAGAGCACCAGCGCAAAGACCACAGCCCCAGTCAGCGCAAAAGCGCACTCAAGCACGTGGGCCCCGCGTGGGTTGCCTCCGCCGATAGCACGCAGCAGAAAATCCGCACGGGTCAGCCGCTTTTGCAGCACCGCTGCCGAAACCTGAAGAAACACGATCGCCACGACCGAGCGGCCCGCGATTTCGGACACGCCGGTGATCGGCGCATTCAGGAAATTGCGCCCCAGAACATCCGCCACGACCAGCGCCATGAGGCCACCAATCCACAGCGTGCCGACCGAGGACAGACAAGCCGCCACGACCCCCAGCATGGCCCCAACGGGCGCCCGTGAAAACGACGGGATGGTGCCGTCATCAGGAACTTCGGTGGTCTGGTCAGTCATAACGCTCGCACTTCCAGATAAAACGCCTGCCCGGGTGATCCGGACAGGCGAAAGACGCATTGTATGAAAGGCTTACAAACCTTCGTCCCAGTTGCGCAGAGGCGTGGCTCCATGCGCCCGCAGAGCGTCGAAATACGCCTTGAGCACGGTTTTGCCCGCATCGCCGGTCTGTTCCAGCCAGGGTTCGATGATGTTGGGCAGGCCGGTGACCCACTTGGTTTTTTCCTCGGCCGGAAGCTCGTGCACGGTCAGGCCCGCCGCCTGCATTTCCGTCATGGCACGCGCGGCAAGGTCGGCAACATAATCACCATGCGCCGTCGACGTCGCTTTGGCCGCGTCCCTGAAGGCCACCTGAACCGGTTCCGGCAGGCCGTCAAAGAAATCCTTGTTCGCCGCGATGCCACCGAAATACATCGATCCAATTCCCACGCGGGTAAGTTCGGGCGCGACCTCGTAAACCCGCGTCGGCAGGATCCCGGATGCAAAGGACAGCGTGCCTTCGGTCACGCCGGTCTGGATATTGGTGTAATAGGTGGTCAGCGCGCCATCGACCGGCGTTGCCCCCGTTTCGCGCAGCCAGTTGGCCGAGGTCCCCGGCGCGTTAAGCTTGCGGTTCTGCAGATCGGCCATCGTGTTGACCGGGAAGGTCGCATAGATGTCATAGCTGTCGGTGATCAGCGACGACAGATGCACCATGTTGTTTTCGGCCCAACTGTCGCGCAGTTCGGGCAGGTTCGCGCTCAGATCGTCAAAGATCTCGATGATCATCTTGTGATCGGAGGTGGCGAAGGGCGTGAAGTAGGTCACGTTCTGCAACGGCATGTTCGCGCCTTCCCAGACCGTGCCGACCATCCCGACATCGACGATGCCATCCATCACCGCCTCGCGCGTGTCTGTGAACTTGTAGAGCGTGCCGGCATAGGCCTCGTTCCAGTCCACGGTGTATTCACCCTTTTCGGCAAGAATGCGATTTACCTCGGGTTGAAAGGTGTTCTTCATCGCATAGACCCAGATGTTCTGTTCCGGGTGGCTGCTTCCGATATTGATGGTGATCGTCTGCTGCGCCGCTGCCCAGCCTGCCGCGCATACGGTCAAGGCCGCCACGGCTGTAAAGGTCGTCATCTTCATTCTGGTTTCCCTCCCTGGAAACGGGCGCCTCTCCTCAGCCGCCCTTACGTTGATTCAGTCCTCGATCTTGCCCAATGCCCGCAGGATACGTTCCGGGGTAAAGGGCATCTCAGTCACCTGAGCGCCCAGCCCGCGTAGTGCGTCGTTGATCGCATTCATCACCGCTGCGGGCGCGCCCGCCGTGCCAGCCTCGCCTGCGCCCTTGGCACCCAGCGTGCTTTCCATCGTTGGTGTTTCGACGTGGCCGATAACCATATCCGGCATTTCGCCCGCCATCGGCACAAGGTAGTCAGCCATCGATCCGTTCAGCAGCTGCCCTTCGGCGTCATAGTGGATCTCTTCGTAAAGCGCACCGCCAAGGCCCTGTACAATACCACCGCGGATCTGTTCATCGACCAGCTGAGGATTGATGATGCGGCCGCAATCCTCGACACACCAGTGTTTCAGCAACTTTACGATGCCGGTGTCGGTGTCGACCTCAAGGTAGCTGGCCTGCACCCCGTTGGTGAAGGCAAAGGGATATTCCGATGTGATGAAATGCCGGGTCTGCACCAGTTCGCGCGGCAGACCCTTTGGCAGGGTGTCGCCGCGGAAATAGACGATCCGCCCCAGTTCTTCGAGGGCCAAGCGTTCCGCGCCGCTGTCTGCGTCGACCACCTTGCCGTCACGGATATCCAGCGCCTTGGCCTGTGCCTGCAACATCGATGCCGCCACCTCGAGGATTGACGCCTTCAGCGCCAGCGCCGCCTGAAGTGCTGCCTCTCCGCCAATGCCCGCCCCGCGCGATGCCCAGGTGCCGCCGCCATAGGGCGTGACCTGTGTATCCCCGGTGATCACCCGGACACGTGACGGGGACACCCCGACGCCTTCGGCCACGATCTGGGACAGCATCGCCTCGGTTCCCTGGCCCTGTTCGGTGACGCCCGATAGGGCAACAAGCGAGCCGTCCGGGTCCATCCGCACGGTACAGCCATCCTGCGCAGAAATCCGCGCGCCGCCGATGCCGTACATAAACGGCGACGGGTTGGTGAGTTCGATGAAGCTCGCAATGCCGATGCCGCGATAGATGCCCTTGGCGCGCATCTCTGCCTGCTCCAAGCGCAGCCCGTCATAGTCCATCAGCGCGACCAGCGTGTCCATGCTCGCATGATGCGACAACCCCTCGAACCGCATCTTGGCGGGCGAGGTCACCGGGTAACAGTCATCGGCATACATGTTGCGCCGCCGGATCGCGACCGGGTCCATGCCCAGTTCCGCCGCCGCCATATCCACCAGCCCCTCGGTCACCGCGACGGCGATAGGGTGGCCCACGGCCCGGTACTGGCAGGTCGGCGTCTTGTTCTGGAAAACCACGGTCGTCTTGGCCCGGTAATCGGAAAAGTCGTAGGGCCCACCGCACAGGTTAACAACCTGATTGCCCTCAATCGCGGATGTGCGCGGATAGACCGAATAGGCGCCGATCGCAGTCCAGTCGTCGATATCAAAGGCCAGGATCTTGCCGGTCTCATCGACAGCGATCTTCGCTCTGATCTCGTGGTCCCGCGCGTGGATGTCGGTTGTGAAACTCTCCAACCGGTCGGCGATGAACTTGACCGGCCGCCCCATGATCTTGGCAATCGCCGCTGTGGCAACCTCATCCGGATAGACATGCACCTTGATGCCATAGGATCCGCCCACATCGCCGCAGATCACCCGCACGCGGCCCTCTTCCAGCCCGAGATGCTGGGCAAGGACGCTTTGAATCATGTGGGGGGCCTGGGTTGCGTGCCAGGCAGTCAGCTGCCCTTCGGCACCGTTCCAATCCACGAGGATCGAGCGAGGTTCCAGCGTCACGCCAGTGTGCCGCGCGGTCTTGAAACGCGCCGAGACCACCTTGTGCGCCCCCGCCATCACCGCATCCACGTCGCCCTCGTGATGTTCGCGGCGAAACGCCAGATTGTCGCCCATGTCTGCATGCAGAACCGGTGTGTCGGCATCCAGCGCAGTCATCATGTCACCCGTCACCGGCAGCGGATAAAAGTCCACTTCGACCAGCGCCGCGCCGTCCTCGGCCGCCGCACGGGACGTCGCCACCACCGCCGCCACGGGCTCGCCCACCCAGCAGGCGCGATCCACGGCAATTGCATGCTCTGGCGGCGATTTCAGGCCCTTGAGGTGCGCAAGAACCGCGACCCAGGGTGTGCAGACCTTTGCAATATCTGCGCCTGTGAATACCCGCAGGACGCCCTTGACCGCCAGCGCGTCAGCCGCCTCGATCCCCTTGATCCGCGCATGGGCAAAGGGCGATCTGACAAAGACCACATGCACCATCCGCGGCAGGGTCATGTCATCGACGTAGTGCCCGCGCCCCTCGACCAGACGCCCCGCATTGGGGCGTGGCACGGTCTTGCCGATATAGCTGTTGGGACGGTCGGGATTGCCAAAGGATATCGTCATGTCAGCCCCCTCCGCGCCTTGGCCACGTCCTCGACGGCATCGACAATGGCCTCGTAGCCCGTACAGCGGCAGTAATTGCCCGAAAGATAATCGCGGATCTCGTCGCGTTCCGGCAACGCGTCGCGTGTCAAAAGCTCTTCGCAGGCGACCAGCATCCCGGGCGTGCAGAACCCGCATTGCAACGCGTTGCGGGTCACAAAGGCGTCCTGCAGATCCCGGATCGCTCCGGTGTCGCTCATCCCTTCGATGGTCCAGACCTCGGCCCCGTCCGCCTGCGCCGCAAGCATGAGACAACCGCGCACAGCATCGCCATCCACCTTGACCGTGCAGGCACCGCAGACACCGTGCTCACAACTGGCATGCGCGCCAGTCAGTCCCAGATCCAGCCGCAGAAAATCAATGAGATGTCGGCCTGCGGGAACGCGCGCCTCGACCTCTTCACCATTCACTGTCAGCGTAATGTCGACCTTGTTCCGGAACACATCGCTCATGCGCTCTCGCCCCCGATCTCTTCCCAGATCCGGCGCAGAAGCACGCCCGCGATGTGCCGACGATAGGCCGCAGTTGCCTGCGTATCGCTGGGCGGGTTGAGTTCGCCGCGCAGCGCCGCCACCGCGCCGCCGATGTCCTCCATATCCAGCCGCGCCATCGCCGCACGCGCCAGCAGCGGGGTTGATCCAGCGCCCAGCACGGACAGCCTGACCCCGCCTGCACGCCGCACAAAACAAAGCCCGGCCAAGGCGTAATCCCCGGACCGCCGCGCCACCTCTTTCAGCATTTGCACTTCGTCAGGTTCCGCGAGGGGCATGCTGATCGCCGTCAGGATCTCGCCCTCGGCAATCGCGGTTTCAAACACGTCGACAAAGAAATCCTCGGCCCGCACCTCGCGGCTGCCCTCCGGCCCCTCAAGGTGCAGGACCGCATCAAGCGCCAGCACACATGCCGGGAACTCGGCCGCCGGGTCCGCATGAGCAAGTGCACCACCAATCGTGCCCCGGTTGCGGATCGCTGCGTGAGCTATATGATTTACCGCCTGCGCGAGCAGAGGCGCATGCCGCGCAATCAGCGCATCGCGCCCCAGTTCAGCATGCCGCGTCAGCGCGCCGATGCGCAGGCGCCGACCCTGCACGCTTACTCCGGAAAGATCGGAAATCCGCGAGATATCCACCAGCATGTCACCCGTGCTCAGCCGCATGTTCATCGCCGCGATCAGGCTCTGACCACCGGCCAGCACACGACCCATCCCATCCGCATCCGCCAGCAGATCCAGCGCATGGCTCAGATCCCTGGCCCGGGCGTATCCGCCTGCCGAAGCTTTCATTGCGACTCCCTCCCTCAGACCGGCGATCCCGCCCCCTCCCCGGGGCCTCATGGATCAGACGATCATCCCTTATTGATCATATGATCTATAAATGCCGAAACATTGCAAGTATGATTTTTACTTGTCACAAATCAGGGGATTTCAGGATGGAGAGACCAGTGAGCGCAGCGGCCACAACCGACCCAGTCTCTCGTCGCCGATTGCAGCCGGAAGAGAGACGCCAACAGATCATCGACGGGGCAGTCGCCTTCTTTGCCGATGTCGGGTTGGAGGGTAAGACCCGCGATCTGGCAAAACGGCTGGGCGTGACCCAGTCACTGCTGTTCAACTACTTCTCAAGCAAGGATAATCTGATCGAAGCGGTGTACGAACATGTGTATCTGAACCGCCTTTCGGATGACTGGCCACGCCGACTGACCGACCGCACGCGGCCCCTGCGCGACCGGCTGCTGGACTTCTATGCCGAATACAGCACGCTGATCTTTCAGTACGAATGGATGCGGATCTTCATGTTCTCGGGCTTGGCGGGGGCCGAACTGAACCGCCGATACCTTGAACATCTGGGCAGTGTGATTCTCACGCCGCTATTGGCCGAAATCGGTGCGGCATCCCGCACGGGCAGTCGCCCGGGGATGGAGGATCTGTGGAATCTGCACGGCGGAATCGTCTATATCGGCATTCGCCAGCACATCTACCGAATGCCCTGCCCCGATGACCCGTCTGAGGCCATCGAAGGTGCCATAGACCGGTTCCTGCACGCCTTCGACGTGGTCTGATACCCAGGCGTGCAGGCCAAACGGTTTAGCGGAGTGCGGCCTTGGCGATCTGTTCCGCCAGTTGCGCTGTCGCAGCGCCACGGGCCGCAGCGATCTGCGCAGCGGTCGCCTTTTCAGGCAATGGCACAGCAATCGAGAAGTGGCCGGACCGGTCGCCGCCATCCTGTTCAGGTGCGACGAAATACTGTCCTGACAGGCGGAACTGACCGGATGCGGTGGCGACCATCTCCTCAATCCGAACATCAATGCGCGCATCCGAAAAACCGCGGAAGGGCCATGGCGCGGGAGCCACTGTCGCGCCGGTGATGGCGCCCAGATCGCGGGCCAGCCCCAGCGTTATTGCACGTGACGGCAGGTCTGCCCAGAGTGGCCCCAGTTCCTCGATCGAACCATCCGGTTGTTGGAAATAAATTTCCTCGGCCCCGGCATAGGACGGCAACGTGACCTCGACCACCTCCAGGCTGCGATAGCGCGATGCTACCTTGACCGTTGGTTCGACCGCAGGCGTGGCAAACCGGACATCGCCCCCGGCACAGGCCGCGACTAACAAAGTGGCCGCCAAAAGAAGGCTTTTCGATATAAACGTAGTCTTCATGACATTACCGTCCCAGGATCAGCGAATTCGGGTTGCGTTCGATAGTGCGCGCAAGGCGCTCTATCGCTTCGGCGGCAGACTGAATCTGCCGGATCGCACCCCGAGTATCGCGGGTGAAGCTTGAGTCTTCGGAATAGGCCGACAGGGTCGTACCGGCCTGAGTGGCCACCGCACGCAGATCCGCCGCGAGTTGTGGCAGCGTGGCCGAAGCCTCTGCGATGGCATCCGCCGCGTCGCGGGCCGAAGCCAGCGTGGCGTTTGCGTTGTTGATCAGCCCACCGTCCTGCAATTCGCGCAGCACGGCGCTGACTTCGGCAAGCGCGGTGTTCAGCTCGCCCGGCAGCGCACGGGTGGAGTCCTGATCCACCAGCGCATTGGCCGATTCCAGCAACTTCGTCGCCTGATCAGACAGCCTGGCAAGGGGGATCTCGTTGGCGTTCTGAACGATGCCTCGCGCCTCTTCCACAAGCGACGGAAGCCCCTCCGCCGCCTGTGCCACGTCATCCACGGCCGCAGTGAGCTTGCCCACGGTATCCTGGGTTTCGACATCCCGCAGCAGTCGACTGAACGTGGTTGCGCTATCCTGCAACCCGGTCAGCAATTCGGTCACGCGCGTTGGCAGGGCCTGTACACTGGCACTGGTCGTCACTTCACGCAGCGACGACAGAACCTGGCGCAGCTCGACCGGAACGGCCTGCACGTCCTCATTCGCGATCAGCGCCTCTGCGGTGGTCAGCAGATCCGAAACATCCTGCGAGAGTTGCGCAAGCGGCAGCGCCTCGGCCTTGGCGACAACGGAGCGGATGTCGGCCAGAAGGTCCGGCAGGCTTTCGGTGGCGGTACCCACATTGTCGATCGCGCTGGTCAGCTTGCCGGTTGCGTCCTGCTCCTGCAGATCGGCGATCATGCTGTCAAGCCGCGCGCTGGTGCTCTGAAGCCCGGCCAAAAGTTCGGTGACACGGGTCGGCAGTGCCTGCACATCGGCGCTGGTGGTTACGTCACGAACCGAAGACAGGATGCCGCGCAGATCGGTCGGAATGGCCTGCACATCGGCGCTTGTTATCAAGGTATCTGCATCGGTCAGCAACAAGTCCGCCGAAGCAAGCAGTTCGGTTATGTTCTGCGATAGTTCTGCCAGCGGCACCTCTTGTGCATTGACCAGTACGGCGCGGATGTCGGCAACCAGTTCCGGCAGGGTCGCGGAGACCACGCCCACGTTGTCGATCGCGGTCGTCAGCTTGCCGGCCGCGTCCTGTTCTTCGAGGACCGAAATCACGCGGTTCAACATGGTGCCGGTTTCTTGCAGATCGCTCAGCACCGTGCTGATCTGCTCGGGCAGACCCTGCACGCCCTCACTTTCGGCGACGCCACGTACGGCGGTAAGAATGCCGGTCAACTCCGCCGGAGCGCGCTGCAACTCTTCGCTGCTGATAAGGGCAGTCGCGTTGTTGAGGAAATCGGTGATGGACTGCATGACCTCTTCGACCGGCAGGTCGTTGACGCGTTGCAGCACCCCCTGCGCGGTGGCGCCGACATCGGTGACATCGGCATTCGCCGTCGGGATCCGGGGCAGCGGATCAGCCCCCCGGTCCAGTGTGGCAACCCCCGTACCGGGCAGCACCACAAGTTCAACCTTGAGCCCGCCTGTAAAGATCGAGGCATTCGTCAGACGCGCGCGCAGGCCTTCGCCGATACGCACGGACAGATAGTGCAATAGTTCATCTTCGCCCGCATCCTGCCCAAGGCCGATCCGGCCGGGGTTGATGCGCGCGGTCGCGATCAGCCGCGCCTCGTTGTCACCAAAGCGTTCGCGGTCCACGATTCCGTTGATTCCGGTGATTTCGCCCACCTTCAACCCGCCAAGTTCGACCGGAGACCCAGCGGCAAGTCCGGCCAGATTCTGGTCAAAGATCATCGACACGTTGACGGCCTGACCGTCGCCATCGACAAGGAAGTCGTCGCGCGCTGCGGTTTCGTCGGAGAATAGCTCGAATGTCGCGCCTTCGGCCAGCGGCGTGCCGCCCGACCCGATTTCGGCAAAGGTCACACCGCCCGAGATCAACGAGGCGAGCGAAGTGAAATTCAACTGCGCACCGCTGGCCCCGACTGAAAAGCTGAATCCCGAGATGTCCCAGAACCTGGTCGAGCTGGTCACGAAACTGCTGTAGGGCTTGTAGATCACAGCCACGGCGGACACTCCGGTACCGTCGTCATTGACGGTTGAATTGCCAACTAGGCCAACCTCAACCCCTTTGTACAGGATGGGTGTTCCCGACCCAGGCAGGCCGTCGTCCGAGCGCAGGGTAAAGCTGATGCCCTCGCGGTCCAGACTCAGCAATGGCGCGTCCTTTAGCCCCTCAAAATCATTATAAAAAATACCGGGCTCACTGTCCCATGAACCCTGAATGTAAACGCCCGAGAGCACAGTATCGAGCCCAGATACCCCCCGCGCACTGACCTCGGGGCGCACGATCCAGAAAACGGCGTCTCTATTGATATATGGGGCCAGAGACTTCTCCACACGGATGGAAGCCACGACCTCTGTCAAGTCTTTGCTGAAACTCAACTCCTCGACCGTACCGACACGGATGTCCCGGTAGCGCATCTGGGTTTCTCCGGCACGGATACCGGCGGCATTTTCAAAGGATACCTGAATCAACGGGCCCTGCGCGTTATAATTGCGCCAGGCAGCGCCCAGGGCAATCGCCAGGGCTAGGATCGGAATAAGCCAGATGATTGATGCGCTGTCCCAGAAAGAACTCTTGCCGGCCTTGATCGGGACGTTCCCGGGCTGGGTTGGATTTGTATCCTTGGATGAGTCAGTCACGTCGTTTCATTCCTTGCGTCCTTGGTGTCCCAGAAGAGACGGGTATCGAAAGCCTGCGCCGACAACATTGTAAAAATCACCGAAAGCGCAAAAGTCAGCGCGGCCGATCCGGGATGGATGGACGCAACCACCGACAACTGTACCAGTGAACTGAGGATTGCCACCACAAAAACGTCGACCATAGACCAACGCCCGATGAATTCCACGACCTCGAAAAGGTGGTGACGGCGGGCAGATGAAATGCTGGAACCGCGCCGCACAGACACGGCAAGATAGGCAATGGCCATGAATTTTCCGACCGGTATCAATACGCTCGCCACCAGAATGATGATCGCCACGCCGATCGCCCCGTGGTGTATCAAATCCACCGCGCCACCGACGATGGTGCTTTTGGAACTGCTCAACAGCGTCTGGGTGATCAGCATCGGATTCAGGTTCGCCGGTACATAGCAGATCAGTCCGGCCAGCCAGAAGGCCCAGACACGGCCCAGGCTACCGGTATCACGCGATTGCAGATGGCTGCCGCAGCGGCCACACCGCTCGGTCCTCATCGGCCAGACGCGTCCGCAGCGGCGACAGGCCACAAGGCCTGCGTCGCGTGCGGTCACGCCTCTTTCTGATCCAGTTCCAGTGATTTCCATACCGACCATGTACACATATAATTATCGTTGAAGATGACGATGACCACCAGAACGGCAAACATCCAGAAGGCGGGACCGAACCCGATATGCGCAAGATCCGCCACCTTGACCAGCGCGACAGCACAACCGATGGCAAAGATTTCGGCCATCGCCCAGGGTTTCAATTCCTGCGTCAGGCGGAAGGCATGTTTGGCATGGGCGTAGGGTGGACGATCCGCCACGACGGGTATGAGCACGTAGAGGATCAGCAGAGTGCGGATCAGCGGTATCACCACGATCATCGCCGCGACGGCAAGCGCCAACAGCACCATCGGCCCGGATTCAAAGCTCGAAGCGGAATCGAGGATCGAAGCCTCGTTGCCGAACCCGGCGGCCCTGATGGTGAGAAACGGAAAGAACAGCGCGGCAGCAACAAGGATGATCACAGCCGAAGTCAGCGCGATGATCTTGAGCCCCGCCTTGCGTTTGGGCGCGATCAGGACGGTGTGGCACCGCTCACAGACCGCGCGTTCCCCTACGGCTGGCATATGCGCGACATAAAGCGCATCGCACTGCGGACAGGCAATAAGGGACTCGAGCGGAATGCCACCAAACAGCGTTGCACGCTGTGGATCTGTCTCATCTCCGGTTGCGACACTCATGATAGCATACAGGCCTAATTTACAATCGCGTCCAACTCCGGACCGCTCTGGTATTCTTACCGCTTTCCACCTTCGAAGGTAATAGCTAGTTTGACACGGCCCTGGATCAGGCAGGTAGTGTTTTCAGACCCGCCCACAGGAGCTGTTGTGTCGGTCGACTTAGACAAGATCAAGCTCGGCGAGAGCTCCGAACGATATCGGTGTAACTCCCGTGCCCAACTGCGCGCCGATCTTGGAGACGTCGAGAGTGCCATCCGACGGTGAGTTCCGCCGTGGAACGCAGACCACCGACAGCGCGCTGGTCGCCGGGCTCCGAATTCACGCCTGAGGCAGAAACCATCGCAGCCCGGCGGAGCTGGACCAGCGCAGGCATCTCTCGACGAATGTTACAACGCGTACATGATGTCTGGATGAACGAAGGTCACCTTCAAATTTATCAAAGCTGTCGAAACGTGGGACGCCTCCCATACGACGCAGAGACGCTCCAGGCATGTCCATCGTGTGGAGGAGGCCTGGAACCGCCCCGCCATTTTGTGAAACCAGTTCATGTTCCGACCAACGACCCAGACCGCGCCGGTGGCGCGACTAGATGGTCCCGGTTGCGCCCTAGGGAAGTAGATGAAGCGCGATTGTTCATCAAGCCAGCGTCGAATTTGTTGGGGGCGACGGAGGTGCGCGCGCACAGCAACTTCTTTGCCTCGGCTCTTGGCAGTGCAAATCACCCGGTGGGCCAGATGATCGTCGTGATCCGCGGCCCAAATGCGACAAGTTATATATGATGTCCCAGCTGCGACCACGCTGAGCCAGGGACCAAGAGCTATTTCGCCTTTGCCCCGGCGGGTCCCCAGGCATCACGCCGCCCGCACCGGCGCCCCCTGCCCTGTCGAAGGCCTCAAGGGTCCGACGATCCTCACCTAGGGCGGCGGCTTCGCGTGCGCCACAGCGACGTTGACCAAGTTTGGCCTGCCTTCATGTGGATTTTCGAGCAGAAGTGAGCCGCGTAAGCGGGTAGTTTCCACTGAGATTTGTTCCATACCGAAACGCGATGGAGTTCAAGCAGCACCTTAAGCCGATCACGAAACTAAGTCGGCTCGCCGAGTTCGCAACGGTACAGCAGGGGCGAGGCGCGAAAGAAATCCTGCATCTTGTCCAGGCTGTAGTCTGATTCGACCTGACGCATATCCTCGGCGACCAGTTCGGCTAGATCCGGGCGGCCGTCCTTCATGTAGAGCAGGCCCATCAGCCGCTTGGGTGCAACAAACCCCGGCAAGTCGCGCGACAGCCCCTCCCCGATCCGGAGCGCCTCGGCATAGTGTCCCGCACAGGCGGCCGACCGCATGGCCACGTAGCGGATCGACCGCTTCATCAACCCCCGGGATGTCAACGCATTGGCCCTGCGCGTCAGCTTATAACCCTCTTCGAAATGCCCCAGATGGGTCTGCACCATGCCCAAATAGGCAATCCCGACCGGGTTGGCTGGATTGATCGCCGTGCTGCGCACCGCAAGACCCAACGCCTCTTCGTTCGACAAGAGCCACATCGACCGGATGAAGGCCGACAGCGACAGAATGATTGAGTTGCCCGGCTGCTGTTCCTCGGCCAGGGAAATCAGATGCTGCATTTCATCCTGGGTCGACTGGCGGCAGATGTTGCCATTTTCGCCCAGCTGAAAGGTGCGCAAATAGGCACGCCATGCCAGAAAGACCGGCTGCGGGTCGATCTCGTAGGCCGTCTCAAGTCGACGGTCGGCCCGCTCCAGCGACCCGCCCGAAAGATCCAGAGCCGAACGGACGGCACTGAGGCACAGAGCGGTGGCAATCTGAGACTCCGACAGGCGCTCCTCGTAGCTTACGATTTCATCCAGCGCGCACTGAACCGCCTCGTTCACCAGATCAATCCCACCGTTCTCGTCCTGTCCCAGCAGGTCGGCACCCTGCGTCACCCGCATTTCGTTTGAAAAGACCGTCCCATCATAGGACCGTGTGAGCGTGGTCGACACACCGACCCCGCCCCCGTTTTCAAGGCTGTTGACCTGAACGCGGAATGCACGCGCGGCATCCGTTGGCCGCAAGCCGGACATCGTCGCCTCATCCACGATCTTGACCCGGCCGTTTTCGTCTATACTTTTGCAAATCAGATCCAGCAGGACCGAATTGATCGCGGCGGTCTTTTGGCTGTCACCGAAGACTTTGCCGCGGATGACGATCGGGCGCATCGGATGTTTCTGCAATTCGATAGGCTTCTGTCGCGGCTGTTCGTTTGGTGGCGCGCGCAACGTTTCCATACAAGACGCCAACCAACTGCGCCGGTCGCGCAGCCAGTGTTCGAATTCTGGATCGCGGATATCGAGATCCGCAAGGAATTCGGGCAATTCGGCGGTATTTGCGCACAGAGTGGTCAGATAGTCGGTGTCGTCCACATCCACCCATATCCGACCGGGTTTCAGAGCCAGACGATTTGACGCGACCTCCAGAATATCGCTGCCCTCACCAAGACTGCGCCGCAATTCGTAAATGCATTGACGATAGCTGGCGGCGGCCTGACGTTCGCCCCGATCACTCCACAGATGGTCCAGAACCCAGGCGCGGGGCCTCTCGTGGTCGATACCGGTGCCAAGAAAACCGATAATTGCGCGCGATTTCTTGCCCAGCATATCAATCTTGTTGCCCGCCGGGCATTCGAACCGAAACGCCCCCGCCAAATAAAGCCTATATGGGTTTTCCATCATTTGAAAACCTCCGTTTCGACATCAAAATGGACGACGTCACAAGATTGAATTGTTAAAAAATTGTTAATTCGACCGTTAGTCTAACACGATTTCGGATCGCTTGTTGACAAAATTGAACGTGGCCCGACCATGGACCGCAATTGTGTGCATGTAATTTGGGAGAAGCGGCGATATGGTGACGAATAGCATATTATTTGTGCAGCATGGTCAACACGGCCAGCATGGACAGCACGGGCAACACGGACAGCATGGCCAACACGGACAACTGATGGCCGGAGGCAGGACGCCGCCCGCAGCCGCTGCAGCTCTTACAATGAGCCATGCCTCCCTGACCGGCCACTGGTCGTGGGATCCCTCGTATCCCCTCCCGACAGAGCTTTCCTTCGCAAGTGCCGACAACATGCAGCAGTGGTCGATGGACACGCGCATGCTGGTCACCGTGCAGGAAATCATTTCGACCCTGTGTGTCACTCCTCATCATGCCAGCGAAACGCCGGACGCGCAGGGTCAAACTGTGCCTACGCCCGCGACCGTGCGGGTGCTTTCACGGCTGGGGTCTGGCGAAATCGTCGTCGCGCAAATTGACCGGCCCGGGATGGAAGCCTTTGCCCAACAGTTGAATTACATCGAATATTACGCCGATCAGAGAGTCGAGCGCGCGGCAGAGATCCTGTTGCAACTCACGGACATCCTTTCGTCATTTGGCGCGGTGGTTCCGCTTGAGCCCGAGCGAAATCGCTGGACGCACGAGCTTTTGCTGGTGGCGCTGCAGGCCGCGTCGTTAATCGAAATGCAGTGTAAGCATTTGCTGGCCTGCCAACGGCCGAACGTATTTTCGGCCCAGGTGCATCCGATGATCCAGACCCCGGGTCACGGCACGCTGCCGTCTGGCCACGCAACCGAGGCGTTTCTGGTCGCAACAATCCTGCGCGATCTCGTGATGCACGCGGCGGTCCGGCCCTATCTGGTCGAGCAACAATTGCTGCGCCAAGCCACCCGGATCGCGCAGAACCGTACCGTGGCAGGGGTGCACTTTCCCGTCGACAGCGCCGCGGGGGCCACTCTGGGGATCTCTCTGGCGCGCTATATACTCGCGCTCGCGCATCGCCCCGAAGGGACATCAGCCGATCACCTTAATGTCGAAGCTACCGGCTGGCATTGCAGAAGCGATGCATTCGGGGCTGCGGATTTCACCCACGAGACGTCCCGCGGGCTTTTTGATCATGCACCGCTTGTGGCCTACGAAGGTGATGGTACCGAGGTCGAATATGGCACGCCGACGACATACAAGCTGACCATGTCCAACACCGGTTCTGTGCTGCGCGAACTCTATGCGCGGGCCAGAGCGGAATGGGCGACAGCCAAAACAGGGGGCACCGGATCATGACCCTGCGCTGGGACAGCCCCGTGCGCGCCGATGGGGGTGACAACGACGCACAGATCCTGTCACCCTACAGCGACTGGTGGCTGCGGACCCAGGCCCCCTCTTTTATCCAAGGACCGACCCTACCGTTTCCTACGCCTTTCCTGACGAGGGGCCCGGTATCTATCAAGGGTGGCACCGCCAGACCCGTTGACAGAGCGCTTCAAACCGCCCATCCGAAAGAACTGGCCCCGGTTCGCCCTGACAGCCTATGTGTCCAGTTCAAAGGTTCTCCTGGCTTTACCGCACTCGAACCCGCGCCGCGAAAGGTCATCATCGGGATCGTCGATGACGGTATCGCCTTTGCAAACGCACGCTTTCTGAAACGCGATAACACGGGCCGCTATGGTACGCGACTTTCGGCACTCTGGAATCAGGACGCGGCCTGCGAGGCAGGGCGTGAAACCAATGGGTACGTGCTACCCTTTGGCCGGGATTGGGTGGAAACGGAAATCAACGAACGGCTGTTCGTGCGCCGCGATCCTGTCGGCCTGCCCCATGCCGACACCGCCTACCGGCTGGCAGAGATGCAGAGCGCGCTGTCACGCTGCGCCCAGCACGGCACCCATGTGATGGACCTTGCGACAGGATACGACTGCAACGACCGCTCCGTCGATGACTTCGGCGAAACACCGGCTAAGATGGCGCACCTGCGTCCAATCGTGGCGGTGCAGCTGGCCCGGATTGCCACCCGCGACTCCTCGGGCGCATTCATGGCAACCTATGTCACCCATGCGATCGAATTCATCCTTGCCCGCACCATACATCTACAACCGGAAGACAGCGATGCGCCACGGATTCCGCTGGTGCTGAATTTTTCCTACGGCATCTTTGCCGGTCCGATGAACGGCCGCGACCAGATGGAGGAATGGATCGATGACGCGGTGCAGACCATGCAAGACGTACACAGCATTCCGGTCTGGCTGACTCTGCCCGCAGGCAACAGCTATCAAAGCCGTACACGCGGCGAGCAGACTATCGGCTGCACCCGGCCCGACCGGCAGAACCCACCGCTGCTGCTGCGCCGCCAGCCCGAGGACAAAGCCGCCGCGATCGTGGAATTCTGGTGGCCTGAGCAAGAGACCGATTTCATAGGGCACAATACCACGGCCCAACCCGATGCCCCCTCTGACGCTCCCGCCTCCCCCCTACCCACGGCGCTGACAGAGGAGACCCGCAAGCACATCGTCGAGGAACTTAGCACCCGACCGTCCCCCCTCAGGCTGGAATTGCGCCCGCCGAATGCGGCGGATTGGATCGCGCTCGATATCGACGGGCAGCACTCACAGATCGACTTCTTCCATGCCGTGCCATTGGTTCAGCATCGCGGCGGCAAAGACATCCTCGTCGGCATGGCCTATCACGAAGTGCTGCAAAGCCTGCCCCGCAAGAATGTCGACAAAGCCGACGGCAAGCGACCCCTGACCGAACAGTTCAAGCTGACCTTGATCCTGGCCCCGACGCTGTTCGAACAGCCGCTGGAGACGGTTGAATTTCAGCAGGAACCGGCATCGGTGCCGTCTGGCACCTGGGAAATTCGTCTGTGGGACACCCGCGAGATAGAGCCGCAGAAGATCGACGTGCGCTGTCAGCGTAACGACACGCCCTTTGGCTTTCGCCCGTTCGGGCGCCAGTGCACGCTGGTGGATCCGAACTACAGTGAATACCGGCCCGACGGACGCCCCGACGATGGGGATGTGCCAAACGCCTGGGTTCTGCGCCGCGGCACGCTGAACGCCATCGGCACCGGAACCAGCACAATCCGCGTCGGCAGCGTGCGAAAATCCGCGCTGAGCCGTCGGACCCTGGCCAGCAACCGCATCGACAACGGCGGCACCAGCGCATTTTCCAGCGCCGGGGAGCCGCTTGCGAAAAGCGGCGCCTTGCGCCGCGCCAGCGTCGATCTGGCCGCCGTGACCGAGATCAATCATGCCGCTCCGGGTGTACTGGCCGCCGGAACTCACAGTGGTTCTGTCTTTCGCTTTGCCGGAACGTCCAGCGCAGCGCCACAGGTGGCGCGCTGGATCGCCGCGATGCTTGCCAACCCCCAGCTTAAGTCGCGCGACGACCTGAGACGTTTGGCTGAAATCAGCAGCGCCGATTATTTCGCGGCCTCCCGAACGCCCGAGCGCACCGGAGTACGGGTTCTGCTGGGTCCCCGCGCGCGCTGACCCCTGATCTGTCCCAGACCTGACCGGCGCCCGGCTGTCCCCGGGCGCCGGATAGATTTTGCGCGGCCAAATGACAGGATCGACCGCCGGATTGACACCGATTTGACGACGCATTGATGCCCTGCTGACAGCCCACTGATGCGCTGTGCCGACACTGTCACTACCCGAACAAAGGACAGGTCCAATGATCCCAAACGACTTTCGAATCGCCATGTGCAATAGCCTGCGCATTGGTCCCTTCGGTACCCCGCACAGTGCACAGGCGGCCGGTCAGGAATGGCTGATCGTCTCCCGCTCCGGCCCAGAGGGAGCGCTGCTGCAGATCTCGGACACCGGCGTTGCCAAGTCGCCCGACAGTGACGAGCCCCCCGCCGATCTGTCCGAACGCAACACCATACTGGCTTTGCTTGCCGAGCCGGATGCATCCGCGCCGCAGTTTTTGATGGTGCGGCACCTGCCACCCGGTGTGCAGGTCGCGGGGACATTCTTTCCCGCCGACGGCGCGGCGCGCCTCACGCAGGGCGAACAGGGTCTGGGGCTGAAGGCCTTCGGTCGCCACGCACACACCAGTGGCATGACCGTCGGCCGCCTGATCCTGCACGATATTCCCGACCCGGCGCCGTCCTACGACGCCGCAGTCAACTGGCATTTCGATGCCGAAGAACGGCGCTTTGCCGCCGCCCCCTGACACAGGAGACACTGAAATGGACTTCAAGGACAAACCACGCCGGGAACAGGCGCGGCTGCGCCGTAACTGCGCGACTGACCTCTCGAGCGCCGCCGAACACCCCCAACACGTCGCCAATCGGGACAACAAGACGCCGTATGTTTTCAACTTCACGAAAGGGCTGGAACACGGCCCGAACGGGCTGTTGATCGACCCGACGCATTTCGAAACCTTTCGGGCAGGGACAGAGACGCATGATCCGCGTGTCTTCGCCGATACCCCGCCGGCCAAAGACAACTACCTCACCGAAGACCCGGCACAGTTCGCCACCCTGAAGTGCAAGGCCGATCACAACGTCTACCGTCAATGGGAAAGCCCGACCGCCGGTCATGCCTATGCGATGGAAGGCCCCGATCCCCAGGCCGTGACCATGCCCCCTGCCCCCGAGGTTGGATCGGCAGAATTCGCCGCGGAAATGGCCGAGGTCTATCAGATGGCCCGCGCCCGCGACCTGCCGGTGGCCGCCTTCATGCCCGACAGTCTGATCGCCACCCTGATCAATATCAACGGCACGCCCGTCGGCAAAGGCGCCATTGACCTGATCAAGAAAGCCAACCGCACAGTGAGCATATACGCCGGTGAATTGTCCGCCCTGCGGTGGTTCGGCGGCACCTACACGGACAAGGATGTGATGGTCAAAGAACAGCGCGAGCGCCGCCGCTTTGGCCACAAGCAAAGCGCGACGAACCTGTTCCGCGGGATGGGCGAAGACGGCTGGGACACGCCGTTCCTATCCCAGTTCATGGTGATGGGATCGGGCGGTTGCGAGCGCGAGATCGGACAGCGTGCGACCGGCCAGATCGGATATGGCGCACAGCAGATCGACCAGAAGGTGCGCGTCGCGATCCCCGGGCAGGACTACATGATGACCTGGGCCGACTGGCTCGATGTACAGAACGGTCTGAACAAGCGCGCGCTGGTCAAGGACCGCGGCCAAGAGTTCATCAAAGGTGCCCGCCGCCCGATTGCCCGGCTGCGAGACATGGCCACCTATGTGCATGACGACCAGTTGTATCAGGCCTATCTCAACGCCGCGTTGATCCTGCTTGACGAAAAATACCCGTTTGACCCTGGCCTGCCGTTTCACGGCAAATCGGCCAACCCGCTGTCGCGCGACAATCGCGAACCTTTTGCACTATTCGGGCCGCCGCACCTTCTGACCCTAGTGACCGAAGTGTCTAGCCGCGCGCTCAAGGCGGTGCGCTATCAGAAATTTTCTGTCCACCGCCGGTTGCGGCCCGAAGCAGCGGCAGCGCTGTTTCACACTGTTTTCACCGAATACCACCCGCACAAGAGCCTGAAAGGCACCGCCCCCTATGCCGAAAACGACGGGTCGGTCGAGGCCAAGGCGCGCTGGCAGATCGCTCGGGACGTCGCGCGGGCCTATACCCACCCCTATGTAGCCGACAAGCCGAAGGGACCGGAGCCGGCTCTGGATCCGATCCTCAGCGCGGTGCTGGCGCACAACCTCAAAGAGACGAAGGAAAATTCCTGGCTGCTGCCGATGGCCTTTCCCGAAGGCTCGCCGATGCATCCGTCCTACGGCGCGGGCCACGCAACCGTGGCGGGTGCCTGCGTCACCCTGCTCAAGGCGTTTTTCGACATGCAGGACCCAGACGCTCCCGATTCACCGGCCCTTCTGGTTAAACGGGATGGGATTGCGCTTGTTCCCGATGGCGGTGCCGCGCCGGACTCGGTGAACATCGACATGCTGGGCCTGAAGATGCCGCAGGGGCTGACGCTTGAAGGCGAGTTGAACAAGCTGATGTGGAACATTTCCAACGCGCGCAACATCGCCGGGGTGCACTATTACACCGATTACATCGAATCCGCACTGCTGGGCGAGGCGATCACGCTGGGCATCCTGCGCGAACAGATGATGATGTACCATGCCGAAGAAAAGGTAACCCTGACCGTGCCGCTGCTGGTCCCGCGCACGTTACCCGCCTGCCTGATCCACGACGGCAGCATCGGCAAGGACGAAATGGTGTCGGCCGTCCGCATCCTCTCGGATGGCACGCTGGAGTCGGTGTCGGCCACCCCCGGACGCACACCCAACTGATACACCCCGGTCGGCCCAGCCCTCGGGCCGACCGCCTTTCACACCGAACAGGAGGACGCGATGCTCATCGCCACAGGCTCTTTCACCCCCGGTATGCCGCACGTTCTGCGCGGCACCTACACACTGACCCGCCAAGACGGCGACGTCGTGATGCAGACCAGCGACGATTTCTTTTTCGACGGTTCGCCCGAGCCCGCTTTCGGCCTGAATGTCGGCACGCCCACCGACCGTCATGATCTGGTGCTTCGCAGCAACATGCAGCGGACACGGTTCCTGAACCTGCCCGGCAACCTCGTCCCGGTCAGCGGTCGACACTCTGGCACGATCAACCCCGGCACCGATCTGGACAGCTTTGACACCCTCGTTTTGTGGTGCTTCGCCACGCCCTTCATCCTCGGCTTTGCGCCGATCACCCGGGTCTGACCCGCACCCCGCTTCAGGAGGTTCCGATGCCCATCGACCGCAATGACCCACGGTTCAAGATCGTCGCAACCGAATTCGCGACCCGCTATGTCACCGCCATCGCGCACCAGCTTCGGAACTCTGACCTTGTCACCTTTTCCGTCGACGCCACGACCGAGGAACAGTCCGGCATTCTCTTCGATCTGTGCTTTTTCGGTATGCTTCAACTCGAAGAGCAAACTGGTATCGAAGGCGACGGGCAGACTTGGATTCCGCGCGTCGCCTTCCAGGAAAAGGGCACAACCGCCGAACCGAACATCCTGCTGGGTGACACCATCGTGCACGGCCTGATCGACCAAGTGCAGGAAGCCGCACTGATGCGGCTCCGAGACACCTAATCCGCTTTGTTGCGCTGCCTCAGCACCGCCCCCTTCTGCAAAAGCGAGACTGCTATGACCCTGTCCTCGACGCTCGACCTCACCATCGGTCTCATCTTTATCTATCTGGTGCTCAGCCTGTTGTGCACCAGCGCGAACGAAGCGATTGCCGGGCTGCTGCGCCTGCGCGCACGGATACTGTTTTCTGAGGTATCGCGCATGATCGAAGTCGACGATGTGAACGCGGCCTTCTGGTCCTCGGGGCTGGTCCGGTCGCTGGGTCACAGCATTGGCATACCAGATTCCACCAAGGGAAACAGAGCGCCAAGCTATATGGAGTCAAACACCTTTTCCATCGCACTGCTGCACGCGCTGTCCGGCACCGGGAAGATCGACGGCGCCGAGTTGACCCGGAACGCACCGCTGGACATCGTGGGCCTGGCTGGCCACGTTCCGCAATCCTCGATCCTCAAGTCGGTCATCGACACCTTGGCCACCGACGGACAAGCGCGCTACGAAAACCTGCAAAGCGGTTTGTCGGACTGGTTCGATCAGGTGATGAATCGCGCCACCGGGGTCTACAAGCGCCGGATGCAGCTGACGTCGTTCCTGGTGGCCCTGCTGGTCGCGACCGCCATGAATGCCGATACGCTGCACATCGCCGCCGTCCTGTGGAAAGACGATGCACTGCGCGACAAAATCGTAGTGTCCGCCATCGAAACCTCCCGAGTGGACGAAACCGTGCCCAAAGAGATACTCGACAAGCTGGAAACTCTGCGCGCCGACCTGCCCTTCGGCTGGTCCGGCCCGGAAGTATCCCAGAGCGTCCCCACCACACCGCAAGGCTGGCTGCTGAAAGGCCTGGGCATTTTCCTGACCGCGCTTGCAATGACGCTTGGCGCTCCGTTCTGGTTCGACCTTTTGAAACGGTTCGTGTCAATTCGCGGTGCCGGACCGGTTGCCGCCCCGGCACCGAAACAGCGCTGATGGCGCGATGGGCGCATTTGAGCGTGCAATCATGAATTGCCCGGATCGGTTGTCGGGTAGGTGTGATTTTTTGGGTTCATCCCACAGCTTGCGCGCGGGGGGCGCCATACGCTCTGCCGCCCAGATCGCCAGCCATGGGTATTGACCCGCGACGCGACGCACGCCTCGCTTCAAGGCGAGCTCGCATGCAGTTCTCTTGAAAGGTATTCTCTCCAATATGCCTTCAACTCTTCGACGCTTGCTGATCCGGGTGTTTGTTCAATGCTTGTCATCTTGCGACCTCTTGTTGTTCAGGAGATTGGATCGCTCCCGTCAAGGCGGAAGCCGTACTGGAAATTTTGCCCAATATCTTCGAGAGGCTCAGGTGACGGAGCGCTTTCCCATGCCCCCAAAGCCGCGAACCCGCGGAGGGGAAATGACCAAATATTGCCCAAAACCAGTGCTGTTCTGTGCCTCTCAGTGCAGTTTTGAGTGGTTTTGAGGCCCGGAGCGCAAATTTCAAAAAGAGGGATTTTTGCCTTGTAATCCCTATGTTTGCTTGGCTATACGCGTCAGTGGAGATGTGGCCGAGTGGTCGAAGGCGCTCCCCTGCTAAGGGAGTAGGCCCGGAAGGGTCTCGAGGGTTCGAATCCCTTCATCTCCGCCATTACCCATTGATTTCATTAGATAAATTGGCGCTCGACCAATCCTACCCATGAACTACCCATGCGATTTTCAGGGTAAGATGTGCGGCGAGAGGTGATAAATTGGCATCAGAAATTCTACCGATCCATACCCTGAACGCACGCGGCAACGGGATGCTAGAGGTTATTCGCGACTACTTTGGGCTGTCCCCGGATCGGATGCTGCTTGAGATACAGGGGATGCGTGCGCAAATTGCACGAACATTGAAGTCTAAGGGCATCAACTACGACGACCTGCGAGCAGCGTTAGTGCCCGACCGCGAAAAGCTTGAGATAGCTTTGATCTTCGACACGATGCGGATTGAAGATAGCTGGTATGGCTACCAAGTGTTCGAACGCATCATTCCGCTACTCGATCCAAGAACGAAGAACAGCATTTTGGTTGGCGACTACATCGGAAGCAACAGCCAACAAGAGACCCTGTATGAAGCCTTCTGCGAGGCGGTTTGCCCAGTGCGTCGCATCGACTACCGGCATAGCAGCCAATTCTACGTGGTCTACATCAACAACTTGACGGATACTGCGTTCCAAAAGCTTGCGGACGGTCTGATAGCCTATGAACCGTATGTGGGTTGCGCAAACACGACCTATCATTCCTTCTTCAAGACGCTTCTTTCAATGAAGCTGGTTAATCTTTGCGTGAAGGCTGGCAGAAAGATCATTCAAGGACACGAAGACGACCGCGACGACTCGGACAACGTGAACATGTCGGGAATGCCCTTCGAAGAAAACGGCTATGAGTGTATTAGCGTTCGCTCAGACTTGGAGGGCGTGTTGCTGTCCTACAAGATTGAAAGCCCTGTGTTCGACGGCTTTGAAGCCGACAGAGAAATGGCAATCAATTCGGTGAACGCTTCGCCGTCAACTTTGGGTGGGTTCGACGTTCAGGTTGAAGATGCAAAGCTTGGATATATCAAAACGGCTAAAGCAGGTTCGCTTCACCATGCAGGTCTTAGCGGTGTTTCGACTCAAGAGTTGCAGGAAATAATCCGTGGGAAACTGCGATCCAACTACATATACAATATGTCGTATCTTGCAGAACACAACGTCACCAAGTTCAGCATAGTCATTGAAGTGCCGGGCGAAGACGGAGAGCCATTTCGCCTTATGGCCGCTTTGGAATATCGGCCCGATAACAAAGTGCTGCGATTGCTCACTTTCTACTAAATGACAACATGGTTGCGACCGAGAATGCAAACCGGCGTCAGTTGCTCTTGGCGCGCAGGGAAGCTTCGTTTGGGTGTTCGCACAGGGCCGCGACAGTAGGCCGGTCGGTGGCGAGAAATGCCCCCAAGTGCGCCGCCACGGGCAAGGTCAAGGTCGCCTAGCCCTTCCCCGGTCAAAACGTCTTTGACGCTCTGTGAGGGCGACGGCAGGGCCAACGTCAGAACGTCGAGAAGGCCCATCCGTAGAAGGTATTTCCAGATTAGGAGCGCAAAGAGTTATAAACGCTAAGGAATTTCGTTGCCAAGACGTCTAAAGTCATTGTGCTTCCTGTTTCGATGCTAAGTGACGGATTCGGACACCCGAGCAAACAAATGCCAAGGGACTCTGTCTGGAAATACAAGTGTAGCACAAGTTGCGACCGCCTTCTCTATGTCGCTTAGGTCTTCGCTAGCCGCCACTGCGCGCGGCATTAGTTCGTTTTCAAAGAAGTCGGATAAATCTGATATCGTGAAAACTTCGAAGCCAATCTTGAAATGAACGTTGGTGCCGTCTCGTATAACCTTCTCCGAAAACGCTGAATATGATTCAGGAATAAATGTACCCAATACCGCGTCGTCCAAATCGGCGATATCATATCGGACTATCTCTAGAAGCCCCAAGTGCCAGAACGCCGCAAACAATGCAAACAACGCTTCAGATGGTCTTTCGCAAAACTCTTGAAAGTCTGCTTTTTCAGTTGAAGTGCGCTGCATCAAGAAGGGAAACGCCTTGTCAGCGGGTAAGTCGACGCGTGCGATTTTTCCGCTGTTCTCAAGGTATGAATTGTAGAGGCATCCTATGAACATCTCAACCCAGCAATCATCAAAGTCTTTTCCAAGCGCACACACTACAGATATTGCAGCAGCTTGCCTTTCACTCATCAAGTTAAACGATTCGATATAATCTCTCGACAACGCTGCAAGTATTCGGCGTGAAGTCTCCGAAGAGTCGGTGGGATCAACTCCGGCTAGGACGGAAATTCGAGCAGCCACAAGCGACCATGCTGCTAAGCTAGAGATACGTTGCGGCAGGGTAAAAAACTCACTGTAGCCGCCGCCTCCGCGCACCAAAAACAAGTCATCCGAATCTAGATCATCGGCTAGTTCAGTCAAAGTGCGCTCTAGCTCTTCCGAAAGCACTTTGACGAAATGAGTAGATAGTTGCAAATTTTGCAGTTTTTCAGATGCTATCATCGAAAATACAGATGTGAGCAGAACAGGCGCAAAGGCATCATCTGAAGTGTGAGACCGATAAAGAAAACTCACAAAGAGACCAGACAGTATCGCAGGTGCGGAATCTCCATATTCCTCATCACTTAAAACCGTTGACAAGACGTCGTAAATTCTTCGTGTATCTAAGGATTTGTGGAAATCTAAGTAGCACTGCCAAAGCTGTTCACGATGCGGTTGAGATAGTTCAACTTGAACTTCGCTAAAAATTTCTGGCGTCTCATAGACCTCGGCGGCGCGAAATTGCAGTGCAAACGCATTCTTGCAAAAAGCAGATGTCCCTTGGAGATTAAACGACCAGAATGATGGAGTTTGGGCGTTTTCGCTAACATCTATGGCTTGTGCTATGTCCGCCAATGTGAGTTCCGCAACGTTTTTGCCTGTATCTACCTCGCCTTTCATCACTCTTAGCAGCGCTTGCGTGCCAAAACCTCCCGAGCCATCCAACGCCTCTTGGGCCGCCTCGCCTCTGGAACTCATGGCTAAGATTGATACACTAGACCCACCTGCGACACCGACTTCAAAGCTTTTTGTAACAGCCGACAAATCAATTGCAACTCCGCCAGCCTGGCAAGCGTCCAATACGATGTTAGTATGCAAACCGGAGCGTTCATTCAGAAGCTGGAAGACATCAGTCAGAGAAAGGCCGGACAGCGCCAATCGGCTGGCATCGGCATCATGACACGTCAAGAAGTAGCCCGATTTTGTTTCTGCACCGTGCCCAGCGAAAAATAATGTCAGGCTTGTCACAGTAGGGTTTGATACTGCATCGGCTACTGCTACCCTGACGTCCTCTTTCGTCGGATCAAGTAAGAGCTTTGAAAGCGTTTCATCACAGGTGCCAAATTCCTTGTTAGTCGCTGCGCCATAGAAATTCTTCGCGTCTACGGTCGCACCGGGAAGGCTCGAAATCGAACTATCCTTGTAGTGCGCGGCCCCGATAGCAATGCAAATTGAAAAATTCACTTCTGACGTCTTTCAAAACGAGCAAGGCGTTGTCTTTCACGTTCTTGAGCATCAGATTTCTTTTTCTCCTTAAGCGCCGAGAACTTTCTTTCAAATTCCACACCAGCAGTTTCAATTTGAGCTTGCAGCTTCGAACTTTGGGACGGGTGAATAAGCATAGTTGGCATAGACAGTTCTCCGTCCTCATCCAGAGGCAGCTCCATCATTTCCAGCATTTCGTACATCGATTCTGGGAACGTTTTTTCGGCTCCATTAACAACTTGCCCGCTTTGCTCTGTCGACCTAGTCATCGTATCAATAAGCAGTCGTTCCATTTGGGCATTCATATCATCTGTAATCTGTGAGACCGCCACGAAAACCGCTTCCACCTTACCTGCGGCAATGTCTTTCAGGTTCAGTTCCGTCTCTGTGCTGTGCTCATTTATCTCCCCCTTCGTGTCCCCAAGGGCGTTTGCCGGGGCCTCCCAAGTGCGGCCATGACTGAACTTCAAGACGTTGTCAGGTGCCATGTACCGTTCGCGCAAAACACGAGCGTTTTCGCCGATTGCTTCGGTGAAGCCCTCCATGAATCCGATTTCGACTTCAGGAAAGTGGAACGGTATTTTGCCCATAAACGCTCCTAAGTGCCCAACACAAGACTACTATCGGTTTTTCACCGCATGCGGCGAATTACCGGTGTCTGCCCTTTCGGGACCTTTGACCTGGTGCAGCATCCGTTCTGCCGCAGGCACGAGATTCCGAGGTCACCTTTCCTGAAGCAGACGCTCTGCAAGGCAATGCTGCTCCTTTCGACGCTGCAGCCTGCATCGGCGGCAGCAACGCGCAGATAGCAGCCGGTGCAAACTCAGCCTTCTGGCGAGATCTGGCGGCGTTTCATCCTGCGATGCCGCGCGCAGGAGCCGCCGTTCGCTGCAGCTGCATCATTCAAGCACGGCCGACCGGCAGCAGTGCGGACTTTTCGGACTGTCGTTCAAAGCCGGGTGGCGATCTGTCTGGCATGAACTGGTTCTATCAGCCACGAACATGCAACTTCCCATGCAAGACGCGCCCTGCGCTCTTCTTCATCGCCCCCTCGCAACGGCTCGATATCAAACAAAACCAGGTCGCGGCGGCATTCATCCCAGTCGATCAGAGAGACACGCCCATCCGGGCATCTGATCAGGTTTCCGGAGTTGAGATCACCATGGATGACGGCATACATCCTCTCTGAAACAGTCAGCCATGCTTCGCGGCAGCTGGACACGAGATCGATGGGCATTGCGCGCAGATCCACGTCCCCGCCATAAGATTCTTGGATTAGGTCGTGAGAGGACAGAAAGCCTGGCCGCTGCGGCACACCGGCCGTCGCACCATGTAAAGCCAAGACAAGTGGAAGAACGGACGGAACATCTTGTGGCGAGAACGCCTCGCCTTCTACGAAGTTTTCACAGATCCAGCCCTCCTCGACTAAATGACCGTTACGGCCCGCCATCTGTTCGGGAACGACGAAGCCGGTCGCCCGAGCGATCTCCTGGACCCCCGCAAGCCAGCGCATGGCCGCTTCAGGTCGCTGAGTAGACTTGAATACGAGCTCCCGCCCGAATCCGAGACCGGCCGTCTTGAACACCAAGTTCCGGTGTCCCCCAACCAGCGGAACGAGCTCAGCCGCTATGCCCCAGCGTTCGATTGGCGGTCGTTCCATCCATCACCTTTCACTCTTCCTAGCCAAACTTTGCAACCCAAAGCAGATTCTGACAATAACCGCAGTGGGCTCCGACCGGACTTGCGGCGCGCCCTGCACGAGGGTCCGGTGAGCGGACTTTGCTGCCTTTGGCCTCCGCTGGACCTACTGCGCTCCGGCCAAGGTTAGCATCGCAGCGACGAATGCTGTGGGTGCTTCTTGCGGCAAGTTGTGACCCGCTCCAGTTATGATCCTGCGCTCGTAGAACTCAGCAAAATGTTTGCGGTCAAAGTCTTCATCTGTAGGCGGATCGACCCCATCATCCTGCCCTTGAAGTACGATGCATGGCACGGCGATATACGGCTGCGCGGCCAGCAGCGCCTCGATTCGGTCATATGACGGATCACCTGAAACACCGCCAAAGCGATGCCGGTAGGAATGGAGCACGACCTCCACAAAGTCAGGATTGTCGAACGAGGGGGCCGTTGCGCCCCAGGTCTCATCACCAAAACTCCAGCTAGGCGACCAGAGCGACCAGATATGACGGCAGAGGTCATGTCTGTTCTGGGTCAGTCCAACCCGCCCCCGTGGGGTCAGTTCTCAATGACAATCAACACCCATGGTGCGAAAAAAATCCAAATTTCCGAGTTATTTTTCGCGTAGCGGAGCTTTTCAACGGAATAAGCCCAGAGCCACCAGTCGTGAGGGTTGGTGCTTACAGGATCTTGGGCCAGATTATGTCTTCAAGATCCTCCAGCCTTCTGACGGAGGACTTCCAGTCGCTGATCGCGATGTGGCGCAGGTCACTGGCCCCGTGGAGCATCATTAGTGTCGTCAGGCGTCGCCGCATTGCATCGTCATAGTTCTTCGCAGGCATACCATAGCCTTTAAAGAAAGCCTGGAGGCGGTCGGGGACGCCCGCACACATGAAGGTGCTCGGGCCCAAAAGATCGTATTCGCGCCAGCCTGTCATCACGTCGCCGAAGTCGATGACAGCGGCTAGCCGCCAGCCATCAGACGTTTCTGTCAGAAGCAGATTTTCCGGAATCCATTCCCCGGTCAAGATAACAGGCTCCACTTCCGCAGGCAGTACTGAGGGCGCCGCGCGCAGAAGAGCCGGTATTTCGGCCAACAGCGCTTCTTCTAATCCCTGATGTCTATGTCGCTCGATGCAGCCTTCGGCTTGACGCTTGACGAACTCTGGCCACGCTGGCTGCATCTCAAGCAACTCTCCGGGATCGACGGCCTGGACCTCTGCAATCGTGCGCCCAATGTCGCCCAGAATGTAGATGCGTTCTTGCTCGGATAGCACCGGCCAGACCTCGGACCCTACTGTGCCGGGCAGCTTGGTGATGATCAGCCATGACCATCCGCTGTCCTCTCCTTCTGCCAGTATTCGGGGAATAGGGACGGACAAACGGCCGTCGAGCTGGCGCAGCGCAAGTCGTTCAGCCGCGAACTGTGCGGCATAGATCGGCGGGAAAATTTTTAAGATGGCGTTGCCATTCAAATCGACAACAAGATTGGTGCCGGTTTTAAACGAAGTGGGGGAGACGGCATCTATATTTGCCCTTTGCGCAATCTCGATGACGACGGGCAACCAGAGGTGCGAGGCAGACCGCCACCGCCTGAAGTCCTCCGCGATTGAGATGTCTGGCCAAAGTTTCATGTTCCTGCACTCCCTGTCGTGCAGGATAAGAAGCCAGAAGTAGAAATAGTGCAACGGCAGCTCCCTCCGCAGTGCCGGCGCTCGCCCTCCGGTTCGACGCTGATTTCGCTTGCAAGTGCAGCGAAGGTCGGCAGTGAGCCCAAATTGACCGATGCTGCGTGATGTTGGGATGTCCGCTATCACGAACGAGCCAAAAACCTTCAACAACTGCTTGGGTTTTGAACGGGGTTTGTGGCAGCGTCAAATGGGATGTTTTGCAGGCGTGTCGATAACGAGCGTTTTGTAACATAGCCATATGATATAAGGCAAAAGTGTCTTATAGAATTTTCTCAGCGACTAGCTTGAGAAGAAAATTACAGATAGGTCCCAAAGCAGCTCCAAATATGACTAAAAGTGCTTCGGGCCACATCTTGACTAATCTTAAAGCCAAGGGACTTCGCTGAACAAAAATACTTTTGTTCCACCGACGTCGCTCTACCCATGCCCAAGTGTAATGGATGAAAGCTACTGAAAGCGTAATTTGAAAGATCGAATTTGTTTCAGGTGCTCGTGATGGAACGAGAACTGTGCTGGACAGTAAAAGCAAAGGTAGCAAAACCAATGTGTTTCTAGCAACATGCCAAGGAAATCCCGGGATGAAGTCATACCGCTGCTTTAACCTCGCCTTGATTTCATTGAATGTTTGAGCTGAAATTGCAGCCTCTTCGGGCGAAGCGTTAGTTGGGTTGTCTACTTCCCATATACTCATGCTTCCCCCTATGATGAGAGAGAACCTTATTTTTCCCTTTGAAAGGGTGCCAAGTGCAAGCAACGTATTGCACTGCTTTTTTTTGCAAAATCCAACAAGTTCTTCTATTGTCGAAAACTCAAATTCTCCGGCTTGATAAATAACCTCGGCTCCATACCGATTCAGTACCTTAGAAATGTACAAATAATCATCCTCTCTAAGGCCCTTAGTGCCAAACAGATATTTATGTCGCTGTTCAAAAGAACGCCTGACTGCCATTAGATGAACTCCATTCCGCAGTTATGTATTTTAGGACTTCATCATTAAATAGTCGCATTACCTATGAGAAGGTAGCTGTCACATCCCGGGAGGTAGTATGGCTGTTTGTTGAACAGCTCTGGCTTGAGTTTGTGCCAGTCCTTCATCGCCTGCAAGGGCGACTTGCTGGCCAAGGCTGATTGCGGAAGTTGCTGGTTGTAGAGCCAGACATACCGGTGCAACGTCGTCTCCAAATCTTCGCCTGATCGGAAATGGTGACTTTGCAGGACCTCCTCGATGCGTCCGTTGAACCGCTCGACCATCCCATTGGTCTGGGGCGACTTCGGCGGGGTCAACCGATGATCGATGTCGAGGGCGGCGCACAACGTGTCGAACTCATGCCCGCCGGTCGCGGCGCGCTTGCGCAGGCCGAAGAGGCGATCAGTGAACTCTTTTCCATTGTCGGTTAAAACCGTGCGGATGCGCAGCGGGCAAGCGCGTTCCAGATCGCGCAGGAAGCGCCGGGCGTTGGCCGCAGTCTTGGTCTGAAAGACGCGGATGAAGACCCAGCGGGTCGCGCGGTCGATTGCCACGAAGAGATAGCGGCGGGAACTTTCATCGGCCATTTGCGGCAGGTATTTCACATCGATGTGGATGTAGCCGGGCTCATAGGCTTTGAAGGTGCTGTGCTTCGGCCTCGGTGCTTTGGCCTTCAGATCGCGCAGGCTTCCCACGCCATGCCGACGCAGGCAGCGGTCCAGGCCAGAACGCGAGGCATTCGGGTTCAGGAACTCGCGCACAACAGCCAGCAGGTCATCGAGCGATACCAGAAGAGACCGACGCAAGGCGACCGCTACGGCCTCCTGAACGGGCGTCAATGTAGTCTGAAGCCGGTGCGGCGTGTGGCTGCGATCCTCGACGCCGTCGCGGTGCCGCCATTTGTAGACGGTCTGTTCCGTCGTCCCGTATCGCTCTGCCAGAACCGAAGCAGGTTCGTCACTGGCCTGGATGGCCGACCGAACCTTGGGCGTCGTCGTCGCTTGGCTATGAAGATGGATCAACATGGTCGCACCCCGTCCCGAACGTCCCTCAGTATCGATCTTGCCATGAACAGGGCTGATCGCCGAGGGGAAGCATGATCATCCGGGATGGAACAGGTAGCCGCGCCTGTTCAGCATCATTAACCTGCGGGCGAAGATCGGGTAATCCACACCAAAATCGACCGTTTGTTGAAAGGTCGCCGAACCGGACCTTGGCCCACTTGTAGCGAAGGTCTGAAAGGTCCGCAGTGCCGCCGCTCGCCTTCCGATTTCGCGTCGATTTCGTGTGCAGCCGACTTGCGGCGGCGCGCACGGAGTCATCGCGCCACAACCACCTCAGTGCTGCCCGCAGGCGACCGCAGCCAGCCCTTCTACGACATTCGTGCCCGGCGCAGCATTGAGCCGAGCCCAGGACATGACGGCGGACAACGGAAGTTCTCTGCAGGTGCGAGAAACTCAAGATAAAGTCCCCAAAGCAGACTTTGTTTTCTGCGTTTGGCCAAACAATCTTTAGAGGTCTGTGCGGTTACTTAGGTTTTTGCTTGAGGTTTAAGTTCACAAGGTTGCAAGAACACCGGAGACCCTCTGGAGAAATGCTTTTGGGCGTGATGTAGAGCCATGATCCGCAGTCATCGCATTGCGCGCAGGCCAGAAGATCCTTGAACGCCTGAACAATGGGCTTGAAGTCGTTCGGACTGAAATTGGCCCATTCATTGAAATGCACCGCTTTGTTGACCGTCCAGTCGTCTTCGCCCTTTTGGGTATTGGCTTGCTTGAGCCGTTTTTTGCGAGCATATGCTTTGGTTTTTTGGTCCTCGTTACCCCAAGACTGCGCCGAGTCGACTGCCTTTCCCAAAAGGTTTGACAACCGAGACATAGCACTCGGTAACAGCCCTCCGAGATCGTAGCTGTTGTCAGCTCTGAAGACCGTCTGTGCTCCCAGTTGATCCGCAAGCAGGCGCGACACAAATTCCATGTGACGACGCAAGATCGGAGCTGCAACTTCGACCTTGCCCTTGGCCAAAGCTGCATCAATTTCCGCCCAAATCTCTGGGTTCGACTCCACCAACGGCCCAGTATCGACCGACCAACTGTCAAATACCATCGACGTCTTTCGCGTCACCAACTTTGCTGATCGCATCTGCTCTGCCCAAACTTTATCATGCGTCGCAATCACAAACTGCGTGTTTCGGAACTCTGTCATCAACAGCTTGCAGAACTGATATCGATGGTCTGCATCGACCGACATCACAACATCATCGAGCAGCGCGACGGTAAAGTTGTTGCCGAGGAGACGCTTCATTAAGGCAAGGTAGAGACACACACCCATCCCATCTTGATGACCCTCGCTATGGAAGGCTCCGGGTGGGAAGAGACCCCGCTCATAAAAGTTCACGTCGAAGTCGAGACGTCCTTCTGTGGCCTTAAAGCGGGCAACGAATTTTTGCTCGTCGCCATCATTCAAGACGCGGTAGAAATTGCTGAAGTCATCCTCGACAGCCTCATAGAGCGCATCGAGTTCGGACTCCATTGCAGCACACCAAGCGTCATAAGCGATTTTCCCGGCCTCATGGGCCTTTTGGGCATTTTTCTCAATCTTACGGGCCCCTTTGTAGTCCTTAAATCTCTGTTCCGCATTGATCAAAAAACTCTGCGCGGCCAAGGTTGCTGACTGATCGGGTTTCGCACGGATCGCCTCTACAAAAGCTTTCAGCTTGGTTTCGAAGTCTTCGGGAATAGCCGACCATCCGGATGCTAGGCGATCCTTGAGCTCCAATATCGTTGAAAATGACTTTAGCCGTTCCTGTAGAACGGCCAAATCTTTACCCCATGCGATCACGCTAGCCAGCATGTCGGCCGCGTTCTCAACCTTCGCGATGCGATGTGTTTCAAGCAATAAGGCCTTCAGGCTACCCACATTCGTGGAGAGCAATGCTGCATGATCCGTGAGTTTCTGCTTTAGCTCCCCAGCCGCTTTCGATTTCTGCTGCTTTTCGTGCAGATGTGAAAGAAGGTGTGCTTCATCTGGCCATTCGTGGTCGCACATCGGACATGCAGGGCCATCCACCAACTTCAATCCGCGCTCCACCAACTCGCGTTGCTGCAATGAAACAAGAAGCTGTGCGTCATTTTCAAGTTGTTCGATTAGAACAACAAGGGCTTCTGCGTCTGGCGACGTTACCTGATCAAGCCCAGTAATCATCTTGGTGAGCTTGTCTAATTCTATCAGTGCGGCAAGTTTGTTGAGCGATTGTTCATCATTGGGCTCTGCCAAGCCTTGGTCAATGATTGTCTCGGCCGTCATGGCATCGTGGATCGCGAGGCCAAGCAGCTCGCGCTTTGCATTCACTGCTCCCAGCATCTCAGCTGCAGACAGCGACGCGATGCCCAAGTGCTGCAGCAGTGTGTTCTTCTTGCCCTGCGTATCCTTTTCCGCTGCCATCGCGGCCCGGTTGAGTTTGCTAGATGCAGTGTGTAGCGCCGAACGGGTTTGGCCCAGCTCATCGATTTTCAGAATCTCTTGAATTTGTGCAGAGCGTTTCGTTGGTTCGACCAGAATGAACTTCAAAATCTCCCGTCTCGCCAAAGTAATTTCGGGATGCTGAGCAACCACATCCAATATAGATACAATGTCCGGATCATTCGGCTCTATTTTCGGCTTTTTGGGCGCAGAAACCTTTCGGGTCAGCTTGGCGCTCTTGCCAAGTGTCGGAAAATTCACCTCGAGCTCTACAAATGCCGCGTCTGGAAACTTAATGTGGTCTACATGCGGCCCATGATCAGAAAGCGACAGCCCTTTAGTTCCCGTTCCGGTCAATCTGCTTATCTGACCTGTGAGCGCAAATTCGATCGCATCGATGACCCCGCTTTTTCCGGAGCCGTTCGGGCCGGAAATCGCAAAAGACTTTTGATCAAGATTGATGTCCAATTTTCTAATGCCGCGAAACTCTTCGATATGCGCAGAGACGATTTTGATCATAGGATCTCGCCTCCTTCCGGGAGGGCGAAGATCGCCGTTAGATCGTCTACTTTGATCTTCCCGTCCGCAGTCAGGAGCGCTTCAAGTTTGACGGTCTTGGATTGATCAAAGGCCTCATCTCCCCCAAGTGTCTCGAGAAACTTGGTTGTAACTGCTTCTTGAAGCGATGCCATCATTCCACCTTCCCTAGTATTTCTGATAACTATAGGTTGAACGCTAGCTTTTCGGAAGCTGCGATGCCGCAAACTCACAATCACTGAATGGCGCAATGGCAGCGGCATGTCCGCACGTGGCAGGCACAACTAGCTTACCGTAAGTTCTGCAAACAAGAACGTCAGCTATCCTTCACGACCTTTACCTATCGCCATATGCCATTCGCCGACGATACCCTCGAAGTGACCAGCGTCGAAATTCTGAATATCAAAGACACGAACCTCACGCCCGCCGTCCCATGTTAGGAATGCTGAGCGGATCGCCGAGACCGGCAAATTTCCAAGATGCGCAGCTTCGATCCGCGGCATAACATTGTGGCCTCGGTTTCCCGTAACGTCCCACCTCTCCACGATTTCATCTGGAGAAATAAAGCTATTCGACACAGCCGCTCGGTCGATATTCAGCCAGACTGCTCCCCCCCAATCATCTCGATGTGGTACGAAATATTGCCAAGAACTGAGTGGATGACTGACGGCATAATTCTCGGGATCGAAGTCGTCAAAATCGAAAAGGCTTATACCTCCTAGCTTTCTCACGAATGGGGGACGATCCCGAGACCCCCAGCGCTCCTTGTCATCAATATTCGGTTCGACCATGATCGAACCAAAGGTTACGATGGAAGGCACCCGGTCTGGCCGGGTGGTGTGCCAGAGACCGCCGTGAAGCTGGCTATGTAGTGCGCCCATGCCGCTCACATTCAACTCGCTCCGTACTCGACCATCTTCAACCATCTAATATTGTCCGGTGAAGATTGTTTGGACTATGTCATCTTCTCTCAGAATTTGATCGATGATGTAGAGCGAAGCAGCATATAACTTAGCATTCCGCTCAGCATCAGGATCGCCGCTCTTCCCTCCATGAAATAGGTTGTTTCTTACGCGCCTCAGCGCTCCGACCAGTTCCTGAACTGACTTAACCGCGCCAGCTTCTTCCCAAGCCAGATTGCCTCCTTGGTCAACGACCTGCCGCTTGGGTGGTGTTTCAATCAAGGCCGCTGCGCTTGTAGCCTCCTTGATCTCATTCCAGAAAACTGAACCGAGTTTTTCGTTGGCATAGCGATCCCACTGGACTTCGGCAGCTTGCCGTTGGCCAGCCACGACATACCCGGCATCTTTCAGAGCGAATTCAAGTCGCATCAAAACCTTAAAGAGGCGAACACCGTCTTCAGTAACCTCGTCAATCTTTGAGTAGTCAATCTTCTGATCGTTCAATACTAAATCCTCCGCGTTTGATCGGGTTCGTCGACAATATACCTGAGTGACGGGGATAACTGAACGGCCTGTGTGGATAGCTCCTGCATAGCAAGACATATTTGAAGTAATTTCGCACTGGTCAGAAGCAGACGTGTGTCCGGCCTGTTTGCGCGGCGCTCGTA
>NZ_FZNN01000051.1 GCF_900188035.1 Puniceibacterium sediminis | reverse complement strand
CAATCGGTTGACGTCGTCGAGTTGGTTTAGAACAGTCAGGCGGCGGCGGCGCGTCCTACCTGGAATAGCGATGAAGACTTCATGGCGGGCCTTAGCAATATCAACGGCCACCAAAACAGGCTCGGTCTGTGCAATACTGGTCTTGGTCATAGTCAGTCTCCCTTGCGGTGTGGTTTGTGCAAAACCACTGTAGGGACCTGAGACCCGGCTATGACCACCTGCTGCGCTACTTGGGGGCTGCGCAGGCAATCATAGCCTTTAAATCAATGTCATTCCGAAGGTGTTATGGAACCGAGTTCACCAGCTGCGCCATCCTGAAATGGGTCGACAAGAACGACGTTCCTTAGCGTTACATCGATCCAGGAAAGCCGCAACAGAACGCTTTTATCGAGTCATTCAACGGCAGCCTGCGCGACGAGCTTCTGAACGAGGAGATATTTGACACCTTGGACGATGCCCGCCGCAAGCTTGCCCTTGGGCGCTACGATTATAACGCCGTCAGGCCACACTCATCGCTCGGGAACCAGACGCCGCTCGAAGCGCGCCGGACGCTTGAGCAATTTCACGGCTCCGCGCCCGGCGCGCTTGCCCAAACCGACCGACCACACCACCAGTCTGAAAGCAGCGGACTCTCGTTATGGACGAAGGACCGGCGGAGGGCAGGTCATTTCGTAGATCCACAAACCGCACCAGTTTGCGCCGACGCGCGCGCCGGTTCACAGCTGTTCCTTGCGCGGTCATGCCGTAATAGCCATTCAGGTCTGGCAGCTCGTCGTCGATGAATCGGTTGCGCTTGATCTCGCGATACACGGTTGAGCGATGCCTGCCGATCTCAGCTGCAATCTCGTCAACAGACATCTTCGCGTTCAACATGTCTTCGATCATGCGACGCTCTCGCAGTCCTAACTCAGTGTGGGCCATCTTCCGTTCTCCTTGCTTTCCAGCAAGATAGGGGATTTGTCGCACGCCAGTTCAGAATGTGCCCGGCCACATTTAAAATTACGTATAATCGATGTTATGGTATATATTTTCATGATGACGTGACCGCCCCCCGACGGCATCAATGTACCAAGGTGGGTTTGCATTGATCCACAAAAGAGGACGGTCATGTCTGGGATTACCACGGTCGGGCTTGATCCGCTGACTGGCAGGTGAATACCCGCATTCGCCGAGAGTTTGGCCAAGAATGTGTTTCAGGTTCATGGGCTGATGGCGCTGGTCGGAGCGGTCTTGCCGCAGAAACTGCGGCGAGCGCAGGTTCTGGAGTTCTTCGGCCAGTTGCTATCTTGTGTCGTCGCGATGGAAGCCTGTGGCGGCGCGCATTTCTGGGGGCGTGAGATCGGCAAGCTGGGTCATGACGTGCGGCTCATCCCAGCCGCCTACGTCAAGCGGATTGGATGCTTGGAGATCGGGATATTATGCCGACTGGTTCCGCGAGGCTTTGATAGATAAGGGAATAAAGCCCTGAATCCCCGGGCGGAAGTCGCGTGAAAAGGAGATCAAATATAGCAAGCGGCGTTACAAATGGCGCAACCAGATCGAGATTATGTTAGGATGCCTGAAAGACTGGCGCCGTGTCGCCACCCGATATGATCGATGCCCAAAAGTATTCCTGTCAGCCATCGTGCTCGCGGTGACTATCTTATTCTGGCTCTAAATCAATGAGCCCCGAGCCTAAGCGGTTCCCGCAGGTTACTGCGCTGTATGTTTTAAGGCTGCCGGGGGTAGCGGAGATGCGAAAATATCTTGATCGCTTCAGATAAATATGGCATTTTGATGGCAGGATAATTGGTCGTTGCATTTATAAGAGGTTTCCAATCCAAATGTTTAGTATTAAAAAAATACCTGCTATCCTGACTGTCTTTATCATGTCTGTGATCAGCGGGCAGGCAGTTCAGGCTGCTACAACGACTCCCTTCATCTTCACTTGGAGCTCCGTTCCGTACTCTCACTCTGAGGTATTTACGATTGGTGCAAATGAAGTCGGCTCTCTCAGCCTGCTTTCGTATAGTGGCGTGGGGCCGACCGAAGCTTCGGGTTTCATCTTCCTGAACGGCTCGACGCGCCTAACCACCGACACAACAGCGTGTAACGGCGCAGGTGGGGTCTTCTTTGGTGGCTGTAACATTATTCAATCTACCACCCCGGATGGAACGATCCTGTTCTCCGGCCTTGGCGCGGGAACGTACACGCTGGGCGTATATGAAAGACGCATTCCGAGTTCGGGTACCCTGGCATTCAATCTAGACGCCACAGTTCCGCTTCCCGCAGCTGGCCTGCTTCTTCTTGGGGCCATCGGCGGCGCTGCAGCGCTCCGCAAACGCCGCAAGGCTGCCTGAAACTCATCATCCCGGTTAGGTTTCATGCCGCTTGGTTCATGGTAAACCTCCGGTCTTCCTGCTCTGGCTTTGTTAGAGTGTGCTCGATAGTGTCCGCGATCCAAAGCTGACACTATGAGGCTTTGATTGATGGTCGTGGCCCGCCCCCGCTGGCCCCTCGTTCATAACGAGAGTCTGCGGGTTTCAGATTGGTCGGTTTGGGCAAGCAGGCCGGGCGCGGAGCCGTCCAGGTGACCTGCCCCGCGGAAGTTCCCTCAGTCTGATGTAGAGGCTGCCCAACCTTGATCCGACCCCCAACGTTGGACCGCCCGAAGGCAGAGTTTCCCGGCTTCGATCAGGGTGACAGGCTGGTAATGTCCCCCGATTTCGTCAGCGTG
>NZ_FZNN01000057.1 GCF_900188035.1 Puniceibacterium sediminis | reverse complement strand
CACACGGATCGCGGGTCGCAAGGCGGATTCAACCGGTCGTCGCAACACCCCGTTTCAGGAGGTGTATATGACAACAGGCAGACGAAAATCCGAACGTTCGACACGGGGCAAATTATGCTCGCCAGGACGGCCGCCGGTCTGGCAACGTGAGAATCTGTGTCGGTTCTGGCGGAGCGTGGCTTTGGGTCATTCCAGTGAGGTGGCCGCCGTCGAAGCGGGTGTTTCCGGTCCTGTTGGAATCCGCTGGTTTCGGAGTTCTGGTGGAATGCCTCCTACACATCTTGCACCATCGGCGATGTCCCTGACGAACCGGAATCTGACTTTCTCTGAGCGAGAAGAAATTGCTTTGGAATGCGCGAGGGGGACAGGTATCCGCGCCATCGCGCGCAAGCTGTCACGGTCACCCAGCACGGTATCGCGGGAGATCAGGCGCAATTCTGCAACGCGCGGCGGGGACTTCGACTATCGCGCTATCACAGCGCAGTGGCATGCAGATCGCGCAGCACGTCGTGCCAAAGGCACGCTTCCAGCGTGACGCCCAAAACCAAGCAAGCTGGCGAGGAACCCAGCCCTGCGTGATTATGTCCAAGACCGACTGTCCGGTCTCATCGCTACGCCGGGTGGCATCGCCTTCGATGGGCCTGTTGTGGTATGGAAAGGACGGCGGGCCGTTCATCGGCAAAGTCGGCGCTGGTCCTGTGCCTGGAGCCCGGAACAGATCGCTCAACGTCTGAAGATGGACTTCCCCGAGGATCCAACCATGCGTATCAGCCACGAGGCCATCTATCAGGCGCTTTATATTCAAGGACGAGGTGCCCTGAAGCGGGAACTCTCGGCCTGTCTGCGCTCTGGCCGCGCGCTGCGGTTGCCTCGTGAACGCGCCCGAAGTCGTGGCAGGCCCTTCCTCACAGATGCGCTGATGATCGGCGATCGCCCATCAGAGATTGGCGACAGGGCGGTGCCTTGCCATTGGGAGGGCGACCTTATTCTCGGTCTTGGAAGTTCAGCGATTGGCACACTGGTCGAGCGCACAACGCGGTTCACCATGCTTTTGCACCTGCCGCGCATGGAAGGCCATGGGAAGGGCGATGTGCCCAAGAATGGACCAGCACTGGCTGGCCATGGTGCAGAGGCCGTCCGCGACGCGATTGCGGGGACGATCATGGAACTTCCTGCGCATCTTCGGCGCTCGTTGACTTGGGATCAGGGTGCGGAAATGGCCCAACATGCGCAGCTCCAGATCGATACGGGTCTGGAAATCTATTTCTGCGATCCACAAAGCCCTTGGCAGCGCGGAAGCAACGAAAACACCAACGGGCTGCTGCGCCAATATTTTCCAAAGGGCACGGATCTCAGCCAGCACGGCACCAATGAATTGAGCGCTGTCGCGCATGCTTTGAACACAAGGCCCCGCAAGACCCTCGGCTGGCGAACACCTGCCGAAGCTCTCGACGAACTGCTCAAACAGAATATAATCGAATGTGTTGCGACGACCGGTTGAATCCGCCCAATACTGTTC
>NZ_FZNN01000047.1 GCF_900188035.1 Puniceibacterium sediminis | reverse complement strand
TTCGATGCTTTCATGTGATTCCGCTCCTTTCCCAGCCAGGAAATCGTAGCGGGAAACTCCAACTTCAAACGGTCCAGTTTCCGGGGGGCAGATCAACCTGAAGGAGCAGACGAGATGAGGAAAAGCCGTTTCACCGAAGCGCAGATTATCCGCTGCCCGGCAGGGCATTGCGCAGCAATGTCCCGAGAGGGGGGATGATCAAAGAGCAGGAGGCTGGTCTGCCGCCGGCGGATCTGTGCCGGAAGCACGGCCTGAGCCCTGCGACGTTCTACAAACTGGACCGCCCGATGGGGCATTCCAGGATCCATATCACCTGCGCAATGGTTTGGTCAGACTAACTGAAGACGCGCCTAGACATTATAGTAATTTCGGCCATATTTCCCGTAGTCCGTGCCATAACCCATCTTTTCGAGAGTTCTGCGATTGATCTTGTTGAAGATAAGGCCAGATACCCTGATATTCGAGCTCTCGAGTACACCGATAGCCTCTTGAACCTGTTGCTTCGTTGTCTGGTTCCAAGCAACGACAAAGATGCTTGCATCAACATGCTGCAGGATGATGCGGGTGTCCGTTACGAGCAGAACAGGTGGCGTGTCAATGATGATGAAGTCGTATATCTCTCGGGCTTCCGATAGAAGGTTTTGGAAGCGCTTGGATGAAAATATGTCTGCCGCGCTCACGTTTGTTTTCTCAGCCTGCAATATATCGCAGTCGATCAATTCATTATAGACAACTGCATCCCTGAGTGACTGCTCACCGGTGAGAGCGGAGATGATGCCCTGTGAAGATTGCAGTGATTTCCCGCTGAGGGTCTGGGTCATGATCCGCCGTCGCACATCGCCTTCGATCACAAGGCACTTCTTTCCAAGGCCTCGAACATTTTGGGCTAACGCGATCGACAAACTGGTCTTGCCTTCAGAAGGCAGGGCCGAGGTCATGGCGATGACCTTGGGCTCATGGTCCATATTGCTGAGCATGATGGATGTTCGGATGTTCCGAATGGCCTCGGCAACTTCTGACGTTGGCTTGTCGATACAATATTTCACAAAATCGATGCGTCGGCGCGCAGTGATTTTCGGGACCTGCCCAAATGTGGAAATCCCGGTCATGGCCTCGAGTTCCCTTGATGTCAGGACCGTCGTCTTCGCCATATGGCGCAGAATAACCAGGGCTGTCCCGACCACGGCACCAAGAATACCCCACATGGAGATAATCAGCTGTGTATCGGGAGCGGACGGTAACTTGGGCACCAACGCAGGCGAAAGAATACGGCTGTCAGCTTGCAGGATGCCCTCTTGCGCGGATGTTTCCTTTAGCCGGGTAAGGAAGTACTCGTAGAGAAGCCGACTGGCTTCCGCCTCTCGCGTCAGTTGCTGCAGGCGGATGAAGTCCTCGCTTTGACGGTCGATCTGTTCGCTCAGCTTCTGCTTGGATTCCTCCAGTGCAATGCGCTGCTGCTGCTGCTGCTGCTGCTCCAAGCCTGTGCGGGTTACAAGGTTTTCGTACCGGCTGTCGAACATAGCCTGAACATTTGGATCATCAATTCGGGCTAGCAGATCACGCAGCTGCGGATCTCTTGAGACCTCGGCTTTTTCGGGGTAGGTTTCAGCCTCCTGTAGCGACGCCAAGCGCTCGGATGCGGCTGCTAATGTTTCGTTTAAGCCCTCTAGCCGCTCACGCACGTCCTTGAGTTGCCGTTCCTGCGCCAGCAGGCTTTCCTGACTGACAAGATCGATATTTCCTCTGAAATTTTTGACTGCAGCCTCGGCATCTTCAAGCGCGGTTTGTAATTCCGCAACGCGGGTGCTGAGCCAGCCTGTGGCGCGTTGTGTCGCCTCATATTTCACGTCGATCTGATCCATGATGTAGACATCAGCCAGAGTGTTGGCGATCAGCGCGGCCTTGGTCGGGCTGACGCTTTCCGCACGCAGGTCGAACACCAAGGTGTTTGAGATATTCCTCACACTTATGGCTCGCCGCAAGTTGACGGTGGTGTCGCCGCGCACGGTCTCGGCGTCCGGCATACTGCGCTCGGCAATGTCGAGGCCGATCATGCTGTAGATACGAGCCTTCAGTTGGGCTTTCGCCCCTGGTTCACGAATATAAGTATTGAATTCAGGATCTTCCGTCAGGTCGAGGCGGTCAACAACCTTGCCAAGAAGACTGAGACTGAGAAGAACCTCCACCTCTGAATTGATCCCCACAGTGTCCGACGATGCCAAGCCGCTGACAACGCTTTCGAGATCGACGACCTGTTCTTGTTGGGACGTGATCATGATCTTGCTGGTGGCCCGGTAAATCGGAACAATCGCCCGATCGACGTACAAGGCGCTGGCTCCCGCGAAAACGAGTATGAAGAAGAGTATCAGGAGCTTTCCGTTCCACAGCCAAGTCAGGACCATGCGCTGGCCGGGGGTGGAAGATGTCTGTTCAGATTGTGTCAATACCGTCAGCCTATGTCTTGCAACCCGCCTGCAGGTCGATTCTTGTATTAGCCCCCTTGCAGCCCCGGCTCATACCCATGGCTCAAAATTTCGGCAACACGAGCCATGCGTCCGGCAGATGCAGACGGGTACGACAGAGCGTGCAGGCGCGGCTAACACGGGGTGGGTGGTCTAGGCAATACACGGATCGGGATCATATTCAGCAGTCTGCACCGTACGGTGTATTCACCAATAAAAAACGACGGCTCTCCATGCTGCACTCGATCAGACCTCAGTAGGCTCAACGGGTTGCGTGTATTCAAGAGGAGATCACCATGGCATTACTCAATCTCAACAATAGGGTACATGTACCAGACTACGCGGGCAGGCAGATGCCCAAAAATATGGCATTTATTTACAGAAATGGCACCGACATCCTTGTCCCGCTCTTCCAAGATCCGGACCTTACGCTGATGTTGGCGCAGCCGTTAATTGCCAACGTCGATGGTGATTTCGAAATATGCCATGTCATGAGCGGCCGCTACGATGTGCGGATAGTGGACAACCGCGAAAGGTCGTTGTGCTATGTCCCGCGTTTGCAGCTGCGACGGCCCGATGCGGTCGGCTACGCGCACATCTTTCCGGCCATCCCCGATCTGATGGCAGACGACACGCTACGCTATGAAGAGCGGGTTGGCCATTACCAAGTCACGGAAGGCGAATTCCTGCAGACCGCGAACGAGAACATCCGTCTCCGTGTTGGCGCCAGTGACGCGCCGGATCACCATCTTGAGACGGCCGGTGGGGTAAGGCTGTCTCTGGTCGACCGGATCTGGCCAGCCGCCGCATTTGGGGTTGTCGCGGACAGTGATCTGACTGGCGAGAGCGGGACCGACAACAGTGCATCCCTAGCAGCTCTCGCCGCTGCCCTCGCGACACAGGATCAGGAGACCAAAGTCGTCTTTCCGTGTGGCGTGATCCGCACATCCGAGGTCTTCAACGTCGAAAGTGCGGTGATTCGCGACATAACGATCACCGGAGAAGGTACCCGGATCATATTTACGCACCCGTCACCGGCCCAGAACCGACGTTACTTCTCGGTCCGTAACTCTGACCAGAGGGGTGCGCGCTGTATCGTGCGTGGCTTGACGCTGGACTTGGCGCGAAACCCGGTGCGCACGGGCGGATCTGACATGATATCAATTGGCGGTTTCGCGGATGTCACGGTATCAGAAAACGTGATCCCATCGGCAGATAACATGGCGATCGCTATTGATCGCGGGACCATGACTCAACCGCGCTCGGTTCAGGTGAACAACAATCGCATCGGTGGGAAACTGCCCGTTTCGGGAACGGCCCACGAATACGGCTCGGTCGGCGATACCGGCATCTGGGTCCAGCACGCCGGATTCGGCACGGTCATCACCGGAAACGTGATTTACGGCACTGGAGACGACGCCATCTGCATCGCCGAAACCTCGGTTAGTCCGGCTTACGCCCCCGCCATTATTTCGAATAATGTGGTCAAGAATTGCCAGGGAACAGCCTATAAGACCGGCGCGGCTTATACGGTGTTTTCGGGCAATTATGCTGAGAATACAGTCAATGATATGTACCGGATCATCGACCTGAGCACCAAAGGCGGCACTACAGTTCCGCACGGCTTCCAGATCAACGGAGGCTTTGGAAAGGGTATCGGCAGGGCTGACGGAGCCAGTCTCGGCGTCGATATCGTCCTGGCGGGGAACCATCGTGCAGGCGTTCACATCCAGGGCGCAGCGGGCCGTGGATCCATCACCGGCCTGCATCTGTTCGGTACAGGTGGTGAGGCGATCAAGGTGACCACGGGGGGGCGCGCTTGCGCCGGGCTCGAGGTCCGGTCTTGCGTGTTCGATGACATCGGTGCGCCAGGAACGTCGGTGTTTCGGCGGGACGGCGGTGCCAATGCCAAGGCGCTGACCAATGTAACGTTCGCCCATAACGTGATTCGCAACACCACCGCACGGATGCTTGCCTGGGAATGTCGTGTGGCCGAGGGCGCCGAAGGCAATCTTTCTTGGCACGACAATGACATTATAAATTGTGACTTTTCAAGTAATTCTACTGTATTCGCTTTTGTAGGAGATCAGACGCAGAGACTGGAGAACATTCACATCCGCGCTGATCGCTGGACCGATAACATTCCTCCCTCAACTAGCCTGCTAGATATTGCCGACGCTTCACCAGAGGCGTTCGATTTTTGGTTTTTCGATGAAGGCGCGCTGACCTCGATGCCTGTTGGTTCCGTGCGAATGCGTAACAACCAGAGCCCGGGCGCTATCGGCCTGGTCCCGGAACGCCGCGTCCGCCGCGCCTGTCGTAAGACTATTGGCGAAACGCGCGAATTCAACAATGACAACGTCCTGCTCACGCTGGATCCGGCCAAAGCCTGGGAGATCGAGGCCAAGGCGATCCGCAACAGCGACGCAACCTTAGACATTGTCTATTATAAAGCGACGTGGGATCCGGTCAGGGGGCGTGTGCTGCACGTGACCAGCATAGCCGGGGGTCCGGACGGTAACTGCGCCGTGGAGTTGGCGCACGTCACGCCCTTGGATATAGGAGATCAGGTCTTTTTCGGGTCTGACGTGCTTCAACTGCAGGGAACCGGGGCTGGCTGGACGGATGGCGGTACATCGTTCGACCCGCTTGTGCATTTCGAGATTACGTGGCGCGAAGTCGTGGAAAACGGTCACGCTGTCAAAATCCGCTAACCATTTCGCCACGCTGGTCATCTGGGGCGGTATTTTGAATTTGCTAATGTGAGACGAGGGTGGCGTAATAAGGGCCACCCTCTTTTTGCCCTGCTCCGGGGTCGGCTGGCTGCCAATGCGTCTTAAAATTAGCTGAGTCTTGAGCTTATGCACTCCGATGTGCCCATCTCATAGGGGTGGATTCTGGCAATGGGCAGGATCGTGTCACAAGACGGCACTGACTTGCTTTACCACCTGTATTCATCGGTGAGGAGGGTGTGGGTCCATCCGAGCGGCGAGATATGTGTCAGGAGATCCGGTGCGCAGTTGAAACCAACGCGACTTCGGGTGGCGACGGCCTGTCCGAGATGCTCGGTGATCCAGTAGATGGTGATGGCCGCAAGCAGGTTCAGACCAGCCATACGATAATGCTGCTCCTCGACCATCCGGTCGCTGCTGATGTCCTACAGCCCATCTGCAAAGTAGCGTTCGCCCTGTCGCGTTTTCGTGCCGCGCCAAGTGCTCGTTTAAGCCACCTTTCGTTCGAAAGCGACGGGGCTTTTCCAGCCGAGTGCTGAGTGGCGTCGTCGTGGATTGTAGAACGCTTTTATGTATTCGAAGATCGCCATTTCGGCCTGCCGCCGCGTTTCCCATGGCCGCCGCCAAATCAGCTCGGCCTTGATGGATTTGAAGAAGGTCTCGACGGCCGCATTATCATAGCAATTTCCCTTGCCACTCATCGACACGCTGAACCCGTTGTTTTGCAGGATCTTCTGATAGTCATGCGAACAGTATTGGGCGGATTCAACCGGTCGTCGCAACACATTCGATTATATTCTGTTTGAGCAGTTCGTCGAGAGCTTCGGCAGGTGTTCGCCAGC
>NZ_FZNN01000049.1 GCF_900188035.1 Puniceibacterium sediminis | reverse complement strand
CTCGCGGGTTTTCTACAAGCTTCAAGCGACTCCCGTTAAAAAATACGGAGGGGTTGATCCAATAGAGATTGGGCTCGGTGGCCGGAGCAATAATTCCAGCGGAAATAAGATCTTTTCTGCCGCGAAAATAGGTTGCACGCGTGAGTGTATGACCGGCTGCTTTGGCATGCTGTCTCGCTATTCTTTCGGACAGCATGACAGAATGTCTGCCTACGTCATGAGAGATCTCAATCCAAACTGCTGTAAGAACCTTGATCGCGGATCCAGACAGCCGGAAGAGTAGGCCGAGGTTGGCACCGAAAACCTTGATGAACTGCTCAGCGTCTACCGGGGCTCGTTTTACGAGCTCCGCAACCTCGTTCACGACGAGTGTGTCCAGGTCGATCACACCCTGTCGGGCATCAGATGAAAGCGTCCGCCTGGTGAACCTCATCGGAATACGGAAGCCCTTCAGAAACGGATTTTGCGCATTCGGGATATCTGCGGCTTTGGTGCCGTCTGGTTTAGTGGGTGTGAGTTGCATGCTCGACCTCTTGCAGTTCTGGTCGGCAGGAAGTGGAGCTTCTCAGGAAAACACAAAATTCAGTGTGATAACGGTTTTTGCGAGTATAATTTACCGAACTAACGGTATCATATTTGAGACGGTATATTTAATAATATCAATATGTTACAAGGCTTCTCTTTCTTCATCTTTTTCCGACACGGGAATCGTATTCCCTCACATTTCGGCAGGGGGTTGTAAGTCTAAGCTCATCTGTTCCGCTGGTTTGAAGCGGAACAGTAGCCGTGTGACTCTCCGCCCGGTCTTATGAGGGCTCCACTTTATGTCGAGGCCACTGACAGTAAGGAGCTCTTTTACCGCAGGCTCGATGACCCATTTCCGGAGTTGTGCGAAGTTCTTTCGATAGCTCTCGCTGGCGTCCATTGCATGATGAAAATCGTCGATTTCGACGATCCACTTCCCGGTGCTCTCCCATCGCTTTAAGTTCTCAAATAGGCGCCACGAGTGGATAGATCTGAGGGCGCGAGTCTGTTCGAGTTTGTAAGTCGTAAAACGCTTTTCTAAGGCCATGAGATAGGGCGCCACGTGGTCCGTGAAGTTCATCTCCACGAATCCTTCTCCGGCATGGTAGAGCGCACGGCTGACCCATCGGATCTTCTCTTTTTTCTGCCCATATGCTGTCGGTATGACGCGAACGATAGAGCGATTGTATAGGCCCTCGGCACCCGATTTTAGTTGCTCATAGGCAGTGGTCTCGTCGATTCCAAAGCACTCTGCGAACTCCAAGGCGGTTATGCGTATTGGCTTTGTCGGAGCCTTTTTTGACATGCTGTCCAGTTTTGCCAGCGCCGCGCTCATGATCCTCTTCTCCGAGAGTTTTAGGGCATGAGCGGCACTCACGATGGAGTTGCTCATCGAGACGTTTCGATTCGCGAGAGAGGTCTCTGATGAGATGGTGATTTTGGATGCGACAGCACGTTTCATTGTGAGAGGATACGATCAAATGTGAGGGCGTCAACTGTGTCTCACATTTTGGCCTGTGGATAACCATCGCAATTTCTCACACTTAACCCGCAATTTCTCACATTTAGACCGCAATTTCTCACATTTAGGATCCCTAAGTACATGAGTTTAAATGATTTTTGACCTATAAAAAGATTATAAACTTAAAAAAACGGGGGGTTCTGTGGATAGGCACAACATATTGTGCTCGCACAATGGGTTGTGCGTGACATGACGCAACATATTGTTTGTCGCGGGGGATCTATGGTAAATATGTCCTGCCCGGAACAGACTTTGGAGAGACACGTCCCGGGCAGTTCTGAAACCTACAAAGAGGCAGAGAAGCCATGTCAAAAAAAACTTCCCCTGGCAAGATTGGTCGGGACGCTGGAACTGGCCGCTACATCCCAGTCCGCGAAGCGGAACGGAGGCCGTCCACCACGGTGGTCGAGACACGCCCCAAACCCAAGAAGAGCAAGTGAGGTGAGAAGAGGCTGAGAGCCCCTGACGCTAAAAGCGCCAAGCCGCGTCAAAATATTTTGACGCGGCTTGGCTCAAAACAAATATCAATCAAAGGTTTAGAATATGTCCGTTTTTCTGGTCTCATATGAGCTGAAAACAGAATCTGGTCCGGCAGACTACCAGCCCCTATGGGACGCTTTGAATAAGCTAACATCGCATAAAGTTCAGAGGTCAGTCTGGCTCGTCGCAACCACGAGCACCGCGAGGGTGCTCCACGATCACCTGAAACAATTTGTCGACGGCAATGACCGAATTTGGGTGTCTCGGGTCCATGCCGGCACTGGAAGTGAGCATTACTACTCGACGGCGTTAGTAGGAACGAACGATTTCTTGGCCAAACACCTTTGAAGTTTCCACGCAGCTGACAACCGCCAACTCAAACGGTGGGACGTAAAAATTTACAGCAAGGACCTCGGCGTCCTTTTTTACGTCTCGCCAACCTCTTTGCGAGATCGACGAAGAGAAGGCTCCCTATTTAGAACGCTCAGATGAGTTCTGAGACGGGGCCAATCCATATTTGCAGCCTTTGCATGCTGGATGAGCCCACGCCTTACGTCTTCCTGGGAAGAGTCGGGTGCATGCTCCCAGATGAGCAATATGGCGGCTCTGGCAGCCCGGGGGCTGGGAGCCCCACTACAAAGCGTCTTGATCGCCCCACGAACCTGTGGCGGCAGGCTTTCTGGGGGCATGAAGAGACCTTCGTTCGACGCGATATCCGTTCTCATTACGTTCCCTTTTCTGTCATTGCTGAGATGCAGATGGCGTCAGGCCAGGGAATAAAAAAATATGGAGGCATGTTCTGTTCAAAATTAGCTGTGTCGGCTCACCAGTGTGGATGGCGAGGAGCAACGACCAACATATTGTAGAATGGAGCAATATACTGTGGATTGTCGAAACATTCGGTTGACCACAGGGTGTCGGCGGCTCCAAAATACCACCTATGCGACCGCAATTACCAAAAATGGTAGTCGCGGTCGCTGGTTCGGCGATAAGCGCGAAAATCGGTGGTAGATTTTTTGTCGCACAATCATTTCTCCGGATCAAACGGAAAAGAGCGGGCTCACTGGCCCGTCCAAAAAGGATGTTTGTATGGCAGTTGAACGCGACGAAAATACGGATCACAACTCGCTGAGGCTTTGTTATCGCGGATTTTCGGCCGAAGCGAAGGGGATTGGCGCGGTCTTAATCGTATCCCTTCTGGTGGCGATCCCGATCGCTACCAAGCTCTGGTACTAAAAAGCAGAAGGCCTGTTCTGGTCCCTCCCCTGGCCGCCTCCTGTTCCATAAGGAGCCGTTCTCAGGTGGAGGGGCTTTTCATATCTGGAATTACTGGAACACAGATGAGCTGATGGTGAAGGTGTCTATCTCTTCCTGTTCAGAAGGCGAGAGATCCAGCTCCGTGAGTTCATCTCTTCCAATTCTGCACCAAGGATGGCCAAAGCCTCATCTTGGGCACGGATAAGCTGCACAAGCTTATCGCGATGGGCCTGAATGCGCTCAATGCCACCAAGCTCGTCAGCTAAGGTGAGCGTTTGGGGATCTACCCACGTTTTTCGCCATCCCTCGGCTTTTCGGCGATGATAATGCTCTTTTTGGCGCTCTGCCTGTGTTTTTGCGCGCCCGTTATGTCCCATGCCGGGCGTGAGGGTGATGCTTCTGTGAGTGCTCATGTCTTGCCTCGTTTGCTTTTCGTCGGTTCTCACGTGTGACATTGGCTTGTTTCGTGAGAACAAAAGCAGAGATCGGGGCTTTTTGTGAGAACTTACTCGCGGTGGGTCCGGATGAGCGTGTGAATTCTACTGAGAAGAGGCAAGAAAACAACGGAATCCATGAAGCCAAAACCGGCAGCCCTGTTTTCAGATTTCGAGATCAGGTTGGAGTATCTTCTTTGCGGTCTGACGGACCGGCATTGTGGTGCGTATCTCGGAGGCCGGGATGGCAGCTTGCCGTCTTATCTTTACTTTCAACTCATCGGCTCTCTTCGTTGCTTTTAGGGCCGCTTCCGGCTTGTTCTGCCGAGCATTCTGGACTGGTCCTCGATGCCGACTTGCTGGGCGCTCGATGCCTCGATTCTTGAAGCTGCGATGTTCGACTCCCTTGACGCTGTATTTCTCGGCTACCGCATTAATCTCCTGCGCGATTATTGCACGGACCTCTTTGGGGCGGCCGAGGTCGCCAAAACGCAGCTTCTGGCGCCTCCGTACGCGCTGAGCACCTGGTTTGCGGGCGCGGGCCTCGCGCGCGCTTTCATAGCCATCTACAAGCATAATATGTGCATGCTGGTTGCCAGGCTTGTCGCGATGGAGTGTGCCATAAGCGGCTGCCTCGGAATCGCCCACGAGGATGATCATGACCCGGGCCAAAGCTTCTTTCCGTGCCTTTGACGGGAAATCGTTGGGCAGAGAAAACATGAGCTTCTCAGCGACGCGACACCCTGTCTTCCCTCCCTGACCCGCCCTTTTATCAAAGGCGATCCGCAGGGCGGCACGGGCGGCTGTTCTGTTCCCCTTCGCGGGGGAAATTCTGCTGCCGCACACGTCTTTCAGGCCGTGCCACATTTCGGCATCAACAGCGCTTGGGCGCGCGATGTATCGCAGGTGTGCCCGAGCCTTTCTCGTCGCTTTTTTTGCAGTCAGCCCGGCGCGAGATTTCGGCGCTGTGCTGATGCCCTTTATCGTCGTCGATAGTTCGAGCATTTAGCCCTCCTGCCAGGAGCGCACGTCGATCCGGGACTTAACGGCGAAGCTGTTAAGTCCCCTTGTGCGCCCTCCACTTCTTCCTTCGGAAGATGTGTCCCGAGACGCTGCGGCGCTCCCTGCTACGCCAACACGCTACGGCCTTGGGTAAGGCCTACGTATCGTCTGGAAGCGTGCTTAGGGAGGGCTGTTGAGGGGTTCCTCGCGGGTTTTCTACAAGCTTCAAGCGACTCCCGTTAAAAAATACGGAGGGGTTGATCCAATAGAGATTGGGCTCGGTGGCCGGAGCAATAATT
>NZ_FZNN01000066.1 GCF_900188035.1 Puniceibacterium sediminis | reverse complement strand
AGGGTTCAGCCTGTTGATGAGCGGCAAGGGAAATTGCTATGATAATGCAGCCGTCGAGACCTTCTTCAAATCCATCAAGGCCGAGCTGATTTGGCATCAGGTCATGGGAAACGCGGCGGCGGGCCGAAATGGCGATCTTCGAATACATAAACGGGTTCTACAATCCACGACGACGCGACTCAGCACTCGGCTGGAAAAGCCCCGTCGCTTTCGAACGGAAGGTGGCTTAAACGAGCACCGGGGGCGGCACGAAAACGCGACAGGTCCATCCTCCGGAACCAGGCGTTCCAATAGAGTGCCTCCGCCACGATGCGACACGTCAAAAGAAGACGCTTTCAAGAATGCCTCTATGGCAGATCAAGAAGTCGGCGCTGCATTGCTTGGCCAAGCCTAGCGGTTTTGCCCCGATTGCCCAGATCAAGGATGGCCTGCGAAGTGACAAGAACGATAACTGGTGTGGGCGGCAGCGCAGTCGACTCACGGCATATAAGCAAATACGCTCCAACGCCGCGGGCAGTTTTTGAATTGACAGGCACGACAGAAAGACCAGCTGGCCGATTAAACCTCAGGCTTTCCAACATGCCCGAAATTCTACTGGGTTGCGTCAGCAATGACGATAGCGCATAAATAGTGAAATTTCCACAAAGCCGACAGGATATTTCCGGCATAATGCGTTCTCCCTCGGCAAGATCTCCGTTTTCCGTCTATCAGCCGAGGTATTTTTTAGGTTTACTTATATCAAACATTGCCACTCATTCAATTAAATGGTGCAATTAATACCCATAATGGCTGACGTCTGACACCTTCTGCGACAGAAAGCGTTCACATGCGCTGCCGCAATGAAAGTTTTTAATACGGCAGTACTGCCCGTCGGCTTGCGAAAGTGCTGCAGCCGGGGCAACCTCTGCTTTGGCTTTCCGAAACGCACCAACGTGCCATAGGCCCCGTCCACTTCCCGGAAATCATGTATATGTGCACGAAAGGAACCGGTCACAGTGCCACTCTCTCGCCTACCGGGATCGGGCCAATAGGCCCGGCAGGATCGGACCGTCCCCATCGCTGCCGGGGTGAATTACACCACCCGTATTTCCGAAGTGGCAGCCTCCATCGCCAAATGGGCTTTGCACCATTAGTTCAGCCTGAACAACTCCCAAGCGTCTGAATTTGCGGCCTGATCGCGCCGAAACAGTAGCGGGAAATTGCAGGATTTCTTATACCGGGTCCTGA
>NZ_FZNN01000048.1 GCF_900188035.1 Puniceibacterium sediminis | reverse complement strand
AGCTCAGCGCATTGAACAGGCTCGGCTCGCCCCCGTCGATGATCTGCGCCCGGTCCAGGAGCGGCAGCGTCGGCGCAACCGGCGGCAGACCTTCGAGCACCACGGAGCCAAGCGCGAAGACGTTCCCGACCTGAATATCCCGGGATCCGCTCCCTGACGCGGCGCCAAAGTCCGTTTGCTCGTCCTCTGGTCCCATACCTCAAACAATCCCGCTTCGCGTCAATACGCCTTGACCGTAGGTCGGCAGGAAACTTCACGCAACTTCCGGTTCTCCAAACACCCCCAAAATCCGGCTTCAATGGCTCATCCGGCGACACTCCCGCCCCGGAAAACCATCCCGCGCGCCCGTCCCCGCAAATGAACCAGCGCAACGGAAAAACCAGAGGAGGACCCTACAATGGTCCAGACCACACGCCGCAAACTGATGGCCCTCGCCATCACCGCCATCGCACTCGGCTCGACCGCTGCCTGCAAACGCACCGGAACGACGCTGTCCTACGAGGGCGCCACCACACACATCCCCGTTCTGAGCGAAGCTGCCGCAGCTTTCGAAGCCGCTCACGCCGACGTCAGGATCGATATCGCTGGCGGAGGATCCTCTATCGGGGTGCGCTCGGTCGCCTCCGGCAAGGCGGACCTCGGTGGCGTCGCGCGAGACCTGACGCCGGAAGAAGCTAAAGCGGTTCTCGTAATCCCGTTCGCACGGGATGCGCTGGCTGTCGTCGTAGGCGAAGACGTCGCGATCGATGGGATCACGCTGGGCGAGCTGCATGACCTCTATGCGGCATCTTCCCCACCGGACGGGATGTCCCGCATCTCCAAGGCATGGGCGCACGGCACGGCGCAGGCCTTCGCCAAGGGTGTGGCTCTCGCGCAGACCGACGTGATGTCCGAAGCCGTCGCAGGGTCGAATGGAGAAGTGCTTGCCATGATCGCGGCGCTGCCGGCTTCGATCGGCTACGTCTCGGCATCCGACGCAATGGCCGCGATTGAAAGTGGGGCGCCGATCCGCATCCTCCCGGTCGAGGGCGTGTACCCGACGCTCAGCACGCTTGCCGACGGCAGCTATCCGCTTGCACGCACCTTGTGGCTGACCCTGCCGAAGCCCGCCCCAGGGCGGACACGCCCGGCGTCAGCTGATTTTGTGGCTTTCCTCATGGGCCCCGAAGTCGGTGCGATGCTCAGTGCGCGGGGATTTCTGCCTGTGCCCTGATTGCGATCAGGCCCGTGTCCCCAGGGGCGCGGGCCACAATGCACGAAGTTTCGCGCGAGTTCCCGGCGAAGACCAACATAACAGGATCCCGCAAACTGGCCATCATCGAAACCTGAACCGACCCGGCCGACCGTCCCCGCAAAAGAACCAACCGCCGGGTCAGACCAGAAGCACCAAGGCACCCTGAAGAGCGCAATTCTTGGCGCGTTTCGGGCTGCCTGGCAACAGTAAGGAGTGGAAAATGAAATCCGAAAAGAGGAATGCCGATTGGAATCTGATTGCGTGCGCCGCCATCATTGGCGCGATCGCGCCAATCGCGGTCCTTGCGATGCTTTGGTTCATCGGCCTCGAAAGTAAGGCATTTTTCGGGGACCATGGGTGGCGCGACCTGCTGGCACTGGATTGGCGGCCAGTCGCCGCAAGCTACGGTCTGGCACCGCTCGTCACCGCGACCTTCGAGATGGCTGCGATAGCGACCGGCCTTTCCGTTCTGTTCGGCATTCCGGCCGCCGTGCGCCTGGTTTTTTTCGCAGGGGATCGCGAAAGCCTCGTTTGCCAGGCAGCGCTCGGTGCGATGGCGGGACTGCCTTCGGTCATTGTGGGGCTGGCCGGGTTGACCCTTCTGGTCCCGGCCATGGGTTTCACGATGATATCCGGTGCCGCCACGCTCTTCGTGATGATTTTTCCGGTCTTCACATTGCTGGTCGCAGCAGCGCTGCGTCAGGAGGGAGACCGGCTCAGGCCCTGCGGATATGCACTCGGCTACTCGCGGCGCGACTTCGTCTACAGGATCGTCCTGCGCGCCGTGCTGCCCTCTATTATTCTTGCGGCGACGCTTGGGCTCGGCAAGGCGATGGGTGAAGCCACTGCCGTATCCTTGGTCATCGGCAACATTTCCGCAGGGGTCCTGCCCGATCTGTTCGGACCTGCAAACACCCTGACCACCGCAATCCTGAAGGACCATGCTGCTGCGACCGGCGCGCACCTGTCTGCCCTCTACGTCGCGGCGACCACGCTGTCAGTGCTCATCCTTACCCTCAACCTTCTGGGTGCAGGTCTGGCGAGGGCGGTGCGGCGGCGCCTGAGCCTAAGCTGAACACCCAAGCATCCACAGAAAGGAACTGCCCCATGAAACTGCTTGAACGTCTCGGACTTCTGATCCCGATCCTGCTTATGTCCGCTCTGCTGATCTGGCTCGGCCATGCCGGCGCAACCCGTCTGAGCCTGAGCTTCCTGATAGAGGCCCCGAAAAATGCGGGCCTGTCGGGTGGCATCGGTCCTATCCTCGGCAATACCTTCATCATCGTTGGCCTGGCGCTGACCATCGCAGTTCCGGTCGCTCTGGCCGCGGCAATCGCTCACAACGGCGCACGCCCACGCCGGCATGGCATCAAAGGACGTGTCCTGACTACGGCCCGCCAGATCGTCGATGTCGGCCTGTGTCTGCCAAGACTTCTGTGGGGCCTCGCTGGAGCGGCGATCTTTGGCCATGCCCTCGGTCTCGGGGTCTCGGCGGCAGCCGGGGTGCTGACGCTTGCGGCGCTTCTCATTCCAATCATGACATCCGGGTTCAACGAAGGCCTGTCACGCGCCATGGAACGCCATGCGGCCCCGTGCAGGGCGCTGGGATACAGCGAACAGCAAATACTGATGCACGTGGTCGTGCCCGCGGCATGGCCAAGCCTCACGATCTCGATTCTGCTTGCAGGCGCGCGTGCATTCGGGGACGCGGCGGCCCTCGTTCTGACGGCTGGTTTCAGTTCGCGGCTGATCGAAAGTTGGGACAGCAGCGGCTCGACGCTCGCGGTCTATGTCTACATGCTGGCGGTCGAAATCGGCGGTGGGCTGCCCACTGCTGCGGCCGCAGCCTTCGTGCTCCTGCTTCTGACGATCACGCTGCAGTTGCTGGTGGTCGTCGCATCGCGGCCATAGCGCGGGCGGATGGACCCGTGAGGCAGATCTGAAGCTCTATTGCCATCTCTTGAAGTCAAAGGATGCGACAGATGGCTTCCACTTCGGCCGCAACATGTCGCGGCCGAACCTCAAAAAGGTCTTCATGCCCACACTGCATGACTGGCTGGCCCGTAGCTGTGAAAACCCAAGCCGGAAACGAGAGCTGGCACTTCAAGAGCCGCGAGTAGATTATGAGATCCCACCGGCTCAATTTTGCGTGGCTGGAATGGCGACATAGCCGTACTTGCGTGTGATGCTTTCACTGTCCGGGACTGCCATGGGTTCAACTCTTGTCCTGCTCTGGTTTGCTGTCCGCCCGGTTCAGGAAGCGGAACATGCCTTCATACCGGACGGGATGCAGCGACAGATCCGCCGCCAGTGGCGTGTCGTCGAGCATCTCCACCCGGCCGTTGCGGTCCAGCCGGAACGATACGCGAAACAGGGTCGTCCCGTAGCAGGCCGTACCGCTGCCGGACCAGGTATCGCCGTCCTGCGCGATCTGCAGCGGTTCGATGAGTTCAGACAGGCGGGTTCGGTCCGTCTCGGGCGTGTCGTCGATCAGAGCCAGATCGCCTATCCCGTCAACGATCCTGAAGGGGCCATCGTCGCCGCCGACCGCAGCGCAGTACAGCCGCAGGTATGCCGCCGCCTTTTCCGCATCACCCATATCGATGAGGCCCGCAGTGTTCAGTGCCTGTAGCGGTTGCGCTGTGCCGTAAAGGCCGACCACACCGGCCGGGCCGATCAGCAGGGTGGCGGCGGCCGGTGGATCGGATGCGATGGCGATGTCGGCGAGGACCAGCCCGGCGCAGCACGGCAGACGGGCGATACGCAGGCCAGTCACCTGATGGGTTTCGGTGAAGGGCGTGTCACCAGCGGCCAGGTCGAGCCTTGCAAGCAACTCCAGCGCGGCGCCGCGATCGGGATGCGTCCAATCAAATCCCGGCGCCATGATCGGAAGCGCGACAGGCATGTCCAGCGCGCCAAGCCGCTGGTCGAGCGCGGCCTCGACAGCGGCCGGATCCCGGCCACCTGTGGCGACTGGCGTCACGCCCACCTCGGCGAGAAGCGGGGCGAGACGACCCATGTCGGGTTCTTCGCCGAGGGCGGCGCAGGCGGCGGCGTAATCTTTCAGGATTTGCCCGAAGAGCCCGCCATGCGCATCCGGATGCCGGGCCATGAAGGGCGCCAGCAGGGCTGCGGCCTCCAGGCACGCCGCCCGGCAGCGGGCATGGTCGCCAAGATCGCGGTGCATGTCCGACAGAACGCTGATGGACATGGCCAGGTTGGGCGTGAAGGCCTCCGGCCGCGCGCCCACGAGGTCGCGGTAGAGCACCACCGCCTCTTCAGCGGCCCCCAGCGCGGCCTCCCGGCGCCCGAGCGCCGAGAGGACTTTCGCGAGGTTGTTCAGCGATCCGGCCAGGTTGGGCGTGAAGGCCTCCGGCCGCGCGCCCACGAGGTCGCGGTAGAGCACCACCGCCTCTTCAGCGGCCCCCAGCGCGGCCTCCCGGCGCCCGAGATCCGAGAGAAATCTCGCGAGGTTGTTCAGCGATGCGGCCAGGTCCGGCGTGAAGGCCTCCGGCCGCGCGGCGGCGAGGTCGCGGCGCAGCGCCACGGCCTCCTCGGCGGCCTCCAGCGCGGCCTCCCGGCGCCCGAGATCCGAGAGAAAGCCCGCGAGGTTGTTCAGCGACATGGCCAGGTCCGGCGTGAAGGCCTCCGGCCGCGCGGCGGCGAGGTCTCGGCGCAGCGCCACAGCCTCCTCGGCGGCCTCCAGCGCGTCCTCCCGGCGACCAAGGCCCGAGAGGAAGCCCGCGAGGTTGTTCAGCGAAATGGCCAGGTCCGGCGTGAAGGCCTCCGGCCGCGCGGCGGCGAGGTCGCGGTAGAGCGCCACGGCCTCTTCTGCGGCCCCCAGCGCGTCCTCCCGGCGGCCGAGATCCGAGAGATGGTTCGCGAGGTTGTTCAGCGATCCGGCCAGGTCCGGCGTGAAGGCCTCCGGCCGCGCGGCCACGAGGTCGCGGTAGAGCGCCACAGCCTCCTCGGCGGCCGCCAGCGCCTCCTCCCGGCGGCCGAGCGCCGAGAGGTGGTTCGCGAGGGTGTTCAGCGATGCGGCCAGGTTGGGCGTGAAGGCCTCCGGCCGCGCGGCGGCGAGGTCGCGGTAGAGCGCCACGGCCTCTTCTGCGGCCCCCAGCGCGTCCTCCCGGCGGCCGAGATC
>NZ_FZNN01000050.1 GCF_900188035.1 Puniceibacterium sediminis | reverse complement strand
TCAATGCCCTCGGCACTGCCGAGATCATTCGCGTGGCATAACGCCAGCGGGGTAAGGGGAAGTCATGCCTCAGGCGTGAGTTCTGCAACAATGCCGTCGCAACTAAGCACCGCGATACGCGGCGTGTATTTTCACGATCTCTTCGCCTTCCGGGGTCTGGCTAGTTGTTCAGTCCCGGCATCTGGTGGACAGCAAAGGGCGCTAAAATACGGTACCGCCCAGTCCAGTCCGAACAGCACGTGCAAAGTCAGGCCGGCCTGGATGGCGGCATCGCTGAAAATCTGTTGCCGACCGCGAGTGCCGCTCGGTGTTGGCGCCCACACCATATCGGGATCAAATCAGATCGACAGCGATCCGCAGCGCTTCAAGCGGTCGTTGTAAGCCGACCAGCTTGCGGTCTTGTACTTTGTCGGGTCCCACGTATCGTGCTGGATTCACAGAATGAAACCCCTAAGTTCATTTAGTCAACAAGCCCCATCAAAGCCCCTATCTCAAAGGCCTTGTCAGAGGAAGGTGGCCCGCAATGCCTTTCGACGGATCTTGCCAAAGCCGTCACGCGGCAAAATTTCTAGCGCCCGGACCAGTTTCGGGGCCTCGGCGGGTGCCAAGCGTTCGGTACAAAAGCTGTGCAGAGCGCCAAGTGCCAACATGCTGCGGAGTACCACGCAGGCCACGACCTTTTCGCCCCAGTCGCGGTCGGGAATGCCGAACACCACAGCATCAGTCACGTCCGGGTGCTGCAGCAGAACGGCTTCGACCGTCTCGGGGTGCACCTTAACTCCGCCAGTATTGATCATGTCATCCCGCCGGCCGCCAAGGTAGAGAAAGCCCTCATCGTCCAGCCAGCCAACGTCACCGATGCTCTGATAGCCATCGGCATCACGCTCCGGTCGCGGCGCATCCGGTCCGAGGTACTGCGCCCGCCCGCCCAAATCCGCAGGCCGCATGAATATCTCTCCAGCCTCGTGGACAGATAGGCGGTCACCGTCTGAGCTGTAGATGCGGATTTCCGTCTCGAAACCGGGCCCGACAGAGCCTTGGTGCGTCAGCCATTCCATGCCCGTGATGGTGGTCTGGCCTGTGTTCTCGCCCGAGCCGTACATCTCGGTCACACGTTCCGGCCCCAGCACGTCGATCCAAGCCTGCTTCAGCCATGCCGGACAAGGCGCACCAGTGTGATATAGCGCGTACAGGCTATCAAGGGTCACCCCGCTTGCCGGAAGCGCGTCAAGCATCCGGACCATCATTGTAGGCACCAGCATGGCAAAGCCAACTCCTTCGTCGTCGATCGCCCGCAGTGCGCCGGAGGCATCGAAACGCTCCATGAGAACGAGGCGGTTGCCCTCGAACAGGCCGTTCTGAGCCCAGGTGAACGGCGCGTTGTGGGACATGGCCCCACAAACAAGCTGGGTCTGGTCGTTGCGAAACCCGAGCCGTGGCGCGATGCGCCCCCAACTGGCACCGGGGATGCGGGCAAAAGGCCGGTCGTCGGCCATCATCTTGGGCAGTCCGGTAGAGCCCCCGGACAGCACGATCTTGCCGGGACACGGCGTACCATCCAGGACTGGCCTTTCGGGCTGCACTGCTGCCTCGGCCTCGAAGGTTGCAAGATCCAGATCGCCCAGCCCCGGCGCGGGGCCGATCACCAATCGTGCACCGCTGCGAACTTTCATAGCCTCGGCCGTGTCGGGCTGGATCCCGGGGTCGAGCACCATCGTGGTGGCGCCCAGCCGCCACACGGCAAGCGCCATCACAAGATGTGCGGGCACATTCCCGAGCGCGAAGGCCACGACATCTCCCTGCACCACGCCGTGCGCCCTGAGTCCCCGCGCATACCGATCCACGAGTTTATCCATCGCCTCCCAGCTGAGCGAGACTGGCGCGCCCTCAGCGGGGAGGAAACGCACGGCTTCCCCGCCGCCACGCTCGGCGGCAAGTTGGCGCAGCCGGGCACCGTAAGTGATCGGGGCGTCAAGAACAGTGTTCGACATGGGCAGACTTCAAACCTCCTCGAAGAGGATCTCCTGCGCACCATCCCAGAGCACCTTGGGACCAATCTCGGCCAGCTTGTCCAGATTGGAGGTCAGGGTGATGAAATGGTTGCCCGCAAGCTGACCCATCTTGGAAGCGAAGTGAACTCCCCCGTAGGCCAGCAGGATCTCGGTTTCCGAAATGCCGCCCGGGTAGAGGATGAACTGCCCCGGCGCGGGGAAACTCGTGTGGTTCTCGTACTCCACGCCAAAATCCATCTCTCCCAGCGGGATCCACACACCCTCGCCGCTCCATCGGACGTGAACCACTTGGCTCTTGTAGGGCAATTGTGCGCGGAAGGCCGCGACGGTTTTCGGTGCCTTTTCCTCTTCGAATTGCGCGTCGAACACGGCACCGGCAATGGTAATCTTGAGCTTGGACATGGTTTCTTTCCTCTAGTCAGTCGATAAGTCCGAAAAGTCGTGGCAGGAATAGTGGCAGGTCAGGGATGAAGGTTACGGCGAGGAGTATCGTGAAGAGCCCGCTCAGCGGCCAGACCAGTCGCCGTGCGACCGAGAGCACCGGCCGCCCCGCCACGCTGGAGGCGACGAAGAGCGATACACCATAGGGCGGTGTCACGGTGCCGATGGCACAGTTGAGGATCACCAGCAGTGAGAAGTGGATTGGGTCCACACCCATCTGCGCGGCTATGGGAGAGAGCACCGGAACTATGATCAGTATCGCCGCGATGGTCTCGAGGAACATACCGACAAACAGGAAAAGCAGGTTGGCGATGATCAGGAACACCACCTGCGAAGTGGACACGCTCGTGATCCATTCGCCAAGCATCTTCGGTACGTTCGCATTGGCAATGAGCCAGGAAAATAAGGCCGCAGTGCCAATGATGAGCATCACTGCGGACGAAAGCGATGCGGTGCGCAGGATCAGGTTGGGCAGCTTGCGGATGTCGAGGTCTCCGTAAACAAAGAGCCCCACGAGCAGCCCGTAGAACCCCGACACGGCGGCGGCCTCGGTCGGCGTGAACACCCCGCCAAGAATGCCGCCCAGGATCAGGATCGGCATTCCGGCTGCGGGCAGGGCCGCCCAGCCGGTGCGGCAAAGGCGCGCGAAGGTAAAGGGCTCGGTCTCGCGATAGGCCTCACCGCCGTTTCTGGCCTGAACATAGGCCACGATCATCAGCATGACGATGCACATTAGCCCCGGCAAGACGCCCGCGATGAACAGCGCGCCAATCGATACGTTCGACAGGCATTGTTGCAGAACTCACGCCTGAGGCATGACTTCCCCTTACCCCGCTGGCGTTATGCCACGCGAATGATCTCGGCAGTGCCGAGGGCATTGA
>NZ_FZNN01000062.1 GCF_900188035.1 Puniceibacterium sediminis | reverse complement strand
TCAATGCCCTCGGCACTGCCGAGATCATTCGCGTGGCATAACGCCAGCGGGGTAAGGGGAAGTCATGCCTCAGGCGTGAGTTCTGCAACAATGCCGAATAACAGGACCAAAAGAACCTTTAGCCGGGCCAAGATCTTGCGAATGTTGTGCCCGCAGCCGCACAGCATAGCGAAGATCGTATCGCCCTTGGTCCCTTTGAGCGGGCAGCGCGCGAGGCGGCCATCAGTCTTCATGTGGCCGATCGCCGGCTCGATTGCGCTGCGCCGCCGAAGCTGCGCTTTCAGTTCATCCGTCAGCCCGCGACGCATTCCGGAGATCAGAACCCGGGTCTTTGCGACGCCTTGACCGCGGTAGCCCCGGTCCACGACGGCGAGGTCCGGGCGGCGATCCGTGAGCGTCTCGACCTACTCAATAGCCTCGGCCAGCGTGTTCCCGTCGTATGGGTTACCTGGCATGGCGCGCATTCCGACGACGAACCCCTCGTCGATTGTGGTGGCGAGGCTGACCTTGCAACCGAACTCGTAGCGCACCCGCGCCTTCCCCTTAGAGATACAGTCGGGCTCGTGCAGGGCGTAGATCTTGCCCTTTTCCTTGGGGGTCTGGTGCAGAAGCTTCGAAACCCGCGCCAGCATCTCGACGACACCGTCGCGGACAGCTCCGGCAGGAATGGCATCAAATTGGCGCCGGATTTCGCGCATGACGCGCCCCGTGTATCCACGCAATGTTCTCAAAGCTTTGCGCATGCGCCTGAACTGCCGGGCGTGAGCGTAGCGACCTATGGGGCGATCTGCACGGCCATTAATCGGCCTCCGGTGGCATTGATTGCGCGGTGCGCGCGGGAAAGACACACCAGCAACAGGACCAAAAGAGCCCTTAATCGGGCCAGAATCTTGCGGATGTTGTGCCCGCAGCCGCACAGGACGGCGAAGGTCGCATGGTAATCCTCCCCAAAACTAAGGGGATGCGGACGTAGAATTTTCTCAGCAAGATGACTGAGGAGAATCTGATGAAGATGACGAGATTTAGCGAACCCCAGATCCTTGCGATCCTACGCCAGGCCGAGGGCGGTGTGCCGGTGGCTGAGCTGACCGACGCCCGCAAGACGTGGGGATTTGGGCAGTGTTTTCTGCATCTGCGCAACGTCAAAGGGCACCCGTGGAATCACAAACGTGTCTATCGCATCTACTGCGCCTTGGAACTGAACCTGCGCCCCTCTCGGGACATTGGCTTCGCGCAATGCCCTGCCGGGTGACAATCAAGCCGCGCAAAAGG
>NZ_FZNN01000055.1 GCF_900188035.1 Puniceibacterium sediminis | reverse complement strand
TGGACCTGTCGCGGTTTGATGGCGCTCCTTTGATAGCATTTGCTGCAACAAAGGAGACTGACTATGGGGCTGAAACGGACGGACGAATTCCGGCGAGATGCGGTGCGGATTGGGCTGACAAGTGGGATGACGCGCAAGCAGGTGGCTGACGATCTGGGTGTCGGGATGTCGACGCTGAACAAGTGGATCACTGCGCATCGAGACCCAGATGTGGTTTCGAAGGAGGATTTGAGCCTCGCCCAAGAGAATGACCGGCTTCGGCGTGAGAACCGCATTCTCAAGGAGGAAAGGGACATCCTAAAAAACCGTCCCGGGTTGGGCCCGCCTGCGAGCGGTGGAAACAGCCTGTGCTATCGTCGCAGACGGAGGGCAGCGGCCGTTCGCTTATTGGAGGTCCCGGTATTGTCGGGAACCCCGTTAAAAAACGTGGCCCATGGGTTGATGCTAACTTGAGGGTGGTGACGCCGTCCTACGATGATCCCGATTAGGAAGATAACGGATTTGCAGAACCCACGCCCTTCTGTTGCCAGCAGGAGGATACACAATGGCGAACAAAAAGACCCACGAACTCGCCGCGATTGAGGCAGTCAACATCGGTGCCGCCGCTGTCGACATTGGCTCACGCATGCATATGGCAGCGGTGAACCCAGATGTGGCTGACATGCCGATTCGGGCATTTGGCACCTTTACGCACGATCTGCATGATTTGGCCGACTGGTTCAAAAAACATGGCGTGACGAGCGTCGCGATGGAGTCCACTAGCGTCTATTGGATTCCAGCTTACGAGATCCTCGAGCAGCACGGGTTTGAGGTGATCTTGGTGAATGCACGCTACGCAAAGAACGTGCCAGGCCGGAAGACGGACGTCAGCGATGCAAGCTGGCTGCGTCAGTTGCATTCTTATGGTCTTTTGCGTGGCAGCTTCAGGCCATCCAGACAGATTGCAACGTTGCGCGCCTATTTGCGCCAGCGGGAACGATTGGTGGAATATGCGGCGGCTCATATCCAACATATGCAGAAGGCCCTGATGGAGATGAACCTGCAGTTGCACCACGTTGTGTCCGACATCACTGGCGTGACAGGCATGCGGATCATCCGAGCTATTGTAGCAGGTGAGCGTGATCTGGAGGTGTTGGCATCCTATCGTGATGTCCGCTGCCATGCCTCAGTTGAAACGATCAAAGCGGCCCTGAACGGGAACGACCGGCCTGAGCATATCTTTGCCCTGACGCAATCGTTGGACCTTTACGACTACTACCAGGACAAGATGCTGGAATGTGATCGCAACCTTGAGGCCACACTCGACACCTTGGCCGCTGATCAAGATCACGACCCTGGCCAATTGCCTCGGGTGCGAACGAAGACAAAGCAGGTGGGCACGCCGTCGTTCGATGTGCGCGCTGCACTTTTTGGCATTCTTGGGATCGACCTGACCCAAATCCATGGTCTGGGGCCATCCCTATTCCTCAAACTGGTAGGAGAATGTGGGACCGACCTTCGCGCCTGGCCAAGCGCCAAGCATTTTACATCATGGCTCTGTCTGGCACCGGGCAACAAGATATCTGGCGGCAAGGTGCTGTCATCGCGCACCCGACGCTCATCGAGCCGTGCCGCCGCCCTGTTGCGATTGGCAGCCGTCACGATTGGGCGAAGTGATACTGCTTTGGGGGCCTTCTATCGACGCCTCGCAGCACGAGCGGGCAAATCCAAAGCGGTGACAGCGACCGCGCGCAAGATCGCCGTTCTGTTTTATAACACGTTGCGGCATGGCATGACCTATCAGGATCCTGGGGCGTACCATTACGAAGAACGGTATCGCAGTCGCGTTCTGGGCAATCTCAAACGACGGGCAAAGTCGTTGGGTTACGATTTACGGGAATTGCCCAAGGGTACCGACATGGCTGTTTCTTAGGAAGCCACGGTGTTCTTCGCGAGCCAAAAGCCGTGAGGTTCAGGTTTGTCGAAGAACACCGGGATGCGTTTCCGGCAGCGCGCCTGTGCCAGGTGATGGATGTCAG
>NZ_FZNN01000059.1 GCF_900188035.1 Puniceibacterium sediminis | reverse complement strand
GCGCCGCGACATGGGCGCGTGTCGCCTCGCTGATAGGCACATGTCGCCTGAACGCCGTAAACCCCGAAGCCTATGTCGCCGCCACACTCCGAAAGATCCTCGATCAGCACATGCAGACTGACATCGACACTCTCATGCCATGGAACTTCGGCAAGTAGTAAAACCACAGTGCCATGGGTGATGGACTGCCGCTTACCCATGGCTCCGGCGCTTGTAGGTTTCCACGGCTTGGCGTTCTTGCGCGGTGGAATTACAGCATGGGCATTTGCGCGTGGCATACGCGCCGTCGGCGGTCACTGATCCGATGTTCTGATCAAGTGGGATCCGCCACGAAGTCATCCAAGGTTATTATGCGGTCCGATTGTTTCTGAATTATTGTCTGAGACCAAAGGATCGACGTCTCGTAAAATGACTCGCAGACTATTTCTCCGCCCAGCTCGAACCAATGAGTGACCTCCGGCAAGAGCGCCTTCGGAAATGGATAACGAGCAAATGGATTATGAAAGACTTCCATTTCTGCGCACCATGGCTCGTAGTGCTGTGGCCAAAGGGTCTTGTATTCTTCACTTGTGATATCAAGACAGAAAGGTATGCCTTTCAATGCCCCTGGCGTCCGATCAAAGAAATTACCGATACGCGTGTAACGCAAACCTTTGGTATCCGCACCTGACGAGATGCTTACCCGGCTCAATTTGGATATCGCGCAGGCATTGGTGAAGATGATCGCAGACAGCTCTTCATTTCTGCTGTCCGTGAACAGCCCGGCAGGGAAGCCTGTTCCGCCGAGCAGATGTGTTGCAGTCGTAGGGACGGCGAACTTGCGACCATCATTTTCCCTTGTCTTGGCCCCCTGACCATAAAGGTAGCCGATAAGCGCCTCGCGACTCCATACCATCGAGGCGGGCACTTGGAAGTCGGCGAGCGCGATTGCGAATGGCATCCCCTCGACGTGCGGTTGTCTACATTGTCGTCGCGCTGGCTAAGCTTCATGGAGGCGGACTTCTTGGATTGCGACGCCTCAAATACCATGCAAATAGATGTGACTATCGGTGAACTGTCCACCGATCTCAAATCCGATGATCGTTTTGGTCTTTATGTGAGGGGATGGACTACCGGAAATGAGTTAAGAGATGAACCGATTGATGACGACGAACCAGTGCTCACAGTTATGCCGCGAAACAAAGCGGCCATTGCGCTTGCCAACAAACTCGCTCGAATCGCCTGGAGCCTTCTGCGGCACGGCACCCGGTTCGACGGTAAGCGGCAGTCCATCACCCATGGCACTGTGGTTTTACTACTTGCCGAAGTTCCATGGCATGAGAGTGTCGATGTCAGTCTGCATGTGCTGATCGAGGATCTTTCGGAGGGCATTGTTGCAGAACTCACGCCTGAGGCATGACTTCCCCTTACCCCGCTGGCGTTATGCCACGCGAATGATCTCGGCAGTGCCGAGGGCATTGA
>NZ_FZNN01000063.1 GCF_900188035.1 Puniceibacterium sediminis | reverse complement strand
CTAAGGCCCGCCATGAAGTCTTCATCGCTATTCCAGGTAGGACGCGCCGCCGCCGCCTGACTGTTCTAAACCAACTCGACGACGTCAACCGATTGATCGGCACACTCTCGGATTATGGCCGTCCTGTGCGCGTGGCGTTTGAAGCCACGGGCAATTACCATCGCGCTTTGGCGTATCGGCTCGGCGTCGCTGGTTTCGAGGTAAAGTTTGTGTCTTCGGTCGCATTGGCACGGACCCGTGAGGCCTTGAACAACAGCTGGGACAAGAACGACCCGAAAGACGCGCAGGTCATCCTGCACATGATGCAGATCGGGAACGAGCAATTCTATCACGATCCAATGCTTTGTGGCACGAACGACCTGCAGGAACTATCCAAGACACACGACATTGTCTCGCGCTCGAAGACCGAACTTTGGCACCGGGTCCTGACCCATTACCTGCCGCTGTATTTCTCTGAAGCTGATCGTTTCCACCGCAGCTCTCGCAGCGATTGGTTCTTCGCTTTTCTGGAGCGCTATCCGTCACCTCACTTTATCTCTGCCATGGATCAAGAGACATTTCTCGCCGATGCTTGGGACGTGGTCGGACGCAAAGTATCAAAAGAACGTTTTTTTTGCAGATATTTATCAGACCGCCAAGTCATCTGTAGGGCTGCCCATTGCTCCAGACTCTGACGCCGCCAGGATGTTTCGTTTGGTCTTGAGTGAAGGGCGAAGCCTGATCGCGCAACGCAATCAGATTGAGGATCGTGCCGTCGAGCTGCTCAAGAACAACGACGACTACCAACTGCTGACATCCATCCCGGGGATCGGCCCGATCAATGCGCTGACCATCCTGGCGGAGGCAGGCGATCTGCGCCGCTTTCAGCATCACCGCCAATTTCTAAAATTTTGCGGTATGGATCTGGCAACCATCCAGTCCGGCACGTTCCGCGGCCAAACCAAGCTGTCAAAATACGGCAATGCCCGACTGCGTCGAGCCCTGTGGATGGCCGGTCAGGTGGCAATCATCCAGCGCACCAACAGTTTCCGAGACAAGTTCGAGCGTTACATCGCCAAGGACCGTCAAAACACACATTTGCGCCGCAAGGCGTATACCGCAATCGCCGCCAAGATGGCCCGTACTGTTCATGGGATCATCAAACATGGCGAGCCCTATCGCCCCTTCTTTGAGGGGTGATCGATCGCAGAAGGACCTTTCTCTGTAAGGGCCGTAGAGGCGACCATTCGAACTCGTAGATAATGTTCAGGCCTTCTGTGTTAGCGAACC
>NZ_FZNN01000067.1 GCF_900188035.1 Puniceibacterium sediminis | reverse complement strand
CCTCGAAGGCTGCCGCAGAGCCATCCCCCAGCGCATGCAGGTCATAGCCCATCCGGCTGATCGTGTCGCCATAGCCAGCCCCCCCCGCCCGCGCTGCAAACCAGTGCTGCTCGGGCAGCTTCGGATGCGGGGATTTCAGCAGCACCTGCGCCACGAAGGCCGCCGCCAGCCGGTCGGGCGTCAGCGGCATCAGCCGACCGGCCGTGCCGGATCCGCCCTTCGACCACCAGCTGGTCATCTGCACCCGCTCCAGAACCACCTCGCCCTCGACACCGGGCACCACCCGGAGCGCCTCCTGCAGATCAAGGAGCGTTGCCGCGTCCAGCCCCGCGCCACAGCTGGTTCCCAGCGCCAGCAGCCGCGCCAGCCCGTCCTGCGCCGAGGCGGCCTCGGCCCGTCGCAAGCCCAGCGGCAGAGAGGTCCGGTTGACCCGGTCCAGCTCCCGCCGTGCCAGGTCCTGCATCAGCTGCGCGCCGCCCAGATCGAAGGCTGCGCCCGGATCCATCACCGCATGCAGCCCCGCCGCCGCCGCAAACAGCGGCAACCGCCGCTCGGGATCGTCCGGCACCGGCGACAGCCAGCCCGCCGCAGCGTCGAGCGGCGGCACCTCGACTCCCATGAGTTCCGCCAACCCGCGCGCCGCATCCTCAAGCACCTGCAGCGCCGTCTCGGCCGTCAGGGCTCCCGGCCTCACCAGCTCCTGCCGCCCGAACCGGTGCTTGAGCCGCGTGGCGTAGCCGTCCCAGTCCTCGATCCCCCGACGCGAAATCAACAGCACGCGGATCGGCGCGGCGGCATGGCCGTGTTCGGCCAGCGCCGCGATCAGGTCGTCCACGATCTGTCGGCGTTCCTCGGGATAGTCGACCACCAGGAACAGCCCCGCGGTACCATCGCCAAGTACCCGCAGGGCCGAGGCCGCCTCGGGTGGCAGGAACCCCGCCGTCCAGTCCGCCGCCCGCATTTCCCGCACCGCCTCGGCCGCAAGCCGCGTCTTGCCAGCGCCGCCCGGGCCGGAGATCAGCCGCACGCTGATCGGCTCGTCACTCTGCGCCCACTCGAGGATCGCGCCGAGCGAGTCCGCGCGACCACGGAATTCCGTCAGCCCGTAGTTCCAGCTCAGCGCATTGAACAGGCTCGGCTCGCCCCCGTCGATGATCTGCGCCCGGTCCAGGAGCGGCAGCGTCGGCGCAACCGGCGGCAGACCTTCG
>NZ_FZNN01000068.1 GCF_900188035.1 Puniceibacterium sediminis | reverse complement strand
CGGTAGCGGGCGGGAGGTGGCTTGCTCATAAAGACCCTCTAACCGCATAGATTCACGTTGTGAATCGTCCATAGTCAGAGTTGTGCAACAATGCCCATGGGGGGCAGTGTTTCCCACTCAAAGTTTATGAAATCGCTGAGCGAGAAGAAGAAGACTTGTTTAGCTTGGCCAGCACTGGAACTATATCCCGAGACGGTATTACTAATGAATCGTTAGCCCACTTCCAGACGGCTTGGCCGGGAGAGAAGATAGAAAAGGATGATATTTTCTATTACACTTACGGATTGTTGCACTCTCCAGACTACAGAACGCGCTATGCTGAGAGCGTCTATAAGAACCTCCCCCGCATCCCTCGCGTGAAAACAGCCGCCGACTTCTGGGCCTTCAGCCGCGCGGGTCGCACCCTCGGCGATCTGCATGTGAACTACGAAACGGTTGAACGCTACCCGGTCACGATCAAGCAAGGCGACCTGCGCCTGGCCGACATCAAGAACCCCGAGGCCTTCTACCGCGTCACGAAATGGGCCTTCGGCAAGAACGGCAAGGAAAAGGACAAGACCAGCGTCATCTACAACGGCAACATCACCATGCAGGATATCCCGCTGGAGGCCTACGACTACGTCGTGAACGGCAAGCCCGCGCTGGAATGGGTGATGGAACGCCAGGTGGTGAAGGTCGACAAAGCCAGCGGCATCGAAAACGACGCCAACCGCTATGCCAACGAGACGATGAACAACCCCGCATATCCGCTGGAACTTTTCCAACCCGTCATCACCGTCAGCCTGCGAACCATGGAAATCGTGCGCGATTTGCCAAAGCTGGAGGTGATGGAATGAAGCTCGCGACCATCCTGGTCACTTTTGCGCTGATCCCATTCAGCGCGATCAGCCAGCAGGGCTTCAGCTGTTCATACGGTGACCGCGGCGCGTGCCTCGGATACGGCGAAACCGTATGTTCCAGCGGGGCATTGTTGCACAACTCTGACTATGGACGATTCACAACGTGAATCTATGCGGTTAGAGGGTCTTTATGAGCAAGCCACCTCCCGCCCGCTACCG